>PDSF01000069.1 GCA_002748355.1 Planctomycetota bacterium | reverse complement strand
CCTCGAGGCGACGTATGGCGCGATCGCGAAACCCTCGGCAACGACGACCACGCCAAGGGAGGAGAGAACCGCTTCTCCCTTCACCGATCAGGTCTGCTCTCGTTAGCTGAGGGATCGACAGAGAGGATCTCCCGTGATCTCATAGCCCTACAAGGAGGCAGGGCGAATGAGCGACAGCTGGACGAGTGATCTGACAACGCAGGAGAAGATGGTCTTGCGGCTCTGCAAGAAGCAGCGGCTGTGGGGGTTCCTGCGACACAATCGAGACCTCCTGTTCAACGACGATGTCGTTGAGGCGCTCCGCGGTCTGCACACCAACTGGGGCCAGGGCCGGCCGCCAGAGAACCTCCGGCAGAAGGCCATGGCGATGGTTCTGCAGGTGGCTTTTGGCGTTGCCGACCACGAGGTCCCGACACTGACGGTGGTGGATCAGCGGTGGCAGGTCGTACTCGGCTGCCTCGGCATCGAGAAGCCGCTCTTCAGCCAGGGGACCGTCTACAACTTCCGCGTTCGAGCTATGGCCGGTGGGTTCGCCCAGGTGCTGCTGGAGCGGACGATCGAGGTCGCCCGGGAGACGAAGGGCTTCGATCACAAGCGACTGCGAGTCCTCATCGACTCGAGCCCGTTGCTCGGAGCGGGCCGCGTCGAGGATGGAAACGGACCCGCTTGTCCGGACCACCCCATAGGCTAAGAGATCGCTCCCGAAGGAGGTAGGCTTGCCCCCAGGAGGGGCTCATGGCCAAGAAGAAATCGTATCCCCCAAAGTTCAAGTTCCAGGTGGTCCTCGACGCCCTGCAGTCCGCCACAACGGATGCTGAGGTGGCCCGTCAGCATGGTGTCCACCCCGTGACGCTCTCGGGCTGGAAGAAGTACCTGCTGGCGCATGGTCACGAGGTCTTCTCCAGCCGGGAGTCGGAGAAGGCGTACGAGCGCAAGATCGAGCAGCTCGAGAGGATGTTGGGACAAAAGGAGGTGGAGCTCGCGTTGATGCGAAATTTTTCCTCGAGGAGCTGACGATGGACCAGAAGGTCCAATGGGTGGATGAGCACCGGGGCGAGCATGGCCTCAACCGCTGCCTCTCCGCCTGCGGCCTTCCGCGCAGCTCCTATTTCGACCGCCGCCACGCGGTGCCTCAGAGCGAGCGCGACGCGTCGGTGCTCGTCGCCATCCGAAGGATCATCGTCGACAACCCATCCTACGGGTGGCGCCGCCTCCAGGCCGAACTGCTTGAGGTCGATGGCTTGGTGGTCAACCACAAGCGTCTCAAACGGATCCTCAACGTGTACGAGTTGGGCCTGCCCCGCAACGTCGCGAAGCAACGCCACCGGGGCCCGGCAGGCCTGTTGAACCTCCACACCGGCAAGCTCAACCTGGTCCGGGGACACACCTTTGAGGTCTTCGAGGCCTTCTCCACCGACTT
>PDSF01000033.1 GCA_002748355.1 Planctomycetota bacterium | reverse complement strand
AGCTCGAGGCTCAGGGGGCGGTAGGTCGCTCCCGCCGGGTCGCCGGTGTCCGAGCAGGGTAGCAAACTGCCCCGATCAGACGACCTCAGTGGTACAGGGTCACCTGTGAGCAGGGCGCTGCCAAGCTTTGGCTGCGCTGAGCGGAGTGCGAACTCCCTGCTAGGACCTGTGCAGCTCCGGTGGTAGTGGGGCGAGCGGGGCGCTTCCCAGTTGCCACTCGACCAGCTCGACGAGGAGGCGGTGTAGCTGGCGCAGGGGGGCTGCTGGTGGGTCTAGGCGCATGAGTTCGCTTGGGTCGAGGGCGAGGATTTCGCCGGCGAGCCAGGGGAGGCGGGCGGGGACTTGGCGGCCGGGGCCTGTCTCGCGGACGAGGAAGCCGCCATGCTCGGGGTCGAAGCGGACTTGGCCTGTGCGAGGAAGCTCTCTGCCGCTCTGGGGGCAGAGTCCTGGGGTTGGCAGGGCGCCGAGGGCTTGGAGAAAGCGCAGGCGGAACAGGGTTTCTAGGGTCAGGAGCTTGGGGCGCGGCGCCGCTCCGAACCAGCGCAGCGCCTGCCAGAACAGCTCGAAGAGTTCGTCGTCGCGGCGTCCTTCCGGCAGCGCTAGCCGCATCAGCTCACTGGTGTGGCAGGCGAGGCGGTAGCGCAGCAGGTCCTTGCGGAAGGGGCGATTGCCCTGCAGCACCTTCATGCCGTAGACGAGCTGCAGCTGGCGGCGCTCTTGGATCTTGACCCTGGCCTCGACGACGTGGAAGAGGTCGATGGCGCCGAGGAAGGGGCTCTTTGGCCGCTGTGCGCCCTTTGCCAGCAGGGACAGCCGCCCGTGCTCGCGAGTGATCAGGCTGACGATGCGGCTGCTCTCGCTCCATTCGCTGCGGCGGACGACGATGCCGCAGGTGCGCTGCGTGCGCTTCAAGTCTGCGTCTTCTCTCGATCGAGCACCTTGACGCGCAAGCGTTCGATACGACGCGGGTCGGCGGCGAGGATGGTGATCTCCAGCTGCTCGGTCTCGAAGCTGTCCCCCGTCTGCGGGATGCGACCCAGGTGGCTGAAGACCCAGCCGCCGATGGTTTCGTAGTCGTCCGACTCGGGGACTTCGACGCTCAGCTCTTCGTTGAAATCGCTGACGTGCAGGCGGGCATCGACTTCGAGGGTCTTGCCCTTTTCGACGACATGTAGTGCCGGCTCTTCTTCTTCGTCGAACTCGTCGACGATCTCGCCGACGATTTCTTCGATCACGTCTTCGAGGGAGACGACTCCGGAGGTTCCTCCATACTCATCGACGACAATCGCGATGTGCAAGCGGCGCGACTTGAACTCCCGGAACAGGTCGCCGATCGCCTTGCTCTCGGGGACGAAGTAAGCCTCGCGCACGTGCTGAGTGACCGGCTCGGTCATGCGGCTGGCGTCCTCGGTCGCCATGACCTTGATCGCGTCTCGCAGGTAGAAGATGCCGACGATCTTGTCGAGAGTCTCTTCGAAGACGGGAAGGCGCGAGTGCCCGGCGTCGACCGCCTGGCGCACGGCTTCGCGGAAGTTCTTCTCGGCGTCGATGGCGACGATGTCGGTGCGCGGGGTCATGACGCCAGCGACATCCTCGTCCTTGAAGTCGACGATGTTCTCGATCCAGTCCTTGGCTTCGTCGGCGAGAGATTCGTTCTCGTCCTTGTCTTCGACCGCGGCGCGAATCTCGTCAGCGAGGTCTTCACCTTCGGCGCCGTTTTCGTCCTGGCTGCGTAGCCCAAGGAGGTTCCTCACCACGAAGAGGGCGATGAGGTGCAGCGGCTTGGTCACTGGCCAGGTGATCCAGTGCAGGGTGCGAATGGTTGCCAATAGGCCCCAGACGATGGGTTCGGCTCGCGTCTTGGCCAGGCGGTCGGGAATGTAGGCTGTGACCAGCACCGCCAGCAGGAAGAGCAGGACGATTCCCAAGCTGCCACTGAACCACAGAGGGTGGTCATCGTGGGAGAGGATGCTGTAGAGCGAGGCGCTGAGCCCTGCGAGCTGCAGGAGCCAGAGCGAAGGCGTGTATTCCTTGGCGCGGTCGAGCTCCTCTTCGATTTGCTCGAGTCGAGCTTCGCCATCCTCCTGATCCGCGAAGCGCTTCTCGAGTCGCTGGAGTAGGCGCGCTGGTGAGAACTGCAGCAGCGCGTGCGCAGCGATGCCACAGAAGAGCGCAAGCAGGAGGCCGCCGAGGAAGAGCAGTTCGGCCCAAGGGCTTTCGGCGGCAGCCAGCAGCGAGGGGTTTGAGGCGAGCAGCGCCAGGGCGAGGGTGCCCGATGGCAGAGCTGCCCGGGAGCAGGGCAAAGGTCGACTAGCTTCCCCGTCGTTCGCCGGATGCTCCGGCCCTTGCTCACCCGTCTGGGCTTCGTCACTCAATTCCATCTACTCCTGGCTTGCTCGCGGTTGTGGCAAGATACGGGCCCGGTTCGCTGTGCTGCAAGCAAGCGCGCCCTCCAGCGGGAGCTGGGGGCTCCAGGCCTCCGGCCTGGGCGCCGTCTCTGCCCTCTCGTTCTTCCTTTCTTCACTCGGCATCGATGGAGAAGCGGTTGCGCCCCCGTTCCTTGCTGGCGTAGAGGGCGCGGTCGGTTCGGGCCATGAGTGAGTCGACGGTGTCGCCTTTGCGCAGGTCGCTTACGCCGACCGACATCGTGACCCGGGTCCCCATGTCTTCACTGCGCTGCTCGACCGCCCCCGCGATTCGCGCAGCGACGATCGAAGTGTCTTCCAGATGCGTGGATGGTTGGATGACCAGGAACTCCTCGCCACCGATGCGGGCGGCCAGGTCGGTTTCCCGAATGTGATTTCGCATGACTTGCCCGACGGCGGCCAGCACCTTGTCGCCGGTCAGGTGGCCATAGACGTCGTTGACCTTTTTGAAGTGGTCGAGGTCGAGCATGAGAAGCGCGAGGGGCTCGCCGCTTTCCTTGGCTTTTTCGATTTCCTCGTAGATGCGCTGCATGGCCGCGCGGCGGTTGCAGAGGCCTGTGAGGTGGTCGGTATGTGCATCGCGGAGGGTGCGCTCCTGCCGTTTCCGCAGCAGGAGGTGACCCAGGTTCTGGCCCGCGACGCCCGCCAGAGCCAGGGCGCGCATGCCGATCGATGCGTCTATGCGCAGGTCAGGCGAGTAGGCCTGGTCGAGAAGGAGGAAGCCATGAACCTGTTTGGCCCCGGAGACGGGGACGACTAGGGCTTCATCGATGCCTAGCCGCACGGTGAGTCCATCGGGCTGGCCTTCGCTGCGGCGCAGGATGAGCGGGGTGCCTCCGCCAGCAGCCCGGCCGAGATCGACGGTTTCTTTGGGGCTGGGGCGCACCTTGCGCCAGTGCAAGGGCTTTGGGGATGCCGAATAGATGGCTCGGATGACGCCCTCGCGTCCTTTGCCGATCCATTGGAAGAAAACCGCCCGATCGAAGCCCAAATAGAAGGCGGCTGCATGCACCAGGTTGTCGAGCAGCTGGCGCTGGGAGTCGCAGTCGTTCAGCTCTAGCAGCTCGACGATCGCGCGTTCGATGGCGGGGGGCTGGCCACGCGGATCGGGAAAGCGTTCGTATTCCTCCGGCTGTGGCTGCACGCTGAGTTTGACGCTCGATAAGCGCGCGGGGGCCAGCACGCGGTCGATCTTGTCGGGGAATCCCTTGAGCAGTTGCTGGGTATCCACATTGCCGAGTGATTCGATCAGCCTCTGCTCCACCGGGATGTTTGGGGGGGCGCTTCCCGATAGTGACAATTCGGCGAGAGCGCTTCCCGCAAGGACGAAGCGCACAAGTTCGCGCGAGTCGCTGGTATTGCTGGTGCCGGCCTCACTTGCGAGCCAACAGGTGCGGATGCTGCTTGGGATCTTCCAGTCTTCGGTCCAGGACAGGGGGCCGACCATCGCTTGCTGGTCCAGGCCCGTTTCGCAGGCCACCTGGCTCCATCGGCCGAGGTTGTGCAGCAAGGCGTGGAGGAAGACTTGGTTTGGGTTCGCCTTTGTGTCGTTGCTTGCGAACTGGGCGAGGCTGGCCGCGGCGCTGGCGCTGGCGATGGACCTCCACCAGAGATCGAAGAGGGCCTTCGGCGAGCGTTTGGGCCGGGCGGGGATGCTGAGCATGCGTGCCACCGGCCCACTGCCGATCTCTTCGAGCAGGGTCTCGGGGAGGGGCGCTTCGGCTTCCGGCTCGGAACGGGTGTGGGCACTCCAGAGGCGTAAGCAGCGCAGGTAAAGGATGGGGTCCATGCGGAGCAGGGCGCGGATCAGGCTGGGATCCTGGAACGGGGGCCTGGGGCCACCGGTGACCCAGGTCAGGCTGCTCGCAGAAGGGATGCGTCCAAGCGGATCTAGCTCTATCTCGTGCCTTTCCAAGCCCTTGCTCCAAGGGAGTTGCATCTCGCTCTCTTTCGACTTCATACCGAAGCGAATTGAGCGAGATGGAGGAGCATCTTTGCTTGAGTGCTTTGACCGCCGCTTTGCCGAGTTCCGCCGAATCAGCTCTGAGCGGGAGTTCTCGATCGCATGGCTGCGCACGGCGCGTGTTTCACTTCGCACAGCGGCTTGTTCTCGTCTTGGGCGAGCGTCCGATGCGATCAAAATACATCTTCTTTTCCTGAAGGGGCTTAGCCGGGCCTCTTCGGAAATGTCGAGGGCTGTGACCGCCCTGGCAGGCTTCCTGCATGAGGACGGGCATGAGGATGCTGGAGCCCACCCTGTCTCATTCGCCGCTGACGAGCCACGCCACGACGCAGAGCCAGGCAGAAGTCGATTTGAGGCGCTGCACGGACTTGCTGAAGGACTTTGTCGAGACGCGGCAGCAGAGGCTTTTCAACGAACTTGCTGAACTTGCGCAGCCGTTTTTGTGGCGGCGGGCATCCTTCGAGCTCGCCCGGCTAGAGCGGATCACGGACGAGAGTGAGGTCGTTCAGGACACTCTGTTCAACATTTTTCGTTACGGGCATACCTTCCAACCGAGCGTGCCGCATGCGTTTGCGACCTGGTCCGCACGCATCGTGCGCAATGTCGTCCTGCGCCATATGCGCACGCAGAGCTGTCGGCCGACCCTCTCGCTCGAAGACTGTGGGGGCGCGGCAGCCTTCGTCAGCCCCCAGCGTGCGGACCCAATGCTGCGCCTTGAGGAGTGCGAGGAACGTCAGTTGCTCCGGCGCAACTTCTCGCTCTGGTTGCGGGTGTACGTCGCGGCCTACGCCCAGCTGACCGAGTTGCAGCGGCGCATCCTGCACGCCGTCGAAGTCGAGGGGCTCAGGTATCGCGAGCTCGCCGAACGCATGGGGATGCGGAGCGGGGCGGTCAAGATGGTCGTGTTTCGTGGGCGGCGGCGCATCCTGCAGCTGATGGAACGGGCGGCGGCCTGCTAGCCGGCCGTGAGGGCTTGAGGCTTTTGCACTCTGTTGCCAGAGGCTTGCTGGCCGTAGAACGGGGCCATGAGCCCTGTGACCCTCTTTGTTGGTATTCGTGAACTCGTCCCCCTGAGCGATGGCCCCGTAGGGGCTGTCCGTGGCGAAGCCTTGGGCCGTGCCGAGCCGATCCCAGATGCTGCGATCGCTGTCCAAGACGGCAAGGTTCTGGCGACCGGAACTCGCAGCGATTTGGAGGCGGCCTATGCCGATGCCCAACCAGTCGATCTGCAAGCGCCTGTGGTGGTCCCGGCCTTCGTCGACGCGCATACGCATCCGGCTTTCGCTGCCACGCGGGAGAAGGAGTTCGGCATGCGCTGCGCCGGAGCCGATTACGTCGAGATCAGCAAGGCCGGTGGGGGAATCCTCTCCTCGGTGCGCACGCTGCGTGAGATTGATGAGGATGCTCTTGTGGAGCTGGTGCGCGAACGCCTGCAGCGCTTTCTGGCTCTGGGGACGGTCGCGCTCGAGGCGAAGAGCGGCTACGGGCTGGAGCTCGAGTCTGAGCTCAAGAGTCTGCGCGCGATTGAGCGTGCAGCCGAATCGGTGCCGATGCGCTTGCATCGAACCTTCCTCGGAGCGCACGAGATCGGGCCCGAGTATCGCGATCGCCCAGATGAATACGTCGATCTGCTGGTCGAGGAGATGCTCCCTGCGGCTAGGCCCTATTCGGACGCCTGCGACGTCTTTGTCGAGGACCATGTCTTCACTGTCGAGCAAGGGCGGAGGATCCTCAGCCGGGCCAAGGAGCTTGGCTATCGGGTCCGGGCCCACGTCGACGAGCTGGCGCCGCTCGGTGGCGCGGAGCTCGCTGTCGAGCTTGGAGCGGACTCGGCCGACCACCTGCTCTTCGTCTCCGATTCGGGGATCGAAGCGCTCGGCGGCAGCGAGACCACTGCGGTGCTCTTGCCGGGGACCTCGTTCTTCTTGGGCAAGAACCGCTATGCGCCTGCCCGGCGCCTGATCGAGGCCGGGGCCAAAGTGGCGCTGGCGACGGACTTCAACCCGGGCAGCTGCCACACCCAGAGCTTGCCGATGATCGTGACCCTTGCCCGCCTCAACTACGGGATGACGCCGGCCGAGTGTCTCAATGCCATTACTCGCAACGCTGCAGAGTCCATGGGGCTGGCAGAGGAGCGCGGAACTTTGCACGCTGGAAAGAGTGCCGACTTCGTGGTTCTTGAGCTGCCCTCGTTCGAGGCCTTTGGCTACTCCTTTGGCGATAACCGTGCGAAGGCTGTCTACGTGCAGGGCCAGCTGGCATCGAGCTTGGTCTAGTGTGGTCTAGCAGGCTTATCGCAAGGGCCTGCTAAGCCCCCCCCGCGTCTTTTGGAATCGGTCTCGAAGCCTTGAACGACTCCGCGCTGCAGAATCACCTCCAGTCCTCGGGGATCCTCGATCTTGCGTCGATCGACCAGGCCCTGCAGTTCTCGCGCTCACGACGCTGCTCGCTGGCGAAGGCGATCGGAGAACTCGGACTCCTTACCGAACCCGCGATCTACAGCGCGGTAGCCAAGTCGCACAGCATGCCCTTCGTCGATCCGGCTGGGCGCAAGATAGCGAGCCAGCTGCTGGAAATGATTCCGAGCGAGCTGGCGCTGGAAAACCGGGCCTTGCCGGTGGCGCAGAAAGGCGGCGCCCTCTACCTCGCCATCGATGATCCAGACCGGATCTTCGTCCTGGATAATCTCGGCTTCGTGGCCGGCTGCGAGCTGCGAGCGGCGCTGGCGCCGCCCAGCTCGCTCGACAGCGCACTGCGTGCAGCCTACGGCGAGCTCGATGCGGGGCCGACTGCCGGGGCTGCTGCGGCGGCCGGAGCCGAGGAGGACGCCGACGCCCCGATCATCCGTTTGGTGCACAAGCTCATCGAGTCTGCGCTCGAGCAGCGGGCCTCGGATATTCATATCGAGCCCTTCGAGAACAGCGTTCGTGTGCGCTATCGCATCGACGGGGTGCTGCACGAGGTCGGGCGCCAGCCGAAGAATCTCCAAGCCTCGCTGACTTCCCGTCTCAAGTTGATGGCCTCGCTCGATATTGCCGAGCGCCGCAAGCCGCAGGACGGCCGCATTCAGATGCGTTTGCTTGGACGCGAGATCGACATCCGCACTTCGGTCTTACCGGGAAACCATGGCGAAACCATCGTCATGCGCCTGCTCGATCGCGAAGAGAGCCTGCGCTCCCTGGCAGCGCTGGGCTTTGTCGGCGACGACTACGAACGCTTTCAGCGCCTCATCAAGCGTCCCAACGGCATCTTCCTGGTCACCGGCCCCACGGGCTCGGGCAAGACAACGACGCTCTATGCGGCGCTGTCGGAACTCAACCGGCCAGACGTCAAAATCATCACGGCCGAGGATCCTGTCGAATACCACCTGAGCGGCATCAATCAATGCCAGGTCAAGTCGCAGATCGGTTTGGATTTTGCGAGGATCCTCCGCGCGATGCTGCGGCAGGCGCCCAACATCATCCTGGTGGGTGAGATCCGCGATGGCGAGGCGGCGGAGATCGCGATCCAGGCCGCGCTGACTGGCCACCTGGTGTTCTCGACCCTGCACACGAACGACGCGCCGTCCGCTTTGACCAGGCTTGTCGACATGGGGGTGAAGCCCTTCCTCGTTGCGGCCTCGGTTCAGGCGGTTCTGGCGCAGCGATTGATTCGCGTGCTCTGCCCGCACTGCAAAGAAGAGTATTCTCCCGAGGACAGCGACTTGCGCTCGATCGGAATCGGGCCTGCGGACCTGAGCGGCGCCGTGTATCGGGCCAAAGGCTGCGACAAGTGCTCCTCGGGCTACCTTGGGCGCCGGGGCATTTTCGAGCTGATGGTCATGGACGATGAGCTTCGGGAAATGTGCTTCCGGCAGGAGCCGACCCTCAAGATTCGCGAATACGCCCAGCGCTCGGGGGGGATGTTCAGTCTCCGCCAGGACGGCGCCCGCAAGGTTCTCGAAGGACACACCTCGATCGAAGAAGTGCTGCGCGTCGTCGCGGCCGTCTGAACAGGAGAACGTCGTGGCATTCGACATCCAGTCATTGATGCAGGCCGCCGTAGATAAGGGCGCTTCGGACCTCCACGTCTCGTATGGGCGCCCGCCGGTGCTGCGCGTGCAGGGGCGCCTGGTCGAGCTTGGCGAGACAAAGCTTAGCTCCGAGGACACTGCAGCTTTGGTGCGGGCGTTGACCCCCGAAAGCCACATGAAAGAACTCGAGTCCGAGGGGACGACCGACTACGCCTATGCCTTTGAGGACAAGGCGCGCTTTCGGGTGAGCGCCCTTCGCCAGCGCGGGCACTTGGGGCTGGTGATGCGGCAGATCCCCAATCAGCTGCTGACGATGGAGCAGATCGGGCTGCCACCGCGGATGTTGGAGCTCTTGTCGCGGACTCGAGGGCTGGTCTTGGTTACTGGTCCGACAGGCTCGGGCAAGACCACGACGCTGGCGACGATGATCGACTGGATCAACAGCAACCTTCATCGGCACATCGTCACCATCGAAGATCCGATCGAGTACTACCACCAGCACAAGATGTCCCAGGTCACGCAGCGTGAGGTGGGCGAAGATGTTCCGAGCTTTGCCGAAGCGATGCGCCGGGTTTTGCGCCAGGACCCTGACGTGATCCTCCTCGGCGAAATGCGCGATTTGGAGACCACGAGCGCGGCGATCACCGCGGCCGAGACCGGACACCTCGTCTTCGGAACCTTGCACACGACCGGGTCGGTGCGGACCGTCGACCGCATCATCGATCAGTACCCGACGGATCAGCAGGAGCAGATCCGGAGCCAGCTTGCGGTATCGATACTTGCGGTGATCTCTCAGGTGCTCTTGCCGAAGGAAGGCGGCGGTCGCGTTGCTGGCTTCGAAATCATGATGATGAATAGCGCCATCGAAAATCACATCCGCAAGGGTGAGACCTACAAGATCCGCAGCGCGATCGAGACGGGCAAGCGCTCGGGCAACATGCTGCTCGACGAGCATCTCAAGCAGTTGGTTGCTGAAAAGAAGATCAAGCCGATCACCGCTGTCGAAGCCGCTCAAGACATGCGCGCGATGGAAGAGTTCTTCGGGGTTTGAGCTCCAGGGGGTGTCCTGCCATGGCCGCACGTAAACTCATCGGACAGGTCCTTAAGGAGCTGGGTTTCATCCATGAGGGCATGGTCCAGGAGGCGCTGGTGATTCAGGGCGATGAGCCTACCCGGCGCCTTGGGGATATCCTCGTGGGGCTCGGTTACATCGATGAGGCGCAGCTCGCGGAGGGGCTAGCGGCTCAGGTCGGGGCCGTTTACGTCGCTCCTTCGGAGCTAACACCCAGTCCGGAGCTGCTGCAGAAAGTCGACCCTGGGGTCGCCCGGGTCTATGGGGCACTGCCGCTTCGCATGGAAGGAGAGGATCTTCTCATCGTCTTGGGGGATCCTCTCAATGTTGCTGTGCTCGATGACTTGGCCTTCACGGCGGGATGCCCCCTGCGTCCGGCGCTGACGGTGCCGGCGGCGCTGAGCGATGCGATCGAAGCGGCGTACGGAGAAGAGAGCTCGGGCGCCGCCGATGTGCTCGGACAAGCTGTCGACGAGTTGGCGCAGTCGACAGACTTGAAGGGCTTCGACCTCGAGGACAAAGAAGCGATGGCTGCCGCGGCGCCGGTGGTCAAGCTGCTTAACTACATCCTCTATCAGGCGGTGCGCGACAAGGCCTCGGACATCCACCTCGAGCCCTTCGAGAAGGACTTCAAGATCCGCTACCGGGTCGATGGCGTGCTCTACGAACTCAAAGCGCCGCCGCCGCATTTGGCGATCGCGTTGATCTCGCGGGTCAAGGTCATGGCCGACCTGGATATCGCCGAGTCGCGTATTCCGCAGGACGGGCGGATCGAGCTTGCGGTGGGGGGGCGGCCGGTAGATCTCCGAGTCTCGACGCTACCGACGATGTTCGGTGAGTCCTGCGTGCTGCGAATCCTCGACCGGTCGGTGGTGTCGCTGGAGCTTGGGCGTATCGGCTTGCGCGATGACGATAGGTCGATCGTCGACTCGGTGCTGCGGCTGCCACACGGCATCGTTCTTGTCACCGGCCCGACCGGTTCGGGCAAGACCACGACGCTCTACGCGGCGTTGAGCGAGGCCAACGAGGAAAGCGTCAAGATCATCACCGTGGAGGATCCTGTCGAGTACGACCTCGAGGGCATCGTGCAGATCCCGGTGATGGAGGAGATTGGCGTCAGCTACGCAGCGGTGCTGCGCACCATCCTCCGACAGGATCCCGACAAGATCCTGGTCGGCGAGATTCGCGATAAGGAAACGGCGGCCACGGCCATCGAGGCATCTCTTACCGGTCACCTCGTCTTCTCGACCCTGCACACCAATGATGCGCCCTCGGCCATCACCCGCTTGCTGGATCTGGGGCTTCCGGCCTTCCTCTTGACCTCGACTCTTGAAGTCATCGTTGCCCAGCGCCTCGTCCGCAAGATCTGCACGGAATGTCGGACGGCGTATGAGCCCGACGAGAAGGTCTTGATGGAGCTTGGTCTCGATGCGGAGGCGATTGCGGGGCGTAGCTTTAGCTATGGCAAGGGCTGTGACGCCTGCAACGGCACCGGCTACCGCGGGCGTATGGCGATCTTCGAGATGATGCGGATCAGCGAAGCGGTCAAGAACCTGATCCTGGACCATGCTCCGACGGCGAAGCTGCGACGGCAAGCGCGCCAGGATGGGATGCGGACGCTGCGGGAGAGCGGGATGTTGGCCATCTACGACGGGATGACCAGCGTGGAAGAGGTGCTGCGGGAAACCCTGTAGTGCGTTTGCTACCTGGCACTGCTGTATTGAGGCTGCTTCTCTTTTACTCCCGTACATGAATGCGCCCACAAAGCCAAAGGCTTGGTGGGCGCAGGACTCAGTGACTTCGTTCGCGAGTTCGGCTCAGCGCGAGAGCAATGTTTCGCAGCCCTGCGAGCCAGCGAGAGGCATGCCTACCTTCAGGCTCGGGTCGAAGCTGAAGAGCTGCCAGTTGACCTTCGCGCCGTTGAGGGTCGTGTTGCTGGGCAGTGGCAGGGGGATCGAGACTTCGCCCATGGCGTTGGAGACGCCGGGGAAGAGGTGGATCGGGTTGGTGTAGAGGCTGGTACCGGCCGGGAACACTGGTGCCAGGGGGATATTCATGCGCCCAGCGCCCAGGCTCAGGACGACGGCGTTCGACTTGGCGAGCCCGAAGCCCATGATGCCGAAGCCATTGGTGCCGAGGATCGGCGGTGCGGCCGGGCTGATCATGACCGTGCCGTTGCTCGTCTTCGCCGCGCTGCCGTAGTAGCTAATCGCGGCTGCGCTTGGGCGGACCCGTACGTCGTCGATCGTCACCGGCCGGTCCTTGCTGTTCGGGGTGTTGTACTCCCGGTAGCCGATATAAACGTCGCCAAGGGCGCTGGTTTTGATCGTGCCACCGACGAACTCTCCATTGCCTTGGCCCATGGTGCCGCCGAGCCAGAGACCCGCGTGCTGACCTGTGACTTCCAGGCGGATGCGTTGCCAGCCGTCGTTCTTGCCCTTGGTAATGGCGATCTTGCCGAGGACCTTGCAATCGACGCCCCCGTCGTTGTGGTCGATCAGATAGAGCGTCATGCCCTTGGTGGTGGATATGCAGGTTGCGGAGACGCCGGTGTTGCCGTTGGCTGACTTGAAGGCCTTGTCAGGAGAGGGGAGGTTGAAGTAGGTGTCCGTCGAGCCTTGCACACCAATCGACCAGGTCTCGTAGAAGTTCTTGCCCTGGATCGTTGTGGTATCGAGGTAGATGTAGGCCTCGAAGACCATGTTCTGGAGTGGGCGGCGCAGGAGCACTGCGGTATTGCCGCCACCGGTCGGGTCCCAGATGGTCAGGCAGTTACCTCCCTGGGGGGATGGGGGGATCTTGTTGGGGTTGGCGGCATTGACGACTGCCGGGTTGGCGTACTGCGGATGGACAAAGGAGCCGTGCCAGCCGGGGTGCCTGGTGCTGGGGACGCCCTTGTCGAAGTTGTCGAAGTAGACCGGCACCGTGGTGATGTTGTTCGTCTTGCCGATCGATTGTGGCCGCAGGACCCAATCGCGCCCGGTGCCGTTCTTGTAGCCGTCCTGTACGCGCGACCAGGAACTGACGTGGTGAGTGATCGACTGGTAGTTACCCCAGATCCCGTCGCCATTGATGATGGGCTTGGCCCAGGTGTCGGTCGAGCTGAGCTTGTTGGCTTCGTAGACGACGCTGTCCACGAGCTTCTGGGATTTGTCGACGAGGGACAGGCCGCCTTGGCTGTTCCCGAAGAGATCCGTTTGGCCGAGAACCAGGTTGACGCCGGTGACCTTTGCCCCGCCCATGACGTAGAAGGCATTGGGCGCCAGGATCGTCTTTGCTGGGATCTTGAAGGTGGTCTTTGGCTTGGCCGTGTTCTTAGGGTCGTTGTGGACCAGGGCCCAGCCACTGATGTCGACGGGGCTCTTGCCGGCGTTGTAGAGTTCGACGAACTCTTGCTCGTCAGCGTAGGAGGGTGCGCCGACAGCGTTGTCGTTATAGCTGAACTCGTTAATGACGACGCCTTGGGCACCGGCGCTCAGCGCGAAGACTGCACTGCAGCAAAGTGCGGCGAGTGAATGGGGGACTGGCATGAGCCACTTCCTTTGGGAGCTTGGACTGGTAGGAGCTTCGGAGGCCAAATGGCAGGTGGTGAAAGCTTGGTCTGCCGAAGTTTGCAAGGGCACGAGATTAGAGGAGCTTGTGGATCGGGCAAGCCCTCCTCTTGCCTCTGGTCCCATGCATGAGGGAAGCTAAGGGCTCATGAGACTCTGCCCAGTCTGTGAAGGCATTACCGATCGGGATCTCGCACGTTGTCCGACTTGCGATGTGCCGATGCCACGTAGTGATGAGCTGGCGTTTCGGGAAAGTGGCATCACTTCCTCTAACCCTTGGCTGGGTGTCGTCGTTGGCGGCAAATATCGGATAGAAGCCGTCCTTGGTAAGGGCGGTATGGGCACGGTGTACCGGGCCACCCACGAACTCTCCCTGGCTCCGGTCGCTCTCAAGATCCTGCATCCGCGGCTAGCGCAGCAGCCCGATGCCCGGGAGGATCTGATCGCCGAGGCGCAGCGAGCTTCGCGTCTCAGGGGCGAACATGTGGCGAGGATCCTCGATGTAGGCGAATCGCCGGATGCTTCGATTTTTGTTGCGATGGAACTCGTCGAGGGCTGCACCCTTGCCGATTTCCTTGCAGCACATGGAGCGCTGCCGCCTGAGTTGGTGCGCTGTTGGTTGATGGAGATGGCGCAGGCGCTGCACTCCGCCCATGAGGCTGGCCTTGTGCACCGTGATCTTAGTACCAGCAATGTTTTGGTGGAGCGCCAGGGCTCGCGCTCGCGCCTCAAGATTGTGGACTTCGGCATCTCGGCTCAGCTCGGTGCTAGCCCGCGAGCTGATGAGCTTTGGATCAAGCCGCCCTACACGGCTCCGGAGATGCTCTCCCGCCAGAGTTGCGACGAGCGGGCCGACCTCTTTGCCCTGGGCGTGATCGGCTATGAGATGCTGACCGGGCGCGCCCCTTTCGCCGGCGGCAGTCTCGATGCTCGAGTTCGATCGGTTTTAGAGGATGCTCCTGCTGCCTGGGATGTCCCTGGGATTCCGGCACGCTTGCGCCGTTTGCTCGAGTCTTTGATGGAGAAGGATCCTGAGCAGCGTCCCGGCAGTGCAGGCGAGGTTCTGGACACTCTCGTCGCTATGGATCGGGGGCCTAGCCTGTTTCTGCGCCTGTCGGCTCTGCTCTTGTTCATGTTTGCCGGGATCTTGGCCATTCGCGATCTGTTTAGCGAAGAGCTGCCCTTCCTCCTTGTTGCCCCAGGTGCCCAGCTCTTTCTGACAACGAGCCCGCCAGGGCCGACGAGCCCGGTGCAGGTCATTCGGGTGGAGGATCTGGAGCGGGTCCCCTTCAACATCGGCGGCTTAGGCGGAGCACAGCTACGCATCTCCGCTTTTGATGGGGCAAGTCGACTGTTTTGCTTCGATGTGCCTGAGAGTTTGCCCCCTGGGCGCCTCCTTCTCGATGTCGATCGTAGCCCTGCGTGGGCTGCCGTCGTCAAGGCCTTGTCCGAACGCTTCGGGATCAGCGATCTCGTGTTCTCGGCTCTTAGCGGGCGTGGTGAGCGGCCTTTGGCTTGGGCACGGCTGCTCGTCGATGTCGAGCCTCCACGATTCGTGCGGCTAGAGTTCTCCCCCAAGCAAGGTTTGCGCAACGACTCCAAGGTGACGCTAAGCCTTGCGGATGACATCGATACTCAGGTCCTACGCTTCCGCCTTTTGGAAAACGATGGTGGGCAGATCGCCAGCTATGAGGTGGAGGCTCCTTCCGGTCCGGAGCAGACGGTTCCTCTGGGGAAGATCTTGGCCGGCAAGGGGGTGCCTGCGAGGCGAAACGTCAGCTTGGAACTCGAGGTTGTGGATCGTGCCGGGCGCAAGGCGGTGCGGACCCAGCGCTTTGACTACGCGGACTTCGTGATTCCACGCATCCTCGATGTGCGCTCGATCGTTGGCGATTCGGGGCTCCGGGTGACGAAGGGCCGTGCCGATATGATCGTACGCCTCTCGGAAGTGGGGGAGGGGAGCCGCTTGCGGGTGCACGCTCGCTTGCAGGCGCCAGGGCGCGAGGCCATCGATTTGGAGACAAAGGTGCTGGCCGTTCTTCCTGGAGCGGAGCTCCGCGTTTCTATTGCGGCGCCTCCCTTCCCTAGCAGCGTGAGCCTGCCTTTTGTGTTCACCCTGGAGGATCCTGCAGGTAATCGCTCCGATTTCGATACCCGGCTCCGCTTCCGTAATCTCTCGCTGGAGCCCGCTTTCGAGCTCGTTTCCCCCACGAACCCGTTCCGGCTGCGTGGGAGAAAGCTCATTTGTGCCGCTGGTGAGTATCGGGTTCGCTACCGCTGCAATCCTGAGTACACCCCGATGCTGGCCATGGAGGGGGCGGCTGCTCCCAGCTCCGTGCGCGAAGAGTCACACAGTTCTGGGGGCTTGGAATTTTCGATCCTGGCCAGCAAGGAGCAGGATCAGTTCGAAGTGTCGATCGCCCACGTATTGCGAGGCGAGGAGGATCCTCGGAGGAGCTTGCTCTCGGGCACTGAGAGGGTGTCGCTGACGGTGTTGCGGTTGCCTAAGCCGCCTTTCGTCGAAGTTCAGAGTCGCTGGATTTCCGGCAAGCTATGGTCTCCGGCCTTGCTCGGTGCCGATGTTCTGGTGCAGCGACAGGGTGGAGTCAGCCTGGGAGCACCGCTCTTGTCCTCGATTCCCAAGGAGGCAGAGGCTCAGGGACGAATCTGGCAGCAGGACCATGGTCACTGGCGCCCACTGCCCGGCCCGGAGTCTCAGCCTTTGGTCGAGCTTCGACAGCAGGTGATCGAATTGCCACGAGGAGTGCAGGCTTTGGGGCTGGAGCTACGTGATGTGCTCGGTCGCCCGTTGCAGGCGCGGGACCAGAATGCTTCGCCGTTGCAGGCTCTCGATGTTGCCGGGCGGCGGGTCATGCCCCTTCTGGTCTTCCGCCACGATCCCCGGCCACCTCGCTTGCCGCAGGAGATCCTCGTTGCCTGGGACGAGGATGTCACCGTGCAGATTGAGAATCAGGCCCACCTGGATCCACGCGCCCAGGTGAGCCTCTTGCCGCCGCAGCTTTGGCCCGATTCGCAAGGCTATGCCGGGACTGTGCGGCGTGAAGAGCATTCCTGGGTTGTGCGACTGCGCTTGCCTTTTGGCGATGTTGCTCGGTGGTGTGGCTGGGATGGGCTCGACTCCCGAGAGTTTCTGAGTAGGCCTGCCGAGGAACGTCGCTTTATCTACCGGACGCCGGCCGGACAGTTCCCGGTCACCTTGCGCTTCCGGCCGACACGCTCACTGCTGCGTAGTCAGTCCCTGGCCGCGATCGCCGGGAAGGCGATTCCCGCGGAACTCGATATGCTCCTCGTTCCCTTTCGCGGGCCACGTGGCGCGGAGCGCTTTGCGATTGGCTTGGCCCGAAAGGATCGGGTGCCAGGTTCTTTCGCCCTCGATGAGAGAGTCGAGGTGCAGGGGGTTGGCGAGTTTTTTCTGGGTGCTTCGGAAGTGACTCGGGCCGCCTATGCGAGCTTCGTGAGCGAAGTTGTGGCGAATCCTCTCAGCCCCCGAATGGCAAAGGCGCTCGGGCATGTGGAGGATCCACTCGGAGCCGAGCGGTTTTCCCGAAAAGGGCTCCTGCCCGATTTGCGGCTCTTCGTCGAACGCGACTTCGATGCCTGGGTGAGTGCCGGTCCGGAACGGCCGGTTACGGGGTTGAGCTATTTCCAAGCCCAGGCCTTTTGTCGTTGGCTCTCGCAGCGCGTCTTTGCGGATCCGGGCCTCTTGCGACTGCCCTTTGCCGCAGAGCTTGAGTGGGCGGCGCTCGGGGAGCTGGGTGGCGAGGCGCAGAACGGCTTGCGACGAAGCCCCGTGTCGCAGCAAGGGCTCGCCAGAAGCTTCCAGCGGGCCCGAGGGGAGGCACAGCGAGGAAAGGCCTTCCTTGCCAGTCGCTGGCCGGCGACGGCGTTCGAGCTGCGGGTGATTGGAGATCAGGCTCCGGGGCTCGATGAGCAGCTAGTGAGCGGCCTGGACTTTGGTGTGCGCGAGTGGTGTGAGGATGTGCCGGCCTTCGACCGTGGGCTGGCCAGAGATCTGTTCCGGCGCATTGCCAGTAACCTCCCGGCGCATCGGGATTTTACCCGGCTTCGCCGGACCCAGCGCGGAGCCGGCTTGGAGCCAGAGTTTCAACGATGGCTGCGACTTGGGGTGGTCCGTGGCCTGTCCTGGGCAGAGCCCGACATCGCTGGTGATGTCCTGGGATGGCTGAATGCGGGGCGGGGCCGGTTCCGTTCGCGGGTGCTTGGTGTTCGGCGAAGCGTCCAGATCGCTAGGGATGGATCCGGGCTTAGCTCGGGTAGTATCGACCCCATGGTGCAGGTGATTGGATTTCGGGTGGCCGGCTCAAGGCTGTTCCTCGAGCGGGTGCGGCGGCAGGTGCGTTGAGATGGGGAAGCTCCTACTTCTCTCCCTGTTCTGGCTGTGTAGCTGTGTGGGCTCCGGGGTTCCTGATCCACAGCGCCTGGCGCTCTTGCCACCCCTCCCCTATCGCATCGCGGTCGGTGGTGGCGCCATGCTGGCGACCGAACAGCGCGATCCCGGTGGCGTCGAAGTCTGGAAGGGGGGCGAGGTTCTTCGCACCTATGACGGGCGTGATTTGGAACCGGTGCCCTTCGCCGAGCTCGTTGGCCTGCTGCGGCGTGGACGGCTCGCGAGCCAAGTTGTCGCCCTCGATATGGATGATCTGCCAGCTCGAGAGCGGCTGGCCTTCGGACGTAATCGTCCCGAGGAGATCGAAAGGGCTCGGCTCTTAGCTGAGGGGCAGGGGGCCGACTTGCTCCTTATCCTGGAAGGCTTGCGCGATGCGCCGGTGATTGAGCTGGGTCTGAACGATCGTTGGCCGATCGCGACGGCGGCCTGGCTGATGGTTGGCCTGGGCATGTTCATTCCCGATCACAGTTACGAGTCGCAGGTCAGTGTGCGGGCGACTTTGCGCGACGTGCATACCGGGGCGGTGCTCGTGGACGACATCCTGGTGTCGCCAGGTTCGGTGGATCTTTCGCTCGTCGAACGGACGACCTGGCTGGGCATCGTGACTAGTATTCTGGTCCCACCGCCACTGGTGTGGAGTGAGCCCGAGGAATACGGCTCCAGCGTCCGTGAGGTGGCGGGAGATCTCATTGCCCTGCGTCTGCTTGCCCGTCTTAAGCGTCCGCAGACCCTGGCGCAGTTGCGCCGAGCGCTTCCGCTTGGAGTGGAGCTGGTTCCTGGGCGGGAGGGCTTGGAGCTCGTTGTGCGGAGTCGGCAGGAGCTTTTGAGCCTTGCGGTCGAGATGGGAGCCGAGCGGCGAGCTCTTGCCGAAGCCTCGCTACAAACCCTTCTCGCGGCTTTGCGTGCTTCGAGGGCGCTTGACCCGGCTGGCGAAGGCTTCGTCTACCGTGCGCCGCTTCCGGCGAGCGAAGGGGCCCGGCTTGTGCGGGTCATCGTTGGCACGGCAGCGGGCGAACGCGTTTCCACGACCTGGCATCAAAGCGATCTCTGAGAGGGCGTTACGCTCGTGCCGCAGGCCGACGTCAACGGTCACTTATGTGAGGGCATGCGCGTCGTCATCGCATGCCAAGAGCAGCTCCGCCACCGTCGTCGTTGCTAGCCCGACGCAAGAATCCGCCGCGCCATAGTACAGCAGCAGCTCGTCACCCTGACCTCGGACCAGGCCGCTGGGGAAGACCACGCCTGGTACTTGCCCAGTGAGTTCCCAGATCTCTCGTGGCTCCAGAATGTTGCCGCGTGAACGGCGCAGGACCTTGCGCGGATCCTCTTTGTCGAGAAGTAGCACTCCCGCCTGGTAGATGTTGCTGCTGGCGAAGTGCGTCGCAACGCCGTGATAAACCTGCAGCCAGCCTTCGTCACACTCGATCGCTGGTGGGCCTGCGCCGATGAGTTCGTCCCAGAAATGGGGGCGACCTGAGGCAACCGGGCCCAGCCGCTCCCAGTGCTGGAGGTCCTTGCTTCGCGAGATTTCGATGACGGAACCTGAGCTGGGGCCCCCGGCGTGTTGTTGGCGATTGGGGCGATCGAGGCGGAGGAAGCTCCCGCCGATCTTGCGCGGGAAAAGCACTGCGTTTCGTGAGTCTTCGCTCTGGTCGTAGCTCAGCAGTTCGAGGCCCCAGTCCTCCTTGACCCGGGCGATACCGACTCGGCAGCCGCCGTCGATGTCGGCGGCGAAGCAGCAGTAGAGGGTGTCTTCGATTTGGGTGAGCCTCGGGTCGTACACGTGGTAGATGCGTTCGCCCACGTGCTCGATGCCAGCAATGGTCATCAGGCGCGGCTCCACGCTGAAAGAGCGCCCGTCTCTGCTGCTGGCCCAGAGTAGATGCGACTCGCGCGAGCGTGCTTGCACCCGCAGAAGCAGGCGGTACTCGTCGCCGCAGCGAATCGCTCCTGGGTTGAAGACCGAACTCATGTCGCCCCGGAGACCTGCGATCTCGGGGATGTCAGAGCGGGTCAGAATCGGAGCGCCGGAATGCCGCCGCATCAACGCTCCCTCCTTGCCCTGGGGAGGATCCTCCCTTCGTGGTCGATGCTGATTTGGGGCTCCGGTGTCTCCGCGAGCCACTGGCGCGAGTTCGCTTGCATCGAGGTGCCGAGCCGAAGGAGCAGGCGCAGCTGCTTGGGCTCAAGCTGAAGGTCTGCGAGGGTCTTGGCGTAGCGCTTATGCTCCTGGCGGTAGCGCCGCTGCGCGTGATAGATCCAGCGCAGGGCTTGTCGCGCGGGCTCCTGGGACAGAGGCCGCAAGGCGGCGCCGGCTTCTTGCACTTCTCCTGTGCTGAACTGGACATAGCCCCAGTGTTCGGGCTCGTGCATGTTGATGACCCCCTGCGGCGACCAGACCCAGTTGTCCTCGGGCCAGATCTTGCCGGTCTTGGGGTTTTTGGCTTTGACGTAGCTGCCGTCTTTTTTGTCGAGCCGCCACTGCACCCGGGAGAAGTTGATCCGCCACTGGTCTCCGTCTCGCGGAGGCGTTGCGCAGCCGGCGGCCTCCTTCATCGTTTTCCACGGGATCGCGATCTCGACGCTCCAGCCCCTGTCGCTGTCCGAGGAGTCGTTGAGCGTGCCGAAGAGGGCGACCGCTGAGCGTAGCCCTTGCATGTCCCAGTCGTGCAGTGCCGGTCCCCCGTCGCGATATGGCTTGATCAGGAACAGGTCCCACTCGGTGCCGAGGGCGTTGATCTCAAGCTCCATGTATTGGTGGCTGTCGCCGTCGGGGTCGATGAAGACCTCGAAATCGTTGTCGTGAAAAATCACTGAGTCACGCTTGGTCAGTGTCGCCCAGAGATGCGGCTCGTCGAGCCAGGCGCCGAAGTAGAGATACTTGTCGTCCCAGAGCATCTTCGTGCGGGTGCGATGCCGGGGCCTTGGCATGTGCTCACCTTGGATATCGAGGAAGTCCTCGGTCCAAGGGGCCTGCTTCCATGCTTGCTCGTCGAGCTTGCCGTCGATGTTCAGCGGCTGCGGGCTGCGGTAGCACAGATACTGCCGTGGCCTTGGCGCCGAGGCCGCCCTGTCAGGGCTGCTGTCGCCAGGCGAAGCGCAGCCGCCGAAGAGGGTGACGAGAATCGGGAGAGTGAAGATAGCTGCAACTGGGTGCGACATGCCCAGAAGCTAATCAGCACTGCCAGCCGCTGCCAGAACCGGGCAGAGGCTCCTGTTGCTCCAGGTGTATCAGGGAAGGGGCCATGCCCGGCTGCGATCTGGTCTGAGCTTGGGCCCGTCGCCGCCGTGATCTCTCAGCCGCGAGCAAGAAGGGTTGCCGCAGCATGCTTTTCTTTGATGCCGAAACGGAGAAAGGCAGGCTTGGCCTTCTCGATGATGTCGAGCTGGTGGGCGGCGATCCTTGCGAGCAGCTCGGGCTGGTGCGAGTCGCCGGCTGGGGATGCCAGGGCGAAAACCCCCTTTGGGGCCATTCGGGCCAGAGCTTTTTCGATGAGCTCGGGATTCTGCAGCACCTGTCCTTTGTGGTCGCTGAGGAGAACAGCGTCGGCTTGCTCGCCGCTGCTGCAGCAGATGGCGGTGAGTTGCGGGGTGCTGAGTCCTTCGATGTAGAGGCGGGGGGCTGCATCCTCCTCACCCTGCTTCCGAAGAGCATGCTCCATCGGGACTGGGCGGCCCTTGATGACGCGTGCGATTTCTACGGCTGCAGCGCGGGTCTCTGGGGTCGCGCCGCAGTTATGGCAGTCGAGCTTTGTGTCTTCCTCTAGCAGCGAGTGGTGCTTCGCGTTGCAGAGGGGGCAGCTCCAGACCCATAGGTCTCTGGTGAACTGCGCGTAGTGGGCTGGTGTGGCGCTGTCTGCATTCCAGTCGCGGGCGACGTGTGCCCGCCATTCTTCGCCCCACTTATCTTCGAACTTGGCCTTGTTGGATTCGAAGATGGAGTAGTACTCCGGGCGCTCGAGCTTCTTAAAACTCTTTTCGCCCCAGTGATGGACGAAGCAGTCTTCGGCGCAGATGCACCGATAGCCGGCATCGCGGACCCGCATGCTGAAGTCGTCGTCCTCGAACATGCCAACGCCGTAGCGCTCGTCGAGGAGGCCGATTGCGTCGATGAGGCCGCGCCGCATCGCCACGCAGAACATCGCCAGGACTCGGATGTCAAAGTGCTCGTCCGAGTGTTGAGCACAGTGCTTGTAGGCAAAGTCTTCGATGCCGCTCGGGTCCTCGTAGGGCACCGGGATCCTGGCTTCGTTGCCAGCCCAGCTGGTTACTGGGCCGACCAGGCCGATCGTGGGGTTGTCCAGGTAGCGCAGCAGCCGGCTGAGCCACCCCTGAGGCACGATGGTGTCGTTGTTGAGGAGGATGAAATACTCGGCGTCGCTAGCTAGCTCGATGCCTTGGTTATTGGCCGCAGCAAATCCCCGGTTGTCTTGGTTGAACTGGACGCGCAGGCGGGGTTCGCGTTTGGCCTCGCTTCGCAGCCAGCTCGTTACCTCTTCGCCCGAGGCATTATCGACGACGATGACTTCGAAGTCGGGATAATGGGTGTTGCTCCAGACGCTCTCAAGGCACTGCTGGAGGATCTCAAGGTTGTGATAGCTGATGATAATGATCGCGGCCTTGGGATAGAGGCCGCAGATGGCCGCGTGCAGGGCGAGGCCGCGCGCTTTCCAGGTGTTCTCGCGTCCGATCTGGCGACGAAGAGCGAGGAGTTGCGAGTGGGATTGTGGATCAGCGCTTTCGGCCAAGGCCCGCTCGGCGGCCTCTACGAAACTCTTGCCGTCGGATGCTGGGTAATAGCTTCCTTCGTATGGCTCCAGCTCGCAGAGTGGGGTGGAGACCACCGGCTTACCGGCGCTCATGTATTCGAAGAACTTGACCGGGTTGGTTGCGCGGGTGAGTTCGTTGTCTTTGAAGGGGATGCAGGCAATGTCGAAGCCGTGCACCCAGCGAGGAAGCTCGTCGTAGGGTTTCTCACCGAGCAGATGGACGTTGGCCAGTCCTTCGAGTGAGGAGACGTCGTGGGTGCCGGTGCTGCCGATGAGGACAAAGTCCCAATCGGGGCGCAAGCGGGCAGCGTTGGCGATCATCGCATCGTCAAACCAGTCCGCGATCGCCCCGTAGTAGCCGATGACCGAGCTGCTGAGCTGCTTGTAGAACTCGTGGGGCTCGCCGGTCGCGAAGTGGTCGTATTCGCCGGCGTTGGGGATGACTGATACGGAGTCGTTGTGTTTGCGTGCCCTCTCCGTCAGCACCTTAGCCGTGGTCAGGACTAGATCGCTGCTGCTCAGCAGTGACTCCTCGTGGGCGAGCATCTGCTTGGTATTGGTCGAAAAACCGGCGTGCTCGTCCATGCAGTCGTAAATGAGCTTCCAGCCGAAGCGGCGGCGGAGCTCTTGCGCGAGTGGCTCCCAGAAAGGCAGGTCGACGATGACCGCCGCCTGGTGGATCGCCTCGCTACGGCGTAGTCGGTCGAAGGCTCGGAAGAAGAGTTCGAGGAGATCGTCGTCGATTTGTTCGGTGTAGACCGAGAGCTGCGCTGGCCCAGGGAGAGTGAGTTCGGCGATACCTTCGGCGATCTCGCCTATCTCGATATCCGAATGGGCCTCGTGGAAACGATTGCGCACGTAAAAGGTGCGGTGTCCTTCACGTGCGAGTTCGCGCATCAGCTGCTGCGGGCGCTGGAAGCGAAAGTCCCAATCGATGATCGGCAAGCGGATCACGTCGAAGGACGCGGCCGGGGGCAGGGTTCTCTGCAGAGGCCGGTCTAATGGCTCGTCATCTGCGTCGTGCTCTTCGCCATTCGTGCAAAGCTCCGCTTGCTGCTGCGATGTCGGAGGCGAGCTCTTTGTGCGGCGGAGTCGCTGTAGGGGCAGCAAGATCTTGTCGATCCCTTTGCAGATGCCCTGTGAGAAGCGATAGACGCGCGAGGAAAAGATCCAGCGGAGGGTCTCTTCTTTGATCCGGAGTTGTTCGTCGAAACGCCGGATTCGGAGCCTTTGCTCCTCGACCTTCTGGCGCAAGTCCGCGACTTCCCGCTCAAGTTCTTTTTGGCGATCCTGGGGCATTTGGCTGGCAGAGGATAGTGCGCCGGATTCGGCCCCGTGAGTGTTTTTGTGCCTTCTTGCAGGGCTAGATAGATCAGCCGCTGGGCCCTCGCTAGTCTCTCGCAGATGACGGAGGCAGACGCACAAATTGGGGGAGAGCCCAGCGAATTGCCTGTTGCTTCGAACCCTCGCCACGAGTTTCGCTGCAATGTCTGCGGTGAAGCAAGCGGCTCAGCGCTTTCTGGGCTGGAGCGCGGCGAGGATCAGCCCTCATGCGGCCAATGCGGTGCCTCGCTCAGGGTGCGCAGCCTTGTCCACGCGCTTTCGCTAGCCCTCTTTGGGCGGAGCATGGCGATCGTCGATTTCCCGGTGGGGTGGCCGATGAAGGGTCATGGGCTCAGTGAGCCGGGCCCTCATGTCGATGGGCTGGCTGCCCGGATGGATTTTTCGAACAGCCCCCCTCTCCCAGAGTCGGTGCCCGGTTTGCTGAACCGGGAGCTGGAGCAGGCCAAACCGGGCTCACTCGATTTCCTGATCGTCGACGATGTTCTCGAGCAATTCGCCCCGCCGCGTCAGTCGGCATTCAACCAGGCCGTTGGGCTCTTGCGACCAGGGGCTGTCCTCATCTTCGCCTTGCCAGCAGAGATGCGAGAGCCGGAGCCAGGGGAGGGTGCCGATCGTTTCCGGCAAAAGACCGAAAACGAGGAGGGTCCTGGAGATCTCCCCTGCAATGGCGCTCCAGGAGCGAGCCTCACTATGCCAGAGGGAGTCGAGGCTCAGATTCGGCGGCATCTGGCTGCTGCCGGCATGCAGCCGCCAAGGCTTCATAAGGAGGCGGTGCCCGAGTTTGGGATTCCCTCTCATCACGGCTCGGCCCAGGTCTGGGCGGCGCGGCGGCCCTTGGCCAGTCCCCAGGATCCGGCCGAAGAGGGCGGGGATGTCTTCTTCGATCAGCACAGCCGCTACGCGAGCCTTGGGAGGATCCTCTGTGAACTTGCGGAGGCCGAGGCCACTGTGCTCGATGTTGGGTCTGGGGAGGGGCGGCTGCTCGAGAGATACGTACCTGGGCGGCAGTGTTCTTATCTCGACCCCTTACTCGCTGCTGACCAGGGCGATCGGGTCCTGGCCGGAGGCTTCGAGCGTTTGGCTAGGGAAGAGCGGCGCTGGGACTGGCTGGTGTCGGTGGACACTTTGGAGCACATCCCAAAGGGAGACCGAGAGAGCTTTCTCCAGACGCTGATGGCTCGATCTCGGGTTGGCCTCATCGTTTCGGGGCCCTGCGAAGAGGACCTCGCTGCTCGGGAGGTCGATACTCAGGTCAATGCGAGCTATCGGGCCAAGACGGGTCGTGATTATCCCTGGTTGGCTGAGCACGAAGAGTTTGGGCTGCCCTCGCGGCGTTGGCTTCTCAAGGAGATCGAGGCTGCAGGCTTCGTTACCCATGTCCTGGGCAATGGGAATGCTGACTGGCTGGGCTTTCTCCTGCCGTACTTCGTCTGTTATCTGGATGACCCTCAGCACATGCCGTTGCTGCGGGGGGTGAACAAGCTCTTCAATGAGCAGCTTTACCCCTTCGAGCACCTGCCGCCGCACTATCGGAGCATTGTCGTCGCGACCCGTGCGCCTATGGACTTCTCTTGCTTGGCCCAGGACGCGAGCGCGGAGCTGCAGGCTCAGGCGGCTAGAGCCTGGCGCGAGTTCCAACGCGAGTTTGTTAGTCGTTTGTCATTGCACGCAGATTCACTCGCGCAAAGGCCCCCGCGGCTCGATCCGAACCCCTTTGCCAAGCATGGACATATTCAGGACCTGGAGCGGGAGCTTGCTGCTGTTCGTGAGGAACTCCGGAGTACGCAGAAATGGGCGGAGGACGAGCGGGTGCGAGCAGAGGAGGAGCAGGCACGCGCAGATAAGGAGCAGGCACGCGCAGATAAGGAACAAACACGTGCAGATAAGGAGCAGGCACGTGCAGAGGGTGAGCAGGCACGTGCAGAGGATGAGCGGGCCCGCGTGGACAGATTGGAGGCGACTCTTCTCGTTCGCTTGGCTCAACGGCTCGGCCTCCTTCCAAAGCTATGAACCCTGCTTCGACGATGGCGTCTGCTGCCGTGACCTGGAATCCGATCAAGATCCTCCGTGGGATTTGGAACCGTCGTGACGTTTGTCTGCAGCTAGCCCGGCGCGAGATCGAGCAGGTCTATCGTGGTTCGGTGCTCGGCTTCCTTTGGATCGTGATCCAGCCGCTGATCCTGCTCGCGGTCTATGCCCTCGTCTTCCTCAAAGTCTTCAGCCGGCCCGGCGATGGCTTGGGGCAGAGCGAGTTCGTGCTCGGGATGTTCTTGGGCATTGTGGTCTACACCTTCTTTACCGAGGCGGTAAATCGAGCGCCGCAGCTCGTGCTCGCCAATCCCAGTTACGTCAAACGCGTCGTATTCCCGCTTGAGGTCTTGCCTGTGAGTGTTGTGTTGGCGCTGCTGCTCAACCTGGTGATCGGTTTGATTCTCTTACTCGCTGCTGACCTCGTTTTTCTCGGAAGGCTTCCCCTCACGGCTCTGTGGATCCCAGGGATCCTCCTGCCACTGCTCCTGCTGACTCTGGGGGCGAGCTGGTTTCTCGCTTCACTCGGTGTCTTCCTCCGGGACATCCCGCAGATCGTTCGTGCCCTGACCCTGGTGCTGATGTTTCTGACGCCGATCTTCTGGGATATCGGGCAAGCGCAAGGGCTCGAGCCCTGGATCTATCTCAACCCCTTGACCTGTGTCGTGGTGCCGGCCAAGCAGGCCCTAGTCCTAGGTCAAGCTCCGGATCTCCTCTTGCTGGGTTTGGTCACCGTGTTCGCGATCTTCTTTGCTTGGGCCGGCTACCTTTGGTTCGCGAAGACGCGTCCGGCCTTCGCTGATGTCCTCTGACTCGTGACTGTGAATCTGTCAGGCGCCGCATGAATGAATCGAAGTATGAATCGATCGCCAGCTTTGTCCGCCGGCTCTTAGAGCAGCGAGCCCAAGTGGGTGGCGCGGAATTGCCCTCTGAATACTGGCAGGACTTTGTCTCGCATTTCGCTTACGTCTTCGCGCTGCCGGCGCCGGAGTTGCGGCGTATCCGTTTTCACAGTTATCACCTGACCTCTGACATCTACCAGCGTTACTACTTTGCTGATGCAGGGTTTCGCGAGCTTTTACTACGTGGGCAGGCACACTTTGCGGCTCGGCTGGGTGGCTTTTACTTGGAGGAGGGAGAGCGTGGGATTGGCGTGAGCGGAGAGCATGGGCGGGTCAGTCATGACCTCTTGCGATATATGGGGGTCTTGGTCGATCTCTATGAGGCGGGCGCCTTGCGTAGAGAGTCCGCTCATCGGGTCCTTGAGCTTGGTGGTGGCTACGGCGGGCTCGCTCGCGCGCTTTGCTCCTTTGCGCCGAGGACGCGCTACGTGATTTGCGATTTGGAGGAAACTCTCTTCTTTTCGGGAGTCTACCTCAGCAATGAATTCGGGGCTGATCATGTCCACTTGCTCGAAGGCGAGAGGCAGCTAGCCGAGCTTGGGGAAGGGGATGTTGCTCTCGGCGGTCAGGTGCGTTTTTCGCTGCTCGCGGATCAGGATTGGGATCTGGTGATCAACCAGCAGTCGATGCAGGAGATGACGGCTGCCCAGGTTTCGCGCTATCTCGAGTACATCGCCCAAAGGGCCGGTCTGTTCTATACCTGCAACTTGCAAAGTCATGGTGAGTTGGCTGAGCAGAAGGGCATCGTTTCCGACCTCGATGCACTCTTCGATGAGCGGCTCGGTGCTCCGGTATGGGTGAGTGAGGCTCCAGCGCCACACGAACAGTTCGGAGATAACGTCTTGCAGAGGAAGCTCTATCGATGTCGCTAGAGCAGGAACCCTTCGCGATTCGCGCTCGTGGACTGGGAAAGTGCTACGAGGTTTACCGCAGTCCGCAGGAGCGTCTGCTGCAGCTGCTCTTCCGTGGGCGCAAGCGCTTCTATCGTGAGCTCTGGGCGCTGCGCGGTATCGATCTCGACCTGCGCGCCGGGGAGACGGTTGGCATCGTTGGGAGGAACGGCGCTGGAAAGACGACCCTGCTGCAGATGCTGGCCGGGACCCTGCAGCCGACCGAGGGCGAGCTTGAGGTGCGCGGCCGGGTGACCTCTCTGCTTGAGCTGGGCAGTGGCTTCAACGGCGAATTCACCGGGCGCGAAAACGTCTATCTCAACGGGGCCGTGCTCGGGGTTCCCCGTGCGGAGATGGAGCAGCGCTTCGAGCAGATCGTGGAGTTCGCGGACATCGGCGAGTTCCTGGATCAGCCAGTCAAAACCTACTCCTCGGGAATGTTCGTGCGCCTGGCGTTCTCGGTGCTCGCAAATCTCGATCCCGACATCTTTATCGTCGACGAGGCCCTCGCTGTTGGCGACGCCTTCTTTCGGCATCGCTGCATGTATCGCTTTGCCGAGATGCAGGAGAAGGGCACGGCGATTCTCTTCGTTTCCCACGATGCGCTCTCGGTCAAGCAACTCTGTCATCGCGTGCTGTGGATCGAGGGGGGCGAGCTGCGTGACGAAGGCGATCCCGATCGGGTGGTTGATGGCTATCTCAAGTCGCTGTTCGGAGTGGAGGAGATTCCTGCTAGCGAGCAGGGCAGTGAGCAGGAGCCCTCAGGCCTCGTTGATTCGGAGCCCGAGTTACGTTTCGACAAGCGGCTTGGTGATCAGACCTTGTCCGTCGCCGGCGCGAGCTTGCGTGACGAAAGGGGCGAGTTGCTGCTCCAGGCTCGACATGGGCAGCGCTGCGTGATTTGGCTGCGTGTTCGAAGCTCTGGCGATCTCGGGGAGCGGCGCTGGGCCCCCGGTGTCTTGCTCAAGGACTTCCGCGGCTTGGAGATTGCGAGTCACTTCGAGATCGAAGCCCATGAAAAACTGGGCCAGCTAGATCCCGAAGTCGAGGCGACCGTGCGCATTGGCTTCGACCTGCCTGCGCTCGCTCCGGGGTCCTATTCCATCACTCTGACCCTTAACTACGAGGGGGTGGATCGGGTTCCGGTGGTTGCCGATCGCCTCGAAAACTGCCTGCACTTCGACATCGTCTCGGCTCGTTCGATCTACTGCGTTCTCGGGCTCGATGTCGACTATGACCGAGTCGCGAGTCCTGCTAGGGGCAAGTAATCGCCCTGCTTGCTGACACCGCGCTGCGGCCCGGTTCAGCCCTTGTCTTTGAAGGCTGAAGCCAGCCTCGAGTAGAGGCCGCCCTTTGTGATGAGTTCGTCGTGAGAGCCCTGCTCGACCAAGCGACCGTGGTCGAGGACGAGGATGCGATCGGCTTCGCGAATCGTCGAGAGCCGGTGTGCGATGACAAAGGTCGTGCGCCCGCGCATGAGCACTTGCATGGCGCTTTGGATGCGTTGTTCGGTTTGGCTGTCGATGTTGGCGGTGGCCTCGTCGAGGACCAGGATGCGCGGGTCATGGGCCAGAGCGCGGGCGAAGGCGAGGAGCTGGCGCTCGCCCTGGCTGAGGGTTGCGCCGCGTTCCTCGACTTTGGCATGCAGCCCGCCGGCCTTCTCGACCAGGCTACTGGCCTGGACCTGTTCCAGAATGTGGGCGACGCGCTCTTCGCTGATCTCGCGATTCCAGAGCCGAACGTTTTCGAGAATGTTGGAGGCGAAGAGGAAGACGTCTTGGAGCACGATGCCAATGCGTTCACGGTGCTCTTGTAGGTTGAGATCCCGAAGGTCCTGACCGCCGACGAGAATCCTCCCGCTGACCGGGTCGCGGAATCGGGCCAAGAGCTGGATCAGCGTGCTCTTGCCGGCGCCGGTGGGGCCGACGATCGCAACGTGTTCTCCGGAGCGGACCGAAAAGTCGAGGTCACGAAGGACCAGTTGGCCCTCCTTGTAACCAAAGCTGACCTTTTCGAAGTGGAGGTCGAGTTCGCCCTGGCGTGGCGTAGCGGGCTCCTCTGGCTCTGCAAGCGAGCTTTTCTCGTCGAGGACGTGGAAGATCCTCTCTGCCGAGGCGAAGGCCGAGAGGATGATGTTGTATTTTTCGCCGAGCGAGCGGATCGGGTCGGTGATCATCCCGAGGTAGATCCAGAACTGGAAGAACTGCCCGTAGCTTAGGCTGCCGCTTGGGATCTCGCCGGAGACCGGCCAGAGGAGGGTCGCGCGGGTGCCGGTGATGCCGAAGTCGACGATCGCAAAGAAGAGCCCGAACATCACGACCGTCAACAGCCAGCCGTGCAGGGTCTTGCGATTGAGCTCGTCGTATTTGTCTTGGACCAGCTCTTCACGGCGGAACACGCGGGTGACCCGCATGCCCTGCATCGCTTCGGCGAACCAGGCGGTCTGCCTAGAGATGTCGCCGCGCAGCTGGCGGTATTGGCTGCGAGCTCGGCTCTGGAAGACCCAGGTGGCCAGGAAGAGAACTGGGCTCCACAGCAGCACCCACAAGGCCAGGGGCACACTGATCCAGAAGAGGGCGAGGAGTAGCAGGACCAGCTTGAGCACATCGTGGATGGTCGCGATGACGCCAGTGGTGAAGAGCTCGCTGAGGTTCTCGCAGTCGGAGCCGATGCGGGTGACGAGGCGGCCGGTGCGCGTGCGATCGAAGTAGTCGGGAGACATGCGCAGCACGTGTTCGAATAGCTGCACGCGTAGATCGCGCACGACCCGCTGGCCACCGATTGTGGTCAGGACCAGGTAGCCGTAGTGGGAGCCGAAGAGGCCGGCGAGGAGGAGGAGGAAGGCGGCCAGCCAGGGCCAGGTCAGAGCCCAGGCGGCTTGGAGGCTGCTTTCTCCCGATGCGCGTAGCTCGGTCACCGGGCCGTCGATGACCATGCGCACGATCCACGGGCCTAGCAGATCCAGGGCGAGGATGGCAAACAAGAGCAGGAGCGCGCGGACGAAGATGCCGATGTGTGGCTGGAGGAAGCTCCAGAGGCGGCGACTGTGCTCTCGGTCCAGCGAGCGGCTGATCTGCTGCTCTTCTTCTTCGAACCACTCGCTCACAGCACTCGCTCCTTTTGCTGCTCCGTCCAGGTCCGGGCGTACCAGCCCTCGCCCTGCTGCAGCTGCTCGTGTGTGCCGCTCTCGACCAGCACGCCGTTTTCGAGGACGAGGATCTGGTCGGCGTTGCGCACTGCTTCGAGGCGATGGGCGACGATGATCGTGGTCCGTTCTTCGGTGTGCTCGGCGAGATTGCCGAGGATGCGCTTCTCGGTTTCGTGGTCGACCGCCGAGAGGGTGTCGTCGAGGATCAAGACTTGGCGTTCGCCGACCAGAGCTCGGGCCAAGGAGGCGCGCTGTTTTTGTCCACCAGAGAGGGTGACGCCGCGTTCGCCGACGATCTGATCCAGTCCTTGGTCGAAGTCCTCAAGGTCTTGGGCTAGGCGTGAGGATTCGGTGACCTCCAAGGTGCGGTGGGCGACGAAGTCGGAGTCGCCGCTATCGAGGTCGGCGCCAAATAGGATGTTGTTGCGCAGCGAGTCGCCAAAGAGGAAGGGCTCTTGGAGTGCGACCGAGATCTGCTCGCGTAGGACGTGTGGGGGCAGCTTGGTGACGTCGATGCCGCCGAAGAAGAGCATGCCCGGCTCAGGGTCGTAGAAGCGAGCGAGCAGAGAGATCAGCGTCGATTTGCCGGCGCCGATGGGGCCGACTAGGCCGAGGCTCTGGCCAGGCTTCAGCTCGAAGCTCAGGTCTGAGAGGGCGAGTGGCGCATCGTTTGAGTAGCGGAAGCTGAGGCTGCGCGCCTCGATGGAGGCTTCGAGGTTCTTGGGCAGCTCAAGCTCCGGGATGGCCTCGGCCTCTGGGGCGAGAGCGAAGACTTCGTCGAGGCGGTCCGCGGCTGCCTTTGCTCGGTGGTAGGTCTGGAGGATCCACCCGAAGATCAAGAGCGGCAGAGTCAAGATGCCCAGGTAGAACACGCCAGCGAAGAGGTCGGCCACCGACATGCCGGTGAAGACACCGACGGAGATGACGGATAGGAGGCCGAGGCTGCCAGCGATCACGATGGTGCCGTGGATGCGCCCGCGCGAGCGGGCCATGGCAATCTGCGCCTCCATGCAGTGATCGGCCTCGCGGGTAAAGGCGTGGATCTGGAACTGTTCACGGGCAAAGGCCTGGAGCACGCGGATGCCGGTGAAGTCCTCTTGCGCCTTGGCGCTGACCTCCGCCTGGGCGTCCTGAACGATGCGGGAACGCTCGGCAAGCTTTGGGAAGAAGCGGGTCAGCAGCATCGCCACCAGGCCGTAGACGAGTACGACCGTGATGCCGAAGGGTATCGATAGGGCGAAGATCAGGAGCAGGGCCCCTGGGAGCATCAGGAACACGCTGGCGCCGAAGAACAGGGTCGGCCCGGCCATGAAGCGCAGGAGTTCGATGTCCTGGGTGGAGCGTTGGATCAGGTCGCCGATACGAGCGTGATCGAAAAAGCCGATGGGTAGGCGCGACAGGTGAGCGAAGAGATCCCTCCTCAGCTCTGCTTCGACGTGACGCGAGAGACCGATCAGCAGCAGACGGGTTCCGTATCGGATCGCTGCATGCGCGAGTCCCAAGCCGACCAGGATCAGGACTTGATTGCGCCAGAATTCTGGGTCGGGCTTGGCGGTCTCGCCCTGGGTGCTCATTGCCTCCAGGCGCAGTAAGAGATCGCGGAACCACCAGGGGATGAGCAGGGCCAGGCCGGTATAGAAGGGCGATAGGGCGAGGCCAAAGAACAGGCGCTTCTTGCGGCGGGCGATGTAGGGCAGGAGGCGGCGGAAGCCCTGCCTGCTACTTGTGCTGCCGTCTTGCTGCTCCGTCACCTTGTTCCTCCACTCGGCCTTCGACGATAGCGCTCGCTTTCGACAGGTCGCGGTTCATCTGCCCCGGATGCAGCAAGGGACCGCTCCCGATGCTGCTAAACATCAAGGGCGGATACGCCGCGCGGGGCTCCCCGCGCCCAGCATCGAGTGCCCAGCCTTGGATGGCTGGGCAGCTGCTCAGCCTAGGTTCGTCTTGCTGACTTGCATCGCCAACTGACCGACGATGTCTTTGAAGCGCTCGGCCACCAAGCTGTGGGGCCTGGCCATGACGGCGGGCAGGCCGCGGTCGCCGCCGATACGCACGGCCGGGTCCATGGGGACGCTGCCGAGTAGGGGCACATCAAAGAGCTGGGAGATCTTCTCGCCGCCACCGGAGCCGAAGAGATCGAGTTCGAACTGGAAGCTGCCTTCGCTATCGCATGCCGAATAGAGCGGGCCCTCTGGGCCGTCGAGCATGACCCTGTTGGCGCCTTCTGCCTTTCCTTCGAGCACGAGGCCCGACATGTTCTCGACCACGCCGAGCACCGGCACGTTGACCTGCTTGAACATGTTGACCGCCTTGCGCACGTCGAGGACCGAGACCTCCTGCGGCGTGGTGACGATGACCGATCCCATCAGGTGGGCCTGCTGGGCAAGGGAGAGCTGGGCATCGCCGGTTCCCGGTGGAAGGTCGACGATCAGGTAGTCGATCTCGCCCCATTGCACGTCGGAGATGAACTGCTTGATCGCTCCGTGCAGCATCGGGCCCCGCCAGATGACCGGCTGATCTTCTTCGAGAAGAAAGGCCATCGACATGACCTTCACGCCGTGGGCAATGCGCGGCTGGATCTTGTTGTCGATGAGCTCCGGCCGCCCGGAGACGCCGAGCATGATCGGGAGGTTGGGCCCATATACGTCGGCATCGAGTAGGCCGACATGGGCTCCGGTCTTGGCCAGTTGGCAGGCGATGTTGACGGCCACCGTCGACTTGCCGACTCCGCCTTTGCCGGAGGAGACCGCGATCAGGTTCTTGACGCCGGGGATGTTGTTCTCGGCCAGCAAGGAGCTCGCGGCCGGGACTTCGGCACTCATGTGTACGAAGACCTTGTCCACGCCGTCGAGTGCGGCTACGAGCGTGGTGGCCTGATTTTCGATCTGGTCTCGGCTCGGGGTAGCCGGCGAGCTGAGTTGGATCGTGAAGGCGACGTTCTTGCCTTGGACCTTCAGATCTTTGACGAAACCCAGGCTGACAATGTCCTTTTCCAAGTCCGGATCATGGATCTGCCGGAGGACTTCCAGGATTTGCGCTTCTTGAACCATGACGCCTTCTATTGCGGTGGTCGGTCGTGTAGTCGGAGAATGGACAAGTGGGCTTAGATCCCGGCCCAGGTCGAGTCAAGCAAAGCCACGAGGAGGCTGTGATGAGCTGCCAGGACTTTCCCCTTTGGCTCGCAGGAGAGCCGCAGACCCCGAACTTGGATCTAGCGGTCCACGACAAATTCGAGGGGCATGTCGCCTTCCGGGTACCGCGGGCCGGCCCCGAGCACATCGATGCGGCGATTGCCGCGGCAGATCGCAGCCAGTCGGCGCTGCGAGAGATGCGCCCCTATGAGCGCCAGGAGATTTTGATGCACTGTGTCCGGCGCTTTGGCGAGCGTCAGGACGAGTTGGCGGAGGCGCTTTGTGTCGAGGCCGGCAAGCCGATCAAGGACAGTCGCGGCGAGGTGACTCGGCTCATCGATACCTTCCGCATCGCGGCGGAAGAGTCGGTGCGGATCGGTGGCGAGGTCTTGAATCTGGAGATCAGTCAGCGGGCTCGTGGCTACAGCGGGATGTGGAAGCGCTTCCCTATTGGGCCCTGCTCCTTCATCTCTCCGTTCAACTTCCCGCTCAACCTGGCTGCGCACAAGGTGGCGCCAGCGTTGGCTGTGGGCTGTCCCTTTGTTCTCAAGCCTGCGAGCCTGACGCCGATCGGGGCGCTGATCATCGCCGAGACCCTGGCCGAGACGGATCTGCCGAAGGAGTCTTTCTCGGTCTTGCCCTGTCGCCGGGATGGCGCCGAGCTATTCACGACGGACGAGCGGCTCAAGCTGCTCAGCTTTACCGGTTCACCAGAAGTCGGCTGGGCGCTGAAGGCGAAGGCTGGCAAGAAGAAGGTCATCCTGGAACTGGGCGGGAATGCCGCCTGTGTTCTCGATGAAGACGTGGATTTGGAGGATGCTGTCGAGCGGCTGATCGTCGGGGCCTTCTACCAGTCGGGGCAGAGCTGCATTGGTGTGCAGAGGATCCTCGTGCACCGGTCCCGTTACGAGGAACTGCGCGAGGCCTTCGTCTCGCGGGCGCGCGAGCTGCTGGCGGGCGACCCGAAGAATCCGGAGACCTTCATTGGGCCGATGATCTCTGAGCAGGAAGCGATGCGCCTAGAGCAGTGGGTGCGGAGTGCGGAGGCTGCCGGGGCTCGGCTTCTCTGTGGTGGACAGCGACAGGGAGCCATGCTCGAAGCGACCGTGCTCGAAGCCGTGCCTCGGGATCAAGCCGTTGTGTGTCAGGAGGCCTTCGGGCCGGTGGCGGTGCTCAGCGCCTTCGACGACTTTGATGAGGCGCTTGCTGAGGTCAACGACAGCGTTTTCGGCCTGCAGGCCGGGATCTTCACCCGCGACCTCTACAAGGTGCAGCGAGCCTGGGAGCAGCTTGAGGTCGGCGCTGTGGTGATTGGCGACGTGCCTTCCTGGCGAGTCGACAGCATGCCCTATGGCGGCGTCAAGGACAGCGGACTCGGGCGCGAGGGGCTGCGCTGGGCGATGCAGGACATGAGCGAAGAGCGCCTGCTGGTCATTCGCGATCCACTCGCTGGTCGCTGAGGCCGGCGCGAGGGACTGGCTAGAGGTCTAAAATCCTAGAGCCCGAGAGCCGTCTCCAGTTGGCGCAGGTTCCGCGCTGAGGCACAGTTTGGTTCGCCAAGCTCCACGCCCCTGCGGAATGCGGCTAGGGCTTCGTCCTGGCGTCCGAGCTGGTGGAGGGCGATGCCCGCGTTGGCGTGCAGGCATTCATCCTGCCGATCGAGCCAGGGCTCTAGTCGTGCGAGTGCCTCGCTCGGCCGTTCTGCCGCCAGGTCCAGCACCGCACGTAGGTTGATCGCAGGTACGAAGTCTTCCCGGATAGCGAGAGCATCCTCTACGTCGGCGCAGGCGAGCTGGTGTCGGCCCTGCTCAAGCTCGTGTTCTGCGAGCTGAGTCAGCACGCTGGCCGCGACCAGGCTGTCGTAGCAGTGCACACGCAAGACCTCAGCCAGCCGAATACGCCCCCCCGATTCGTCACCTTCTTTGATATGGCAGAGTGCGAGGTGGCAATGCGCTTCACTGTCGAAGGGTGCCTCTTGCAGGTATTGCCGCCAGTGTGTAGCCGCATCGGTGAATCGCTGTTCTTGCTCTGCGACGCGAGCGCAGGCATGGGCCCGTGCCGCGCTCGGCAGCTCTGCCCCGGAGTTGAGGATGCTCTTTGCCTCTGCCGTGTTTCCGCGAGTCAGGGCTTTTTCGACCGTGAAGAGAGCTTGCTCGTGCCATTTCTGGTCGAAGTGAAGCCGGTTCTCCTGGAGCTGCTCCTCGTAGTTGATGCCTAGTGCCTTGAAGGTGCGGTTGCCGTGGTGGAAGAGGTAGGCGTCGCGGGCGATGAGTAATCGGAGGCCGCGGAGACGGATGCGCAGGATCAGGTCATCATCCTCGTAGTTTCCGAGTCCGAAGCGTTCATCGAAGCCGCCGAGGTTCTCCAGCAGCTTGCGTTCGGCGAGCAGGCAGAGGCCCGCCAGGCAGTTGACGTCTTCGACGCGGTCGTCGAAATCCTGCACCAGTCGGCGCTGCACTCCTTCGACATCCTCGGCTTGCTCGTTGCCAAAGATCTCGATCCGTTGGCGTCCCTTGACGTAGTTCGAGCAGGGAGCGACGAGCCCCACTCGTGGCTGCCGGAGAGCAGCGCGGAGGAGGCGCGGCAAGAGCTGAGTCGACACCAGTGTGTCGTTGTTGAGGAAGGTAACCCAGTCACCTTGGGCTACTCGTAAGCCTGCGTTGCAGCCGGCGGCGAAGCCGCGATTCTCAGGAAAGCTGACGCTGCGGATCCATGGCGTGGTGCTGACGATCTCGGCTAGCCAGCTCGGCGTCGCATCAGAGCTCCCGTTGTCCACGAGAATGAGCTCTTGTGGCAAGCCGTGTTCTTCGCGGCCCCGCGCTAGGCTGGCGAGGCAGGCGCGCGTCAACTCGACTTCGTTCCACACGGGGATGACGACCGAGACGCTGCGCCCGTAGCTACGCTGCCTTTGGATCTTCGTGCTCACGAGCTATCTATCGGCGGCCAGGGGGGCGGAGCTTGCGTAGCCCCCCTGAGCTTCGGTCATTCAGGATGCGTTCAGCAGTGTCTGAAGGGCGCGATCCCAGGGGAAGCCGGATCGGTGACTGAGGGCCTCGCTCAGGCGCAAATGGGCATGCCTGGGGCTGAGCCCTTCGAGTCCTGAGCTGGTCAAGTGGATCCAGTGGTCGGAGAGCTCAAAGATCTGGATGAGATCGTTGATGGGGTCATCCCTGTGCATGGCTGCCGACGGCACTGGCTGTGACTGTTGGGCCTGTTGGCGCCTCGTATCCGTTCCGTGCAGGATGCGTCTCGCGACTTCGATTACTTGGCTCTGCTCTTGCCATGCCTGCTTCTGCTTGGCTTTGCTCCAGTCGGCGGCCTGGTCGCAGCGTAGGTAGGCGCTCAGGACCTGGGCCACGAGTTCGAGGTTCTCGGACTCTTGGCCCTGTGCAAGGTTCGAGAAGAGCTCGTGATCGTCCGGTGCGGTGCCGTGCTCGAAGGAGGAGAACTCTCGGAAGCTCTGGCCACGGGCCTGGACGAGGCCCAGCCCATGTAGCTTGGCCGCGAGCGCCAAGCCTCGTAGATGATGGCCTTGGAAGCGGTGTTTGGTCGCTAGACCTTCGACAACGCAAAGGCAGCGTTGAGCGACGCGCTGGCCGTGATTGCGCCAGCCTTCACGTTGGCGCTCCATCCGGGTCGCGAGAAGAAGAAAGGCGTCCAAGGGGGAATTCGGCTGGATCGCCGAACTCCCCCCCGGACTAAAAGCAGAATCTCCGAGTCGCGAGGCGGGTTGAGCGGATGGGGGCGCCTCCCTGCCAGGGGCCTTCCCGTCAGCTGCCTTTCCACTCCCTGAAGTTGGGTTCTCGCCAGGACCCGACTTCGCTGCTCCGGAACAAGCGGAGCAGTTTTCTCTGCCCTTTGGGGAGTGTTGGGCGGCCTGCTCTTCTGCCCGTCTGCGGCTCGAAGATTCCTTGCTTAGTGCATTGCGGTGATCCGGTGCCTGGGGCCCTGCTGCCTGGGGCATCGTTTCGTCAGTGGGACTAGGAGAGTCTGCGCTATCGAGATTCTCCGAGGATGATCTGGGGCGAATCCACGAGCCCCATTCCAGTCCGCTTGTGTTTCCTGTTGTGGTCGTGTCGCGGGCTGTGGTTGAGGGGCTAGCGCCGCTCATCAGCTCTTTGCCGGTTTCTCCGCTTCTTGTTCTTGGCGGAGCATTGTTCGAGCGCTGCTCAAGTGCGCGCCGGCGACCCCGGGCCGTCGCGATCCGATCCCGCAGGTCCCAGATCCTGATGGGCTTGCTGATGTAGTCGTCTGCACCCTGCCGAAGTGATTGCACGGCACGCGATAGGTCGCCGAAGCCCGAAATCATCAGAATCGTGACTTCTTGGTCGATCTGGCGCACGAGTTTGAGGGTCTCGATACCGCTCATCCCCGGCATTTGGATGTCGAGGATCAGAACATCGAAGGGTCGTTCCGAACTCTCCAGATTCCCGCTTTTTCGGGAAAGCAGCCATTGGACTAGGGCTTGTTCGCCACTGGTTGCAAAGGAGGTCTCGAAGCCCTCCATGGTAAGGCGCTCGCCTAGGATTTGCCGCACGTCAGCATCGTCGTCGGCAATGAGTATGCGAAGGGTGGCAGAGAGCTTGCGTTGAGAGAGCTTGCGTTGAGAGCTGGGCATTGCTTATTGGGGGCAGCAAGGACTGGGCCAAAGCCGAGATTGAGATTGTATTGAAAGATGAAAGAGTTCGGGGAGCTGCTGAGATCCTTGCTCTGCTTGGTGCAGAACCATGGGGAACTCTTAAGATTTCCTAAAGGGGAGTTCCGGATTCTCGCTCGGCCCGTCTCATTTATGGGAATCCGTGAGTTGTCCCGGTATTGAGACTTGGCCAATCTGGGGTCGGTGACTCTTGCCATGCCATCGTGGACTGGGGGAGCCAGAGCCTTTCAGCCTCGAGATCTCTTGTCGATGCTTGGACGCTGCCTCGGGCGAGCGGCCGAAGCCCCCATGAGCAGCTGCTGTGGGATGTCTCGTGCGGAGGCCGGGGGCAGACGCTATCCTCTTTGCCCCTTTTCTTGAGGTTCGTGCTCCTTGTCTCGCCCTGGTTCTGAAGATCGCATCTACGTCGTGCCGGACGATCAGCACGGTCGCCCCTTTGAAGTGGTGGCCGAGCTGTGGCTCCAGGGCGTGCGGCGGGCGGCGCTGCGGCGCTTGATCCAAAACGGCAAGATCACGGTGAATGCGCAGCCGCGCCAAGGGAGGCGCAAGGTCCGCAGCGGGGACGTGCTCATGCTTGGGGAGGGCGTCAAGCCTGAGGATCTGCCCCGCTTCGAGCGTCGTGCCGTGCCGCTTGATACGCTCCCCGAGCTGCTCTTCGAAGACGAGTCCTGCCTCGTGCTGGATAAGCCGGCTGGGCTGGCCAGTGTTCCTGATCGCAACAACGAGCCTAGTGTGCAGAGCCAGTTGCAAGGCTGGTTTCCCGAGCGAGAGGATCTGCGCATCGTGCACCGGCTCGACCGGGGCACCTCGGGGGTGTTGGTTATCGCCAAAGGTCTCGAGTCGGCGCGCAGCTTCGACCTGCAGTTTCGCGAGCGTCAGGTCCAAAAACGCTACTTGGCTCTGGTGCGGGGGCAGGCCTTCCGCGACGAGTTCGAAGCGGACTTCGAGATTGGCCGCACGATCTCTGGCGGCCGAGTGGCCATCGGCAAGAAGAAAGGGGCGCGTGAGGCTCACACGGCATTCCGAGTCTTGCGTCGCTACCGCGGCTTTACCCTGCTCGAAGCTCGTCCGAGTACCGGCCGCATGCATCAGATCCGCGCCCACCTGATGTGGATGCGCTTGCCGCTTGCTGTTGATCCCCTTTACGGGGGGCAGGAGGCGCTTCGCCTTTCCGAATTCAAGCGGGGCTATCGCCAACATGGGCATGGCCGCGATACTGCTCTGATCGATCGCTTGACCCTGCACGCATGGAAGCTTCGCTTCACCTCCCCCGGAACTGGTGCGGAGATTGAAGTAGAGGCGGCCATCCCCGCCGATCTTGCCCTCGTACTGCGTAAGCTAGATCGCTTTGCTTTGATCGAAGACCTCGCTGACGAAGTGCTCCCCCTCGAGACCCGCAGATGAAACTCAAGCAACGTCCCCAGGACTTCCGCGTCACCGAGCTGCTCGACTTCGAGAGATCGGAGAATGGTGAGTTCTTCGTGCATCGTGTGCGCAAGGAGCGCATGGACACTCTTGAGGCGCTCGATCGCATCGCCAAGGCGGCTGGCGTGCAGCGTCCAGCTCTGGCCTATGCCGGGCTGAAGGACCGGCAGGCGGTGACCGAGCAGTATGTCTCGATCATGGGCAAGCGCATCGATCACGAGGAGCCGGGGCTCTCCTGCTCTTTCGTTGGGCGTGCGAACCAAGCCATCCACTCGAAAATGAGTCGAGGGAATCGCTTCCGCATCACCGTGCGCGATCTCAGCCACTTTGATGCGGCGAAGCTCCGTCGCAATAAGGCTGCGGTCATACAGCAGGGCCTGCCCAACTATTTTGACGATCAGCGTTTTGGCTGCCTGCAGCATGGGCAGGGGCTCGTGGCGCTGGCGCTGGCGAAGGGCTATCCCGATGAGGCCTTGCGTCGCCTCATCGCTCGTCCCTCTACCGGGAGGGTCAACGATTCTGGTAGCGACGCCAAGCTCAAGAGAATCCTCGCGATGAACTGGGGGGATTGGGCGACCTGTGCCGAGATTGCGCGTGGCCCGATGTATCGCGCGATCTTCGAACAGCTGCAGAGGGACGGCGACTTTGTCGCGGCGCTTTCCGCTGTTCCGATGCGGCTCAAGCTGATCCACAACTATTCGCTGCAGTCCTTCATCTGGAATCGATCTGTCAGTCGCTATCTCCAGCGCATCGTCGGCGAGCAGCATCAGCTATGGCTCGATTCGCTACTCGGTGAACTCTGCGCTTGGCGCTACCTAGACGATCGTCGCAGCGAGCGCCTGGAGCGGCTCGAGCTGCCGTTGATCGACGCGAACACTCGATTTGCCGACCATGTCTTCGCCGAAGCCGTCGAGTCGGTGCTGAAGGATCTCGATATTCGGCAGGAACAACTGGCGAGGCTGGACGAGTTCGAGGGTTTCGCGCTCAAGGAGGAGCTGCGTCCGGTCATGCTGCGTCCTTCCGGCCTCGAGGTCGGCGACCCGCAGGCCGACACTCGCAATAAGGGGAGTTTGTCGGTCGAACTTCGCTTCGAGCTCCCGCGTGGTGCCTACGCGACCCTGTGCGTGCGGCGCTTTTTCATCGAGCCCAAGCGCAGCAGTAAGCGCGGCGATGGCGGCGGGGGCGGAGATGGATACCAGGGGGCAGGTCGGGGTGAGCGTCGCGGAGGGCGTCGCGATGACCGTCGCGGGGGGCGCCGTGACGACTCTCGCGCTCCCCGCCGTGACGATCGTCGCTCTCCGCGCTTCGAGGAGCGCCCTCATTGGTCGGAGCGCCGGGATATGGATGAGGAGCCGAAGAAGCCCTTGCCCAAGGCGATCCGCAAGAAGAGCCCGCCGCCTGTTTCCCCCGAGCCGAGTCCCGAACCGAGCCCCGAACCCGCCCCCGAGCCGGTCACGCCCGAGGCCGAGCAGCCGAGGTCCCAGCCAGCAAAGCCAGCGAAAGGCGCTACGGGTGCAAGGAAGCCGCGTCCCGGGCGTCGAAGCTCGGTGCTGCTGCGGCTGCGCCAGAAACGCGGGCGTTCGCAGTGAAGCGCGAATCCAGATTTGGTTCCGGAGCATCCAAGCGCCAAGATCTGCCCGCGAGGACCCCTGCTTTTTCGTGAGCTGCGACGCATGAACCGACGCACTGTCAGACGCCTGCTTCTCCCCGTCTTCCTCCTGGCGACGGTGCTGCTTGTCCCTTCCTGCGCGACAAAGCACTTACTGCGCTGGAATGCTGGCGAGCCCAATTACTTCGGCACCCCAGGGGACCGCGATCGGGACATCGTGCGCGTGGTCGGCACCCTCGGCGCCTTCCCCGTGGCGCTGGGCTGGGACGTTGTGAGCTTTCCCTTCCAGTGGCTCTGGGGCTTTGACCCCTACGGCGACACCCTCCGCGAGCGCGAGGAGCTGGAGGCCGCAGAGGGCGGGCAAACAGCGAACTGAGAGGGCTTAGCTGCCTTCCAGGCGAGTCCGAGCTTGTTGGTACTCGTCAGGCTCATTGATGTTGAGCAGTAGCTGCGGGTCGAGGCCGGCCGCCTTGAGGATGCTCGCATCTACCTCTATCCAGGACAGTCGCTGCAGCCAGGCGTGAACGCTCCTGCGCCCCGAGCGCAGGGTCGCCGCCAGCGCTGAAGCCGTGGAGCGGCGATAGAGGGCGAGTAGTCCATGGAGCTGCCCCTGCTGGCTGGGCACGGCAGCTTCTGCTGTGCCTAGCTGTGCATAGAGCACGGCAGCGAGGCCTGCATCGACGAAGGGGGCGTCGCAGCTGGCAAGGAGCAGGAGGTCCCGCTCCTTGGGCATGGCTGCGAAGAGCGCTTCGATCCCGAGCAGGGGGCCTTCCCCAGCTATGCGATCCCGGACCAGCTGAACCTCAGGGGCAGGCTTTGGGACTTGGTGGCCTGCGGCGCCGGCGGCGACCATTGTGGGGACAGCGAGGGGAGCGAGGCGCTGGAGCACGTGCAGGAGTAAGGCTTGGCCGCCAAAGTCGAGCCAGGCCTTGTCTTCGCCCATGCGCGCGGACTGACCGCCCGCGAGCACGCCGACGCAGAGGCGCCGGGCGAGATCCTCGGGCAGTGATAGAGATCCGGGCGAAGCTTGCATCGACAAGGCGGGATCCTACACCGACTTCTATTGCCAGGCCCCGCAGAGGAGAACAAAGCGATGATCGAACCCGTGAGAATGACGCAGCCTTCGCCCGAGCTTCTTCTCCTCACTTGGAAGGACGGCATGGAGAGCCTGCATCGCGGATGCGAGCTTCGTCGCAAGTGCCCCTGTGCTGGCTGCATCGACGAGTTCACCGGGGCACCGATTCTGGACCCCAGTACCGTGCCCGACGACATTCAGATCAGGAAGATCGAGGTCGTTGGCCGTTACGCCCTGCGCTTTCTCTTCAGCGACGGTCATGACACCGGGCTGTTTACCTTCAAGTTCCTGCGAGAACTTGCGGTCAAAGCGCAGGGGCAGGACTGAGGGGGGCTTGCTCGCTTACGGGCTCAGCCGCTGCTAGCTGGCTCATTTCCTGATTGAGCCAATGCCTGTGTAGGGCCTCGACTGGGGTGATAAACCCCTCCCTTTGCGCCGCACACCAAGCTCCTGCCTGCTCCCGCTGCTTGCTCGAATAGTTCAGCGGCAGCACAAAGCCGTCTAGGGAACTCGGCTTGAGGGGGCTTTTCGAGAGTATCTGCTCGATGTCGCTCAGTATGGCCTTGCGGAGTTCGACTTGGCCGGTCTGTTCGGCGAGCAGGCAGAGGTTCCAGCGGGCCGGCAGATAACTAGGATCCAAGTGAGTGGCTGCGGCCAGATGTTCGTAGGCATCTTGGGGGGAGACCTGGTCGGCGCAGCGCGCGAGCATCGCGACCGCCAGCTGGTTGCGTGCCAAGGCTGAGTGTGGGGCCCGCTGAACCGCTTTGACCAGAGGACTCAGCAATGGCCCCCCGCTGGCCCAGGTCAGTAGCTGTAGTTCGCCGCGCCCCAGCTCTGTCGTCAGCGCATCCGCGATCGGTCGCTGGGCGCGGTCCAATTGGCGAATGAGATCTGGGAGGCCGTGGAGATGTGAGGCCAGGCGGTATTGCTGGACTCGCTTGTGGCCGCGGGCGGCGATGGCTGCGCGCTCTTCTTCATGGCTGAGGAAATACTTCAGCTTTAGCTCTAGGTCCTCTGGCGAGTAGAGCACGACCTCGCGGCCATCCTCGAAGTAGTCGCGGATCTCTTGGTTCTCGCGTTCGATGAATAGCAGGGAGCCGCAGGCTGGGGCTTCGAAGCAGCGAAGGTTGATCTCGCCCCGTATCGAGCGATTGAAGGTGATTCTGCTGCGCGAGAGCATCCGCCCATAGGCTTCACCCTGCGGGGTGGAGCCGATGAAGACCTTGTGTTGGCCGCTCAGAGCTTGGAGCCGTTCCAGGTATAGGCTGCGCTCGCGTTGGATCTGTGGATTCAGGTTGCCGACAAAGCAGATGTCGATGTCGCGGTCGATCGGCTTCCCGCTTGGCTCCCGGTAGATGTGGTGAACATCTGGACGGAAGGAAAACTGACAGATGGGTTCGACGCGGGCGAAAGGCAAGCTGCCCAGGACTTGCAGCCCGGGGCGGTCGCAGAGCACGAGGTCAAAGAAGGGCCAGCTACGCAGGTAAAGGGGGAGGGCCAGGTTGTAGTCACTGACGAAGGCGAGCGTCGGGATTGGGCACTGTTCGAGCTTGCTTGGGATGGGGTCCTGGTCCGGCCAGACGAAGAGCAGGACATCAGGGACGAAACCGTCCGGTAGCGAGGCGAGCAGCTCGTAGATGTCCTGCCTGCTTGCATCGAAGACGATGTCGTAGGGGAAGACACGATCCCCGGCTCTGCGGCCGTTTGCTGGGCCGAAGCTGAGAATCTCATCGAAGGGATACTCGGAGCGATCTCCGAAGATCTCGAGCGGGAAGTTGCTGAGCGCTCTCATTCGTCAGGCCTGGCCATGGCGCTTGAGTTGCTGAGGCTCGCTGGGAAAGCCGCCGCGAACTCCCTGAAAAAAGTGGCGAGAGCCGGTGGCCAAAGCGAGGGCCGGGTGTCTGTCCTGGGGGTGGCCGGCGGTTCGTAGGGGGGGAGCGCTCATTGCCATGGATATCGAGGGTTTGTCCTTCCCATCGACTGTTCCTAGGCAGGGGCTGTAGGAGGGACGCCCTTGGCTGGGCGCTTTTCTCTGGGTTTTCGGATCCTTCGTAGCACGGGATTTTTGCGATGCGCTCCTAAGATCCTATGCCGCCCCTAGCGTTTCCCAGGGATTGCACGCATGGTCATCCGCGCACTCATCCAGGCCCTGCCTGGTTCGCTCGTGAAATTTTTTGCTCGCCCCTACGTCGCTGGCGATTCGCTGGAGAGCGCCGTTGATGTTGCGCGTCAGCTCTACGATGAGCGCGGGGTGCTCACGACGCTCGATTTGCTGCAGGAGAACGTCGAAGAGCAGGCTCAGGTCGAGGATGCCTGTCAGGTCTACCGGCAGATGGTCGAAGCAGCGGCGGCATTCCCCGAGGGGGATCTGCGTCCGACGCTGTCACTCAAGCCCAGCTCCTATACGACACGTCCGCTCGAGCGCGGCGAAGGCATGGACGCCGCAGGCAGTGAGGATGCTGTGCGGATGATCGTCCAATACGCCGGGGAAAAGGGCGTTCCGGTCACCTGTGACATGGAGGATCGACACTGGACCGAGTGGACCTTGGATCTCGTGAACCGCCTTTGGGAGGAGGGGCATCGGCATCTGGGGGTTGTGCTGCAGGCTCGGCTCGAACGGACCGAGAAGGATCTGCAGCGGATCCCCATCGGCATGCGGGTTCGGCTGGTGATCGGCATCTACTTGGAGCCGGTCAGCGTTGCGACTCAGGACAAGACTGTGATGAAGGAGCGGCTGCTTCGCTTTGCCAAGATCCTGCTTGAGCGCGGTAACTACGTGGAATTTGCGACCCACGACGAAGCGTACGTGCGTCGATTCCTGACCGAAGTCGTGCCAGCCACCGGAGTGTCGAGCGATCGTTACGAAGTGCAGATGCTCTATGGGGTGCCGCGCGACAAGCTGGTGCAGGAGCTGCGTGCGGGCAAGGTGGGCGACGGTGGGCCGGTCAAGGTGCGGTCGTACGTGCCTTTTGCGACCTCGTGGAAGCACGCCATCGCGTACTGCCGGCGCCGGCTCATGGAGAACCCGTCGATTGCTTCGGCGGTGACGCGCAACATTCTTCGAGGGATGATCGGGCGCTCTTGAGCCTGGGGCGTGTCTGAGCCCTGCTGCGCTCCCATAGCAAGGGCCTTTCACGGGAGCTGATCTCGATTCGAGTCCATGCTTCGGTTGAGGGGCCTTCGCAGCTATACTCTTGCGCCTCATGGACCCCTTGCAGACGATCACCGAACGCCTCGAAGCCTGGAAGGACGTAGAAAAGCAGAAGATCAACCGACGCGAGTCTTTCCTCGTGCGCGGCCAGGTCTTTGCCTTTCTCGGCCGAAAAGGCATCGTTGTAAAGCTCGCCCCTCCCCAGGTTTCTGAAGCCTTGAAAATCCAGAACGCCAAGAAGGTGAAGACCGGAGAGGAGACGGACGCACGAGAGTTCGTCCAGATCCCGGTCGTGAGCCCGCGCGAAGTCGAGCGAGCGATGCTCTGGCTTCGCCGTGCTTGTCGCCTCGGCCGCTCCGCGGCTGGTCCTGTCTAGCCCCTGCTCCTATCTGGGCTGAGGGTGTCTGGGCTGAGGGTGGCCGGCGGCTTTGGTTGCCGGGTCTGGCTTCTGCTGTGCTGGGTGGATGGACCGTTGTGTAGCTAGGCTGCTGGCTAGCTAGGTCATTGGGTATCGGCGGTCCCCGGACTTCAGGCCGGGGCGCATTGCTGTCGATCATCCGCTCATGACGGGTGATCCGCCTAGTACGTCCCAGAACGATCCCTTCGCTGCGGATCACTGTCGATATTTCGAGGGTCTCTTCTCTCCTTATATCCATGGGAATCTCGATGCGGAGACGCGGCGGGCCTTGGCCGAACACTTGCATGAGTGCGAGTTTTGCGCCGAGCGCTTTGGGCTCGCCTGGCGTGCGGAAGCTACGCAGGCGGCGGGTGGGCAGCTGAGTCCGGTCGGCAAGCGTCTACGCGGCACGATGCCCCGCGGTCGTCGCCGCTTCCTTTGGGTGGTAATAGGAGCGTCTCTGATCGGGATGCTCGTGTTCGCGGGCCGAGGTGGCGGCTTTGGGAATAGCAGGGGTTTTGAGCTAGCGAACCCTGACAAGCTCTTCGAGGAGGAGATCGGGCGGACGATCCAGGTTCAGAATCGCCTGCTTGAGGTCTTGGCTCGGCCGCTGGAGTCTGCAGATCTCAAGCCGAGCCACGCGGCACGCGGCGAGGCTCGTGATTGGTTTCAGGCCTGGAGCAAGGCTCGGCGCGAAGGACTTTCCAGCGTGCTGCCCTTGATCCACTCCTATGTGCGGCTCTTCGACTGCCGTCCGGGTGGGGAGCAACTGGGGAGTCGGCAGCTGGTCGGTGACGCGGAAAAGCCAGGGCGCTGGAGTCAGGGCAAGGTCCCCGATCTGGTGCTGATGCAGCTGCGCGACGCGACGCGAGATGCGATGTTCTGCGAGGCGATCTGCGATCGGCAACCGGCGTATGTCTTCCTCGTGCGCGAGAGGCCGATGGGGCAGAAGCAGGCCCCTGCAGACCATGTCGGGTCCTGGCCGCCGCTGCGCTTGGCGATGGTTCTCCTGACCGAGCCCTAGATCTTTCGAGCGGAGGGTTCTTTCGGGGGGCAGGAGTGGCTGCGTCGAACGGATTGGCTTCTAGCTGGAGAACGAGAGTCGGCGTCGCTGCAGCTTGCCGCTGGCTGTGCGCGGGAGTTCCTGCACGAAGTGCACCGCGCTTGGCAGCTTGAAACGCGGCAGCTCCTTGAGGCAGTGCCGTTGTAGCGCCGTTGCCGTTGCGCTCGTGCCCTCGGCGAGCACCACGAAGGCGTGTATCGCCTCGCCCAGCTCCTCATCCGGATATCCCGCGACTCCGCATTCGGCGACCGCCGGATGCCGCAGCAGCGCGGCTTCGATCTCGCCAGGACCAATGCGGTGCCCGCCGGACTTGATCAGCTCGCTCTGGCGCCCGATCAGCCAGAGGAAACCGTCTTCGTCAAGGTGCCCGATGTCGCCAGTGCACAAGCCGCCAAAGCGCAGTGCCTTGGCGCTGGCTTCAGGGTCGCGCCAATACCCCCGCATGATGCTGGGGCCACGAGCGAGGACTTCGCCGTCTTGCCCCGGCGGCACTGGGTTGCCTTCGCTGTCGATGATGCTGAGTTCGACGCCTGGGATGGGCTTTCCTGCCGAGCCGAGCTTCTGCGCCAGCCTGTCGGGGGGGAGCCAGGCCAGGCGTGCCGAAGCCTCGGTTTGTCCATACATGATGTAGAGTTCGGCCTCAGGCCAGGCGGCGAGTGCCCGCTGTGTTAACTGCTTGGACATTCCGGCCCCTGCCTGGGTCAGGTAGCGCAGCGCTGGCATCTCGAGCTGCATCTTCTCCTGCAGGGGCACGAGTTTGGCGAAGGAGGCGGGCACCCCGCTGAAGCCGGTGGCGCCCATGCAGACCAGTTCTTCGAGGCTGCGCTGGGCATAGGCCAAGGAGCTTACGAAGGCGATGCAGGCACCACTCGCCAGGTGGGTGTGTAGGACCGAAGATCCGTAGGCGTAGTACAGGGGAAGGGTGAGGCCGATGACGTCTCTGGGCACGAGCCCCAGGTATTCGATGATCGAGCGGACGTTGCTCGTGAGCTGGCGGTGCTCGAGCATGACCCCCTTGGGGTGTCCAGTGGTGCCGGAGGTGTAGTGGATCGCCGCGAGTGCTTCACCGGTGATCGTGGGAGGCGTGAAAGGCGCCGTTGTTGCCAATACTTCATCCAGGCCGGTGAAGCGGACATCGTCCTTCGGATACTGGGAGCCGCTGACGATGACTTGGGTCTTGGGAGGAAGCTCCCAGTCGCTACTCACGATGAGGCGGGTGCTACGTGGCCCGCTGACCAAGACCTGCACATCCGCATGCCCCAGCATCCAGCGAAGGGCCTGGCCTTTGCTGTCTGGGCAGAGCGGTACGACGACGCCGCCAGCGGCCAGGGTGCCGTAGATCGCTATCGGATACTCCGGCCCGTTATCGAGGAGAACTGCGACACGGCCACCTGGCTCGAAGCCGTGCGCGAGTAGTTGCGAGGCAAAGCGCTCGACTTGCCGGCCGAGTTCGCCATAGGAGATGTCGCCGGCCCGGGTGCGTAAGGCCGGGTCCTCGGGGCTTTGGCGGCAATGCTCGAAGAAACGCGTGTGCAGGAGTTCTTCGTCGGCAGGCAGCTGGGTTCTCACTTGGTCGTCGGTGTCACGGGCGCTGCGTGCAGATAGGAAGCAACCTTGCGCTTTGATTCGATGTCACGGTAGACGTGCTCGACCTGCTCTGGGTCGAGCTCGAGAACCGGAGCGGCCTCCGCCGCCGAGATCTGGTGATCGTAGGCCCAGAGCGCCAGGTCCATGCGCTTCCAGGGCAGTGAGTAGTAGAACTCGTCTTGCGACTGTGGCAGCGAATAGGTGTCGGTGGTTGGCGAGCGGCCCTGGATCTCCGCCGGCAGCTCTAGCGCCTTGGCGAGGGCGTAGACCTGGGTTTTGTAGAGGTGCACGATCGGCTTGAAGTCTGCGAGTCCGTCGCCGCCCTTGACGAAGAAGCCCTGATCGAACTCAAGGCGATTGGGGGTCCCGGCAACGGCATAGACCAGCCGGTCGGCCCAGTAGTACTGGAGCATCGTGCGCGAGCGCTGCTTGAAATTGGTCGCCGCAACGACGCCGAGATAGGAGTCGCTGTTCATGCGCTCGCGATATTCCTTGCCGCTCGGGTCCTGGGCTACCAGCTGGAAGATGCGGTAGGTCCCATCTGTGGCCGGTGGCAGGACGATCTTGTTCTTCCAGCCTTCACCATACTCGGGCAGGGTTTGCCGGATCGATTCATCGCGTCGGTGGTAGCCGTTCGCGCCTTCGAGAATGGCCGAAATCGACTCTTCACGATGGTCGATGCCAAGGTGCTCGACGAGTTGCCGGCCGAGCGGTGTTGTCTCGCTGCTGGAGTCGTGTTCGGGGAGCAGGAGGCCGAAGACCCGTTTAGGGCCGAGAGCCTTGACGCAGAGGGCGCCGACGACCGAGCTATCGATGCCGCCGGAGAGGCCCACGACGGCGCCACGGCGTCCGAGCTGCTTGCCGACAACATTCCGGATCCAGGTGCAGAGTCGTTCAATCTCGGCTTGTTCGTCAAAGACCAGAACCTCAGGCGAGAAGATCGCGCTCATGCTGGGCTTCCTTTCTTGCTGCAGATGAACTCGCTGAGCTGGCCGATGGAGTCAAAGTTTTCCGGGACCAGCTCGTCATCGGCGACGCTGAGACCGAAGCTGTCTTCGACGAACTCGACGACCTCCAGGACTCCGGTCGAGTCGATGACCCCCAGTTCGATGAAGGAGGAGTCGTTAAGGAGATTGGGGTCGTCTTCGCCGAAGAGAAAGGTCTCGACGATGAAGTCGCGCAGCTTCTGTTCAATCTCGGCATTCATGGGAATCGGCCTTGATGGAGTATGGGGTCAGAGAGGTGCTTGAGCGGAGAACTCGCTGGCGAGTAGCTGAGTCGATAGCAGAGCGATGACCGCCATGCCGTCTCTCGGCGAAACGACCCTGCCGGCACGAGCCTTGTTGAGTAATCGGCCAGCTCGCCCGGGGTCGAAGATGCCAAGGCGCTCTAAGGCCGCTGGCGAGGCCAGTTCCTCGACCCAATCTGAGCGAGCGCGCCCTTTATCTGTGTCAAAAAAACAGTTCGCCTCAGGAGCGCGGTAGGGCTGTTTTTTGCGATTGGTGATGGCTGTCGGCAGCTCAGCGCCGACGGCGTCTTTGAGTACACGCTTCTCATCCAGGCCGTGCATCTTGATGCGGGGTGGCATGCGACTGGCGAATTCGGCGATGCGATGGTCGAGGAAGGGGAAGCGACCTTCGATGCTTGCGGCCATGGCCATACGATCGCCCTGCGATGACAGCAGGTAGCCGGGCAAGAAGCTTCGCGATTCGATCCACTGCGCTTGGGCGAAGCTGGTCCAGTTGGAAAAGTTTGCTGGCAGCTGTGGCCGGAGCGCCTCCTCGGCAGCCTCGGGCTCTTGTGCCCAGGCCTGGCGCAGATCGGTGCGGAAGAACAGCTGGGTGCTTTTCGTCGTGTGCCAGCGCGGCAAGTGCGAGAACCAAGGGCTGGTGAGATCTTCCTGTCGAACGCGGAAGAAACGGCCAAGGAACTTTGGCCCTTGGCGTTGCAGGCGGGGCAGCCAGGGATAGAGGCGCTGCAACAGCTTTGGTCGCCAAGTGGAGCTTGGCTGCCGAGCCCAAAAACGCCGGATCTTGCACTCCTTGAATATGTCGTAGCCACCGAGCATTTCGTCGGCGCCTTCTCCGGTCAGCACGACCTTGAAGCCTGCTGCCCGCACTCGTTCGGCGAGAAGGAAGAGCGGCGCGGGGGCTGTGCGCAGCAGCGTTGTGCCTGCATGGCGCACGACTTCGGGGAAGCGGCGACAGATCTCGTCCTTGGTGCAGACGAACTGATGGTGATCGACATGGAAGTCGCGGGCGAGTAGCTGTTGGAAGCTCCGCTCGTCGTATTCGGGGTCTTCGAAGGCGACGGAGAAGGTTTGGAGCTTGCTCTCTGCATGGCGGCGGGCAAGCGCGACCGTTGCCGAAGAATCGAGGCCGCCGCTCAAGTAGGCGCCGACGGGAACGTCACTGCGCCGGAGGCGCAGCCGGGTGGCGTCGTCGAGTAGTGCTCGGAGTTCTTCTGCCCAGGATTGGCGCGAGCGCTGTTGGTCCACCTCGTCGAAGCCCAGCTCCCAGTAGTGCTCAAGGTGTTCGCCCGCGGAATCCACGATGAGACTGTGCCCCGGCCGGAGCTCTTGAACGCCGACAAAGGCCGTTTGTGGAGCCACTGGGAACCAGTGGGTGAAGCAGTGGCGTAGCCCCAGCGGGTCGAGGCGAACCTCGAGGCTGCCTTCAGCGAAGAGTGCGGAGATTTCGCTGGCGAAGAGGAGGCGCTCCTCTGCCTTCGCATAGTAGAGCGGTCGGATGCCGAGACGGTCGCGGGAGAGGATGAGCCTTCGGCGATGCCCATCGTAGATGGCGAAGGCCCATTGGCCGTTGAGGTGTTGTACGCAGTCCGTGTCCCACTCGGCGAAGGCATGTAGTAGGACCTCGGTGTCTGAGTGGGTGCGAAAGCGGTGCCCTAGCTGCTCCAGCTCCTGCCGTAGCTCGACATGGTTGAAGATCTCGCCATTGAAGCTGAGGGTCAGGTCGCGCTCTTCGAGGTGCATCGGCTGCAGGCCACCCGCGATATCGATGATCGATAGGCGTGTGTGCCCAAGCCATACGCCGGGACCGCTCCAGCTTCCGGAGGCATCAGGGCCTCGGTGCTGGAGGGCGGAGAGCATTCGCTCAGCCGCTTCGGGCTTTGGTAGGGCTCCTGTCAGGCTCCAGCTCCCAGCGATGCCGCACATTTATATGGCCTGCCCCAGGCGTCCTCGGATCCAATCCAAGGTCACGCTCTGCACGATCGGGTGTACTTCTCCGGTGGTTAAGGTGTGATTGGCGCCGGGGAGGGTTTCCCACTGCACCCATGATCGCTCGCGGGCACTCAATACACGTTCATAGACCCGGCGAGCTTGCGCCTGAAGCGGACCACCACCGGCGGCGAAGAGTAGGGTCGGGATTTGTGCGCCGAGGGTGCGCTGCCAACGTTCGATCAGGTCGAGATTGCTGTCTTCGGGGAGCCTCGTTTTGCCTAAGAGTTCTGAGGCGCTGCGTATTGCGCTCTGCCAGAGAACCCCCAGGTGGTGCTTGGTTTTGGAACGTCCGCAGATGGCCCGGCCCCAGGAGCGTGGGGAGAAGAGCCGAGCTCGGATGGTCAATAGGCCATCGTCCAGGGTCTTGGTGTCGAGAATGCGGCGGGCGCGTAGTTCTTCGGCGGAGCGGGTAAGAAGAAAGGTGGGCTCAAGTAGGACCAGGCCGAGCACGCGCTTCGTTTGTTCGGCGGCCGTACGTATGGCGGTGACGGCGCCGCCACAGAGGCCGCTTAGGAGGAAGCTCTCAATCCCGTACTTTTGCTGGAGTCGATCGAGGAGGTCGCGTGCGAAGGGTAGTTGTTCGCCCAGTTCCATTTGCTGCCAGTAATGGTCCTCGCGCATCGGCAGCACCCCAGTGCTGTCGCCGAGCCCGGGGGCATCGACGCGGAAGGCTGGGATACCGAGGGCGGCTAGGGTGTCGCTGAGTTTCGCTGCCAGGGCGCCGTGTCCCGATCGGGGAGCTTGGCCGTAATTGAAGGAAACCAAGGCCAGCGGCGTGCTCAGCGTTGTCTGTGGCGACCAGTTCATCGGGGCATGGCAGGTGCCGATGCAGCGTTCGCCTTGGATGGCGAAACTCAGGATCTGGCGCCTCATGCGAGCCTCGCCTCGCTGTGGGCCCGGTCGAAGAAACGGACGCTGTGTTCGAAAAGCAGGTCCAGGTTCGGGACCAGCTGTGGCCCGTGGGCCCAGAACGGAGGCCTAGGGATGGGCAACTGTGTCAGGCGTTCGGCCGGCAGTTCGACTGCGGGCGCTTTGCGTCCTAGCTGCAAGACATGCCAGGCGCGGGTTTCCTCGGGCGCTGGGAGTTGGAGTGCTCGCTGCTTTGAGCTGAGCCAGAGTGCTGGCCCGATCAGATAGCCTTCGACCTCGACGTTGCCGCCTTCATCGAGGATTCGGACGTAGTCGTCGCGGGTGGGGCGGCGCTGCAGGTCCTGCACAGATTGGTTCATCGCGATACGGATGCGGAGAAGCTCATAGAGGGCCGTGTGGGCATCTGCTGGAGGCTCCCAAAGCAGTAGGGAGTCGCCTGTGCCTTGGGCGAAGAGCTCGGCCGCGGTCAGTGCGCCGGTGCGAAGCCCGAGGAGGTGTAGCGGGCTTTCTGGAGCCAAGCTGGCGGCGAAGCTGGCGTCTGCGAGCAGGCTATCGAAGCTGGTGTTTGTAAAATCACCGCTGCTCTCGCCTACACCGCGAGGATCGAAGCGCAGTGCGCTGTAGCCGTTCGCTGCGAGGTAGCGGGCGAAGCGCACCCAAGAGACCATGCTCATCACCCGCTCGGGAGCGAGCGTGGGGATCATCAGGACAGAGCCTTTGGATGAGTCGCTCGTGTGGTGTGTGGCAGTGTAGAGCTGCTCCCCGGCATGCTTGTGGTAGCGATGCTCCTCACGCCAATTCGTCGAGTTTTGAGCTTCTCCTGGCTGCATCTGCCCTGGCGGTATACCTACGATATACCATCGGCGTCTGGGCAAGAACGCATGAAATAGCGATTCCTCTGACGCTAGCCCCTGATGTCATGGGCCTTTCTGCGGTGCTCCCCTGGGCTCCTTGGGGTGGGGTGCTGGGGGGCGCAGCCTTATTCCATGAGCATGGGGTTGGCGGGCGGGCCCATACCCTTGCGTTGGCCTTACGTCATGCTGGGCGAGCCTTGATTCAGGCAGGCTGATTCAGGGCAGAAGCGCCTTCGCCAGTACGTCCACGCTGTATTCCTGCTCTTCTGCCCGCAGTTCCGGGAAGATCGGTAGTGCGATGGACTCCCGGCTCGCTACATCGGCTTCGGGGCAATGCGCCGAGTTGGGCTGGAAGCAGGGCTGCCGGTGTAGGGGTAGGCGGTAATAGACCGCGCTGCCGACACCGGCTTCTTGCAGGGCTGTCAGCGCGCCGTCGCGCTGCTCTGCACGGACGCGCACCACGTACTGGTGATAACTGTGCTTCTGCGGATCGTCCTCAGGGCAGCGCACGAACTCGGCCAGCCCCTTGTCGGCGAAGAGTTGCACCCAGCGTCGAGCGTTGGCGCGACGGGCCTCGTTCCATTGGTCCAAGTACTGGAGCTTCTTGCGAAGAAGAGCTGCCTGCAGGGCGTCGAGGCGGAAGTTGCCGCCGACTTCGTGGTGCTCGTACTGTGCGGCCATGCCGTGGTTGCGCAGGCGGAGCATCCTCGCGTGTAGTTCGCTGTCGTTGGTGGTAACCAGGCCGCCGTCCCCGCAGGCGCCGAGGTTCTTGGAGGGGAAAAACGAGAAGCAGGCGACCTTGCCGAGCGAACCGCAGGGCTTGCCGCGCAGCTCGCTGCCAATGGCTTGGGCAGCATCCTCGACCAGTGGGATGCCCTTCGGGTCGAGCACGCTGCGAATCGCTTCGGTGTCGGCAGCGCGCCCGAAGAGGTGCACGGCGATTACGGCTTTGGTCTTGGGGCTTAGGGCGGCCTCGACCAACTGGGCGCTGAGGTTGAGCGTCTGGGGCTCGCAGTCGACGAATACCGGTCTGGCTCCCAATCTCGCGATGCAGCCAGCCGTCGCGAAGAAGGTGTAGCTCGGGCAAATGACCTCGTCACCGGGGCCAATATCCAAGGCCATCAAGGCGCAGATCAAAGCATCGGTGCCGGAGCTGACGCCGAGGCCGTGTTTGGCGCCCAGCTTGGCTGCGGCCTCCTTTTCGAAGGCGCTGACTTCGTCTCCGAGGATGTAGTTCCCCGAGGCGAGGACGCGGCAGGCCGTGGCCTCCAGCTCGGCTCCGATCTCTTGGTATTGACGTTTCAGATCCAGGAGTGGTACGCGCATCTCTCTCCCCTCGTTCGTTGGCCCCGCGGTAGGGCGGCGAGGATAGCGGCGTGCCCCTGGCGACTGCTACGATTCGGCGATGCAATCGCGATGGAACGACGAGAACGCGGCGCGTTGGATCGCCGATCTTGCTGATGAGTGCAACGAGGACCTGGCCTTACGCGTCTATTCCTCCCGGCTGATCGGGCAGGATGCGGATCTGGTCCTGCATGGAGGCGGAAACACTTCGGTCAAGACTAAGATCCGCGACCAAGTCGGGGATGAACGTACGGTGCTCTGCGTCAAGGGGTCGGGTTGGGATCTGGCTTCGATCCAGGCTCCGGGGCTGCCGGCCGTGGATCTCGCGGCGCTGCGGCGCTTCGAGAAGCTGGAGAGTCTGAGCGACGAGGACATGGTGCGGGGGCTGCGGGCGAACCTACTCGATCCGGGGGCGCCGACGCCGTCGGTCGAAGCTCTGCTCCACGCCTTCCTTCCGGATCGTTTCGTTGACCATACCCACGCTGATGCTGCCTTAATCTTCGGGAACCGGCCCGAGGGGGCGGACGAGTTGCGTCAGCTCTTTGGGGATCGTGTCGGTGTCCTTGAGTGGATCATGCCGGGCTTCCCGCTTGCTAAGAGGGTCGCCGAGTATCGTCGGCAGAACCCCGAAGCGATTGGCCTGGTCCTGCACCAGCATGGTGTCTTCTCCTGGGGAGAAGATGCTCGAACGAGCTATGAGCGCATGATCGAAATCGTCGATGCGCTGGAGCAGGCGATCGCTGCTCGGCTGGCGGGTAGCTGTCCGATGCTCGATCTGAAGCTCCGCCCCAGCGAGGCGGACTTGCGCGAAACAGCGCTCAAGGTGCTGCCTATCCTACGGCGCTGCCTGTCGGTCTCGACCGGTGATGACCTGGTTCCGGAGCGGCCGATGCTCTGCGATTGGCGGCCGACAGAGGATGCTCTCGCCTTTGCCTCGCACCCAGATGCCGCCGCCTTGGCGGGGACCTCGCCGCTCACTCCCGACCATGTGATTCGTACCAAGGCCGCTTACGTCGTCGCTCAGGCGAACGAGGAGTCGATTGCGGCCGCCGTGGCTCGCTTCGCCTCCGAGTATCAGAGTTACTTCGATGCTTGCCGTGGCCGTCGCGAGCTTTCGATGCTGGATCCCTTCCCGCGAGTGGCCTTGATCGAAGGCGCCGGGCTTTTCGCCTTTGGAGCGAGCAAGAAGGCTGCGCGTATTGCTGGCGACATCGCCGAGCACACGATTAGCGGAAAGGCCCGCTCTGCGGCGCTGAGTTCTTATGAGGCCTTGAGCCCCGGCGAGCTCTTCGAGATGGAGTATTGGAGTCTCGAGCAGGCCAAGCTCGGAAAGGCGAAGGAGGCGCCGCTGGCGCGGCGGGTTGCGGTGGTCAATGGTGCTGCGGGAGCGATTGGTTTTGCCGTGGCGCGGGCCCTGCTGGAGCGTGGGGCCCACCTCGTGATCAGCGATCTTCCTGGCGCGGCATTGGAGCATGCTCAGCAAGAACTCGCCGCCATCGATGCCTCTCGGGTTGTGGCGATGCCTGCCGACGTCACCGACGAGGGTCAGGTGAGGATGCTCTTCGAGACGGCGCTGCTGACTTTTGGCGGCATCGATATCGTCGTGCTCAACGCTGGTATCGCCCACGTGCAGGCGCTCGCTGACATGGACCTTGGGCGTTGGCAGCGAGTTCAGGATGTCAACGCGACGGGAACCCTGCTGTGCTTGCGTGAAGCGAGTCGCCTCTTACAAGAGCAGAAGCTAGGTGGCCGTATCGTCGTCAATGCTTCCAAGAACGTGCCTTCGCCGGGGGCGGAGTTTGGCGCCTACTCGGCATCGAAGGCCAGCGCCGCACAGTTGGCGAAGGTGGCTGCACTCGAACTTGCCCCGCATGGGGTGATGGTCAACCTCGTCCACGCCGATGGCGTATTCGAAGACGAGGGCAGTGGCACGGCCTCTGGGCTTTGGGCGGAGGTGGGACCGCAGCGTATGCGGGTCCGTGGCCTCAGCGAGTCTGAGCTGCGCGAATACTACAAGAGCCGCAACATGCTCTCCGTTTCGGTTCGGGCGCGGCACGTCGCCGAAGCGGTGCTCTTCTTTGCCGAAGCCCGGACTCCGACGACCGGTGCGGCGTTGACGGTCGATGGCGGGCATCTGGCGACCTTTTATCGCTAGCGGTCCGATCATCGCATCGGCTAAGCGCGAGCTTCGCCGCCGTTCTTCGCCGCTCTCACTCGGGGGGAAGCAACGGCGTCTTCTTGGCGCGGGAGCGGATCCAGTTGAGGGGCTTGAGGAGTCGTCCACGACGGACCAGGCCCCGCTCCAGTCGCTGTTTGCCCGGGAAGTCCATCAGGGTCAGGCCTATCAAAATTGTTAGGATGCCCTGGCCGGGTAGGACGAGCATGGCGATGCCGAGGAGAATGCAGATGGCGCCGCCGATGTTGCGGAGCAGGCGCTTGGCTCGGGCGCCGGGGGCGGGGTCGACGGCGGCGGCAGGGCTGCGGAAGTAGTCTTCGGGCAGACGCAGAACGACCCAGGGCAGGGCTAGAGCCGAGAAGACGACGGTTGCCACCGACAGGACCCCAAGCCAGATCAGAGCCTCTTTGGTCCAGGCCGGGAGCATGTCGAGCCAAGTGGCCAAGAGGGGGTAGATCACGGCTTTCGTTCCAGCTCGACTTCGATGGGGAGATGGTCAGAGAGTGCCGACCAGGGCCGGCCGCGCAGGACCCTTGCGCTTAGGACTTCGAATCCTCGCAGATAGACGCGATCGAGGGCGAAGATCGGATGCTTCGCCGGGAAACTGTGCCGCTGCCTCGGAGCCAGACCCCAGAGAGCATTCTCTATGAGTCCGGCTCGGCGGGCCTGGCGGTCGATCTCCCCGGACCAATCGTTGAAGTCGCCGGCGATGATCACTGGCACCTTTGAATGCTCAGGGAGGCAGTCGCGGAGCTGGCGCCACTGCTTGCGACGTTGGCGGCGGGTCAGGCTGAAGTGGAGATTGAAGGTCTCGATGCGTCCTTGCTCGTCATCCAGGCTTGTGTGCAGGATGCCGCGGCGCTCGAGCTGGGACTGGGAGATGTCGACGTTGCGGTGCGTGGCCAAGCGCAATCGGGAGAAGGTGGCGTTGCCGTGGCAGCCCCGCCGGTAGAAGGCGTTGGGCCCGAAGGCGTGCCCGTGCTCGAGTGCCTCGGCGAGCAGTTTGCATGAGTTCTCCTGCTTGCGCCGGTCTTCGAAGAGCTCTTGGCAGAAGAGGAGATCTGGCGCCAGTTCGGCCAGCGCCGCGGCTATGCGGGCCATGGTGTTACGCCGAAGCGATGAGCGGCCCTTGTGCAGGTTGTAGGTTACGAGCTTCACGAGGTTTGCATCCTGCCGTGCCAGGTGGATGCTTCCCAGTCGCATGCTATTTCCTCTCCTGTCGGTGGTCTTCGCGCTCTGGGTCGTAGGGCTATCGATCTTCATCATTCTCGAAAGGCGCGCTCCGGCGGCGACGATCGGCTGGATCTTCGCTCTGCTCTTGCTGCCTTACGTCGGCATCCCGGTCTACTTCTTGGTCGGCCCGCGCAAGTGGGATGGCAAGAAGCGGCACCTGGCCCGGACGCGCGCGCTCATCGGCAAAGAGCTGGGCGCTGCGGTGCAGGCGGCGAACGCGCGGGTCTCTTCGTCGATTCCGGAGGACGATGCCCGGCTCGTGGCCCTCGGTAGCGGCTTGGGGGCGGCGGCCGCAGCCTGTGCGCGGGAGATTGAAATCTTCCAGGGGGGCGCCGAGTTCTATGCCGCATTGGAGGAGGCGATCGCCGGAGCCCGGCATCACATACACCTCGAGTTTTACATCTGGAGTCCGGATCGGATTGGAACGCGCCTGCGCGACCTGCTGATGAAGAAGGTCCAGGAAGGGGTCGAGCTGCGTTTGCTCGTGGACGCGGTGGGCTCGCCCAAGTTTGACAAGGATTTCATGCGGCCGCTCCAGGAGCTGGGTGCCGAGGTCCTCCTCTTCAACAAGCCGAAGTGGTTCCGCCTACGTTCGCAGCTGGTCAACTTCCGGACCCACCGCAAGATCGTCGTGATCGACGGCGAGCTGAGTTTCATCGGCGGCATGAACATCAGCGAGCGCAGCAGCAAGGAGTTCGTCGACGATCGGGCCCAGCGGGACACCCATCTGAAGATCGTGGGGATGCCGTCGAACTGGCTTCAGCTGGTATTCCTTGAGAATTGGCACTTCAGCAACGGTGGCGGGCCGAGTCATGAGGGCTACCTCGCCCTCGACACCGAGCCCGGCACGGAGCCAGTGCAGATCGTGGCTTCTGGGCCGGACACGGAGCACGCGCCCATCCACAAGGTCTACCTTGAGGCCATACATGGGGCCAAGCAGCGGATTTGGATCGTTTCGCCCTACTTCGTGCCGGACGTATCCCTGGTTTCGGCGCTGCAGTCGGCGGCCTTGCGTGGGGTCGATGTGCGGGTGCTGGTGCCGGCCAAGAACGATCAGCGCTTGGTGCGAGCCGCCTCGCGCACCTACTACGACGAGCTGATCGACTGCGGAGTGCGGATCTTTGAATACCTGCCGCGGATGCACCACGCCAAGACCCTCATCGCCGACGACGACCTCTGCATCATCGGGACCGCAAACCTGGACAACCGCAGCTTCCGGCTGAACTTCGAGGTGATTGCGGTGCTCTATGGGTTGCGCCATGCAGCGGAGATGGCCGCTGCTTTCGAGTCCGACCTACTTGAGTCGCGCGAGGCTGCTTGGGGAGAGGAGGATGATCGCCCCCTGCCCCTCCGCTTCGGTGCGGCCGTGGCCCGGCTCTTGTCGCCGCTGCTGTGAGCTGCCTTCATCCCTTGATTACGCAGCTTTCCTTGGCTGCCCTGGCCTTGTTTTCCTTGCCCGCACCGAGAGGGAGTGGCACCGTCTCCCGTTCATATTCAGCGCTGCCCCGAGAGGAGTTAGGTTATGGCCAATGCCATCGTTCAGGTCCCCTGCCCAGGTAATGAGCCGGTCCGTGCTTACGAGCCTGGTTCCGCAGATAAGAAGGCTCTCAAGGCCGCGATCAAGGAACTCTCGAGTCAGAAACTCGACATCCCCTTGATCATCGGCGGCGAAGAGATACGCACCGGTAACAAGGCCAAGTGTGTTTGCCCGCACGACCACAAGAAGGTGCTGGCGACCTACCACAAGGCTGGTGCCGCCGAAGTGCGGCTGGCCATCAAGGCTGCGCAGAAGGCTAAGGCCGCATGGGCAGCGATGCCCTGGGAGCATCGTGCGAGCATCCTCCTCAAGGCCGCCGAGCTTCTGGCTGGGCCGTGGCGGATGAAGATCAATGCCGCGACCATGCTTGGTCAGTCGAAGACGCCCTTCCAGGCCGAGATCGACAGCGCCTGCGAGCTGGTCGACTTCTGGCGCTTCAATCCCTACTACTACCAGCAGATCCTGAGTGACCAGCCCCCGCACAGCCCGGCTGGGATCTGGAACTACGTTGAGCAGCGCCCCCTCGACGGCTTCGTCTTCGCGGTCACGCCCTTCAACTTCACCAGCATTGCCGGCAACCTCCCGACTGCCCCGGCCCTCTGCGGCAATACCGTGGTTTGGAAACCGGCCAGTAGCACCGTCTACAGCAACTACTTCGTGATGAAGCTGCTCGAAGAAGCGGGCTTTCCGCCGGGCGTCATCAACTTCGTTCCCGGCAGTGGTGGCGAGGTTGGCAACCCGGTCATGGGCTCGAAGGATCTCGGCGGCGTCCACTTCACCGGCTCGACGGGCGTCTTCCAGGACATGTGGCACACCGTCGGCAAGAACATCAAGAAGTACGGCTGCTACCCGCGCATCGTTGGCGAGACCGGCGGCAAGGACTTCGTCTTCGCCCACGCCTCGGCCGATGTCGATGCGGTGGTGACGGCGCTGGTGCGTGGCGCCTTCGAGTTCCAGGGCCAGAAGTGCTCGGCCGCGAGCCGCGCCTATATCCCCGCTTCGATTTGGCCCGAGCTGAAGAAGAAGCTCGTCGCCCAGGTGCGCAGCATCAAGATGGGGGATCCGACCGACTTCACCAACTTCATGGGGGCGGTCATCGATTCCGGAGCCTACGAGACGATCAAGGGCTACATCGACCGGGCGAAGAAGGCGAAGGACCAGTGCAAGATCCTCGTCGGTGGCAAGTGCAGCAAGACGACCGGCTACTTCATCGAGCCGACCGTGATCGAGTGCCAGGACCCGCATTACGAGTCGATGGTCGAGGAGATCTTTGGCCCGGTTCTGAGCCTCTTTGTCTATGAGGACAGGGATCTGAGCAAGACGCTAAAGATGGTCGATGGTGCCAGCGCCTATGCGCTGACGGGTGCGGTCTTCGCTCAGGACCGAGCGGCCATCGTGCAGATCAAGGACGCGCTGAGCGGCACTGCGGGCAACTTCTACATCAACGACAAGCCGACCGGCGCCGTCGTTGGTCAGCAGCCCTTTGGCGGCAGCCGCGCTTCGGGTACCAATGACAAGGCCGGCAGCTACCTCAACCTGGTTCGCTGGGTCAGCCCGCGCACGGTCAAGGAGTGCTTCAACCCGCCGAAGGACTACGGCTACCCGCACATGGCTCAGAAGTAGGGGCTCAGAAGTAGAGCTAGAACTAGCGCGCAGAGGTAGAACGTAGCGCCCCAAACCCTGGCCTGGGGCTTAGGGCTTGGGGTCTTTGGCTTGAGCGCATCGCCCTTAGGGCTTACTCTCAAAGTGCCTACCTGAGAAGAGGCGAGAGCTGCTGCGGATGCGAGCGCGGGTCCTACCCCGAGGCTCTCTTCATGAACGAATGTTCCCCATTGACCCAGGGGCAAAGACGAGTGCTCGTATCCGCAGCAACCCTTTCATCGGGTAAGAGCGACAGCAGAGTCCCGGCGTTATGCCCGACCCGAGGAAAAGTTAGCGCTTTTTCTTCGGCGCCTTTTTCTTGAGCGCCTTCGCCTTGGGAACCTTTGTCTTAGGAGCATAGCCGGCCGCCTTCTCAGGCTTGCCCATGCGGCTGTAGAGCTGGTGTAGCCGGCTTCGTGAGGCCTGCATGATGCGAGAGTTTTCGGGGTAGCGCTTCCGCAGGGATCTGTGGATTCCGAGCATCAGCTCTTCCGCTTCTTTCCAGCGCCTGAGGCGGAGGTAGCTCAGAGCTAGGTTCAGCTCGCAGATCATGCGCCAGTGCGCGTCCGGGGGGAGGATTCTCTTTTGGATGGCGGCGCATTCTTCGAGGAGCCGGGCTGCCTCCTTGGGTCTTACCTTGGTGATCGCGTAGCCCCAGTGGTTGAGTGGCCAGGCGATGTCGGGGAAGGGTGGGTCCGAGCTGAGCTGGCGATACATCGCGACGGACTGGCTCCAGTACTGCTCAGCTCCTGGTAGATCGCCCTGGGTGAGTCGGGCCCAGCCGAGGTGGTAAAGGGTCATGGCAATGGCTGGGTGCTGGCCGCTGCGCACTCGCTGGTAGCGCTTCAGTGCCTCCTTGGCGCAGGCCTCCGCGAGCTGTGCCTCTCCGTCGAGATTGTGGATCAGAGCGCGGAACATCAAGGTGCGACCGAGGACCCAGGGGGCGTTCGGCTGACGGCGGGCGATGCTGAGGGCTTGTTCTATTCGATGCCGGGCCGTCGGCATGTCTTGGATTTGTGTGGCAATCCAGGCCAGGGTCCCAAGGGCCTGGGCGTGGAAGCGACTGCCTTCGGCTCGTTTCTCAACGATGGCGACGCCGGCCTGAGCCAGCTTGCTGGCCTCCTGGGCTTGCCCCATGGAGGAGAGGGTCTCAGCGAGATGTAGGTTGACGTAGCCCGAGAGGATGTGCCCTTTCTCGAAGCCGGCGTCGAGGGAGGCGCGCGCGGCCTCGAACTTCGCCTTCGCCTCGGCGAAGCGGCCCATCATGTGGTAGCTGCGTCCGAGTTCGTCGAGCAGCTTGGACTGGTAGAGCGGGGAGAATACGGCGAATTCCTGTGCAATCTGCTCTACCTGCTGGAGCAGCTCGATGGCCGCCTCAGTGTCGCCGCTTTCGCGGAGCACGAAGGCGGCGCTGCGCAGGGCTTGGGCGGTGCTGGGGTGCCTGTCGCCGAAGACCTGTTTGCTGCCGGCGACGGCTTGTTTCGAGCGTTTCCGCGCTGCTTCGTATTCTCCGAGCGAGGCGTGGTTCTCGGCGCTGTAGCGCAGGGCAACCAGGTAGGACGGGTGTTTGTGGGGAAGCTCTTTCGTGTCCAAGCAGTCTGCGAGCAGGCGTTGTGAATCGCGGTAGTGGTGCTGCATCCGGTAGTGCACTGCGAGCATGAGCCTGGCTTGGAAGCGTTCTTTGGGGGTGGACTGGGCATCCTTGGTGATCAGCTCCAGGGAGCGGGTGAAGAAGGTCGTGGCCTCGTCGTAGTGCCCTAGCTGCTGTTCGAGCGTCCCCTGGGCGCGGAGCAGTCGCCCCCAATGTCGGTTTTGCTGGCCAAACTTGCTTTGGCCGAATTCTCGCAGGGACTTGAGCTCTCGCCGGGCCACCTTGTATCGGCCCAGGTTGATGTACTCGAAAATCCGCTCGATGCGCAGGGAGAAGCGCTCCTTCAGGTTCTTGGCTTTGTTGGCTTTTTCGGGTCCTTGTTCGGCATCCAGGGCGGCGAGAGCTTCGGAGTAGAAGCCCATAGAGCGTTCCGCCTCGCCGAGCCACGAGTAGACACGGGCGAAGGTGCCTAGTAGCCGCGCGCGCACCGAGTGTTGCTCGCCCAGCTCGGAGCTGATTCGTTTGGCACCTTGTTCGAGCAGCGTTTGCACTGGGAGTTTGCTGCCGAGCGACTTCTCCGGGCTCGCGTGCTGGAACAGATCGACGAGGAAATCGGTGACCGCGCTCGCCTCGGTGGCCCTTTGTTCGGCTTCGATGCGAGCGCTGTCTGCCTGGGTGCGTAGAGCTTCGGCCTGCTGGCGGGCCTTGCCCTGGTGGATGCCGAAGAAGACGGCTGCAATCAGCAGCAGGGCTGCCGAGGAGGAGGCGGCGGCGCTGAGCTTTGGATGGCGTTGCAGCCAGCGCAGCCCGCGGATCCAAATGCTTGTGCGCTTTGCTTCGATGGAGCGTCGGTCGCGGACGTTGGCGAGGTCTCGGAGCAGGGCGATCGCGCTCGGATAGCGCCGCTCTGGGATATCGGCTAGCGCCACCAGGCAGACGGTCTCCAGCTCCCAGCTCACTTGGCTGTTGCGGGTGCGGAGTGAGGGCAGGCGCCCCTCGCGGATTCGCTGGCGTGTTGCTTCCGGCGTAGAGCCGAGGAAGGGGCATTTGAGGGCGAGCAGCTCGTACAGGGTGACACCTAGGGAGTAGATGTCCTGGCGCTCGCTGGGGATTCGGGTGCTCTCCTCGAGGTGCTCGGGTGGCAGGTAGGGGAGAGAGCCAACCTGCATCGTTGTTTGGGTGAGCTGCTGTGAGCCTTCGGTGCGGGCCAGGCCGAAGTCGAGCAGGTGAACTCGTCCATCCGCTGTCACTAGGATGTTGGAGGGCTTGATGTCGCGATGCAGGACGCCCCTTGCGTGTGCATGGGCCAGGGCGTCTGCGATTTGTATCGCGAGTTGGGTGCAGAGTTCAGCCCAGTTGCCGTCGAAAAGCCCCGGCGTCGTGGTGCCCGTGCTCTCGTCTCGCTCGCGATGGGCTAGGAGTGCCTTTCTCAGGTCTTCGCCGCTGAGCTTGCTGGGGTCTTGGTCGCGAAGCGCCAATAGGATCTCGGCAAGAGAGCGCCCTTCGACATATTCCATGGCGAAGAAGGGCATGCCTTGCTCTTCGCCCACCGAGTAGATCGGCACGATACCTGGGTGATGTAAGCGTGCGACCGTCTCGATCTCGCGCTGGAATCGCTCGCGGCTGCCAGGGAAGAAGAGGTGCTCGGGGCGAATCAGTTTGAGGGCGACCCGCCGTCCTAGCCCTTCCTCTTCTGCCAGGTAGACGACCCCCATGCCGCCGGACCCCAGTTCGCGCAGCAGACGGAACGGTCCCAGCTGTTCCGGAATCTGCCCCATGCCACTGGGTCTTTGGGTGAGAAGCCCTTGGCAGCGTAGCTGCTCCAGGGCGCCACGCAGCTCTGCCTCGTGTTCCGGATACTGCCGGGCGAGTTTATCCAGGGTCTTCTGGGGGGCATCGCTGTCGAGGCACTGAAAGACCAGCTCCTCAACCGGATCATAGGGGGGGTCCTGACTCATCGAAAACGCGCGGGGGCGATGGCGTTGTTGGCGAACTCTGCTGGGGGGAAACGAGGGAACAAGGAGGTACCGAGCACCGTCTAGGCTGGACTCTTAGTATTCTGCCAGCTCAGAGTCCTCCGTGCTTTCGCTCACCCGTTCGACATAGTGGATCCCATGGTCGACCGACCCCTACAGGGACCGAAGCCTCAAATCGCTCCCACGCTTGAGAGCTTGCTTGAGCGCTTCCTCCCCGAGTTGCGAGCCTTCGTGCGTCTCCGCGCTGGGCCTCAACTGCTCCACAAGGAAGCCGCTGAGGATTTGGTCCAATCGGTCTGTGTGGAAGTGCTCGCAGGGGCGAAAAGCTTCGAGTATCGGGGGCTGGCCAGCTTCAAGCATTGGCTCTACCTGCGGGCTCTCAACAAGATCCGCGACAGGGCCAAATACTATGGCCGGCAGCGCCGGGATGCCTCGCTCGAAGTGCCCATGCCGACGGACTCGCAGTATCTCTCCGGCTTTGGTTCGCTGCTGACTCCGTCGCGGGTTGCGATGGAGGCGGAAGAAGCGGCGCGGCTTGAGCAGGCCTTCGACCAATTGACAGAAGAGCATCGTGAGGTCATCACCCTCTCGCACATCGTCGGGCTGAGCCATGAGGAGATTGGGCGCGAGATGGGGCGTAGCCCTGGGGCAACGCGCGTCTTGCTGCACCGGGCCTTGGCCCGTTTGGGGCGCCTGTTGGCCGATCGTTGAGGATGCGTGGCTGACGGGAGGGGGGAAGCCTCCTATCGTCCTGGGATGGATTGGCTTCAGGCTCTGGTCCTCGGCATCGTCGAAGGTCTCACCGAATACCTCCCCGTTAGCTCGACTGGGCATCTCCTGCTCACGCAGCGTTGGATGGAGATCCCCAAGGACGAGGCCTCGCACGCTTTTGCGATAGCGATCCAGGCCGGGGCCATCGTCGCCGTGCTCGGGCTCTACCGTGCTCGGGTCGGGCAGATCTTTCGCGGCTTGGCCGGCAAGGATGTGGGGGGGAGGAAACTCGCGCTAGCGCTCCTGGTCGCCTTTGCGCCCGCGGCAGTGCTTGGCCCGCTCTTCGACGAAAAAATCGAAGAGCAGCTAGCCCACCCGGCTCCGATCTGTCTGGCCTTGCTGGTCGGCGGGCTGGCGATCCTGGGGGGTTCCTTCTGGCGTCGGCAAAAGGGCCGGACGGAGCAGGCCGCTGGTGACCTGCTTTCCTTGTCGCTGCGCGGCGCTTTGGTCATCGGCCTGATCCAATGTCTGGCGATGTGGCCAGGGACGAGTCGCAGCCTGGTGACCATCGTCGGGGGCTTGTTGGTCGGACTACGGATGGCGGCGGCCGTGGAGTTCTCCTTCCTGCTCGGCCTTGTCACCCTGGGGGCGGCCACGGCCTACACGGCAGTGAACGATGGAGCCTTGATGCTCGAGTCCTACGGGATCCTGCCACTATTGATCGGCTTTCTTGGGGCCTGGGTGGCGGCGGTGATTTCGGTCAAGTGGATGGTGGCCTGGCTGCAGAAGCACGGCCTGGAGATCTTTGGCTACTACCGCGTCATCTTGGCTGCTGTGGTCTGGTTCGTTCTGGTGGACTGATCGAGCTAGCGGCTGCAGATCTGCTCGATTTGGCATCGTTTCCGGGCGGGAGATCGGGAAGAATCCTCTTCGCGAATGAGTGAGCGAGCGAACAGGATCGAGCAGGATGTCCGTACCTACGGCTACCACCTTGTCTCCGTCCTCGAAGAGGAGCGGCTGCCGCCCTTCCTCTATACGATCGGGCTCGAACTCAGCTACCAGCACCCGGATCTGGTCGTCTTCGGTTTGGAATACCCCGTCATGGGCGAGTTGCTGGAGCAGCTGGCCCGGCGGGTGAAGAGCGGGGATCGCTTCGAGGGCGGTGGTTCATACGAGGGAATCCTCGAAGAGCTGCCATGCGCCTTTCTCGACGTGCACCCGACGCGTTTCCGCGAGCACTTCGGCATGGCTCAGAGCTTCTACCGGAGTCGCCGTTTTCGCGTCTTGCAGGTCGTTTGGCCGGACGAGGAGGGGCGCTTCCCCTGGTCGGCGGTCTTCGATCGCGACTTCCGTGGGATGCAGCCGAACCTGCATGTTGCGGGTGAGGAGGAGCTGCTCGACTGGGATGCGGATGTCGATACCGACCACGTGCAGGTCATTGGCGCGGAGCGCGAGCTGGTCAAGGTGACCTTCTTCCTGGCCCGGGATGAGGACGGGTATCCGCCGTACGAGCGGGAGAACTTGTGGGCCGCGCCCCTGCCGGAAGGGGCGTTCCGGATCGAGAGCATTCCCTACTACGTGCGGGGGATCAGCAAAGGCGACGTGATCGATGTCGCGAAGCAGGGGGCCAGGCGCTTTGCCAAGCGGCTGGTTGCGGCGAGCGGCAATAGCACCTTGCGGATCTGGACCGACGACCCTGAGACCTCGCAGTTGGTCATGACGGAGCTTTTGCAGCGGGGCTGCGAATGTGACAACGCGCACGACCCCAAGCTTGTGGCGGTCAATGTGCTTGCCGAGCTCGATTACCGCGAAATCCTGGAATGGGTGGCGGCGGGGGCACGCGAGGATCGCTGGGACTTCGAAGAGGCCTGCACCGCGCGCGAGGATCAGTAGTCTTCCCGTTGCTCGGCTCGGCTAGCCGGGTTCGCTCCGTCCAGACGCACGTAGACTTCATCGCCGGCCACCCGGACGGGGAAGCTTTTCGCCGGCTGGGAGCATGGCAGGCTCTCGCAGTGGCCATCCTCAAGTCGATAGCGCCACGAGTGCCAGGGACAGGCCACGGCGCCTCGGATGATGCGCCCATCGGCGAGGCTGCCGCCGCGATGTGGGCAGCTGTCTTCGAGGCAACGCAGTTCCTCGCCATCACGGAACAGGGCGAGCTCCTTGCCGCCGCATTCCACAAAGAGCCCTTCTCCTCTTGGCAGCTCGCTCAGCACCGCGACCTTGTGCCAGCCCCTGGCCTTGCCCTGTTCGTCACTCATCGCTACTGGGCGTCCTGAGGATGCGCGATGCAGCGATAGACCGCCCGGTGCCGCGCGCGCCCTTCCTTGAGGTATTTCTGCGCGAAGTTGGTGGGCCCGAAGGCGAGGCCTGGGCTCTCGTCTCCGTATTCGCGTTCCCGCTGGCTGTCTCGGCGGAAGAGGCTCGTGCTCCCCATCACCGCCAGGATTTCGCCAAAGTAACGGGTGTTGTCGGTGGCGATGAGTAGCTCGCCACCGATGCGCAGGGCCCGCGCCGAGAGTTCAGGCCACTCGAGGTCGAAGAGGCGCCGCTTGCGGTGCCGGCGTTTGGGCCAGGGGTCGGGGTAGTAGACGTGCAGGCGGGAGAGTGCGCCTGCGGGCACGCTGTCGGCCAGTAGGAGCCGAGCGTCATCACTGAGCATCTGGGCGTTGCTGAGCCCATTGCGTGCCAGGCGGTCGGCGCAGTAGCTGGCGTAGGCCGGGCCTGCCTCGACCCCGAGAAAGAAGGTCTCCGGGCGCGACTGCGCCGCTGCGACCAGGAAGCTGCCCTTGCCGCAGCCGATCTCCATCTCGACCTCGCCCGCGTCGGCGGGGACGAGATCGCTCCAGGCAAAGGGGGCATCACCCGCGACCAGTAGGGGCAGGTCATCGCGCTTCGCCTCCCGCACTTGGGCACGAAAGGCAAGACGTCCGGATCTATGGATGCGCTTGGGGCCGGCAGCGTTCATCATCTGCCGGTCATAGGTGCGCACGCCGCTTGAGACAAGCGCGCCGCTTCGCTCGCCTTTTCCTGCCCCGCTTCTAGCTATCCGATGCGCACCTTTTCCGAGCTTCTGCTCCGGCACCGCCGCCTCGCAGCATTCCTGATCTTCGCCATGACACTGGCCCTTGTGCCGGGCGTCTTCCGGCTGGGGGTGGGCTATAGCGTCGAGTCCTTTCTTCGCAGCGATGACGCCGAGTTGCAGCGAGAAGTCGAGCTCTACGAGAAGTATCCGATGCCGGATACCTTCTTTTCCTTCGGCTTGCCTGCGGACGACCCGATCGCCGAGAGCACCCTCAAGGTGCTCGAGCACTTCGAGGAGACCATGCTCAAGGTCGAGGGGGTTGATGCGATCATTACGGTTCGCAACGCTCCTGGGCTCGCTGGGCTAGCCCGTGCGCAGCTCGAGGAGAAGCTCAAGAAGAGCTCTCTCTACCGGCGTCTCTTCGTGAGCTTTCCCAATGCCGAGCACGACGGCGCATTGGCCGGGCTGGTGCAGCTCAGTGAGGATGCTCGCAACAACCAAGACCGAACCCGCATCTTCCGCCGGATGCGGGAGATCGCCTCGACGATGCCGGCGCTGCGCTCGGGTGACCAGAGCCTGGTGCTGAGGAGTGCCGGCTTGCCGGTGCTGCGCGAGCAGTTCGTCGCCCTGGTGAAGAGGGACCAGCAGTTCTTCCTGCCGGTAGGGGCGGGGCTGACCATCCTCTTCCTGCTCTTCTTGCTGCCGGGCTTTGGGCTGACGATTGCGACAGTGAGCATCGTGCCGTTCACGCTGATTTGGACCTTTGGTCTGCTCGGCTATCTCGGCTGCGAGCTTTCTCTCCTGACCTCGACCCTGCCAATACTCCTGATGGTCATCTCCACGGCCGACGCCGTGCACATGACCATGCGTTATTGGGAGGAGCGCCGGGACGGTCGGGATTGCGTCGCGGCTTCGCAGCATGCGCTCCGGCGGACAGCCTTCCCTTGCCTGGTTACGACCCTCACCACGATGATCGGCTTCGGCTCGATGCTGTTGGCGGAGGTCCCCGATCTGCAGGATTTGGGCCTCTTCGCGGCAATGGGGGTCCTGCTGGCCTTTCTCTTGACCATCCTCTTCTTGCCGGTCTGTCTGCCCTGGTGCGCCGAGCGCTTTGGCGAGGCCGACCCAGCGACTGAGGCGGACTCGGGGCTGTTTGGGCTACGCCGCAGCGTTCCTTTTGGCGCCCTCTCGCGCTGGTTGGGCATGTGGCCCAAGCTTCCAGTGCTCGGGGTCTTTTCCGTGCTGATCGTTTTGTCCGCGATCTCGGCGATGCGTTTGCCGCAGAACTCCTACGTGACGGAGGACCTCTGGCCGGACAGTCCTCCTGCCAAGGAGATTGCTTGGTTCGACAAGCACTTCCTCGGCTCGCTACCGGGCGAGATCCTGGTGAGTTCGGAGGATGGGCAACTCTTGAGTAAGGATGGGCGAGCCGAGCTTGCCCAGTTCATCGACTGGCTTGAGCAGCAATATGGGGTGATCCGCTCGCTCTCCTACATCGACTGGCTCAAGGACGGATATCCGAGCCTCCTCCTGCCGGCGCTGAGTCGGCCGCCGCTGTCGCTCTTCGATGAGGAGCTAAAGACGGCGCGCGTGTTGTTCTTCATGGAGGACATTGGCGCGGTGGCGCTGAACGAGTTCTTCGAGGATGTGCACGAGCGTAGCGAAGAGCTGCAGCACCTCGATTTGCGTCCCACCGGTTTTCAGGTTGTCGCGAACAAGCAGGTCACTCGCTTGATCGAAGAAGTGAAGGTGTCTTTCTTCTTCGCCTTCGTCGTGATTTCGGTGCTGATGGGCGTGGTCTTCCGCAGCTTGCGGCATGGGCTCATAGCGGTCGTGCCCAACAGCTTCCCCTTGCTGCTAACTGCGGCGTTTATGTACGTCAGTAATCAGCATCTGCGGATCGTGGCGGTCATGACTTTCGCCATTGCCTTTGGCCTGGCGGTGGACAACACGATTCACATCTTCGTGCGCTACCGGCGCGAGCAGGCGAAGGGCGGCAGCGTCGACGCTGCCGTGGCTCGGGCGTTGGCCTCGGTGGGCGATGCCGTGTGGACGACTTCGCTACTGCTGTTGGTGGGCTTTTGCGTGTTGTTCTTCTCGGGCTTTAAGGCTTCGTACGACTTCGGCGTGCTTGCCTGCGTGACCATCCTCGCCGCGCTCTTCGGGGATCTGCTGCTGCTCCCCGCCCTCCTGCGCTTGCTGGGTAGGCCCGCCAAGGGCAAGCTCGCCCAGGATGAGCCTGGGTAGGGCGAGGAAGCTCTCGAGCCTCGAAGGCGGTGGCCCGGCTTAGCGCCGCTTGCGTAGCCCGATCGTGAGCCCCGTCGCCGCCAGGCCTGCGCTGGGCAAGCTGCCGGTGATGAAGCTGCGGAAGCGCTCCGATTCGCCGGCAATGCGTTCGCCGATGCTGGAGAAGAGCTGGTCAAAAGCGGCCCAGTTGACGCTGATGAACTCGAAGTAGCCCAGGACCATCAAGAACAGGAAGGCGATGCCGATGCCAATAGTGAGCAGGTGGAGGATACTCCTCAGTGCCAGCCCAATCGAGAAGCCGGCGAAGAAGCTGAAGCCGAGCCGGAAGAAGCTCGCCGACCACGGAGCCTGTGCGCTGTCCTGGCTGGAGGAGTCCTGCTTCTTGGGGGTTTGGGGGATGGGGAGCTGCGGCTTTCCGCCCGGGCTGGGGAGGAAGCTGTTTTTGCCAGTGTCCTGGAGCTTGGTTCGGAGAGTGTGCGGCAGCTCTTGCCCTGGGGTTCTGGGGGACTGGGCATGGTCGATCGGTTGCGCGCTGGCAGGAGGAGCATCCTCAAGAGCGAAGGCGATGAGACCGAGCAGCAGGAAGCTGGCCGCGAGCCCGAACAAGCCCTTGCTCCAGGTGGGTAGAGCGCCGAACCAGGAAAGGACTCGCTGCCAGTGTCCGAGTTCGGGAGCCTGGCCTTGGTCGATGGCTGGATCCTGCTTGTCTGCCGCGTCGTTGCTGTCTGTCATCACTCTCCCTCGCTCGGTGTGGGGGGGGAGCATAGCCGCCGCTTAGGAGCGGCGTCAGCTGCCGAGGTCTTGCGATTCTATTGTCGAGGTCGCTTTGGCAAGCCCTGAACCTCGCGAAGCTGCCAGGTCAGCTGCCCTAGCCTTGCGATGGTGTTGACGGGGCTTACTGCTGTGGCTCCCTGCCCCTCGTCGCTTGAGGGCACAGCTGGGATATGCCATCTTTCTTGGTCTGGTGCTGAGCTTCGCTATTGCTGGATCTGCAGCCTTGCCCGGGGGCTTTGCCCTTTGTCCGCACAAGGATCGAGAGCTTGATGGCACATACCGGACGCACTCGCGGTCTGCTCTTGGGGCTGGTCTCAGCCTTGCTCTTCGGTATCGCGACGCCGGCTTCCAAGCAGCTCCTGGCCTCGCTGCCGGCGACGGTGCTTGCCGGGCTGCTCTATCTTGGCGCGGCCCTGGCCCTGCTGCCGATCGTGCTGCGCCGCAAGGGGGAGCGCCGCCGCGAGCAGGACGGCGGAGGCGGGGCTCCAGCTCAGGAGCGCAAGCGTCCCGATCGGCGGAACCAGCTGCGCCTGCTGGGCGCCGTGTTTTTTGGGGGAGTGGCTGGGCCTGTGCTACTTCTGCTCGGCCTGGAGCGAGCGCAGGCCGCTTCGGTTTCCATGTTGCTCAGCCTCGAAACCGTGGCCACGGCGGTGCTGGCCCTGCTCTTCTTCCGCGAGCAGATGGGGCGTTGGACCTGGATCGCGAGCGCCGGCGTCGTCGTCGCCAGCGGGATGCTGGCCTTCGACCGGGGGGTCCCGTCGCTGATCGGGGCGCTGCTGGTCCTCGCTGCCTGCGTGGCTTGGGGGCTCGACAACAACCTCACCGCAGTGATCGACGGCTTCACGCCCTCGGAGAGCACCTTCTGGAAGGGGCTGATTGCCGGCGTCGTCAACCTCAGCCTCGGCTTCGCCCTACACCGAACCGGGCTCAGCGGCGCCTGGCTCTGGGCCCTCCTCGTCGGCGCCCTTTCCTACGGCATGAGCATCACCCTCTACATCCACTCCGCCCAACTGATCGGCGCCGTGCGTTCCCAAATGGTCTTCGCCACGGCCCCCGTTTTCGGAGTCGTCGGCGCCCTAGCCTGGCTCGGCGAAGCCCTAGTCCCCCTGCAGCTCGGCGCCGCAGCCCTACTCGCCGTCGCCCTCCTCCTTCTCAGCTTGGAGCGCCACGAGCACGAGCACGTCCACGAAGCTGTAGAGCACGAACACTCGCACCGCCACGACGAAGGCCACCACCTCCACCAGCACGAAGGACTGCCAGCCTCCCACCGCCACTCCCATCGCCACCGCCACGAACGCCTAATCCACTCCCACCAGCACTGGCCAGACCTACACCACCGCCACCAGCACTGAGCGGGGCTTGGCGGGTCGGCAAACGGAGCCATTTGAGATTCTCGATCGTGGCTGGATTTCCGGCCTTCCGTTGGCCACGAGCTGTGCGCGGTTGTGCGTGCGGAAGGACTGACCGTCGATCTCGAGCGAGCGTCCGGTCGTAGCTCTGGTCCGCGCGTGATGCGCGCAGCTTGCTCAGCATCGTGTGCGCGGAGAGGTACTGCACCGTGTGCCCTGCCCGGCAAGCTCGATGCCCGATGGCTTGCGGGAGATGCGACTTGCCGACGCCCGTCGGGCCGACAATCACCACGTTCTCGTTGCGCTGCGTCGTGGAGCCCGATCGCGAGAAGGCGGCTCCCGAAGAGGCTTCGGCTGCCCTCACTTCCCGCAGAAATGTAGTGCCAACTTTTTGAAGGATCGCCACCCCATGGCCAACGGGAGGCCATCTACGCGACGAACTGTTCAAGTTGGGCTAGAGCGAGACCTGCAGGTACATACTCAGGCCGCGATGGGTGCCGACCTGCGAGAGCCGGACAAGATCGGCGGCGACCGCTCCCAGCTCCTCCTCCGTCCAGGCAGCCCACTCCTCGAGTCCGGCTAGTTGCTCCCATGCCTTGGGCGTGAAGCTCGCCGGATCCTGGGCGGACAGCAGTTGCGCGAAGTCAGGCGGAAGGGCGAAGAGCCATGCCTCCTCCTCGCCTCCCGGATCGATCCCTCGTATGTCCTCGCCCCATGCTTCCGCCGGGTCTTCGCCTCGCAGAACTGCGAGCAACATGCCGGCTTCCACGCTGGTGATGCCCTTCCAGCAGCTCCTCAACTCGTCGGCCGAGCCTTCGGGTTGAGCGTGGTAGCGGCTCGCCGCGTAGTCACTCTCCGCGAGGAAGAACTCGCTGAGTAAGCCCATCGTCGTCACCACTTCTCCGGTTCATGCGGGGTCGTTCGCCCAAGGGGGCAGATGTCGAAGGCTCACAGGCGCATCGCGGCAGCGCTCCCGCACTCGATGTCCCGCGAGTGCCAATGGGCGTGGATGTCATGGATGTCGCGGCGGACATGCGCCTCCAGCTCGGCTTCGGGGACGCTGCGGTAGCGAGCTACATCGAAGGCAGCAACTGGCAGTGATCGAGCCAACCGAAGTATGGCCGTGATGAACAACTCGGCGCGATCCTCAGGATGTCGGAGCGCATCGAAGGTCAACCGAATGGCATCGAACGGGCCCGGCTCATGAAATGCCTCCTCGTCATCGATCACGGGGATCAACCAGACGGCCACATCATCACCGCGCGCCGAGTCCGAGCGGATGCCGAAGAAGTCGTCGATCTGCTCGAATCCGAGATCGGAGAGCTTGGCAAAGAGCCGGCTCTTCGGTGGGAACGAGGGGTGCTCATCACCTGTGATGAGGAAGAGATCGCCGAACTCCGGCCCTTCTCCTCGGAAGATGAGGTCGATGGCGAGGCCGCGATCGAAGCAGCGAGCTGGTAATGGGCTCGTCATGTCGGCTCCAAGTCCGGTGGGAAAATCTGCTACTGCTCTGGTGTTATGGCCCCCGGGATTCTGGGGTCGCTGACCGGGTATTCTCCTGCCTCAGCTGGTCGTCGCCAGGGTCTTTCCATGTAGGTATCTGCGTCCCAGGGAGCACAGGGTGGGCGAGTTCGGGGATCTGTTTGTAGACCTGCACAAGGCTGCCAAAAGGTCGGGGAGGAACTCTCGCTGATGGGCGAAGCCATTCGGGGCGACTCGTTGGGCTTGCTGAGACTCGACGATCAGCTGGCGAGAGCTGCGAAGTCCAGAGCACAGCCGTGGAAGTCTCGGATCACGGGCTTGTAGAGAGCGGTCCGGCAGTTGGAGCGCGCGGCATTGGTGAGTCCCGTGTGCCGGAGCTGATTGGGGGACCAGGTCGGGACTCCGGCGGCCGTGCAGGCGCGATGCACGGCTCTGCGGTAGGTCTCGGTCGTGTAGGAGTTCGACAGCTTGCGCTTGGGGTTCGCCCGGCGGCGGCCGTCCGGCTCGGTCACGTAGGTCTAGGCCTGACCGCTGGCCTTGTGGCGGAGATACTGCGGCGTGCGCGGCTCCTTGCCGTATGTGTACTGCAGATTGGAGTGTCACGCCTCGTTCGCTGCGGCGTCCAAAGGCAAAACCAAAGGAAAAAAAGGCGGCGCGGAGTCGTTTGACTCCGCGCCGCCTTGCTTGGTGGAGGATAGCGGGCTCGAACCGCTGACCTCTACAATGCCATTGTAGCGCTCTCCCAGCTGAGCTAATCCCCCACGTGTTCGTGGTCCCACTCGTGAGTGGGGCAGAGAGAGTAGGGGCGCGAAAAGTGTCGTCAAGACTTGAGCTAGGAAAGGGAATGCGGGTCCCCCCGCTTGTGGGACTTCCGCAGGCTTCTTAGACTTCGCGCCTGTGACGGAGCGCCCGTCCCCCGGGCGGTTGGGGGTTGGACGCGCTCGTATCGCATCTTTGGCCTCTGGGCCTTGGGTGCATAGGGATGGGAGGGGCCCTCATGGGGGGCATGAATAGAGCGCGAGAGGCGCCGGGGATCTTTTTCGATCTTTTGGCGTTCGGCGAGGCAGGAGCTTTGCCGACTGCGGTCTCGAGAAGAGCTTCTTTGCGAAGCTTCGACTCGGGTCTCGTTCGCGTCTCCAAGGACCCGAGCTGGAGCCGGCGATGCGCAGGCCTCGGCTCCCAGGGCACGCAGTCGTCCACGAGCCCTTGCGGCTCGGCTCGCGCCCCCGTGATCGCCGCCCAGCGATCACGCCCTCTCTTCTCACGGGCCGTTTCTCTCTCGCCGCACTGGTTCACCCCTGCAGGCGCCCGGTCCCGAGTTGGCCGGCTGTCCGCCTTCCGATTCTCCCCTACCCGAGCCGTTCAGGCTGTCGGGATACAGGAGCCGATGTCATGGTGAAGAAGCCTACCTTCTTCGAAAAGCTTTTCGGCGGTGCTAAGACCGACGAGAAGAGTCCTCCACGCAGCAGTGATCGCGGCGTGAAGAAGCCCGATCTGGCCAAGCGCGATCGTGTCGTGCCCAGGCCCGAGTCCAAGGTCGCTCGCGATGCGGCGAAGAAGCCGAGCGCGCCGGTGGCGAAGCAGCCGGAGCGTACGAAACCTGAGGCGAATAAGCCCGAGGCCAATAAGCCGGAGGCTCGTACGCCCGAGGCAAAAGTGATCCCGACGCCCGAGCCGAAGAGCCCGGCGAATGGCAGCGTGAGCAGCAAGCCCTCGGCGCCGAAGGCGGCGCAGCCCAGCCCCAGCCCGGAGGCTCCGCAGAAGGAGACGCCGAAGATGGACCTTCCCCCGCAGCCGCCGACCCCAGCCATCCAGGTGCAAAGCCAAGAGAGTCCCAGTGTGATGTCTCGCGTCCTTGGCACCAGCAAGCGTGAAGAAGCCGCCCAGGCCCTAACCGACGGCTTCCAAGATCTGTCCAAGCTGCTGAAGACCATCGACGAGCGCATGGTGGATCAGGGCGCCCAGGCTCGGGAAATGAGCTCGAAGTTCGACGATATGCCGGCGATGGCGCGGGCACAGATTGACTTCATGGCCAAGGTCGCGATGCAGATGACCGAGCAGAAGGAGCAGACCGGCAAGCTGCTCGATCGCCTCGGTGGCCTGCCGCAGCTCCTCGATGGCATCCACCAGGCTCTTGAGAGCAACGCCCTTGCTGAGCGGCGCACCGAGCGCACTCTCGATGACTTCCGCGACACGATGAATCGCATCCACGACTCGATCGGCACTCTGACGACCGAGAGCCAGAAGGCGGTGCGCGAGACGGCGGCCAGCTTCGAGCGTAGCCACGCGCGTGCTTCCGAGACCTTCCGCAAGACTCAGGAAGAGACGCACGACAGCTTCCAGCGCTCGCAGGACGCGCATCTGCGCAAGCTCGAGCAGATGATGGAGTCGAACCAGAAGTCGACACGGGCGATCACCACGATGCTGGTCGTCGTGGCGGCTGCGGTCGTGATCGTGCTCTTCACCCTGGTCCTTGGCGGCTGAGTTAGCCGGGATCTGCCAGCGAGGGGGCCAAGTGCCCCTCGCTGCAATTTTGGGGGCGGGGTGATTCGGTGAGCCGCTGCAGTTCGGCGAGCTACTGCGGACTTCACTCGACTTCTGCAGCTGCCTGCTAGACTGCGCCGCCATGTGGACTCGTGACGACGCCAAGAAACTTTGCGAGGAGATCCTCGCACGTTCGCCAGCGGACGGCACCGAGATCGTGATCTCGGCCGCACGCGGCAATTCCCTGCGGCTTGCTGAGAGTGGGCCGAGTGAGCAGAACGCTCTCTCCGAACTCTCCATCGATCTGCGGCTGATCCGCGGGGGGCGCCAGGGGCGGGCCCGCGCCAGCTCGTCGGCGCCGGAGGCCTTGCAGCAGGCCATCGACGCGGCTTGGACCTCGGCCGAGTTCGCACCTGAGCTGACGCTGCCGCCCTTGGCCGGCGAGAGCCAGAGCAGCGACGGCGGGCAGGACTTCGAGCAGGCGAAGGCCTTGGCCGAGCATGCCCAGGCGACCAAAGTTGCCGAACTCGAACCCTACCTCACGCGGGTCCGCGAAAGCGGCGCTGTGGCGACGGGCTTTTATGAGACCAAGGGTGAGTCTCTGAGCTACGCCACCAGCTCCGGCTGCTTCCGGCATGCTTATACCGGCACTGGAGGATTCTCCTCGACGGTGCTCAAGGGCGATGGGGCAGGCGTGGGCCACGTGATTGCCCATGGCCGTGCCCTTAGCGAGGCCGAAGTCGATGCGGCTGGGCAGAGGGCCCTGGATAAGTGTCTGGCGTCGATGAATCCCATCGAAGTAGAGGCCAAGGCCTGGCCCGTGCTGCTTGAGCCGCGGCCGGTCAGTGACCTGCTGCTTTTCTTGGCGTCGGCGGGGCTCGGGGCGCGGGCCTTTCTCGAAGGTAGGAGCTTCCTCTCCAATAAGATCGGCGAGAGGGTGCTCAGCGACAAGATGAGCATTCGTGACGATGGGCACTTGGCGAGCTTCGCCAGGCCGGGCTTTGACCTGGAGGGGCAGGACCGCAAGGCCGTGACCCTGATCGAAGGCGGAGTGGCGCGTGGCGTTGTCTGGGACCGGGTGACCGCGGCCGAGGGCCAGACCGAGTCGACCGGCCACGCTGGCTTGCAGCCCAGCGCCCGCGGTCCCATCCCTTCGAGCCTGATGCTCGAAGCGGCCGGGCCAAGCAGCCAGGACATGATGGCGAAGCTTGGGGATGGGTTGCTGGTCACCCAGTTCCACTACATCAACCTCAGCGAGCCGCTGCCGGTTGTCGTGACCGGCATGACCCGCAATGGCACCTTCCTTGTCGAGGACGGCAAGGTGAAGCACGCGGTCAAGAACATGCGTTTTACCCAGTCTCTCGTCGAGGCCTTCCGGGATGTCACCGCGATCGGTGACGACCCGACCCTCTGCGAGGCCTTCTTTGGTGGCTCGATCCAGACCAGATCCATGGTCCTGCCGGCCTTCACCTTCACCAGCAGCACATCGTTCTGAGGAGTCCCAAGAAGATGCTAGAAGCAATTGAGTTCGAGACGACGCAGCAGCGTTCTCCGGAGAACCAGGACTTCGAGAGCTATGCCCGAGCTGCGATCGATTGTGCGCAGCGCTTGGGGGCGAGCTACTGCGACGTGCGCTTTGTCCGCGAAGACCGGCGCGAGCTGTCGGTGCGCATGGGGCAGGTGAGTGGCCTCAACACCGAGCAGAGCCTGGGGGTTGGCGTACGGGTCTTGGTCGGCGGGGCCTGGGGCTATGCCGCGGCGCCCGAGCCGAGCCAGGAGCTTTTGCTGAAGCTCGCGGCGCAGGCCTATGAGCAGGCGGCGGCTGGTAGCCGCCTTCGGCAGCAGCCGGTGGAGCTTGCGGAGAATCCTCCGCAGCAGGGCGTCTGGCGCAGTCCCTTTGAGGAGGATCCTTTCGAGATCTCGCTCAGCGATCAGTTTGGGCTGCTCCTTGCCGTCGACGAGATCTTGCGCAAGAAGGACGAGATCAAGTCGAGTTCGGCGTCGATGAGCTTTCTGCGGGAGCAGCACTGGCTCTACACCAGCGATGGCACGTCGGTGGAGCAGAGCATGCTGCGCTCGGGTGCGGGCTTTTCTGCGACTGCAGTCGGGGAAGGGGAAGTGCAAACGCGCAGCTACCCGGCGAGCTTCGGCGGGCAATACGCGCAGGGTGGCTACGAGCTCGTGCGCTCCTTTGATCTGCTGGGCAACGCCGAGCGCATCCGCGAGGAAGCGATTGAGCTGCTGACCGCGCCGAGCTGCCCGGCTGGGGCCTTCGACGTAATCATCGGCGGCAGCCAGCTGGCGCTGCAGATCCACGAGAGCGTTGGCCACCCGAACGAGTTCGATCGCGTGCTCGGCTTCGAGGCCGATCTGGCGGGACGCTCGTTCATGGTGCCGGAACTACATCAGGGAGGATTCTCCTACGGCTCGGAGATCGTCAACCTCGTCGCGGACAGCACGCTGCCCGGCGGCCTGGCGCGGATGTGTTGGGACGACGATGGGGTGCCGGGGCAGAGATGGCATGTGGTGCGCGGTGGCCAGCACGAGAACTGGTTCACCAACCGCGAGTTTGCGACGCGTTGTGGGCGCGAGCGAAGCTTCGGCGCGAATCGTGCCTATGGCTGGCGTTACCCGCCGCAGATCCGCATCCCTAATCTCTCGCTGATGCCCGGTGAAGGCTCGCTTGAGGAGCTGGCGGCAGGCATCGACGACGGCTTTTTGGTCGACGGGGTCAAGACTTGGTCCATCGATCAGATGCGGGTCAACTTCCAGTTCTCGATGGAGATCGCCCGTCGCATCGAGGGCGGCAAGCTCGGCAGACTCTACAAGAACCCGACCTATCAAGGCCGCACGCCTGAGTTCTGGGCCAGCTGTGATGGCATCGCCGGTCCAGAGGAGTGGGTCGCTTGGGGTGTTGCCAATTGCGGTAAGGGGCAGCCCATGCAGATCGCGGAGATGAGCCACGGCTGTAGCCCGGCGCGCTTCCGTGGGCTGACCTTACTATGACCGAGGCTCTGAGTCGGGGTTCTGACCCGGGTTCAGAGTTCTGGCGGCTAGCTGTCTTTGTTTGTCGGCTGGGTCTGCGGATCTCGTGACCCAGCCGTCCCTAGCGGCGACACTGAGCACATGGATCAGCTCGTAGAAACCCTCAAGGGCGCTTTGCCCGCCGCTCTTGTCGCCTTCTTCTTCCTGGCGATTGCCTGGAAGATCTGGGAGCCCGGGGAGAAGCAGGGGCCTTGGGGCACGGCTCTCGCCCTGCCCCTCGGCTTTTTTGCCAGCTTCCTGGTCTTGCAGGATGGGCGTTTCCCTTATCCGCCGTCTCGGGGCGTGGATTGGGCACTTTGGCTGGGCTTTGCTGCGGGAGTCGTCGGGCTGATCGAGAGTCCGAAGAAATCCTGGCCGCAGCTGCGCTACACCTTCTATGTGCTCTTGGCGGTGGCGCTGGCCTGGGTCTTGCCTGCTGCTCGCTCGGGAGGATCTTGCGAGCGCTGGGGCTGGACCCTAGGCAGCTTCGTCTACGTCTTATTGGCGCTGCTCGCGACCCAAGGTAGTGCGGAGGAGGACGAAGGGCCTTGGCTGAGTCTGAGCTGGGCCGTGGTGAGCGGGGCCTTGGCCTTTGTCTGCATCCAGGGGGCGAGCGTCCCTTTGGGGCAACTGATGGCTGCTCTCGCAGCGATGCTGGCGGTTGCGGCTTTTGTTGGCGGCGTGCACAAGCGCTTCAGCTTGAAGCGATCTGGGGTTGCCCCCCTTGTCGTGCTCTTCAGCGCGATGCTGCTCAACATCCACTTCGCCATCGAGCTTGACGAGCGGGTGATGGCTGCGGCCGCCGCCACTCCCTTCCTCTTTTGGCTGCTGTCGCTGCAGTCGAAGCTGCTCCGCGTGCTGACATGGATACTGGGAGCCGCTGCGCTCGCTGCCAGCGTCCTCCTTCTGTCCTGAGGCGATGGCAAAGAAGCTCGGGGCGTGGATTTTCGAATAGCAGCAAGCGGGCGCTGAGATTGGCGCTTGGGGTTAACGCCAAGGGACTCGCTTAGGTCTGGACGAAGAGGAGCCTCGAATCCACCCCTTCGAGGCTGCCATGACCCAGGTCGACAAGAACGAAAGGCTCGCACCGCGTCGCTGCCACCGTTCCGGATCTCGCATGGTCGCCTTGATGATCTTCGTGGCGATCATGGCTTTGCTCGAGATCTCCGGCCCAGTTGCGAGCCGGGTCTGGGCAAGGGAGAGCGCTGTCAGCTCGGCGCTTGAGAGGATTCACTCCAAGCTGGAAATCAACGGACCTGAGTATCTCGGCGAACTGTCGGGAATCTCGCCGCTTGCTTCTTCGGTTTTGGAGATGCAGCTGCCGCTGCTGCGGCCTTGCTGCGCTCTGGGTGATGCGGATGGGGCCGCAGCAAGGCAGGGTTCCGTCTATGTCATCAAGCAGCTTGGTCTTAGCCAGCTCGAACTCGTTCAACTGAGTGCGAACTCCACTCCAGTCGAGGAGGAACTCGCCGAACACTACTGCAGCGTGGCCGAGGGGCTCAAAAGCCCCTCCCGACTCTCCGCTTTGAGATGCTCGGTCAGGTCATGCTCTCAGGTAACTGCTCAACACACATCAACTGAGAGGACACTCGGGATCAGGGGAAACTGAATCAAAATACTCTGTCTGACGCTCTCCCCTTCGGGGTCGAGGGCGCTACCCGGTGAAAGGCCGGGACCCTGGTAGAGGTCGCGCGGGGGAAGGGAGCCTCTACCAACCGCCTGTAGGAGTTGGGGGACTCTGTGCATGGCGGCAAGGACCGGCGACGGTTGGGGGGCTGTTCGCTGGGACGGGGGGAGCGGCGACTCACGCGCGATCGCCGCTCAATCCTCTCTCCCGCTCGCTCGCTTCGCTGTCAGGACCCGTTTCTCGGCTTGATCCAAGGCCAAACGCGAGTCCGCGGGCTATTTCCGCGTGCTGCCGTCTCGGGGCGTCGCTACCCTCTCCCCCTCGAAAACTCGCGGCTTCCCGCCCAGCATTCTGGGGCGCGGTCCAGCCCGCGACCCAGGAGCAGGACATGACCGAACAGGAACGGCCAGACGAGAACGCGGCGTTGCAGAACCCCGCGGAGGCCCCAGCGCCGAGCGAGGGAGCTTCCCAGGCGGATGCTCCCAAGAGCCCCGAAGATGCTGAGGCCAGTGCCAAAGCAGCCCAGCCGGAGTCCGGCTCAGCTTCCGAGCAAGGAGCCGAGCAGGTAGCCGGGCAAGGCAAGAAGCCCAAGGCCGATGGCGAGAAAAAGCCGCGAAAGCGCCGCCGCAAGAAGCGCCCAGCTAGCGAGGCCAGCGAAGCGGCGCCGAAGCCGCGCGGCAAGGCCAAGGCGCCCGAAGAGCAGGTGCGCGAAGCCATGAGTCTGCTCGCGAGCGCCTATCTCGAGCTGCGCAAGCGCGCTGGCGGCTTGGCACCGAAGAGCCGCGAGGAGAGTCCGGTGCTGGAGCTTGAGGTGCCGGTGCCGCTGCGCCGCAACGATCTGAGCGACACCGCGAAGCGCTTTACCAGTGCGCTTCGCGATCGACTGGAGCGCAATGTCGTCGAGGCCGGTCTGCTCGTGCCCGGGCGCACCTGGTGCTTCGACAAGGGCAGCTTCGATGCTCCGTACGCCCGCCCCGACGATCCCCGCCAGGTCCTCGTTGGCTACGGCCTCGAGGGGCGGCCGCGCTTCGCCGATCTCGTGACGCTGGCGATCGAGCGCAAGCACGAGTCGGTCGACGAGTTCTTGGCTGGCCGCGAAGGCGCTGTGAGCTTCCTCGAGAAGGGTAGTGTCGTGACCGAGGGGCTAACCCCGGCCTTTGATCCTGCGGCCTCGCCCCACCCGTTGGTTGGGCAGGCGATGATGGGGCTCTTCGAGTCGGGAGAGGAGGGCCGCCGCGTAGCCCTGACCGTGCAGGTCGTTCGCCGCGACGACGGCGACGGCAAACTCCGCTTGCTGGCACATCCAGTCTGCGCCGTGGATCTCTTTGATCTGCCGGAGTTCGGGGTTGTTCGGCATCTGCGCCGCTTCCAGCAGGACCTCGATGCCCTGGGCCAGCGCCTTGCTGGCCGGCAGGCCGCTGGCGAGGACTTCGATCTCGAAGAGGAAGTGCTCTCCGAGCTACGCGATCTCGTGCGGCGCCTGGGCACCACGGCCAAGAACCGCGAACGCAAGACCGACCACTCGCGGGAGCGTGAGGGGCAGCGGCCGACGCAGCTGGCCTTCCCCGAGGCGCGCAGCGCTCGCGATCACCACCTCTTCGTGGATACCGAAGAGCAGACCATCGTCGTGATTGGCAGGAAGGGCCGGGTGCACGTGTTTTCCCCCGACGGCCGCCATGTCACCAGCGTGGTCATGCCGCCGCCGAACGTGCGCCAGCGCCAAAAATCCGGGCGCTGGCGGGCTGCCGAGCCTGAGGAGCGCGGCAACTTCCGCGAGGCCATCGAGCAGAAGAAAGAGGACGAGGCGGCGGGCAGCGAGTAGCCGCCTGCGAGTGGCGGCTCAGCTTTGCGCTGGCTGGCCGCCACTCGCCAGAGTACTTGCGCGTCCTTCCAGCTCTTCGAGCCAGTCCACCCAGGGGTGGGCGCTCAGTGGCAGAACCAGGTGGCCGGACTCGGGCAGGCGACGGAGTTCGGCGTTCGGCAGGCCAGCGAGCATGAGTTCTGCCGAAGCATAGGAGTCGACGACCCGGTCACGGCCGGCGGCGATCAGCTGCACTGGCTGCTGGATCTCTGCGAGCCGCGCCCGCAGGTCGAGCCGCGGGATCATTCCCAGGCGTCGGCGGTAGGCAGCATCGAGGGCGGTCCCGGATTTGCTGTGGAAGAGGCGCCGCTCCTCGTCTGTGGCGTCTTTGCCGATCAGCGCTGCGGATCCGAAGTAGCGGCGGCCAAGGCGGAAGAGCGGGCCCTGGGCCAGAGGGGCGCTGAGGCGGGTCAAGGCCAGGCGCAGTCGTCGCAGGCAGTAGCAGAAGCTGTTGACGATCATTAGCGCTCGCACTCGTGAGGGGTCCGTCAGTGCCACCTGCAGGGCAAGGCCGCCGCCGAAGGACTCGGCGACGAGGACTGCGTCCTGAACCCCGGCTTGCTCGAGGACTTGGAGGACGCTGTTGGCCAGAGCCTCGTAGCTGTCCTCGCCTTTGCCGACGTAGCGCAGGCAGAGCACATGCCAGTGCTTAGCCAGGCGATTCGCGGTATCGAGCAGAAGCTCCCCTGTTCCATCGATACCTGGGATGTAGGCGAGATGGGGCCCAGTCCCCAGCTCCTTGTGCAGCAGGGCGCGCATGTCGGCATTCTGCGGGATGCCGCCTGCGAAATCTGCCCGCTGCTCGATAAGCTCTTCGCCAATGTCTCCCTTGCTCACTAATGACCGAGTCCTGGCCTTCGTTGCCCCTTCGGGCACCGGCAAGACCACCTTGCTCAGCGCTACGGTCGAGGTCTTGGCGAGGCAGGGCCTGCGTGTTGCGGTGCTCAAGGCCACGCATCACCACATCGCTCTTGATACGCCGGGCAAGGACTCCTGGCGCCACGCCGAGGCGGGGGCGAAGTTCGTGGGCATCGTTGGGCCCGGTAGTGCGACGATCTTTCTTGATCCGCGTCCGGCTACGGATGCTCGTAGAGCTCAGGCGCGAGAGCTTGCCGAATGGCTCTTCGCCTGCCCAGCGGGTGCGCCGGACCTGGTGCTCTGCGAAGGCTTCTTTAGTCAGCCGGGCTTGCCGAAGTTGCGAGTGGTGAGGGGAGCTTGGCCGGAGGATCTTTGGCGTGGAGAGGATCCTGCGGACATCGTTGCGATCAGCTGGGATGCCGATGCGGACGCGAGGCAGGAAAGGTCCGCAGAGTTGCAGCGCCCCGTCCTGCCCCTCCTGCCGGAGGAGCTGGCTCGCTATCTCTGCCATCGAGCCGGATTGGCGCAAAAGTGAGGATGTAAAGAGGGCCTTATGAAGAGCTTCCTCGCCCTGCTAGAGACGATGCGCCTCTATCAGTGGATCAAGAACCTATTGGTCTTTGCGCCTCTGGTCTTTGCCGAGAAGCTCATCGAGTTCGAGGCTGCTGGACGTGCGATGCTGGCCTTTGTGAGCTTCGGCCTCGTGGCTTCTGCGATTTATCTGATGAACGATCTGCTCGATGTCGAGCGAGATCGTCAGCATCCAGAAAAATGCAAAAGGCCGCTTCCCAGTGGCCGCCTAGCTCGCCCTCTGGCTCAAAGCGCCTCCTTGGTGCTGGTCGCTGGCGGTTTGGCTCTCGCCTACATCGGCGGCTTCCTGATCTGGCCATTGGTCTACTGGGTCATCAATATTGCCTATTCGCTCCGGCTCAAGCACATGGTCGTGCTCGATGCGATGTGTATCGCGATCGGCTTTTTGCTCCGCGTCTACGCCGGAGGCGAGGCGATTGGCGTGCCGGTCTCGCCGTGGCTTACCTTGTGCACCTTCTTCGTCGCTCTGCTGCTGGCCTTTGCCAAACGCCGGCACGAGTTATCCCTGCTTGGCGAGGAGTCCACGGGGCATCGTCAGTCTTTACGCGATTACTCCGTCGCCTACCTCGACCAGATGATCGCTCCGCTAGGCGCGATGACCGTGCTCGCTTATGCGGCGTATACGGTGTCGCCGGCGACGATCGCGCACTTCGGCCCCAACCTAGTGTTCACGGTGCCTTTCGTTGTGTTCGGGATTTTTCGCTATCTCTACCTCGTGCATCAGCGCTCCGAAGGCGGCAACCCCACCAAGCTGCTCTTGAAGGATCTGCAGCTACTGATCAATACCTTCGCTTGGTTCGGCGTCAGTGTCTGGGTCGTTTATGGGAAGGGCTGAGGCTCGCCAGCTTTGGCTACTTAGCGGTCTAGCGCTTGGGCTTCGGCTCCTGCATGGGCTGCTGGTGGATGTTCCGTCCAACGACGGTGTTCAGTACCTGTGGCAGGCCAGCTGCTTCGCACGCGGGGCATGGGCCGAGGGCTTTGCGACGGCTTTGCCGGCTGGGTATGGGCTGGCGTTGGCGCCGTTGGTCGCAGTAGGGATGGGGGAGCTTCACGCTGCCGAAATCCTCAATGCCTTGGCGGGGGCCGGAGCGGTCTACCTGCTGCTCCGCTTGCTCTATGCCTACGCGCTGCCGCCTCTGCGTCTGCCTATGGCCTTGTTGCTCATCGCGGCGCCGACAGCGGTTCGCTTCGCGGCCGAGGCTTATGCCGAGCCTTTGTTTCTCCTGCTGATCGCGGGCTTTGTCGTGCTCTGGGCCTCTGAGAGAATGCTCGCGGGCGCTCTGCTTTTGGGGCTTGCGTATTGGGTGCGTCCCGAGGCCGCTGCCTTGGGCGCGCTTTTACTTGGTCTCTCGCGGCGCCGTGTGCTTGCTTCCCTGCTCGCCATCTGCGTTGCTCTCGGTGAACCGGTGCTGCGCTGGATTGCGACCGGGGACTTCACGCTGACGCCGCTACTCGGCTTTTATGGCTTGGACTTCGTCGATCAGCAGCCCTTGCTTGAGCGTCTACTCGCTTGGCCTGAGGCAGCGCTTCGGGGCACGGATCTCCTGTGGATGCCCTTTGCTCTGTTCGGGTTGCTGCTGTGCCGGCGACAGCTTCCTGGAGGCGCTTGGCGCCTGGGGCTGGCCTTTGCCTTGCTGCAGCTGGCGCAGTTGAGCTTCCAAGTCAAGCCCCGCTTCTTCCAGAGTCAGCTGCCGCTGCTGGTGCTGTTGGCGGCCTGCTTTCTACGTGAGTTCTCGCGAAGCCGTTTCGTGCGCAGCCTCTGCTGGGCCGTTGCCATAGGGGCCTCTGTTTTGAGTGTCCGGGATCTGTGGAAGCCGCCGCGCTCAGATAAGCTTGTCGAACTTATGTTGGGTGAAAGCCTCCGAGAGGAATCTCTCCTTCCCGGGGAGCTGCTGACAGACATGCCGCGGGTGGCGTGGGCGGCTGGGGTGCCGCCGCCGCCTCCGGCGGAATGGACTGTGCAAAGGCTGCGGCCTCTCCTGGCGCAGGAAAGGGTGCGCGTCGTCGTGTTCGGGGCCAAGCGCGAAGGGCGCCGCCAGCTGGCGACGGAGTTCGCGCAGATCTTCCGTGCCGTGAGCTTGCCGCCGGAGCTGCGAAAGAGGAACTCTTCGGATCGCCTGCTCTTACTCCGTCGTCGTTGAGTTACTCGCTTCGACTTGTAGGCCTCCTGCGTCACTGTCCCCGAGCCAGGGCTGTTTCCAGAGTACTTGGCCGCAAGAGAGGAGCAGGGCTAGCCCGAAGGCGGGCACGATGTAGAGCGACTGCAGCAGTTCTTTGCCGTGCTTGCCAACGATGTCACCCGACAGGGCAACGCAGCAAAGGAAGTAAAGGATGAGTAGGGCGGCGAGCTGCCGCTGTTGCCGGAGGCGGCTGGCGACGATCGCCAGGAGGACGAAGAAGACGGGGATGGCTTGCACCCAGTACGACTTCCAAACGATGGGTGAAATCAGATTGGTCAGGCAGACGAGGGCGCAGAAGCCCAGGGCTTCTCCCCAGCCGGATTCCTCGCGGCGGCGTGCCCAGAGCCAGCCGAAGACTCCAAGTGTCAGAGCGGCGGAGAGCAGACGCGTGACCAGGGCAACGGTAGAGGGAGCGAGACCGGCTCCAGAAAAGAACAGTGGGCTATCGATCACCGCATAGTCAGGCACCGTGCCGAGGAAGCGTGAGCACATGAAGCGCAGTGACTGGTGCATCCACTGGTTGTATTCAAAACCTGGGAATCCGAGAGCTGCCGGTGCGAAGCTGTCTGTCTGTGTCGAGAACAGCCAGGCTCCCTCAAGCCAACGCCCATAGGCTTCTCGCCAGCCATCAAGACCCAGGAGTAGGGCTGGGCTCGCGTGCAGGAGGGCGGCGGTCAGGATGCTGAAGGCAACGGTCCGGTATCGGCCTCGCAGCAAGAGCCATGGCAGAAAGAACAGCGGGGTTGGCTTTGCTGCCAAGACCAGGCCCAGTAAGACGCCTCGCCACGGGTGAGCATCCTCTCCGTTCTTCTCTCCAGGGCGCAAGCAGGTCAGGCAAACGAGGCAGCCGAAGACGAGGTTGGCGCCACCACCAGCCATGTCGCGGAGGAGGTAGCGGGAGGCGAGCATGATGCTTGCCAGTATGACGGCGACGGGTGGACCGCGAGTCCCGATGCAGCTGTTCCACCACCGTGCTAGATGGCGAAAAAGCACGACCAGCAAGGCGATTTGCAGCAGGGACCAAATCACCCGCACGGCGGTCGTTGGCAGGAGCAACTGCCAGCCCATGACTACGCCGTAGGATGGCGGGTAAGGCGCGTGTACCGGACGCTGGTAACCGAGTTCGGGGTGTGGGCTATAGGGCTGCTGACCGCTCCACAGGTCGGCGGCAAAGATGCGGTTGCGTTCGATGGGGCCGCGAGCTTTGCGCGTCGAACGTACGATGAGAACTCCGGCTGCGATCAGGGCCAGCACGAGCAGAATACGCCGCATGTTAAGGCTCATCCGAGCCTCCCGTATCGCTGGCGATCCTGGAGGAGCAGGCGTAGGTCCTTGTTTCGAAGCCGCTCCGATCGGGTTTCCCGAAAGGATGGCTGGTCCACGAGGGCGATCTCCTCAGGCGTTTGCGGTCCTGCAGTGGGGACGAGTAGGTTGCGGTACTTGGCGCCCAGTAGGACGTAGCCCCGCTTGTGGAGGGAGCGCAGTAGTTGCTCGGCAAAATCGCAGGCGCGGAGCCGCAGCGCTTTCTCCTCACAGGCTGCGAGATAGCGCACGAGGTTGAGGTGCTTTGGTAACTCCCGAGTGATGAGTACCGCGCGGCGCGGAAGGCCGGCACGACGCTCTTCGCCGGATGCGATGAGCTGGGGGACACGAAGCCCAAGTGCGCCGAGTGCGTCGAGAGCATGGGCTTCCCGAGTGAGTGGCGAGCCTTTGAAGAGATAGCTGGGGTATTTGCGTAAAGGCAGGCGCTTTGGACTGAGCTCTTGGGTTTTGACGTAGAAGCAATCGTCCCCGAGCTGGATGCGACGAAGGGCTCGCGTGCGTGCGGTGGTGATGAGTTCGCCGCCTTCGTAGGCGCAGAGCTGGTCGAGAGTGGATAGCCCGTGATCGGCGAAGAGCTTCCTCGCGGCTTCCTCTTGCCAGATCGGCTGCATCGTTAGCGGGTCATCGGGGTCAAGAGGGCTACGCATTGGCCGGAGAACCAGCCGCTGAGCGACCAGGTCTGGGCCAAGCGATAGCCGGCGGCTTGGGCCTCGGTCGCGAGCTCTTGGGCGCTTAGGGTACTGCGACGACTCTCCCTGCGTTCCAGCTGGCAACGCAGCTGGTGTATCCACTGTTTGGGAGAGTCTGCAGATAGGTAGGTGCAGACCAGGGGGCCGCGGCAGACGCGCCGGAAGCCACGGAGGATGCGCAAACGGTCGTCTTGCTCCTTGAAGTGGTGCAGCAGTCGAATGCAGCAGGCTAGATCGATGCTCTCCTCGTCCAGGGGCATCTCGCGGGCGTCGCCAACTACGCTGTGGAGGCGGCTAAGGTCGAAGCCGGAAGCGCCGAGAGCCTCCTTGGCCAGCTCTATCATTGCCGGGGAGTGGTCGGCGATGGTGAACTCGCCGGCGCTACTGGCGAAGGCCGGCGAGAACCGGCCCGCGCCACAGGGGTAATCGAGGACGCGAGGCTGGAGCGGGGCCAGGTGCCTCGCTTTGCCGTAGGCACGAAGGATCAGCTTGCGTTCACGCTTGTGACTGAGCCTTCGCGTCCAACTGCGCTCGAACTTGGAGCGATAGGCACGGGCTTCGTCAGGGTCGAGGTGGCGGGCGGAGTAGCTATGCACGCAGCCAGCGTACGGCTGTAGATGCCTGGGCACCAGGCGGAGGCTGGCGACCCGGGCGAATCAGTAGCCCGGGTTGGCCTGGCTGCGCTGCAGACTCCGGTTATGAAGGAACTTGCCGGCTCCGGTCTGCCCCTGGCCAGCCTTACCCGAGTTGGACAAGATCCAAGCACCAAGGCAGAAGGCCGCGACTACGGCCACTCCGATCCAGACTTGCTTCAACTTCTTGCGGTCCATTCGCCAGACTTCCTGGAGATTGGGCTTACTCAGGAAACGGTTCGGATCATCGTGGAAGCCCTGATCTCGTGCCTTCGATGGCCTGCTAGCTCAGTTGCGATCGACACCGATGCCGTAGTAGGTAAACCCGAGTCCCCGCATTTTCTTGGGACTGAAAATGTTTCGACCATCGAAGATGATCGGAGATTTCAGTGCCGTCTTGAGTTCTTCGAAGTCTGGGTGGCGGAATTCACTCCACTCCGTCACGAGCAAGAGGGCGTCGGCGTCCTTGGCGGCGTCGATGGGCTTTTTCGCATAGCGAATCCGATCGCCCAGGATTCGCTTGGCCTCGCCCATGGCCTCGGGGTCGGTGGCGGTGACGGTCGCGCCCTGTGCGAGCAGGCGGTCGATGATCGTCAGCGCTGGGGCCTCACGCATGTCGTCGGTGCGCGGCTTGAAGGAAAGGCCCCAGACTGCGAAGTGCTTGCCCGATAGGTCGCCCTGGAAGTGGTCCATGACCTTTTCGTAGAGGTAGAGCTTCTGCTGGGCGTTTACTGCTTCGACGGCGTCGAGGATTTTGAACTCATAGCCCTTGTCGAGAGCGGTCTTTTGAATCGCGCGCACGTCCTTCGGGAAACAGGAGCCTCCGTAACCCACGCCAGCGAAGAGGAAGGGCATGCCGATACGTGAGTCGGTGCCGACGGCTTCGCGGACGCGGCTGAAGTCGGCCCCGACAAGATCGCAGATACGCGCAATCTCGTTCATGAAGGAGATGCGGGTCGCCAGCATGGCGTTCGAGGCGTATTTGCAGAGTTCGGCACTCTCCGGATCCATGACCAGGAGCGGCTTGCCAGTGCGAACGAAGGGCGCATAGAGTTCCTTCATGAGTTCGCCCGCTCGCGGCTCGTCGGTGCCGATGACCACGCGGTTGGGCTTCATGAAGTCGTCGATCGCCTGGCCTTCCTTCAGGAACTCCGGGTTCGACACGACATCGAAGGGGTGATCGCTGTGCTTGGCGATTTCGGCGGTGACGAGCCGTGAGGTGCCGACCGGGACCGTCGATTTATCGACGACCAGGCGGTAGCCGGTCATGTGTTTGCCGATGGACCTTGCAACCGCGAGCACGTACTGGAGGTCGGCCGATCCGTCTTCACCCGGTGGGGTGCCGACGGCGATGAATATGGTCGTGTTCTCGGCGATTGCCTCTTCGACATTGGTGGTGAAGAGGAGTCGTTCTTCTTCGACGTTGCGATCGATCAGCTCTTTGAGCCCCGGTTCGTAAATCGGGACTTCGCCACGATGAAGCATCGCAATCTTTGTCTCGTCGATATCGACGCAGGTGACCCGGTGCCCGGTTTCTGCAAAGCAGGTCCCGACCACAAGGCCGACGTATCCGGTTCCAACGACAGCGATTTTCATTAGAGGGGCTCGTTCTAGCTTGGGAGAAAAGGGGCGGAAGGCCACCGCGCAGAGGCTAGCGATACTCTGTCCACCACTCCTCCCAGAAATCGGCGTGGTCTCAGCGCCTGCTTGAGGGATTGTGCCCTTACCTGCGCTTCTTGCGTTCTTGGCTGGGGGTAGGGGCGGGCTGGAGTCCGCGCTCGCGCATCTCCCAGGCCTGGCTAATGCACATGCCTAGAAGGATGCTTGGCTCCTGGATCAGCTTGGCCGGGGCCTCGAACCCGATGCCTGCGGCCGTGAGGTCTTCGGGGATCCTGCTACGTGTGAGCTGGAAACAGCTGCGGCCTTTCTTGTGCGGGGTCCAGGCTTCGAACTCGGCGAGTCGGCCGTCTTCGACGCCGGCGACCAGGCGCAGAGTCCCTTCTTTGCCCTCTCTGGTCTCGAAAACCCCCTTCAGCACGGCGAAACGGGCTCCATTCTGATCGCGTTCGTAGCCGCTGTTGCTGACGTTACTCGTGTCGAGTAGGCGGCGCAGCATGGGGCGGAGCTGGTAGTAACTGAGCTCGGGGCCGAGCTGGCTTAAGAACTTTTCGAAGGGCAGTGGCGAGGGCATGAGGAAGGGCGTGCCCCGCGGCGGCAGCATCCAGGTCTTTTTGCCGTCCGATGCGATTTGTATCGAGAGGGCTTTGCGGCGGAGGGTCATGTGGTAGCGACCTTGGGGAGCGAGGGCGATTCGCCAGATTCGCTCTCGCTGCACCGCGCCGCTCTCGCTGTAGAGCATGAATCGGGCCTCGTAGACGTGGACCCCGCGCTCGGTCTCGGCAATCGCTTTCTTCACCAAGGCCATCGCTTCGGGTTCATCAGGCCGCATCAGGCCGTTCAGCCCTAAGCCGAGAAAGGCCAGAATCGCAGCTGCGATAGCTAGGCGCTTCCAAAACCGCAGGGCTGTGCTCGCGCCGCTTGCAGCCTCTGGCTCTGCCGGAGCCGCCTCCTGCAGGCGCGCAAGCAGCGCTGCGATGCGGTCTTCGGCAGCGGCGCCGCTGGCCTCGCGTTCGGCCCACATCAGCCCGTGCACGAATCGCTCCCGCGCCTCGGCGGCAGCATCCAGGCTGGTATCGCGCGTCTCCTCAAACTCGCGCAGCGCTGCGCCCGGCTGCCGCTCGGCCTTCTTGGATCTGTCGCTCATGCCTCTACTCCCAGGGCGGCTAGCCGTTGTTCGATGCATTGCCCCAGCCACGCTCGTGCGCGCTGCAGGGTCTTCTTGACCGCCTCACGGCTGCGTCCGGTGTGTTCGCTGATCTCCTGACATGGCTGGTCGTCGGCGTAGTGCAGCCGCAACACCCTCTGCTGGTGTTCGGGTAGGTGCTCGAAGCAGGCTCGCAGCGAAATCAGCTGCTCGTCGAGGGTGTCACCAGCGTTCGACTCCAGCAGTTCATGGAGGATCCCTAGATGGTTGACGACTTCTTCTTCGACGAACTCGAGCTTGCTCCGCCCCAGCTTGCGGTGATGCGCCATGATCAGCCGACGAGCTATGCCTCGTAGCCAGGGGCCGAAGGCGAGGCTGCGGTCGTAGCGGTGCAGGTTGCGCCATGCGACGACGAAGGCCTCCTGCACGATGTCTTCGGCGCCGCCGGGGTCGCGGACCATGGCGCCGACGAAGGCACGCAGCCGCGTCTCGTGTTCGCGCACGAGGATTTCGAAGAGCTCGGGGCCGGCTAGGCCGGGAGCTTCTCGCTTGCTGTCGACGCCATTGTTCACCCTATGGACACTCATTAGCCCGGCACTTGCTTCAGGCCTAGTGGCTGGGGACGGCATTATTCCCAGACTTCTTTATCTGATCGCTAGGTTCTACCGCGATCATCTGCAAAATGGTTCAGCCAAAGTCGAGTGGTAGCAAAGTTGAGCCCTTGGTGCCGATGGAGCGGTGAAGGAGGCTCGCCGCCGCCCTCGAAACTAGATACCAATGCCTGCTAGGAGTCAGATATGTCCAAGATCCTCCCATGGATCCTACTTATTGCCCTTGGTCTGAGCGCTTCACTGCATTCGCAGGGAGATAGCTCAGAGGCGTCCACCGAGGGCCAGGGCGCCACGGCCGCAGCGCCGGAGAAGCCCTCTTCTGAGTTCGCCAAGCTCGGAGAACTCAGCAGTCAGCTGGGGATCAAGGATCTCTGGTCCAAGAGCAAGACGGCCAAGGATCCCGAGATCAAGGAGGCTGAACTCAAGAGCCAGCTGAGGCCTTTGACCAAGGATGAGGTCAAGGCCGAGCTCGAGGCCTGGCAGGCCCTGGTTAAGCTCAAGGCGACCCAGCGAGCGGAAAAGGAGAGCGAGGTTCGTCAGCTCGAGGCCGGAGAGGCCCGGAAGCAAGCCAACAGCCGTGTCGTTGAGTTGGGGACCATTATCGGCAACCTTGCCGATCGCATGAGAATCGTGATCAAGGCCTTCCGTACGGTGGGCGGCGAAGTTGAAGGCTACGAGCAATACGTTAATAAGGTTTCAAGCGATGGGATCCCTGATATCGGGGCTTCCGACAATGTCTTTGACATTGGCGCTGCGCTCTACGCGTGGCTGGTCGATCCCAACGGCGGCATCAAGTGGGGGCTCAGGATCCTGAGCTTCCTGGCCGTCCTGATCGCCTTCAAGATCCTCGCCGCCTTTGCGGCTGGCCTCGTTAGGCGTGCGATGGGCAAGGTGAAGAAAGGCTCCGACCTGATGCGGAGTTTCTTCGTCAACACCACGCGCAGGCTCATCTTCCTGATCGGCCTGGTGATCGCGGTTTCGCAGCTGGGGGTCGATATGACGCCGGTGCTGGCAGCTATCGGCGCGACAGGTTTTATCGTTGGTTTTGCGCTGCAGGGCACGCTGAGCAACTTCGCCGCCGGCCTGATGATTCTGATCTATCGCCCCTTCGATGTCGGGGATGCCGTTGATGTCGCGGGGGTTTCCGGCGCTGTCGAGAAGCTGACCCTCGTCTCTACGACGATCAAGTCCTGGGACAACAAGCAGATCATCGTTCCGAACAACTCGATCTGGGGCAATGTCATCACCAATATCACCGGCAACCCGGTGCGCCGTGTCGACATGGTCTTCGGTATTGGCTACAGCGATGATACTGAGAAGGCGCAGAAGGTCCTGGAGGAGATCATCGCGGCACATCCCTTGGTGCTGAAGACTCCGGAGCCGACCATCAAGCTGCACGAACTCGCCGATTCGTCGGTCAATTTCGTCGTGCGACCCTGGGCGAAGACCAGTGACTACTGGGCGCTCTACTGGGATATCACGCGAAGCGTCAAGGAGCGTTTCGATGCCGAAGGGCTCTCGATTCCGTTCCCGCAGCGCGATGTGCACCTGTTCTACGAGAACGCGCTGCCGACGCCGCAAGCGAGCTGAGCCGAGCCCGCGAGGAGTTCGCTGCTCGAAAACAAGCGACAGGTGCAGGAGAGGGTTCTCGCCGCTACTCTCCTGCACCGCGTGGGCGATTAGCTCAGTTGGCTAGAGCATCTCGTTTACACCGAGAGGGTCGGCGGTTCGAGTCCGTCATCGCCCACCACACTTCCTCTCCGTCCCGCGGCCTTTCGGCGATGCCGCTCTTCACGGTGCTGGCTCGTTGCGAGGAGGGCCCCTTCGCGATCTCTTCGCCACGAAGCTTCCCCGTTGCCTGAACGTGTTCGTGAGATGCGCTCCCTTCCTCGATAGACTCGCTGCCTTGGATTGACTCGAGTGATTCTTGAGCGAAGGGTGGAGAGCTATGGCCGAGTTTCGGATTGAGACCGACTCCCTAGGTGAGATGCAGGTCCCAGCGGACCGCTATTGGGGCGCGCAAACCCAGCGTTCCCTGCAGAACTTCAAGATTGGTGGCGAGCGCATGCCCGGGCCCGTGGTCCGGGCTCTTGGTATCCAGAAGAAGGCCTGCGCCCTGGCCAACATCGCCCTTGAGCAGCTCGATGAGCGCCTGGGCAAGGCGATGATTCAGGCCGCCGACGAGGTCATCGAGGGCAAGCTCGACGAGCACTTCCCCCTTGTCGTCTGGCAGACCGGCTCTGGAACGCAGAGCAATATGAACGCCAACGAGGTGATCGCGAACCGTGCGATCGAGATCCTGGGGGGCAAGATCGGCTCGAAGGACCCGGTGCACCCCAACGATCACGTTAACCGCGGCCAGTCCTCCAACGACACCTTCCCCACCGTGATGCACATCGCGGCTGGCGTCGAAGTGCACGAGACCCTGCTGCCGGCGCTGCAGCACCTGCACGATGCCTTGGACAAGAAGGCCAAAGACTTCGCCGCCATCGTCAAGATCGGCCGCACCCACTTGCAGGATGCGACGCCGCTGACGCTGGGCCAGGAGTTCTCGGGCTACGCCAAGCAGGTCGAGTTCGGTATCGAGCGGGTCAAGAGCTGCCTGCCGCGCCTGATGCAGCTGGCCCAGGGCGGCACCGCCGTCGGCACTGGTCTCAACAGCGTGAAGGGCTTTGCCGAGAAGGTCGCCGCCGAGGTCAGCCAGCTGACCGGGTTCAACTTCCTGACTGCCGAGAACAAGTTCGAGGCCCTCGCCGCCCATGACGCCATCGTCGAGCTGAGCGGTGCGCTCAACACCATCGCCGCCTCCCTGATGAAGGTCGCGAACGACCTGCGCCTGCTCGGTAGCGGCCCGCGCTGCGGCATCGGTGAGCTGTTCTTGCCGGCCAACGAGCCGGGCTCTTCGATCATGCCCGGCAAGGTCAACCCGACGCAGTGCGAAGCGATGACCATGGTCTGCGCCCAGGTCATGGGCAATCACGTCACGACGACGGTGGCAGGTTCGAACGGCCACTACGAACTCAACGTCTTCAAGCCGGTGATGATCTACAGTGCCCTGCAGTCGCTGAAGCTCATCGCCGATGCGGCTCGCAGCTTCACCGACAACTGCGTCGTCGGGATCGAGGCGAACAAGGAGCGCATTGACCAGCTGCTCCACGAGTCGCTGATGCTGGTGACCGCGCTCAACCCTCACATCGGCTACGACAACGCCGCCAAGATCGCGAAGAAGGCGTTTAAGGACGGGACGACGCTGAAGGAGGCGGCGCTCGCCCTTGAGCTGCTCACCGAGGAGCAGTTTGCTGAGTGGGTCAAGCCCGAGAGTATGGTGGGCCCGAAGGGCTGATCGAAGCTTGCGCATCGTCCGCACCGCGCGCGGCGCCCGCCTGCTCCAGGGGGGCGCCGTCGTGTCTGAGGTCCTGTCGGCGCCGGGCCCGACGCATTCGCTCTTCGATGTGCTTGCCGCGTCGATCGCGATGTTCGCCCGCGGAGATCGCCTGGCGCTGCTCGGCTTCGCCGGGGGCGGCCTGGTGGCGCCGCTGCGGGCCATGGGCTGCTTTCACCCCTTGCGGGCGGTAGACCTCAGCGCCGAGGGGGAGCAGCTGTTTCGAGAGCTGTCCTCGCCCTGGTGTGCCGAGGTCAGGGTCGAGATCGAGGATGCGGCGCACTGGCTGCGAAGGCAGCGCGCTCGCTTCGACCTGATCCTCGAAGACCTCTCCGTGCTAGGTCCCGAAGGGGAGACCAAGCCTGAGCTGTCGTATCAGCTGCTGCCGCAGCTGATCGCCGATCGTTTGTCGAGCCATGGCGTAGCTGTCTACAACCTGCTGCCGGTGCCGAAGCGCTCGATGAAGGGGCTTGTGCGCCAGGTCGTGCGGGCGCACGGCGCTGGGGTGCAGCTGCTGCTGGATGACTTTGAAAACCGCGTCGTGCTGGCCGGGCCGGGCCTGCCGGAGGCGCGGGAGATCGGCAGTCTCTTGCGCAGGGGGCTACGGGCCTTGGGCTCGGAGCAGGCCGAGAGGATCCTCGTGAGGACGGTTTCATGAGCCTGTCGGAAATCGACTTCGCCGAGCTAGAGCGGGAATTCTGCGTGGCGCCTGGCTGGCCCTGGGATCTGGGCGAGGCGGCTGCTAGCTGCGTTCGCTACCTGGGGGAAGGCTTCCCCGTTTATGCGAGGATGCTCCATCCACTCTTCGAGGACCTAAGTGTCGGTGACTGGGAGCAGGTCTGGGAAGACAGCGAGGACGCGGACTATGGCCGGGGCGAGCTGGAGGAGTCGTTTCCGGCCCGTGGGCTCAAGTGGCACGACCTAGCCGAGGACCTGGACTTCGACTACGAGCCAGGCATGCCCTTGCGTGCTTTTCTGGAGCATCTGCCCAAGGGGCGCTGGCCGCGGGCCTTGGTCGGGCCCGTGGATGGAAGCTTGGATATGGAGCGGCTGCGTCAGGTGCTTCGCTTGACGCGTGAGCAAGTGAACCCCGGCTCCTGTGTCTTCGGCTGGGTGCCGCAGCGCTGCTTTGCCGAGACCCCTCGCGCCTATCGTGGGCCGCTGGAGTCCCTTTCTGAGCTCTATGACGGAGAGCACACGATGGGGGCGCCGAGCTTCTGGGGGGACGAGGCCAGGAGCTTTCGCTTCGTAGCGCCCCCGGATCGCCCATGGACCCTCCTTGCCGGCCCTGCTGCTTGGATCGAAGAGCTCTGCGAACACAAACCGCTAGACGCAGAGCGGCTGGACCCGGGCTTCCTTCTGCGCCGCTGAGTCCGTTGCGCGAAGTTGAACCAGGGAACAAATGTAGGTCTGAGGGGTTTTGTGCGACGCTTATCCGCAAGGTGACGACCAAAATGAGATGGACTGTCGGTCGCGCGGAAGGTCAGGAGGGAGCGTTCGAAGAGTCTGTACCCTTGTTGATATATGGGGTGAGGTAATCGTTCCGATGCAGTTGGCTATAGGTCTCGACGCTCCAATGCCGAGGAAGAGGAGGCTTCAGCTTCACCGAAGACGTGGCTCCACACTAATCGCTTCGGGGGGGCGCTGGGCCTGCCGCTGCGACTCAGTGGGCATCAGGTCGCTATTCTTTTTGTCGCTATAATATTAATATCTGCCCTTCGGTTTTGCACACGTGAACTTCGCCTCCATTGAATACCTCCGGTTCCTTGGTTTGTTTTGCCTATATGCTGCTGCCATGGAGAGGGCAGAACCTGCTTCTCTTGGCGGCTAGCTGCTACCTCTATGCCCAGTGGGATTAACGATTCCTTTCTCCGATTATTGTTTCTACGATTACGGGCTATGTCGTTGGTCTGTATCCGGGAAAGGCACAAGATGATAAGCCCCGAAGACCCGCGCTAGCGATTTTTGTTTTTGTTAATCGGGCTCTGCTCGTCGTATTTAAATACTTCAACTTTTTTACGGGTAGTCTGTTCGATCTGTTCCGCCTGCTGGGTCTCGATCCAATGATCCAGCGCTTGCAGTGCTGCCGGGCCTTCTTTCGGAACTCGCTGAAAGCTGTCAGGGAAACAATCAGGAGTTCATAGTTTTGTTGCTGCATTATCGGGGGGGCTGGCCATCTGCTCCGTTGGCTCGGACCCGAATTGAAAGGTAGGAAGATAAGCTACCTCTCAAGCACTTCTTTTTTCGACTCTGCCGATGTTCTAAATTTTATCAGCGATGGTCACTATCTGCCGAAATGGGATAAGGTCCTTGCCCAGGAGCTTGAAAAGGAACTATGGCAGAAGTGATACCGAAGGATCGGTCCTTCTGCGGTAGCTTGATCAGTGAGGAGCGAATAGGCGTCGGATTCTGGTGATGTGCTGCTATTGAGGCGGGGAGACAAGTGAGGCTGCTATCGCTTGTGGCCTTTGCCTCTGGCGGGTGCTGCTCGGTGATCTATTGGTTGGCTGGTTCACCTTTCGGCGTGGTGGATATCGTGGGGTGGGCACCCTGTGGGCTGGATGCGTTAGTCTCCTAAGTGGGGCCGTTGCGTTGCGTGCTCCAATCTGTGTGGCGCACGAGCGTGAACCGCGCCTACTCCGCTGCTCTTCTTCCCTGAAGGGGAAGCTGTCCCGCTAGCTCTGTAGCAGAAGGGTGACTTCGCTGCTCGCAATGCTTGGTTAGTGTTCGTTAGCAGGTTCGTGCAAAGACTCTTCTGTTATTGGTGCATTTGGCGCATGATGCGCGGCCCTTTGCTTGAGGCTAGCCATGACGCCGCCGTCGAATGCCAATAACCAGGATGAGTTGCTTGGTGAAATCCGCGCTCTTCGTGAGCGGATCGCGGTGCTTGAGGCGGAGAAACTCGATTGGCAGCGGCTGGGCGATCCGTGTCATAGCTGGCTCAATACGGAGGGAGCTAGGCATTTCCTAGTGGACCTTCCGCATGGGTTCGAGGAGATCGACCTCGATGGGCGCATCGTGTGGTGTAACGAGGCGCGGGCTCGACTACTGGGGCAGGAGGTCCAGGAAATCATTGGTTCCTATGCCTGGGACCGGATGGCGAACACCGAGGCTTCGGGTTGGGTTCGCCAATTGATTTACGAGGCTTCGGTCGAGCTACCGGATCCAGGGGTGTTGTACCTGGATGCTCGTCACCAGGACGGGTCTGTGGTGAACCTACGGGTGGATTGGAACTACCGGCGCGATGCTGCTGGTCGCGTAACGGGTTTCCTCGTGCTCCTCCTTGATATGACTCGGGAGCAAGGGGTCAAATCGGCATTACAGAAGTCCCTCTCCCAGTTTGAAGACTTCATGACCTACTGTCCCGGCGCGGCTTTCATGAAAGATGCCGATGGGCGGTACACGATGCTCAACCCGAATGCTGCCGAGGTGCTTGGGGGGGAAGTCGACGAGATTCTCGGCAAGAGAGATCACGATTTGCTGCCGCCGGAGGCCGCTGAGCTTCTGCGCGATAATGACCGGCAGGTGCTTGAGTCGGGTCAGCCTTTTCGGGGGATCGAAGAAATCGGAGAGGGCCGCGATGCCTTCAAGTTGTTGACGGTTAGGTTTTTAGTTTCCGGGGATGACGACAGGCCGCATGTCGCGGGAATGGGGCTCGATATTACTCGGAGTGATCGGGAGCATCAGGAGCTCTGTGAGAGTCGAGATCGACTGCGAGAGGCGAGCGACCGTCTCCGGCTCCTGTCCTCAGCGGTCGCGCAGTCCGGCGAGGGTGTTGCGATCGTTTACCCGGACAGGCGCATCGAGTTCGTGAACGAGGCTTTTGCTGGAATGCATGGGTTCCGAGTCTCCGAACTCGAAGGGCTTGATCTGCACAAGGTATTTGCGGAGGGTCAGCCTGAACAATTGCTTGCAGTTGAGGAGCAGCTCGACTCTGCGGGCGAGTTTCGAGGAGCCATTTGGCATGTAGCTGCGGGTGGAGGGAGCTTTCCCTGCCATGAAAGCCACTCGCTGGTCCGGGATGAGGACGGCAGGGTCATTGCACGAATCATCGTCGCAAGGGATGTCAGCGAGGCCGTGGCTGCGGAGAAACGCTTGCAGGATGCGCAGGCACAACTTGAGCAACGCGTGCAGCAGCGAACTTCTGAACTCGGTGAGGTCGTGGCGAGGCTGGAGAAGGAAATCCAAGAACGCCACCGTGCCGAATCGGAATTGCGGCGTATTTGGGATTCGACGCTCGAGCTCCTCGTTTTGATGGGGCGGGATGGCTGTATCCGTCGGGTCAACCGGAGCCTTGAGCGCACTCTTCGGGTCAGCGAAGAGGATGTGATGGGCCAGCCGTTCTTCAACCTGGTGGCAGAAGAGGATAGGGGGCGCACTTCTCGATCCTGGGCCAAGATTCGGGCTGCGAGTTCTGGTCCCCGGTTAATGGTGCGCCATTTGGTGGATGTTCCAGGACAGGCCAAGCCCGAGGTGCGCTGGCTAGAGTGGGCGGTTACCTCGGTCGAAGGGACCGACCTGGTGTATGCCGCAGGTCGAGACCTGACCGAACTGCGCATGTTCGAGGTGCGTGTCGCTCGGCAGCAGGCCGAACTGGCCCATGCTTCGCGTCTGACCAATATGGGAGAAATGGCTTCGGGCATCGCCCACGAACTCAATCAGCCACTTTGCGCCATCGCGCTGCGGGCGGAGGCATGCAAGCTATCGGTGCTGCGCAATGGCCCGAGTGAGGGAGTCGTGAGTGATCTCGAATATATGCGCGAGCAAGCGGAGCGTGCCGGGGAGATCATTCGGCGCCTGCGAGGCTTTGTTGCTCGGCGTGAGCCCGAGTCCAAGCCCGTAGAGCCCGGGCAGCTGGTCCGTGACATGCTGCATTTTGTCGAGACCGAATGCGAGCAGGAGCACATCGGCCTGCGAGTTGAACTCGAAGCGGGTCTCCCTCTCGTTAACTGTGACGAAATACAGATTCAGCAGGTCCTTCTTAACTTGCTCCGCAACGCAATAGAGGCGATCCTCGCTGAGGAAGAGGGCTGCGCCGGACTATCTCGTGAGATTCTCGTGCAGGGAGTGCGCAAGGGGCCGGATATTGTGCTCGAAGTACTCGACACAGGTCCGGGGCTGAGTCCTAAGGTCGGGGATCATCTCTTCGACCCTTTCTTTTCCACGAAATCCGGGGGGCTTGGTATTGGCCTCTCTCTGAGCAAGTCCATCGTCGAGGCTCACGGTGGGTCCTTGCTGGCGTATCCTCGCGAGCCGCGGGGCATGCGTTTCGTCCTTTCGCTTCCAGTCCATGCTGGGCCGGTTCGGGCGAAGCTCTCTCGATATTTGGGCCGTTCGCAACGAAAGGAAGACCGGCCATGACCGGAGAACAACTAACGGGAACCGTGTTCGTCGTCGATGACGACCAGGCTATTCGCGACTCGCTGGAGCGCCTGCTCCGTGAGGTGGGGCTCTCTGTCGAGTGCTTTGATAGCGCACAGGCTTTTCTTGCACGCTTTGATCCGGATGAGCCTGGGGCTCTGGTTATTGATGTTCGGATGCCCGGCATGAGTGGGCTCGACGTGCAGAAGAAGCTGCTTGATGAAGGACACGAGACCCCTGTCATTATTGTGACCGGGCATGGGGACGTGCCGATGGCGGTCGAAGCGCTCAAGCGTGGCGCCATGGACTTCGTGGAGAAACCGTTTCGGCCTCAGGTCTTGCTTGACACCATTCGGCAAGCTCTGGAGGAGGATCGCCTGTTACGCGATGCGAAACACCGTAAACTCGATATTGCCTCCCGCTTCAAGCTTTTGACGGTTCGTGAGCGTGAGGTCGTTGACCGCGTGGTGAACGGCGCCACCAATAAGGGTGTGGCTGCTGAGCTGGGGGTGAGCCCGCAGGCTATCGATGCCCGTCGCGCCCGTGCGATGCGGAAGCTCCAAGTCGGGACTGTGCCGGAGTTGGTACAGCTCTTCGTGAAGGCGCAGTATGCTGGGGTCATCTAATCGCCGGGCACCTGGTTGAGCCCCTTGGCCTGGAGAGGCTAGCTGCCGGAGCAGAGTGGCCGTCTCTTCCCTTGTGAGTCATTGCGTTGACGTGGGTGGCGTCCAATCCTCTGGGGATGGATGCTGCCTGCCAACAAACCGGGAAGAAGTCTGCCGCCGACTCCCCCGTGATCACCATCATCGGAGCCGGTCTCGCTGGTAGCGAGGCTGCTTGGAGCGCTGCCGCTAGCGCCGCCCGCGTTCGGCTTTTCGAAATGCGTCCGGAGTTCCAGACTCCGGCCCACCGGAGCGGCGACCCGGCGGAGCTCGTTTGTTCGAACTCGCTTGGGGGGCAGGGGAAAACGCAGGGCAAGGGGCTCTTGCAGGCCGAGATGCGGGCAGGCGGGAGCCTGATTCTCGAGGCGGCAGCAGCCACGGCTGTGCCGGCCGGCGGGGCGCTGGCTGTGGATCGAGAGCGCTTCAGTGCCTACGTCCGTGAGCGACTTGAGGCGCATCCGCGCATCGAGCTGGTTCGGGGCGAAGTCCAAGAGTTGCCCGCGGGCCGCCCGCTCATCTTGGCCACGGGGCCGCTGACTTCGGACGCCCTTGCCCACTGTTTGCAGGAGCGGCTCGGAGCTGAGTTTCTGGCCTTTTACGATGCCGCGGCCCCAGTCGTGCTCGGCGAGTCCATTGATATGGATGTCGTCTACCGAGCCGGGCGCTATGGACAGTGCGATGACTATCTCAACTGCCCGCTCTCCGAGGAGGACTGGGCGCAGCTCCACCAGATGCTGGCGGAGGCGAGGTCCCATGCCCCGCACGATTGGGAGAAGCTGGAGTTCTTCGAAGGCTGCATGCCCATCGAGGAACTCGCGCGTCGCGGTTACCAGACGCCGCTCTTTGGTCCACTGCGTCCTGTAGGGCTGCCTGATCCGCGGAGTGGTCGGCCGCCCTTTGCTGTTGTGCAGCTGCGAGCGGAGGATAGGGAAGAGCGAATGTGGAGCTTGGTGGGCTTCCAAACCGGGCTCAAGTGGGGGGAGCAAAAGGCGATCGTGCAGCGCATCCCCGGGCTCGAAAACGCCGAAGTCGTGCGCTACGGGGTGATGCACCGCAATACCTATCTCTGTGCACCGCGGCTGATTCGCGCGGAGCTGGAGTTGCGTGAGCATCCGGGGCTCTTTGCTGCCGGGGTATTGGTCGGCGTCGAAGGCTATCTCGAGTCGGCGGCGACCGGCTGGTTGGCCGGGCGCAACGCGGCCCGCTTGGCCCTGGGAGAGGCGCTCGAACTCCCGCCCGAGACGAGCATGCTCGGGGCATTGCTTCGCTTTCTCGCCAGCGCCGAGCCCGAGGGCTTTCAGCCGATGAACGCGAACTGGGGTTTGGTGCCGCCCCTCAAGATGCGGGGCCGACGACGGGCCCGGCGCGAGGCGATGTTTGAGCGAGGCATCGATGCCTTTCGGCAGTACTTAGGCGATGCGGCAGCTCGGCCTGAGGGTGAAGGGGGTTGATACGGTGACTGGCAAGAGGGCTGCGAAGAAGGCCGCGCGTAAGAAAAAGGCTCGAAAGAACACCAGCCAGCTCCTGCCGCGGCGGCAGAGTCAGGCCGCGTTGCGTCGGCGATTACCTTTGCAGTTAGAAGAGCTGCAGCGCCTCTACCCTGAGGTGGACTGCGCCTTAGACCACGAGACCCCCTTCCAGCTTCTGGCTGCGACGATTTTATCGGCGCAGTGTACGGACGAGCGGGTCAACCAGGTGACGCCAGCGCTCTTTGCGCGCTTTCCAGATCCCGCGGCCTTAGCGGCGGCCGGGCAGGAGGAGCTTGAGGCCCTGGTGTATTCGACGGGCTTTTACCGGAACAAGGCCAAGAATCTGATCGGTATGGCGCGCGGCATCGTACGCGATCATGGCGGAGAGGTTCCTCGCACGATGGAGGCGCTGCTAGCTTTGCCAGGAGTTGCGCGCAAGACCGCCAACGTGGTCTTGGGCACGGCCTTTGGGATTGCAGTTGGGGTCGTCGTCGACACGCACGTCACACGCTTGGCTCGACGCCTCGGCTGGACTAGGCAAGAAGGTGCGGTGCCGATCGAGCGTGACCTGGTTGGGCTTCTCTCCAAGGATCTCTGGATTTGGATCTCGCATGCCTTGATTTGGCATGGACGTAAGGTCTGCGAGGCCCGTAAGCCGCTCTGTGGCGAATGCACGCTCGCGGCAAATTGCCCGGGTCGCGAACTCTTTGTTCCGACTCCAGCTTGAGACGCAGCTCCATGAAGGTGATCGCGAGGACTCGCAGCATGGCAAAGACCCGTCGAATGTTGATCGAAGACATCGATCTGATGATCGGGGCTCGTCGACGTCTTCTTGCATATGCGGTTCGTGCTAGTGAGCAGGAGGAGCTGCTTGCGCCGGACTTGGCCGAAGCCGCTGGCTTCCTTCGTCTCGATGAACGGCTGGATGGGCCCATCTTCGTCGAGATGGAGGTGGATCCGGACTTCGATAAGGCCATGCGCGTGGCCCTGGCCTTCGAGAGGGAGCAGTTGCCGAAGGGTCCTCAGCCGCTGCAGGGCGAGAGTTCTGACGTTCCTTTGTGGCTGGAGGATCGTCTCGATGCCATTGAGCGACTGCGAGCACGGCTGGGCGAGGACTGAATCTACCCCGTCTCTACTCGGAAAAACGGGGGGTTTTCGCGTAACGCCTTCCCTAAGCTGGCGCTTCACCCCCGTGCCGATTGATTTTCGGCGCGGCTGAGCGGAGCCCCCTTTGTTGAGGCGGGCTTGCTGGGGCCGCTGCTATCCTGGTTGAGCTGTGAAGGCTAGCATCTGTCATCTAGCCCTTCACTCACTTCCCTCCGGGGCTTTAGTGCGACCTTCGCCTCGCTGGGCCCTTACGTCCGGCGCCACTCTGTCTTACTCCCTAGTCCTGGCCTTCTGCTTGACACTGCTTCTCTCTCTCGGGAGCTTCTCCCTCGGAAGGGGTGTTCTTGTGGGCAGTTCGGCCCTTTCCCTTCGAGGAAATCCTCAACAATGCAGCGCATCACTCTTTCTTTGGCGTTTTTCGCCACCGTTGGGCTCTTGGCCTCTGCTGGCCAAGCCCAAAGTTCCGCCCCCGATGTGGGGCACGATATCGGCAGAGTCGAGCAGGTTCAGATCGACAGCGGCCAGCGCGACAACCTAGGCGAGCTGGCACGCATGGTCTGGGAGCGCAAGATTCTGCGCCCCGGTGCGAGCTTCCTCCAGCTGGAGTTCGGTGGCTGGGAGCTGCCCAAGGGTAGCTGGGTCGAACTCACTTCGATGAAGGACATGGACACCGAGGTCTTCGATGCCGAGACGCTCGCTCTCGTGAATGGAGAGTCGGCCTACTTCAATGGCAGTGAACTCCGCGTGCGGCTCTTCGCCGGTCCGCACACGATGGGCAACCGGGTCACCTTCAAGGGACTAGGTGTAGGACGTGCAAGTGCCGTCCTTAGCCCGCTAACGATTTGCGGCGCGGTTGATAACCGGGTGCTGTCGAACGACAAGCGAGTGGCTCGCATTATCCTGAAGTACTCGGACAACTCAATCAACTGGTGCACTGCATGGTTGATTAGTCGGACGAACACTTTCTCTTCGGCCGGCCACTGCATGAGGGACCGTTCGAATACTAGGAAGCTGGTTCTGGTCACGGCGCAGTTCAACGTTCCCGCTTCGAACTCCACAGGCGGTCTTGTCAACCCGCCGGCAACGAGCCAGTACACATGGTACGGAAGGAGCGCTTCTTACCGTCGCTGGGAAAATGGCGGCAGGGGCAAGGACTGGGCTGTTTTCGCGACCCAGATCAACAGCACGACAAAGAAGCACGCTGGGGAGGTCCAGGGTGAGTTCTTCAGGATCTCAACGACCCTGCCGGCGATCAGTCACTCTGTGCGCGTCACAGGGCACGGCACGGATTCGACGAAGATCCGTAACGGCGTGCAGCAGACACATAGCGGACCCTATCGCGGTTACTCGAACTCTGGCGGGCGTAACCAGATCCGATATCACTTGGACACGATGGGTGGTAACTCTGGTTCTCCAGTGATTAAAACCGTTGGCACGACGGAATATGCTATCGGTGTTCATACGCACGGTGGCTGTAATACCTCGCCTAGCTCTTACAATAGCGGGACCTATGCCGGCCGGACGCTCTTCCGGAACGGTCGCGCAGCGATTCTGAACAAGGTTCTGCCGGACCTTACCGTGACCCAGGTCGGGGCTAGCGATTCGACGCTGTATCCTGGGCAGAGATTTCTCGCGCGAATGTCGGTCAAAAACGCCGGCCGGGTTACTGTCCCAGAGAACTCGACGGCCAGCTTCTATTTGTCGACGAATTCCACGATCTCGACTTTGGACACTCTGCTTGGAAACGTAATGGTCACCAAGCTCGGCGTCAACGCTATCCAAAATAGCAGCCTCTCTGTTACTGTTCCGATGAGCTACGCTGCGCATGTTGGCACCCGCTACCTCGGGGCCATTGCCGATCGCACGCGGGTCGTTGCCGAACTCAATGAGGTTAACAATACGAACAGGGTTGCCGTCACGATTTTGGCTCCGGCTCCGGATCTTACGCCGACGATGTTGACTTCCAGTGTGACGAAGCTGTATCCGAGAGACCGGGCGACGGTACGGACTCGCATCAACAATATCGGCTTGGTGGCATCCAGGCCATGCCTTTCGACGTGTTACTTGTCGACAAACTCGATCATTTCGACGTCGGATATCGCGCTTGGCTCCGTCGTCACCGGAGCGATTGCCAAGGGTGCCTACAGGAACTATTCCTTCTTGGTCACTGCCCCGAATACCTTGCCAAACGCGACCTGCTACTTTGGCATTTTTGCTGACCGTAACCAGAAAAATGTCGAAGTGTCTGAGATGAACAACACCCGCGCTTTGGCGGTCAGGTGCTACTCCAGCGCGCGCAAGCCCGATCTTCGCATTGCATCGATGTCGCTCGGGTCCTCGAACATTACCGGTGGCGGCACGGTATCCGTGTCGGTTGGGGTTCGTAACTACGGCACCGCCTCGACGGGACGTCCTTCCCCGACGGGTATCTTCCTGTCGTCCAACACGACGATTTCGACAGTTGACTATTACCTCGGCTCTGTCATGACCGGAACGCTGGCTCCCAATGCTGTGCATAGCTTCCGGACGACCCAGACCGTGCCAGCCTGCCCGCTCTCAGGCAACTACTACCTCGGCGTCTTCGCAGACTTCACCAACGTCATCGCCGAATCTCAGGAGCTGAACAATACGCGTGTCCTTCCTGTCAGGCTCAGGGCGACTAGCTCGACGTTGGTGCAGTGGCGTCCCATCTACAACTCGGCGGCGACAAACGAGGTCAGTGCCTCGATCAGCACGACGAGAGGCGGCACCGCAAACATGTGTGTTATCGCTCCGAGACGTCGTGGCGAACTCTACCTCGCGGTTTGGGGTGGTAACGGTTCGAGCACGAACTGGAGCTACGGCTCGCTGAGTGCTTTCAGTCTCAGCCTGCTCAACGGCCCGATTTTCCCCGCATGGTTCGGCACCGTGGACCTGAACGGTCGCGCCTACCCGCGCCTGCAGCTACCTGCTGGTGGTCCGGTGGTCCCGCCCTTCCTGGCCAACACGCGAGTGTTCTTCCTCAATAACCAGGGGGTGCATGGTTGGACGAGCAACAGGCACTATGTCCGGATCACGAGGTGATACCTGGATGAGGCCTGATTCCTTGTTGAGGCAGGGCGGCTGCTAGCTAGCCCTGCCTGCTGAACATGCTCCGGGGCGCGGATCAGGCTTTGCCTGTTTCGCGCCCCGGCTGCGTACCGAGAGCGGCTCGCTGGGTCTTCGCTCTCTTTGCTTGGCCCTTCCTGTGCTCTAAGATCCGCCGCCCGAACAGCCCTTAGCCGCCGAGTTTCGGCGCCCAGTCCTGCTATTAGGAGAAGACGATGGGCCAGCCTGTCATCGTGTCCGCTTGCCGTACTCCCATCGGTCGTTTCCAGGGCGCTTTGGCGCCTCTGACTGCTGCCAAGCTCGGGTCGCTAGCCGTATCAGAGGCCTTACGGCGTGCTGGTGTCGGCGGTGACAAGGTCGAAGAGGTCCTGATGGGCACCGTGCTTCAGGCCGGCCAGGGGCAAAACCCTGCGCGGCAGGTTGCGCTGGGTGCGGGACTGCCTGACAGCATCGCGGCCGTAACGATCAACAAGGTCTGCGGCTCCGGTCTCAAGACCGTGATGCTCGCCGCGCAGGCGATCAAAGCCGGTGACGGGCAGTGCTTTGTCGCTGGCGGCATGGAGTCGATGTCGCGGGCGCCCTACTACCTGCCCCAGGCTCGTGACGGGCAGCGTCTCGGTCATGGCCAGCTCGTCGATGGGCTGGTGGCCGACGGGCTGTGGGATGTCTACGAAGACTTCCACATGGGCAATACTGGCGAGCTGGTGGCCAAGGAATACGAGGTCAGCCGCGAAGCTCAGGATGCCTATGCCGCCGAATCGCATCGCCGGGCGGTGGCAGCTTGGGAAAGCGGCAAGTTTGCGGCCGAGGTTTTTCCCGTCGAGGTTCCTGGGCGTAAGGGGGCGGTGACCGTCGTCGATCGCGATGAAGGGCCTCGTGCCGATGCCAGCGTGGAAGGGCTCGCCAAGCTGCGCCCAGCATTTCAGCGAGACGGTGGCACCGTGACTCCGGGGAATGCGAGCACGATCAATGATGGCGCTGCTGCTCTGGTGGTCGTTGACGAAGACTTTGCCAAAGCCGAAGGCCTCAAGCCCTTGGCGCGCATTACCGGTTATGCGACTGGGGGGACGGCTCCCAAGTGGGTCATGATGGCTCCGGAGCAAGCCTTCGAGAAGCTCTGCCATCTGACCAAGCTGGGCCTCAAGGACTTCGACCTGATCGAACTCAACGAGGCCTTCTCGGTGCAGGCGGTTGCGCTTACCCGTAAGCTCGAACTCGATCCCGAGAAGGTCAATGTCCATGGCGGCGCGGTCGCTTTGGGGCATCCGATTGGCTGCTCGGGCGCGCGAGTCTTGACGACGCTGCTTTATGCCTTGCAGGACCGCGGTTTGGAGAAGGGTGCTGCGGCACTGTGTCTTGGGGGCGGCAATGCCGTTGCCCTGTCGGTCGAGATGATCTGAGAGGAACGAGAGATGACGATGGACAAGGTGGCGGTGATCGGTGGCGGCACAATGGGCAATGGCATTGCCCAAGTCTTCGCCACGTTTGGGGCAGATGTGCAGCTGCATGACCTGGACCAGGCCTGCCTTGATCGCGCGCTCGGAGCGATTGGGAAGAGCCTCGGTCGCTTGGTCAAAAAGGAAAAGATCAGTGAGGCTGATGCCTCGGCGATCCAGGGGCGGATTCGCGGCACCAAGGACATCTCGGATGTGGCCGATCGGCAGCTGGTCATCGAAGCCATTCCGGAAAAGGTCGAGCTCAAGAAAAGCCTTTTTGCACGCTTGGACGATCTGGCGCCGAAGGATTGCATTCTGGCCTCCAATACCTCGTCGATTTCGATCACGGTATTGGGCGCGGCGACGCAGCGTTCGGACAAGGTCATCGGCATGCACTTCATGAATCCGGTGCCGATCATGAAGCTCGTCGAGGTGATCCGCGGCCAAGATACTTCGGACGCGACCACCGAGGCCGTGGTCGAGGCGGCCGCGGCTCTGAAGAAGACGGCGATCCCGGCTGAGGATTATCCGGGCTTTATCAGTAATCGCGTGCTGATGCCCATGATCAACGAAGCGGTCTTCTGCCTGATGGAAGGAGTGGCCACTCGAGAGGGTATCGATGAGATCATGAAGCTCGGTATGGCCCACCCCATGGGGCCACTGACGCTTGCCGATTTCATTGGCTTGGACGTTTGTCTTGAGATCATGGACGTCCTGCACACTGGGTTCGGCGACGACAAGTATCGGGCTTGTCCGATGCTGCGCAGGATGGTGGCGGCTGGGCATCTCGGCCGGAAGAGTGGTAAGGGCTTCTACGACTACGAGTGATGATGCCATGGTCGGTTTCGATCTGAGCGAAGATCTCACGATGCTCCGGGATACGGCGAGGGACTTCGCCGATAAGGAACTCGTCCCCAATGCGGCCCGCTGGGACCGAGAGCTGCACTTCCCGCGCGAGGCGCTTGAGAAGGCTGCGGAGCTGGGCTTCCTTGGGATGAACGTGCCCGAGGAATACGGCGGCAACGAGATGGGTAGCCTGGGCCTCTGCGTTCTCCTTGAGGAGATCAACCGAGGTTGTGCATCGACTGGGGTTACCATTTCGGTGCACAACAGCCTGTTCTGCTCGCCGGTCGTCAAGTTCGGCACCGAAGAGCAGAAGCAGAAGTTCCTGCCCAAGATGGCGAAGGGCGAGGCTCTGGGCGGCTACTGCCTCTCCGAGGCCGGGGCTGGCTCCGACGCGGCATCGCTTCGCTGCTCAGCGAAGAAGGATGGTGATGACTGGATCCTAGACGGAGCCAAACTCTGGATTACTACCGGCAGTGAGGCTGACGCCTTTATCGTTTTTGCCCGAACTTCCGAGCACCGCACTCGCGGTATCTCTGCCTTTATCGTCGAGAGCACTTCCGAGGGCTTCAAGGTCGGCAAGAAGGAGGAGAAGCTCGGTATTCGTGCTTCACCAACGACCGAGATCCTCTTCGAGAACTGCCGCATTCCCGGGAGCCATCTCCTTGGCGAAGAGGGGATTGGTTTCAAGATCGCTCTGGACACTTTGGATGGTGGCCGCTTGGGCATCGCCTCGCAGTCGGTGGGGATTGGCCGCGCGGCTCTGGAGGAAGCTCTCCGCTACGCAAAGACGCGCGAGCAGTTTGGCAAGCCGATCGGAGAGTTCCAGGCCGTGGGTTGGAAGCTGGCTGATATGGGGACCGATATCGATGCTGCTCGGCTTTTGACCTGGAGGGCTGCGTGGCTGCGTGACCAGAAGCTGCCTTGCTCCAAGGAGGCGGCGATGGCCAAGAGCTTTGCTTCGCGTGCAGCCAACCGCGCAGCGCGTGATTGCGTGCAGATCCATGGTGGCGCTGGTTATACCCAGGAGTTCATCGCCGAGCGTCTGATGCGAGATGCCCGTATTACTGAGATCTACGAAGGCGCGACGGATATTCAGCGCCTCGTTATTAGTCGCCATCTGCTGGCGGACTGAGGGGCAAGAAGTGCAGAAAGAAGCGATCCTTTCTGACTCTGGTCGAGGCAAGCGCATGGCGCTCAGCCCTGCGATCGCTGTTTTTATCTCCGAGCACATAAGGCCGTAGGAGGGGGGGTGACCGAGCAGAATCCGATCCAAGCGCCCGAGTGCAGCCCGCTTGCGGCAGGGCTGTCAGAAGCGAGTATGCAGCAGCAGCTCCTGCTGCCGCGTGCGGCTAAGCCAGCCAGCTTTTGGGTTGCCCTCGTTTTCGGCGTTTTGCTGCTGGGCTCGGGCTTGCTCAACCTCCTCCTTTTCTTCTTCCTCCTCTTCAGCTCTGCGGCAAGCGAGGCTCTCGGTGGCGCCAGCATGCTCGACATGCAGACGCGGGAGACTTATCTCAGCGGCCCGCGCGATAGCTCGCAGAAGGTCGTCGTCATTGACATCGAAGGGGTGATCGCCCCGAGTCAGGCGGGGCTGCTCGGCGTCCAGGGTGAATCCATGGTCGCCCGTGTCGAACGCTATCTCGGTCGCGCTGCTGCGGACTCCAATGTCGTGGGTGTTGTGCTCCGTGTGGATTCTCCCGGTGGCGCGGTCACCGATTCCGACCAGATCTACCAGCTGTTGCGTGAGTTCAGAGAAGAGACGGGTAAGTCCGTTGCGACCTATTTCCACGCTACCGCGGCGTCGGGGGGCTACTACGTCGGTATGGCGGGCGAACGTGTCTTCATGCATCCGACCGGGATTACCGGTTCGATCGGTGTGATCATGGGGATCTGGAACTACAGCAAGGCGGCCAAGCAGCTCGGCATCGAGCGTGTGACCATCGTCTCCGAGCGCACGCCCTACAAAGACCTCCTCGATGGTGCCAAGCCGGTCGCAAAGGGCGAGAAGAGAATCCTCTTGGGGCTCGTCGATGAGATGTACGATCGTTTCGTAGATGTCGTTGCGGCCGGGAGACCTGAGCTCAGTCGCGATCAGATCGAGAAATTGGCGGATGGCCGCATCTATTCGGCGCGCCAGGCGCAGCGCGCTGGTCTTGTTGACGAGATGGGTAGCTTGCGCGACGCCGTCGCTTGGGTGCGCGCGCGCTGCGATGCTGAGCAGGCCAAGGCTGTCCGCTACGAGCCCTTGCCCTCATTTCTGGATTCCCTGATGGGGGCGCAGAGCGCCGAGGGGCGTATCGCCTCGCGTTTGGGCTTACTCGACCCCTCACCCAAGCTCCTATATCTGTGGGCCGGTGGCCTCTGATGCTTGCTTCTGACCGTAAGGCCTTCACTTCACTGAGAGACGCCGATGAGCGCTGACAATTGGACTAACTTCAGCCTGAGCGAAGATCAGGAGATGATCCGGGATACGGCCCGGAAGTTCGCCGAGGAAGTGCTTCTGCCACAGGCCGTCGAGGTGGATCAGCAGGCCCGCTTTCCGAAGGAAACCTTCGAGCAAATGGCAGAGCTTGGCTTCCTCGGCCTGCCGCTGTCGGAGGATGTCGAAGGTGCCGGGCTCGGTTACTTCGCCTATTGCCTCGTGCTGGAGGAGTTGGCCAAGCACTGCGGCTCGACCGCGCTCAGTCTCGAAGCCCATATCAGCCTTTGCGCCTACCTGATTGATCAATATGGCAGCGAAGAGCAGCGCAAGGCCTATGTGCCGGATCTGGCCATGGGCGAGAAGTTCGGGGCCTTCGCTCTGACCGAGCCCCACTGTGGCTCCGATGCCGGTGCCTCGCGCTGCTCGGCCAAGCTGGACGGCGAGCACTATGTGCTGAACGGTCGCAAGAGCTTCATCACCAATGCCAACATCGCTGGCACCTTCGTCGTTACGGCCCGCACCGACCCCGATGAGTCGAAGGGTGCGAAGGGCATCTCAGCGTTCATCGTCGATCGTGAGACTGAGGGCTTCATCGTCGAGAAGGGTGAGAGCAAGCTCGGCATGCGTGGCTCGGACTGGGCCAACCTGGTGTTCGAGGACATGCGGGTGCCGGTCGCCAACCGTATCGGCGAAGAGAACGAGGGCTTCCGCTTCTTCATGGAGACGCTTGATGCCGGCCGCATCGCAGTCGGAGCGATTGCGCTTGGGCTGGCAGAGGGGGCGCATGAGCGGGCGCTGCAGTATTCCAGGGAGCGCATCGCTTTCGGTAAGCCGCTGGCGGAGCAGCAGGCCGTGGCCTTTAAGCTTGCCGAAATGGCTACCAGGATCGAAGCCGCGCGGCACCTCGTGTATCACGGGCTGCGGCTCAAGGACCAGGGGCAGGCGAAGTACCGAAAGCAGGCAGCGATCGCGAAGAACTTCGCGGCGCAAACCGCCAGCTACTGCGCCGACGAGGCGATCCAGATCCACGGTGGCTACGGCTATGTTAATGAGTACCACGTCGAGCGGATCTATCGCGATGCGAAGCTCTGCGAGATCGGCGAAGGGACCAACGAGATCTGCAATCTGGTGATTGCCCGCGAGGTATTGGCCTGAGCCCGTCCCGGGGTCTTGCGGCCGAGAGCCTGGCGCTCGGGCCGTTGCGTTTGCATGCACTCGACGGCGGGATGCTTTCCTTTGCGGTCCCGAGTAGGGGTCGTCGTATCGAAATGGCGGTGCGGCCGGTGCTGGTCGAATCGCCGCATGGAACGGTGCTCTATGACACGGGCTTCGGTGACGCCGACGAGAAGCGGCGTCGGAACTACCGTTTGCGTGATCCCTGGCCCATCGAGGAGCAGCTGCAGGAGCTGGGGCTACCGGATGGCCCGGATATCGTCGTGCTCTCGCACCTGCACTTTGATCATGCGGGCGGTGCGCTGGTTGGCGATGGCGAACAGGAGCAGCTGCGCTTCCCTAAGGCCCGGCATGTGATCCATCGCGTCGAGTGGGAGATCGGGCTGGCGAATGGCCGCGGCGGTAATCTCGCCAAGCGCCTGCAGCGTGCTGGTATGCCCGAACTCCTGAGCGATGATGAGCTGCTGCTACTGCCGGATCTCAAGCTTTCGCGGCATCCGGGGCACTGTGAGGCCTTGCTGGCGTTGCAGGGGATGGCGCCTGCAGCGAGCTTCCTCCTTGCTGCCGATCTTGTCCCGACACGGCGCTTCCTCTTCCCACGAGAAGACCGCTTTGCTGACCAGAACCCAAAGGTGGCCCTACGCGAGCGCACGGCCCTGCTCCAAGGGCTGGCCGCGCGGGGCGGCGTCGTCAGCTTCTATCATGATCGGCATCAGGCCTTTGCATGGCTGAGAGCGTGGGAGGATGGTGGTTATGCTCTCTGCGATGAGCAGCACTGAGGACCGTAGTTTTCGCCGCCTCTCACACGAGGTCCTGATCGAGAATCCGTGGCACCGCTACTGCCTGGACCACTACACCCAGGCCGATGGCAGCGAGGGCCGCTACTTCTTTGTCGACATGCCGGGATCCTGCGGGATTATCCCGCGCTTTGCCGATGGATCGACGCTGCTGCTGCGGGTCTATAGGTATTTGCTCGGACGTTGGCTCTGGGAGTTCCCGATTGGTGGCATGAAGTATGGAGAGGATCCTATCTCTGTTGCACATAAAGAACTTCGCGAGGAGACGGGTTTCGTGGCTAGAGAGATGCAGGCCATAGGCCGCTTTTCCCCGTACAAGGGCGTCTCGAACGAGTGCTGCCACTTTTTCGTGGCTCGGGGTCTCGAAGAGCGCGGGCAGGAGCTGGAGCCCAGCGAACGGATCGAGGTGCATCGGCTTCCCTGGGGAGAGGCACGTGAGCGCCTCCTGGCTCAGGAGCTTGGCGATGGCCAGTCGATGTCGGGGCTGCTTCTCTACGAGCGTTTTCTCGCCCGCGAGAAGGGAGGAATTGAGTGAGGAAGCTCCTCGATTGGCTTTGGCATGAACGCATCGAGCAGCTCCCCAAGTGGCAGCGGCCCTTAGCCTTCCTTGTGCGGATCCTCCTGAGGAGCTTCCTGCGCTTTTGGCGAAAAGATGGGCCGACTCGCTGCGCTGGACTGACCTATTGGACGCTGATGGCCCTGGTGCCGGTGCTGGCCGTCGTGTTTGCGGTCGCTGGCGCCTTCGGAATTCGATCCGAACTCGAAGACTCGATTCGTAGCTCTCTCCTTGAGTATCCGCTGCAGGCCAGGGACTTCGTGGACGAGGCCTTGCTGGTCGTTCAGCACGTGGACCTCAAGGCGCTGTCGGCCGTTGCCATCCTGGGTCTGCTCTACACCGCGTTCACGTTGATGGCGCGCATCGAAGCCGCGTTCAATGCGACCTGGAAGGCTGCGCGCGCTCGCGCCCTTGCTCGGCGTTATGCCGACTACGTCGCGATTATGTTCCTCGTGCCTCTGCTCGTGCTGGCGAGTACCAGTGCCACAGCCTTCCTGCAGAGTCCGGTTCTGAGGGACAGTGCTCCTTGGTTGGCGGATACCTTGCGCGAGAGCTTTAGCTTCTTGCCACTCGCCCTGCTCTGGATGGCTGCGGCGTTACTGCTCAAGGTCACGCCCAATGCCGAGGTCCGATGGATGCCGGCCTTGGTTGCTGGCCTCGTGATCGCCGTCATGTACCTAGCGATGCAGAAGCTCTTTTTCCTGCTGCAGATCGGCGTTACCCAGGCCAACGCGATTTACGGCACGCTTGCCTTCCTGCCGCTGTTTCTCATCTACCTGCACGCCTCATGGTCGATCGTGATCATTGGCGCGGAGCTTTCTCACTCGCTCCAATACCGCGAGTTCGTGCTGAGGCCGCAAGAGGAGCGGCTGTGGACGCCGGAGCGCCGCCGCCAGGTCGGGCTATTCCTGCTTCGCGAATCGATGCGCCGCTATGAGTCGGCTGGGGTGCTGACGATCAGCGAGGCAGCTTCTCGCCTGGGGGTTCAGGCGCTGCAGGTGAGGGATGTTGCGAAGGTCCTCGAAAGAGCCGGGCTCCTCCACCGCGTCCGTAAGGGGCAGGCTCTGGTGCCTGCCCGGCTGCCGGGCGAGATTCGCGCTGGCGAACTCTTTGTCGCGCTCGACAGCGAAGGTGAGCATCCCGAGAAGGGGCGTGGTGACCAGGCAGATCTGGCCTTGCTTGCGCGAGTGCGCGATGCTCTCAAGGACTTCGATGACCCTCTCTAGCCAGGTCAGCTGATGTTGCGACGCATTGCCCCTTTCCTCGCCCCTGTACTTCTGCTTTCGAGTCTTGCTGCGCAGGCAGCTCCCAAGGCTCCCGAAACTCCGAAGGAGGCACTGGCGGAGTTCCTCGCTGCCCCTGTCCTGAAGAATGCTCGCATCGGCGTCTGTGTGCGGAGTGGCGAGCAGGTGCTTGCCGAGAACGAGGCCGAGCGCGGCTTTATGACCGCTTCCAACATGAAGCTGTTCAGCAGTGCCCTCGCCCTGCGTGTCCTGGGGCCAGCTTTCCGCTTTGAGACTCGGCTGGAGGCCCGTGGGCACATCCGGGCGGGGGTGCTGGAGGGCGATCTCGTTCTCGTCGGGAGCGGTGACCCGAGCTTCGGGGCCTTGGCCTACGAGAAACAAGGCGCGAGCGCGGTGTTCCTGCGCATGCGCGAATCCGTGCGCAAGGCCGGGATCCGCAAGGTCACCGGCCGAGTGCTCGGGGATGCCACGATCCAGAAGGATGAGTTCATGGGGGATGGCTGGGACTGGTCCTACCATGCGGATTGGTATGCGGCGCCGGTCTCCGGGCTCTGCTTCAACGAGAACTGTCTCGACTTCATCTTCGATGGGGCCGCGGCCGGTCAGCAGCCGCTGTTCCGGCTCGAGCCTGACACGGGCTACTTCGAAATCCGCAACCTCGTGCGCTGTGTGCCCAAGGGGGTCGATTCCGAGCTGCTCTTCGTCCGCAAGATCGGTAGCCGTAAGCTGACGCTTCGGGGCAGCTTTCCTGCTAACCGCAAGGCCAAGCGTGACTGGGCTTCCGTCGATGATCCGGCAACCTTCGCCGCCACCGTGCTCTGCGAGACGCTGCAGCGTTCGGGGATCCCGGTTCGCGGCGGGGCCGGGCGGGTGGGGCCGGGCCTTAGCCCTGGGCGCCGCGGCGGCGTGCGCGCCGTGCACTCGCATCTTTCGCCCCCGCTCTCCGAACTCGTCGTGCGGCTCAACAAGGTCAGCCAAAACCTCTATGCGGAGCAGCTGCCTCGCAGGGCCGCGCTTGAGGCAGGGGAGGAAATGTCGATGCGCGGCGCTCGCATCGTGATGCAGAAGGAGCTGGCGGCGATGGGCGTCGACAGCGAGGGATTGGTGATGGCCGACGGCTCGGGGCTCTCTCGGCTCAACTTGGTTCGTCCCCGCCAAATCGCAGACTTGCTCGTTGCCATGCGCAAGCACGAGCACGGTGACCTCTACTATGCAAGCCTGCCGCTGGCGGGCGTCGATGGCACCTTGCGTCGCCGCTTCCTCGAGGGCAGCCCGGCGCGGGGCCGGGTTCGCGCGAAGACGGGCTACATTTCGAGGGTCGTCGGACTCTCGGGCTATCTACCTCGCGATGGCGGGGAGCCTTGGGTCTTTTCGATCCTGGTCAACGATTTCGTGGCCCCCACTTGGAAGGTGAAGCGGGCTGTGGATCGCTTTGTCGAGAGGCTCTGCGTCCAGGCCGGACCTTGGAAGTCAGGCGAGTAGAGCAGGCTCATACTGATCAGTCCTTGCTTGGAGCCGGGGCAGGCCCGAAAACGGGGGCCCAAGACCAACCGGGGCTGCGATCCTGCGCCCGGACTCAATCTTCGATGAACCTGATGAAGAACTACGCTGCCGCTGCCTTCCTAGTAACTGTTGGCGCCCTACCTGGTGCCTTCGGTGCCTATGGTGCTGCAAATCCGACCCCCGCTGCGGCTCAGCAGCCTGGGGCGCGAGTCGCTGTCTTTGACATGCGTGCTCTCTTGTCCGAGTCGAAGACCTACCAGGCCATGCTCGAGTCGGTGAAGAAGCAGGAGCAGCAGTGGGCCAAGGAAATGGCGGACTTGCGCAAGCGCATCGCTACGATGGGCGCCGATCTGCAGCTGATGGATAAGGGGTCGATGGAGGCTGAGCGCCAGCGAATCAAGATCGACCAGCTCAACCTCGAAGGGCAGCGTTTGCTCAAGCACTACGAGAGGGCGAGCAAGGGGCGTCGCGACGAGGCACGGCTCAATATTTATCTGCAGATCGAGCGCGCGGTGGCCAAGCATGCTGCGGGGCGTTTCGATATCGTGCTTCGGCGCTTCCAAGAGGATAAAACCAAGCCTGCGACGCCGGCGATGCGGCTAGCGATTCGGCAGCAGGAGAACGTGATCTATGCCGACAAGCGCGTGGACATCACCAAGGATGTTCTGCGGATCGTCGACGGCAAGTAATCCTCTAGAACGTCCAGGCCCTTCTCTGTAGATCTCCTCGGAGATCGAACCCTCGCAGCGTAGATCGAGCCGGCCATCGAGCCGGGTAATCATCGTCGGAGCAACGTGGCGAAGCGCGCACAAAAGACCCTGAAGAACGCCATAGAGTTTCGTGGAGTTGGGCTGCACACCGGCGAGGAGGTGCAGGTTCGGATTGAGCCCGCGGCCGTCGACCACGGCGTGATCTTCACACGTGTCGACCTCGATGGGCGGCCTTCCGTGCCCATGAAGTTCGAGCACCTGAGCACCAAGGAGCGGCGAACTGCGTTGCGTGATGGGGCTGCCGAGGTCTGCACGGTCGAGCATCTGCTGGCGGCGCTCTCTGCCTATGAGGTCGATAATGTCTCGATCGAGATGAGCGGCGAGGAGGTGCCCGGGCTGGATGGCAGCTCCCTGCCCTTTGTCGAGCTGATCGAACAGGCTGGGGTCGTTGAGCAGAAGGCCGAGAAACGGGATCTCACTCTCGACGAGCCGCTCTATGTTCGCGATGGCGATACCAGCCTGATTGCGCTGCCGGCTGAGTCCGGGCTTTCAATCGAATACCACTTGGTGCAGCCGGAGGGCGACCTGGAGACGATCCAGAGTTTTAGCTTTACGGTTGATGCGGAGCGGTTCAAAGCAGATGTCGCTCCTGCCCGGACCTTCGTTATGGAGCGCGAGATCGAGCAGCTTCAAGCTGCAGGGCTCGGCAAGGGCGCCAATAGCAGTAATACGCTGGTGATGACTAGGTCAGGGCCGCGGGACAACGAACTGCGTTTCCCCGACGAGCTTGCTCGGCACAAGGTGCTGGACCTGATCGGCGACCTGGCTCTTACCGGAGTTCAGATCCATGCTCACCTGATCGCGACGCGCTCGGGACACCGTAGTAACCACTTGTTGGTCAAGCAGCTGCTTGAGCGAATGCGGCAGCTTGAGGACGAGGGCTACTTGACCCGAAAGTCGGGGATGAATATCCGCGACATCTTGGGTCTGCTGCCGCATCGTTATCCCTTCCTGCTCGTCGATCGTGTTGTCGAGATTGAGGGTTATCGTCGAGCTGTTGGCATCAAGAACGTCACTTTCAACGAGCCGTTCTTCCAAGGGCACTGGCCTGGTCAGCCGATCATGCCCGGTGTCCTTCAGCTAGAAGCGATGGCGCAGATGGCGGGACTGCTCTTGTTCCGCAAGCTCGAGAATACCGGCAAGCTTGCGGTTCTCTGGAGCATCGACAGAGTCAAGTTGCGCGGCGCCGTGACCCCTGGCGATCAGTTGCGCATCGAGGTCGAGACGATTCGTTCTCGTCCTGGGATGGGGCATGTGCAGGCACGCTGCAAAGTAGCGGGCAAGCTCGTAGCCGAGGCGCAGTTGAAGTTCACGTTGGTGGATGCATGAGCCGCGTTCAGCAATCCAATACAAACGAGAGGCAGATTCCTTGACGGATTCCAACGAGACCAGGATTCACCCGACGGCGATCCTCTCCGACAGCGTGGAGATCGGGCGTGGCGTTGAGATCGGCCCCTATGCGATCCTTGATGGGCGAATTCGTATTGGTGACGGCACGAAGATTCACGCACATGCGCAGATCCTCAATAGCACGACGCTTGGCGCTCGTTGCGAGGTTCATGGCTACGCGCTCGTCGGCGGGAAGCCCCAGGACCGAAAGTTCGAGGGCGAGGACACGGAGGTCGTGATCGGTGATGACACGATTATCCGCGAGGGCGTGACCATCCACCTTGGCACTGGGCATGGCAGCCGGGTGACAAGGGTGGGCAGTCGTGTGCTGGTGATGGCGAACGTGCATATCGCGCACGATTGCCAGGTCGCGGATGACGTCACGATGAGTAATAGCACCCTGCTTGCCGGACACGTGCATGTGCAGGCCGGAGCCACCATCTCGGGTGCGACCGTGATCCACCAATTTACGACCATTGGTCGATTGGCCATGATCGGCGGGCTTGCGCGGGTGTCGATGGATGTCCCGCCCTTCCTGATCGTCGAGGGTCGTCCGGGCAAGGTCCGTGGCCTCAACGTGGTTGGTCTGCGGCGGCGGGGCGTCTCCGAGGAGAGCGTCGAACGGCTCAAGGAGACCTACCGTCTGCTTTTCTTGGGCAAGAAGACCAGTGCCGAGAGCTACTCTCTTGCTGTGGAGCGCGCTGGTGGCTCTGCGGAAGTGCACGAGCTCCTTGAGTTCCTAAGGCGCACCGACTCCAACATTAAGGGGCGGTATCTGGAGGCCTTGCGTAAGGCGCGGGAGGATCAGGGCGACCAGCCCGAGCTTGATGGCGGGCAGGCCGAGCTGGGCTGAAGAGGCCGGTGCCGATAGGGGAGTGAGAGCGATGAAGGAAGCCGTTCGGATCGCCGTGATCGGGGTGGGACATCTCGGAAAGCATCATGCGAGGATCCTCGCAGGGCTCCCTGAAGCGAAGCTGGTTGGGGTGGTCGATGTCGATGCCGAGACTGCTCGCAAGGTTGGTGAGCAGTGGGGCGTGCCCTTTGGGACGGATCCGCTGAATCTTCCCGAGGAGTGGAAGGTCGAAGCGGTGAGTGTCGTGACTCCTACGCGCTTCCACCACGAAGTCGCGATGCGGCATCTCGACGTCGGCCACGACGTTCTTGTCGAAAAGCCCCTTACTCCCACGGTTGCCGAGGGGGAGGAGATCTGCGCGCGAGCCGATGAGCTGGGGCGCATCCTTCAGGTCGGGCACGTTGAACGCTTCAACCCTGTGGTCAAAGCTACTCGCGAGTTGGGGATCCAGCCGCGTTATATCGAGAGCGACCGGCTCGCGCCTTTCACCTTTCGCAGCATGGATATCGGTGTCGTGCTCGACCTGATGATCCATGACATAGATCTGACGCTGCTGCTCGCCGGTTCGCCAGTGCAGGATGTCGAAGCCTTTGGCGGGAGCTTGTTTACTCCGAGCGAGGATATGGCGAGCGCCAGGCTGCGCTTTGAGAACGGTGCTGTTGCCAGGCTCACTGCGAACCGAGTTGCGATGAAGCCTGGCCGGCGTATGCGGATGTTCTCGACCGAGAGCTACGTATCGCTCGACTTCGGGAAGCGCTACGGGCTGATCGTGCGCAAGAAGCCCGGCTGGGATGTGCAAAAGCTGGACCTGGAGAAGCTGGCGCTCGACGAGGTCACGGACCTTTGGAAGTTCGTGTTCGAGGGGCTCTTGGAGGTCCAGGAGATGCAGCTCGACGAGGATGATCCGCTCTCGGCCGAGTTGCGGAGTTTCCTGGCTTGTGTCCGGGATCGGAGCGCCCCGGAGGTCGATGGGCGAGCCGGCCTCGAGGCCGTGCGCATTGCCGATAGGGTCTTGCGTTCGATCGCTGACAATCCCTGGTAGCTTGGCCCTGGTAGCTTGGCCCTGGTAGCTTGGCCCTGGTAGCTTGGCCCTGGTAGCTTGGCCTAGCTGACCTGGGCGGCCGCTCTGTATCCGAACTCGCATCCCTAGCGCTCAGCATCTACGATTCTGCGTCCTTCGGGCCTGGGGAGGTCTGTTTGATCAGGAGATGGGGGGAGTTGCGATGCGCGCCATAGTTTTCTTGTTGGTCTTCCTCGGACTAGCCTTTGTCGGGTACCGCTACTGGAATCCGGAGAGCCCGGCCCAGGCGAATGAGGGGCCCGAGGAGGTTTCTCCTCGCATAGATGGTGGCGTGCCCGAGCCGTATGAGCCTGTTCGCACCAAGGTCAGCGAGGGACCAGCTCCGAGGGTCAAGGCTCTACTGAGCGGTAGCTTTGAGTTGTGGCGCGGGAAGCCACTCGACCGGGAAGGGGAGGGAGATAGCCCAGAGCTGCGCTATGCGGCCTCTGTGGCTCTCGCTGCAGGCCCCCGCTCTGATCGAACGGGCTTGGCCGCGTCGTCCTCGGCCTTGCTCTACGACGCAGGGGCGACGGTCGAACTGCGGGCGGCAGGCTTCGAGGAACTCGGTCGGGTCGGACGCTGGGAGGCTGCTGCTGAGGCTACGGGCGGCAGAAACGACGCCCTTTTGCATACTCGCGCTCGCCATGCGATCGAAAGGCTGCTGGCGGCAAGCCGTGCCGCCGAGGTCTCCGCCGAGGACGCCTGTCTTTGGACTAGCGCGGTTTTGGATGCCTTCACAGCGGGTGGCTCCTACCTCGACAAAGCGGAGAGCCGAGATCTCTTCGCTCAGCTCTACCAGGCGCAGCAAGACGCTTTGGGGGCCAGTCTCTTTGCGAGAAATGGGAGCTGGCGCTCGCGAAGCTACAAGGTGAAGCCGTCGGAGGTGCTCAGCAAGATCAGTCGCAAGCTCGCGAAGCAGATCGGTGTGCCCCTCTCTCCGGGGCTCCTGATGCTGGTGAACGGGATTAGGGATGCCCGGAGGATCCAGGTTGGCCAGGTGCTGCGTGTGCCAAGCGATGAAATGCGGGTGCTCATTGAGCGGGGGAGTCACACCCTCAAGCTCTTCCTGGGGCCGGTGCTGCTGCGCATATACCCAGTGGGGCTCGGGGCGGAAGGGCAGGAAACCCCGGTCGCGACGTTCAAGGTCACAAAGCGCTTGAAGAACCCGGCGTGGACGAATCCAAGGACGGGAGCCTTCTTTCCGCCGGGCGCGCCGGGTAATGCTCTGGGGGGCTATTTCATCGGTCTGGCCGAGCCCAGTGGGTCGATCAAGGGCTATGGGATCCATGGAACGGATGATCAGGGCTCGATCGGGCGCAATGAGAGCATGGGCTGCATCCGCTTGCGTAAAGGCGATATCGCCGAACTCTTTGAGCTCATCGCTCTAGGCGTGCGGGTACGGGTGCGCTGAGCCGGAGCAGCCACTGTGGCGCCTGGGGGGTCTCCTGGGTCGAGGCTCGCTCTCTGCCGTATTTCGATGACTTGTTCTTCAAGGGAACGTCTTCGGGAGAAAAGCTAGGTGAAGTCTTGTGCCCTCGGAGCGGAGGGCTATGGTTCTCCGCCCTTCGACCTCGGAATCGGGGTTGGAAGAGTTCAGGGCGCAGCCGGGAGGCGAGCGCCAAACTCTTGTTCTT
>PDSF01000064.1 GCA_002748355.1 Planctomycetota bacterium | reverse complement strand
CCGATCTGTACGCACCGAGCCAGGAGGCCAAAAAGATCGCCCTTTGGCCCTCATTGAGTCCGAGATCTGCCGCGGAAAGGCCCTCGCTTGCCTGCCTCCATCCGATCCGAACCGCAGCGACGGAGCAGAAGCGGCTCGGATCAGAGGGAGGCTCATCTATCGCTTATTCCAGGGCTAGGTCGCGAGGCCGCGGAGCATGCTCTCGCGGCCTTCGAGACCGAGTGGGGACGCCGCTACGAGATGATCTCCACTTCTTGGCGGACAAGCTGGGAGCGCGTTGTTCCCTTCCTCGACTTCCCGCTCGAACTGCGCCTCATAAACTCCTGGTGCCTGCCGGAATCCTTGCCCTTTCCACAGTCTCGCGGATGGGGCTTTTCTTGCGATTTCGGGCCTTGAGCCGGTGCTCGATCGCAGCCCTGCGTTGCTTCGTGTCAGGAAGCTTGGCGGCCTGGCACTGAGTTTACTGATGGGCCTCGTGCAGTCGTATGGACTGAGGGGGACCCGTCAGCTCTTGGGAAATCGGCTCAACCCTTGTTCGGGGCATGTCGATGTAAAGAGATGGCTTGCCTGTCGTTGCGGCGGCTTGCCAGTTGTTTCTGTGCCTTTCAAATAGAGTAGTGCTCCCATGCTGTTTCCCCTATTTCGGTCTGTACGAGGACAGTTATTGACCCTGGGGCTTACTGCCACATTGGTTCCGGCAACCGTGGCTGCTTGGCTCTCGATCTCTCAGCAGCACTCTGAGGCCGAAATGGCTGCAGGTTCGAGTATGAAGCAAGCTCTCGAAGGGCTTGATCTGATTGCCAAGGGACAAAAGCGCATGATCGAAGGCCAGCATCTGTTGCTGGAACAGATGGTCGAGAATGGCTTGCGCACGACCGCTGCGACGATCGATCGCTTGGGGGGCTATCGACTTGTTGAGTCCGAAAAGGTCAAGTGGACGGCCGTCAACCAGTACACAAAAGAGAGTGTCGAGCTCACTCTGCCGAAGCTCTACGTTGGCGACGCTTGGCTGGGCCAGGTGAAACGGGGTGATCAGAAAAGCCTGGTTGTCGATGAGGTCCAGGCTCAGCTGGGCGGAACGGCAACGATCTTTCAGCGAGTAAATGAGCAGGGCGACATGCTCCGTGTTTGCACCAACGTACTGGGCAAGGACGGGACCAAAGCGATCGGTAGTTTCATTCCTGCCAATAACCCCGATGGCAAGGCTAATCCCGTAGTGCGAAGCCTTCTCGAGGGCAAAACCTTCCACGGACGGGCATTCGTCGTCGACCGCATGTTCATTACCGCCTACGAGCCTGTTCAGGATGCGGACGGCAGAGTGATTGGTGCCTCGTACTTCGGTGTCCCTTTGGAGTCGGTCGATTCGGTACGCAAGTCCATTCTGGAAACCCAGGTCGGGAAATCCGGGTATTCCTTCGTGTTGGACTCAGCGGGTAATGCCTTATTTTCCCGAAATGCAAACTATGACCAGAAGAGGCTTTGGGATGTCTTGGATGCGAATGGTCGCCCCTATATTCAGGAGATCATTCACGGGGCGATGAGCACCCCGGACGGGCAGCACTACCTGCATAAGTTCCCGTTGCGAGATCAAGAGGGGGTGGTTCGGCAAAGGGTTGTGGGCTGTGTGTACTTCGAGCCTTGGGATTGGGTTCTCTGCGTGAGCTGTAATGAAGACGAGTTCACCCAGGTCGCTACTAGCCTTAGGGAGGATGCAGCACGAAGCATTTGGATCCTGCTCTGCGTTGTTAGCCTCTGTGGTGCCTTGGCCGTGCTGGCTACGCTCCTGATGTCACGCGGAATCACAAAGCCCTTGCAGCATGCCGTCGAGTTGGCTGACAAAGTTGCCGCTGGTGAACTCGATGATCGGCTCAATATCGACCGCAAGGACGAAATTGGTCGGCTCGGATCCGCATTGGATAGGATGGCTGACGGGCTACAAGCTCATGCGACTGTGGCTACCGGTATTGCAGATGGCGACCTTACTCTTGATCCCGTGGCCTGTAGTGAGCGGGATCAGTTCGGCAATGCTCTTGTCGGAATGGTTGCTCAGCTGCGGCTCCTGGTACAAGACATCAGAATGGCGGCTCACCTGGTAGAGACCGGTTCGGGGGAAATTTCCTCCTCTAGCGGCACCCTTTCGCAAGGGGCCACGGACCAAGCCGCTACCCTGGAGGAAATCGGCAGCAGCCTAACGGAGGCCAGTAAGCAAGCGACCTGTAATGCTGAACAGGCATCCGAGGCCGGGGACTTGTCCCGCCAGGCTAGGGAAGCTGCTGATCAGGGACTGAATCGGATGGAGTCGCTGACTACGGCGATGGAGCGCATCATTACCTCGAGTCAGAGCATATCGAAATGCATCAATGTGATTGACGATATTGCTTTCCAGACCAATCTGCTCGCACTGAATGCCGCGGTCGAGGCGGCACGCGCTGGGTCTCACGGTAAGGGCTTTACCGTCGTTGCCGAGGAAGTAAGAGCTCTGGCTGGCCGCAGTGCTAAGGCTGCAAAGGAAACCTCGAACTTGATTCGGGAGTCCCTTGAACATATCCGCCAGGGCGAAACCTTTGTGGGCTCGACTTCCGAGTCGCTACGGACGATTGCCGAACGAGTAGGTAAGACCGAGAAGTTCGTCGCGCAGATTGCCGAAGCTAGTAATACCGGTGCTCGTGGCCTAGCCGAAATCACGACGGCCTTGACCCTAATCGATTCCGTTACGCAGAAGAATGCCGCGAGTAGCGAAGAGACAGCTTCTGCTTCGACAGAACTCGCGAGTCAGGCCAAGATCCTGACGAAGATGATTGCACGTTTCCGCTTGCAGACGGACTGAGGGAAGGGGTCCGGTATTGGGGGGGGGCGTAGATTTCCTTGCCTGGGGTCCAAGCAGGGCCTCGAAATGGGCTTGATAAAACGTCCGCTCCATGAAACCTCGATGAAGCAGGCGCTGCCGCCGCGTATTCTGTCGCCAAAGAGAAAGGGGGGGCCGACACTTTCTTCGCTGTCGGCCATGATCTCGGCAGGCTAGGTCTCCGTTCGTTCTTCGCCGGGGATTTCGTCTGCTTCTAGGCCATCGAGCTCGGTGGGGCCTTCGGTGTAGGTGACGGGGCCGGGTTTTTCGTTGCGCCAGCGCTGCTTTTCGATGAGGGATTGGACGCTGCGGATGCCGGTTACGCGGGCGCGCAGTTCGCTCATCGAGCCGGGGGCTTGGACCGGCTCTGGGGGGCTTTGTTCTTCACCCGATTGGTGGAGATGGACGGTGCGGGTGGGGAAGGCGAAGTCGATGCCTAGCTGCTTGGCGAGGCGCATGATGTCGAGGAAGAGGCGCTCACGTTCGCGCAGTTCGGTGGACCAATCTGGGGTCTCGAAGAAGACGTAGAGGAGGAGGTCCAGGGACGAGGGTCCAAAGCGGTGGAACCAGACCTGGTAGTAGTCCTTGCGGGTGTAGGGATGGGTGCGGACCAGCTCCATGATCCCTTCGCGGAAGGCCAGCATCTGGTCTGGTGTCGTGTTGTATTGGACGCCGATATGGCATTTGGTCCGGCGATATTTTCGCTTGCCGTAGTTATCGACAGTGGCGCGGACCAGGGTCGAGTTGGGGAGGGTGACCACGGAGTTGTAGAAGGTGCGCACCCGGGTCGAGCGGAAGCCCAGGTCTTCGACGATGCCTTCGACCTCGCCGACGACGATCCAATCGCCGACGGCGAAGGGGCGGTCTACGAGGACGGCGATGGAGCCGAAGAAGTTTTCGATGGTGTCCTTGGCAGCGAACGCGAAGGCTAAACCGCCGATGCCGAGGGAGGCGATGAGCGGCGCGATCTCGATGCTCATGCTCTCGGCGGCGTAGATGATCCCGAAGATCAGGATGAAGATCTTGACCGACTTGCGCAGCAGCGGGATCAGGATGTCATCGACCTTGGTCTCGGTCTTCTCGGCGCGGTAGGACGCCGCTTCGGCGACCAGGTCCACGACGCGCCAGGCCGCCCAGGTGCCGGCGAGGACCGCGAAAAGGGCGACGGCGCCCTTGAGCACGATCAGGCTCGTTCCGGAGAGACCAATGACCGGCACCAAGGCCACCCAGAGGAAGGCGGCCGAGCACAGGCCAATCGGCCGGACGGCTGCGGTAACAGTGTCGCGGGAGACGTAACTGTGCGCCCGGTGCAGGGTGCGGTTGGTGATGACCCGCAAGACTGCGCGGATGCTGTAATCGAGGATGATGCCGAGAAGCACGATCAGGAAGAGCCCGATCCACTGCCAATACTCGAGGCTGAGGATGCTCTTTCGCAGGCTCATCGGCATTAAGCCCTGTAGCCACAGCGACGACATGAGATCCGCTTCCTTGGCGCCGGCGCGGATCTGGGGCAGGTTTTGCAGCGCCTGGTAGAGGCTGCGGGCACTGCTCAGCGTCGTGGCGGAGAAGAGCCAGTTGCCGTTATCGAAGACCAGCTCGATCTCCCCGGCGCCGCGAGCTGCACGGCGGGCACTGGCAAAGAGCGCCGCCCGCGGAAAGAAGAGGGCGCGACCGTCCTTCTCGACCGGTGCGTAGTCCTTGTCTCGATAATCGGGCGCCAATCGATTCAGGATGCCGAGCAGATACACCGCAGCCTGCCAGCGGTCTTCCCGGCTCATGGCCGCGGGAGCATCGAGGGTCGACAGGATGTCGGCCTTCCAGTTGCCGCTCTTGTGGTCGAACTTGTTGAGGAAGAACTGCAGGGTGCCCAAGGGGGAGGCGAGCTGCGAGGGGGCTTCTTGCGCCAGCTGGCCAGGGGCCTGTGCTGTTGGCGCGGAGCTGTTCTGGGGCTGGGCTTGAGCCTGGACTCGGGCTTGAGAAGGAAGGCCGAGCAGAAGCCCGCAGAGAAGGAGGGAGCGGAGGATCATGTGCGACATGGGCGAGAGGGTAGCGCCGGCCCGCCCCGAACTCGCAGGGAAGCCGGAGTGAATCGCCGGCTTTGCTTGGTGGCGCTTCGCTGGCAGAGGCCTCGCTGCTCGCGGCTTTTGGCAGCCGGCTATGGCCTTGGGCCCAGGGCTGAGGGAGACTTTTCGCTGGCCTGCTGGCCTGGCAGAGCCGAGTCGCCGAGAGATTCACGATCGTCATTGAGAGCAACGAGATGGGATCCCAAGAGAAGAGCCTGAGCCTCGTCCCTGTTTACCTGGGGCTTGTTGGGCTTGCGGTTTTTATCAGCTTCATTGTCTGGGTGGTGCTTTCCACCAAGCCGGCACGGGGCAAGGCGCCCCTGGAGAACACGAAGCAGGAGCAGCCACAAGAAAAGCCCAAGTCAGCGGCCGAAGGGCAAGGCTGGCGGGCGCCGCCGCCGGCTGCTCACCCGGGGCCTCGCCTGCCGGCGGCGAAGCATGCATAGGGCGAGATAAGGACCTTCTCACAGTTGTTTGGGGCGAATGTTTGGGGCGAAGTCCCCCTCGCAGCAGGAGAGGCGTTCTGCTGCTGTCGCTATCTTGAGAGTTCTGCATAGGAGAACGCATGCGCCAGCTCATCTTTGCCGTCGCCACAACCCTGTTCCTCACCCAGTTCCTGCCTGCGCAATATCCCAAGGGCAAGGATTTCGATGCGGCATTGGAAGGCTTGATCCAAGAATGCGCCAAGCCTTCGAAGCGCACGCGCAAGCACCTCGAAGATTTGATTGCTGAGTTCGGCAGCGACAAGGATCTGCTGCGCTCGCGCCGTTACGCCCTGTCGCAGATCGCGCTGCGCATCGCCTTCGCCCAGAACAGGCAAAAGGTCGATCCGGCCCAGCTGATCTCGGGCAAGCTCATCAAGTGGAAGCCTCGCAGCGGCAAGATCGAGCTCAGCTACGGCAAGGACAATCGCGCGGATTGGGATGAGGCCCGCGGCTGGCTTCGGCATCCACTGAGCTTTGCCGGGCCCTTCGAAATCAGCTTTTCGGGGCGTCAATATGGCAGCAGTCAGAATAGTGCGGTGCTGCAGCTTATGAACGACGAGGCCAGTCAGAGCTCCATTGTGGTGCAGTTCGGGGTGACCGGCGCTGGCAGGGTTTACTACCAAAACATCCGCCTTGTCGGGCCCGAGGGTAAGAGCGAAACCCTGGACGAGGGCGGTGCCTCGCAGTGCGAGGCCGGAGCCCCCTTCAAGCTCAAGGTCAAGGTGAGCCGGGGCAGGGTGCAGGCGTATGTCGGTCGTAAGCGGATTCTGTCGGCTAAGGTCGACCGCAACCGGCCCTTTGGCTCCTTGGTGATGAACAGCTTCCCCTGGGAGGAGATGAAGATTTCGGGAGAGGTCTCTCCTCTATGGCTGGAAGGGCTGGTCGAAGCGAAGAAGCGCGAAATGCTGGCGGAGTTTTCGAAGACGACGACGCCAAAAACCCTCTTGCCGGGCTGGCTCTTCGAGGATCCTGAGGTCCTCCGCGATCGCCGTTTGGAGATCGCTTCCGAGCCGGAGTTTGAGGGCAAGGTGCGCGATGCCTGGCGTAACGCCTTTGATCTGATCCAGCGTGGGGGCTTCGGTGAGCTGCGCGGGCGCCTTTCGACGTATAAGCGGCAGGGGCTGCCCAAGGGCTATTTGCGCTACTGCGAGGGCTATGCCCTGCGCGATGAAGGCAAGCTGCCCGAGAGCCTCAAACGCTTCCAGGAGGCGAGTTCGCTGCTGCCTGAGTACTACCCGATCGTAGCGGCCGAGCTTGAGGCCTACCTGCTGGTCGGAGACCTGCCGGGCTTAGCGAAGGCTGGCGCGGCCTTGCTCCAGCGTTTCGGTGCGGCGAATGGGGTTATGGAGTCGGTCCTGTCCCAACTGTGCTTGGCCCAGCAGTGGGAGATGGTCGAGAAGGAGCTCCGCCGTTTTCGGCGTGGCAGCCAGAGCTTTCGCGGTAGTAACGCCCTGGCTTTCTTGGAACAGGCGTTATGGCTGCAAAAGCGGGGTGGGCCCCTGCGCTTTGGCGAGGTTCGTGTGGCGGCCGGCCAGATCGAGCTGCGCGGCGTCTCGGTGCAGCGCCGTTTGCGGGCGCTGCGCAAGAGTGTGGAGCGTATCCCCAACGACTTCGCCGAGCAGTATCCGGAGCTGGTGAAGGCCCTGCCCGAGAAGACGGTCGTGATCGCCATCGTTGACCCGGTGGAGTGGGCCCGCTTCCAAGATCTGCTCGAAGATCCCGAAGCCGGCGTCGGCACCTTCGCCGATAGCAGCATCCTGCCGCTCGACCTGAGCAAAGAGGATGCGGAGGCCCTGCAGCTCCTGCGCTACCACTTTGCATTGCGGGTGCTGCGCCGAGCCTTTGGCAGCAAGATCTCGCCCTTGCTCATGGCTGGTTTGTGCGAGAACTTCCGCAAGGGCAAGTTCGATATCGATAGCAAGCAGTTCGAACCCTTGCGCACCGAGGTTTCGGTCCTGCCCCTGCTTTCGGCCATGCTCAGTGATGGGGAGCATCTGCACCCCACGCTGGTGAACCCCTACGGCGCCCTGCTGATCCAACACCTGGGCGTGAGTTCAGAGAAGAACCGTGCGCTGCTCGGGAGGATGCTCACGGAGCGGCTTGCGGGCTATTCGGGCCACGCCCTCCAAGAGAAGGTCTTCGATGCCGCGACCTACCAAGCTCTCGATGCCGAGCTGAAGCAGCGGCTCGCAGGCCAGTAAGCGTTTGGCCCGCTCCTACTGGATGACCAGGCCGTAGCCTGGTGAGGAGTGGGCGCGCTTGCCGTCCCACCAATAGGCTTGGATGCCAATCGACAGCTTGCGGGCATTGGGCAGGGTCAAGGGGATCGTGGCCTTGCCGCTGGCGTTGGCCAGGAAGGGGAGGATCAGCACTGGGTGGTCGAGATAGACCGGTAGCCGCAGTCCCGGCTTGGGGGCGCTTGGCGGGCCGAAGCTGAGGAGGCCGTAGCGGGTCGGCGCGTTGGCGATGTGCAGGGGGTAGGCCAGGAGCCGCTTTGGTGTGCCGTTCAGGTGCAGGCGGATTTGAGCTGCCGAGCCCGAGCCGAGGGAGATGACGCCCTTGGGGTGGAAGCGGGAGCG
>PDSF01000056.1 GCA_002748355.1 Planctomycetota bacterium | reverse complement strand
AAGGCACAACTTCCCACTGGACTTGAAGCGCGGCTCCCCGAGCGAGGCACAGGTCCCCCCCAGGAACTCGAGGCTCAGGGGGCGGTAGGTCGCTCCCGCAGGGTCGCCGGTGTCCGAGCAGGGTAGCAAACTGCCCCGATCAGACGACCTCAGTGGTACAGGGGGAGAATCAGGAAGAAAAGAGAGAGGATGGGCGCCATGCGCCCACGGCGACAAGCAGCGCTGGCGACGCCGCGCTCAGTCCTGCGGCTCTTTGCTTGCGAGCGGCTTGCCGTCCATTTGCGTCGGGACCTCGAGGCCCAGATACGGCAGGAGAGTCGGGGCCAGGTCGCCGAGGCCGCCACCCTCTTCGCAGAGCTTGACGCCCTTGGCTGCTTCGCCGATCAGGAGGAAGGGTACCGGGTTGAGGGTGTGGGCAGTGTGGGGATCGCCGGTCGCCTCGTTGCGCATCTGCTCGCAGTTGCCGTGATCGGCGGTCAGCGCCACGACGCCGCCCTTCTCGATCCACACGGGGATGAGCCGCGACAGGCAGTCATCCAGAGTCTTCACCGCATGGACCGTCGCATCCAGGTCGCCGGTATGCCCCACCATGTCGCCATTGGCGTAGTTGAGGACCACGAGGTCGAACCAATCCTTGTCGATCGCGTCGAGCAAGCGATCGGTGACCTCGATCGCCGACATCTCCGGCTGCATGTCGTAGGTCGCAACCTTGGGACTAGGCACCAGGATGCGGTGTTCGCCGGGATAGGGCTCCTCGCGGCCACCACCGAAGAAGAAGGTGACGTGCGGATATTTCTCCGTCTCGGCGATGCGCAACTGGCGCATCCCGGCATCGGCCACCATCTCAGGGAGTATCCTCGAAAGCTCGGTCGGCTCGAAGAGCACTGCGCAGTCGAAATCCTCGCGATACTGGGTCATCGTCGTGTAGCCGACCTTGGGCAGGCGCTCACGATCGAAGCCGTCAAAACCCTTGCTCAGGAAGGCCTCGGTGATCTGGCGCACACGGTCAGCGCGGAAGTTGAAGACGAAGACCTCATCCCCATCCTCGATGGGAGCGCCCCCGTTCACGGTACTCGGGGTCACGAACTCATCGCCCTCGTCCCGCTCATACGCTGCCGCCAGGGCCGAGACACCGTCGGGATAGTCGAGCCCACCCTCGGCGGGACGCCCCAGGACGATGCTGTCCCAGCCCTTCTTCACCCGCTCCCAGCGCTTGTCCCGGTCCATCGTGTAGTAGCGACCGCCAACGGTAGCCAGCTTGCCGCCCACGCGAGAAAGCTCTCGCTCCATATCGGCGACGAAGTGCTCGGCGCAGCGCGGCGCCGTGTCACGGCCATCGAGCAGGGCATGCAAGACGACGCGCTGCCCAACCCCAGCGTCGCCGAAGCTGCGGATGATCGCCCGCAGGTGCTCAAGGCTTGAGTGCACCCCACCATCGGAGACCAAGCCGATGAGGTGGATCCTCCCATCATTGCGCTCGGCGTTCTGATGGATGGCGCGGAAGCGCTCGGCCCCTTGCAGCTCCCCAGTGCGAACCGCCCGGTCGATACGAACCAGCTCCTGCCAAACAATCCGCCCCGCGCCCATGGTCAGGTGTCCAACCTCGGAGTTGCCCATTTGGCCGCTGGGCAAACCGACACACTCGCTCGAAGCCTCTAGCAGGGTGTGCGGCCAAGCCTCGCGCAGCCCGTAGTAAAAGCGCGGCGCCGCTTGCGACACGGCGTTGTAGGGAGCAGCAGGCGCCTCGCCAAAGCCGTCGAGGATGCAGAACAGAAGGGGGTGCTTGGCTTTCATGACGCGGGTCCAACCTTAGGGGAGCAATCACTCAATGTTCGCGGCTCTCCCCCAGCGACTCAAGCTCGGGGCCAGCGTGACTCTTTCGACTGAGCCCTGTTACAGGCTGAAGAACTGAAGCTCGCCCAGCTCGCCTTCAAGCTTGCGAGAGGGGCGCAGCCCCTTGGCCTTGAGCTTCTTGGCTAGATCCTCGGCCTCGCTGAGCCAACGCGCGTGCAAGTCGCGGCGCATCTCAGACGAGATCGGCTGCGGATCAGGGTGTTGCACCTTCAGCGCCTCATCGAGCGAGAACAGCGGGCCAGGCTCCTCCCCCTTCTTGTGCGTCCAAACCCCCGACTCGGGGTCGAAGTCATAGAGCTCCACAAAGTGCTGGCCTTCGCGGGCAAGGAACTCGATCGCGTCGACGATGAAGCCGACATCGGTGTCGTCCATCGCGTAGTGGAAGCCGATGCGGCACCAACCAGGCTTGATGCCCTGGAAGCCATCCAGCACGCAGTTGCGATAACGCTGCGCCTCCTGCTCGTCGATCTCCAGCAGGGCGTGGCCGTAGGGGCCGGCGCAAGAGCAACCGGCACGCGATTGGATGCCAAAGAGGTCATTGAGCAGGACAGTGACCAATCGCGGATGCAGGTAGCCGCCGCGCGGGTCCTTGATGTTGAAGGAGACGATCGAGATGCGCCGATGCGGGTCGAGGTTGCCGAGAATCTCGATGTTCTCGTTCTGGCGCCACTTGCCAAAGGCCTGCTCCAGCATCTCCAGCTCGCGCGCTTCAATGCGCTCGATGCCGATGCGCTGCTTGACCTCGAAGGCGAGGGCAGCCTTCATCGTCTGCAGCACACCCGGCGTGCCGGCCTTTTCGCGCTGCTCGATGTCCTCGATGAAGTCCTGGCCACTCGGGCCCACGTAGTCGACGGTGCCGCCACCGCCGATGCTCGGCGCGATCTCCTTGTGGTAGATCCTCTCATGGAAGACCAGAACCCCCGAGGAGCCCGGGCCGCCGAGGAACTTATGCGGCGAAATGAAGACCGCGTCGACGCTCGGGTCGCCGCCTTCGGCTCCGGGCTCGGGGTTCATGTCGATCTCGACATAGGGCGCACTCGCCGCATAGTCGAAGCAGACCAACGCGCCGTAGCGATGGAGCAGGCTCGCCAGCTCGCGCACCGGGCTGCGCATACCGGTGACGTTGGAGGCGGCGGAGAAGGAACCGATCTTCATCCGGCCTTCGAAGCGAGGCTCCTGCAGAAGCTGCTCCAGATGCTCCAGATCGAGGCCGCCATCGGCAGCAAGCCGCACCTCAATGGTCTCGCAGAGGCCCTGGCGCCAGGTCACCTCATTGGAGTGGTGCTCGTAGGGGCCCACAAAAACGACGGGGCGGTGGGTCAGCAGGCAGTTCTGCAGCATGTGCGGCCCGTCCGGACCAAAGTCCTGGTGGATCATCTGCTCAAGCAGCATCAGGGTCGCAGGCGGGATCTGCACCCCGATGATCTGCTGGAACTTGTCGATCGCCGCAGTCGAACCGGCACCAATCGCGATGATGCGACCTTTCGGCCCGGCGTTGACCGCTTCCTTGATCTTCTCCTCAGCGCTGTGCAGCAGCTGCGTCATGCTGCGCCCCGAGACATCGTCCTCGGTGTGGGTGTTGGCGTAGTTCCGCAACACCGACATCAGGTAGTTCTCGATGAAGGCAAGGCTGCGCCCACTGGCGGTGTAGTCGCCATAGAGCATCAGCCGCTGGCCGAAGGGAGTATTGAAGGGCGAATCGACCCCGATGATCTCGGAGCGAAGCCTGGTGAAGTCGAGCGTCGGGTGCGAGTCGTACATGTCGGGTCCTCTGCACCGGGCCCCCAAGCTGAAGCACGGGCACGAGTTCGGGGTGCGAGCAGGGCAGCCTCGGACCGTGCTTTGTCGCCGTAGGCCGATGGCAACAGCCTGCTTGGGAGGGAAAAACCTGGGCCGAAAGGCGGAGAGGCTAGCTAAAGCAGCCTCCATAGGCCAGCAGCTCAGAAGAGCTGCTCTCCTCCGAGCAAGCCCACGGCACGGGCTCGCTCCTGGAGAAGCTCCAGGGCACGGCGCCCAGCCGTTCCCAGCTCCTCGGTGCTTTCGTTGACATAGAGCCGCACGTGCTCCTCCAGCACCTCGTCGTCGAACTCCTGGGCATGACGGCGCATCAGGGCGAGCGACCCGGCAGGATGCTCCCTAGCGGCCGCCAGCGAGTCCCGGATCGCTTGGCTCATGCCATGCAAGCGCTCCGGCCCGAGCAAGCGCCGCCCCAAGATACCGCCGAGCGGCAGCGGCGCTTGGGTGCTCTCCTCCCAGCTCGCCCCGAGGTCCTGGGCCAGGCAGAGGCCGAGCCCCTCGAAGGTGAAGCGGCCCTCGTGGATGACCACGCCGTAGTCGGCCTCTCCCCGCTGCAGCGCGGGCATTACTTCGCTGAACAGGAGCTGCTCGGGCTCGGGACCCTCCGGCACGAAGAGGCGATAGAGCAGGGTCGCGGTGGTCTGCGCCCCCGGACAGAGCACGCGGTCGCCAGCCTGCGGCCGCCGCCGGGCCCGCTCCTGGTCACGCGCCAGGAGCAGCGGCCCGACGCCGTAGCCGAGCGCCGCCCCCACCGGCAAGACCTGGTAGCGATCCGCGAGCAGCAGCGCCGCGTGGAAGCTCGCCTTGGCAACATCCAGCTCCCCCTGCAGCAGCAGCTCGTTGAGCTCCTGCACGTCGGCAAAGACCCAGTCGAGAGCCTCGGGCGAAGAAACCCGCCCCTCAAAGAGCGCCGCGAAGGCGAAGGTGTCGTTGGGACAGGTGGAGATTCCGATTCGGATCATGGGCAGGATTCTAGAAAGGCCGCGAGCTGCCGGGACAGCGCGGCAAAGGCCCGGTCCAGATCCCAGCAGGCGGGGTCGCGCTCACCGGCGACATTGGAGACGGCGCGCACACTGGTGAAGGGAATGCCCAGCAGCCGCGCCGCCCGCGCCACCCCAAAGCCCTCCATCTCCTCGACCTTGGCCTGCGGGAAACGAGCCGCCCGCGCCCGTGCCTGACCGAGCCCGGCGCTGGCGCTGCAGACGCTGAGGAACTCGGCGCGGGGCAGGGCGGAGTCGCCAAGGCTGGCGCTCGCCAGCTCCAGCTCGGCGGGAACGAGCCGGCCGTGGCAGCCCTCAGGTAGCCCCATCGCCTCCGGCCCCAATAGATCCGGCTCAGCCCCAGCCCCAATGCCAAAACAGCGGAAGGCACTGGCCTCGAGCACGGTGCCGATCGGCAGCTCCTCGGGGCAGAGGGTTCCAGCAAGGCCGAGCAAGAGCGCCAGCCCCGGCCGCTGCTCGCTCATCAGCTGCATGGCCGCGAGTGCCCCATCAATCTGCCCAAAGGCAGCGACCGCGACCGGCAGCGGCCGCAGCCTCTCGGCCTCCCGCTCGGTGGCGGTCATAAGCAAGGGCCGAGCCACGGCGCCCGCGAACGGAGCATCCTCCTTCATCGGCGAAGCTCGTCCTCAAGCCCCAGGTTGGCCAGCTCGTCCGCACGCTCGTTGCCCGGATCGCCGGCATGGCCCTTGACCCAGTGCCAGCGCAGATCGTGCTGCTGCACCAGCTCATCGAGCTGGACCCAGAGGTCCTGGTTCTTGACCGGCTTCTTGGCGGCGGTGCGCCAGCCCCGGGCCTTCCAGCCCGAGATCCACTTGGTGATGCCGATGCGCACGTATTCCGAGTCGGTGTAGAGGTCGATCGAAGCCGGCCGCTTCATCGCCAAGAGCCCCTGGATGGCCGCCTGCAGCTCCATGCGGTTGTTGGTGGTATTGCGCTCGCCCCCGCGCAGTTCCTTGCGCTGCTGCTTCCACAGCAAGAGGACACCCCAGCCGCCAGGGCCGGGATTCCCACGGCAAGCGCCATCGGTGTAGATCGTCACGGTGCTGGGTTCAGAAGCCATTCGCAAAGATTAGCGACAAAGGAAGCAGAGTTCGCGGTACCACTCGCGTGACGCGACACTATCATCCCTCGCGTGAAGAGCGATCGCAGACTGACCAACGCCGTGCTGTTCGTCCTCGGCGTATGTTTCGTCGGCATCCTCTACTTCCGCTTCGTCCTCGAAGAAACCTGGGTCGAGTCGGTCTACTACGTCGCGATCACGGTCTCGACCATCGGCTTCGAAACCCCGCCTGGGCTGAACACTCCGACAGACATGATCTTCTTGATCGCTCTGATCGTCCTGGGTGTCAGCTCCGGCGCCTACACGGTGACCCTGGTCGTAGCCCACATCCTCGAGGGCGAACTCGCCCACCATCTGGAGCACCGCAAGATGCAGAAGACCATCCAGAGACTGAGCGGGCACACGATCGTCTGCGGCATCGGCCGCGTCGGCCGGCTGATCGCACGCGACCTGGAAGAATACGGCCACACCCCTGTCCTGATCGACAAGGATCCGGAGCTGCTCGAGGAGCACCGCAACGAGGGGCGCCTGGTGATCCAGGGTGATGCCACCGACGAAGCCGTGCTCGAACAGGCCGGCATCGAACGCGCGGCGGCGCTGATTTCTTCCATCCCCAGCGACGCCGAGAGCGTGTTCTTGACGCTCACCGCCCGCTTCATGAACCGCAAGATCCGTATCGTGGCCCGTGGCTCCGACGAGAGCAGCGAACGCAAGCTCAAGCGCGCTGGCGCCAACGCCGTCATCCTCCCCAACCTGATCGGCGGCCGCCGCATGGCCCAGGCCATCGCCCAGCCCAACGTGATGGACTTTGTCGACCTGACCATCGGCCGCAGCCGCCACAGCCTGCGTTTGGACGAGCTCACCGTCGGGGAGGATGCTCCCTTCGCCGGCAAATCGCTGATCGACTCGGCACTGCGCCAGGACTACGGACTGATTGTCGTCGCCGTGCGTCGGCCTAGCGGCAAGATGGACTTCAACCCCGAAGGCACGACCCTCCTCGAAGCTGGCGACGTGCTGATCGCTTTGGGCGAAGCCGAAGAGCTGGACCGCCTCAAGGCCAAACTGGCCTGAGCCGCTCGCGGCACGGCTTTGGCGCTGCTGCCTTGGTGGCCGTGCACGAGCGGCGCAGCCCAAGGCCGGCGCCCCTGAGAGCATGCTCTCAGGGGCGGAGCAGGCCCATCGAGTCCAAGAACGCCGCCGTCGCGGGGGCTGCCTCAGGATGCTCCCGAAGGCTAGCAGCGAGCCTCTCAAGATCCTCAGGCAGGTCCACGTCGAGATCCTGGCGCAGCAGCGCGCAAGAGAGCCCCAGCTCCTCGGTGCGCGCCAAGCTGCGTTCGAAGATCGTGGCGCCCTCACTCGCCGAACCCAGTGGCAGCTCGGCGAAGAGCTCGGGCAGCGGCCGCCGCAGCCCCACCAGGTAGTAGCCACCCCCATGGTCGGGCCCGAGCAGCACATCGACGCCCGGCGCCGCCAGCGCATCGAAGCCTTCTCTCAAGCGGGCCAGCGGCAACAGCGGCGAGTCGGTTCCGCGCAGAAGGACCCGGCTAGCACCAGCCGCAAAGGCCCTGGCCATAGCCGCCGTCATCCGGGCTCCGAGCCCCGTCCCTTCCTGCGGCAGCAGCGGCAGCCGGTGCCGCCGCAGCTCCTCGCTCCCTTCAAAGGGCGTGACAGCCAAACACGCCGCAAGCCCCGGCCGCAGCTGCATGGCCCGACGCGCCTGCGCCGCGGCATCCTCCAGAAAAGCCGCCTGCAGCCCCGCCGCCTGCTCCGCACGCAGCGGTGGACAGAGCCGGGTTTTGACCGAGCCTGGGCGGGGCAGCTTCGTGAATAGGACGAGGACTTCCGACTTCTTCATGAACCACAGAAGGACCTGGCCTAGGATTCCATGCCCATCATACGGATCCGCGCCCGGAAGCTCGAAGCAAGCGAAGCGTTGCCTGCAAGCCAGCGCATGCGGACCAGGCGCATTCATCCAAGGAAGAACTCATGCTCAGCAAGCTCCCCATCACCCTCCTCACTGCCTCCTTCCTAGCCTGCTGGGCTGCGCCCGGCGCGCGTGCCCAGGGTCAGGATCAGGCCCAGAACCTGAAAGCCCAGCAGTCCCAATACAAAAGGAAGGTCGACCACAGCATCAAGCGCTTGGCCGAGCAAAAGCTGGAGACGGGGCTCCAAGCCGCCAAGTATCTCGTGGCCCTGACCCACTGCCACCGCCAATACAGCCCGGCCGACGGCCCGGTCGTGCGCCCCGCTGTGCAGCTCATCTTCCGCTCGCGCAATTCGAACGGCCTCTTCGGCCCCGCCGACGACCATGGGCTGCAGCGGCTGACCAGTGCCTGGGCCTACCAGGCACTAAACGACTTCGATGGGGAGAGCTATGCCGCCGACCTGGCGAAGACGCGCGCCGCCTTCGCCAAGACCTATGGCCTGAGTGAAAGCGCGCTAAGGCTCGAACTCGAGCCCTTCGCCCGAGGTCACTACGGCCATGCCAAAAACGAGATCGATAGCCAGCTCCACGAGCTGCTCGCGGCGATCAAGATCTACCGACGCATCGGCGCCCAAATCGCAGCGACCAAGAAGCCGGACGCTGCCGCCAAGTCGAAGGCCCTGCCCTGGGCCCCCTTCGAGCAGAAGGCACTGGACTGGCTGCTCCTCTCGCAGAAGAACGGGATCTGGTTGGTCCCGACCCCCGATGGCAAGCAGGTCCCCGATGTCGGCACCTCTTGCCTTGGGCTCACCGCCCTCGCTAGCAAGCCGGCCAAGCTGCGCAGCCCGGCCGAACAGAAGATCCTTGAGCAGGGAATCACCTGGCTGAAGAGCCAGCAGCGCAAGGACGGCAGCTTCAGCGAGTTCACCCCCAACTACGTGTGCAGCGCTGCGGTGATGGCCATCGTCGCCTCCGGCGCCCCGAACTCGCAAGCAGCGCTGAAGGCGGCGCAGCGCTACCTGCTCATGATCCAGAACGTCGAGCGGCGGGGCTACCAGCCCAGCGACCGCGACTATGGTTCGATCGGCTATGGCGGCGACCGTCGTGGTGACATCTCCAACACCCAGTTCGCCCTCGAAGCCCTGCGTCTGACCGGGCTCGACAGCAAGGACGAAGCCTTCCAGAAGGCCCTGGTCTACCTGCGCCGCAGCCAGAACCTACCCGGCAAGGGCAGCTACACCGGCACCATGCGCGCCAGCGACGGCAGCAAGAAGACCGTGCGCGCCGGCGAAGACGGCGGCGCCCAGTACTACCCCGGGGTCAGCCCGGCCGGCTACGACGAGAGCGCCGATGGCTCGGTGATCCCGCGCTCCTACGGCTCGATGACCTACGCCCTGCTCAAGTGCTACATCCTCGCCGGCCTATCCAAGGACGACCCGCGCCTGCAGGCCGCCCTCAACTGGACCAAGAAGCACTTCACCGTCGAGTACAACCCCGGCTCCAAGCCCGGCCTGCCCGAAAAGACCAAGTTCCAAGGTCTCTACTACTACTACCTGACCATGGCGCGGGCCTACCACTTCGGCGGCATCGACAAGGTCGCCGACAAGGACTGGCGCAAGACCCTGCGTAAGCACCTGGAATCGCAGCAGAAGCCCGGCGGCTTCTGGGTCAACGACAAGAACGGGCGCTGGTACGAGCAGAGCCCGATCGTCTGCACCGCCTACACCCTGATTGCGCTGCGCCAGTGACGGCCTCGAAGCGGCGCCAGCCAGGGGCGGACTTTGCCTGGTTCCGCAGCGCCGGCCGGGATCTTTGGCATCCCGGCCCTCTCGGCATCTGGGCACGGGGCGAATGGCACAGCCTGGAGCCCCTGCTCGGCGAGCGAGCCTTCGACGCCATCCCGCTGCTGGCGGACGGCAGCCTGTCGCTGGCGGGGCTCGAGGCGCTGAGCCAAGAGCTCGGCACAGCCACGCGCCTCGATGGCGAACCCAGCTTCGGCCTGCCCCTGCCGCAGCCCCGCAAAATCCTCTGCATCGCCAAGAACTACGAGGCGCATGCCAAGGAGCTAGGCAGCAAGGCCCCCAAGGAACCCAAGTGCTTCGCCAAGCTCTGTGAAGCCCTGGCTCCGGACGGGGCCGTCGTCGAGCGCCCTACGGGCGCCGGGCGCGTCGACTACGAAGGCGAGCTCTGCCTGGTCATCGCCAAGCGCGGCAAGCACTTGTCCGAGGCGGCGGCGGCCAGCGTCATCGGCGGCGCCACGCTGATGAACGATGTCACCGCCCGCGAAATGCAGAAACGCGACCGCGAGCAGGGCTATCCCTGGCTACGCAGCAAGAGCTTCGATGGCTTTGCCCCCTGCGGGCCGTGGGTGCAGCCCTTCGCCAGCCTCTTTCCGGGCGGCGAGATTCCGGCAGATGCGACCCCGGACCTAGCACTGCAAACCCGGGTCAACGGCGTGCTGCGCCAAGACTCGCGCACCGGGCTCATGCTGCATTCGGTGGCTCGGCTGATCAGCTACCTCAGCCAGCACACGACGCTGATGCCCGGCGATCTGATCGCTACCGGAACCCCCGAGGGCGTCGGGCCACTGCAGAGCGGCGACGAAGTCGAAGTCCACATCGAGGGCCTAGGCTGCCTGCGGCACGGCGTCCGCTGAGAAGCGGGGCAGCGGTGCCGACTACGCGTGCCCAAAGCCCAGGCTCAGCCCCCCATCCACCGTCAGCTCCTGCCCGGTGATGTAGGCGCCCTTCTCGCCGAGCAGCAGCTCGGTGGCGCCAAAGAGGTCCTCAGCCCGCCCGGCTCTTCCCAGCGGCACCCGAGGCGCCAGGCGCTTTTGGCTCTCCTGGTGGCTGTGCTCGTGCACGATGATCCCGGGCGAGAGCATGTTGACCGTCACGCCCATGCGGCCGAACTCCAGGGCCAGGGTCTTCACCACGCTGGCGAGCGCCGCCTTCACCGCGAAGTACGCCGGCCCGCGCAGTTTCGCCGTTCCCAGCGAGAGCCCCGCCGCGCCAAAGCAGAGCACGCGCCCAGATCCCTGCTTCCCCATCGCCGGCAGCAGATCACGCGCCGGATGCACAAAGGACCAGAAGTTACTCGCAAGCAGTTGCTCCCAGTCGGCATCCGGAGTCTCCAGCAGCGGCTTCTCCAAGAAGTCCCCCGGAGCATGGATCCAAGCAAACGGCGCCCCATAGGCATCCAGCAGCTCCCGCCGCGTCGCCGCATCCCCGAAATCCACGCCAAGGCTCCGAGCGATCCGGCGCACCGGCCGAGACGAGCTCTGCTCCAAGCCCTCCGCCAGCACTCGGCCAATGCCACGGCTCGCCCCAACAACCCAAATCTCCCGCCGATCATCCGCTTCGCTCATGCGCACGAGCCTAGCAGGCCGCGCACGAAGACTCGCGCCCGTCCCCGCTACAGCGAGCCGACGTGGGAGAGGGGCCAGATGCAGAACTGCACCTTGCCGCGTAGCTGTGACATGGGAACGAACCAGCCTTCGCGGCTGTCGCTCGACACCGGCCGGTTGTCTCCGAGGACGAAGTAGTGCTGCTCCGGCACCTTCCAGGTTCCGAAGGCCTCTGGGTCGGGAACGGTGCTGAGACCAGGCTCCAAGTACTCGCCGTTGATCCGCACCCGTCCACCGATCAAGTCGACCCGGTCGCCAGGAAGGCCGACGACGCGCTTGACGTAGTCGACACCTGGGTCCTCTGGCGAAGCGAGGATGACCACGTCAAATCGCTGCACATCGCCCAGGGCATAGGACACGCGATCGACAAGCAGACGGTCGCCGTCTGCGATGTTCGGCTCCATCGAGCGCCCGCGCACGACGCTGAAATGAAAGACGAAGCCCTGGAGCAGCATCAGGGCCAGGCTGGCCTTCAAGACGTCGGCAAGAACGTAGCCGAGCAGGTTGCCCCGCTCGCGCCGAGACCGCCGCTGCCGGCCACTCTCCGCTGCTTTGCTCTGTTCTTCCTGCATCCCGCCTTCCTATCGGCAGGATGCCCCTCGGACTGATGCCGCTACTTCGGGTGACCAACCAGGAAGATCCAACACCCTGTGCAAATCGCGCCAAGGACAACGGCCAGCCAGAGGAAGACGAGCTTCTTATGGCCGGGCGCGCGTCCGCGCTGGCGCAGCGCCTGAATCCCCGATACCAAGACGGGAAGGATCAAGCCCGTCGCCGCCCAGGCGATGCTCAGGTGGATGCGCAGGGGCCACTTTGGGAAAACCCAGTAGCTCCCCACCGTCTCGGCAAAGTAAATCGCGACAAGGAGGGCAAGGACCGTCGAGATCGCCGAAAGCAGGTGAGCGCGGCGCCGCCGCTGGAAGCCCAGCAAGAGCGTCACCACGAGCAAGAGCACGGTGACCGCAAGCGCGATCAAGAAAGCAGTCCAAGGAGGCGCCCCCTCAGGGCGCTCGAGCACCAAGCTCAACAGCATCGGATCAGAGGCTCCTGCCGCAGGGGCGGCGAAGGGCATGGGCAATACAAATGGCCCCTGGATCTTCGCGGCAAGGCAGGCCATTCCCAAGGGCGAATCAGCCTCAGCTTGCGAACAGAAACGGCCCCGCCCAGCACTCAGCCCAGGCGATGCCGGGCCCGCTCGATCGCCGCCCCGACCCGCTCGGCATCGAAGGGCTTGGTGACGTAGTCCGCCGCCCCGCTCTTCAGGGCCTCGAGTAGGTGTTCGCGCTGATCGATAGCCGAGACCATGACGACACAAGCCTGCGGATGCCTGGCCCGCAGCTCTTTCAGAGCATCGATCCCGGTCATGCTCGGCATCACCACATCCAGGGTGACCAGCTCCGGCTCTAGCTCCTCGTAGCGAGTGATGGCCTGACTGCCGTCCTCGGCCTCACCCACGACCTCGTGGCCGAGCCCCTCCAGCGTCTTCTTGAGCAAGAGCCGCATATAGGGCGCGTCATCGACGATCAGGATTCTGACTCCCATGACAGCTGCTCCTTCTCAGATGACGACCGGCTCTTCGCCGATGACCTTGACCGAGGCCTTACCGGTCTCGAGATCGAACTCCATGACCCGGCCCTTCTCGCCACCGACGCTCTCGGCCACGATCTTGAGCCCCTCCTGAGCAATCGCCTTGCGCGCCATCTCGACGTTGCGCGCCCCGAGCCCCTGGCCCTTGGCCGAGCCGGTAAACAACGCCGCACCACCTGCCAGCTTGACCCGAAGCGCCTCGCGGCGGGCCCCCGATTCCACAGCCGCTTCGATCAATGGGCTAAGCGCCGAAGCCACGAACTTGGCCGGAGGAGCATCCTCCTGGTCACCTTCGGGCAGCAGGCAATGCGCCAGCGCCCCTGCCTTGGCGCCGGGGTCGTAGACACTGATTCCGACACAAGATCCGAGCACGGCGCGAAGCACGCCAGGAGCCAGCCCCCAGGCGATGCAGCCAATGGCAACCGACTGGGATCGTTCGTGCAGGGTACTGCGGGCGCTCTCCGTCATTGCAGGAGTTCCTCCATCACCGGCAGGCTTTCCGGCGTCGGCATCACATGCAGCCACCAGTCGATCGCACGCTCATCGAACTCGAAGCGCGCCTGGCTCATCAGCGCCTGGTTACTCGCCAGCAACTGCTCGATCAGCATCGGGGCCAGGATTGCCCCGCCCACGTCGTGCAGGAGGGTGGGAACTCCCGGAAGCAAGGAGCAGCCGAGCGCCGTTCCTAGGCTACCGATGAAGGCGCTTGCGGTGATGTTGCCGGTCTCCATCAGCGCCGAGCACTCCATGTCTCCAAGCTCAGCCGGCTCAGCCCCAAGACCTCCCATCAGGACTTCGACAAGCTCGAAAGCGGTTTCCACCGGGAAGGCGAGCAGGACGTTGCCTTCGACTTCTCCCTGGATCCGGTTATGCACAGCAAGCAATTCCTGATCGCTTGGCAGTCCGAGATCGCAGGCCTCATCGATAGGCACGCTCTCGAAGCCGTCGCTGTAGATCTTGACCTCACGCTGAAACAGGCGAGAGAGCGTCGACGACGCATGCGTCGCGCCCTGAATAGCGACGCGGTCCAAGACCGCACGCCGCTCTTGCGAGATCTCGAAAATGCTCATCCCCCCTCTCCCTGCTGCGAGGCTTCCTGATCATCGGCATGCCCGCCCCTTGCCTTGACGAGCTGCTCTGGGTCCAGGACCAGAGTCACGAGCCCGTCCTCAAGGATGCAGGCGGCAGCAATGGCCCCAGAGCCGCGCAAGCCCTCGGGCAGGTCCTGGAGAATGACGTCCTTCTGCCCCAGCACTCGATCCACCTCAAAGGCGAGAGCTTGCTCCCCGGCTCCGAGTAAGAGCAGCGGGATCTCGTGGCGCTCACCGCTGGGCCGGGTTTCGGCGGCGAAGAACTCATCCCATGGGCAAATGCGGTAGATCCGCTCCCCCAGCTGGAAGACTCGCTGCCCACAAGCTGGGCGCACCTTCTCCCTTGGCAGCGTCAGAACTTCGCCAAGCCCCTCGACGGGTATCGCATAGATCTCAGCGCCGAGCTCGAAGAGCTGCACCCGCGTGGGCGCCATCGTCAGCGGCAGCTGGATCAAGAAGCGGGTGCCGCTCCCCGGCTGCGACTCGACCTCGATCTGGCCACCCAGCTCCTGCACCTTGGCCAGCGCGATATCTAAGCCCATGCCCCGGCCGCTGATCTCGCTCAGCTCTTTGGCCGTCGAGAAACCGGGGTGGAAGAGATACTGCAGTAGCTCCGGCTCGCTCAAGGCCTCGGCCTGGCCCTGATCGAGGAGGCCGCGTTCTTGCAGCTTCCGCCGCACTCGCTGGGGATCGATGCCACGGCCGTCGTCACTCAAGGCCAGGGTGATGTGACGGCTCCGCCGCGAGGCCTCGAGAACGATGCAGGCACAGGCGTCCTTTCCGGCCTGCCGCCGCTGCTCAGCGGGCTCGACACCGTGATCGATGGCGTTGCGCAGCATGTGCATCAGCGGGTCGGCGAGTTCGTCGAGCATCCTCTTGTCGACTTCGGTCTGCTCGCCGCGCAGCTCCAGCTGCACCTGCTTGCCAAGCCCTTTGGCGAGATCACGTACGAGGCGACGAAAGCGACCGAAGAAGGGCCCGACCGGCTGCATCCGCACTTCCATGACCTGACGCTCGAGCGCAGTTCCGACGCGATCGAGGCTCTCGACGCTAGCGCCCAGCTCCTGGACCGTGGAACGAAGCGCCTTCACCTTGACCAGCTCAGCCTCCATGCCCTCGAAGCTCTCGCGCAGCGAGAAAAGCCCACGAGCAAGGCGCTGGGCGGTGGGCCCGCCGCTTTCTCGAGCCAGGCCCTCGGCGAGGAAGGCCAGCTCGGTGACGCGGGTGGCAAGTCTCGCAGCATCGAAGGGCAGGTCGCAGCTCGGCTGCCGTTCTTGGAGCATGCGCTCCAGCTCACGCAATCGCGTCCGATGGATGCTGAACTCAGCGCCCAGATGAACGAGACCATCGAGCCGTCCCATGTCAACGCGGAGGCTTTGGCTCCTTGAGGGCTTTGAGAGCATGCTCCCAGTCGCCTTCACCGCTGCAGCCGGCCTAGGCGGCTTGGGCCCAGACGTGATCCGCTCGACCTCCTTCTGGGTCAGCGCGAAGAGATCGAGGGTCTTGAGGATCTGCCGCCGCTGCCTCTCATCGGCCCCCACACAGCTCAGCCCGATACGGAGTTCTGCCCCCGGCTTGATCCCCTCCTGTTCAAGATTCGGCAAGCAGTAGCATAGTTCGCCGGCCTCCCGGCATTTGTTGAGCAGCATGATGGCCTGCAGTTCCGCGTCCTCGGCAGCCGGATCGAAGCGCAAGCGCAGCTCAAAGCCCTCTGCAGGTCGCACCAGCTCGCCGACGGGACTCGCGACAAGAGCATCCTCCCCAACGGCCTTGGCGATCTCGGCAGGTCTTCGCGCCTTGGCACTAGTGGCTGCAGACACAGTCACGTAGGAACCATCGTCTAAGGCCTCCACGATGGCGCGAACACGATCCGCCTCGGCCAAGAGCTGGGACCTCAGCGAATCATTGAGGATACTCTCACCCGAGCGCAGCCGCTCAAAAACCGACTCCATGCCGTGGGCCATCGCGACAGCGTCCTGCAAACCAGCAGAGGCAAAGGCGCTCTTCAGGTTGTGCGCGATGCGAAACGCTTGGTGGATCTGATCCTGCGTCGTGCTATCGGCCTCCAAGGCGAGCAAGGCAGTATCGAGCTCTTCGCAGGCTTCTTGCGAGCTTTCGAGAAAGGCCTGACGCAGTTCCGGATCTGAGAGAATCTGCCCCAGCCGAGACTCGGCCGGCATGCTCCCCGACGGACCTCTGCTCCGATGAGTCATGCGACGAACTTCGCTGCCTGCTTCTGCATAGATCGCTGTCCCCCTCGCTGGAGGCGCCAGCACCGACGATTCGAGACGGGAGTCATCGACGAACTCTCTTTGGCTCCGAAAGGACTCCAGCCATGGCCCCCCTCCTCGCAGCTTCGAGCATCTCCGAGATCTCCTTCGCCAAGGAGCAGGAGCGTTCCGCCGAACGACGCAGCTCTTCGGCAATGTGCCCAAAGCCGAGTCCCGGCTCACCGGCCTGCGCCGCCTGAATCGCCGCGTTGAGCGCCTGCACCTGGGTGTTTCTACTCGCCGCATGCAGTCGCTCGAGGGCCTCGGCGATCTGCTCGGCGGACTTGTCAAAAGCTGCGAACCCGGCGAGAATTCGGGCCCGCTCCGCAAGCAGCTCAGCTGAAGCCGCCTGCCGAGCTTCCTCCTCTTGCTCGCCGGACAGCTTCTCGCACACAAGCTCCCAGCTCAGCAGGAGACCACGAAACGCCCCCTTGGCGCTGTGCAGCGAAGTGGCGACGAGCTCGTAGTTCTCTGGGCCAAAGGAGAGCTCGACCTGCGCCGGGGGCTGCCAGCCGCCTTGGCCAAGGACCTGCCGCAAAGGAACTAGGTCCTCGTGTAACTCGTCGATGCAGAGGCCAAGAACCTGGGAAAGGGGAAAGAAGAGCCAGGCTTCAAGACGCCGAAGCATCTGCTTCGACTTGGCGTTGAGATAGCGGATCCTCAGCTGGCGATCGGTAAGCATGATCGGCTGCGGCGCCGAAGCGACCGCCTGCCGGAACATGGAGGAAGGAGGCCGCGGCTGCGAGTTCTTCGCCTTGCTCATGAGCACCCCTCCTCTCTTTGGCAGCCACGCTTAGGGCCAAGAGCATTCCAAGCCCCGCCTTCGAGGATGCTCTCAGGGGCCAGCAAGACCAGAGTCTCGTCCTCCAGCCAAAAGCCAAGGACCTGTACGCCCACAGCCATCGCCGCCAAGGCGGCCTCCGTTGTCGCAATGCTCATGGGCAGCTGGCCTCCGCGAGGGATGTCCACGGGGCCATCGACATGCCCCCTCCTGTGGAATCGACCCGCAGAAAGCCGCCGCTTGAGGGCTTTCGCGGCCTCCCCTATTCGCCACCGCCGAAGGCGAAGTCCATGCTCGCCTCGTCCGGAGGCGCCGGCAGTCGGGCAGGATCCAGGAGGTAGCTACGCCCTTCGAGCAGACCCTCGAAGAGACGGTATTCGACCGCGGTGCGATCCAAATACTCGACTCCGGGACTACCGCCGGTGCCGACACGCCGGCCAATCATCCGCTCGACCATGCGCGCATGGCGGTAGCGGAAGAGCCGGACCCGCTCCTCCAGCTCGATCAGGGTCTCGATCAGCGAGCTCGGAGCCCGCAGCAGCGGCTGGGTGCGGTAGCTGGAGATAAAGAGGAAACCGAGGCGGGCAGCGCGGCTGCTCCCTGGGCGTAAGTACTGGCGAAGCTCTTCGATCCCAGCCTCCGTGCGCAGACGGGCCTGCTTGATGGCCTCGGCTCCGATCTTGGGGTTGACGCGGATCCGGGCCAGTTGATCTTCCCCGTAGCGAACATGGGCAGCGAGGAAGTCCGCTTCGAAGCCCGGAAACAGGCTCTCGACCGGTGTCCGAGCCAGCCAGTCCAGGACCGCATCCGAGACGCTCATCTCGCTGGCGGCTTCTTCGAGTCGCTGCCGTTCCGCTCCTTCGAAGTACGAATCGAAGCGAAGGGCGATTCCCTCTAGCCGCGACTGTCCCGCCACGGCTCGCTCCCGAGCTTCGCGACTCAGTCCCAGCAAGATCTCGAACTCCCGGAACTGCAGGGACTGGAAGCCGCTGGAGTTGCCGAGCAGATCGCGAAAGGCCAAAAAATGCGTGCTCGGCATGGTCTCGATCACGGTGAACTGATCGTGACAGAGGCGCAGGATCTCGTTGACCCGGCCCAGGAGCTCGGTCAGCTGCGGAATCATTCGCTCCTCGACCCGGCGCTCGGATGGCTGCGTTTCGGGCTGCCCCAGAAGATCCCGAAAACGGTCCAGCTCGAAGAGCATCTGCTTGAACCAGAGTTCGAAAACCTGGTGAACGATGATGAAGAGCAGCTCGTCCGGATGGCCATATTCGCGAGTAGGCCCGCAGCGCTCGCCCTCGACTCGCGAGGGTGGATTCTGGCAGGAGAGCAGCTCAGGGAGACGAAGGTAGTTGCCGTAGTTGTGCGGAAGCGCCATAGCCGCAGCTTCGCCTTCTCACTTCGAGAATGCCACGGACAAGAAAAATGCCGCAGGCAGGACGAGAGGCGCCAGGCACAGGGCACGGGGCGCCAGGCACAGGGCGCGGGAACACAGCGCGCGGGAACACAGCGCAGCGGAAACACAGCGCGCGGGAACACAGCGCAGCGGAAAAAAGAGAGCCTCTCCGGGGCCAAGGCCCCGGAGAGGCTCATCTCGTCTCTCTCTCTCTTTCACGTTTCCCGGGGGTCTCAATCCCGGGTGGGAGCCTCTCGGCTCGCCACGACACAGCGGGTCTCTCACCTCCGCCGGTCGACACCGAACTCGGAAAGATCGGCCACGAGGACGTGAAAACTCGTGAAAGCAGCCGTGCTGCTCAGGTGTCTCTTTGTAGTGCCTTGCTGCTCGAAAGTTCTTCCCTCACTTGAAAAAAGTAGGAAGAAGAAAGGCCGATTGGCGAGGGGCACAGTCCGTAGGCCAAATCCCTGCCCGAGCAAGCCTTGATTCATCCATCATGAAAAAACGACCCCGAACGGACACAGGTTCCGGTCAGGGTCGATCTCGTCTCTTTGTTCGTGGCAGAGCCACGTTGCACCCTGGTAGGTGCTAGGCGCCCCTTCTCTCATCGAAGCGCCCCACCGAGCCTGAAAGACCCGGGCGAAGAAGCTTAACCAACGGCGCACCTGGATAGACCAATGATTTCTCCGAAAATCCGCCAGTCCCCAAAGGGCCCGGCGGGTCTTCCCTTAGCCTCGCGAGGCGAAGCCAGTTCCGCAGCTTGAGCCGAGATAACGCGAGGGCCGGGCACTCCTTCACCGGCAAGCCTGGCCGAAGTCGTCGGACAAAGCTGCTCCCCTCCCCTGCTGCGGCCTGGAATCTGAGCCCAGCATCGGCCATGACCTGGGGCAGAGGAGAGAGCCACACCGTGAACGACAGCCCTAGCACCACCACCCCAAGCAGCAAGCCGCGTCTCGGCCTCATCCCCGGGATGCTCTTGGTGCTTCCGGCCCTGCTCCTTCTCGGACTGCAGCTCCTCTTCGTGGTCGCGCCGGTTCAGCTGGGCAAGCTCCAGAGCTTCTCCCACAAGGCCGGCGACCAGCTCTACCTGTTTCCCGCCCTGGCCCTCCCCCTCTTCCTCATCCTCGCCCTGAGCTGGCCGCCCTTCCTACCCCGGCTGCGCATGAGCCTCGCTCGCCTGTGGCAGCGCCTCAATGTCGACCGCAAGGCGATCCGCGAGCTGCTCGGCCGCATCGAGCATTTTGCTTCGCCGCGCGATCTCACCGAACTCGCCGGCCACTACAACGACGCCGGACAACACAAGGAGGCCCTCGCCTATCTGGCGACGGCGCTGGAGAACGGCAGCGAGGATCCTCGCACTCACAGGGAAGCAGCCCGAGCTCTCTACGAGCTGGGGGCCATGCCCCAGGCCCTGCACCAAATCGAGCTGGCCCTGCAACGCGATCCCGAACTCGGCTTTGGCTCCGCACGCTTGCTCGCCGCGGAGATCGCGAGCCTGGCCGGCGAAGCCGAGCAGGCCGAGCTACACGCCCGCATCTCGCTGGAGACAAAGGGCGAAAGCGTGCTGGCCCTCTTCTGGCTCGCCCGCGCCCTCTGGCAACAAGGCCGCAAAGCCGAAGCGCGCGAGGCGCTACAAGCACTGAAGCTGCTGCCCAAAGACCCCGGCCGCCAGCGCGACCCCAAAAGCGACTGGGCCCGCGCCCGAGCCAAACTCGCCCTGCGCACGGGAGGCCGGCCATGAACAAGAACTTCACCCCCATCGGCAGCTACGCCCTGGTCGGCATCTTCGCCATCGTCTTCGTCGCCTTCGGCCTGCATTCGCCCAAGATCGACAACGAGCTCCGCTCCGGTGCCCAGATGGCCGCCCTCGTCGTCGATGGCGAGCCTTGGCGCCTGATCAGCAGCTGCTTCATGCATTTCGGCGTCCTGCACCTTGGCTTCAACGGCTACTTCCTGCTGCAAATCGGCCCCTGGCTCGAGCGCCAGATCGGCACGGAGCGACTGATCCTCAGCTTCCTGATCTCGGGACTGGGTGGCTCGCTGGCAACCATGCTCTGGTACGAGCCCTACACGATCAGCGGCGGGGCCTCCGGTGGGCTCTTCGGCCTGCTGGGTGTCCTCCTTGCTGTCTTCGCGCGCGAAGAGCGCAGCTACGGCTCCTCCCTACGCGATCCCCGCATCAAGTGGATCCTCTCGCTGGTCGCCATCAACGTCGTGATCGGATTCATGATCCCGATCATTAGCCAAACCGCCCACATGGGTGGGCTCATCACCGGCTTCATCGCCAGCTTCTGCCTCTTCAAGCTCCCCGACGCTCGAGGCCGCTCCCGCTGGCCCGCCCCCGCCCTGATGATCGGCGCGACCCTCCTCCTCAGCGCCCTGACCTTAAGCGCCCTGCGCCCGGTGCATCGCAGCTGGTATATGGCCCACAGCTACTGGAAGGCCGAAGGCCCGCGCGCAACCGAACTCGCCAGCGCCCTCGAAGCCGCCTCCATCGACAGCAGCGCCCTCGAGTTCCTCCGCGCCCTAAAAGTCCTCAGCCGCCACAGCTCCATCGAGCCCGGCGACCCAAACCGCATCCGCTTCATCAGGGCCTACATCGGCGCCAACTGGGACGCCCTACGCGCCCTAGGCCTCCTATTCTTCACCGATGTCTACACGCCCACGCTCCATGCCCTCGCCCGCGAGCTGAATAACAACCCCGAATCCCGCATCCAGCTCCAAGGCAAAATCCCCCTACATCCCTGGCGCTTCCCCGGCTACTGATCCAGCCCAGTGCCCCCTCTTGATCGAATCACCGCGTGAGCGAATCCCCCCAGCTGCGCATGCGGCCCTAGCTCAGTGGCTAGAGTCCATCGGGCAGCTCCCGCCGACAGAATACGAGGCGCAGTACTCCCACCAGCGGCAAACATCTGCCGCGGTGGCGAGGCTCACATAAGCGAGTCTCCGGGAAACCCGGGGCGCTTCCCTATTGGCCAGCACCCGCTCAGCGCAGGGCCAGGTCGCTCTTCTCCAGACGAAAGACCTCGTCGCGCAGCTTGGCCGCCTCTTCGAAGTCCAGGGCACGGGCGGCCTCGTGCATCTTGGCCCGCAGCTTCTCGATTTGGGCTAGGAGGGATTTGCGGTTGCCCAGCTTCTTGACCTTACCGTCCTTGCCCTGGGAAACCGCGAGAGGAAGCTCTTCTGCATCCTTGGCCTCCGACTCCTGGATCAGCTCCTTGATCCGGCTGACGATGGTCTGCGGGGTAATCCCGTGCTCCTCGTTATGCGCGATTTGCTTGGCCCGGCGCCGCTCCATCTCCTGCATCGCCTCGCGCATCGAGCCGGTCACGCGATCCCCGTAGAGGATGACCCGCCCCTCGGCATTGCGTGCCGCTCGCCCGCAGGTCTGGATCAGACTGGTTCGGGAACGCAGAAAGCCCTCCTTGTCGGCATCGAGCACCGCCACCAAAGCCACTTCCGGCAGGTCGAGCCCCTCGCGTAGCAGGTTAATGCCGACCAAGACATCGAAGACTCCGAGGCGCAGCTCGCGTAAGAGTTGCATGCGCTCGATCGAATCGATGTCCGAGTGCAGGTACCGCACCTTGACCCCGACATCGCGATAGTAGTCGGTCAATTCCTCGGCCATGCGCTTGGTGAGGGTCGTGACCAACACGCGGAAGCCGGCCTCGACACAGCCGCGCACCTGGCTGAGAAGATCCTCTACCTGGCCGCACGCGGGTCGCACTTCGACCACGGGATCGACCAGACCGGTCGGCCGGATCACCTGCTCGTGCACCTCCGTCTTCGCCCGGCGCATCTCATACTCAGAAGGCGTGGCGCTCACGCAGACCATCTGCCCCACCAAGGCCTCGAACTCCTCGAAACGCAGCGGCCGGTTATCGAGCGCCGACGGCAAGCGAAAGCCGTAGTCGACCAGGTTCTCCTTACGCGAGCGGTCGCCCTTGAACATCGCCCCCACCTGCGGCAGCGCCACATGGCTCTCGTCGACGAAGAGCAGGAAGTCTTCGGGGAAGTAGTTGATCAGGGTGGCTGGCGCCTCGCCCGGATTGCGACCGTCGAGATGCCGCGAGTAGTTCTCGATGCCGTTACAGAATCCAGCCTCGCGCAGAAGCTCCAGGTCATACCGGGTGCGCTGCTCCAGACGTTGCGCCTCAAGCGGCCGCTGCAGTCGCTCGTATTCTGCGAGTCGCTCCTCCAGCTCCTCGGAGATCGACTCGATCGCCCGCTCCAGCCGATGCTCCGGAGTCACGTAGTGCGAGACCGGATAAATCGTGACCTGCTCCAGTTCGGCATGGATCTGGCCGGTGAGAGGGTCCACCTCGAAGATCTCTTCGATCTCGTCGCCAAAGAACTCGAAGCGCAGCACGCGATCCTCGTCGTAGACCGGGAAGACTTCGACGACATCGCCACGCACGCGAAAACTGCCGCGCACGAAGTCGATCAAGTTGCGCTGATACTGGATCTGGGTCAGCGAGCGCAGCATCTCATCGCGGTCAAGCTCCTCGCCCTTGCGCAGGGTGATCGACATGTCGCGGTAGGCATCCGGCGAGCCCAAGCCATAGATGCAGGAGACACTGGCGACGATCAGCACATCTCTGCGCTCAAGCAGGGACGCGGTCGCGGCATTGCGCATGCGATCGATCTGCTCATTGATCGTCGCGTCCTTCTCGATGTAGGTATCGCTGCCCGGGAGATAGGCCTCGGGCTGGTAGTAGTCGTAGTAGCTTATGAAGTACTCGACCGCGTTCTCCGGGAAGAGATCCTTGAACTCTTGGTAGAGCTGCGCTGCCAGCGTCTTGTTCGGTGCTAGCACCAGGGTCGGCCGCTGCAGCTCTTGGATCACGTGGGCCATCGTGAAGGTCTTGCCGCTGCCGGTGACCCCAAGCAGCACCTCGAGCTCGGCGCCCGCGCGCAAGCCGCGCACGAGCCCCTCGATGGCGCTGGGCTGATCGCCAGCTGGCCGCTTGTCGCTCACGAGTTTGAAGGGGCAATGATCCGCCATAGTTTTGCTGCGTTGCGCTGCGCTTTTCACCGGGCCCTCCCCCACGGAGAGGCCTCTGCGGCAAGCTGCGCCGAGTTCGAGCGCTTTGCAAGCCTCCAAATCCCGGCTTCGCAGGCCGTCAGAACTATGCCCACCACGACAAAGCAGCGTCGGCGACGCCCCTTCGGCACCATAAAACCTCGACGAATCACTAGATTCGCTGGCGTTTTCTGGCCCCAATGGGAGGCCGAATCCGGCACTCTTTCACTCCTGGGCCTTTTTCAACAGCCTGCTAGCCTGTTTCCCTTACTCCCGGTCACACCGCTCCAGGTGACCGCTAGCTGAAAACCGAGGAACTCATGGGCGGCAAAAGACGCAGCATGGAATCGCGGCGACGGGCCGGAAAAGCCCACAACGCTGCGCGTAGAGCACAGAGCGAACGTAGACTGCAGCCTGGTCGTGACGGCCGCGTGCATATCCCCTGCCCGAAATGCGGCACGACCTACGCGCTCCCCCCGAGCGCCATCGACAAGCGGCTGACCTGCAAGAACTGCAAGAGCAGCTTCACGCCTAAGGTCGCCGCCACACAGAAGCGCAACTCAGCACAGAAGCAGATGAAAGGGCCGCTGGTCTTTGGCGGCATCCTCCTGCTCGTGGTCGCGCTGCTCTTCGCCATCCCCAGAGGCAAGGAGGAAGCTCCTCAGAAGCCCAAGGGGCCGGTGAAGCAGTATCTCAAGAACAGCAGCCCCCCGGTCCGAGCCTTCCGCGATTTCATCGAAGCCATCGCAAGCAAGGACCGGATCAGTTTCTGGGCCGCTCTGGAACTCGCACAGCACTACAACCTCGTGCATCGCGGCAAAAAACGGCTCGCTTGGATCGCCAATTCCAAAGCCAAGAAGGATGCCTTCCGCGAAGAGCTCATCACCTCCCTCTTTGAGGGCGAGGAGGGACGGATCTTCCGCGACTTCGAATTCTCGAGCGTCGAGGAGCAAGAACTGCCCGAGAAGCTCGGCAAGGAGCCCTTCGACTTCACCATTGAGCTAGGGCCGCGGGTGCCTAGCGCCTACCGCGGCTTCGCCAGGCTGCGGGCCTGGTGCATCAAGAAGCCCTCGGGCTGGCGAGCCCTTAAGTGGAAGGTCCTCGATTATCCGCAGGCAGCAGGAGAGCAGCCGCCGGCCAAGCCCAAGGCCAAGAAGAAGAAAAAGAAGAAGCGCTCCGCCGGCGCCAAGACCGAAGAGGGCAAGGCCAAGAGCAAAAAGGCCGAGCGTGAACAGGTGCAACCGGGCCCTCTAGGCCACCTCGAAAGCACGCCCCCAGCCCTCAGGCGCAAGATCGACGAATGGATCGCCACGCTTATGGACCCGGACGTGCCGTTCAAAAAAATGACCGCGGCCAGAAGCGGACTCATCGAGTCGGGCAAGCCGGCGATCCCTCGACTCCTCAACAAGCTCTACGAGAGCAAGGGAAGCGGCGCCGAGGAAGCAAGCAGCCTGAACCTGATCGTGCGCTGCCTTCGCGAACTCTCAGGAGGCATCTCCTTCGGCTTCAACATCTCCATGGAGGGAGGGCACGATTCCGCCCGCTACCAGGAGATGCGCCAAGAAGTGGTGAAGAAGTGGTACCAATGGTGGTCGCAAAACTCCGATCGCAAGGAGTTCCCGCCACCAGGTGACCAAGACCAGGAAGACCGATAAGCGGGGCCGGCGCCGGTTCAGCCACGGCCGCTGGCAGCAGCAGGACCCTCGTGACCCGGCCCTGCTGCCGCGCGCATCCTTGGCAAGCAGGCAGCTCCTCGAACAAGTGCCCGAGCCAGGCAGCGACAGCGCCTAATCCCGGCGCTAACATCCGGCCCGCGCAAACCCTCGGCATTCCTGCCGGTTCTAGCCGTTCGAGGACACGATGACTGCACGAGTGATCACCTGCGCCAATTGCGGCGCGAAGTACAAGCTCCCCGCCTCGTTCAAATCTGCCCAAGCCCGCTGCAAAGGCTGTGGCTCGGTTATGGACGTGGAAGCCTCGGCTAGCCCTGCCGAGCCCAGCAAGGCTGCGACTCCTCCCGCAGGGAGCGGCGCGGCTGCCGCCTCCCGCTCTAGCGGCAGCAAGGTATCCAAGACCTCTGCTCGGCAGAGCCGCAGCCAGGCTGCCGAGGAAGGTGAGGAGGCCGGAGCCAAGCGGCCAAGCCAACGTGGTGGCGCAGCCCGACGCGGTGGCTCCAGAGGCAGTGGCTCCAGAGGCAGTGGCTCCAGAGGCAGTGGCGCCAGAGCTGGTGGCCGCAAATCCGGCGGGCGGAGTTCTGGTGCTAAGGGCCGCGCTGCCGGCGGACGAGGCCGCGGCCGAAGGGCTCGCGACGAAGCTCCCGAAGGCAACAAGATGGGCCTCTACCTCGGCATTGGCGGCGGCGCAGTCGCCATCCTTGCCGTCGTGCTCTTTTTGATCCTCGGCGGTAAGGACAAGGCGGACAAGCCAGGCCTGAAGCCCGAGAACCAGCAGACCGCGAAAAAGGACGAGCAGCAGAAGCCGGAAACGACCGAGGCCACGAAGCAAGAAACAGAAGAGCTCGCGGCCAAGGCCGAGGAGGCGAAGAAGGCTGAGGAGGCCAAGAAGGACGAGAAGACCAAGAAGGCCAAGAAGGCCAAGAAAGCAAAGGCGAAGAAGTCCAAGAAGGGGGTGAAGGCCTTCGATGCCAAAACCCTACCCGAACTGGCTTGGCCCGAAGATGCGACCGCGGACATCAAGAAGAGGGTCAACGATCTGATCGAAACGGTCATGACCGATACCGGCATGGCCGGCAGCAGGGCCGGCAAAAAGCTGAGCAACGAGGAGCTAGCCCGCTTCGCGTTCCCGGCCATCATCAACCGCTTGCGCACGATCAACTACTTCGACCGCGAGCAGAGCGAACAGGCCGCCTTCTTCAACAGGATCCTCCAAGACATCACCCTAGGTCTCAATGCCGGCTACATCCCCCCAGGCTTCGAGGATGAGATCAAGGAAGCCGACGCCTACCACAACGCGAGAGTTGTCCAGACTTGGCAGCGCACGTGGAATAGCAGACTAGGGGGCGGTGATTCCGAGATCTGGGACGAGTTCATGGAGAAGCGCAAGCAGAACAAGAAGAAGAGAAGCGGCGGCGGCTTCTAGTAGATCCTCGCGGAGGCCTCTGGCGAGGGGCACCTGCTGGGCTTCTGTCTCCTGGGGCAGGGGCCCAGAGCTTCAGGCCAAGGGGGAGTGCTTCGCGAGCACCGGCACCTTCGGCAAGCGAATGGTGAAACAGGTGCCCTCCCCCACCTTGCTCTGCACCTGAATCTCGCCCCCGTGCCCGAGGACGATCTGCTTGACGATGTAGAGCCCGAGGCCGGTGCCAGTGATCTCGCGGGTGTTCGCACCGCGCTCGAACTTCTGCCAGATCGAGCTGAGGCTCTCCTCGGGGATCCCGAGCCCGTTATCGGAGACCTCGAAGACCCACTCTTCTTCCGTCTCCTGGTGCTCGACCCGAATCCACGGCTGCTGGGCCTTGGGGTTGTGGTAGCTCACGGCATTGCCGATCAGGTTCATCAGAACCTTGGTCAAGGCATCGCCATCCGCTCGGATGCAGGGCAAGGGCTCGACCCGCACCCGGACCTGGCTCTCGTCGATCTGGTACTTGAGCTTCCTGAGTATGTCGCCGACCAGCTGGGTCATGTCGACCTCAGCAAACTCGAGCTGCACCCCGTCGTAGTCGAGCCGTGAGGCCTCCAGGATGTCGAGCAGCAGATCTTCCATGTACGAGACGGACTCGGTCGCGTTGTGCACGGCCTCGCCCTGCCGTTCATTGAGCGGGCCCAGATGCCCCTTACCGAGCAGGCCCACCACGGTTTTGAACACGGTCAGGGGCCGCTTCAGATCGTGGGTAATCAGCTGGATGACCTCGACCAGCTCCCGGTTCTTCTTCTCGAGGAGCTGCTTGTATTCGGCCAGCTCGGCATAGAGCCCAGCCATCTCGATGTTCGAGTTGATGGCCTGGCCGAGCAGTTCGTTGGTCTCGCCGATCGCCTCCAAGGCGGCGCTATCAGCCGTCTCTTCCTCGCCCCTGCCTGCTGCCGGGGCTAGGGCCAGGTCCTCGTCCTCCACCAGCTCCAGCTCGTCGGCATCGAGCATGCCTTCGGAGTCGAAATCGAGCTCTTCGTCAAAGAGGTCTAGGTCGGGGCTCGCAGCCCCTTCGTCCACCCGGTCTTCGAGATACTCGATGGCGTCCAGATCGTCATCGGTAGCGATGAGATCTGCCGCAGCCTCCCCAGCTGGGAGCAACTCCTCACCCAGCTCCGGCCCCTCCAGCTTGGCTTCGTAGTCGGCAAGCGTCTCCTGGCCGACCTCGTCGCTCACGGTCAGATGGACCAGGCCGCCAGCGTTCTCGGTTTCCTCGCGACCGGCACGGCGGGCCTCATCAGCGAGTTCGTCGGTAATGCTGCGGATCCGGGTCTTGGCCTCTTCCGCCAGCTCCGCCGGATCGATCTCCCCTCGCCCCAGGCCGTATTGGCGCACCTTCTGGTCCACCATCAGGCCAACCGACTCTAGGAAGGCATCCAGCACCCCCACGCCTTCGGTAGCAATCGTCGAGAAGGACGGGGCTCCACGCGGGTTGCAGAGCCGATCCAGTTCGTCTTCCGGAACCAAGTCGTCCAAGTCGCGCTTGTTGTATTGGAAGACAAGGGGCAGCTTGTCAAAGTCGAGGCCATTCGCCGCGAGGTTGCGTTTCAGGTCCTCGATCGAGCGCAGGTTTTCCTCGATACGGCTGCGCTGGGAGTCGACCACGAGGACGACCGCATCCGCGCCCTGCAGCACATAGCGCCGCATCGTGACGTACTTGTCCTGCCCTGGGACCGTGAAGCCCTGAATCCTGATCTTGAAGCCGTCGATCAGGCCGAGGTCGATGGGCAAGAAATCGAAGAGGAGCGTCGCGTCCTGCTCGGTGTTGATCGAGACGAGCTTGACCTCGTCCCGTGGGCACATAAGCCCATGTACCACCTTGAGAGAGGTGGTTTTACCGCCGAGGCCTACACCGTAGTAGACCAGCTTGGCGGAAATCGTCTTCTCGCTGAGGTTGACGAATCCCATAGAGGCTCCTGAGCACGGTCCTCATCGACTCAGCAAGCCCCAGAGTTGAGCCCGACTCGGCACGAGATCTGCGCGAAAGCTTCGTACTCGCCTTTCGGCCAGCCAAAAGTCCCAGCGGCTGGCTAGAAGTACTCCCAAAGGAAGTCGTTGAGCCTGCGGGCGAATTCCGGGTCCTGATCCTTGGCCCGAAGCAGAGACACAAGCCAAGTCAGGTCCGCCAGCTTCATCTTCGCCTTCACCAGGCTCAGGGCGTGCATCCGGTCTCCGGCATCCTTTTCGAACTCCACCTGCGCAAGGAACTGCTGGCGCAGTCGCTGCTTGAGCTCGGGCGCAAGCTTCTGCTGTGCCAGCAGGGCCAAGGTGTTCCGCACCAGGCTCCGCCGCAGCTTCCGCTGCGGCACCTGGATCTGCTTGGACTTGGGGAGGCGCTTGCCGGCTTCATCCACCCCGCCCAGCTCGGCGTACAGGCGCAGCATGCGATTGGCGGCGCTGGGGATGTTGCCAAGCATCAGCGCCGCGTAGGAGACGCTGTCGATCCCATTCTCGGCTTGTAGGTAGACCGGAGGCGCCAGGAACTCCGCGACCAGGGGCTCGATACCAGGGGCCTTGCCGATGCGCCCCAGACCTTGCAGAAAGATCCGCCGCTCCGGCCCTTTGGCGGCCTGCAGGCGCTCGATCAAGACCGGGATGAGTTCTTCGCTCTGAAGCGCAATCGCGCCCTCAATGGCCTCACGCAGCTCTGTCCCGCTGCCGTTGCGGATCGAGGCCTCCAGCCGGGGCAGAACCAAGGCGCGGCCTCGATCCCCCAAGGCCCGGACGGCGGCCTGGCGCACCGGCGGCGACTCGTGCTCCGCCAAGAACTCCAAGGTCCGCCGCAGGTTTTCAGGAGCCTTCTCCCCCTGTCGAGCCAGGATGCTGCCAAAGAAGCTGGCGACCCCCATGAGCACGGTGGGCTTGTCCGAATCGGACAGGGCCTCAGCCAGGGGCACCGCCTCGGGCGCCTCGCCTTCGGCCAGGGCAAGCAGGTACATCGTGCGGGTATCAGGCTCCTTCGCATCCTCCAGCAGACGGAGGAGGATCACGCGCCCTTCAGCCCCTCCAGCCTTGTGCAGGAGCTTGGCGGCCTCTAGGCGCTGCGAGGCAGGAAAGCCGGCAATGAAGCCCTTCAAAGCACCGCGGATCAGCTCCTTGGGCACGCCCGGCTGCTCGAGAGCTCGTAGCACCTGCTTCTGCATGGTCGCCGCGCGCTCGGGAGAAAGACGAGCACCAAGCTCTGCCCGAAGCAGGGGCACTGCCCGTACGGGCTCCAACTTCAGCGCAAAAATGCGCATGAACTGGGAGCGCCGCCGCACATCCACCTTTTGGAAGCGGGCGACAAAATCGTCAACGACCTCGGGAGAGGCGCAGCGGATCAGCGCCTTCATCGCCTCGTCGCGAACGCTCTGATCCGGATGTCGATCCATGTCTGCAAGCGGCTGGGCGTAGACCTGAAGGCCCGAACTCGACATCACCTGGATCGTGGTCCGCAAGCCGGCGTTGTCTCCGGTGTTGAGCCGACAACGCTCAAAGAAGCGAATCAAAGCCCGGCTGAGCTCTGGGTCGTCCTGCTCCTTGATGAAGGTCTTCGCAAAGTTCCAACTGGCGCTAGACCCCTGCCCGACCAGCTTTTCTACCAAGCGATCGATCTGCTCGCTTCGCGAGAAGAGATAGGGAGCCGCCTTGCTCGGCGAGTCGAGGGCGGGGGGCGGTGGCGCAATGCTCACCGGATCTTTTGGCTCGCTACAAGCGAGGACTGCGAGGGCAACGGAGCCGATAAGCAGAGTTCGAAACATGAGCATGATCTTCCTGGTCTGCCCCGAGGCTTCGGGGGAAAGAGCCTCGTTAGTCGGGAGAAGGCCGCACGTCACTCAGGGCTATCCGGGCAGCAGCCGAGCGCCCTTTGAGCGCCCGGATCGGCGCTTACTTGTCCTGGCCCTTTTCGCTCTTCTCGTCCTCATCGGACGCTGCGGGCTCCGGCAGGCGTGAAAACTCGGTAAGCCGTCCCTGCACCGCCAGCAGCTGGAACCAAGCATGGCGGTAGTCGAAACGGGCGCGGATCAGGCGCGAAGCGGCAGCGCTCAGCTCATTGGCGCGTTCCTGCACCTCGAACTGTATCGAGCTATCGTGACGCAACTTGATCTGCTCGGCCTCGAGATTGTTGCGGGCGAGGCGAACGCTCTCTTCGGCCGCCTTGATCGACTTTTCCAGCCTTTCGAGTCGGCGGATCGCGTCGCGCACTTCGCGAATGATGTCGATGTGGAGGATGCTCAACTGAGTCATCAGCCGGCGGACTTCGAGACGAGCCTTCTCGTATCGCGAACGCGCCACTCGGTTGCCCAGCGGCACCGAGAACTGCAACTGCACGTTGTAGGAGGGATACTCCCCCTCCCAAAAATCGCTGTTGAGCTCGCCAAAATTGTCACGCTGTGCCGCAGACGAGTAGCCGGCACTGAGATCGAGCTGGGGCAGCAGATTCTTGTCAGCCACCATCTCGTTGAGCTTGGCCCCCTGCACTCGCCGCATCAGCGCCAAGGCGTCCGGACGGTTCTTGCGAGCGACCAAGGCAGCTTCGCGCCATGTCGGCAAGTCGATCTTGGGATCTCCCTTCTTCAAGTCGACCGTGGTCACGATGACCAGATCCCAGTCCTTCTCAGAGCGGAAGCCCATCACCAGGCGCCGGAGAGCATCCTCTGCATCGAGGATGGTGGTCTCGGCCAAGATCAGCTCCTCTTGCTTGCGAGCAACCTCGGCTTCGTGGGCGATGCGGTCGCGCGCGGCCAGGCCGCCGAAGCGAATCCGACTCTCGGTGTTGCGCAGACGTTCACGTGCCAGCTCCAAAGAGAAGTAACGCACTCCCCAGTTTTCCCGAGCAAAGGCAAGCTCGTAGTAGGCCGTCGCAATCGACTGCAGGATCATCTGCTGGTTGCGCTGGTACTCGTAGCCGCGGGCGGCGTACTCATGCTTGGCCTTCTCAATCTCAGCCCCATGGTAGTCCCACCACGCGCCACGCAATAACGGCTGCCTGAGACTGAGGCCGAGGCTGCCGCTGAAGAAGTCGTCGGGAAAGGCGAAGCTAGAGTTGACCTTCTGTTCGGTGTACTGCGGCCCGTAGGAGAGTTCGGCGACGAGGCCGCTCATGAACTTCTTGCGGAAGCCGATCTTGCCGCCGTAGGTCTTGACCACCGAGCTCGGCTGAATCGAACTACGCGCCGGCGATTCCACCCGCCGCCAGGAGCCATCGAGGAAGAACTCGGTGTCGAACTGCCCCTGCGCCGCGATGCTGTCCTCGCGTGCGATCCGCTCGAGCAAGGCATTGATGCGCAGGTCGATATTGGCTTCGCTGCCGAGGCGCAGGCAGTCCTGCAAGGACAACTTGACGATGCGTCCCCCGCGATTGTCCGTCGGTATTTCCGGACGCTTCTCAAGCAGCAGCTCGATCGCCTCTGGCTTTTTTCCCGCTTCTGCCTTCTCTGCCTTCTCTGCCTTCGGCCTTTCCTGAGCTGAGCTGCCCTGAGCTGAGCTGCCCTGCGCAGATAGCGGAACGGCGGCGAGAACTCCAATCACTGAAATGAGACGTAGGCGTTTGAGCAAGGTGTTTTCTCCTTATGACCGGGAGGATAGTGCCATAAGGGCCCAGCCCAAGCATTGACTTGCGATGAGCTGGGGATACTCGCGACCTAAAGCCCACCCAAAGCTGCCACTCAGTCGAAATGCGGCGCGACGTAGAAGAGCTGCACCAGCAAGAGCGCCGAACGATCGACCAGGGTTCGTGGCTCGTGGTTGGCCACGAAATGCCGCAGAGCTTGGTTCACCCGGGCAAAGCCGTAGCCCATCGGCTTCGCCCCCCAAGCGAGGTAGCGGACACTGCGCACGTCGCCCGCCAAACGGTCCGGGTAGAGACGATAGCCCTGGAGCCGAGCCTTGAGTCCCTCCCGGTCGACCAGGTCGGAGAAGGCGAAGAGCTGCGCCGCCTGGCAGGACGCTCGCATCCGCGGCCCGCGCTTTCCGCGCAGGACCAGGTGCGCGACCATGTTCTCCCGGAGCTGGCGGCAACGATCCGGCAAGACTCCGAGGGCCGGAGCAAAGCGCAGCAGCACTCCAGCATCGACCAAGGCCGCCAAGGGCGTGGCCCAGTGCGTCAGCGGCAAGGCGCGACTCCCGTCTTGGAGACGCTCTCCACGCGCTAAGCGCTCAGCCCGGCGCTGCAAGCCCAGCTCCATGTCGGCAAGGGCTGTGACATAGCGGCTCAGGGCATCCAGACGCCCACGATCCCCACTTTGCAGGACGCCCTCCAAGTAACCGGCGAGCGCCAGGGTAAAGGAGGCAATCCGCTCCGGCTTCGCCAGGTCGACCAGCAGCGACTCGAGACGCGCCAGCACCGCAAGAGAGACCTCCCGGTGCGGGCTATCTTCGAGCATCGACCCAGAGGCCAAGAGCGCCCGCAGGCCCAGCGAAAGCTCCTCCACCGTGTCGTAGTCGTTCTCGGGCAGGCGCAGCAGCCGCTTCCGCAGCCCCGCAGCCACGCCACCGGCAAGGTAGCCAATACGCCGCTGCACCCTCAGATCGACCCCGGCAATCTCAAGCAGGCGTCGCTGGTATTCAGGTGTCGCCCGTTCATCGAAGAGTTCGCGCAGGCGCCGAAGCTCGTTCTCCGAGCGCAGCCAAGCCTGACGATCCGCCGCCTTGCCGGGTGCGACCTTAGGCTTCGAACTCGGCTTCTCGCTTAGCGCCTCCTCAGCGAGCACCATGCCACCGTCCTCACGGGCACGCTCGACCAGCTCCTTCCCTTGGCTGATGATCCGGTGCTCCTCAAAGCTCCACCACAGCTCGCGGCCCAAGAGGAAACCAAGACTCAAAAACAGCCCCAAGAACGCGAGGCGGAAAGCCCAAGAACGCCGCGCCGTCAAAAGGACCGCATGCCAGGCCAGGTTCAGCTGCTCTCCGAGGTTGCGGGCACGGAGTAGTCGGCGGCTGCGCTTCAGGACCTGGGCACGCAGGCTGGCACCGAACTTCTGACTGGCCCCGAGTTCCTGACTGGGCTCCGGCTCCTCAAGCGCACGCAGCTGCTCCAGGAGATCCCTGCCAGCATTGGCAGCGAACTCTGGATCATTCCAGACCGAAAGCGGCGGCTTCGGCTCCTGGCGAGCTTCGTCCTGGGGCTCGTCGCTCATGATGGGTCCTCGAACGGTTTGGGCGCGCTAGCCTTTTCTCGCAACGAAGCCGACTTAGGCATGCCGCCGAAAGCGCCGCCGTCCTTTGCTTCCTGGAAAGTCCTCGCCCCGCTGAGCTCGTCCCTCCTCGATCAAGCGCCGTAGCGCCTTGACGCTGTTGTGCATCCGCGACTTGACCGTGCCCTCGGGGATATTGAGCAGCACCGAGATCTCTTGGTAGGGGAGGCTCTGATGCACCGCCAGCTCGAAGACCAAACGGTGTGGCAGGGAGAGCTGATGCAAGGCCTTGCGTAGCTCGGCGCGTTCTTCGTCCGACTCGCTGGCGGCGCTGGGTTCGCCGATCTCAGCCGGGATGCGGTCCGCTAGCGGGGTTTCGTCCTCGAAGAGCGAGCTGTTCAGGCTGCGGAGCCTGGGACGAGGCTGCAGCGAGCGGTAGTAGTCGATCCAGCGATTGGTCGCGATCTTGAACAGGTAGGTCGAGAGCTTGCCCTGCGGCCGGTAGTTGCGGGCTCCGCGCAGCAACTTCAGGAAGACGTCCTGGGCGAAGTCCTCGGCCCGGTCCCGGTCCCAGCAAAGCCGGAAAAAGAAGCGCACGAGCTTGTCCTGGAAGCGCCCGACGATCTCCGAGAAGGCCGCGGCATCTCCCAAACGAAAGCGGTTCAGGAGATCATCCTGAACCTCGATTTCGCCTTCCGCCTGACCTTCCTCGAACTGTTTTGCCGAGCCCATCGCGCGGCGGCGCCACCCAGCCGTGCCTGATGGTTCCGTGTCCGGGCTTTCCCGCTCTGGTCCCGGTTTCTCTGGCGGCAAGCTCATTCGGACTCCAATCCGGCTAAAAGGGCAATCTTCGGCGAGGTGGCGGCGAAACGGCAAGCCCCGGCGCCGGTTCAACTCTCATCGGCAATCTGTCGGATTCTCTGCCCCCAGCGCTCGCGCTGGCCCATGATTCGCAAGCGACGCTGCTCCTCGCTGCAATGCTCAAGCTCGATGACGAGGAAGTCCTCGGGCAGCTGAGCACTGAGCTTCTCCGCCCACTCGATGGCAACGACCCCCGCCTCGCTGAGATAGGCCTGCCCCCCATCGGCGAGGAAGTCATTGCCCCGTTTGGCAAAGTAGGCATCGAGGTGGAGTAGCGGGATCGGCCCCGGGTGTTCGACCATCAGAAGGTAGGTCGGGCTACGAACCTCTCCCGGTTCGTCCACTTCGAGGCCCTGCGCCAGGCCGCGCACGAAGACCGTCTTGCCGGCGCCGAGTTCTCCGCGCAGGGCAACGCCTTCACCGATCTGCAAGAGGCGGCCGAGAGCGGCGCCCAGCGCCTCGGTTTCTTCGGGGCCTCGACTAAAGCACTGGAGTAGGAACTCATGCTTGGCCATGGAGCCATCCTCGCAAAGGGCAGGCCTTCACGGAAGTATCCGGATACAGAAGCCTGAGTCCGGGCCTCGATTCGACCACACCAATCGGCCGACAGAGCTGCCTAGGGATTTCGGGATCAGCCTTCAGTTGGGCCAGGGCCCGCGGCGCAAAGCCAATGAGCAACTCATAATCCTCCCCATCGCCCAAAGCCTGGCTCCAGGCGCTCTCATCGGGTGCTCCGCGCAGGCTCGGGCGCAGGGGCAGGGCCGCCGCTTCGAGCTGAGCGCCCAGCCCCCCTGAGGCCTTCAGCATCCGCGAGAGATCCAGGGCCAGCCCATCGCTCAAATCCATCGCCGCGTGGACAGGGTGCCGAGTCGCGAGGCGGATCCCCAGCTCGACCCGGGCGCGAAAGCGGAGGTGGTGTCCACTGGCAAAGGAGTCCCCCAGCGGCCCGCTGACCGCCAGCAGATCCCCTGGGCGCAGCGCCGAGCGCCGCAGCACACGCTTGCCGGCAGGTGCCCCGAGCACGGTGAGCTGCAGGCTGGTCGGCCCCGGCGTCGCCGCCAGGTCTCCGCCGACCCAATCGACCGCCGCCCCGACGCAGCTCCGCTGCAAGCCGCGATACAGGGCTCGGCGCTGCCGCGTCCCCCAGTCCGGCGAGAACTGGAAGCAGCAGAGCACCTGGCCCGGACGCGCCCCCATCGCCGCCAGATCGGAGAGGTTGCGGTGCAGGAGCTTGTGGGCGATCTGCGCCACCGGCGTCCCTGCTTCGAAGTGCACGCCTTCGATCAAGGCGTCACAGCTAGCAACGACCCGGCCGCGGGCAGGAAAAACCGCAGCATCGTCCCCAGGACCATTCAGCCCATCGCCGCCGAGCAACTGGCGCAGGAAGCTCAAATCGCCGCTCTCGAACTCAGCCATTCCCCGAGCCGAAGTGAAAGACCATGCGGTAGAGGATGCTCTCACGATCCACGGGCCCGAGAAAGCGCGAGTCCGGATAGGGAGCATCGAGGCGATCGTTCAGCAGCAGGTATTCGCCTGGCTGCAAGCAATACCCATCCAAGGAAGAATCGAACGTCACCCTGGGCGCGAAAGGATCGAAGCTGCCGTTCGCCGCCTCGATGCCCCAGCGCTCGCCCTGCTTGCGCAGCCGTTGCCCCGGCACCCCACGCACCCGGCTCCAACAGAGCTCCCGCGCGCTGCTCCAAAAGGCGACGATCCACTCCGCCAACAACTCGTCCCCAGGCTCGGTGTCGATCAGGTGACGGTCCCCCACCACCATCGGCCCCGACATGGCGGCGGCGCTCTGGTTCTCGACCCGCTGGTAGACGTAGCGCTGGAAGACGAAGAAGTAGACCAGCAAGAAGGCCAGCCCCAGCAGGGTCCAGCGCAGCCGCTTCAGGTACCGGACTGGAGTTTGGCTGTTCATCCCTCGCCGAGCGCTTCGAGATAGGCCCTCGTGGCCAGGGCGGCATCCTCGGCGCGGCCAATGCCGCTGAGCACCGCCACCCCATGCACCCCCAGATCCATGAGCTCGGCGACCCGCTCGGGGCGGATGCCCCCAAGCGCCAGCACCGGCACCTGGCTCTGGGAAAGCAAGCGCTGGAGTCTCGGCAGGCCGAGCGGCCGCATGGTTTTGCGGCCGGGCTTCTGCACCGGATACACCGGCGAAGCAAATACGAAGTCGGCCCCCTCCGCCTGGGCTCGCTCAAGCTCGGCCTCGTTGTGGATCGAAGCGCCGATCAGCGGCTCCGCGCCAAGCAAACGCCGAGCTGCCGCAACGGGGAGGGCATGGGTGCCGAGATGCACCCCATGCGCTCCGGCCGCCAGCGCGACATCGACCCGGTCGTTGACCAAGCAATACCCCTCGCCCATCAGCGCGACACAGGTTTCGGCGGCCCTGTGTAGCTCGCCGGCAAAGCTGCCTTTCTCACGCAGCTGGAAGCCGCGCAGCCCGGCACGCACCGCCGTCCGCAGACGCTGCTCCAGTTGCGGTCCCAAGCCATCCCCCGGACTGATCCACCAAAGCCGAGCTAGCTCAGCCCTTCTCTCGGCTAAGGAACGAGTCATGACCGCTCCCCGCTGCTTCGCTCGCGCTCGATAGGAAAGCCGAGATCGCGAGCCATGGCACAAAAGTCCTCGACCGCAACCTCGTCCTTGATGCGAAGGCTGCAATCCTCGCTGCGCGCCTCAGTCCACTCACGAACCCGCGCGTGCTCAAGCAGGCGGTCGAGCGTGTCCTTGCGCCGGGCGTGCAGCTCCCGCTCGCCCTTGAGGGTCAAGGCCCCGGCGCGGTCAGCCCAGTCGCGCAGGGAGAACAGGACGTTCTGCGGCATCGCCGCCCGGCAACGGTCGGTCAGCACCTCAAGAATCTCACCGATGCCAATACCATCGGCCAGGCCGCGCGAAACACTCCTTTCGTCGAGCTGGAAGCGATAGAGGCGGTCGCTGCCGGTCCGCGTCGCGAAGCGGTCCAGGGTGTGCACCAGCTCATAGGCATCCGACTCGGGGAAGAGCAGGATTTCGAAGTCCGGGTTGATCACCAGCGAGCTACGCGCACCTTCGGCCGCCTGCGCTGGTCCCGCCAGCAAGGAAGCCCCCAGGTCGCTAAGCCGCAGCGCCACCGGGTGCCCGTCCTTGCAGCCGATATCGACGATGCCCAGCAGATGCAGACGCTTGCGCACCCAATGGAAGAGGTGCCAGGCGAGCTTTTGCGTGTCTTCGAGGACGATGTGCCGCCCCTGCTCGCGGAGGCTGCCGTAGTAGTCGGCGAAGGCCTGGCGCTCCATCTGGGCAAGGTGGCTGTTGCGCGCCAAGAAGGGCACGTGCATCGCGTCGTGCCAAACACCGGCCTGCAGGCGGCGCAGCAAGCGGAGCATGATGCGCCGCAGCTTGACCTGGTGGTAGGGGTCGCCGCCTGTCATCGGATCGCCGATGGCGAAGGCGAGCAGGTCCTTGAGCTTCTCTTCGAGCGGCTTGTTCTCGAAGGCGCGGCCGGCCTCCGACACCCGCATGGTCCGCTCGCCGGTCGCTTCGACCAGGTGGCGCGAGCGACAGAAGCGTTCGATGAAGCGGAAGCTGGTCTCGACATCCTCGATGCCCGAGGCCGGAATCAGCTGCGAGAGGATTCTCTTGTGGGTCGCCTTGAAGATCTCGCCCTGCACGGTGAAGCGGACGCTGTTCTCTTCCAAGTAACGCAAGAAGCGCATGACGTTGGTCGCCAAGTCGACCCCGGCGACCCGCTCTTCCGGCGGCTGCCCCTCGCCGTTTTGCTTGCGCTGCATCGAGCGCTGCCGCAGCCAGATCAGGGTGACTTCCTGAAAGACGACGACGGCCTCTTCACACAAGCCAATGCCGAAGGGCCGCAGGTCGAAGTGACGCACCGTGCCCACCAATCCGTCCTCAAGCGTCTTGCGCAGGGAGGCGGCATCGTAGTCGAGCTGGTCGCCACGAGCCTGTTCCAGCAGGCTCCGCGGCAGGAGCCCTCCGTGGCGGGTCATCGCGTATTCGACCAGTTCGCGTGCCTCCTCGGGCAAGCGGGCGACGCGTTTGAGGATGGCCGGCGGCATCAAGAAGAGCTTGTAGGCCTGGCGATGGTGCTGGGCCGCCCGCTGAGCCTCGCCATCCTCCGCAGCGGCCCCGTGCCTTTCCTCCAGGAAGTCTTTGAGAGTGAAGGGACCGGAGCCCCCCTCCTCCTTCTCAAGCTCGGCGTGCTCAAGACCTTCGAGCTCGGCGATGCAGCGGGCAAGCTCGGCCGGAAGCGCCACGGCGTTTTGCCCGAAGCGTTCGACCTGTCGATCAACGACGCGATAGACCCAGCCGCGCTCCTCCAGTTCGCTGAGTGCCGACTCGATCTCCGGCTCTGTCACCCGCGCGCCCTCGATCAAACGCCGCATCGGTAGAACGTGATCGCTGCGAGCCAGCAGCTTGCGCAAGATCCGCCGCTGCTCCTCGCCCAAGGCCGGCCACTGATCGCGAACCCCCTCCTGCATCCGGCTGGCCAGTTCGGTGACCAGCTCCGCGGCCCCCTTGCTGCAGCCGTTCACGCTGCAAGGCTCCGCATAACCGTTCTGCTCCGGTTTTGCGCTAGGTGAATCCGCAAGCTCACAGCTCTTGGCAGGGTCTCCGGCTCTCGGAGCGCCATGCCAAGAGCGCAAGGTCCTGGCCAGGCACTCTGGCGTCTGTTCACGCAAGAGTTCTTCGAGTCGATAGGACTTCAAGACGTCACTCCCCCCTCATCTGGCCGATCCCCCAGGTCCTCACCTGGCGTGGCCGACTCCCCTATAGCCTCGCCCTTGAGGCCCCCCCACTCGCGAATCTCATAGCCGTAGCCCTGCTCCGCGAGGAAACGCTGCCTGCGGGCAGCATAGTCCTGGTCCAAAGTTCCGCCGGTCACCAGGGCGTAGAAGAGGGCTCGGCCTCCCCCCCCCTTGGGCCGCAGGATGCGGCCCAGACGCTGCGCCTCTTCTTGGCGCGAACCGAAGGAGCCGGAGATCTGGATGGCCACGTTGGCGTCAGGCAGATCGATGGCGAAGTTGCCGACCTTGGACACCGCCAGCCGCTCGATCTCGCCACTGCGGAAGGCGCCGTAGAGGCGCTCGCGTTCGGCGGTTCCGGTTTTGCCGGTGATGAGCGGCATGTCAAAGCGCCGACTCAACTCGTCCAGCTGATCGAGGTATTGCCCAATCACCAGGACCCGGTCGCTGCGATGCCGCTCCAGCAGCTCGGCCACCACATCGAACTTGAGCGGATTGCAGCTCGCCAGGCGAAAGCCCTGCCGCGAATCCGCCTCCAGATAGTTCTGTCGCTCCTGCGCCGGCAGCGGCACCCGGATCTCGTAGCACTCGGCCTCGGCGATGAAGCCACCGCCTTCGAGCTCGCGCCAGGGCACTTCGTAGCGCTTCGGCCCGATGAGGCTGAAGACCTCGTCCTCTTTGCCGTCCTCGCGCACGAGCGTCGCGGTCAAGCCGAGACGGCGACGCGCCTGCAGCTCCGCCGTTGCCCGGAACACCGGCGCTGGCAAGAGGTGGACCTCGTCGTAGACCACAAGACCCCAGTCCCGCTCCTCAAAGAGCCCGAAGTGCTCGAACTCGCCACCGCGCTTCTTGCGGTAGGTCAGGATCTGGTAGGTCGCCACCGTGACGTCGCGGATCTCCTTGAGGTCCCCGGTGTATTCCCCGACCTGATCCTCGCGCAGCGTGGTCTTGTCGAGCAGCTCACGCTTCCACTGCCGCACGGCGACGGTGTTGGTGGTCAGGATCAAGGTCTGGGTCGCCAGCCGCTCGATCGCGGCGAGACCGACGATGGTCTTGCCGGCGCCGCAGGGCAGGACGATCACGCCACTGCCGCCCCGCACCGAGCCGCCAGCATGGAAGACCCGCGCCGCCTCGCTCTGATACGCACGCAGGGCAAAGGGCTCACCGCTCCGCGCCAAGTCGCGCAGGGCAAAACCTTCGAGCTTGCCGCCTTCGCGGTAGCCCGCCAGGTCATCCACCGGATAGCCGAGCTTGATCAGAGCCTGCTTGAGGAGGCCCCGGCGCCCCTCCTCAACGAGGAAGCGCCGCCCGGACTCGGCTGCGAGTAGCTTGGCAACACTCCGTGCCGAGGCCAGCTCGGCCAGCAGCACCTGATCCTGGCTTTCGAGGAAGAGCTGGCCCTCGTCTCGGATCAAACGCAGCTTGCCGAAGCGCTCGTACCAGTCCCGGATCTCCTTCTCAAGGCTGCTCGGCAGCGGGAACTTGGAACGACCGGCGAGACCCGTGAGTAGGTCGTCCAGGGCCAGGCCCGCCGCCGCCGCATTCCAGATCGAGATCTCGGTGATTCGGTAGAAGTGGACGTGCTCGGGGGCCTTCTCCAGTTCGCAGAAGAGGGCCAGGAAGTCGCGCGCGTCCTCGAAGCCTTCGCCTCCGACCTCCAGCAAAACGCTGCGGTCAGCCTGCACGATCAGCTGCTGGGCAACCGGAGCCGGCGGAACGACACGCCGAAGGCCGTGGTCGTTGGGCTGCTTGGGGGCGAGTTCGGGCTGCTCCATCGAGCTGGTCTGGGAGAGGGCAGGGTGGCGATTCAAAAATTCGAGCCGGACACTCTAGCAGGGCCTGGGGCAAAACGGCCAGGAGTACTGCCAGGGAGGGCTTCGACTCTTCTCTGCCCGTGCCGACGATCGCGACGGAACTAGGCGGCAGCTGGCCCCCCGGCCCGCCGCCTCAGCTCGGCGGCATCCCGGTGAAGTAGACCAGCTTGCCGTTGGCTGGCTGCTTCTCACTGCTCACCGGCTCCAGCGCTCCGTTCACCAAGATGAAGAGGGCAAAGGCCTCCGGCTGATCCTCCCGGAACTGCTCCCAGGGATAGTCCTCGCTCAGGGTCGTGACCTTGAAGCTGGCGCCCTTCCAATAGCGACGGGTGATCTCGGACCAGCTGAGCGGTCCATCCCATGGGACCGTGCCCTTGATCGAGGGCTGCTCCTTGGCGCCCTTCTCCCCAGTCGGGCGTTCGGTAGGCGGGCGTTCGGCAGCTGCCAGCTGCAGCGCGTGCTGCCTGCCGAGATCGCTGGCGTAGCGCAGAGAGACCAGGGAGTTGTAGGAGTCGTCGTCGGTGGCCGCGAAGATCCAGGCGATGCGCTCCATCGGCAGCTCAAGCGCGATGTCCTCGGCAAGAGCGTCGCCGTAGTAGACCTCAAGCCCCTCCATGCGGGCCTTACTCACCCGCCGGAAGCGGGTGTCCGCGAGGATGACAAAGGCCCCGGCCTTGGCCAGCGCCTGGCCGAGGGCGATGCCCCAGTGCGAAGCGCCCACCAGCAAAATCCCGTTGCTGGCATGCGAAGCCAGTCCGAGCTTGCGCGCCAGCGGCCGAATCGTCAGCCCATGCAGCAGCACCGTCGAAGCGATCACCCCGAAGACAATCGGCACCAGCAGCTCGGCATCCTCGACGCCGGCATCCAGCAGACGCGGCTCGAAGGCGCCGGCCACCGCTGCCGCCACCACGCCTCGCGGCGCAATCCAGCAGATCAACGCCCGCTCGTTCCAAGGCAGCGAGGTCCCCATCGACGCAAAGAGCCCTACCAGGGGACGCGACACGAAGAGGATCAGCGCCACCATGAGCAGGGGCGGACCGATCATTCGCTCGATCGTGTCCACGGTCAGGTGCGCCGAGAGGGCAATGAACAACACGCCCACCAGCAGGGTGCTGACCTGCTCCTTGAAGTGCCGCAGCGCTTCGATGCTGGGATCGCGGACGTTGGCCAGCACCACCCCCATGACCGTGACGCCAAGCAGGCCGCATTCGTGATGCACGGCATCGGTCAGGACGAAGACCACACAGACCGAGGCCAAGAGCACCAGGCTCTCCAGCTCGTGCGGGATCTGGCGCCTACGCAGCATTCTGGCCAGGACAAAACCGGCCATGGCCCCGAGTAAGCCGGCGGCGATGGCGGCCCCGAGGAAGGTCAAGCCGAGCTTGAGGGCATCGGCGCCGCCCCCGTCCTCACTCGACAGCAGGGTCAGCTTCAGGGCCAGAAAGGCCAGGAGGCCGCCGAAGGGGTCGTTGACGATGCCCTCCCACTTGAGCAGGGCGGCCGGCCGCAGGGCGATCCGCGCCGCCCGCAGCATCGGCAGGATCACCGTCGGCCCGGTCACGACCAAAATCGCGCCAAGCACCGAGGCGGTGCCGAGGCTCAGGCCGCCGACGTAGATCCCCAGCAAGGTCACCGAGGTGAAGCCGACCACCATCCCCGAAACGAGGAGGCGCAGCAGGGCCGGGCCAACGTACTTCGCCTCCTTGAGGTCCAGCGTCAGGCCGCCCTCAAAGAGGACGATAGCCACCGATAGGGTCAGGAAGGGCGTCCACAGCTCACCGAGCAACTGCTCCGGATCGATGATCCGGCCGCCAGCGCCGAAGAAGACCTCCGAGCCAGGGCCGAGCAGCAGCCCGAGGCTCATCAAGAGCAGCAGAGCCGGAAGCTTGATCTTCGCGGCCAGCCACTGGGCACCAACCGCCAAACCCAAGATCAGGACGAGCAGATAACGGGGCTCGTAATTCACCGGAAGAACCTCAGGCGCATGGCTCGGCTCAGCCTCTCTGAGCTAGCCAGGTCTTGATTCGGGTAAAGAAGGCTTCGCGCGCTTCGAGCCAGGGGAAGTGACCGGCCTTCGGCGCGATCCAGGACTCGGCCCTGGGCAGCCCGGAGACCAGGATCTGGGCATCGGCCGGGGCGGCGTAGTGATCCATCGCGCCATTGATCACCAAGACCGGGCAAGGGATCTTCGCTAAGTCGCGCCGCAGGTCCAAGCGGCCGGACTGACGATCCCAGAGCCTTTGCGCATTGGCCGAGACCTGCACCGAGGCGAAGGCTTGGCCGTACTTTTGGAAAGCCCCCATGTCAGCAAACATGGTCGGCAAGATCGCGAAGAAGCGACCCCGCGCCTCGGAATCGTCGAGGGCTGGCCCAGCGGCTTTGACCGTGTCATTGACCTGCTGCACGCGGCGTAGGAAGGCAGGCTCGCGCTTTCCGCGAGCGTCCACGCGCTGGAACATCGCCTGCTGCCACTCAGGGCCGCGACTGGCGCTGCCAGCGACAAGGAGGAGCCCGGCGCATGGCTCCGGGTGCGCCAAGGCGTAGCTCAGCGCCATCAGCGAGCCGCTGCCATGACCGAGGACGTAGCAGCGCTTGCGCTTGAGAGCGGCACGCACCCGGTCAAGGTCGGCAACAAAGCGCTCCATGCTCCAGAGAACGGCGGGGCCGGGCTTGCTTGATTCGCCACTGCCGCGGCTATCGAGATAGGCCACCGTGAACAGGTCCTCGAGGGGCCGCAGACTCTGCTCGTAGAGTTCGAGACTGATGCCCCAGCCAGGGGTCGGCAGCAGGAGCAGGGGACCCTTGCCGGCAAGCACTACGCGTAGCTTCATGCCGTCGGCGCCAGGCAGCATCAGCCGCTGAGGTTGACGGCCGCCGTCCCCAGTCTCGGCTCCAGACGCAGAGCTGGTTCCGCTGCAAGCGGCAGCCAGCAGCAAGAAGAGTCCGAGGCAGGAACGGAGCAAGCACAGGCGTAGCGCGGTATCAGCCATTCCTAGGCTCCCCGGCAAGCTTCTTGAGATAGTTCTGAACGGTTTGATCACGGTCAGGCAGCGTTCTGCGGATGGCGGGCACTTCGAGGCAGCGGTCCATCCAGAAGCGAACGATATCGCTCTCGACCAGGAGGGAGAGCATAGGGGCGTGGGCGCCCATCCAAGACATGCGTGCCCAGAAGGGGGCCACGTGGAAGGCCAAGGCATTCTCGTGATGGCCACCGAGGAGTTCCACCAGCTCGGCCAAGCGCGCGACCTCGACCTGGATCTCGGCGATATCCGCCTCGCTCAAAGAGCTCGGATCTCGCATCGATCGGTAGTGCAAGGGCACGAGCAGGTCGTCAAAGCGCTTCATCGCCAGGCGCTGCTGGTACCGCAGGGCCAAACCGCCAGGGTAGGCATCCTGCCAGGCAGCGCGCTCGATCAAGAACTCGGCGATGACAGCGGACTCATAGAGCACGAAGGGCCCGCCGGAGAGCCCTTCCAGCCCATCCTCCATGAGCAAGGGCACCAGCCCGGTCGGACTCAGCTGCAGCAGCTCCGGGTCCCGCTGCTCCAGGTCCACGAGCCGAGGGACATAGGGGAACTCGAGGTGTTCGAGCAGGGCCCGCGCCCTTTGGGCAAACGGGCAGACGGGGGCGTAGAACAGCTGCAGCATCGAGCAGAGGGATGTAGCCGATCGGGGCCAGCCGGACAAGGCTGGCACCGGCAGAGAAGCATCTGCAGGGCCCCGGCGAAGCGGGCTAGCGTGGTAGCGCTAGGCGAAGGCACCAGGCTCCCACAAGCCGGAGCGAGAGCCGCGCGGGAGCGCCTTCACTTTTGCTTGGCGTCAGCGGCGGGAGCCTTCGCGGCGGGCAGGCTCTTACCGCTCTCGCGGCCTCGCCAGAGCGCGGCCTGCTCCTTGTCGCCTTGCGCCTCGTAGAGGGCGGCGAGGTACTTGGGCGAGGCCGCGACTGCGCGGACCGAAGGACTCGCGCGCCAGCGGCATGAGGGCAGCGAACTCGTCCAGGCCCGGCTGGCCGCGCCAGCGCCAGAGGTTGGCGGCTCGGTTGAAGCGCGCCTTCAGCGTCTCGGCATGCGTTTCACCACTCAGTTCGCTGCGAAGCTTCCAGGCGCGCAGCAGCTGCCGCTCGGCCTCCTCGTAGCGACCTCGATCCTGGAGCAGGCTGCCCAGATTGTTGCAGGCAATCGCCACCTTGCTGTGGCGCTCTCCATACAGGGCGGTGCGCAGCTGGAGCGACTACGTCGATCGGCACGCAGCGGCTGCCGTTGTCGCTCCACCCACTCGGCATGACAGGCTGCTACCTAAGAGTGTCGCCCGACATGCCTCTCAGCGGGAGCTTCGACAAGCGCGGCTACCACGACCAAACGCTGCAGCTCCCCAAATCCATCCCCGTCGGCGCCCATTTCTACCTGCAAACCCTGGCCCTCGATCTAGCGGGTCTGCTTCGAGCCGCTCGATCGGGGCTTCCCCGAAGCGCCGTATCGCCGCTCGACCCACGCCTTACTGCTCGACGAGGGAGAGGCGCGAACCCGGCTCTTCGCCGGCGTCGAGTGCGGTCTCTTCGTCGCCGAGCTTGGCGAGAAACAGCCAGCCCGCTGGCGCGAGCTCTTCCGCCAGTTCTTCCGCTACCACCTCAAGCTCGGCATCTGGTTTGGCGCCATCGTGGCCAGCGGCGGCTTCTACGCCCTCGTGCCGATACTCGGCTCCTTACTGATGCTGGTGCTAACGGTAACCGGGGTCTACAACTGGTTCTTCACCCGCGGGGGCAGGAATGCGCCTGAGAAATGATGAGGGACAAATGGCTAGCCCTGGAATAAGCGCAAAAAAGCACTGAGGCCCGCACTCGCTGCGCTATGCATGTGTTTGCTCACAAAACGCATCGCCAGGAGGGGGCCTCAGGTGAAGA
>PDSF01000032.1 GCA_002748355.1 Planctomycetota bacterium | reverse complement strand
TGCTGCGCTGCGGAGACCTGAGCTCGATCCACGTGCCGAGCGAATCCTGCGAAGCCATGCGAGACCTTCTTCGGTCACGCGAAGACTCGAAGAGGGCACAGTTAAGAGCCCGCCACCAGCTCTCGAAGTTTCTTCTGCGCCACGGTGGCGCACGACACAGAGCCGTGCCCCGCTCGTATGCCGCATGCGTATGCAATCGCTGATCCGACTTGTGCGGAAGGGGGCGAATCGGTGGGCTCGGTCAGGCCGTCCTACAGCTTTCTTTGGGTGCACACGTTACGTGGGTGCTCTCATGGGTTATGCACTACATCGATTGTTCTTATAGGTCCGAAGCATAGTCTTAATCGTAGAATGATGGCTATGGTTGCCGTTATGGCTCTGGTTGGTAGCGCTGTGTGCCGGCTCAGCTTAATCGGGCTCGCGGCAGCATTTGTGCGGTTCGCCGCGATTTACGCGGCTCTGCCTCCGTCTGGCCAGGCGAGTTATCTGAACAGCAAGAGCGATCCGGGGCGCACTAAAAAAATGGGAGCGAGGCCTGACGGGAGTCCGGCCGATGTTGGTCTTCCGGATTCAATGAGTGGTGCCGTGCGGGAGGCGATAGATCGACTCTTCGAGCTTGCAAAGATACATGAAGGGACGGCCAAGGGGGGGCAATACAAGAGAGCGGCTGAGGAGCTCAAGAATGCTCTGGAGATGGGGCGGATTTGGGCTGGAGAGTTTATAAAACCTCCAAAGAAGAGCGGTGCGAAGGCGAAGAAGGGCATGCCTGCCTGGACTGCGCCTGATGGGTGGTACACGCCTCCTCCGGCGGGTGCGGACGTTCTGCCGCCTCGGCCTATTGAGCTTCCAGTGCCAGCGAACCATTTGGTCTTGAATTCGGGCTACTTCGGTGCAGCGGATGGTGAGGGGCAGCGGCCTTACGACTACGGTGTTGACGGTCTGGCGGCGATTCTCTACCACGAATGGCTCCATATGCGGAACGCGCTAATCCCTTGGGGTGCCGAGTTTCCGAGCACCGAGTGGGGGACCTATCATTTCTACCGAATTGGCTTAAGGCGGCACCAATTGATGTTTATCCGGTCTGAAGGCATTTTTGAAGATCTGAATGCCGCGAGCGAAGGCGTGAAAGATGTGGAGGAGATATCGGAGGAGGCGAAGCGAAATTGCGAGAGGCTTTGGAAGATCCTGGCGGCGCTAGGGTACTAATGTGTTTAGCGGTGGAGGTAGAGTCATGAAGTCTTACATGTTGAGTGTCCTCACGTTTCTGGTCGCCACCTGCTCGGTTCAGGCGCAGCTTCCAGTCGGAGTTAGGGCCGAGTATTCGGCCAAGAGATTCTACGAGGTCGGCGCTGAGAAGGGGTCGCTCGTGGTTGAGAAGGGGTCCGCCACGTTACAGTGGTCGATTCTTTCGTCGAACCCGGTTGTAGCGAACCCGGTGACTGCCGTCCTCCCCTTTGATCAGGTCGGAGACGTGCAGTTTCTCGACAATAAGTTCTTCCTAATCTCAGGGTGGAGCTCATCGAGTTCTCAGGGCTGGTTGGTTTGGGGCGTTATGGTTGGCGATGCCTCCAGCACTACGCGTTCCATCGCGTTGGTGGTTCAGAAGAATTACGGTGCTGCGTTTGACCTGGTCGAGTTTCACTGGGTTCAGGCGGAATCGCGGGTCTATGCGGTGAACGCGAAGTCGACCCCCACGACCCTGATTGGGTTCAGCTGGAGCGGATCCGGTGCATTCCCGGAAAGCTCTAGCTTCGAGGCTATTGCGGATACGAATTCTCCGGGCTTGTCGGATTTGGAGCTTCTTAAGCTCTATGAGCGCGATGGAGTCGGGGGAGTGAGGGCAAGCCTTCCCGTGTGCATCGACAATATGGGGTTTCGGGGCGGAGCAGATGTTGCGCTTGTCGGGGGCGCGTGGCGCATCTCGGAGCTGGTGGCGGCGGCCCCGTCAGTGCCGGCTGGATGGGAAGTGTCGGACTCCTACTATACATCTGCCAATGGTGTGCCCTTGTATGTGAGGGGGCATGCGGGGAGCTTTGCTATCACCAATCTGGTGACTGGGGTGGATGCCTACACTGGAAGTTCTGTGAGCGCAACGCAGTGGGTCAGTGTTCCTTCTACTACAATGCTCGCTGGTTTCCCTTACCGGGTGACAGGGGCCGGCGCTGTGGAAAGCAACACGTTATGGCCGCTTACGCGCTACGGCTATCCTGAGGGATCGATTGCAAGCGACGGCGCGACTTCCATCGGGCGAGGGTTTTATCTTGGCGCAGATCTGCGGGTTGGGAACGCAGACTTTCGCGTAGCGGGAGATCTTGCTATCTCCCCTCCCGTAACGGTTCCCACGTCTTCGGCGACGGTTGCGCTATGGGTTGGTGTTGATGGGCCCGGTGCTGTTTCGATTGTTAATGGCGTTTCGTTCCTGACTAGCCCCGCCATTGCGGCGAGTCAATCCGTGGCGATCGATGCGGATAGTCGTGTCGGGAGTTTTGTGTTTGACTTCCCCGTAGATAGTGACCCAGGCCTTGAGGGTGTGGTGCCGCTGTTCCAGTTTGTCGCGTTGCTGCCTTCTAATGAAGTGGTGGTGTCCGACATCTTTGGTTCGCCAATTATGTTGGCCTCTCAGGGGGCGGGAGGAGCGCGTGCCCTTGTTGCGAGTTCGAAGCTTCCGGGGGCCCCATATCTGAGCTTGCGGCCAACGATGGCAAAGTTGGTCGCGGAGAAGCGCGATGGGGTTAGCAGGGTTGTGGCGAAGCGAAGAGCCAAGGCCTTTGCACAGTGGATTCGGGCAGTGCGGGCTTCTGAGAAAATCCGACATTACAAGGTCCTTAGTTCAGCTGAGGTTGCCGTGCTATTGAGGGAAGTGTGCAAGTGAGAGTCTCGTCTCGCGGTGTGCGTGGGCACCGTGGGGTGGTGGTGGGGCGAGGGCGCTGGGATTTCCAGGCCTAGTCGGAACGTGTCAACGATTCTGAGGCACCGACGGTCATGGTTTCGTGGTAAGCGTTGCTTGACGCCCACCTGGATTCCGAAAGCCTGTTGCGGAAGCTGTTGGCATGAGACGAAGCCTGGAGGAAATGAGGGCGATTCTGGCCATCCGGGATCGGATGGGACTAAGCTGGCCCGGAGCTATCTGATCGAACTGGCGTGAACCGGTCGACGCGGGCTTTCTGGGGCCGAAAGCTGCGTTTTGAAAAATCGGTCTCGACCGTCTTTTGCTGAAGTCCAGCTGCAGCGCGAGTCCGAGCCTTCCGTCTCCACTCTTCTGCTTTGTCTCGGCGACGTCGAGATCGAACTGATGCCAGGCAAAGGCCGGGAGCTGTTAGCCCGGGCGCTGGAGGTCCTTCGGCATTGCTGACGCTCCCGGCTTCGATCCGCATCTTCATCGCCTGCGAGCCGGTCGACTTCCGCAAGGCGTGCGACGCTTTGCTTGCTATCGTGCGCGCTCAGTTCGCGGAGGATCCGTTTACTGGTAGCGTCTTCGTCTTCCTAGGCAGGAAGCGTGAGCGCGTAAAAAACCTGCACTGGGACCGCGACGGATTCTGCTTGCATTACAAGCGACTGGAGAAAGGTCGGTATCGTATCGCGATCAATCGTAATGCGAAGCATGTCGAGTTAACGCGTCCCGAGCTGGCAATGCTTCTTGAAGGAATCGACCTTAATAACGAAAGAATACGCGGGCATTTGCGCGTCCCTTTACGTCAAAGCCGACATGGGCGGAGGGGTGAGAGTATCGATGGCGGGGACAGCGGAGGAGGTTCAGGCTCTCCGCGCTGAGAATATCGAGCTCAAGGCCCGAGCTCGATAAATCGATGCACACGATCGAGGTCTACAAGAGCATGCTCTTTGGTAGGTCTTCGGAGAAGCGGTGTCCCTCCCCCGGGGAGACCAACCCAAACCAAGGGCATCTTTTCAGCGGGACTTGCTCCAAGAGGCCGAAAGGACTGCTGAGCAGAAGGGGGTAGAAGGCCGTATCACTCCTCAGCTGCGTAAGCCGAAGAAGAAGGGCGGCCGCCGCAAGAAGTTTCCTGAGCATCTCCCCCGTGCGCGCACCACCTATGAGTTGCCCGAAGAGAAGCGAGTCTGCAGCTGCGGATCCCCACTGCACATGATCGGCGAAGACGTCCGCAAAGAGCTCGAGCGCATCGAGCTGAGCCTCGTGCACGAGATCGCCTGCTTGAAAAATGGCTGCCGGAGCCGTGGCGAGAAGGTCGTCACGGTCCTGGACCCGATCGAGTCATCGACAGAGCTTTCGACAGAGTGGCATTCTCGGTAATAGCTTCCTCTCCCACGTGCTCGCCCTGCGCTTTGGCAAGCACATGCCGTATCACCGGCTTGAGAAGAAGTATGCCCGAGGCGGCCTCGATCTAAACCGAAGCGTGTTGCAGCGCTCCATGACGAAGATCAGCGAGATATTCACCCCGATCTACGATCAGCTGCGCAAAGAGGTGCTGGCTTCCGATGTCATCTTTACTGATGACACTCCCGTGACGATCGCCTCGGGCCCAGGCGGCAAAAGTCGAATTGGCCGGACTTGGATTACCTTGGATCGTAATGGACGTCACTTCTACGGCTTCACCGAAAGCCGCAAGCGAGATGGCCCAGAGAGTATCCTCAAGGGATTCCGCGGCCTGATTCAAGCTGACGCCTACCCCCGATACGACCAACTCTTCTTGCCCGATGGCGCAACCGAAGTCGCGTGTTGGGCGCACGCGCGGCGAAGCTGAGCGGGAGCGCCTACTGGCCTCCGTGCTCTGATACCGAGAGCTACACACTGGAAAGTCAAGGTGGGCGTCAAGCAACGCTTACGGACAATGCAGCCTCTTCGCGAGAAGAAGGGGGGACCCCAGGGCTTCCGGGCCCTCAGAAACGCCAGAGTTCCTCGGCCAGGACGCTGTGCTCCCAGAGCATCTTGCCGTTCTTGTCGTGGATGCTCATGACCGCGCGGCGCTGCTTCCCCCTGCCCAGGAGACGGACCTTTCCGTAGTGGCGGGTGTGGGTGACCCAGGTGCCCGGGACGCGGGCCGGGTTCTTCGCTTCCGGCTTATAGCCGCTGCCGCCTGAGGCCAGCGGCGAGCTGGTGAAGTCATACCAGGCGTGCTTGCTGCGCTCGTGCCGATAGCGGATGAGTTCGCCGGCATGACGGTCGCCGGAGAGGAAGAGCACCCCGCCGATCTTTTCGCGGACCAGGAAGTCGAAGAGCTCCTGCTGCTCGTGCGGGTAATGGCCAAAGGCTTCAAAGAAGCACAGCGGATTGAGCATCTGGTTGCCGGCGACGATGAACTTGAAGCGGGCATGGCTGCTGCGGAGGTTGTCCTTCAGCCACTGCATCTGCGCCTTGCCGAACATGCGTTTGTCGGTGGAGTCCGGCGCGTTGTTCGGCGAGCGGTGGTAGCGGTTGTCGAGCATGAAGAACTGGGCGTCGCTCCACTCGAAGGTGAAGAAGCAGCCTGGGGCTTCGCGAGTGCCGAGGGCCGGCTGCGGCCAGTAGTCGGCGAAGACCTCGAGGGCGGCTTCCTTGAACATCCAGCCGCGGTCGGAGTTGTTGGGTCCGTAGTCGTGGTCGTCCCAGATCGCGTAGTGCTGGGTCATGCCGAGCAGCGCTTGCAGCTGGGGGAAGGCGCGGTCGTGTCGTTGGCGCCGCCGCATGGCTTCGGGACTCTGCAGGTCGGGGGCGCGGTAGTAGCAATTGTCGCCGAGCCAGATCATGAAGTCCGGCTGCTCCTTGGCCGCTGAGAGCAGCGTTTCGTAGTCGCCGCCGTAGGGGCGGCCGGGGCGATCGACCACCGGGTCGTTGATATAGAGGCCCGAGCCGAAGACGAAGCTTAGGTCGGGGGCTGGGCGCCGGTAGCGCCACTGCGGCTTGGTCCGGAAGCGCAGCGGCCAGGGCAGCTCGACTCGAGTTCCATCGAGGTAGAGCTCGTAGCTGTATTGGGTGCCGGACTTGAGATTGTGCAGCTCGAAGAGGGTGATGTGGTCGCTTTCGGGGCGGCTGCGCAGCTCCTTGCTCATGCGGGAGCTGGCCATGCTGCCGCTCTCCCAGTAGCGGAGCTGGACGCGCGCGCTGTCTTTGCTTTGCACCCAGACGCAGGACTCGCGCATGCCGGTCCAGGCGTTCATAGGGCCGCCAGCCAGCTTGGGGTGGGGCTTGGTCGCGCTCAGGCCCCACTGCGGCGCCGGGCGTCCGGCATCGAGCTGGGCGCGCAGCGCCGCCAGCCGTTCGAGCTTCGAGCCCTTGCTGCTCAGGGCCGAGAGCCAGGAACCATAGTTCGGGTTCGGCAGGGTGATCCAGTCCTTGCCCCAGTGCTCTTGGTAGCTGGCGTATAGGGCGCGCTGCTTCAGGCTGCTCTGGCCACGGAAGGCCGAGGAGAAATCTCCCTGGCTGTCGCCGAGCAGGAGGAGGATGCGGTGGCCCGCTGCTGCCGTTCTACGCCGGGCGGCTTTGTCGGAGCTGTCGGTGCGAAGGAGGAAGCTCGCGTCCTTTTCCGAGATGGGGAAGCCGAGCTTGCGGAGGTTGCGCCGGGTCGCTGCCAGATTCGTTTGGCGCCGATTGCTGAGGTAGTAGAGGTGGACGCCGCGCTTCTGGGCCAGGCGGGTGAAGGCCAGGGCGCCGGGAACTGCGGTGGCCTGCTCTTCGCGCACCCAGGCGGACCAGGTCTTGGGGGAGAATTCTCTGCCGTCTTGAAGCATGCGGGCTGCGTAGCGGCTGTTGTCGAGGACGGTCTCGTCCAGGTCGAGAATGACGGCGCGCTTCTGCTTGGCGTCGAGGCGGGCGGCCGCTTCGCTGCTCTGCTCCAGGGCGGCGCTCCACTTGGGGTCCTTCAACGCCAGCTCCAGTTGCTTCGCTGCCAGCAGGTAGGCCTGGCTGCAGCTTGCTCGGTACTCCGGTGAATGCTGGATCCACAGGGTGGCGGTGAGAGTTTCGTTCGTCGGCACCTGGGCCAGGGCGACGGTCGGCAGTACGCCGAGGAAGGCGAGGAAGGGGGGCAGGGCGCGGAGTTGCGGCATGAAGGCTCCATAGCGAGAGGCGATGCTCGGCGAAGGGCGCATGAGCAACACTGCTCGTAGCCGCCAGGCGCCTTCGAAGCAAATCCTGGGGCAGCAATCCTTGTTGCCCGGCGGAGCGCAGCGCGAGGAAGGCTCAATGCCGATCTTGGTGCCGACTCCTTGCTGCACTCGCGCTTTGGTGCTTGCGCCGCTGCCGCTAAGCTCGGCCTCCCGATGCTCGCCTCTTTCTTCCGCGGCCCCTTCCCGCGTTTCCTGTTCAGCCGCCTGCTCTGGATGCTGGCGACCCTTTGGGTCGTGTTCACCCTTTCGTTTTTCCTGATGCGCTCGGTCGATGGTGGCCCGTTCGCGCAGCAGGGACGGGATATATCTGAGGCGGCGAAGGAGGCGCTGGAGCGCGAATACGGCCTCGACCTGCCGCTTTTCGAGCAATACCTCCTCCACCTTGGCCGGGCTGCGACCTTCAACTTTGGTCCGAGCCTGCGTCAGGAGGGCTACCGGGTCAGCGAGATCCTGGGGGAGGGGCTGCCGCGTTCGATCGCGCTGGGCTCCTTGGCTCTGCTCTTTGCACTGGCGCTGGGGACCGCTGCAGGCATGGTCTCGGCGATACGTCGAGGTGGCTTGCTCGACACCACGCTGATGATCTGCGCCACCTTGGGCATTGCCTTACCCAACTTCGTGATCGCCTCGGTCCTGATCCTGATCTTTGTCATCTCGATCCCAATCTTTCCGGCTGCGGGCTGGGGCGATGTCCGCTACTTGATTCTGCCGGCCATCTGCCTGGGCTCGCCCTTCGCCGCCTATCTCGCCCGGCTGACACGGACGGGGCTGCTCGAAGTGATGAGCCAGGACTACATCCGGACCGCGCGGGCCAAGGGACTGCGGCCGGCGCGCGTCGTCATCCAGCATGCGCTTCGTGGCGGGCTGCTTCCGGTCATCTCCTTCCTCGGTCCGGCTATCGCCGGCATCCTGACCGGCTCACTGGTGATCGAGAAGATCTTTGCCATCCCTGGCATCGGCACCTATTTCGTGCAGAGCGCCATCAATCGCGACTACACGCTGTCGATGGGCTGCGTGATGCTCTACACGACCCTCGTCTACTCGATGAACCTTCTCGTCGACGTCTGCTACACCATTCTCGATCCGCGCGTGACCCTGGACTGAGCCATGACGACGATCGCGAAAAACGGTGCCGGAGATGGTTTTGGCCGGAGTCCCCAAGAGCTTGAGCTTCTGCTGAACGAGGCGGCAAAGGTCCGCGGCAACTCGCTGTGGAAGGACGCCATGCGCCGCTTCAAGAAGATGCGGTTGGCGCGATTCAGTATGTGGGCCCTGTTGGCCTTGGTCGCGATCTGCTTCTTCACGCCCTTGCTGCCGATTGCGCCCCCGGCGCGGGTCGACTTGCCGCAGCAGTATCGAGCTCCTGCACTGCAGTCGCCGGGCCCTGGCGGCGCTGAGAGCTTCCTCTTTCGAAGCGGCTGGTCTCTGGATGAGTATGACCTAGAGAGCTTTGCCGTTCACGACCGCTTCCTCCTGAAGCTGCGCGCCGAGATCTTTGGTGGCTACGAGGTCGTGCCCTTGCTCGGCACCGATAGCAAAGGCCGCTGCCTGCTATCGCGCATCCTCTGGGGTGGTCGGTTGTCGCTGATGGTGGGCTTGGTGGCGACCATCGTTTCCCTGCTCATCGGCGTGACCTATGGGGCCCTCTCGGGCTACCTGGGCGGCCGTATCGACAACCTGATGATGCGGATCGTCGACGTCTTGTACTCGGTGCCTTTCATCTTCGTGGTGATCTTCATTATCACCATCATTCGCTCCAATCAGGCATGGTTTGAGTCGTACGGTATCGGCCGCCGCGTGGTGTTCTTTGCGGTGATCGGAGCGGTCTACTGGCTAACGATGGCACGCGTGGTTCGCGGCCAGGTGCTCTCGCTCAAGCACAAGGAGTTCATCGAGGCTTCCCAAGTGCTTGGGGCAGGCACAGCGAGGATCCTCTTTCGACACCTGATCCCCAATGTCTTCTCGGTCGTCCTGGTCTATCTGACCCTGACCATCCCGCGGGTGATGCTCTTCGAGGCCTTTCTGTCCTTCCTCGGCCTGGGGGTTGAAGCGCCGGACGTCTCCTGGGGACTGCTGGCCAATGACGGGATCGAAGCGATCAACGGGCTGCGGGTGTACTGGTGGTTCGTGCTCTTCCCCGGTCTCGCCCTGGGCGGAACCCTCTTCGCGCTGAACTTCCTCGGCGACGGGCTGCGTGATGCCCTGGATCCACGGCTAGAGGAGAAGTCATGAGCGGAGGCACGAAACCGCGCGGCTCTGACGAGATCTTGCTTGAGCTGGATGGACTCCAGGTCGAGTTTCGCACCGAGGACGGGGTGGTGCGGGCCGTACGTGGTTTGAGCTATTCCCTACGGCGTGGTGAGACTCTTGGGGTGGTGGGTGAATCCGGCTCAGGCAAGAGCGTCAGTCATATGGCCTTGCTTGGGCTTTTGCCGCCCAATGCCCGGATCGATGCTGAGCAGCTGCAGGTCCAGGACCAGGATCTCCTGGCTAGTAGCGAGTCGATGTTCCGCAAGATCCGTGGGCGCAAGATCGCGATGGTCTTCCAGGATCCGATGACCGCGCTCAATCCCTTCCTCACCCTGGGCACCCAGATCGGCGAAATGCTCCACTTGCACCGGGGGCTGCGCGGCCGCAAGAAGCGCGAGGCGGCGGTGCAAGCGCTGGCGGAGGTGGGTATTCCCGATCCCGAGCTTCGGGTCGAGCAGTATCCGCACGAGTTCTCCGGCGGTATGCGGCAGCGGGCGATGATTGCGATGATGCTCGCGGGCGACCCTGAGATCTTGATCGCCGACGAGCCGACGACTGCCCTCGACGTGACGGTTCAGGCGCAGATCCTCGAACTCCTGCACGGCCTGCAGGAGCGGCGTGGGATGAGCATCGTGCTGATCACCCATGACCTCGGCGTTGTGGCGGCGTATGCGCATCGCGTCCTGGTGATGTATGCCGGGCGCATCGTCGAGATGGCTGGCTGCCGAGAACTCTTTGCTCGGCCATCACATCCCTATACGCGTGGCCTTCTGGGATCGATTCCACGTCTCGACCAGGAAGGGGCGACCCTACAGCCGATCGGCGGTCAGCCACCAGACCTCGCCAATCTCCCCAGCGGCTGTCCTTTCCGCGAGCGCTGCAGCTTTGTTGAACCTCGCTGCGCGGAAGAGGATCCGCAACTGCGCGAGATCGGCGATGGGACTCCGCATCAGATTTCCTGCCACCTGGAGCTCCCCAGCTTCGCCCTGACCTCGAGCGATGCTGCGCGACGTTTGCGAGGTGTGGATACGGCCCCGCTCTTAGAGCTTCGGGATCTCAAAGTGCAGTTCCCCGGGCGTAGCCCCGGCCGCCCGATCCGGGCGGTCGATGGTGTCGACTTCACCATCCACCAAGGTGAGACGCTGGGGCTCGTTGGAGAGAGTGGCTGCGGCAAGAGTACCACTGCTCGCGCCCTGGTCGGGCTCGCGCCGGTACAGCAGGGCGAAGCCCGCATCGGCGGCGAGGACGTTTTTGGCCGCAGAGGTAAGCGCCTGCTCGCCTTGCGGCGCAGGGTGCAGATGGTCTTTCAAGACCCCTTCGCCTCCCTCGATCCGCGGATGACCGTGCGTTCGATCCTGAGCGAGCCTCTCGAGATCCACCGGCTGGCTCGGGGCAAGGACAAGCTGCTGCGCTGCACGGAGCTGATGCTCCAGGTCGGGCTCGACCCGCGTTTTCTCAATCGCTATCCGCACGAGTTCAGTGGCGGGCAGCGCCAGCGCATCGGCATCGCCCGTGCCCTCGCCCTCGATCCCGAGCTGCTTCTCCTCGACGAGCCGGTTTCTGCTCTCGATGTATCCATCCAGGCGCAGGTTCTCGAGCTACTCGAGGAGTTGCGCGAGCGGCGCGGTCTTAGCTACCTGTTCATCGCCCACGATCTGTCGGTGGTGCGTCATCTCTGCGACCGAGTGGCGGTGATGTATCTCGGGCGCATCGTCGAAACCGCTCCCGCCAAGCAGCTCTTTGCCACACCACGGCATCCGTATACCCAGGCGCTGCTCTCCGCGGTTCCCGTTCCCGATCCGGTCGTGGAAGCCGAGCGTAAGCGGGTTTTGTTGCCCGGAGACCCGCCTTCGCCCGACCGCGATCCGGCAGGCTGCGCCTTCGCCGCGCGTTGCCCATTGGCGACCGAGCAGTGCCGGCAGGAGACGCCGCAGCTCGAAGGCGAGGGGCAACTCGTGGCCTGCTGGGAGCAGGACCGTGCTGACCAGGCCTGGCAGCGGGAGAGGCTCTAGTCGGGTGCAGAGCGGCAGGAGCTCAGGAGAGGATGCTCTGCAGCCTCTCGCTGAAGCCCTGTAGATCGCCCTTGCTCTCGAGCGGTAGGGTCAGCAGTTCGAGAACCTGGCCGCGCTTTTCGTCGCTTTGTAACCAGATCGAACGCAGTCGCGAACCCAGGGATTGGCCGACGACCCGGGTGAGTAGCATTCCCTCGGGACTTATCGTCTTCGGCCACTTCTCGGTGCCGAGCAGCGTTCCGAGAGATATCCCTTCTTCGAGGCGCCGTGCTAGGTCCCCGAGCTTGTGGTATTGGGCTTCGATGCCCAGGGCATCGCGGTAGAAGAGCAATGGCTTGGGGCGGCGCAGCGGGTTGACCAGGATGGAACAGAGGAAGCCAGCCGATTCGAGTCGGGTATCGGCGACCACCTGCAGCAAGCCGTTACTCCGCTGCCGAGTTTCTGGGATGTGGGTCGAGAGTAGCCAACGTCCCAGTGCTTCGCTGACGTGGTTGGTCCCGGTCTCGTGGAGGACGATGGTCTCCTTGGAGATCGGCTCACTTCCGCGAATTCGTAGGGCAGCGATGAGGCGTCGTGCCTGTTTCGGCTTCTTCGCGATGGTCGCCAGCAGGCTGCGCTGCTCGGGGTCGTGCGTCGTCAGCAGAGTCGGGATCGGTGAGGCTTCGATCTCAAGCAGTCCACCGATGCGTCCGGCCAGTTCGGCGAACCACTCGGCTGGCTGCGGGAGGTAGGCATCCTCTTCGCGGCTATAGCTTCGCAGACAGCTCTCTTCGACGAGCAGTGGGTGGACGCCCTGCCAGCAGTAGCGGCGGGGAGCGAGCTGGATGTATCCCGGCGGCTCCATGCCTTGGCGGGTCATTAGGAAGTGGTATTTCGCTTGGTTCTGATGCAGGACCACCGTCGCGTTCCCGAGCCGGCTCGGGAGAGCGGTTGGGCGCAAGTGCACGTCCCCGACGAGCATGGCTGTGCATCCGCGCCCGTGCTGCTTGAGGTATTGGGCGAAGTGGGCGTCTCGTTTCTCGAGGCCGGGAGGATTCTCTGAGAAGTGTTGAGGATGCTCCGCTGCGAGGATTCTGCAGCCTAGTTCGCGGGCGGACTCGAGCAGCTCAAGGTATCCGCGGGGCGAGATGCAGGGCCAGTTCCGGGCAAAGCTCAGCTCTTCGAGCAGGGCGCTAGCGGGCTTGGAACTGGCGCTCCAACGGTCGACGCTCTCCTGCATGTTGCTGCTGAAGATTTCGACCGCCAGGTAGCGAGGTTTGATGCGGCGCAGCCAGCGAGCGGCCTGCAGCTGAGCTGCTGGAAGCGTGTGGAAATCCCCGATGAGCAGGTAGGGGGAAGTGCGGGCTGTACGGAGGACTGCCTGCTCCTCTATCGAAAAGAAGCTATCGGGAAAGCTAGAGTCGAAGTCGAGCAGGGCTTGCTGCAGTTCGGGCTTATCCGCTGAAACCAGGCAGCGATTCGAACTCGCTATCTTCCGCCACAACTCGACTTGCAGATCCAAGACACGCTGCATGTCAGCCGAATCGGCGATTCTCGGGGCATTTCTGTTCCTGGGTGGAAACAGAGGCTGCCACCGGAGTATCCGGACACTGCAAGGTGGCCTCGTCAGGGCTCGGGACGACAGGATACTCAAGAATCTGCGCTGCCGCCGCGAGCTTTCGCTCCATTCAGCGGCGCAGACGCAGCTCTAGGGCTTGGGAGGTGAAGCCGGCTTTCTTGGCGAAAAGCAGGTAGGCAAAGTCGAGGCGGATGCCGGAGCTGGCGAGGTTCAACCGCGGCAGGGTGAGAGTTGCCGTTGCGCTGCCATTGCGATCCAGCTTGCCCAAGAATTTGGCGAAGACAGGCGTGTTGATCGCGGAGAGCCCGAGGCCGGTGAAGGCATCGTAGTTGAGAGGGATGCTGAGCTTGGAGTTGACGCGCATTCCGGGCTGGGTCCCTGAGGCCGAGCCCAGCATCAGGAAAAACTGTTGAGCATGTTGGCTGCCGGCATCCAGGGAGAAGCGGACGGGGCCGCTCTTCGTCGTGGATACGTGTCCGCGATCGCTATCTAGGCCAGGCTTCCAGCCAGCGAGCCGGGCCCAAAGCCACCAGGCGGCGTAGGCCTTGAGGTTGGCGTTGAGCGGCTGGGAGTGGGCAGAAGAGCAGTCATACCAGTCGACGCCCTTCTTGTGCTTGTTCTGCCACTCGATGGCCCAGTTCCCCAGCTTCTTCAGCTTCGAGTCGTAGTAGTTGCAGGCGTCGTCCGCGTAGGGATACCAGCGCCCGTCGGGGGAGTAGCTCTCGATATCCGCGAAGTCGAAGAGCACCTTGCCGTTCTTGCGGCAGTACTCACGGATCTGCTCGTTGCGCGCTGTTGTATTGCTGCGGCGCCGGATGTCCAGGTGGCCCGTCATGTAGACGAAGCTGCGCTTGGGGTACTTCTTCTCCAGCTCGCTCATCGGCTTGAGATAGTTGCTGATCAGTTGCGCGCTGCTGAGCCGGGAGACCTGGCCGCACCAGGACCAGATCACGACATTGACGTGGGCGTGTGCGGGGTTGTCGAGATACTTCTTCGTCTCGTTGACCCACTTGGGGTAGTAGCCGACATCACCGGCCATACCGCGGTCGTGTAGGTCGAGGGCGCCGTTGGATCCGCCCCGGTTCCACGCGAACTGCGGGCCACCGACGCCGCCGGTGAACTTGACGAGCCCGGACATGCCCGTGGTCAATTGGCTGCCGTGCGAGGTGTGGCCATAGACGATGTGCAGCGACTTTTTGGCCTTGGCGATCGCGGCGATGGGGATGGCTTTCAGGTCGGTGCAGCGATGGTCGACGAGGATGCTCCCTTGCGCCGAAACTGAGGCGGCAAGGAGTAGAGAGAGGGTGAGGGGGGGCAAGCTGATCATGGGTATCCACTGCAAGCAGGTTCGAAGCCCATACAGTATTGGTTAGATGATGCCCGTCGACTAGTCGATGTGCGGGGGAAGCCCTTGTTCTGGCCTTAGTTGGTTCTTGCCGAGCTCCGGCTAGCACAGGGCTCCTAGCCCTCGATTCTCCGCTCTTATGGGGAGAAGCGGGCTGTCTTCGGGGCGCGAGCTTACTTGGGCTCAGCCCTTTGCGGCCTCGACCAGAGCTGAGAAAAGCTGATGCCCGGCCATGTCCTCGTCGCGAATCTCCTGGTGCAGGCGTCGCGGATGCTGTGCCGCCAGGTAGCTGCGGTCGGGGTGCGGCATGAGGCCGAGGACGCGTCCGCTCGGGTCGGTGAGGCCGGCGACTGCGTGGGTGCTGCCGTTGGGGTTGTAGGGGTAGTCCTGGGTCGGACTCCCCTCGGCGTCCAGGTAGCGCAGGGCGACGAGCTTGCTGCGGCCAGCGTCGAAGCGCTCGCTGGCGACGAACTTGCCTTCGCCGTGTCCTACCGGCATTTCGAAGACCATGCCCTTGGGTAGGAAGGCACAGTGCGAGTCCTCGACCCGCAAGCGTACCCAGCGGCATTCGTATTGGCCGCTGGCGTTGTGCACCAGCGAAACCTCCTGCTGCAGGGAGCCGCTGTTCATGCGAGGTAGGAGTCCTAGCTTGACCAATGCTTGGAAGCCGTTGCAGATGCCGAGGATGTAGCCGCCTTCTTGCTCGACAAAACGTAGGAGAGTGTCACCCAGGCGATGGCGCATCTGGCCGGCGAGTACGCGGGCGGAGGCGATGTCATCACCGTGAGCGAATCCTCCAGGGAAGCAGAGGATCCTCGCCCGAAGTAGGCGCTCTGCTTCGGCAAAGAGGACGTGGGTGGTTACGAGTTCTGTCGTGGCGCCGGCACGTTCGAGGGCATCCAGGGTCTCGAAGTCGCAATTGGTCCCCGGCGCTTTCAGGACGAGGGCGTGGGGAGCGGTCATCGCTGGGTCTCCATGTCTGGGATGCAGGGGAGCGGCCCTTTGGCCAGTGGGGCTTGCCACGCGGTTTCGATCTTGTCGATGGGAAGATCGAGGGCCCGGCCGCCATCCTCTCGCTCGACGATGATTCGAGCTTCGGCCGATGTGGTGCCCACGCGCGCAAAGCTTAGGTCGCGGCTGCGCAGGGCTTCCTCTAGCTCAAGTTCGCGACCGGGTGCGGCTTCGATGAGGATTCTCCCGAGGCTTTCGCTGAAAAGCTTGCCGACCTCGTCGACTTCGCCTTCGCTGGGAATGGCTGCGAGTTCGATGCCGGCACCGAACTCGGCGCCGATGGCCATCTCGCTGAGCGCTACCGCGAGGCCGCCTTCGGCGAGGTCATGGGCCGAGGCCACCTGACCGTCGACGATGCACTCGTGCAGTGTGCGATAGCTGGCAATGCTGGCGGCGCTGTCGTGGACGCGAGGCGCTGTGTCGCCGATTTGCTCGATCGCGGCCAAGTAGGCGCTGCCTCCGAGTTCTTGCCTGGTTGTGCCGAGCAAGTAGAGGGCGCTGCCTTGGTGGACGAAGGCGTTGTCGGGGACTTGATCGAGCTCGGGCACGATGGCGAGGGCGCTGACCAGAAGACAGCCAGGGATGGAGATCAGCCGTTCGCCGATCCGGAACTCGTTGTTGAGGGAGTCCTTACCGGAGACGAATGGAGTGCGGTATTGCAGGGCCAGTTCACAGATGGCCTCGGTGGCACGCACCAGGCGGCCGAGCTGCTCGGGGTCATCGCAGTTGCCCCAGCAGTAGTTGTCGAGGACGGCGCAGCGGCTCGGGTCGCCGCCGCGGACCACGACGTTGCGCAGGGCCTCATCGAGGGCTGCTTCGGCCATGGCTGCGGGATCGAGCAGGGAGTAACGCGGGGTCAGTCCGGTCGCGACGGCGAAGCCCACCGGCACGCCGGGCTTGGGGGCCAGGACCGAGCCGTCGCCCGGACCGCGCTGCCGCGTTCCGGAGAAGGGCTTGGCGCCGCTGTAACCCTGGACCTCGTGGTCGTACTGGCGGCAGATCCACTCCTTGGAACAGATCCCCCAGTCGGCGAGGATCTTGAGGAGCATGCTCTCATGAGACTCATCGCTGGGCTGGGCCGGGCTCAGCGCTGGCGGCGACCAGCGGGCCTTGCGCGTCGGCCGAGGGACACCGTTGTGCAGGAAGTCCATCGACAGGTCACAGAGCAGGGTGTCCTCGAAGTAGATCTCGAGGCGGCCAGTGTCGGTGAACTCCCCGAGCACGGCGGTCTCGACCTCGTGCCGCTCGAAGACTTCGCGGAAGCTCTCGACCTTGTCGGCCGGCACCGCGTAGACCATGCGCTCCTGCGCCTCGCTGATCCAAATTTCGGTAGGCGTCAGGCCGCTGTATTTGAGAGGAGCATGCTCCAGGTGCACCCGCGCCCCGATCTTTTCGCCCATCTCGCCGATGGCCGAGCTGAAGCCGCCGGCGCCGCAGTCGGTGACCGCGTCGTAGAGACCGAGATCGCGCGCTTCGAGCTGGGCGTCGAGGACGATCTTCTCTTGGATCGGGTCGCCGATCTGCACGGCGCCAGAGCTGAGCATCTCGCTCTCATCGGTCAGCTCGATGGAGGAGAAGGTGGCTCCGTGGATGCCGTCGCGCCCGGTGCGCCCGCCGGCTGCGAGGATCCTGTCGCCGGGCTTGGCCGCTTTGGGAACTTTGTCCTTGGGGAGGATCCCGACGGTGCCGCAGTAGACCAGGGGGTTGCCGACGAAGTCGTCGTGCACATGCACCGCCCCGGTTACGGTCGGGATGCCCATCGGGTTACCGTAGTCGCGGACTCCGGCAATGATGCCGTCGAGCACGCGAGCGGGATGCAGGCAGCCGTTCGGCACTTCGCTACGCGGCATGTCGGGTGAGGCCACGCAGAACACGTCGAGGTTGCAGAGGGGGCGCGCGCCGAGGCCGGTACCCATGACGTCGCGGATCACGCCGCCGACGCCAGTACCGGCCCCGCCGAAGGGTTCGATCGCAGAGGGGTGGTTGTGGGTTTCGACCTTGATGCAGAGACAGTCGCCCTCGTGGAACTCGATCACGCCGGCGTTGTCGTCGAAGACGCTAACGCAGAAGGGATGGTCGATTTTGACCGTCGTCTCGAAGATGGTCTGCTTGAGCAGGTTGTCATAGCTGCGGCCGCCTTCCATCTCGACGCGACCGGTGAGCGTCTTGTGCTTGCAGTGCTCGGACCAGGTTTGGGCGATGGTCTCCAGCTCGGTCAAGGTGGGGGCGCGGCCGAGCTCCTCGAACTTGGCTTGGACCTGCAGCATCTCGATGGCGTTGAGCGAGAAGCAGCGCTCCTGGCTCAGCTTGACCAGCTCTTGTTCGCTGAGGCCGGTTAGAGGCAGTTCGACCCGGCCTTCGCTGCTGCTGCCACCAGGAGTGGGGAGTCCGGGAGGCAGCGCTCCGACGACGAGCTCTTCGATCACCTCGTTGTGGAGTGAGGCGCCGAGCCGTTTGAGCTGCTCCGGGCTCGGGGCTTCGCGCAGCGGCAGGAGATAGGAGCGGTAGCGGCCGGCGCTATCCGCGGCGATCTCAAGCTCGCGCAGGCCTTCCAGGACGCTGCGCACGACTGGGTCCATGACGCCGGGGCGGCGGCGGACCGTCAGGCGCAGCGCCTTTCCGAAGCCGGGCCAGAGCGCTGCGGTCTCTTCGGGGCTCGCGCCGGAGTGGGCGACGCGGAAGCGGTCGCTCACGGGATCGGCGAGCAGCTCAGCAGCAGCGCGTTCGGCAGCGGCGCGCTCCAGACTGGCCGGCAGCACGTAGCCCCGAATGAGTAACGGCGGGCCCGCCGGCTCGAGTCCCAGCGCTTCGACGAACTCGCGGAGGCGAGGCGCTTCGGGGTCTTCGAGGGGGGGGCGGATTGCAACTTCGATGCACCAAGCGTCCATATCGGCGATATTGCAGCGCCTGGAGGTGGAAGCAAGCGCCGAGGCGCAGGGACCTGGATTCCAGGGCTTTTCGGCGGTGTTGCTTCCGCAAGGCAGGGTCAAGTGAGGCTCGCTCGCGACGACAATGCCATTTGGAAGGACTCGATGGAAGGAAGGGTGGACGGACCTTTGGGACAAGTTCCGCGATCACAGAACGTCGGCGATGGGATGCCGAGCCAGGGAGGCTACTACGAGTCTCCCGGAAAGAGTTCTGCGGGGAAGAGCGAGGGGCGTCCGTCTCGCCTCTTGTCGGGCAAGGATGAGGTGAGCCTGAACGGATCCGTCGAAGTTGCCCTCGCCATTGTCAAAGAGTCCTTGGTCGATGCTTTTCGCCGCGAACTCGGGGTTTCCACGCCACCTATGACCTATGGACCGACCCGAGAACTGCAGCGCGATCCAGAGCTGGTGGCCGAGAGCATGTTGAGCGAGATCGGTGCCCTGTTCAGCGCCGCGGAAATGGCGGGTGTCACCATCGAAGGGCAGATCCTGGAGCAGGCGACGCGACACGGGGCCGAGGAGGCCCTGCAGATCATCCAGCAGCTCGATCTCTCAGGAAGCGAGTGCGCGGATGCCGTCGATCGCTTCCTCGCCGCTTGGGCAGCGCAGTTGGCTCGGCTCAGCGCTGGGGCAGAGGACTCGGGCCCGGACGAGAACCCGCTCTGATCTAGGTTTCGCGGGGCAGCCCGCTTCTGCGGCCGGTTTTTCTCGCCCTGCTTCTTCGCGGCAGCACTCGCCTGCGAACACTCGCTTACTAGCAACTGTGCCCGTCGCGCTGACGATCGGCGACGAGCTGCGACAAGCGCACTCGAATGGTGCCGAGCAGGTTGGTGAAGAACACCGCGATCTCGTAGCCGTCTTCGCCCGCGTCTTGGCAGCGAACGACCGCCCCCTCGATCGAGTGTGTCTTCCCGTCGAGCTCAAGGTCGATGCCCACGAGAGTCATCTCGGGGATCGGCTCCGGGAAGAAACAGCAGAGCCCGGCGGTCGAGATGTCGCGGAGCTCGGCTTGGTGGTCGGCGTCACGAGCCTGCATTCGCATGGGGAGGCGGCTTTTGACCCGCATCGCCTGGCGTCGTTCTTGAAATGTTTGCCTCTCCATTTGTTCTCGAACCTGCGCCATGGGGCCTCCAAATCGAAGGGGGATGATAGCAGGGCATTTGCTGCTAGGTCGTTGAAAAAGATTCGAGAGATGGAGGCTAGGCCTTCCCCATCGCTCCTTGCTGGGCTGTGCCCTCTGCCAACACTCAAGCGCACGGGCCATGTCTGTCTGGACTCGCATCGCAGCATGGCCCCGCATAGGATTCCCCACGGACTCGGGACCTTGATCGCACGGAGGCGATGCGCCCGAGGATTTGTGCCCGAAGATTTGTGAATCGCGATGATGTGGGGGAAAAATGGCCAGCTTTAACAAGGTCATCCTGATGGGAAATCTGACGCGCGACCCAGAGATGCGCTCAACCCAGGGTGGCACGCAAATCTGCAAATTCGGCATCGCGACGAACCGAAAATTCCGGACGCAGGCCGGTGAGCAGCGCGAAGAAGTCTGCTACGTCGACGTGACCGCCTTTGGGCGTCAGGCCGAGCTGATCAACCAATACATGAGCCGTGGGCGCCCGATCTTTCTTGAAGGGCGGCTGCAGTTCAGTAGCTGGGAGACCCAGGATGGCCAGAAGCGCAATAAGCTCGAGGTCGTTGTAGAGAACTTCCAGTTCATGAGGAGCGGCCAGCAGGGACAGGGTGGTGGGCAGCAGGGCCAGGGTGGCTCTGCTCGTAGGGCTCCCGCCAGCGACTGGCAAAACTCGCAGGGCGGCGGCTTTGGTGAGGGAGAGGGCTTCGGCGAGTCGGCCGGCGGCGACGATATCCCCTTCTAAGTCTCGCCCTCCTGAGTCTGGGCGTGGCTGCCCTCAAGTTCCGCTTCTGATTGGTCGATCAGCCTCCGGGCCGGGGTTCGGATCGTTTCGGATCCTCGCCAAGAACCCGGGCCATCGGGAGACCAGTCCATGGAAGCTAGCAGCGACGTCCTCGCGAGCCTGGAGGCTCGCGCCGAGGAGCGAAGCCTCGCGGATCTCGAGAAGCGGGGCAAAAAGACCTTGCGCGTGATCCGCAAGCGCGAGATCGCGGCCTTGTTGCAGGAAGCCGTCGAGCGTGCCGTCGAGAAGACGGGCCTGGTTCCTCCTGAGCAGGTCGAAGAGCTACGTGAGCGTAGCCAAAAAGAGTTCGCCGACCTCAAGGAAGAGTGGCAGAACGAGCGCTGCGAGCATGCAAAGCTCGAAGCCCGTGTCCAAGAGGAGCAGGAACGGGCTCAGGAACTCGAAGAGGTCGCCAGCTCGCTTCGGGAAGAACTCGATGAGGCCCAGCAACGCATCGGGGAGCTTGAGGCGCAGGTTTCTGCGCAGCAGCAGGCGCCGGTAGCGGCGGCTCAGGAAAGCGCGGCGGCTCAGGAAGCTCCCAGCTTCGCCGGTGGCGGCGACAGCGCCTCGGCGATGCTGATGATGAAGATGATGGAGGAGATCCAGACGCTGAAGGCGCAGGCCCAGGGGACGCAAGCCTCGGCCGCAGCTCCGGCGCCGGCTGACGATGGTCTCGCCTCGAAGCTGGATCAACTCGTTTCGGGCCTCGACAAGAAGCTCGAGAGCTTTGGCAAGAAGATGGGCATCAGTGCTGCGGTCGACAATGCCGAGGTCGATTACAGCGGCCTATTCGAGAAGGACGGCGCCTCAAACGTCGAGACCAATATGGGCGACGTTGAGGTCGAGAAGCGCAAAGGCGGTGGCATCGCCGCGAATCTCGAACGAATGAAAAAACTGCGGGGCGGTTGAGCCCTTCAGGTCCTCCCAAAAACACTCGATACCGATCACCAACCGACAAGCGCGTCGTTAGAGGATGAAAATGGACCAGGAAGATTATCAGGACATCGACCAGGAGGCCGCGGGCCAGGTCACGCAGGAAGAGCAGAGCACGGATAGTTCTGAGCTATTGCTCGGTAAAGGGCTAGACATCGGCACGGCGAATATTGCTGCGGCCCACCAGACCGATGACGGCGGCATTTCGGTGACCGTCGAGCGCAACGCGTTCTTGGACATCAAGTCCGACGTGTACTCCAAGAACATGCTGACCAAGCTCAAGGTCCCGTACGTGGTGCACAACGGCAACCTCGTGGTCATTGGGCAGTCTGCGTTCGAACTCGCCAATATCTTTTCTCGGGAGACTCGACGCCCGATGAAGGACGGCCTGATCTCTCCGAGCGACGTCGATGCCCTGCCGATGATCAAGCTGATCATCGAGAAGGTGCTCGGGCAGCCGGCGCAAGAAGGCGAGAACTGCTATTTCTCGGTGCCGGCCGAGTCGCTCGATAGCGACAACAACATCGTCTACCACCAGGGTCTGTTTGAAGGCATGCTCCGCAAGATGGGCTATAACGCCAAGGCCATCAATGAAGCCCACGCCGTGGTCTTCAGCGAGCTCGCCGAATCGGACTTTACCGGCATCGGTTTGTCCTTTGGCGGCGGCATGGTCAATGCTTGCGTGTGCTACAAGACCATCCCGGCTCTGTCGTTCTCGGTGGCTCGTGGCGGCGACTGGATCGATACCAACGTCGCTAAGGTTCTCGGTGTGAAGGGCAGCAAGGCCACCCACATCAAGGAGAGCTCCGGCGATATCCGTGATCCGAAGTCGCGCGAAGAGGAAGCGGTCGCGATCTACTATCGCAACCTGATCCACTACGTGATGGAAAACCTCTCCAACCGCTTCAGCGCTGGACAGGACATGCCGACCTTCCCCGAGCCGATCGATATCGTCTGCTCCGGTGGCACGAGCATGGTCAAGGGCTTCACCGAGGTCTTCAAAGACGAATTCGCCAAGCTGGACTTCCCGATTCCGATTCGGGATATCTTCCACGCCAGCGAGCCGCTCAACAGCGTTGCGAAGGGTTGCCTCGTCGCAGCCGCAATCGGCGACTGAGCCAGAACGGCGCTTCGTTGGTACGGCGAGGAGCAGAGTCGATACGTCGGCTCTGCTCCTCGCTTGCGTTAACCTTGTACTCTCTGCTGCCGTGATACCAACTCAACGGCTTGTTACTTAGCGCCAGTGTTATTGTCTGGCTTGAAAGGCAGGGTATAGCGCTGCGGCCAGTTGTGGTGTTTGTAGAGGTTTGCGTGGTGCACGCTTATCTCTAGTTGTTTCGCCTTCTCCGGAGCGGGGAAACGGGCTTCCAGGACCTTGCTTTTCGGGTCAAAGCGCACAGGGACGCGCTGGTTGTCGACGAAGACGGCGGTGCTCGAGCGCAGGATGCGGGGTTTATCGTGACCCCACCAGTCGGGGAGACCCTCGTCCAGAGTCGTGCGCAGGACCAGGTCCTTGCCGTCGCGGCTGAGCTTGGGAGGGCTCTGCGTGGGGCGGCCACCGTAGGCATATTCGACGAGGCCCAGGTAAATCGCATAGGCCTCTCGCAGGTTGTAGGCCGCGTCGCGGAGGCGCTGTTCCTCAACGGGCTCGGTAAAGAAGGACGCCTCGATTAGAAAGGCTGGGACCTTGGCGTGGCGTAGTACGCCAAAGCCGGCCATATACATCTGCGTATCGTTCATCAATACGCTGGTTTTTCCGACTTGGGAGCAGCGCAGCTCGGCACCGATGCGGTGTCCCACGTATTTGGCTGCATCCAGGCCTACCTCCGATTGGTCTGGGGAGCCATGGAACCAAATGCTCGGGTAGTTGGGTTCAGGGCGAGAAAAGGCGTTGTGGTGCAGGCTGATAAAGAGGTCGGCGCCCTTACCGCCATCCGGCCTTGGATGTTCGTTGGCGATTTGGGCCCGGCGGAAGAGCGTGTCCTTCAGGCGATCGTCGGCTGCCTCGCTGCATTCCCCTTCGCGGGTCAGGGTCACCTTGGCACCCGCGTCCACTAGTAGCCGGCGCAGCAGCTTGGCGACCCGCAGATTCATTTCTGCCTCGCGGACTCCGGTTGGCCCGCGCTTATAACCCGCAGCATCGGCGCGGCCGCCATGGCCAGGGTCGAGGACGATAATCCAGCCTTTCAGGTATTTCTCTGCCGGATGCCGTGGCGCTGGAAGCGGCCGGGCGTGGTCTTGCCATTCGCCCCGATGCTTGAGCTGCTCGAGCACGGCCTCGAGAGACAGGGGTTGCCAGCCTTCTGATCCGGCCTTGTCGAGGTGCGAGGCCAGGTGGGTGGGGCCTTCCTGTTCTGGGCCCTTGCAGCCAAGAACTAAGAAGAGCAGTGGGAACAGGGAAAGAAGAAGAGGCGAGGAGGGTCTCATGCTGGCTACGGTCGAAGGAGTAGAGGGAGTCGGTTCAGAGGCTACGAACGAGGTCAGGCATTGCCGAGAGTGTCGTCCACATGCTGAGTAGGGCAATCGCGAGGCCCAACGCCAAAAGCATGCCGAGTTCGTATCCGTAGAGCTTGGCGACGGCGCCACGGCTGCAGCCGATGTTTTCGAGAGTCTGCATTTCCGCACGCCGCAGCCTTGCTGAGAGGCCGAGGATCAACGCGAGCAAGAGCAAGGTGCAGGCGCCGAGGACCAGGGCGATGCTGTCGAGCACTTGTTTGATCTGAAAGACAAAACGCAGTAGCTCGTCGATGACCTGGGTCGGCGCGTCCATGCGCCACTTTTTCGCGGTATTGATGCGCGCTTTTAGGATCGTGGTTTTCTTGGCGCTGGGGGGAGCAACGAGGATGGCGGTCAGCGGAAGCAGTTCGCTTTTCTCGTGGAAATGCCAAGAGTCGAAGTTCTCGTCGGTCACTTCCTGGTATTGCATTACCGCCGGATTGACGTGAATCTGGTTGTCCTTCTTGCCGAACAGGACCTTTTCCGGCAGCTTTTCGGCGGCCTCGTGTCCGTGCGCCAGTCCATCGAGGATCCATGCCGTCTTAACGTCGCAGAACACCGCTGTGTCGTCGGGACCGCCGCTCTCGGCCAGCACTCCGGTAATGCGCATCTTCAGCGCTGGCGGTTTGCTGATGTCGTAGAGTTCACGCTGATCGCTGAGGATGTGGTCGCCGGCGCTCAGTCCGTGACGTTTGGCGACACTGGCGCCGAGCACGCAGTCGCCGAGGCGCAGCGGCAGTGTTCCCTGCTGCGGTCGTAATCCGCGGAAGGCGAAGTATTCGAGGCTGGTGCCGACGAGGGGGGCGCCCTTTGCCGTGTATCGCACGTGCAGCGGCATAACCAGCCCGAACTCGCTGCCCGCGAGTTCCTCAAACTGTTGGAAGGGGATGGTGTCGATCTCGCCTTGCCGGAAATACAAGGCAGCGAGGGTCAAGTCGAAGCGGTTGCCCCGGGGGCCCATCACCAGTGGGGTCGACTCGGCTCGTTTGCTGAGCGAACTCTCATAACGGGCGACCAGTTCGCCGGTGGTGAGAGGCAGGAAAACCGGGACCGCAATACAGAAGGCCAAGATCAAGCTTTGCACGCGTTGGTGCTGCAGGTGCCTCCAGGATAGAAGAACTAGCCCCTTCAACGGTCCTCACCTTCGCGCTCGATCAGCGGCAGTTGTTGTTCCAGGCTTTCTAACTCTGGCTTGCGCTCCTGCGACAGAACTCGGTGTTCGGAGATGCGCCAGCCTTGCTCGGTTCCGACGATGCGATAACGGGCACTGTATTCGTGGACACGAACGTGGTCATGCCCCCAGTGGAATACCGCGCCTTTGACTCGCCACTTGGCGCGGGCAGAAAAGGTCGGTCGGCCGTTCTCACGCTCGGCGCCCACGAATTCGAAGGAGAGCGGCTTTACCGATTGCACCCGGCTCATCGCGCCACCTTCGTCGCGCATGACGAGGCTCTCGTAGACCTGGGTGTAGAGTTCTTCGAGATAGGGCCCCAGGGTGCTCCGTGCGAGGGCGTCGTAGATGTCGCTCTCTTTGCTGTAGTCGAAGGCGCGGTAGATGTTGGCGTGCAAGGGTTCGAAGATGTTTTTCGCGGCGCCAGCGTCCGGGAGCTGGCCCTGTCCGGCAAAGGGCACTTTCACTTCGATACGTGCATAGGGCCAAGTCAGCCAAGCGATGGCGCAGAGCCCTAGCGCGGGGCTGAGGCGTAAGAGGCGGTCTTGCCTTGAGAAGAGCAGCCAGCCGCTCCCGAGTAAGAGGCTTACTACCCCGAAGAAGGGCAAGGCTAGCTTTGGCGACCGTGGCGGCGTCGGCACCGCCGCGAACTTTGGGGTGAAAGAGTTTTTACTTCGGCGCCAGAGGTAGCTGGGGCGATCGGCAGTGAACTCCAGTCGCCGATCTTCTCCCATAATACTCAGGACAGATTTGATGATCATCGGCGGCGCCGGCATGTCATCGAGCTGCATGAGTTCATTGGGAGGGTAAGCGCCCCAGCCGAGTTCGATTTCCTGCGGCTCGCTTTTCAGCGAGTAATGAAAGACGATTCGAGCCTTGATCAGGGCCCTGGTGCCGAGTCGCGGAAACAGGGGCAAGAGGCTCATGTCGGCCTGCTCGACCTCGAAGTCGCTGATGCGTGGCGTGATCAGGACGCCGTCGGCCTTGACGTGATTGGACTTCTTGAAGAAGTCGGAGAGGGCGTGCTGCAAGCCTTCGTATTCGACTTGGTGCAGCCTCTCATCGTCTTCCCTGGGGAACTCGAGCACCTCATCGACGAAGCCGAGGTTGACTGCGATGTCGTAGCGCACCTCGTCGCGTTCGATGCGGATCCGTAGATCGGCGTCCGGTGCGTCGGAAGGGTGCCAGGTGGGGAGTCGTATTTCGCTGAGGGTGCTGAGCGAGGCTAGGCAGCTGAGGAAGAGGGCGAAAAGCATGGCAGGAGGCTACGAAGCCTGGGTCCCGAGTGGGAGAAAGGAATCGCCTCGTGGGCTAACAAGGCCAATAAGCTGTCCTCGCCCCGCGTATAGCGCAGCTTCGAGGCGACAGGTCCGGCCCCTGCGGCTAGTCTCTCCGCCTCTCTTTGTATATTTCCCAGCTGCCTACACGCCCTTGCGTTTCTCGTAGGCGGTTCGAAGGAGCCCAGCACACGATGAAGTCTCCCTACCTCAGCATTGCGCTCGCCGCATCGCTCCTCCTTGGCAGCTTTTCAACAAAGCAGCTTTCGGCGCAGAAGGCGGCGAAAGCTCCGACGATCCGGGATGCGTATAAAGCTCATGGCACGGACCTCAAGGTCTATGACGAGCACCTGACCTTCTTGGCCAGCCCCTTCCTCGAAGGGCGTCTGCCCGGCACCCGGGGTATGGAAATCGCCAAGGACTACGTGCAGCACTTTTTCATGAAGGCGGGGCTGCAGCCTCCTTTCGCTTCCGGTCAGAGCTGGCGTCAGGACTTCCCGCTCCGCGGCGTCCGGGGGGTTGTGTCTTCCCATATGCGGATCGGCGAGCAGCAGCTCGTTGCCGGCCAGGATTTTCATGCCCTAAGTCTTGGGGCTGGTGGCCAGGCGAAGGGCGAGCTGGTCTTCGTGGGTTATGGCATTCAAAAAGGTGCAGGAAGCTACAGCAGCTTTGCGGAGGGGGACGATCTCACGGGCAAGATCGCAGTCTGTCTTCGCTTCGAGCCGATGGACGCAAGCGGCAAGAGTAAGTGGGTCAAACGTGCGCGTTGGGGCATGCGTGCTGGATTCGCCTACAAGATGCGCAGCCTGCTGAAGCTGAACCCGAGCGCCATCCTCTTTGTCAATCCTCCGGGCGCAGCCGATCCGCGGGCCAAAGGCTTGATGGCGGCGGCCACGGGCGGCAGGACGCGCGGCCAATTGCCGGTGTTTGCGCTCAGTGACGCCGCCGCAGAGCACCTAGTCAAAGCGTACGATCCCCAGCAGCGCTCGCTGATGCAGCTGCGCATCTTGGCCGACGAGGGCCGTGTCTTCGTGCCGCTGGGCGTCGAAGGCGATGTGAGCGCCAAGATCGGCTTCACCGGCACCAAGGGGCAAAACATCGGTGGGCTACTGCCGGGCAAGGGCGCTTTGGCGGACGAAATCGTGGTCATCGGTGCCCACCTCGACCATCTCGGCATGGGCCAGTTTGGCTCGCGTTCGGGCGGCGGCGAGCTGCATCCGGGGGCCGACGACAATGCCTCGGGCGTCGCCGCGATCCTGATGATCGCCGAGAAGCTCCGCAAGGAATACGACGCGATGCCCGCCGAGGCCTCGGCTCGTTCGATCTTGTTCCTGGCGTTCAGTGGCGAGGAGTCCGGGCTCAACGGCTCGCGTTACTACACCCGCCATCCGATCGCGGCAGTGGCGAAGCACGCCATCATGCTCAACTTCGACATGATTGGCCGCATCCAAAACGGCGGGCTCTCGGTTTCCGGCACTGGCACGGCGAAGGGCATGATGACGTGGCTGAAGCCGGTTCTCGATCGCTCTCCCCTCGATCTGAAGGTGAGGAAGGGTGTCATGGCAGCCTCGGACCACTTCCCCTTCCACCAGGCTCAGATCCCGACGCTCTTTGCCATCGTGTCGCCTATCCATGGCGACTACCACACGCCGCGGGATACTGCCGACAAGATCAACCGCGTCGATGCCGTGCACGCCATGCGTCTCTACAAAGAGATCGGCTTGGCGGCGGCGACGCGCCAGGCGCGCTTCGAGTTCGCAAGAGGCGGGCAGCAGCAGCAGCGGCAGCGGCGGCGCGGGCGCAGTGCGGTCAGGGTGAGCTTCGGTATCAGGCCTGGTAGCTATGACGCGGATGAGCAGGGTGTCTTCGTTGGTGGAGTGACCCCGGGGAGCCCCGCCGAGAAGGGCGGCCTCGAGAAGGGCGACCGTATGGTCGAATGGAACGGCAAGCCCATCGGCAACGTCATGTCCTGGATGCGCTTCCTCCTTCAGGCCAAGCCCGGAGACAGGGTCAAGGTCACGGTTTTGCGCAATGGCAAGAAGAAGGTCCTCGAGGTCACCTTGCAGGGCCGTCGCCGCTGAGCGCGGATTATGGCTTCGCTGCGGATCACGCTTCGTTACTTCGCTGCAGCCCGCGAACTGGCGGGCTGTGACTGCGAGAGCTGGGAACTCTCCGGTGCTCGCAGCCTCGCCGATCTGCGGACGGAGCTGGTGGCGTCGCACCCGGGGTTGGCGCAGCTCCCCTTCGTCTTCGCCGTCAACGAGGACTATGCTGAGCTGGCGACCCTGCTCAGCGATGGCGATGAGGTCGCGCTGATCCCGGCGATCTCCGGAGGCTGAGTCCACTATTGCTGAGCTAGATGCCGATGCCCTCTCTGCACTTTTCCTTCACCCATGAAGCCATCGATGCACGGCCTCTCGAGGCGGCCTGTCGCAGCGACCAGGATGGCGCCTTGCTGACCTTCTGGGGCGTCACTCGCGACCACCATGAGGGCGAGGCTGTGGCCGGGCTGGCCTACGAGGCCTACGAGCCCATGGCCATCAAGAAGATGCAGGCCATCCTCGAAGAGCTTGGCGCTCGCGAGGGCGTAGGCAGCATCCACTGCGTCCACCGCCTTGGCGAAGTGCCCATCGGCGAGGCCAGTGTTTGCGTCGTGGTGTCGGCGCCGCACCGAGGGCCTGCCTTCGATACCGCGAGGGATCTGATGGATCGCTTGAAGCAGGAGCTACCGATCTTCAAGAAGGAGCGGCTTGCCGGTGACAAGGGCAGTCGCTGGGTTGGAGACCTACCTCAGGTCTGAAGGTCGAGGGCGCTGCAATCGCGACAAGTCATCGCGGCAAGTCATTGCGGTAAGCAATCGCGGCAGGCGTGACGCTGGGCGGCCCAGCATCACTCGCCAATCACCTTCACCAGCACGCGTTTGCGCCTGCGCCCGTCGAACTCGCCGTAGAAGATCTGCTCCCAGGGACCGAAGTCGAGGGCTCCCTCGGTGATCGCTACCACGACTTCGCGCCCCATGATCTGGCGTTTGCAGTGGGCGTCGCCGTTGTCCTCGCCCGTCAGGTTGTGGCGGTAGCGATCGATAGGCGCGTGTGGCGCCAGCTCTTCGAGCCAGCGTCGGTAGTCATCGTGCAGGCCCGGCTCGTCGTCGTTGATGAAGACCGAGGCGGTGATGTGCATGGCGTTGACGAGGACGAGGCCTTCTCGGACCCCGCTGTCGTGAACGACTCGCTCGACATCGGGCGTGATGTTGACCAAGCCCATGCGCTCTGGGATCTCGAACCAGAGCTCTTCGCGGTGGGACAGCATGCTCTGCGCCTCCTTTCTTGGTGACTCGATGACGCGCGTGAAATCACTGCGAGCGTAGTTTGAGTCAGGGGGGCTTCGCAAGCAGGACAGCTGTGGAAGCCCGGGGCAGGCCTCAGCCCTGGTCACGCGGTCGTCGGGTAGGCGCGACCTCTTGCTGCCCTTGATCTAGCAGCGGAAGCCCCCGGGAGCATTCTCCCGGGGGCTTCCGCGACACGGCTTCGTCTGCGATCAGCGCGGCGCTCAGCCGCCGATGCGCACGCCGCCGCCGTTGGTCCAGCTCATTTCGAATTGGCTGCCGAGGCGTTCGAGGACCCAGAACTGGTTGTAGAAGCGCACGTGGATCAGGTTCTTGTCGTTCGGGATTGGCAGGGCGATGGTGCGATTGCCGGTCGAGCCGGTGCTTCCGGTGGTGAGCAGAGAGTCGTAACCGACGTAGAGCTTGCAGCGGCGCCAAAACGGCAATTCCCACGGCAAGAAGATCGGGCCCCACTTCAGTGACGAGGGGGAGAAGATCAGGCCGTAGGGGCGGAGTGGTGATGCACCTATGAGCTTCACCTGCAGCGAGGTCCCGATCGCAGCGGGGCCGTGGTAGGAGAGGCGCGCGGCACCGGTGCGGCCGTGGACCTTGAGGGCGATGGGCGTGGTGTAGCCGGTCGTGCCCCCGTTCCATTTGCTCTGCGTTGTCCGCTTCCAGAAGTAGCTTGCTTTCGTGCCGCTGTTCAGGCTCATCCGCAGACGCTGCTGGGTCGTTTTCAACGTGGTGACTCCCACGTAGAAACTCGTGCCTTTGGCGAAGAAGACCGGGGCCGCGAAAGCCGTGGGGCGCCATCTGCTGATGGTGTCCATGGGCATGATGCCATGGCCCACTCGCTGGCCGGGGCTGCCACCCGGGCCGTTGGCCCGGTAGAGATTGGTCCCGATGGTGGGGTTGCCGCTTGAGATACTTGCGAAGAGTTCGAAACCGTCGACCCACATGTCGGCAGGGGCCGTCACCTTGATCGCGAAGTCGGTGTCGTTCGAGAATGCGGTCGTCGAGTTGCTCGTCGCGTAGGGGTTTAGCTGTGTGCGGGCGGTGAAGATCCGGCGGGCGAAGGGATTGCTATAGCTGTTCCAGGCCGAGGAGCTTTTCGACTGCCAGTAGTACGAGGTCTTGTAGGTCGTGCCCGAGGCTTTGGGGTAGAAGGTCACGCTCGAGCTATCGGGGATGATGTAGCCGACGTAGTAGGTGGAGCCCCGGGGGATGAAGATCGGGGTGAAGTGCACGTCCTTGTAGCCGTTTGAGCTGTCGACTCTCCTGATGACCGCGCGCACTGCGGAGTTGAGCGGGCGGCCTTTATCGTCCGCGAGTCGGAGCTCGAAGCGCACGCTGGCACTACCCGAGGCGACCCGGCAGCGGAAGCCGAAGCCGCTGACCCACTGGTCCGAATCCGCGTAGTGGCTGTGCATGAACTTGGCACCTCTGATGTAGGGCGCCGTCGCGTTGCCGCTGGCGAGTTGGTTTTCGTTCTCGCAGTACTTCGTGTGCACACGCAGGGGGAACTTGATGTAGCTGTAGCTGTAGGGACCACTGAACTTCGTGTCCTTGGGCCCGCGGTAGTAGTACGGGGTGCTCGATCCCTCATCGGTAGAGATGCGATAGTTGTTTGGGATTTGGAAGCCGACGTAGTAGATCGTTCCCTTCCGGACGAAATAGGGTCTCCAGTTGGCCCGATTCCAGCGTGAGGTTGTTGACTGCAGCATTCCCCGGGCCCGGACGCGGGTGCCAGGGCTACCATTGGGTCCGTTGTTGAGATACATCTCGGCGCCTGCCCAGGCCGAGCCTTTGGTTACGCGGCTGAGGCAAGAAATGCCGGTCACGAGCATGTCGCGATTTGCATACACGGGGAGGACGATGCGAGCATTGGCCTTCCAGGCGCGGTTGTTGGTGGTCGTCGCGTCGGCGTTGATTCCCTTGGCCCAGGTTCCTTGTCCCTGCCCGCGTGAGTTCTTCGTGTTGCAAGCCGAGCCGAAGGTGTAGGTGTAACCCCTGTCGTAGCTGTCGATACGCCAGGCTACCTTGCGATGGGAGAGTGGACCCTGCCAGGAGGGGCTGATCGGTGGGCCCCAGAAGTAGGTCGTGTTTGAGCCGTTGATGAGATCGACATAGAACTGGCCGGTCTTGGGGATCTTGTAGCCGATGTAGAAGACCCGGCCTTTCGACAGGTAGAGCGGGGCGCTCAGGGGCGAGCCACGGAAGGCTGCCGATTTCCAGGCAAACATCGAAGACGTTCGCACCGGCGTTTTCGCAGGCTTGCCGGAGCTGTCGAGGAAGAGGCCGGTTGTGACCTTCAGTTTCTGCAAGTTCGTTTGGCAGAAGAACTCGAAGTTGGTGATGGTCATGTTGCGGGGCGCGACGACCTTGTGCACGAACCAGCGGTCCTTGAGGAAGACCAGCTTGCTGAGGGTGCCGCCGTTCTTGTTCAGCGCCACGACGCCCTTCTCCTGCGGGCTCAGGATGGGGCCGGTTAGCGATCCAGGAGGAGTGAAGGGGCTGGAGTTCTGGATGCTTGGGAAGACAGGGGCGTTACCGACCGTGCCATCGGGGTTGTGCTGCTGTTGCGGGTTGCTGCCGTTGAGGCTACCCGAGGCATGTTGTGCCGCGAGATAAGGGCAGACGGCAAGCGCCGCTACCAAAGTAATTGGGAGCTTCATGGATCGTTCTCTGAGAAGAGGTAATGAGCTGCTTGGCCTTATCGCTGGCGAATCCCGGCAAGGCCAAGCGTTCCAAATTATGCGTATTGGGCCGGGGCGGGAAAGCGGCAAAACGTCGCAGCACTACGGAGTCGTTAGCTGGGCACTGCACGCATGGCTTAGCTGCGATGGGCGGCGCTGGGAAGTGCTGCTCGGGCTTTGGAGGGGGCGCGGAGTGCGCATCCTCCAATAACTGGAGTCGGTCTTCAGGGAAACGGGCGAGTCGACCGGGAGCAGCCGCGCGAACACCGCCAGGTGGTCACTTCCCCGGAGCTCGCTGGTGTAGCGCTCCGTTACTCTCCATGACTTTCCCACCAGCACGTGGTCGATGAGGACCCAGAGCCTGCTGATCGGCGAAGAACTCGACCGGAAGGGCTGTCGCCCGAAGCCGCGGCGCGAATCTCGCAATCCTGTTGCCCGGGGGAGGCCGCTGAAGACCGGGGAGCTGCCCGAGAGGTTGAGGTCGCCGGCGAGGATGGCGGAGCCCCGGTCTCGCGGTCCCAGGTCTCGGGTGCCGGCGAGAGCCGGACGTGAGGGTGAACGGGCAGCTTGTTCAGGAGGGCACGCCAGCCGGCGTACGAGCCGGCGCATCGCTCACTGGCCTTTGGGCGAACGATGCTCGTCTACACTCACCATGCCAGAACTCCCTGCCTAAGGGGCTGGGGCAGCTGCCACAGGAGCCGGAGCTCTTGCTCAGCCCGAGACCGAAATGCCGTTCACGCAGATCCAGGGAAGGATGGCGTCGCCGTAGTCGACGCGTTCGGCGGAGATCGAGTCGATGTCCTTGAGCATCTGGGCAATGTTGCCTGAGATCATGACTTCGCTGATTGGCCAGGCGACCTTGCCGTCTTTGACGTAGTAGCTGTTCTTGGCTACGCCGGTGAAGTCGCCGTTGCTACTCGGGTGGCCGCCGGAGAAGCGCCCCAGCACCAGCCCCTCGCCGATACCCGCGATCATCTCTTCGAAAGAGGATGCTCCCGGGTCAATGACGAAGGCGCCGCCGTGGTTCGCTGCACGCGCCTTGCCGGTCTTGCGCGAGCCGTAGAGCCCCAGCAGCTGTGAGCGCAGCACGCCGCCGTCGACCAGGGTGCAGTCCTGCGCTTCGAAGCCATCGCCGGTGACCGCGTAGCCGGCGGCGATCTCGTCGCTGCGCGGCCGGCAGTGCAGGCTAAAGCGCGGGTCCGCGATCGATTCCCCGATTGAGTCCTTGTAGATCGAGGTGCCGGAGATCATCGCCATGTCGCCGAGGAAGCCGGCGAAACTGCCGAGGAAGCTCGGTAGGCAGTCGGGAGTCATCACGACCTTACCGACGAACTTCTTGCCGATGCCTTTGGTCACGATCTGCTCGCCGCTCTCGCGCAGCAGGCGGTCCACCGAGCCGATTTCGAAGAGCTCGGCGTCGAGATTACGTCGCTTGAAGCCGGTGTAGTTGAACGAGGAGCTGTTCTTGCCTTCACGGCTGGTGAAGAAGGTCGAGAAGGAGTAGAGCCCTTCGCGCTCGGCGAAGTCGACGCCGTTGCTGTTCGAGAACTGCTGGCTCGCGGTCGTGAAGTCGAGCTGCACTTCCTCCTGACCCGTGCGCGGATAGCGCTCCTTGACGTAGCCCAGGAAGCGGCTGAGGCGCTCGTGCATCAGTTCGAGTTTCGGCGCCGAGTCGCCTGACTCGAAGCTCTTGGGCTCCCCAGCCTCCGCGATGTCGTTGGCCTCATCGGGCTGCGAGTTGCGCGCCAGCTCGACGACATCCCTCGCCGCCGCGTCGATTGCGTCGCGCTCGAGCTGGTTGATGACAATCGAACCCTTGCGCCCGTCGACCAGCGCTGTCAGCGAGACATCGGCGCCTAGGGTGGTGCGCAGGAGGCTGATGTCGTCGTTGGCGACGTTGAACTCCGACTTCTCCGAGAGCGTCAGCACGCACTGCGACTTGTCGGCGCCGGCCGCTAGCAGGCGTTCGATGCAGTACTGGGCGAGCTCTTTGTCGGCCTGGATCATGCTCTTGCTCGTCATTTCACTTGCCTCCCATCGTCACGCTGCACTTGATCGCCGGGCCGCCCATGCCCACGGGGATGAGCTGCTTCTTGCCGCACATACCGCCAGCGCTCCAGACCATGTCGCCGGAGACCATCTCCACGGTCTTGAGCAGATCGAAGGCGATGCCTGAGATCGTCGTGTCCTTGATCGCACGGCCCAGCTTGCCGTTTTTGATCTCGTAGCCCTGGGTGACCGCGAACATGAACTCGCTGGTCGAGTCGGCCTGACCATTGCCAGGCTTCATCAGGAAGTAGCCGTCGTCGATCGAGGCGATCATCTCGTCCAGCTTGGACTGCCCCGGCAGGATCGCCGTGTTGCGCATGCGGATCAGCGGCTCGTCGCTGAACTGGTAGGCGCGGGCGTTGCCAAGGGGCTCGTGGCCGAACTCCGCGGCCGTCTCCTTGTTGTGCATGTATCTGCGAAGCACGCCGTCCTCGATGATGGTGACATCGCGCGACTCGGTCCCTTCGTCATCCACGTGCACGGGCACTGGGCAGGTTTTGCCGAGCGCCGTGTGCGCGAAGTCGACCAGAGTCACCAGCGGGGATGCGACCGTCTCGTTGAGGTAGTGCCTCGCTACGGATCCACCGCGCACGAAGTCGGCCTCGGTTGTGTGCCCGATCGCCTCGTGGGCGAGGATACCGGCGAGGTCGGCGGCGAGGATGCAGGTCTTGGTGCCGGCTTCGGCGTAGATGCCCTCGCTCTTCTTGATCGTGTGCTCGTATTGATCGGCCAGCTCCGCGTGCAGCTCCTTGGGATCGGCAAAGCGATCTTCGAAGTGCCCGAGCCCGCCGTAGGACTTCATCAGGGAGATCGGCGCGCCCTCGCTCATCACCGTCATCTCGATGTAGATCAGCGCGCGCGGCGTCAGCGAGTGCGCGCTCGAGCCGGTCGACGTCAGCAGCGTCTTCTCCATGTCGAGGCAGGTGATGACCAGGGTCCGCGAGCTGAGCCCCGGGCAGCTCTTTTGCACCTGGGCATCCAGCTGGCGCAGGAACTCGATGAGCTCCTTCTGGCTGCGACGTTCTTGCTTGGTGCCGTAGTCGTGCGCGCCTTCGACCCTGGTCGTCGGCAGGGTCCAGCCCTCGCGCTTCTCGCGCGCGGCCAGCAGCTGGGCGTTCTTGCGCGCCAGCTGCAGCGTACGTTCGATCGACTCGCCGTCTGCGGTCGGCGCCGAGCAAAAGCCCCAAAGCCCGCCCACGCAGCTGCGCGCCGAAACGCCGCTCCGCGCTGCCCGGACATTGCTGACCACGTCGCCGTTCACCAGGGCGATATGGGTATTGCGATTCTCTTGGACCCGCAGCTCGGTGTAATCCGCCAACTGCGACGCGAAGGAGCCGAGATCGGCCGGTCTTTGAATGGAGTTCATCCGTAGGACGCTACGAGGCGGCGCCACAGTTCAGCAACTGCGGAGTTCCCTGATTTCCCTGCCTGGGCGGTGCTCAGCTGGACTGTTCCGGCGACTCGACATCTGAATACTGTCAAGCTTGGTCGGCACGGGGGAGATGTCCACTTCGCTCGACAGCCATGATCAAGCAGGGGCTGCTTATGATCGCCAGCCAGGGGAACCTGGAACCGCTGCCCGCTACTTGGACGCGTTGGAGGCCTGCTACCTGGCCTTCGGCTACGCCTTCCAGGCGCGGCTAGTCGAGTTCTTGGCAGCGGGAGTAGAGTTCTTCCCAATCGCCATGGAGGTGCTGCTCTGCCATGGGGTAGAGCACGGCTTCTTCCTTCATGTTGTGCTGCTGGGCGAGGATGAGCAGGGTGTCGCCGAGTTCGAGCACGGTTTCGAGGTCGCCGGAGGCGAGCGAGGAACTCATCTGGGAGAGGACGCCGCGCATTTGGTCGTGCTCGGCGCGCATGACTTGGGTGGGGCCCTGGATCATGCCGGTGCGGGATTCGAAGGCAGGGAACAGCACCCGCTCCTCCATCTGGAAGTGCCGCTCCATGGCCGCGGCAAAGAACTCCCAGGCCGGCTGCACGGCTTCGCTGGCTCCCTCATCGATGGCGGCTTCTAGATCAGCCCAGGCGCGGTCGCATCGTCGGTGGTCTTCCAGGAAGAACTGATTCAGGCTCTGTTCCATCTCGCTTGCTCCATCTGGGCATTTCCTGACTTGCGGAAGTTATCGAGCGATAACTAAGATGCAAGCATGTCAGGCTCAGATCGTCCGAAGAGATCGCGGAAGAGTGCCGAGGAGCGGCGAGTCGAGATTGCTCGTGCGGCTTTGGATCTCCTGGGGGATGTGCCGGTTGCCGAGTTGAGCACTCGGCGTGTCGCTCGCCACGTGGGGGTGACCCAGCCAGCGTTGTTCAAGCACTTCCGGTCGCGTGAGAGCATCCTCCTTGCGGTGCTGAGCTTGGTGCGAAGCGAGCTTCAGGGGCTCATTCATGCCGAATTGGCCCAGGCGCTTCCGCCTCGCCAAGCCCTGGGCTCGCTGCTCAGTTCCTTTGGTGACTTCGTCCAGCAGCGTCCTGGCGTGCCTCGATTGCTCTTCCATGAGCTGTCTCGGCAGCGGACAGAGGCGGGGAAGAAGCCGGGCCCCTTGGCTGCGCCACTGCGCCATCTCGGGTCGATGCAAAGGGCGCTCCTTGGCGAGTTCGTGCGTTTGGCGCGGCAGCGGCAGGAGCTGCCGGCCGAGCTCGATGTGGAGGCCGCTGCCGAGCAGCTATTGGCCGGGATCCGCGGATATATCCTGGCTTGGCAGTTCGCCGAGTCGACACGGCCGCTGCGCGAACTGTTCCTGCGGGCGCTCGATGAGGCTTGGGCGGCTTGGGAGCAGGGGGTGCCTTGCGGCGAGGGAGGCGAGAGTGAGGAGCCGAGCGAAGAGCTCCAGACTCTGCTGCGCCTCGATGCCCGGCCGCTGATTGGGCGCGGAGAGGATCCTCTTGAGGAGGTCCTACGCCTCCTCCACTTGCTGGCGCCGACCGGTGCGGTGCAGCTCTTGGCGCCGTTTCGGCCTACGCCATTGATTACCTTGCTTGAGTCGCGGGGGTTCTTGGTCACGGTAAGCGAGTTGGGGAAGGGCGACTGGGAGCTGATCCTGCGCGGCGAAGCGGCCCCCGAAATCCTCGATTATCGCGACCTTGCGGCTCCGGAGCCGCTCAACCGAGTGCTGCTTGCCCGCGCCCAGCTCCGGCCGGGAGAGGTGCTTCTCGCCCGGCTGCCGCGGCGGCCCGAACTCTTACTGCAGAGGCTCAGTGAGTTCGGGGATCTCTGGAATGCACTACTCCTCGACGATGGCAGCTGCCTGTTACACCTGACGGTTCAAGAGTCATGAGCGCTTCTGCGATTCCGGGCGGACTTAGCCCCGAACAAGCACCTCCTCTCTCCATCCCGATTGTGCACTTCGTCGTGGCGGGCTTGTCGCTGCTGGCGGGGGGGAGCTTGATGCTCTTCGAGGGCGCGGTGATCCTCGAGTCCCACTGGCGACCGCAGACCCTGACCTTGGTGCACCTCGGCACCCTGGGCTTCCTGGGCTCGGTCATGGTCGGTGCGCTCTACCAGATGATCCCGGTGCTGGCGGGGCGGGCGGTGCCGCTGGTGCGCAGCTCCTGGCTCTGGCTGCTCTTGTTGGTATGTGGCCTCGTTACCCTGCTGCTCGCGGCCAAGGAGCTGCCGCCGGGATATTTTGTTTCGTTTTCCTTCCTGACCGCGGCTCTCTTTGCCTGCGTCCTGCTCTTTGGCTGGGCGTTGCTGCGAAGTCGAGCCCAGGGGCCCAGTGTCATTGGCCTGCGGTTCGCGATATTTGCCCTCTTCCTGACCTTGATGGCGGGGGCGTGGATGTCACATGGCTTCGGCCCCTATGCCTTTCCAGGAGACCGGGGGGCATGGATTCAGGGACATCTCAGCATCGCCTGGATTGGCTGGATTGGCTGTTTGATAACGGCCGTGTCCTGGCAGGTGGTTCCGATGTTCTACCTGGCGCCCGAGCCGTCGCGCCGTAGCCAGTGGCTGACCCTCGTCGGGATTATGCTCGGTGCCCTGCTGCCGTTTCTGGCCCTTATGGCAGGCAAGGCCGGTTTTCTTGTGCTTCCCCAGATGCGCAGCCTGGCTTTCTATGGCTCGATTCCTGGGCTGCTGGCGCTCGGTGTTTTCCATCCCTGGCTTTGTCTGCGCACCTTGCGTGCGCGTCGGCGCCGGCGTGTGGACGTGAGCTTTGTTTTCTGGCGTTTTGGCCTGCTTATCGCTCCGCTCTCTGTCGTCGTTGCCTTGCTTACCTGGTTTGGAGTACCACGCTGCGAGCTGCTGCTTGGCTGGCTGGTCCTTTTTGCTTGGGCGGGGGGCATCGTGCATGGGATGCTGGCGCGGATTATCCCCTTCCTCTTTTGGTTCCATCGCTGCTCGCCACTGGTGGGGCGGGTCATGGTGCCGACGCTGCGGCAGTTATTGCCGGATGCCCATGTGCGCCGGGGTTTTTGGCTGCACCTGGCGACGAGTTTGCTGGGAGCGATGGCCTGGATCTGGCCCATTGACCTGCTGGCTTGGGCCACCGGACTCGGGGTCTTTGCCGTGGGCCTCACCCTGCTGAGTTATGTGTTGCGTTGTCATCGCGTGCCGATTCCCGAGGCGCCGCCGAGCGATGTTTCGTTTGGGCAAGCGTTTCCGCCGCAAGCTCCCCTGAGCAGTTGAGGAAGCGGCGCGGGGCTTCTGCTATGACACTCGCTTGCGTACTCCCCAGGCGAGCGCCATTTCTGGCGCCACCATGTCTTTAGCAGGCCGAGGCCATAGCCGCGTAGCAGCAGAGTCCTTCCGACGCCGATGGCGCCGCGAGTCGGGATTCTTTCGCCCGCGAGACTGTCTCCAGTCTGTTAGCCACGAAAGAGCAGAAGCACATGCAAGTCAGCGTCAAGACGGGCACAGCGCTCGACGCCAAGACCGATCTCCTCGTCCTCGTTCACCTCGAAAAGGACACGCCGCCGTTGCCGCCGGCTTTCGACGACGCCTTCGCTCAGGCCAAGAAAGTGGGCGACCTGCCGCAAAGCTTGCGGGCGAGCTGCCTGCTTTATCCCAGCGAAGCTGCGCCGGCTAAGCGCTTGCTGCTGGTTTGCGCGGGGAGGAGCAGCGAGGTCGATGCCGAATCCCTACGCCGCATCGGGGCCATTGCCCAGAAGCGTGCCGATGATCTGGGCTGTGCCGACTTCGTGCTGGCGCTGTCGCAGAGGGTCTCGGAAGCCTGCGCGCTTGAACTCGCATGCCAGGCCCTTGCCGAAGGCGCCGGGCTTGCTGCCTACCGTTACATCGCCCCATCCAAGGACAAGGCGAAGCCGGCCAAGCTGAAGCGGGCTTCGCTCATGGCCATCGAAGGCAAGCTGCCGGCGGCCTGCAGCAAGGCAGCCAAGACCGGCATGCTGCGTGCTGAGGCGACCTGTTTTGCCCGCGAGCTCGGCAATAAGGCTGGCAACCTGATGACGCCGAGCATCCTCGCCAGCGAGTCCAAGAAGCTCGCGAATAACCGGGTCAAGGTCACGGTCTTCGACGAAGCGCGGATGAAGAAGGAGAAGATGAACGCCCTGCTCGGCGTTTCGCGCGGCAGCCGTGAGCCGGCCAAGCTGATCTTCTTCGACTACGACCCCTTTAAGGGCAAGGCGAGCAAGGGCAGGACGATTGCGATTGTCGGTAAGGGCCTGACCTTCGACGCTGGCGGCATCAGCCTCAAGCCTTCGGCAGGCATGGACGAGATGCGCTACGACATGTGCGGTGGCGCGGCGGTCGTTGGTCTGTTCCACGCCCTCGCCAGTGGCGCACTGTCGCCGAAGCTGCGAGTCGTGGGCGCGGTGCCGGCCTCGGAGAACCTCCTGGACGGCGATGCCCAGAAGCCTGGCGATATCGTCACCGCTTGTGACGGCACCACGATTGAAGTGCTGAACACCGACGCCGAGGGCCGTTTGATCCTCTGCGATGCTTTGGCCTACGTCACCAAGACCTATAAGCCAGCGAAGATGGTGGACCTCGCCACCCTGACCGGGGCGGTCGTCATGGCCCTCGGTCACGAGATGAGCGGCATCATGGGCGATGACGAGGTCTGCAAGGAACTGCTCGAAGCGGGTGAAAGCTCCGGTGATCGCTGTTGGCAGCTGCCGCTCTGGGACGTGCACAAGGACATGATGAAGTCCAAGTTCGCCGACCTGCGCAATATCAATAGCGGCAAGGCCGATGGCGCTGGCTCGACTTCGGGTGGCGCCTTCTTGTCGAACTTCGTTGGCGATACTCCTTGGGCGCACATCGACATCGCCGGTGCTGCCTGGGGCGCAAAGGCGAAGGACTACTACGAGTTTGGCGCGACCGGCGTCGGCGTGCGCCTCCTGCTCGACTGGCTTGCGAATCAGTGATGCGCGGCGCGCTGCTGCTCTCGGCCCTCGGGTTCGCTTTGCTGAGCTGTGAGCCTGGGCAGCAGCGCGTGGGAGTTTTGGCTGGCGAGCTGCCGGCCAGCACCGCCGCGAGCATCGAATGGCGGGCGCCCTGGGTGCCCGAGCTGCTCGGGCTAGGTGCCGAGGAGCGTGTCCGCGGCTTTGATGGTGAGGGCCTACGGCTGCTGCGCCTCGTTGGGGAGGATGCTCGCCCCGAAGGCTTCTCGCCGGGCGTCGGTTTTCGCTCGCTGGGCTCGCGCCGCTGGTTCCAGCGAAGCGTCCAGCAGCTGGATTCCGCGGAGGACTTCCAGGTGGAGCTGCACGCGGATCTGGGCCGGAGCCTGGTCCCCATGCTGAATCAGTTGTTTCAGGCGAGTGAGGGTGGATGGGGTTCTAAGCTCTCGACCTCCTTCCTGGGTCTTGAGAGCTTCCTCTCGGCGGCGGTGGCCTTGCGGCTTGAGCGTTTGGGAGACCGAGTCGAGTCGGTGCAGGCGGATGTCTACGTCCAGCTTGCGCGAGAGCCCATGGGGCTGGTCAAGGCGCTGCTGCTTCCGGCGGCTAAGTCCCGGCTCGGAGGGGCGGCGCAAGAGCTGCCCGGGCGCTTCGCGTTTCTCTGGGCCCGGGCCGACTTGCAGAGGATCCTCTCGCAGCAACGGCGCAGCCTGGCCCGTCAGGGCGGCTACTTTGGCGAGGCTCTGCGCCAAGTCCTGGGGGCGAGTCTCGAGACCTTGCCCTTCCTGCGCGAGGAACTGTTGGAAGCTCTAGGCGACGAATACCTGTGCTTCTGGCCGCGCTTAGGGAATCCCCTGGATCCGGCGCAGAGCCAATTGGTGGTGACGGTGGCTGATCCCCGGGCTTTGCGTGAGGCGATCTCACGGATGGAGTTCGATGGCTTCGATGGCTTGGTGAAGCAGGGCAGCCAGAAATGGGAGGCCCGGCTGCGCCTGCAGGGACGCAGCGTCGGCCTCGTGCTGGAGTTCGGCGAGAGGTCACGCCTACGCCTGGGGCCCCTGGCCGCTGTGCGTAAGGCGCTGCCGAAGGCGGCCACAAGGCGCAACTTGCTGGCCAAGCCTAGTGAATCCCTCGCGCTCTTTGACCTGCCGCTGCCGGCCATCGGGACGGTGATTCGGGGGGGACCGAAGCCCATGCGACCCTTGCTCACGGGGCGAGCTCGCTGTTCCGGGTCACTGAGCGAGCAGGCCGGGCGCATGCGGCTGCGCTTGGCGACTCATCGCTAAGCGGGCCTTGCTGCGCCGGTCAAAACCGGCAGTGAGGAGCGAAGAAAAGACCCTTGCGGCGAATGGTTGGTCAAGATGCTTGAGCACTCCATTTGCGATGTCTGGTTTATCCGGTTCAGCTCAGAGACCAGAAGCCCCAGTTCTTGTCGGAAATGGTCGACGAGGCCGTTAACCGCTTGGATGCAGGAGGTCGCGGGGAGCAGCTCGTTGCAGCAGATAAGTGCTTCTATTGATGCACTTAAGACGCACGAAGCACCTCGGGATCAACTCCCGCCTTTCTGCTCGAAACCGATTCACATCCGTCAAGATGGGCGTCAAGCAACGCTTACCACGCTCTCAACCGTGTCTGCCATCTTTGGCCGTGCCACACGGAGCTTCCGGTCGAATTACTGCTCGCGAGACGAAACTTTTTTCCTCAGCTCGTCAGACATGGAAACAACGTCGATTCCTTCGTTTGCAGCATGTTAACATGCGGTATGTCCTTCCTCGTTGGATGCTCCGTGGTGTCTTGGTAAACACTTGGGTGCGCCAGGGGCCTCTGCATTACATCCATTCCTGGCCACGGCTTGAGGATTATGATACTCCACTACTGTCGATTTTCGGATCTTCCTGCAGTTGCAGCCGATAGCAATGTAGGTGATGACCTCAACGCTATCCTCTGGCCCAATTTTATCGGCGATTGCCTTGATGGTGACTCCCAATGGTGGGTTTCTGGAATCGGCACCATTCTTGATAGCATTCCGGCGCAGCAGCCAGCTGTTATACTTGGTTCGGGTTATCGTCATGGGCAGGGCCTGGTCGACACCAGTCGTTGGGTGATCTATTTTGTCCGAGGGAGGAAAACAGCCGAAGCTCTTGGGTTGGACCACAATAAAGCGATAACTGACCCAGCGCTGCTTACTCCTGATCTGGTCCCGAGGGCGCGAAAATCCTACGGGCAGGTAGCCCTGGTCCCTCACGTCACGACATCAGTGATAATGGGAACAAGTTTGAAACGATCCTGCGAATATTCCGGTATAAGGTATGTGGATCCTCGATTGGCGCCTTCGGAGTTTGTCGCGGAACTTACAGCTTGCGACTGGGTTCTTAGTGAAGCGATGCACGGAGCTATACTGGCGGACTCATACGGAATTCCCTGGGTTCCACTCGTCTCTGGCAAGCACATTGATCGATGGAAATGGGCGGACTGGGCTGAAACAATGCACCTGGACCTTGCCTTTCGTCGGATCCGGTCACTTGCGGCTTCTCGCCGCCGATTTCTGGGGGAGAAATTGGGGGATTCGCTTGGCGTTTATTTGATGGCAGCACAACTGAAGTACCTACTACGCACCGCTAAGCCTAGGTGCAGCTGCGAAAAACTGCGCGCAGTTAGGCGGGAGCAATTGCTTGAGGCGATTCAACGTTTCATGAGCGATTGGAGGCGAGGGCGCTTTGGTTAACTAAGTCAAGCATGAAGGGTGATTACTACGCAGTTAGGTTCAAGGTCGTTACCGCCGCAAGAAATTCCCTGAGCCGCTTCCCAGAGCGCTTTACCGCCCAAACTTTGGAGCCATTAGGGAGCTAGCAGCTCTCGAATCTCGTCCAGCTCCGCTTGTAATCGTGGTGCGCTCCATTCTAGTGCGCTAGCCAGCTCCGCGAATCTGTGCCGCCAGTCGAGCCGCTCAAGCGCCTTTTGGCGGTTTTGAACGGCGACCTCCGGGGTCCAGGTCTGGGCCGCAGCAGCTACCTCGGCTATCCCAGACTCTAGGTCTATCCCAGAGAGTTCCAGAAGGCCCTCGGGCCACAGCAGCTCCCGGGTGGCCCGGCACCGGGGCGAAAGCCCGGCCACGCATGCGCCGGCGGCAAGTGCCTGCGTCCACCTGCCAGTGACATACTCGTGTCGCTTGTGGGTGTAGTCGGCGTTCCCCACTCGATTGGAAAACGCGAGTACGTACTTCGCCTGGACCAATGTCGCACGCAGCATCCGCTGACCTTCCTCCAGGGAATCTGAATACGGCGGCCGACCACGGTAGGTCATGCCCTGCTTGACCGCCGCGGCTGTAGCGCGATCGTCGTCGTCCCAAGCGCCTGGCTGCCTTCCCAGGCGCTGCAGATCTACCGGGCGCTCTTGAGCCAGTTCTGGCTGCCGAAGTGCTTCCGCACCCCAGGGTAGCCAAGCTGTGCTCGTTCCGGTGCGCTTCTCCCAGCTGTCGGTGAGGTCCCCATCTGTGATGAATAGCTGATCAAAATGGCCCTTTGCCACCCGTGGGATGCGGTCTTCCCAGAAGGAGTCGATGACCCAGCCGACGCTGAACTCGTAACCGCGAAGCCAGCCAAGCCGCTCGGAGAGTCGGTTGAGGTCTCCTGGCTGAGCCGCAATCACTAGCGCCTTGTGCTTGCCGCGGCGCCTAGGCCAGCTGCCCTTGAGTGCGGCCCACTTGGTGTAGGGCTGCGTTCCATCGAATTCCAAATAGTTGGCCCCAAGCAGTTTTCCGGCCAACCGCGCCATCTCGGTTATCGGAGCCCAGCCATAGCCAGGTGGTTTGGAGTAAAAGACCGTCAGTTGAGGTTCATATCCGGGCATGGTCTGACCATACCCTTTTGGTGGCAGTAGCTAGTCAACTCAGTCATGGAAACCAAGCCCATTGACTTCAGCTTCGCTCGATATGGGCTTTCGACGGAACCCCGAAGCTCGGGCTCTACTTCCCGATCTCGCCCTTGTCGTGTCTGGTGTTTGCTGGGGCTCTGGTGGTTGCTGGGGCAGAGTCTACCTTGTCCCAGCCGAGCGAGCTGGCCGGGCGCAAGCGGCTGTGCTTGGCGACTCATCGCTAAGCGGGCCTTGCCAGGGACGCGTGGCGGCAAAGCGCCAGATCCCTGATTCCCTTCGTCACCAGGCTGCAGCAAGTCTGTCGCGCCTGAACTCCTTGCGCTAGACCTGTTGCTCGGATCTGCCAAGATATTGGGACCAGCCACAAGGAGTGATGAATGCGTGTTTTGATTATCGGTGCCGCCGGGCTTGCGCTTGCGAGCTTCCTCCCAGCTCAGCAGACCAAGGTCATCCCTGCGGCGGCTGCGAGTTCTGACGGGTCGACTTTGTCTGTCTACCCCACCGGTTATGGCGGCGGACGTGTCCAGCAGATCATCTTGAACACTGCCGTGGGCCGGAGCGTCGCGATGCTCCGCGAGCTGCGTTGGCGAATCGATGCTCGCAATGCGATCGTGGCCGCGAAGCGCTTCCCCAATATGAGTCTCTGGATCTCAGAGACGAGCGTGTCGCCGAGCAAGATGAGCAGCAGTTTTGCGAGCAACCGTAGTGGCCAGCCGACCTTGGCCTTCAAGGGGACCCTCAATGCTCCGGCCCAGACGGGGGTACCGAGCTTCAATATCGTGTGGAAGCTCAGCCGACCGTTTTTCTACAAGGTGGCGAAGGGGCACCTCTTGCTTGAGTGGGAGTTGCCGCAGAAGGCTTACAAGCCCAACTACTTCATCGATGCCCACAAGTCGAACTCCTCTCCGGGCAGCTTCGTCAGCTTCGGCAAGAGCGGCAAGTTCAGCGCGAATGAGAGCTACATCGTCAAGTCGGACCTGAGCAAGATGCTGCCGGGCGGAACGATGGAGTTCCAGGCCAGCGGGCTCTCCAAGCAGTATCCGGGCCTAGTCTGCTATGGCTTTTCGCGCACGAAGCACGGCCCTCTCAACTTGCCCTTTGATATGACGCCGCTGGGAGCACCCGGCAACTGGCTCTATGTCAGCATGGACTTGTTCCTGCCCTTCACTTGGAGTTCTGGCGCTGGGGGCATGGTCGCGAGTGCCGGGCTCTGGATTCCCAAGGTCACTGGCCTGGATGGCCTGACGGTGTACGCCCAAGGGCTCTTCTTGGATGCGAAGGCCAACGCCTTTGGCATGGTGACCTCGCCGGGCGTAGCGATGCGGATGCCGATTTCGGGGATGGTGACCAGCATGCTCGGCTCCTACGACTACCAAGCTGCTCGAGGAAGTCTCAGCCTGGGCAAGGGGATCGTGACTCAGCTCGTGGGCGTCCTGCCCTGAATCCTCCGGCCCTACTAAGCCTGGGCGAGAAGTAAAGCCTGGGCGAGAAGTAAGCCTGGGAGAGCAACGGGCTCGCCCAGGCTTTATTTGGGCCAGGTGACCCCCGGCCAGTCGTCGCTGCGGAAGGGGGTCAGCGGCAGTCCGCTGGCATCGCTCACGTTGCAGTGCGGGCTATCGTCCCAGCCGTAGCGGACGGCGATGGGCTCTGGGACCTGCTTGCTCGTGAGGAGGATGCTCTTCCCCTGTAGCTTGGCTTCTGCCGGGTACCACTTGCGATCCTTGCCAGCGACTTGGAAGGAACTCGGCGCCTGGCCATCGCGAGTGCGTAGCGCCTCGACGACATGCTGCAATTGCACGGTAACCCTGCCCTTGGCGAAGCTCGCTTTCGCGAAGCGCGGACCGATGTGGGGGAGCTTGCTCTCTCCGTAGACCCGGGCGCGTGCGATGAGCGCGAGGCGGCGTCCGACCTCCTGCTTGTTCTTGGGGTGGATGTCCTTGGGGTTGCCGATGTCGATGGCGCTGGCCATGCCGGTCGCAGGCAGGCTCAGCGCCAGGGCTTGAGCTTCACGCAGCTCGGCCCAAGAGAGCGGGTTGCCGCGGCGGAGCTTGTAGTTTGCCAACTGGACGAAGAGGAAGGGGAAGGGACGCAGCTCCCGGGGGGCTAGCTGGAAGGGACCCAGCGCCCATACCCGTCGCCAATCGCGGATCAGAGCCGGAAAGACCTTGCGGTATTCCCAGGCCCGGCTGGCGTTGTTTTCACCCTGGTACCAGATCACACCTCTCATCGAGTAGGGGATCAGTGGGTGAATCATGCCGCGATAGAGGTTGCCCGGGCGGTTCTTGTCCTTGGCGAGCTGGCCACTGGGGTCCTTGCTGATCCGTTGCATCCATCGTTCGATCTCTGGCTTGCAGGAATCCTCCATCTGCAGGCCATTCGGCGAAATCCAGGTCTGCGCGGTGGTGCCGCCCCAGGAACTCTGAATCAGCCCGATCGGCACCTGCTTCCCCAGAGCTTTGCGCAGCTCCCTCCCGAAGAAATAGCCGACGCCGGAGAAGCGCGCCGCAGTCTCCGGGGTGCAGTGGCTCCACTTCGTGTTGCAGTCCAGCTCAGGAGCCAGCGAGCTTCTCCGCTGGAGTCGGAAGAAGCGCAGTCCCGGGTCCTTGGCCGCGGCGATTTCGGCCGTGGCATTCATGGCGCGGGTGAGCGGCCATTCCATGTTCGACTGCCCCGAGCAGATCCAGACTTCACCGATCTGGATGTTGCTGCGTGCTAGGCGCTCGCGCCCGCTTTCGACCACAAGGACCAGGTCCTTGCCGCTTTTTCGCGCGGGAAAGCGAACGAACCAACGCCCGAGGGCGTCGGCCTTGCAGCTGAGCTGTTCCTTACCCAGGAGCACTTGGACCTGGCTCCCGGCCTCGGCCCAGCCCCAGACCGGGATCACTTGATCGCGCTGGAGCACGGCGCCCTTACCAAAGAGGGCGGGCAGCCGCAGCTGCGCGGAAAGGAGGGGGGAGAGTGCGAGGAGGGCGAGAAGCGGGGGGAGGAATCTGGTCATGTAGATATGCAAGCGCTTGAGCCCAGCGCTGGCACCTATGAATTCCCAGCTTCTGGCGTTGATGGCCCTGGAGCTGTGGAGGGGCTCTTGCGGCCGCTTTGCGATGAGCTGCTAGGAGGTGGGTGTCAGCGCCTGCAGCAAGTCCGGCCCGAGCAGCTTTTCAAAATCATCGGGGAAGGGGGCGACGTGGGTCTTGGCAGCATGCTCTCCGGGGGCGACGAAGCCGAGAGCTGTGGCGTGCAGCATGCTGCGGCGGGCGCGCACGCGGTCGAAACGCTTGTCGAAGCGTCCATACTTGCGGTCACCAACGAGGGGGCAGCCACGATCGGCCAGCTGCACTCGGATCTGATTGCGGCGCCCGGTTTCCAGGCGGCAGGCGACGACACTGAACTGGGGGCCTTGGTGAACGACAGCGTAGTCCATCACCGCGCGTTCGCCGCCCTGCTCGCAGCTCACGACCACCCCGTCCTCGCCGACGACAAGCTGGCTCTCGATGCGCCCGGATCGCGGATGTGGCGTGCCGAGCACGATCGCGTGGTAGATGCGCTCGATGCGATGCGAAGCGAAGAGGGCGTCAAAGTGGGCGCGCGCCTCGGGGCTACGCGCCAAGACCAGGGCGCCGCTGGTTTCTTCGTCGATGCGATGCACGGCGTAGACTTCGCTGGCCTCGCCTCGGGACTCCAGTAGCTCGCGCAGCCGCAGCACGACGCTAAGGCGTGGATCCCGGCCCGGTGCTTCGATGCTGAGGAGGCCCGGTGCCTTGGCGATGACGATGTGGCTCGGAGAGAGGTGGAGTATCTGCAGGGGCTTTGGCATGGTTCTTTACTCCTCCTGCGAAGGAAGCTTTGCGTCAGCCTGCACCCTAAGCACCCCGCTTGTCGATAGCCCTCTCGTCGCGGATAGGGGGGGGAATGGTGCCGGGGAGCGACTGGGCACGCGTATTGGTTGCTGAAAGCGATCGGCAGTTTCTGGGGCAGCTAGAGGCTGAACTCCGCAAGCAGGGTTTCTCTGTAGATCTGAGTCTCCGAGCTGAAGAGGCTCGCATCCTGCTGGACACCCAGCGCTATGAAATCTTGCTGATCGACGCCTCTCTCCGGCTCGACGAGGGGCAAGCCTTTTGGCAGTGGACCCGTGAGTCCGCCGCCTGCCACCCCTGCTTGGTTCTACTGCCTCCAGAGTTGGGAGAGGATCCACAAGAGATCATCCGCGGTGGTGCCGATGATGTCATCGAGTTGCCGATTGCGGCCGAAGAAATCCCTGAGAGAATCCGCATCGGACTCTCGCGGGCTCGCGAACAACGGGCGCGTATTCGCTTGCTGCGGGGGGCCGAGGAGTTGATGGAGCAGGGCGGGCCGATCGGGCAGTCGCCCTCCTTTCGCCGGCTCGAAGAGGAGATCGCCAACAGGTCGCTCGATCAGGAGTTGGTTGTCCTGTTTGGAGAGCCTGGTGCCGGCAAGTCACTGCATGCCCGCAGCCTGCATCGGCAGTCGATGGGAGAATTCCCCTTCCGCCGGGAAGATTGCCGCAAGCTCCAGAAGCATGATCTCCTCGGACTCGAAACGAGAAACAGCTCACCGGGAACCCTGCTCTTGGAGCACATCGGTGAGCTGGATGAGCCTTCTCAGGAGTTCTTGGTCGAGCGGTTGCCGAGCATGCAAGAGAAGCGGCTGCGGGTGGTGATGACCCGCTGTCCGGGGGAGCCGCCTCTCATTGACGATCTCGCCCGCGTGACGCGGGGTAGGGAAGTGCATGTGCCGCCGTTGCGGGATCGACCCGGGGACATTCCGCTGCTCGCCACCTGTTTCCTCGATCAAAGCGTTGATGGCTTCGAGCACGAAGGGCTGAGTGCCGAGGCCTTGGCGCTATTGTGTTCCATGCCTTGGAGGAGCAATGTCCGGCAGCTGCGCGGCACGATTCGCGAAGCCGTTACCGAAGCGAAGGGGCGGCGAGTGACGGCTGTGGATATCGAAGAAGCCTGCGATCGGCTCGGCTACAAGGGCGAGGCGGAAGAGGGTGCCCGCCGACTTCAATCTCTGGACGGAGCCGGGCCAACCGCACCGAAGGTGCTGCCCTTTGAGGTTGAGGAACGGAAGATCTTGGTGCGGGCCCTGTCTGCCACTGGCGGTCACGTGGCCGAGGCCGCAAAGCTGCTCAAGATCGGCCGCGCGACCCTCTACCGGAAGATCCAGTGCTTCGACATCAAGCGGAGTGAAAGCGTCGATCGGCATCCGCCTTCGCCGAAGTGATCGCCGCGGCGCAGGTGATGCGCAGTGCCCGGGTGAGGGGCAGGGTTCCTAGTCCAGCTCGTTCAGGACGAGATGGTGTCCGGCGTTGGCGTAGCGGCGCATCAGCTGGCTGCGGCCTTCGGACTCGAGCAATTCTTCGGCTGCGGCCTCGTCGAGAGCCAAGGAGACTCGGCCAGAGTTCAGGCTGTGGGCGATGGGGGCGAGGGCCGTCAAGTCCTCGGCATCGGGCTCACTGAAGGCCATGGCCACGGCCTCGGCAAGCTCAGATCCGCAGCCCTGAAGCCAGACTTCCGCGCTGCGCTCGAAGAGCGCCGGGCCGATGCTCAGCCCGAAGGGCGGCACCTGCTCGGGATCGTCCCCGAACTCGCGGGCGAGTTGCTCGCGGAGCCAAGGGCTGAGTCGCGCGAGATGTGTGGAGCATTCTCTTCGCAGCGAGGCGCTGCTACAGAGGGCGAATCCGGGAGCAGTGCTGGCGAGGAGATCCAAGCTGAGCAAGTCGGGTGGATCGCGTTGTAGCAGCTGTTCGTGCGATTCGATGCTGCGGCGCAAACGGCTGAGGACCCCTGTGGCCTGCGGCTGTATCTGGATCGCGCCACTCGGCTCTTGATCGTCCTGGCTCGGCTGCTGCTCCCAGGCTCCCCCCTGCTCGGCGAGTGCGGCCTCGACTTCTTCACAGGATGCGAGCAGCTCGGGGAGGATCACCCAATCGCGGGGAGCATGCTCTTTGCCTAGCGGGTCGAGGATGCAGTGCTGGACGAATTGGCTGCTCAGTGCCGGGTGCGATGGGCCTTCGAAGCTGCGACTCGGTGAGTGCAGCAGCGTCGAAGCCAGGCGAAAGCGCAGGGCATGGCAGTCTCGCTGGTGCTCGGCCAGCTGGGCGAAGAGCAGCTGGGTGCTGAGGCTGCGATCGGCCACCAGGCAGAACTTGGGCTTGGCGGCCAAGCGCCTACGCAGCTGGGCCGCTCGCAGGTCGTAGACCGCCGTGGCGCTCGGCAGGACGTGGATTTCTACCTGCGTCATCTCAGCTAGCTCACCGGGGCCGTAGCTGGGGTGCTGGCGTCCGCGGCGATGGCCCCGAAGAGAGCTTCCGCGTCCTTTAGGGCCATGCGAGCTTCCTCCAAGTTGCCGTCGGTGAGGGCTGACCAAGCACGATGCAGAGCCCGTTCGCCGCGGGCAAACTGGGACATCTTGTCGGCAAAGGGGCCGAGACCGAGCTCCAGGGCCAAGCCGTGGCGAGCTTCGATTAGGGGGGCGACCAGCTCGTTGCCCATCTGATCGAGGGAGCTGCGGGCGGTGGCGCTGCCGTTTGCTCCCTGTGAGTCGAGTAGGGCCCTGATCCGAGTGATGCCCGTTTGGATCTCTTGGGCTGTGCTCGCGAACTTGGCGCCGTCGCTGCCCGCCTGCGCCGCGACCCGCCCGTGCTTCTGATGCCTGCGGATGAGGAAGCCGAGCACGGCGATCAGAAGTATGGGAAGGATGGCGTAGTAGTGCTGCGGAGCGATGCTGCCCTCTGGGGGAGCGCTGGCGCCCTTTGGCGGCACGTAGGCGGCGAGGGTGGCTGCAAGAATCGTCGCCAGGACGATGCCGAAGTAGTGAAGCTTCATCGTTTCGTCCTCCTTAGTGAGCGCCAGCGCCAGAACCGAAGATGACCGCCCAGACGTTGAGGCCGACCGCAATCAGCGCTTCGCCCAGGATCAGGCCGGCCGCGAAGGGCACCACCTTCTCACTGATGAAGCTGCTGCCGTACTTCTTGTTCAGCCCCATAGAGATGATGCAGCCGACACCGTAGCTGAGGGTGATGTAGGCCGGAAGATACATGGCCAGTCCAATGAGAACCGCGACGCCGGTGATCGGCAGCATCGACAGCGAGGCTCCGAGTAGGGCGCCGAGGCCGTACTTGTCCCAAGGTGCTTCGCCGTTGACGACGCCGCTGACCATGGACTCGAGGGCCTGAGCCTGGGGCGCCGGCAGATCCTGGCCGGGGCCGAAGCCGCCGCCTTTGGGGCCCCAGAGCAGGGCGACGACGCCGACGGCGATCAGAGGACCGATCCAGGACAATAAGGCCTGGGTGAGTTGCTGTAGCTTGGGGCGGGCGCCGACCAAGTGTCCGGTCTTGAAGTCCTGCATCATGTCGGCGCACTGCGAGGCGCCGACGCAGACAGCAGCGCCTACGAAGATGGCAGGGAGGCATGCTGCCTGCATCGTGTCTTGGCTGCTGCCGCCGACCAGGAAGATCATCAGCGTGACCGCTATCAGGGCCATGCCCGAGATCGGGGAGATGTCGGTCATGCCGGTCGCCTGCGCGACGATGAGGCCGGCGAGCGCCAGCCATACCGAGCCGACGATGGTGGTGATCATCACGTCGCCGAAGCTCAACTGGGTGCCGATCATGGTGGCGGCCATGAGCAGGCCGATGCCGATGAGCAGACCGATGCCAAGCTGGCCGAGCCCGGCCTCGTCCGAGGCGCCGACGGTCTGGCGCGACTTGGCCAGGGAACTGACCGCGGCCTTGATCGCCGGGCCGGAGAGGATGATGCCCATCAGGGCACCACCGATCAGGATGCCGATGCCTAAGGGGCGCAGCATGTCGCCGTAGAGCAGATCCGCTTCGGCGCCCTGGGTGTGAAGGGCTGCGGCCGTGTTGATGCTGTCCAGGTCGGCTAGGGGCAATGTCTCGGGGAGCCCTGCGATCCAGCCGCTGGCTTGGGCGAGATCGCCTAGCAGGGGCAGGCTTGCCTGCCAGGACAGCTGGGCCAGTTCGGCGCAGTTCTCTGGTGGTGCCAGTTGATGGAGATCGATGGTCCAGCCGAGGCTGTGAGCGATTGGCGCGACGACCCACCAGGCGAGCAGGGCACCGGCGAGCATGGGTAGGCCGCCCTTGCCGGCGAGGAGGCCGGCGGCGACGTTGAGCAAGCTCAGGCCGAAGGCGAGCTTGACGAAGCTCGGCACTCCGAGCAGGGCGCCCAGGTCGAACTTGTCAGACAGCAGGGGGCTGGGATGCTCGGCGCTGCCGAAGATCGCTAGCTGGGTCGCGAGCAGGAGCAGGCCGGAGAGGATAAAGCCCAGGACCAGGAGCTTGGCCTTGGCTTTGGATTCGCCGGGGGCGCGGAGGATGCTCGCTACGGCGAGGCCGGAGGGGAAGCGCAGGCGCTCGAACTCGATGATCTGCTTGCGCAGCGGCACGATCACGGTCAGGCCGATGATGGTGCCGGCCATGCCGGCCAGGACGCCAGCCCAGGGATTGAACTGGTCGCCGAGGCCGAGCAAGTAGATCGCCGGGATCGTGAACACGATGCCGGAGCTGGCGACGTTGACGGCGCTGGCGCCGGTTTGGACTTGGTTGACCTCAAGGATGGAGCCCTTGCCTCCGCCGAGCAGGCGCAGCACCGCGAAGCCGAGGATGGCGGCGATCGTCGAGCCGGCCAGCGTGAAGCCGAGCTTGAGGCCTGAATACACGAAGGCCACGCACATGGCGCTGCCAACGAAGAGCGAGGTGAGCAGAGCGGTCCAGGTCCACTCGCGGTAACCGGTGGGGGGAGGAGCTTCCGACTGGCTCATGGCGTTGTACTTCCGGTGAAGAATTCGTCGTGTAAGACCTGGACGGCTCGCTCTACGTCGTCGCCGCCGACGACAAGCGAGACGTTTACCTTCATGGCGCCGAGGGAGATCATGCGCACTTCGATGCCCGCCTTGCGCAGGGGCTCGAAGATGCGGGCCGGGACGCCCATGCGATTGCGGATGCCGTGGCCGACCACGCAGATCTGCGCCAGGCCGTGTTCGATCTCGACTTGGGCCAGCTCGCGGAGCTCTTCTTCGGCGGCTTCTAGCCCAGCGCTGTGGTCGAGGGTGAAGGAGACCGAGACCTCGGAGGTGGAGATCATGTCCACCGAGATGTGGTGCCGGGCGGTGACGTCGAAGAGCTGGGCCAGGAAGCCTGCTTGCCCGAGCATCGCCGAGGTCTCCACGTCCACCAAGGTGACGTGGCGCTTGTGGGCGATGCAGCGGACGAGGACGCCCTCTTCTTCGACCTGGGGCAGGATGACCGTGCCCGGGCTGTCGGGGCGGTGGGTGTTGAGCACCCGCACTGGGATGCTCTTGGCCATTGCCGGGGCGAGGCTGGCCGGGTGCAGGACCTTGCCGCCCTGCGAGGCCAGCTCGGCCGCTTCGTCGAAGGACATGCGGGGGATGGGGCGTGCGTCTTCGACGATGCGTGGGTCGGAGGTGAGCACGCCATCGACATCGGTCCAGATCTGGATCTCTGCCGCGTCGATGGCGTTGCCGATGAAGGCGGCCGAGAGGTCGCTGCCGTTGCGGCCGATGGTGCTGAGGTTGCCGGCCTCGTCCTTGGCGATGAAGCCGGTTACGACCGGGATGCCCCGGACCTGGGCCAGGGCGGCTTGGATATGGCCGTCGTCGGGCAGGAGCTGGGCGCCGCCGAACTTGCTGTCGCTGCGCACCCCGACGTCGTAGGAGTTGCAGGCGCTGGCCTCGATGCCGGCGGCGCTGAGTGCGGCGGCGACGCTGCGGACGCTCATGCGCTCGCCGAAGGAATACAGGGCGTCGCGCGAGCGCGGGCTCAGCTCGCCGACGAGGCGGATGCCGCGGCAGAGATCTGCGAGTTCATCAAAGAGTTCGCTGTGCAGGTCCTCGCGCAGGCCGAGTTCTTCGCGGATGGCTCGGTGCTTCGCCTTGAGCGGCTCCAGGTCGACGACTGCGGCCACGGCCGCTTCGGCCAGCTCGACCAGCATGTCGGTGACCCCGGCATGTGCCGATACCACGAGCACAGGCTGGAGGGACAGCCTGGCTCGGACCAACGTCGCAACGGTGCGGAGGGCGGCGGCATCCCTGAGGGATGTGCCGCCGAACTTCATGACGATCATGGCAGCGTAGAAAAACCGGGCGGCATTGTGCGGAAGCCGCGGCGGCGACGCGACGCTAGAATGCCAAGCCCTTTGCTTTCGTGAGCAGCTGTGCTTTGGTCAGCTCGGCGCCTGGACCTCCTACCAACGAGACGAATGAGCGAACTCGAGCACCTGATCTACGACTGGAACGTCCATGGGCGCGAGCCTTTCCATCCCAAGCGCCCCATCCTCCTGGACGATGAGACGCTCCGCGACGGCTTGCAGTCCCCAAGCGTGCTCGACCCGGATTTGGACCACAAGATTCGCCTCATCCACCTGATGGACCAGCTGGGCATCAGTACCGCCGACATCGGTTTGCCGGGCGCGGGGCAGCGCCAGCGCGAAGACATCACCCGCCTGGCCAAGGAAGTTGCCGACAACAGGCTCAATATCGGGATCAACGTCGCCTGCCGCACCATCGTCTCCGACCTCGAGCCGGTCGTCGAGATCTCGCAAAAGGCTGGGCTGCCGATCGAGATCGCCGCCTTCATCGGCTCCAGCGAGATCCGGCAATACACCGAGAGTTGGGACCTCAAGCTCTTGCTGGATCGCTCGCGCGAGGCGCTGGAGTTCGCCCAGAAGAACAATCTGCCGGTCGTGTACGTGACCGAGGACACGACCCGCGCCCATCCGCAGACGGTTCAGGCACTCTATTCCCAGGCGGTCGAACTCGGGGCCAAGCGGGTCTGCGTCTCTGACACTGTGGGGCACAGCGACCCCTACGGCGCCTTCAACGTGGTGCAGTTCGTCAAGCACGTCCTGCAGGGGCTCGGCGTCGAGGAGGAGGTCGGCATCGATTGGCACGGCCACCGCGACCGCGGTCTGGCCTTGGCCAACTGCATTGCGGCGGTGGAGGCCGGGGCGACCCGCATCCATGGGGCGGCTTTGGGGATCGGCGAACGCACCGGCAACGCGCCGATGGATCTATTGCTCGTCAACTTCGTGCTCCTGGGTTGGCTGGACCACGACATCCGGGCTCTGCCCGAATACGTGCACACCGTCGCGGAGGCGGTGGGGGTGCGGGTGCCCTACAACTACCCGGTGCTGGGCAGCGACGCCTTCGTCACCGGAACCGGGGTGCATGCGGCAGCGGTGATCAAGGCCCTGCGTCGCGGAGACCGTGAGCTTGCAGATGCGGTCTACTCGGGGGTGCCGGCGGCGATTGTCGGCAAGGAGCAGGTCATCGGCGTCGGCCCGATGAGCGGCCGCTCGAACGTGCAGTGGGAACTCGAACGACTGCAGCGCGATCCCTCGGACGCAAACATCGCCAAGGTCCTAGGGCGGGCCAAGCTGAGCAAGGAACTCCTGACCGACGCCGAAATCCTCGAGGCGCTTGATGGGGCGAAGTAGCTAGCGGGGTCTTGCTGCCTCTCTGCTTTGCCGGCCGTTGGGGTATGCGCTCACCGACAAAGCCTCGTCTGCGGGCCTTTTTCCAGCAGCCTGCTCAGGCTTCGGCAGCGCGTTCGAGGGTGCCGGGACCATTTTCGGGGCTCAGCTGGGGGCAGGAGAAGCTGGATCCGCGGTAGTGCTTGCACAGGGAGCACTTGTGGTATCCCTCGTCCTGGCGACCCAAGCAGGAGCCCTCGCTCACGATTTGCCGGGTCAGAGGGATCGTGAGGGGGTCCTTGGGGCTAGGGCAGGAGCGATGGCCTTGGGGGATCTCGGCGCTTGGGAGCAGCTCGGGGAGGAGAGGATACTCCGTAGCCGTGGTCGAGTGGCGAGCACGGTCCCTGCGAGCTTTGCGGTCCCTGCGAGCTTCACTGTCTCTGCGAGCTTCACGGTCTCTGCGAGCTTCACGGTCTCTGCGAGCTTCACTGCCCCTGCGAGCTTCTAGGACGGATGGCGTCTGCTCTCGGCGAGCCAGGCTGGGCAGGGCGCGGGGCGTTTCGGTCCTTGGCAGCATGCTGTGATTCCCGCGATGTCGTTCGGAAGCGTCGGAAGTGATGGAGACGACAGGGGCGATACATCGGGCAGTCTGGCTTCTTCGGGCACTGCGCTCTGCTCGCGTCTGCTCCATAGCTTCGCTGCTGTCTCGACTCATTTTCATGGACCCCTCCTCCAGAACCCTTCGCAACGCCTTTCCGTGTACTACCTTCACAGGCTATGAGAAGAGGCAGCGGACGAGAGAGACGAGACGAGGAAAACGGACACTGTCTTCCTCCCTTACGGGATCTCAGCGAGCCGCACCCTGCGAGGGGGCCGGTCGTTTTTTGCCGAGCCCTGTCCGGGTTTAGGCCAGTTTGGCTGATGCCGAATCAGGTACTACGTGGAAGAAGTGCCACACGGCCAGAGAAAAGTCCCCTGACCGATGCGCCGGACCTTAGGCAGGGGTGAAGCGCTCCGTCAAGAAGGCTTAAAGATTGGCCGGAGACAGATGTTGGTCCCAGCAGAGCTTTGCCTTGCGTAGCGAAGTCAGGGCGCTATGTGCGCTCCGGCTCAACTCCCAGCACAGTGGACCTTGATAATTGAGCTCTCGGAGGCAGTGCCCGATCTCGGCGAAATCGACATCTCCTTCGCCGGGGTCTAGGTGCACGTGGACGCCACGGCGCATGTCCTCGATGTGGATCTGGCGTACCCGCTCGATGACTGCGGGGAGCACTTCGCTCGGCGAGCCCTCGCCGGTCACGTAGAGATGGCCAAGGTCGATGGTCAAGCCGAGCTGCGGCGGGTCACCGAGCTGCTGAACGAGCTGCCGGGCCTGGGCCACGGTTTCGATGAGCATGCCCGGCTCGGGTTCGAAGGCGAGGGGCACGCTGCGGCGCTCGCTCTCGACGAGCAGGGCTTCGATGCCTTCACGCAGATGTGCCTCGGCGCTGGCTACGGCGACCGAGGCGGGGCGCTGCCCGGCCCAGAAGGAGAGAGCCTGAGCGCCGAGTTCTTCGCCGAGCTCCAGGCAGCGCCGCAAGAAGTCCAGACGCGCCGCGCGCTGCTCGGCCTCGGCCTCGAGCAGGTTGGGGCGATGCTTGCGGCGTGGGTCGAGGAGGTAGCGGGCGCCGCTCTCGATCACGCAGCTCAGCCCGAGCTGCTCAAGCAGCCTGGCGATGCTGGCGCGCTCGGCCATGCTGCTTCGGTAGGGGTCCAGGTGTCCGACGTCGGGCGATATCGCCACACAGTCGTAGCCCTCGTCGGCGAGGAGCCGAAGGGCCTCGTCCAAGCGGTGGTGGGTCAGGCCGTTGCTGATGTAGCCAAGCTGCATGCTGGGGTTGCTAGATGACTTGCGGGCTTGCAAGTAGGGGGGGATAGGCCGAAGAGTGTAGGCGCACGGCGTCTTAGACCGCCTGCCATGTCGATAATTCCTTTTTGCTCTGTGAGTTTTTGGTTTTGAGCCCCTATCTCCTTGCCCTTTATCTGTTGCTGGCTGGCCTCCTGGGCGGTGTATTGCCGCTGCTTATCCGAAAGACCCCGCGCTCTCTGCACCTATTACTTTCGCTGGCGGCGGGCTTTTTTCTCGGTGCCGTGATGCTGCATTTGCTACCGCACGTGGCGGAGACTGCGGCAGAGAACGGTCATGGCAGCGCCTGGACCTGGGTTCTGGTTGGGTTGCTTGCCGTCCTCATCCTCGACCTTGGGCTCTTCGGCTCGCATAACCATGCCAACGTCGGCTGGGCGATGCTGCTAGGGCTAACGGCGCACGCTTTCACTGCCGGGCTTGGGCTGGCCTTTTTGCTGGAGGAGCCGGCCATCGCCGGCATCGCCCTGGCCTTTTCTCTGCACAAGTTGGGGGAGTGCTTCAGCTTGGTCTCGGCGCTGCGCTTTTCGATCGAAGGGCGGCGGCTGACCTTCGTCGTTCTGCTGCTCTTCTCCCTGGTAACCCCGCTTGGGCTTGTGCTCGGCTACCTGCTGCATGGACAGGTCCTGGTAGGACACGGTGTCGAGGGCGCGATCGCGGCGATTTCGGCCGGGACCTTCCTCTACGTCGCGGTGGGGGAGTTGCTGCCCGAGGTCTTCCACGAGACCCGGGATCGACTGCCCAAGCTCGCGGCACTCTTGCTGGGTGTGCTCTTTGCGGCGCTATCCAACCCGCATGCCTTCCACGCGCATGGGGATGATTGTGAATTCGACCACGGTCGCGCCGGGGCGCTGCAGGAGCTGCCGCTAGGTCTGCGGGAGCCTAAGGCCGGGCGAATGCGTCTCGTGCGGGCTTGTTAGCTCCTGCTGCCGCTGGTCTCTACCAGGGAAGGATCTGCCCGTTTGTGTGCCAGAAGCTGCCGCTTTCCTGCAGGGTCAGCTTGTCGAGGATGGAGATCAGGCCGGCGGCGGATTGCTCCGGACTCAGGTTGCCGTTCCAGTCGGTCATGCGGGTCTTGACGTAGCCGGGGTGGAGAATCGCGACCGAGATCTTTCGTGCGGCCAGGTCCCTGGCCAGGGAGACGAAGGCGGCGTTGACCGCAGCCTTCGACATGCGATAGCCGTAGTGGCCGCCCGACTCGTTGTCGGTCATCGAGCCCATCATGCTGGTGACTACCGCGAGCTTGCTCCCGGCGTCGAGGCGCGGCAGTAGTGCCTGGGTGACCCGCAGCGGACCGATGCTGTTGACTTCGAACTGCTGACGAATCATATCGAAGTCGAGGTCCGTAAGGCCGGAGGGGGAGTAGATGCCGGCGTTGTTGATCAGGCAGTCCAGCTTCTGCTCGCCGAGCTGCTGCTTGAGCGTGACGAGATCCTCGTCTTTTGTGACGTCGATGCCGCTCAGGACTCGGCAGCCGAGCCCTTCGATTTCGTCGCTGCTCTTACGACAGGTTGCGATGACCTCGTCGCCGCGCTCCTGGAGTTGTCTGCAGAGTTCGTAGCCAATGCCGCGATTGGCGCCGGTGATGAGAATGGTGTTCATCTAGGCCAGCCTAGGTGCCCGAGCAGCGGTGGAAAATCCTGCGTTAAAGAATCTGGGAGATACCGGGCGATAGCTTCAATCCCCAGCTGCTAAGGGGCTATCGTCCCTGGCCGCACTCCCCGCCTGTAGCTCCGCAGCTATACGCAAGTGATCTGCCGAGGCTCGCGTTGTGTGGCCCGGGTGGGGCTATATGTGGAACCTTGTTCCCTTGGATAGCGAGACCCATGAACGTCCTTGTTTTGAATGCCGGTTCGTCCAGCCTCCGTTTTCAGCTGATCGAGACTGACTATGAGCGCATGCGCTCTGACGAGGACCTGCGCCATGCCGATGGGCGTGTCGAACGAATCGGCACGCTTGCGATGGTGACCCTGCACGCCGCTGGGCAGAAACGGGTTTGCAAAGAGGTTCCTCTTCGCGATCACGCGGCAGCGATCGATTACGTGCTGCGCTGGCTGGTGTCGCCAGAGTCCGGGATCGAGAGCTTGCGTTCGATTAGTGATATCCACGCGGTGGGGCACCGGATGGTGCACGGTGGGCAGAGCTTCCGCGAATCAGTTCTGATCGACCCCGAAGTGCTGAGAGGGCTCGAAGACTGCGTCGATCTGGCGCCGCTGCACATGCCGGGGAATCTCAGTGGTGTGCGGGCGGTCGAGGAGCTGCTCGGCCAGGTGCCCCAGGTCGCGGTCTTTGATACCGCCTTCCACAGCACGATGCCGGCGACCTCCTATCTCTACGCGCTGCCGTATCACTACTATTCTCGATTTGGTGTGCGCCGTTACGGCTTCCACGGCACTTCACATCGCTATGTTGCCTTCCGTTACCGCCAGCTCATGAAGAAGCCGCGTAAGGACGTCAACATCATTACCCTGCACCTTGGTAATGGCAGCTCTGCCTGTGCGATCCGCGATGGTGACTCCTTCGATACTTCGATGGGCTTTACTCCCCTCGAAGGCCTGATGATGGGCACGCGCACCGGCGATATCGACCCCTCGGTTATGCACTACCTCTCCTACAAGGAGGGGCTGGGCTTTTCCGAGCTGGATACCATGCTCAGCAAGCATTCTGGCCTACTCGGCATCTCGGGGCTGGCGAGCGATATGCGCGAGCTTCTGAAGGAAGAGTCCGAGCACTTCGATCGTCGCGTCACCCTTGCGATCGACATGTTTTGTGCCCGGGTGCGTAAGTACATCGGCGCCTACTACGTTGGGCTGGAAGGCTGCGAGGCCCTGGTCTTCGCCGGCGGTATTGGAGAAAACTCTCCAGAGATTCGCGCGCGCATCTGTAAGGGGCTCGATTGCCTCGGTCTGAAGATCGACGAGGAGCGCAATAGGGAGGCGGTTGGCGGTCGTACCCTCAAGATCTCGACCGAGGATAGTACGCTCGCAGCCTGGGTCATCCCCACGGACGAAGAGCTGATGATCGCTCGCGACACCGTGCGCGCCGTTGAGCCGGAGGGCCAGGGTACCTGAGTCTGGAGGGGGGCGTGCCCAGGGGCCGAGTTCGCAGGGATGCCGCCCTCAGCTGCACAGCGTCTACATACGCAGGATCATCACCGTTTCCTTGGGGTTGATTGGGCTCGGGCCCCGGTCGAGGCGGTGCTTCTCCCGGGCTCTGCGGCCGAGCCTTGTGCCGCTGGGGTACTCCAGATCCGGCTGGCTCAAGAGTTCGTACACGAGGTGGAAGCAGAGTTCCGCCGCATCTTGGCCCTTGGTCTGGGGCGCGAAGATATGGAAGTTTTCGCGGCCATAGCGGGGCATGCCGTGGGTCAATATCGAGAGGCGCCCCTGGCCCTCGTCGGCGATGGATAGGTCGACCATCAGCTCGATGGGCGGGTCCTCCTCATTCATGTCGGCGTCGATGCCTTCCCAGAGCTTGGCGTCGTGGATGCTCCGGCTCCGGCCAAACATGGCGCCGATTGCTGGGCTCACTCGCAGCACCGCCGCGGTCGCCCGGCACATGAGTAGGTCTTGGGTGAGGGGCGAGCCTTCGATGCCCTGGAGCACGGTGAGGAGCTGGGCCTTGCACTTGGCGATCTCTTCCTCGGGCGGGGAGGTCAGGCCGGGGGGCAGGTCGGCGAGCTTCGACTGCTGCGCCGGGGTCAGCGTCAGCCGCAGCGCGGCTCCATGGGCGAGGGGCAGGAGGAGGCTGTCCTCCTTCACCTCGATCGGCTCCTCGCCGAGCTCGAAGCCCAGTTCGACCATGGCGGCGCCGAGTCGCTCTGGGCTTGGGAGGGTGTTCTCGCGTAGCAGGGCGAAGCAGGGGGGCGCTGCCTGATGGCCTCCAGGGTCTTGGCTTCCGTCGCGTTGCCGTTCGTCGCTGGTCATCGGTATCGCCTCTCGCTGATGCGCGAAGGAGTCGCTGGGGGTCTCTTGCCCGAGTTCCTTGTCAGCCTGCTTGGCCGTCGACTATCAGGGAAAGCGAGTTGCTCGCTTGGTGCAATGGTCAGCAGGCCAGTTTACCCGGCCTGTCCGTGGAGAAGCTCCCTGCGATCGCTGATCCGGCGCCCTTGACTTGCTGCGTAGGGCTGCGAGCATCCTTTCCCCGATTTTCGCGACGAACGAGGGAGCAGGAAATGAGCGGCGAGACGAGCACCCGCTACGAACCCCAGGCGATCCAGAAGGCGATGCAGCAGCGCTGGCAGAAGGCAGCGTGCTTCGCCGCTTTCCCGGACCAGGCCAAGGATCCCTACGTCATCATGATGCCCTTGCCCAACGTCACCGGTGCCCTGCACATGGGGCACGCGATGGACAATGTGCTGCAGGACATGCTGATTCGTTGGCACCGCATGCAGGGGGATTCGGCGCTGTGGATGCCGGGTACCGACCATGCCGGCATCGCCACCCAGTCCGTCGTTGAAAAACGTCTGCTGGAGCTCGAGGGCAAGACCCGCCACGACATCGGCCGCGAAGCCCTGGTCGAGCGAATCTGGCAGTGGAAGCATGAGTATCAGAAGCGCATCAACGAGCAGCAGCAGCTCATGGGCTGCTCCTGCGACTGGGATCGTCAGCGCTTCACGATGGACCCGGTCTGCGCTGCGGCGGTGCGTGAGACCTTCTTCCGCATGTTCGAGGACGGGCTGATCTACCGCGGCAACCGCCTGGTCAACTGGGATTGCCAGCTGCAGACCGCGGTCTCCGACGACGAGGTCGAGTATGCGACGGTGCAGGGGGGCTTCTGGCACCTGCGCTATCCGATCATTGCTCCCAAGGCGGGTGAACCCGAGGAGATCGTGGTCGCGACCACCCGGCCGGAGACCATGCTCGGGGATACGGCGGTGGCCGTGCATCCCGAGCCCGGGGCGCAGCTGCAGCGTCTGATCGCCAAGGCGCGCGAACGCAGCCTCGAGGCCAGCGCCAAGGATCGCGAGGCGCTGGCGGACGAGATCCTCGGCCTCGAAGAGCGCGTTGCCGAGCTGCTACCGCGGCTGGAGCAGCTCGCCGACATGGCCAAGGACGGGCGCAAAATCCGGCTGCCGCTGCTGGGTCGAGAGATTCCTCTCATCCTCGATGAGTGGGCCAAGCCGGAGCTGGGTAGCGGCTGCGTCAAGATCACCCCGGCCCATGACCCCAACGACTACGAGGTTTGGAAGCGTCACCCCGAGATCGGCGCCATCAATGTCCTTGAGGTCGACGGCTGCCTGAATGCTAACGCCGGCCCCTATGAGGGACTCGATCGTTTCGTGGCGCGAAAGAAGCTGGTGGCCGACCTGGAGGCGCAGGGTCTCCTCGCCGAGCACGAGGCTCGCGAGATCGAAGTCGGGCACAGCGACCGCTCCAAGACCCCGATCGAGCCCTACCTCAGCAAGCAGTGGTTTGTGGCGATGGGCGACCGCGAGGGCGGGGTGGTGATGGCCAAGGGCACGAAGAAGGAGTTCGTGAGCCCCGGCCTGGCCCAGGCGGCCATCGACGCCGTCGAGGGAGAGTGGCGCTCGCCCAGCGGGCGCAAGCTGCGTTTCTGGCCGGACCAGCGCTACGCCCATGGCTACGTCGCCTGGCTGGCCGAGAAGCGCGACTGGTGCATCAGCCGTCAGCTCTGGTGGGGGCATCGCATCCCCGTCTGGCGCAAGCTGCAGAGCGGTGCCCAGCTCGGCGAGCTCTGCCAGAGCATTCGCTGGCAGGAGCCAGGGGTGATGCTGCGCATCACCGTGCCCAGCGGCGAGTCCTTGCTTCCCGAGGAGGCGCTGCGCTTGGCGCAGGAGCGGCCGCAGGACGAGTTCGAAGTCCTGGTCTGCCTGCGCAACGAAGAGGCGGATGGGCGCTTGGCGCCGCAGCTCGAAGAGCTCGGTTTGGAGCGGGACCCGGACGTGCTCGACACCTGGTTCAGTAGCGCCCTATGGCCGCATTCGACCCTGGGCTGGCCCGATCCGGCGAAGGCGCAGCCCGAGCCGGGGCAGGCGCCCTTCGTGCGCGAAGGCGAGCCCAGCAGCCTCGACTATTTCTACCCGGGCAGCTGCCTGGTGACCGGGCGCGACATCATCACGCTCTGGGTCGCGCGCATGGTGCTGACCGGGCTCTACAACCTCGGCGACCTGCCCTTCACCAACTGCTTCATCCACGCCAACATCCTCGATGGCAAGGGCGAGCGGATGAGCAAGACCAAGGGCAACGGCATCGACCCTGTCGACATCATCGAGCAGTTCGGCGCCGATGCGATGCGCTATGTGCTCTGCGAGATGCAGACCGGCCTGCAGGACATTCGTCTGCCGGTGCAGGTGGAGTCGCCGTTCAGCGGCGAGCTGCTGGAGTTGGCCAAGCTGAAGAGCGGATCCAGCTCGGGGGTCTATCTCTGCCCGAAGACCAAGAAGGAGTTCGACGTCATCGGCACCCGCAGCGACCTGCCGCGCGCGCCCAAGGTCACCAGTGACCGCTTCGAGGTGGGGCGCAACTTCTGCAACAAGCTGTGGAACGCCTCGCGCTTCGCCCTGCTGAACCTCGGCGAGGAGCTGAGCTTTCGCGCGCTGAGCAGGGAGCAGCTGACGGTGCAGGACCGCTGGGTGCTCTCGCGCCTGGCCAGGGCTACCGAGGCCGTCGAGCAGGCGCTGCGTGACTACAACCCCAGTGCGGCGATCGCCGCCGCTCGCGTCTTCTTCTGGGACGAACTCTGCGATTGGTATCTCGAGCTGATCAAACCGCGGATGCAGGATGAGGAGCAGGCCGCCGTGCCGCGCCAGGTCCTGGCCTTTGCCCTGGATCAAGTGCTGCGCCTGCTGCACCCCTTCCTGCCCTTCATCACCGAAGGGATCTGGGAGCTGCTCGGCAAGCAGGTCAAGCAGCGGGGCATCGAGCAAGCTCTCGCCAGCTCGGAGCTGGTGGCGCTGGCGGCTTGGCCCAAGGCTCGCAGCGCGGATATCGACGAAGTAGTCGAAGCCGACATGAGCTGGGCGCAGGCGGTGATCCGCGCGATTCGCGACCTGCGCGCCAAGTACGAGATCCCACCCTCGCGGCCGCTGGATGCCCAGCTGCTGGCTTCGCCGGAGCTCTGCGCTCGGCTCGAGGCCTTCCTGCCGAGCATCGCCAATCTCGCCCGGCTGAGTTCTTTGGCGGCCGGAGAGAAGCTGCCGCCGCTGGAGCAGGCTGCGGTTCAAGTCCTCGGTGACATCGAGCTTCGGCTCGGGGGCGTCCTCGATCCGGAAAAAGAGCGGGCCCGGCTTGGGAAGCAGCGCCAGAACCTGGAGAAGCAGATTCAGGGCTTGCGCGGGAAGTTGAGTAACGAAAACTTCGTCCAACGGGCGCCGACCGAGCTGGTCGAAAAGGAGCGAGGCCGCCTCGCTGACTTTGAGGAGCAGCTCGCGAGCCTGGTTTCTTTGCTCACGGCTCTGGGCTGAGCCGGCCTTTCAGACGCCCCCGCGTCATACCGCGTTAAACCACCTATCTCTCTACGGAGCTGATCCATGTCTCGCCTGTTCCTAACGCTGACCGCTCTCTGTCTGTTAGGCGGTCTTGCGACCGCCCAGGTCGAGAATCCCGTGCCGAACCCTGAGCCCAATCCTGACCAGGGCAAGCCAGCCAGCGAGCCGAGCCCCGACGAAATCGAGGCGATGGAACGGCGGCGGATCGAGAGGGAGATGGGGGGCGCCGATGCCGAAGGCATGCTCAGCTTCGCGAAGAGCTTTGGCATCCAGATCAACCCCAGCCAGCATCCGAAGCGCATTGCCCCGGGGGAGACCGGCAAGCTTGTGCTCTTCGTGATGCTGCCCCGAGAGCAGGTTGGCGCCCTGCCCTCGGGTTCGATCACCTGGGCACCTGGGCAGGAGGACTTGAAGTTCCTGAGCTTTGGCGCTCCGAGCTTCGATCCACCCAAGGCTGGGCGCAGCAGCTATGCCGACAGCTTTGTCGTGACGGTGCCAGTTACGGTGAAGCCGCGAACCGAGCATCGCAGCTACAGCTTTTCGGGAACCTTGCTGCTGAATGGGAGCTTTCGCTCGGTCGTAGAGTCCTTCGACGATCTTCCCGCGGGCGCTGACGGAGCGCCTGGAGCGGCTGGCGCGCCGCCGGCTGCCCCCGTGGCACGCTCCTCGAACAAGGCCGAGATCGCCTTTACCGGCAATCTCATCGTCGGAGCACCGGTGCCCAGGCCTGGCGTCTTGCGGAAGGCTGGGGCAAGGCGCCCCGGCGTTCCGGCGGCGAGCAAACCGGCCACTCGTCCCGCCCAGGGCGGCGCGGGAGCCCAGGCCAGGGCAGAGAAGCCTGCGGCGGCTGAGCCGGCGCCCCTGGGTTCGGGTGACCTTCAATTTGGCAAGGAGAAGGGCTCGGGTGGGAGCCTAGCCCCTATCGACAGCGGGGACTCTTCGCCTGCGCCTTCGAGTGGCAACCTCGACATGATCCTCAAGGTCGCTGGTGTCCTGCTTGCTTTCCTGCTCTTGCTCCTGATCCTTCGGGGCAAGGGTAGGGCTTGAGTCTCCCTTCCCTCCTGGAGCCGCCCACCTCGCTATGCCGGAACTCGTTTACATCACCCGCTGCGCTGAGTTCTCTGCCAGCCACCGGATGCACAATCCGCAGCTCAGTGCAGAGGAGAACGAGCTTCTTTTCCGCAACTGCAATTGGCCCAATGGGCACGGGCACAACTACCTGCTCGAAGTGACCGTGTGCGGCGAGGTCGATCCCCGCAGCGGCATGGTCATGAATCTCAAGGATCTGAAGGCAGCCATCCAGACGCGGATCCTCGACAAGTGCGATCACCGCTGCCTGAACCTGGACGTGGACTTCTTGGCCGACCAGGTCTGCTCGGCCGAGAACCTCTGCCGAGCCTTCTGGCGGGAGCTCGAAGAGGAGCTGCAGCGGCTAGGAACTTCGGCTCGGCTTTACTCGATCCGCATCCGCGAGACCCGGGACAACTGCTGCACCTATTTCGGCCCCTGTGCGAGCTAGCAGGCCTCACCGGCCCTTGCCGGGCTGCTGCGGCGACAGGGCCCGAGATCGGCGCTCTATCTACCTATGCCGAGGCGCGTAGCGGTCTGACAGGCACACGCTTTCACAGTGATTGTCGCTCCTGAGGAAGCCTCGCCCCTTTTTCTGCGTAGTTTCCGCCTCCCACGGGCGCCGGGCCGGCGCCCGCCTCAGCGAAGACGGAATGATCATGTCCACCCCTGTCCCCAAGGCCCCGACCCTGATTGGCTTCTTGCGTTGCTTGGCCCCCGCTGAGCAGCTCAGCTGGAGTGATCTCGATCCCTGGTTGGACGGAGACGAGGCGCAGTTTGCGAAGGATGCCAAGCGCCTGCGCCGGGGCCTCGATCGTAAGGACGTTCGCATCACTGGCTTGCAGCCGGGGCAGGAGCCGGACTGCTACGAGAGCGGCCGCTACAGCTCCCAGGGCACGCTTCGTTCCGATGGGGTGGGCTCCTACGAGAAGGAAATCGGCCGACTACCGCGCCTGGGGCGCAGCGGCGAGTTCCGCTTTGCCCGTCGTTATTCCTTCTTCCGGCAGTGGGTGGGGGAGCTGCTCACCGAGCAGGGCTTCGCAGAGGACCGCATCAAGCAGATGTTGACCCACGAGGACCTGGGCGAGATCGACTGGCCCAAGGGCTGTGCCAAGCCTGTCCAGGATCGCATCCGCCGCCGACTGGCTGAGCTGCTCGAGCTGCGCAACGCCTTCCTGCACGGCACCCTCTACATCGTCATGGGCGCGGTCCACAAGTATCGCGGCCGCGGCATCGATACCCCCGATTTGGTCCAGGAGGGCAATGTCAGCCTCTACCAGGCCCTCGAAGGCTTTGATTGGGCCCGAGACGTTCGTTTCAAGACCTATGCGGAATACTGGGTCAACCAGGCCTTCCTGAAGATCCTCTACAACAGCGTGCGAACTGTGCGCGTCCCGGTCTGGGTGCAGAAGACCCTCAAGAAGATCCGCGACTTGCAGGCGGATTTCCGCCAGAGCAAGGGACGGGAGGCCAGCCCCGACGAGCTCGGCGCCCTGCTTGACATTCCCGGCCCCAAGGTCAAGCGGCTGCTTGAGACCCAGCGCTACGCGATCTCCATTGAGGCGGAGCTAGGGGGGGGCGAGGACGGGACCTGTGTCGGCGACCTTCTCAGTAATGAGGATGAGCCGGGCGTCCCCGAGCAGATCGTGGATGTGCCGCTGCGTGAGCGCATCGCTGAGGTGCTCGAAGAGCTCAACGAGCGCGAGCGCCGAATCCTTGAGCTACGCTTTGGCCTGGACGGCAAGGAGCCCAAGACGCTGAGCGAGGTGGGCAAGCTGCTGAAGGTCAGCGCTGAGCGCATTCGCCAACTGCAGGAAGCAGCCCTGCGTCGCCTCAAGATGTCGAAGAGCCGCGATCGCCTCGACCCGTTTATGGCCTGAAGACCCGGTCTGACCTGGTCTGAGTCAGGCGGTCTGATGCCTCGAATCCAGGCTTTGGCCGCAGGTCTCGGTGCTTTGTGGGGCCTGGCTCTGGGCCAGACGGGAAAGCGAAGCGAGTTCCGGGTTTGACAGCCGAGCTGCGATCCGGAGAGTGTTCGCTCCGCTTTGCTTCCCCGAGCCTTTGCCAGCGAGTCGACCCCAATGGATTTCACCTTTACCGAAGAGCAGCAGATGCTGCGCCAGGCTGTCCGCGACTGGTGCGAGAGCGAACTCAAGCCGCTGGCTGCACAGATCGACCGCGAGAAAGAGATTCCTCCCTCCATTCTGGAGGGGCTCAAGGAGATGGGCTTCTTGGGCCTGCACTTCCCCGAGGAGTTTGGCGGTGGCGGCATGGGGGAGCTTGGCCTCTGCATCTTCATGGAGGAAGTCACCCGCGGCTGTTTCTCGACCGCGGTTTGGGCCGGTGGTCACATGTCGATTGGCGGCAATGCCATCATGCTCCACGGTTCGGAGGAGCAGAAGGCGCGGTGGCTGCCGGATATGTCCGAGGGCAAGAAGATCAGCTGCTATGCGCTGACCGAGGCCGACAGTGGCAGCGATGCCGGAGCGATGCGCACGACCGCGAAGAGGGACGGTGACGACTGGATCCTCGATGGCTCCAAGATCTGGATCACCAATGGCGATGTCGCTGACCTGATCGTGGTCTTCGCCGCCAACAATCGGGAGCTGGGGACCCGCGGCGGCATTACTGCCTTCGTCGTGGAGAAGGAGATGGAGGGTTTTTCGCCGGGCCGTCCCGAGGACAAGATGGGGCAGTGCGGCAGCCGCACGGTCGAGATTCATTTCGACAAGGTGCGGGTGCCCGATGCCAACCGTTTGGGGCAGGTCGGCGAGGGCTTCAAGCTTGCGATGGCGACCCTGGACCGCGGGCGCCTGACTCTCGGGGCCAACTGCCTCGGCGCGGCCAAAGAGGCCCTAGCCCTGGCTTGCCGCTATGCCAAGGAGCGGGTGCAGTTCGGCGAGCCCATCGCCAAGCAGCAGGCGATCCAGACCATGCTCGCGGACATGGCTACCGACATCTTCGCGATGGAGTCCATGGTCTACCGCGCGGCTTGGATGTGTGACCAGGGCCAGCCCTTCAGTAAGGAGTCGGCGATGGTCAAGCTCTTCTGCTCGGAGGCGTTGGACCGGGTGGTCGACAAGGCGGTGCAGATTCATGGCGGCATGGGCTACTCGAAGGAATACGCCGTCGAGAGGATGTACCGGGATGCCCGCGTCAACCGCATCTACGAGGGCACTAGCGAAATCCAGCGTTTGGTGATCGCACGGGCGGTGCTGAAGGCATAGGGCCCTTTCAGCGGCCAGCAAGCTCTGCCAAGTGATGCAAAGCGGCTGGCTCCACTCCGCCGTATTCGGTAGAAACGCCCTTGCTCGTGCGGATAGGCGGCTGTCCGCGAGCTTCACTCGGTTGTCACCCCTGGACGCCTCTGCATGTCCCAGCGCCCCCTCGCCGTCGTCGTCCTTGCCGCAGGCAAGGGCACTCGCACCAAGCTCGACCTGCCAAAGGTCCTTCTACCACTCTGCGGCGCTCCTTTGCTTGAGCACGTATTGGATACAGCTGCAGCGCTCCAGCCCGATGAGTTGGTCGTCGTCCTGCATCACGGCATGCACGAGATCGCCGAACGTCTCGACCAGCGCTTCGAAGAGCTGCAAGCATTGATCGTGGATCAGGGCGAGCCGCTGGGCACCGGGCACGCGATGCAGCGGGCCATGGAGGAGCTGGACCGCAAGCATGGCCAGCAGTGGGATGGCGATATCCTGGTGCTTTACGGCGACGCCCCGTTGATTCGCGAAGAGACCCTGCGGGCCCTGGTCGAGGTCTTAGGGGACGAGGCGCTGGGTGCTGAGGCCGGGGAGCTGCCCGAGGCTCTTGCCGGCAAAAGGGGCGCGGCGAGCCTGCTCAGCTGTGACGCTGTCCCGGTCCATGGCCTCGGACGGGTGCTGCGCGACGAGGAGGGCTTCTTCGTCGGCATCCGCGAGCAGAAGGATTGCTCGGAGGAAGAACTCGAGATCGACGAGATCAACACCGGCTTCTGCTGCTTTACCAGTGCGGCTCTGCGGCAGACGCTGCCCGAGCTCTCCAACGCCAATAAGCAGGGTGAGTACTACCTGACCGACTGCTTCGGCCTCTTGGTCGAAAAGGGCGAACTCGTGGTGCCAGTGATGACCGATGACGGGGAGCAGGTCCAGGGCATCAATGACCTAGGTCAGCTGGCGGCCGTGCGCGACTCGCTCCAAGAGAGGATTCACCTGGATCTCCTGGCCAAAGGCGTCTTGATTGAGGATCCCGCTACGACGGTCATCGAGCGCGGGGTCGAAATCGGCCGTGGGACCACTGTCTTCCCGTTCACGGTCATCCACTCGGGTGTCGTGATCGGCGAAAACTGCGAAGTTGGCCCCTTCTCGCATCTGCGCGTCGGCGCGGTGCTTGAGGACCGCGCCGAGGTCGGCAACTTCGTCGAGATGAAGAAGTCCGTGCTCGGCCAGGGCTCCAAGGCCAAGCACCTGACCTACCTCGGCAACGCGGAGATCGGCAAGAAGGTCAACGTCGGGGCCGGCACCATCACCGCCAACTACGACGGCAAGCACAAGCACCTGACCGAGATCGCGGATGGAGCCTTCATCGGCTCGGGGACGGTGATCGTTGCTCCGGCCAAGATCGGGAAAAAGGCGCTGACTGGGGCGGGCGCCCTCGTCAAGCGTGGTAGCGACGTTCCAGAGGGGCAGGTCGTCGTCGGAGTGCCGGCACGGCCCCTCGTCAAGAAGAACGAAGACGCGAGCGCCAAGGAAGAAGCATGAACGACAGCCCGAAAGACTTTCAGAGAATGCGTGTTTTTAGCGGGAACGCGCATCGCGAGCTCTCTGACGAAATCATCAAGGAACTCAAGCTCGAACCAGGTGAAGCGGTCGTTGGTCGTTTTCCCGATGGTGAGATCGATGTGAAGGTCAACGTCGACGTGCGCGGTTCGGACTGCTTCGTGGTGCAGCCGACGTGCCCGCCGGTCAACGAGAACCTCATCGAGCTGCTGGTCTTGATCGACTGCCTGCGCCGGGCTTCGGCCGAGCGGATCACCGCGGTCTTGCCCTACTTCGGCTATGCCCGCAAGGACCGCAAGGACGAAGGGCGGGTGCCGATCACCGCGAAGCTCGTCGCCAACATGATTACCACCGCTGGTGCTGATCGGGTTCTGACGGTCGACCTGCACGCGGCGCAGATTCAGGGCTTTTTCGATATCCCGGTGGACCACCTCTACGCCCGCCGCTCCTTCCTCGATGTCCTCGAGGCCGATGGCTACCGGGGCGACGACCTCGTCGTCGTCTCTCCGGACGTGGGCGGGGTCAAGCTCTGCCGAGCCTATTCGAAGGAACTCGGGGCCGGGCTTGCCATCGTTGACAAGCGGCGAGTCAGCGGCAGTGTCACCAAGGTCGAGCACATGGTCGGCAACGTGCAAGGCAAGCGGGCCCTGATCGTTGACGACATGATCTCGACCGGCGGCTCGATTTCGGACGCGGCCCGAGTCGTCAAGGAACACGGCGCCCGGGAAGTCACGCTCTTGGCGAGCCATGGCGTGCTCTGTGGCCCAGCGGTCGAGCGCCTAGATGCCGCTCCCATCGAGTGCATCTACATCAGCAACACCATCCCGCTTCCGAAAGAGCGGCGGCCGAAGAAGCTGAAGTCGGTGAGCCTGGCTCCGATGCTGGCAAAGGCGATCGACTCCATCCACCATTCGGAGTCGGTGTCGATCCTCTTCGAGCGGGGCAAGTCCTAGCAGGCACCGCTCAAGCTCTGTTTGCTGATCTCCGGGGTCTAGCCCCCTGAGATCAGCGCCCCTGGATCAGCGCCCCTGAGATTAGCTGTTTTCCCGCGCCAGCCTCGTCGCTACACTCCTCCGCCCTTTTCCCCAAACCGAAAGGATGGAGCGATGGAAGTAGCGAAGATGAAGGTGTCTGACCGCGAGGTCTTCGGACGCCGCGCGATGGCCAGGGTCCGTGCTTCGGGACAGATCCCCGCCATCGTGTATGGCCGCGGTGGTGAGAGCCATGCGATCTCGGTCCCGTTCCGCGAGTTTTCCCGTCACGTGTGGAAGCACCGCAAGCTGTTCCGGCTCGAGGCCGGATCTCAGGTCGAGGAGGTCTACCTCCAGGATCTGCAGTGGGACAACATCAACGATGAAATCCTGCACGCGGACTTCCTCCGGGTGGATTTCAGCGTTGCTCGTACCTTTACCGTGGGCCTCGTCTTTGTGGGCAACGCCAAGGGCTCTTCGGTGGGCATCTTTGATGCGAAGCTCGATTCCATCGATATCAACTGCCCGCCGACCTCGCTACCCGAGAGCATTCGGGTGGTGATCAATGACCTCGATGTCGGCGATTCGATCATGGTCAAGGACCTGGACCTGCCTGAGAACTGCAGCCCGGTCTCCGATCCCGAGGAAATGGTCTGCAACGTCATCCCGAAGGCCGCAGAGCTGGAGAGCGATGACGAGGCTGCTGAGGGTGAGGCTGGAGAGGCTCCGGCCGAAGGTGGCGACGAGGGCTGAGCGGCCTTGGACTAGCTGTGCCGACGGAGCCGCAAGCTTGCGGAACTCGTTGCCGCGGCTAGGCTGCTCCCCCTTCCTCTTCGTGCCATGGCCCCCTATCAGGAGCTCCACACGAAAGCCGGCCCTGCCGATACCCCCCTTTTCGAGTGCATGCTTGTGGGGCTCGGTAACCCGGGCGAAGAATACCGGGACTCACGCCACAACGTGGGCTTCGACGTCGTCGACGCCTTGGCTGAGTCCTTGGACCTGCGTTTTGCGCGCGTTCGCAAGTTTGATCCTTTCCTTGGCGCCGGATTCTCCGGCAAGGTGAAGGCTCAGTTGGCGCAGGGCCGACTGCCGATGCTGCTTCCTCCGAACCCTGTCCTTGGGGCTGAGGCTGCTGGCAAAGGCGAAACAGGCGATGATGTGCCGAAGCTGCGCCTGCGCAGTTTTCTGCTGGTCAAACCCTGGACCTATATGAACATGAGCGGGGTGGCTGTGGCCGCGCTCGCTCGCTACTGCCGGATTCCTCCGGCATCGATCTTTGTCGTATACGACGACTTGAACCTACCCTTGGGCCGGATGCGCATCCGGTCGGAGGGGAGCCCAGGTGGGCACAACGGAATGAAGTCCCTTGTGTCCTGTCTGGGTACCGAAGGCTTCCCCCGTCTGCGGATGGGGATAGGCGCCGAGGGCTTGCCCAATAGCGCCATGGTCGACCCGGACTTCGTGCTCGGACGCTTCGAGGACGATGAGCGGCCGCTACTCCAGCGCATCCACGCTGCGAGTGTCGACGCTTGTCGCTCGTGGCTCTCGGGGACGGCGCTCGATGTCTTGATGAATCGCTACAACCCCATCCGGGTGAGCAGCGAGGACTTGAGCAGCGAGGGCTCGGGCTGCGAGGGCAGCGAAGAGACCGGTGAGAGCCAGCCTTCGTAGGTTCGTTCCCTGAATGCGTGACTGAAGGAACGAGAACGTGAACACCTACGAAGCCATGCTCCTCCTGGATAACCGGGAGGTGAAGAACGGATGGGAGACCTTGAAAGAGAAGGTCGACGCCGTCCTGACCAAGCACGGGGCGAAGATCCTCGTGGCGAAGCGATGGGACGAGCGCAAGCTCGCCTACGAGATCAAGAAGCAGAAGCGTGCGACCTACTACCTCGCCTACATCGAGGCCGATCCGCAGTCGCTCGACCAGATGTCGCGCTCGCTCAAGCTGAGCGGCCCCGTGCTCCGGCACCTGCTCCTCCGTTGCGAGGAAGTGCCCGAGGAGGCCTACGAGCCGGAGAAGGAGTTCAACCTTGAGGCTGACGACGAAGGCACCGAGGCCGTCGAGGGTGAGGGCACCGAAGAAGGCGGCGCAGTTGAGTCTGAAGACGGCGCAGGCGAGTCTGAAGGCGGCGCAGGCGAGTCTGAAGGCGGCGCAGGCGAGTCTGAAGGCGGCGAGGAGCAGGCCGAAGCTGCTGAGGCCGAAGAGGTCAAGAACCAGGGCGAGGGTAGCGAGGATGCTCCCAGCGCCGAACTAGGTGCCGAGGCGGATGCCTCCGGCGATGAAGAACCGCAGGGCTAAGGCCCCACCATCGGAATCAGAGCGAAACCAAGGAGAACACCCATGGGTGCACGTGGACGCAAGTTTCGTCGCTTCGGTGCGGGCCGGACGAAGGTCATGCCCGAGAGCGAACTGGACTACAAGAACATCAACTACATCGCGACCTTCCTCACCCCGCAGTACCGCATCGTGTCGCGCAAGCGCACGGGCTTCAGCGGGCGTGACCAGAAGCGTCTCAAGTTCGCAATCAAGCGCGCGCGCTTCCTGGCGCTGCTGCCCTACACCGCCTGAGGCGAGGAGGAAAAGCGATGACCAAGGGCAATAAGCTCGTTCAGGTCCTGCTGATGCAGGATGTCGACGGCCTCGGACATACCGGCGAACTCGTCGATGTGAGCCCGGGCCACGCCCGCAACTTCCTCTTGCCGATGGGCAAGGCGGCTCGGCCTTCGGCTGAGAACCTCCGCCTGCTCGAGCAGAACAAGGCGAAGTACGAGGCGCAAATCAAGGAGCGCAAGAGCAAGCTCGAAGAGCTGGCGAAGGCGATCCCAGAGACCAACGTCACGATCGAGATGAAGGTCAACGCCGATGGCACGCTCTACGGTGCCGTCAACGAGAAGATGATCTCGCAGGCCATGCAAAATGCCGGTCTCGACATCCATCCGCAAAACGTTCGGCTGGAGCAGCCCATCAAGGAGCACGGCCAGTTCGACGTCCCGATCCACGTCTACGACGAAGTGATCGTCGAGGCGCGTATCTGGGTGGTCCAGGCCGCAAGCTGAGCGGGGGCGCTGCTCTCGCTAGCGGCGAGTCCCGGCTGGGCTGCCAGGCCTGGGCTGCCAGACCTGGGCCAAGGGCGCGAGATTTGTGCCCGCGGCCCAGGGTCGGGACTTGCCCGCGCGTTTCAGGGCGGGCGCGTAGCTGCTATCGTCCCCCTCCACGTTTTGGCGCCAGGGACGGCCCTGCGCTTGCCGCGAAGGCGATGCGTGGAATGGGGATGGAGCTGTAGAGCCGGAGCTATGAATCAGGCCTTGGGGGCCCGCGGGCTCAGGCGGCGACGTATTCTGGGAGGGGAAGATGAGCGAGGCCGAAGGTCGCTCCGCACCACATAATCTCGAAGCCGAGATGAGCGTGCTCAGCGCGATGCTCTTGAGTTCGGATGCTGCCATCGATCTGGCGATGCGGCTGAGTCCCGAGGACTTCTATAAGGCTGCGCACGCGACGATCTTCGAGGTGCTGGCCGAACTCGTCGATAGCCAGATTGAGGCCGATCACGTCACCGTTGCCGAGCACCTGCAGCGCAAGGACAAGCTTGAGCTGATCGGCGGTAAGGAATACCTCTTTACCCTCGCCGATTATGTGCCTTCGGCTGCGAGTGCCCTCTATCACTCTGACATCGTCCACACCAAGGCGGTGCAGCGCCGCCTGATCCGGGTTTCCGAGGAGATCGCCGAGCGGGCCTACTCGGGCAGCGAAGAGCCCGGCGACCTACTCGACGATGCCGAGCGGCAGATCTTCGAGATCGCGCGCAAGGGGGAGACCGGTGAGCCGCAGTCGATGCAGAGCATCGTCCAGGCCACCTTTGAGCGCATCGAGCATCTGCGTTCGCGCGATGGCGACCTGACTGGCGTGCCCTCGGGCTTCGTAGACCTAGACGATTTGACCGCAGGGCTTCAGCCCGGAGAGTTGCTCATCCTCGCGGCCCGCCCGTCGATGGGGAAGACCTCCTTCGCGATGAACTGCATGGAGCGGGCGGCCGCGCGCGATTATCCGGTGGCCTTCTTCAGTCTCGAGATGACGAGCACCAACGTGGCGCAGAACCTCCTCTGTTGCCGCAGCCAGGTGGACGCCCATCGCCTACGCCGTGGGCGGGTCAGTGATATCGAGTATCAGCGCCTGCGCGATGTCGCCGGTGAGCTCTACCAGAAGCCGATCTTCATCGACGACACCGCCGGCATGTCGATCCACGCTCTTCGCGCCAAGATGCGGCGCCTCAAGCGGAAGCACGACATACGCATCGCCTTCATCGATTATCTGCAGCTCCTCAACGGTGGCCCCAGGATGGAGAGCCGCCAGCAGGAGATCTCCCTGATCAGCCGTTCGCTGAAGGGTTTGGCCAAGGAGCTGGAGATACCGGTCGTTGCCTTGTCCCAGCTCAACCGCAGTGTCGAGCAGCGTGATTCGCACCGGCCGCGGATGTCGGACCTCCGAGAGTCAGGCGCGATCGAGCAGGACGCCGACGTGATCATGATGTTGCACCGCGAGGAGTACTTCAAACCGACGGAGGAGAACCTGGGACTCGCCGAGCTCATCATCGCCAAGCAGCGGAACGGTCCTACGGGCACGATCAAGCTGCGCTTCTTCCGCGAGTTCATGCGCTTTGAGAGCTACACTCGCGAGCCCGAGCCGATCGCCTGAGTTCCTGGGTATAGCTGCGTCTGCGAGTTCCTTTTCGTGCCCTCCTTCCAAGTTCCCTCTGGATTCTCCCGCTTCCTGCCGCTGGCAGCCCTCGCTTGCTGTTTGCTGCTTTCGGCTGCTCTGTGGGCACAGGAGGCCCCGGTCGACAAGGAGGAGGCGCTGGAACCCTTCGTCGGTCGCAAGATCGTCCAGATCGATGTTTCGGGCGCCCGGCGGAATCGACCCGAGTTGCTGCTGAGTTCGATCGAAACCCAGAAGGGGCGTCGCCTCGACCTGGCGACGCTGCGCGAGGACATCCGCTTCCTCTGGTCGCGCTTCAAAATCCGGGCGGCTTTCAAGGTGCGGAATCTGCCAGGAGACGCGGAGCAGGGGCTGCGCCTCCTGCTCGCGGTCGAGGAGTTCCCCTCCTTCCGGCGCATCGAATTCCAGGGCCTCTCGCACTTCACCGACGCACAGCTACGGCGTCTGCTCGAAATGGACGAGGGAGAGTCACCCACCGAGCTCACCGGTCGCCACTACGCGCGACTCTTGGAGGAGCGCTACCGCCAGGACGGCTATGCCTTTGTCGTCGTGCGGGTCCTCCCCGATGAGCGGCGCGGAGTTCTGGTGCTGCAGATTGGCGAAGGTCCAAAGGTGCGCATCCGCTCCTTCGACTTCGTCGGCAACAAGAGCTATCCCGCGACGTCCTTCATCGGTTTTCGCTGGAATCTCCTCGGTTCGGCGGGGGTGAGGAACAAGCCGGGCCCGAGCCTCTTGCCCTTCCTGGCCGGGATCTATTCCAAGGACAAGCTCGAAGAGGATTTCGACCGCATCGAGACTTGGTATCGCGAGCGGGGCTTTCTCGACGCCATCGTCGAGCTACGCACCCTGCGCTTTACCAAGGACCGCAGCGGGGTTCATATCGTGGCCAGGGTCCACGAGGGTAAGCGCTACAAGGTCTCGGGTATCGAAGTCGATATCACCCCGGCCAAGGGCGGAGCCAAGCCGGCTTTCGATCCGGAGCGCCTGAAGAAGCTGCTCGCACTCAAGGTGGGCGAGTATCTAGGGCAGGAAGTCCTCGACCGGGACATGGACAAGATTCGGGAGTTCTACGGAAAGCGTGGTTATCCCGACTGGGAGCGCTATCGCACCCTATCCCGGGCCAATACCCTGCAAGTGCTCGATCCGAGCCTCGTCGTCGACCCGGAAAAAGGCAGCGTCAAGGTCGTATACCGGGTTCTGGAGGGGCAGAAGAAGAGCATCCGCTTCTTCGATATCACCGGCAACGAGTTGACTCGCGATCATGTGATTCGCCGGGACATGCGTGTCCACCCAGGCGAGCCGCTGAACGAGGTCGAGCTGGAGCGTGGACGTAAGCGCCTGATCTCTCGCCAGTACTTTGGCGATCTCTCGGTCGGCGATCCCGGGGTTCGTCTGCGCCTGCTTCCGGTCGAAGGCCGGGATGATCTGGTCGACCTTGAGCTGGATGTCAGCGAGGCCAGTACTGGGCGCATCCTCTTTGGGGCGAACTTCTCCACCAACGCCGGCTTCTTCGCCAGCGTCTCCTACAACAAGCGCAACTTCGATTGGACGCGTCCTCCGACCGGGATCAACCCGATCGACTGGTTCGTGCAGCTGATCCGCAACGAGGCCTGGCACGGGGCCGGCCAGACTCTCAACCTCAACCTTCGTCCCGGCACCAAGGTTTCGCAGATCGATGCGACCTTCTATGAGCCGGACGTCTTCGGTCGGCAGTATGAGACCATCGGTATGCAGCTGAGTGGGCAACGCCAGCTGCGCGGCTACAGGACCTACAGCGGTGACACCCTGGGGGGTTCGGTGATCTTTGATCGCCGCTTTGGCACCGATTGGAAGGTCAGTGCCGGCTTCCGCATCGAGCACGTCACCGTGGACCAGGTCCGCGGCGATGCGCCTCGCATCGTTTGGGATGCCGAGGGTGGGACCGAGATGCGGAGCCTTCTCGGGAGGATCAGTTGGGCCGAGCTCGATCGACAGCCGCGGCCGACCTCGGGGGCGCGGGCCAGTGCCTATGTCGAATATGCTCCGGAATGGCTCGGCGGGCAGAGTTCCTTCTATAAGGTGGGGGCAGAGCTTCGGACCTATATCCCGGTGTACGAAGACTCGCGGCGGCGTCGGCACGTCTTCAATACCAAGCTGCGCCTGGATCTTGGCCAGGGGATCGACGGCAGTGACGATCTCTACCTGAGCAAGCGCTTCTACATGGGCGGCCAAAGCAATCTGCGCGGCTTCGACTATCGCGGGGCGGGGCCGACGCAGTTCCGGAATCCGGTGGGGGGCGAGGTCCGCTTCCTGGGGACGGCGCAGTACATCTTCCCGATCCTTTCGACCCGCTATGAAGAGCGCTTCGAGGAGACGGATATCGTGCGCGGCCTGTTCTTCGTCGATGCCGGCATGCTCGGGGATTCGTTCCAGGACGAGCAGTTCAAAGATATTCGTGTCTCGACCGGCATAGGCTTTCGCTTTCTTGTCCCAGGGATCATTGGTGGCGAGGGACTTCCTATCAATATCGACTTTGGCTGGCCGCTCCGCCGGGAGGCGAGCGACAAGACCAAGGTTTTCAACTTCTCGATCAGCTTCGGAAGCTGAGCACGGGGTTCTTCGATGCGCAGTGCGAGCATTCTCTTTCTCTTGGCCTTGTCCCTACTCTGCTCTGGCGGCAGCGTGGCCCAGGATGGCGGCAAGGCCTTGCAGGTCGTCCTCTCGCCCGAGGGTCGTTATGTCCGCAGCAGCGACACCTTCTTCCTGCGCATCAGCGTTACAGCCCGCCAGGAAAGCTTGCTGGACCTAGGAGTGCTCGACGGCTCTGGGATCGAGCTCTTCCTCGCTGGGGAGCCGCTCGGGACCCTGGCGCCCAAGCCGGAGAAAAAGCGCGAGCCTTGGAAGCTTGCCAGCGGCACCCGGCTGGAGCTGCGGCTGCCCCTTGATATGGAAGTGATCCTGCGCCGCTACGGCCAAGATCTGCGAGCGGGCAGGACCTATGAGCTGGCGGTGCAGGCGCTCGGCGACTCGAAGACCCGAACCCCGATCACGGTGGTCTGCCGTCCCGATGCGCTCACGATGGCCGACCTCGATCTGGCCAAGACACAGGTCGCGCTGGTGACCAACTACGGGACGATGTTGGTGAGCTTTCGTCCGGACAAGGCGCCAAAGACGGTGCACAACTTCGTCAAGCTGGCGAAGGACGGCTTCTACGACGGGACCAAGTTCCACCGTGTGGTCGAGGGCTTCATGATCCAAGGTGGTTGTCCCAAGACCAAGAACGCCAACCCGATGGACGATGGTTCGGGGGGGCCTGGTTATCAGCTGCAGGATGAGTTCTCGGACCTGACTCATCGCCGGGGCGTCTTGTCGATGGCCAACCTTGGCCGGCCGAATACCGGTGGCAGCCAGTTCTTCGTGATGCATGCGAATCGGCCTGACCTGGACCGGCGTTATGCCGTCTTTGGCAAGCTTGTCGAGGGCCTCGATACCCTGGACCGCATCGCCAAGGTGCCGGTGCAGGCGCAGCCGCTCAACCGGCGCGAAATCTCGCGACCGAGTGTCGACGTGCAGCTGCTGCGCGCCGTGCTGCTGCCGACCCTGAAGTGAAATCATGGGCCAGGCCTGGCCCAGCGGAGCGAAAGACCATGACTCTTATTGACCTCGAAACCACCGATCTGTCCCAGCTGCAGGCTGTCCTCGAGACGGATAAGGGCCAGATGCGCATCGGCTTTTTTCCCGAGAAGGCGCCGAAGACGGTGTTCAACTTCCTGAAGCTGGCGCAGGACGGCTTCTACGACGGACTGCTCTTCCACCGGGTTATCAAGGACTTCATGGTCCAGGGCGGCTGCCCGAACGGCAGCGGCACCGGTGGACCGGGCTACACGATCGATGCGGAGTTCAACGATACCGAGCATCGGCGTGGCGTGATTTCGATGGCGCGTTCCCAGGATCCGAACAGCGCCGGGAGCCAGTTTTTCATCGTGCACGCCGACCATGCCGGGCACCTGGACGGTAAATACACAGCCTTCGGGCAGCTCGTCGAAGGCGAGGAGACGCTCGACGCTATCGCCACGATTGATTGTGAATACTCCTCGACCGGTGAGCGGAGTGTCCCGGTCCAGCCGGTGCGGCTGCAGGCGGTGCGTATTCAGTCGCTGGGCTCCGGCGGCGAGGCCTGTGACGGTGAGCCGGCTCCTGGTGCGCAGGAATCCGGGGAGGATGCTCCCGGCGGCGAGGCGAACAAGAATCAAGATGGAGGCAGTGATGAGTGACGACGACATGAAGGGCGAAGAGTTCGATCCTCCCAGGAACGTGGAATACGAGAACGACGACGGCATCGTCGTGCTGACCATCAACCGGCCCGAGAAGCTCAATGCCCTCGATAACGAGGTGCTCTTGGAGCTCTCGGACTGCGTCGATCAGGCCCTCGAAGACGAGGATGTGGCTGCGCTGGTGATCACCGGTGGGGGCGACAAGTCCTTTGTCGCTGGCGCCGATATCGAGATGCTCGCCGAGCAGGGTGTCCTGGATGGGCGTGAAAACTCCCACCTTGGCCAGCAGGTCTTTCACGACATCGAGAACTGCATGATGCCGGTGATCGCGGCGGTCAATGGCTTCGCCCTTGGTGGGGGCTGCGAGTTGGCTCTGGCTTGCGACTTCCGTTACGCAAGCAGCAATGCGCTGTTTGGGCTGCCTGAGGTTGGGCTGGGCATTGTTCCTGGATACGGCGGCACCCAGCGCTTACCGCGGTTGGTCGGCATGGGACATGCGCTCGAGTTGATCATGAGTGGCGGCAAGATCGACGCGGAGGAGGCTCTGCGCATTGGCCTGGTCAACAAGGTCTTCGAGCCGGCAGCCCTGCTCGACGAGGCCAAGAAGACGGCGCGCAAGATTGCCCAGCAGGGGCCGCTGGCCGTGCGGATGGCAAAGGAAGTCGTGCGTCGCGGTTTCGATATGACCCTCGAAGAAGGGCTCAGCCTTGAGGCTGACATCTTCGGGATGATTTCGTCGACGAACGACATGCACGAAGGAATGACGGCCTTTTTGGAGAAGAGGAAGCCGCAGTTCCAGGGCGAGTAGCAGCAGGACGGCTAGAGCAGAGCGAGGATCGGAGAAGGCCAGGGGCGAGCAGAAACCCGAGGCTCCAGCCTTGACCGTGTCTTGGGCCGTCTCCATACTCTTCGCCCCTTTCCGCCAGGCGGAAACAAACGAATACACACGTAGGGCCTTCGAGAGTCTCTCGAAACGTCGCTGCGATACCCCTCAGGTCGCGTTTCACAGACGCGCCACCATTCGCGGGAGGGCCGCTAGGTCCGTTCAAACCGCGGGAGGAACAAGATGGCACCGAAGAAGGAAGTCACCGCTTCCGTAAAGCTCCAGATCCCGGCTGGGCAGGCAACCCCTGCGCCGCCCGTGGGCACCGCCCTGGGTCCCCACGGCGTGAACATGGGGGAGTTCGTCAAGCAGTTCAACGACGCCACGCGCGAGCAGCAGGGCCTGCTGATTCCCTGCATCGTGTCGATCTATAAGGATCGTTCGTTCAGCTTCGAACTCAAGAGTCCGCCGGCTGCAACCCTGATCAAGAAGGCGCTTGGGCTGGATAAGGCTAGTGGCGAAACCGGCACCGTCTTTGTCGGCAAGGTCACGCGGGCCCAGCTCGAGGAGATCGCCAAGATCAAGGAGAAGGACCTCAAGGTCAACTCCATGGACGCCGCCGTGCGCGTGCTTTCCGGGACCGCCCGTTCGATGGGCATTCGAGTGGAGGGCTGAGCTGATGGCCGAAGAAAAGAACAAGGCCGTGGAGCAAGAAGCCCAGGCCGCCCCTGCCCAGAGCACCCCGGATCAAGTCAAAGAGAATCAGGCTGAGGATAGCCTCGGTTCTGACAGCGGCCCGAAGAAGCGCTGGTATCGCGGTCGTTTCTCCAATAGTCGCCGCTTCCGTGGCGCCAAGGAGAAGGTCGATCGCATGCGGCAGTATGAGCCGGTCGAGGCCTTCAAGCTGCTGAAGGAGTTGCCGGGGGCCAAGTTCGACGAGACCGTCGAGATCGTGGTTCGCCTCGGAATCAACCCGAAGAAGACCGATCAGCTGGTGCGTGGCGCCGTTAGCTTGCCGCACGGTATCGGTAAGGTCGTCCGCGTCATCGCCTTTGCCGAAGGCGATAAGGCCGAAGAGGCCAAGAAGGCGGGGGCGATTGAGGTCGGCTCTGCTGATCTCGCCAAGAAGATCGAGGGTGGTTGGCTCGACTTTGATGTCGCCATCGCTTCGCCCGACATGATGAGGCACGTTGGCCGTCTCGGTCGCGTCCTTGGTCCGCAGGGCAAGATGCCCTCGCCGAAGGCCGGCACCGTGACTCCCAACGTTGCCCAGGCCGTCGCCGAGTTCGCCGCCGGTAAGGTGGAGTTCCGCACGGATAAGGGCGCCAATGTCCACGCGCCTCTGGGTAAGCGCAGCTTCTCCCCGGAGCAGCTGGCGGATAACGCCCAGGCCTTCGTTAGCCATCTCCGCACTCTGAAGCCGTCCCAGGCGCGGGGTGCTTTTGTCACCAAGGTCACTGTTTCTTCGACGATGGGGCCGGGTATCCGTCTCAACGTCTCAGCGGAGGGCTCAAGCCATGCCTAACATCGTCGGCAAACTTACCCTCGCGGAATTCGATCGCGGCCTTGAGTCGATGGGCTCTTGCGTCGTCGTTCGCTTCGACAAGATGACGGTCGCGCAGGCCAGTGATCTTCGCCGTCGCTTCCTCGATAACGAAATCGAGATGAAGGTGGCGAAGAACCGCTTGATGACCAAGGCGCTGGCCGATCGCGGTTTCCAGCTCAATGAGAAGCTGACCGGCAAGTGCGGCCTCGTCTTCGCGCCAGAAGAGCGTGCGATCACGGCTGCCAAGCTCGTGCGTGACTTCCAGAAGGAGCATCGCGAGATCGAGATCAATGTCCTCGCTGGCGTCGTTGAAGGCGAGCTGATCGAGGGCGAGGATGCCAAGGGCATCGCGGACATGCCCGACAAGGACACGGTCCGCTCGATGCTGCTCTCGGCCATCGCTGGTCCGAGCCGCATGCTGGCAACTGTCATCTCGGCCGTTCCCAGTGGTCTCGCTCGCTGTCTGCAGCAACATGCCGACGGCGAAGGCGGCGAAGCCGGTGAGGGCGACGCGGCCTGAGCGCCGCTTGCTCCTCGAATCACCCGCTCCTCCTGCAGCCTTCTGCTCGGAGGGGGAGCACAACAATCCATAAGCGATGTGGCGGAGCCCTGGGTCTAAGCAGTCCTGGGTCTCAGAGGCGCATCCAAAGCAACCATCACAGCGAAATCGAAAGACGTGGAGGTCCCGATGAGCGAAGAAACGATTGAAAAGGTTGAGCTCGACAGCGAGCTCGAAGAAATCTTTGAGAAGCTCGACAAGCTGTCCTTGGGCAGCGCTGCCAAGCTGGTCAAGGCGCTCGAGGAGCGCTGGGGTGTCTCGGCTGCGGCTCCTGCCGCGGTTGCCGTTGCGGCTCCTGGAGCCGGTGGCGGTGATGATGCTGCGCCAGAAAAGACCGAGTTCGATGTCATCTTGAAGGCGCCGGGCGGCACCAAGATCCAGGTCATCAAGGCCGTCCGCGAGATCACCTCGCTGGGTCTGAAGGAAGCCAAGGCTCTGGTCGAGAGCGCTCCGACTCCTGTCAAGGAAGGCGTGAGCAAGGACGAGGCCGAGACGGTCCAGAAGAAGCTCGAAGAGGCTGGAGCCGAGGTCGAGGTCAAGTAACTCGGTTCCTCTATGAGGATCCCAGTTTGCTGGATCGAGGCCTCCGCGCTTCCGGGGTCGGCTACGGCCGGGCCTGCCTGAGCGAGGGCAGAGTTCTTTGGTGCTGTTTGGCATCAGAGGGCCCTGCCCTCTCCCCGTGTTTTTCACGGCTAAGGGCTTTTCTTGTCTAGGTGCCGAAGTAGACTCCCGCGATTCGCTTGAGTGGGTCGCCCTTTCTTTTCAGCTTGAGGCTGCCTTCGCAGCCGCAGAGGGGCGGGCCTTAGAGAGGTCTTGGGTTCGGGCTTAGTGGCGCTTTATCGGGTTCCTTTCTAGGGGACCGTTTTAGGGCTTGGTGTTTTTTCAACCTTAGTGATTGGTGCTGAGCCTGGAGCCTCATCGGCTGCTGGTTCTCACCCTGATACCTTGGGCCCTTGGTTCCAGGGTACGACTCGACCGCGCGAGTGGTCACGACACATCGACGCTGCGACGCACGAGATAGCGCTCCGGGGTTTCCTGGCCGTGAGCGGAGAGGTGCGATGCGGCGGGTGCCTTTCCCTTGGGCTGGGCATCTCAGCCAGGAGTCGAGAGTGAAGGGCGGTGCCTGCGAGGCAGGTCCGCCTGTTTGGATACGTGTCGCCTAGCGCGCGACAAAAGTCAGGAATGATTGGACCGCAGAGTGGGCCTGCATCTTCAAGGCGGCTCGCTCTGGCGATGCCTGAGCAAGGGCTCTGCTTTGCCTGAGCCCAAATCAGGCTGTCCTCAACAGCAGGAGCAAAGAGCGCAATGGATTCTTCCAAGCAAGTAGGCGAGGGACTCAGCCGCAGCGCCTCGGATCCGATGTATCGGGTTCGGAGCCAAGCCGTCGAGCTGCCCGGTCAGCTGGAGACCATCAACTACGGGCTCTATCGACCGGTCGTCGATATCCCCAATCTCGTGGAACTCCAGACCAAGTCCTACTCGGACTTTTTGCAGATTGATGTCGCGCCGGATAAGCGCGAGAGCATCGGCTTGCAGGCCCTGCTCGAAGAGATCTTCCCGATCGAGTCCTACGACAAGGAAATCCGACTGGAGTTCCTGGGCTACGAACTCTCACAGCCGCGCTACGACCCGGATGAGTGCCGCAAGCTACGCCTGACCTACGGCTATCCCTTCAAGGTGCATGTCCGCCGGGTGGGGGGCTCGACGACGGTGGAGGAAGAGGTCTACCTGGGCGAGATCCCGGTGATGATCGGCGGTGGCGAGTTCATCGTGAATGGTTCCGAGCGCGTGATCGTGAGCCAGCTGCACCGCTCGCCGGGCGTCGACTTCAGCGTCGAGGTCGTGACCGGTGACCGCGAGCTGCATTCCTGCTGGATCATCCCCGAGCGCGGTAGCTGGATCGAGGTCAGCGTCGGCAAGAAGGAGACCGTCCAGGTCCGCATTGACCAGTCGGGCAAGTTCAGCGCCATGACCCTGCTGCGGGCGATGGATCCGCGTTTCTCGACCGACCGCGATATCCTCCGCGAGTTCTACGCTGAGAACACCAAGGTCATCAAGCGGAAGAAAAGCGAGCCGGACCAGCGCTTCGCCGACCGCTTGAACAAGACCATCGCCGTTGGCGATATCGTCAACTTGAGCTCGGGTGAGATCATCGTTCCCTCGGGGGAAGAGATCTCCGACGAGGCGGCCTTGCACATCGCCGAGCAGGAAATCGCTCAGGTCGAGGTCATCGTTGAGCCCGAGGATCGTCTGATCATCAACTCCCTCAAGGAGGACACGACGACGGTCCACGAAGAGGCGTTGATGAAGATTTATCAGCGCCTGCGTCCGGGTAACCCGCCAAACGCCGACAAGGCTCGCGATCTCTTCAATGAGAAGTTCTTCGACGCGACCCGCTACCGCTTGGGCCGGGTTGGCCGCTTCCGCCTGAACCGCAAGTTCGGCCAGCATGTAGGCGAAGAGCAGATGACGCTCGAGCCAAGCGACTTTGTCAACGCCATCCAGTACCTGCTGAAGCTGCGTGCTGGCACCGGCGAGCTCGACGATATCGACCACTTGGGTAACCGCCGAGTGCGGACCATCCTCGAGCTTGCCGGCGAGGAGTTCCGCAAGGGCCTGCTCAAGCTGCGCCGGACTGCGCAGGAGCGGATGACGCTCGAGAGCAACGATGTTGGCGAAGGTGTCACCCCTCGCAACCTGATCAACGCCAAGACCTTCTCTTCCGCGATTGATTTCTTCTTTGCTCGGGGCGAGCTGAGTCAGGTCGTCGACCAGACCAACCCCTTGAGCCAGTTGGCGCACGAACGTCGACTCTCGGCCCTGGGCCCTGGTGGCCTCAACCGCAAGCGCGCGGGCTTCGAAGTCCGCGACGTGCAGACCTCGCACTACGGGCGCCTCTGCCCGATCGAGACGCCGGAAGGCACCAATATCGGCCTGATCTCAAGTCTGTCGCTCTTCGCGGGCGTGGACGATTACGGCTTCCTGGTCTGCCCCTACCGCAAGGTGCGCAAGGGCAAGGTCACCGACGAAGTCGAGTGGCTGCGTGCCGACGAGGAGCAGGAGCACGTCATCGTCCCGGCCGACGCCGAGATCGACGACAAGGGACGGCTGGTCGGTGAGCGGGTGCTCGGCCGCAAGGCGGGGGAGCCGGAGACCGTCGGCGTCGACGAAGTCAGCTATATGGACATCTCGCCGATGCAGGTCGTCGGCGTTTCCGCGAGCCTCATTCCCTTCTTGGAGCACGATGACGCCAACCGGGCGCTGATGGGCTCCAACATGCAGCGGCAGGCGGTTCCTCTCTTGACCCCCGAGCTGCCCCTGGTGGGCACGGGCATGGAAGACATCGTTGCGCGCAACAGCGGCATGGTGGTTCGGGCCCGTCGCAATGGCCAGGTCAAGTTCGCCGACGCGACCCAGATCATGGTCGACGACGAGAAATACGAACTGCGCAAGTTCCGCCGTCTCAACGAGAAGACCTGCCTCAACCAAAAGCCGATCGTCAAGGAAGGCGACAAGGTCAAGGTCGGGGACATCCTCGCCGATGGTCCCGCCACCCAGAACGGCGTGCTGGCCTTGGGCAAGAACCTGCTCGTCGCCTTCATGACCTGGGATGGCTACAACTTCGAAGACGCGATCCTGCTCTCCGAGCGCCTGGTCAAGGACGACGTCTACACCTCGATCCACATCGACGAGTTCGAGATCGAGATCCGCGAGACCAAGCTCGGCCGTGAGGAGTTTACTCGCGACATCCCCAACGTCTCCGAGAAGGCTCTGGCCCATCTCGACGAGAGCGGCATTGTCCAGGTCGGCACCCGCGTTCGCGCTGGCGACATCCTGGTCGGCAAGGTCGCGCCCAAGTCGAAGAGCGAGCTGACTCCAGAAGAGAAGCTGCTACACGCGATCTTCGGCCGTGCGGGCGAAGACGTGAAGAACAGCTCGCTTGAGGTCCCGACTGGTGTCGAAGGCATCGTGATCGATGCGCAGAAGTTCTCGCGCAAGGTCAACCTGACCGAGGCCGAGCGCGAGGCGAACCTGCAGGAGATCAAGCAGGCCGAAATGGACTTCATGCAGCAGTTCCGCGATTCCATGGCGTCGATGCTGGAAGCTGCCAACAAGGTCTTCAACGAGCCGGTCTGTGATGACGAAGGCGAGCCGCTCGAGATTCCGGCTGCAGTCAGGTATGCCGACCTCAAGCGAGTTCAGGACTTCATCACCAAGCACGCGATGGAGTCTGGCGACAAGAAGATCGAGTCCCGGATTCAGGAGTTGGTTCGCGAATACTCTGACCGCATCAAGGCTCGCGAGGCTGACCGAAACAAGCGCGTCAACCGCCTCTCGCGTGGCGACGAGCTACCGCAGGGCGTCCTTGAGATGGTCAAGGTCTTCGTTGCCAGCAAGCGCAAGATTTCGGTGGGCGACAAGATGGCCGGCCGCCACGGCAACAAGGGCGTCATCTCGCTGATCCTCCCCGAGGAAGACATGCCCTTCCTCGAAGACGGAACGCCGGTGGACATCGTGCTCAACCCGCTGGGTGTGCCTTCGCGCATGAACGTCGGGCAGATCCTTGAGACCCACCTGGGTTGGGCGGCGAGCAAGCTGGGCTTCCGGGCGGTGACCCCCGTCTTTGACGGGGCCAGCGAAGCGGAGATCGAGGATGCTCTCCGGCGTGCCGGTTTGCCCGAGGAGGGCAAGACCGTGCTGCACGACGGGCGCAGCGGCGAGCCGCTCGAGCAGAAGGTCACGGTTGGCTACATCTACATGCTCAAGCTGCACCACCTGGTCGACGACAAGGTGCACGCGCGGGCGACCGGCCCCTACTCATTGATTACCCAGCAGCCACTCGGCGGCAAGGCTCGCTTCGGCGGTCAGCGCTTTGGCGAGATGGAGGTCTGGGCCCTCGAGGCCTACGGCGCTGCACACATCCTGCAGGAGCTGTTGACGGTCAAGTCCGACGACGTAGACGGACGCACGAAGATCTACGAGGCGATGGTCAAGGGCGAGAACATCCTCGAACCCGGAACGCCTGTCTCCTTCGGGGTGCTCTGCCACGAACTCCGCGGTTTGGGCCTAGACATCGATCTCGAGCGCAAGGGCTCGCCAGAGGCTCTACTCGGATGATCCCTTCGCTGCTCCCTTTGACCGGCCCGGCGCTCAGTTCTGAGCCTTGCGCGGCCGTCCTCCTTTCGCATTCCTCCTTCGTTCGCGCGAACGTCATCGCGCGGGGTTGATCACCATGGCTGAAACCATCTACGAGAAGATCAACGATTACGCCTCCGTCTCCATCAAGCTGGCATCGCCCGAGGACATCCGCTCCAAGTGGTCCTACGGCGAAGTCAAGAAGCCCGAGACGATCAACTACCGGACCTACCGCTCTGAGAAGGACGGTTTGTTCTGTGAGCGCATCTTCGGCCCTGAAAAGGACTGGGAGTGCTCCTGCGGCAAGTACAAGGGCATCAAGCACAAGGGCATCATCTGCGACAAGTGCGGGGTGATGATCACTCACAATCGGGTGCGTCGCGAACGCATGGGTCACATCAACCTGGCCGCACCGGTTGCCCACATCTGGTTCTTCAAGGCGATGCCGTCGCGTATCGGCAACCTCCTGGGCATGAAGACCGCCTCCTTGGAGAAGGTCATCTACTTCCAGGACTACGTGGTCGTCGATCCGGGGGACACGCCGCTGCAGCCCTACCAGCTGCTGACTGAGGACGAGTTCCGCACCAATCGCGAGAAGTACGGCAACACCTTCGAGGCCGGCATGGGAGCCGAGGCGCTGCGGGAGATCCTGCTGCGTCTCGATCTGGATGCGGTCAGCGAGGAACTCCACGAGGAGCTCTCGATGACCAAGTCGGTGCAGAAGATCAAGGACATCATCAAGCGGCTAAAGACCGTGGAGATGCTCCGCGATTCACCCAACCGTCCGGAGTGGATGGTGATGGATGTGATCCCGGTGATCCCACCGGACCTGCGTCCGCTGGTTCTGCTCGACAGTGGCAACTTTGCGACCTCCGATCTCAACGACCTCTACCGTCGTCTGATCAACCGCAACAACCGCCTGAAGAAGCTGCTCGACCTCAATGCGCCGGATGTGATCATCCGCAACGAGAAGCGCATGCTGCAGCAGTCGGTTGATGCGCTGTTTGACAACGGCCGCTGCCGGCGTCCGGTGCTCGGCTCGAGCAACCGTCCGCTCAAGTCGCTGACCGACATGATCAAGGGCAAGCAGGGCCGCTTCCGCGAGAACCTGCTCGGTAAGCGCGTCGACTACTCGGCACGTTCGGTCATCGTCGTGGGGCCCGACCTCAGCCTGCACCAGTGCGGTCTGCCCAAGGTCATCGCCCTGGAGCTGTTCCAGCCCTTCATCATTCGCCGCCTCAAGGAGCTCGGCCTCGCGGACACGATCAAGTCGGCGAAGAAGATGATCGAGCGCAAGGACGAACAGGTTTGGGACATCCTGGAAGAGGTGATCAAGGGGCATCCCGTTCTGCTGAACCGCGCGCCAACCTTGCACCGTATGGGGATCCAGGCCTTCGAGCCGGTGCTGATCGAAGGCAACGCCATCCGCATCCACCCTCTGGTCTGCGGTGGCTACAACGCCGACTTCGATGGCGACCAGATGGCGGTGCACTTGCCGCTCAGCTACGAGGCGCAGATCGAAGCCTCGACGCTGATGCTGTCGACCAACAACATCTTCACGCCGGCGCACGGCGGGCCGATCATCGCGCCCAGCCAGGACATCGTGCTTGGCAGCTTCTATCTCACCTATCGCTTCCCCGAGGAGAAGATCGGCGAGAAGTCGCTGCGTGCGACGCCGAACGAGGCGTGGATGGCCTATGCCGTCAACAAGCTGCGCACCCACGAGCCGGTGCTGGTGCAGTTCGCCGAGGGCACCAAGATCATCGACGAGAACGACAGCACCTCGGTTGCCGATGGCAAGACCTTGGTGGAGACCAGCCCTGGGCGCCTGCTGTTCAACGACATCCTTCCCGAGGGCATGTCCTTCTATAACTTCACGCTCAGTAAGAAGGACCTCGCTCGCATCATTGCCGACTGCTACCAGCTGCTCGGTCGCTCGGCGACCCTCGTGCTGCTCGACCGGATGAAGCACATCGGCTTCAAGGGCAGCACCATGGCTGGCCTCTCCTTCGGTAAGAGCGACCTCACGGTCCCGACCGGTCGCGACGATGTCGTCGGCAAGACCCAGGGTGAGGTCGATGAGATCCTGAAGCAGTTCGAGAGTGGCGGCATCACCGATGGCGAGCGTTATTCCAAGGTCGTGGATGCTTGGACCCGTGCTCGTGATGAGGTGGGTGGCCAGCTGATGCAGGCCCTGCGCATGGACTGCGGCAAGAATGTCGAAGGCAAGACCGGGGCGCCCACGGGGCGTGAGCCACACTACGTCAACCCGGTGTTCTGCATGGTGGCCTCGAAGGCTCGTGGCTCGGTGGAGCAGATTCGGCAGCTCGCTGGTATGCGCGGACTGATGGCGCGCCCTTCGGGCAAGATCATCGAGACGCCCATCAAGGCGAACTTCCGCGAAGGCTTGCGCGTCCTCGAATACTTCTCGTCGACCCACGGTGCCCGTAAGGGGCTGGCCGATACCGCGCTCAAAACCGCGGACTCGGGCTACCTGACCCGTAAGCTGGCCGACGTCGCCCAGAACGTCGTTGTGACCAAGCAGGACTGTGGCACTTCGCTAGGCGTCAAGCGCGGCGCCGTGTTCCAGGGCGACAAGTGCGTGGTGCCGCTCAGCGATGCGATTCGCGGGCGGACTTCGCTGGTCACGATCGAGCATCCGGTGACCGGTGACCTCGTTGTCGAGCGTAACCAGATCATCACGGTGGCGATTGCTCGCGAGCTGGAAGCTCTCGACTTCGACAGCCTGATGGTTCGCAGTGCGCTGACCTGTGAGGCCGGCCTGGGGGTCTGCGCCAAGTGCTACGGCATGGACCTCTCGCGCGGCACCTCCGTCGAGTTGGGCCAGGCTGTCGGCATCATCGCCGCGCAGTCCATCGGTGAGCCGGGAACGCAGCTGACGATGCGGACCTTCCACATCGGCGGCACTGCTTCGCGCGCCGTCGAAGAGTCCGAGCTGCGCGCCAAGCGCAAGGGCAAGGTGCGCTTCCAGGGCCTCAACGTCGTGACCAACAGCGAAGGCGATACGGTCACGCTCAACCGCAAGGGCGAGCTGATCATCTTGGATGCGAAGGACCGTGAGCTCGAGCGCATGGCGGTGCCGATGGGCGCCCGGGTCCTGGTCAACGAAGGTGATGCGATCAAGGAGAAGCAGGTCCTGCTGCAGTGGGATCCGCACCACGTTCCGATCCTCGCCGAGATGTCCGGTGTCGTGCGCTACGACGAGATCATCGCTGGCAAGACCATGCGCCTCGAAAAGGACGCTGGCACCCAGAACGAGCGCAAGGTCATCGTTCGTCAGGAAAAGAAAGGCGAGATGCGCCACCCGCAGATCCTCGTCGTCGACAAGGAAGAGGAGAAACCTCTCACCATCCACGCTCTTCCCGAGCGTGCCTATCTCGAGGTCGAGGATGGCGAAGAGGTCGAGGCCGGCTCGTTGATCGCGCGTTCGCCGCGTGAGATTAAGGGCACCCAGGACATTACTGGTGGTCTTCCGCGTGTTACCGAGCTCTTCGAGGCCCGGCGTCCCAAGGAGCCGGCGGTGCTTGCTGAGATCGATGGCCAGGTCGAGTTCGGCGAGAAGAAGCGCAACAAGCGCACTGTCATCGTTCGCGGTGAGGGTGGCGTGGAGCGTGAGCACCTGGTTCCGCCAGGAGCGCACCTGCGTCCGCACCGTGGCGACCACGTTGACGCCGGTGAGCCGCTGACCGAGGGGGCCTTGGTTCCCCAGGACATCCTGCGCATCAATGGCGAAAATGCCGTGCTCGACTACCTGCTCGCCGAGATCCAAGCGGTCTACCGGGCCCAGGGCGTGCCCATCGCTAACAAGCACGTCGAGGTCATCCTGGCGCAGATGATGCGCAAGGTGCAGATCGATGACCCCGGTGACAGCGAGTTCCTCCCGGGTGCGGTGGTGGACAAGTTCCGCTTCCGTCAGGCGAACGCCAAGCTGCGCGAGGAAAAGAAGAAGGCTGCAGTAGCCTCCCCGCTGCTCCTCGGCGTCACCAAGGCCTCGTTGCAGTCGGACTCCTTCATCTCGGCCGCGTCCTTCCAGGAGACGACCAAGGTCCTGACCGAGGCCGCACTCGCCGGCCGCAGGGACCATTTGATCGGCCTCAAGGAGAACGTGATCTTGGGCCACCTGGTCCCCACCGGGACCGGCTTCTCGGCCTACCAGCGCACGCAGGTCCGCAAGAACATCGACCTGCAAGCCGCGGCTGCCGAGCTCCTGGCCCAGACCCAGGGCGCGGGTGGTCCGACCATCCTGCTCGAAGGCGAAGACGAGAAGGTCTCACCCGGAACGGGCGCGACCGGATCCTGATCGCTATCCCCTCCCCGGCCGCGTGACTCGTCGGTCGGGGAGAGGCAACGCAGAAGTCCTGCGAATGACTGCGATCTCCTTCGTTCTCATCCTTGCACGGGCTTCTTCGCTTCTTATACTTCTTCCCCCTTTCCTTTCACGTGAACCCCCGCGTGCCAAGTTCGAAGGCACGCACTGGCGCCTAGCGCGCCGCTTTTCGGAGAACAGAATGCCGACGATCAACCAGCTTGTCCGCAAGGGCCGCAGCAAGCAGCCGAACGTCAGTAAGTCGCGCGTTCTGGAGCGCTGCCCGCAGAAGAAAGGTGTCTGCACCCAGGTCAAGACCATGACGCCGAAGAAGCCGAACTCCGCGCTCCGCCGTGTTGCGCGTGTTCGTCTCTCCAACGGCAAGGAAGTCACCGTCTACATCCCGGGTGAAGGCCACAACCTGCAGGAGCACTCGATCGTCCTCGTTCGCGGTGGCCGCGTTCGTGACCTTCCGGGTGTCCGCTACCACGTGATTCGCGGCACCGAAGACGCCTCCGGCGTCGATGACCGCAAGCGTTCGCGCAGCAAGTACGGAACCAAGCGCCCCAAGGCTTAATCGCCCCCGGCGGTCTGAGCCAGTCCTGCTAGAGGGCACGGAAGGCGAAGACGCTGGTCCTGAAGGGATGAGGCGCGCGCCTCGCTGCCTGCCTCCCTGTAGCCTGCCCACACCAAGATTGATAATCGCCTGTATAGGTTTGAGACATGCCCCGCAATTTTAAGTCGACCGAAGCCCTCCTGAAGCCGGACCCGCGATTCGGTTCGATGCTCGCCACCAAGCTCATCAACAAGCTCATGCTGGATGGCAAGAAGTCCAAGGCGCAGCGCATCTTTTATGAGGCCGTGGACTTCGTAGCCGAGAAGCTCGGCGTCGACCCGCAAGAGGTCTTCGTGCAGGCCATCGACAACATCAAGCCGCGCGTCGAGGTGCGCAGTAAGCGTGTTGGTGGTGCAACCTATCAGGTCCCGATGGAGGTCCGCCCCAAGCGTCAGCAGAGCCTTGCGATCCGCTGGCTCATGGATGCAGCGCGCTCCAAGCGCGGCAAGCCGATGGCTCGTCGTTTGGCGGAGGAGATCTTCGATGCCTACAACAACCAGGGCTCCGCTGTGACCAAGCGCGAGAACGTCCACAAAATGGCGGACGCGAACAAGGCCTACAGCCACTTCGCTTGGTAGTGCGGTCTTGCTGCGGCGTAGCTAGACGCGAGCACTGCTGGCGTAAGCGCAGCTGAAAGAGTGGGCAGAGAAAACAGCCGAGGCCGGCCGGAGTTTCTTCGGTCGGCCTCGGCTGTTTTGTTGGGAGAGGTCTTTCCTGGAGCTATGCCTCCAGGAGCTTGGGAGCATCCTCGCAGCCGTTTTCAGCGACCAGGCTCTCCCTTTCCTTCCATGGCTTTGGACCGTTGATCGCGAGAGCTTCGAGCTCCTGTTAAGCTGCCTCGCTTTCTTTGCACGCGAAGTCTGATGGCAGCCAAAACCAAGAAACAGAGCCTGGAGTATCAGATCTTCGGCGTGGCTGCCCATATCGACGCGGGCAAGACCACCGTGTCCGAGCACATGCTCTACCTCTCGGGAGTCCAGCACCGCGTTGGCCAGGTCGACGAGGGGACGGCGACACTCGATTTCGAAGAGATGGAGCGGGAGCGCGGCATCACCATCCACTCGGCCGCGATCGACCTGCCTTGGCGGGATCATCGCTTCACGCTGATCGATACCCCGGGCCATGTTGATTTCACGGTCGAGGTCGAGCGCTGTATGCGGGTCATCGATGGGGTGATCTTGGTCTTCGATGCGAGTCGGGGGGTAGAGGCTCAGAGCGAGACGGTTTGGCGGCAGGCGACTCGGCACGGGGTTCGGTGCATCGCCTTCTTGAACAAGCTCGACAAGCTTGGGGCTGACTGGGATGCCTCGATCGAGTCGATCCGAACCCGGCTCGGTGCTGAACCCCTCAGTCTCCAGCTTGTGCATGAGGTCGACGGCGACCTGGCCTTGGTTGATCTGGTGGGCCGGAGATTGCTGCGCTTCGAGGGCGAGAAGGGCGGGGCTGAGTGCCAGGTCAGTGATTGGCCGGACGAAGAGCGGGAGCTCTGGGAGCTGGAGCGCTCGGCTGTGGTCGAAAAGGTCGCCGAGTGCGACGAGGACCTGCTTGAGAGCTTCCTCGCAGATGAGGAGATTAGCGAAGAGGAGTTGCAGGCAGCGATCCGCAGGCAGGTCTTGGATCAGCGCTTACTGCCGGTCCTTGGTGGTGCGGCTCTGCGGGGTGTGGGCATCGAGCCGCTCTTGGATGCGGTTTCTGGCTATTTGCCGCGGCCGATGGACCTACCGGCACCTTTGCTCGCGGGTGAAGGCGAGGGCGTGACGGAGCCTGTGGAATTGGACGCCAGCGCTCCAGTGGTTGCCGAGGTCTTCAAGCTGGTCTCTACCCGGCACGGGCCGATCGCCTGGCTTCGGGTCTATCGCGGCACCCTGGTGGATGGGATGCAGCTGCGCGTGCCGCGCCTTGGCAAAACGATTCGGGTCCACGGTCTCTTCCGCCTCATTGCCGATTCCCAGGAGCGGCTGGCCGAGGCGGGGCCGGGGCAGGTCTGTGCCGTCAAGGGGCTGCGTGGCGTTCAGACCGGCGACACCCTCTGCGACCCTAAGCGGGTCGTGCGTTTTCCCGAATGGGACTTCCCCTTGCCGGTCATCTCGATGGCCGTGGAGGCGCGTTCCGTCGATGAGCGGGACGAGATGATCAAGAGCCTCGACTTGCTGGGCTTCGAGGATCCGTCCATGCAGTGGCGCATGGACGAGGACACCGGGCAGCTCCTGGTTTCGGGCATGGGGGAGCTGCACCTGCAGATCCTCGCGGATCGTCTCAGTCATGGTTTTGGCCACGAGGTTTTGCTCGGGGCCCCGAGGGTGGCTTTGCGCGAGACGATTGCCGAGTCGCTGCGCCTGAGCGGCGACTTCGAGCAGCAGTTCCCCAACGGCACTACGGTCTTTGCCCACTTGGATATTGAGTTTTCGCCCTTGCCTGATGAGGAGCTGGTCGAGATTGCGGCGCAGCTGCCCGAGGAGCTCCGTAGCCGCCGGGGCTTCCGGGAGATCGAGCAGGCGGCGCTTCAAGCTCTGCGGGCCGAGCTCAGTGCCGGTCTCGCCCAGGGGCATCCCGTGACCCAGCTTCGGGTGCTCCTGCGCAACATCGCTGGACGAGAGCCGGGGCAGCTGCCGACGGTGGAAGAGCTCGAGGTCGGAATCTCCCTGCTCGTGCGGGACTTGTCCAAAAAGGCCAAATGCCTGCTTCTTGAGCCTTGGATGCTGCTGGATATCGACGTGCCCGAGGACAGGCTCTCGCCAGTGATTGGCGAGATCCAGGCCCAAGGTGGCGAGGTTCGCGACGTCCAGGTCGAGAGCGCTCTAGCGCGGATCGAAGCGCGGGCTCCCCTGTCGAGGCTTTTGGACTTTTCCACTCGCCTGCGTTCCCAAACTCAGGGCCGGGGCAGTGCCAGCATGCGTTTAGAGCAGTATCGTCCGGCTCAATAATCCATGCTCGGGTCCAATGTCATCGCCGGGCTCCTGTCGCCTGCTGGGCGATGGAGCCTTGCCTGCTTCGGCATGGAGGCGTTTCCCCCTTATTTCCGGGCTTTCTTAAGACGCAGCCTTGACTCGCCAGCAGCGCAGTCGCTAAGCTCCTCGCCCTTCGACTCATGGGACTCAGCTCCGATTGAGTCGCAAGTGCTTAGTCAGAAGTCTTTTACGTGAGTCTGCCAGTCCTCCTGGGGCGCGTTCGATCACCTGTGGGTCGATACGCAAAAATGCCTCGAGCGTGATCAGCAGCCTCACCCATGGGTTCCTCTCAGGCGAACTGCGTGTGTCGTCGTCAGGGGCTCCTCAACTTGGTATTCGGGTGGTGGCGTGTGCAAGCGCTGCCGCGACAGGCGAACGGAGTGTGCCATGCAGGACAAGATCCAGATCCGCATGGAGGCGTACGATCACGAGACCCTCGACCAGGCTGCTGTCGATATCGTCGATACGGCCATGCGGACGGGTGCGCGCGTCGCGGGCCCGATTCCGCTTCCGACTCGGATTGAGCGCTACACGGTGTTGCGCTCGCCCCACGTGGATAAGAAGGCCCGTGAGCAGTTCGAAATCCGCACTCATAAGCGGTTGATTCTGATCTCGGAGCCGACCTCCAAGACCGTCGACGCGCTCAGCAAGCTGAACGTGCCGGCTGGCGTCGATATTCGCATTCGCGCCTAATCGACGATCCTGCCTGATAGCTCTCGAGGGTTATGGCCCAAGAGGGTTTCTCTCTTCCAGGGAGGGCGGGGCCCTGAAGTCCGTGTTCGCGCGGCCGACGTGTTTTGCGTCGAACGAGTTTTATGGAGCGATGGAGCTCCCAAGAGTTCAGAAGGATTCCATCATGGCAACGGTCAAGACCTACGGCGGTGGTGACGTCGGCGCTCGCGAAGTCGATGCGGCCGTCTTCGCGCCCAAGGTTCTGGGTAGAACCCTGAAGGAGGTCCTCGTGATGTACGAGGCCAACCACCGGCAGGGCACCCACAAGACCAAGGAGCGTGCGGAGGTCGCGGGGACGAGTAAGAAGCCCTGGCGCCAGAAGCACACCGGCCGCGCTCGTGCTGGTGATAAGCGTTCTCCTCTGTGGCGAGGCGGCGGAACGACCTTCGGTCCCCGCGTCCGTGATTATTACTGCCGCATCCCCCGGAAGCAGCGCCGTGTTGCCTTGGCTTCGGCTCTCTTTGGCAAGCTGGAGGACGGTGAAGTCATCGTCGCCGACGGCTTCCCGCAGGGAGGTCCGAGCACTAAGGCGGCCTTGAATGTTCTTCGGGCCGTGGGTGCGGAGGACAATGCCTTGGTGGTCAGTGCTGAGCGTGACGAGACCCTGTATCTCTCGCTTCGCAATGCGCCAAAGGTCGATGTGCTGCCGGTCAGCGAGCTCAATGCTCTGTCCGTGCTTCGTCGTCGCTGGCTCGTCTTTACTCCGGCCGCATTCGATAAGGTTCTTTCGATGAACTGGAGTCAGCGTAAGAGCGCTGCCCGCATCGAGGCCGCGGCTGCCAAGTTCGCGAACACGCAGGGCGTAACGGAGCAGAACAATGGCTGATAACAAAGGTTCCGCTTCCAAGCGCGCAGACCTGACCCAGCACTACGCCATCCTAAAGCGCCCGGTCTTCACCGAGAAGAGCACGCGCCTGCAGGAGCGGCATAACTGCTATGTCTTTGAGGTTGCTGCTGGGGCCAACAAGGTCGAGATCCGCAAAGCGGTCGAGGCCATCTTCGATGTGCATGTCCTGGCAGTGAATACCCAGAATGTGCCGGGCAAGATGCGCCGATTCGGTTCGGGCTACGGCCGCACGTCGGCTTGGAAGAAGGCAATGGTCACGATCAAGGAGGGCGAGGCGATTTCGCTCCTGTGACACTGAGGAGACCGCAGGCAATAGCTGCGGTCGCTTTTGTTGATGGGAAACCGTTAAACGCCTCCTCCGAGGTAAATCGAACATGGGCATCAAACGCTACAAGCCGACGACCGCTGGCCGACGTAACTCGTCGGTTAACGACTTCGCCGAGGTCACCAAGAAGGTTCCCGAGAAGACGCTGCTGAAGCGTATTGCGCGGACCGGTGGCCGTAATAACAAGGGACGTATCACGTCCCGTTTCCGTGGTGGCGGTCACCGCAAGATGTACCGCTTGGTCGACTTCAAGCGGCGCGATGACGGTGTTCCCGCGCGGGTTGTGGGGATCGAATACGATCCGAACCGCAGCGCCAACATTGCCTTGCTCTACTACGCCAACGGCAAGAAGGCGTACATCCTGGCCCCCAAGGGCTTGAAGGTTGGTGAGCTCCTTGAGTCGGGCGACAGCGTCGAGCCTAAGGCTGGTAACTGCATGCCGCTGCGTTCGATCCCTCTGGGACTCGAAGTGCACAATGTCGAGCTGCAGCCCGGTCGTGGTGGGCAGTTGGCTCGTGCCGCCGGCGCGACCTGCCAGTTGATGGCGCGTGAAGGCAAATACGCTGTTTTGGTCCTGCGCAGCGGTGAAATGCGCCGGGTCCATGTGGAGTGCCGCGCGACCATCGGTCAGGTCGGCAACCTCGACCACCAAAACGTGCGCTGGGGTAAGGCCGGCCGTATGCGTTGGAAGGGCCGCCGCCCGCACAACCGCGGCACGTCCATGAACCCGGTTGCTCACCCGATGGGTGGTGGTGAAGGGCGAAGCGGTGGTGGTCGCCATCCCTGCTCGCCGACGGGCAAGCTGGCCAAGGGTGGCAAGACCCGGAAGCGCAAGGCTCTCAGCAACAAGCTGATCCTGCGTCGTCGCAAGTCACGCCGGACCAGCTGAGCTGGTCGGCGTCGCCCTGGATAAGGGGTGCCTGGATAACGGGTGCCCGGATAACGGGTAAGAAAGAGAATTCGCTCGAGAGGCTGAGAAACTATGAGCCGCAGTATCAAAAAGGGACCGTTCGTTGCGGAAAGCCTGATCAAAAAGGTGAACCGTCTCGAGGCCCAGAACTCGAAGGGCCCGATCAAGACCTGGTCGCGCGCCTCGATGATCATGCCCGAGTTCGTCGGGTATACCTTCGAGGTTCATAACGGTCGCCACTTCATCAAGGTCTACGTGACCGAGGATATGGTGGGGCATCGCCTCGGTGAGTTTGCCCCTACCCGCACCTTCCGCGGCCACAAGAGGAAGGATTGATCTGATGAGCGATTACACGGCCAAGCATCGTTTTGCGCGTATGTCGGCCCGCAAGGGCCGGTATGTGATCGATATGGTCCGCGGCCTGCCGGCCAACGACGCGATGCATCTGTTGGAAAACAACTCGCGCCGCGCGGCCTTCATGATCCGCAAGGTCTTGAAGTCAGCGATCGCGAACGCCAGCCAGGATCCTGATTGCAACGTCAATCGCCTGCGAATCACCAAGGCCCTCGTCGACGATGGCCCGCTGCTGCAGCATCGCCTGCGGTGGCGCCCAGGTCCTCAGGGCCGTGCGATGCCGTTCCGTCGCCGCATGTGCCATATCACCCTGGTTCTCGCGGAAGACGAGTGACGGAGTTGGAGTAACGAAATGGGCCAGAAGTCACATCCGACCGGATTCCGTATCTCGATTACCGAGCCTTGGCGCTCGCGCTGGTACGCGACGAAGCAGAACTTTTCCACCTTCTTGGTCGAAGACCAGAAGATCCGGAAGTACATCAAGAAGAACTGCTACTTCGCCGCCATCCCCAAGGTCGAGATCGAACGCGCCGGTGGCACGATTACCGTTGCGATTCATACCGCGCGTCCCGGTCGTCTGATCGGCAAGAAGGGGACCGAGGTCGATCGCCTGCGTGCTGACCTAGAAAAACTGACGGGCCGTAAGGTCCGGCTGAAGATCCAGGAAATCCATCGGCCTGAGCTCGAGGCGACCCTCGTTGCTGAGTCGATTGCGGAGCAGCTTGAGAAGCGGGCGGCTTTCCGGCGCACGATTAAGAAGGCCATTGAGTCTTCGGTCGCTGCTGGCGCCCTTGGTATCAAGGTTCGTATCGCCGGGCGTCTGGGCGGTGCCGATATGGCCCGCACCGAGGTTCAGCGGCATGGGCGTGTGCCTCTGCAGACCCTGCGAGCCCAGATTGATTATGGGACTGCATTGGCGCGCACGACCTACGGCGTGATTGGCATCCAGGTCTGGATCTTCCGTGGCGAACTCGATCCGGGAGAGCGCACCCTGGGCCTCAAGCCTGTTCGGCAGCTCATGCCGGCGGTTCGTGCTCCGCAGCAGGGCCGAGGTCGTGGCCGTGGCGGCCCCCGTGGTGGCGGACGTGGTGGACCTCGCGGCGGTGGCCGTGGTGGGGCCTCCAGAGACGCTGCCGCAGGCGGCAATAACTAGAGATTATCGAGCGAGTAAGGAGTAGAGCCATGGCGATGATGCCCAAGCGCGTGAAGCACCGTAAGGTGCAGCGCGGCAGAATCAGGGGACGCGCGACCAGGGGGGATACCGTCTCCTACGGCGAGTACGGCATCCAAGCGCTCGAGCCCGGTTGGGTTTCGGCCAAGACCATCGAGGCGGGTCGTGTTGCCTGCACTCGGAATGCCCTTGGCGCCAAGGTCTATATTCGCATGTTTCCGCACAAGCCGATTACTTCGACGCCTGCCGAAACCCGAATGGGTAAGGGTAAGGGCGAGCCGGATTTCTGGGCGGCGGAAGTCAAGCCGGGCCATATTCTGTATGAACTCGGTGGCTGTACCGAAGAGGTCGCTAAGAAAACCTTTAACCGAGTTGCTCACAAGATGCCGGTGAAGACCCGCATGGTGCTGAGGAGGCGAGTCTGATGAAGCACAAAGAACTGCTGCATCAGCTGCGGATCAAGGATACGCGCGAGCTGCGCTACGACCTCGATGAGCTGCGTAAAGGCTTGTTCGAAGCGCGCTTTCGCGATCGGACCGAGACCAATAGCAAAACGAACATCAAGAACACCCGTCGCCAGATCGCTCGACTTGAGACGATCCTTCGCGAGCGGGAGCTGAGCGAGGCTGCGAAGACTGAGGGAGCCGAGACCGCTGAGGCCTGAGCAGAATCTCTGAGTTGGACCTCTGAAGGCTTTCGCTGAATGAGATCCAGCCAAGGCTTTAGTCGCTGGGCTTCTGATCGGCAGGCGCCCCCAAGACCTGGCCCGCCGCTGAAAGAATAAGACACAGGTTCGAGAACCATGACCGAGCAAAACCAAGACGCGATGCCTGAACAGGCGAAAGCGCAGAAGCACATCATCGGCGTAGTCAAATCCGATCGCATGGAGAAGACTATCGTTGTCGACGTGGTGCGAATGCAGAAGCATCGCAAGTACGAGAAGTATCTGCGGCGCAATACCCGCATGTATGCCCACGATGGCGAAGGCCTGGCTCAGGTCGGTGACCGCGTCGAGATTCGACCGATCCCTCCCAAGTCAAAGCTGAAGCGTTGGGAACTCGTGCGAGTGCTCAAGCACGGGGAGGTCTGATCCATGATCCAGCTCCACACGATGATCGACGTGGCTGATAACACCGGCGCCAAGACTGCGATGTGCATCAAGGTTCTTGGTGGCAGCCGCCGTCGTTATGCCTCCGTCGGCGATGTGGTCGTCGCGACGATTAAGAAGGCTTTGCCCACGGGTGAGGTCAAGTCCGGCACCGTGGTGCAGGGTGTTATCGTGCGCACGGCGAAGGAAGTTCGGCGCCCCGATGGTTCCTACGTGAAGTTCGATCGCAACGCGATGGTGCTGATCGACAAGGACAAGAATCCGCGCGGCACTCGTATCTTTGGTGCCGTTGCCCGTGAGCTACGCGAGAAGAACTTCATGAAGATCGTCTCGCTTGCTCAAGAGGTGGTGTGAAATGCGCAGTCTGAATCGTGGCCCGGTCGAGTCCGTCTCGAAGCCGCGCCTCAAGCAAGGTGACAAGGTCGTTGTGATCGCAGGTGCCCATAAGGGCGCTGGTCCGGCCGAAGTCATCAAGGTCATCCCCGAGAAGTCCCAGGTCGTGGTGCGCGAGGTCAATATGGTGACCAAGCATCTGAAGAAGACCCAGGAGAACCCCGAGGGTGGCATCGATCGCCGCGAGGCTCCCATTCATTACAGCAACGTGCTGCTTTACAGCGAGAAGGCGGGCAAGGGTGTCCGGATCCGCATGGAAGAGCGGGACGGCCGAAAGGTCCGGGTCGGTATCCCTTGCGGCACCGTCTTCGACTGAGCGAAACCCGCGCGGCGAAACCCGTGAGATGGGCGATACCCGTGATGGGCAGGCGGCGCGACGCAATCGAACAACACATTAGCAGAGGCTGAACCTCGGTCCGCAAAGGGCGCGGGGGCAAGCAAAAGGCAAAGCAAATGGCCAGGCTCCGAGAAAAATATCACGCTGAGATCCGAGCAGCTCTGAAGGAGAAGTTCGGCTACAAAAACGAGCTCGAGATTCCTACGCTGCAAAAGATCAGCATCAACATGGGAGTCGGGAAAGCCGTTGAGGCGAAGAACCGTGTCGAGGCGGCGCAAAAAGACCTGACGACGATTGCGGGTCAGAAGGCCGTCATTACCTCCGCTCGCAAGTCCATCAGTCAGTTCCGGCTGCGGCAGGGTATGCCGATCGGCACTCGGGTGACTTTGCGCGGAACCCGCATGTTCGAGTTCCTTGATCGTCTGATCTCGGTGGTGGTGCCTCGTTTGCGCGACTTCCGGGGTCTGCCGAACAAGCTCGATGGCCGCGGTAACTACAGCATGGGGCTCGCCGAGCAGGTGGTGTTCCCCGAGATCAATCTGGACAAGGTGCAGTTCGTGCAGGGCATGGACATCACCATTACGACGACCGCCCGCACCGACGAAGAAGGGCACGAGTTGCTAAAGCTGCTCGGTGTGCCCTTTCGTAAGTAGGGTCGCAAGTAGGTCCGCAAGTAGGCCGCTCGTCGGTCAGAAACTGGCCCGAAAGTAGACCTTCGGCCAAGCCCCTAGGGAATAACGAAAAACGGAGTTTGCGATGGCTCGCAAGTGTTTGATTCGCAAGGCAGAGCAGAAGCCCAAGTTCAGCTCACGGCGACAGAGTCGCTGCCTGCTGTGTGGGCGTTCGCGCGCCGTGTACCGCAAGTTCGGCACCTGCCGGCTCTGCTTCCGTAGTCTGGCCCTCAAGGGAGAGATCCCTGGGGTCCGCAAGGCCTCTTGGTGAGCCCGCAGAGCAAGGAAGACATCCGATGACGATGACCGATCCTATCTCCGACATGCTTACGCGCATCCGCAACGCGGTGCGTGTTAAGAAGCACAACGTGTCGATGCCTGCCTCCCGTATGAAGGTGGGGATTGCCCGAGTCCTCAAGGATGAGGGTTATATCGAAGCTTTCGAGGTGCACACCGATGAGGCTAAGCCCAGTCACTCGAGTCTGCAGCTCGCCCTCAAATACGGGCCTGACGGCGAAGTGCTGATCCAGCACTTGCAGCGTTTCAGCAAGCCGGGTTGCCGGCGTTATCGCGGCTGCAAGGACATCCCCGATGTCCTGAATGGCCTAGGGATCACGATCCTGTCGACGCCCAAGGGTGTTCTCTCTGATCGAGAGGCGCGCAAGGAGAATGTCGGTGGCGAGGTCCTCTGCACGGTTTATTGACGAATAAGACCGCGCTCCCCTGGGGATCGCGGGGACGAGGCACCGAGGCTCGGTGTTTCGTTCAGAAATGGAATGGATGTGAAACATGTCTCGATTGGGAAAGATCCCGGTTTCGGTGCCCAAAGGGGTCGAGGTCAAGATCGACGGCCAGCAGGTAGGCGCGAAAGGACCTAAGGGCGAGCTCGCCCTTAGGCTCCATGCTGGCATCAGTGCTCGCCTCGAAGATGGCTTGATTTCGCTGACGCCCGCCGAGGGGCGCGAGAAGCAGCTTTCGCCCTTCCACGGTCTGGACCGAGCTCTCGTGCAGAACCTGGTGACGGGTGTCAGTGCAGGTTTCGAGAAGACTCTCGAGATCGAGGGCACCGGCTATCAGGCTAAGCTCAACGGAAACAAGATCGAACTGCAGATCGGCTTTGCAAATCTTCGGGTCGTCCCGATTCCTAAGGAATTGGATGTCGAAGTGCCTTCGCCGACGCGCATCATTGTGCGGGGTATCGATCGCCAGAAGGTCGGTCACTTCGCTGCTGTCGTCCGAAAAGTGCGGCCGCCAGAGCCCTATAAGGGCAAGGGCATCCGTTACTCCGACGAAGTTGTCCGCCGTAAGGCCGGTAAGACGACAGGCGCTTAATCGCTAGCCTGAGGGCTTACCACTCATACTCCCGCCCCCCGAATCCCCCCAAGCGAGTCCTTCCTGCGCGTTCGACGAAGACCGAAGCGCCAAGAGGAAACGACGATGAAGACCAGAGAACAAACCCGCAGGTTACAGGCCCGTCGCCTTCGCAAGCGTCGCCATGTGCGTCGCAAGCTCGCCGCGAGCCCCTATCCTCGTCCGCGGCTGACGGTATTCCGCAGCAGCAAGAACCTGTACGCGCAGATCATCGACGACGAGCAGGGTATTACCCTGTGCTCGGCTTCGACCCGCGACAAGGGCATCCGCGAGGAGCTTGGCGGAATGACCAAGTCGGAGCAGGCCAAGAAGGTCGGCTCGGCTTTGGCAGCTCGTGCCAAGGACAAGGGCGTTGGCAAGGTCCGCTTCGATCGCGCTCACTATAAGTTCCACGGACGTATCAAGGCTCTTGCCGATGCGGCCCGTGAGGGCGGCCTCGAGTTCTGATCAAGGGACGCCGGAAGGAAATATCAGGAGGAACGAACCATGGTTCGTAGAAAATTCGATGTCTTGCCGATCAAGGAAGCTGCCGAGATCGAGGTTGAAGACGATGTCGTCACGATCAACCGCACCTCTGCGGTGGTAAAGGGTGGTCGCCGCTTCAGCTTTTCTGCCCTGACAGTCGTCGGTAACCGCAAGGGTATCGTTGGTGTCGGCTATGGTAAGGCGAAGCAGGTCCCGTCAGCGGTCGAGAAGTCGGTCAAGGACGGGCGCAAAAGTCTGATCCGTGTGGAGCTCGACGAGGGAACCATCCCGCACCAGGTCGAAGGCCGTTACGGTTCCAGCCATGTGCGCTTGATTCCGGCCTCTGCCGGCACCGGTGTTATTGCTGGCGGCACTGTCCGTAAGGTTTTGGAGCTTGCGGGTATTACTGACATCCTCACGAAGTCGTTCGGCTCGAACAATCCGATCAACGTCGTCAAGGCGACTCTCGATGGGTTGGCCCAGCTGCGCCACAAAGAGACTGTCGCCAAGCTGCGAGGAGTGGAGTTCTAATGGATCTCGCGAAGGCAAAATCCCTGGGTATCAAGCGCGACCGCCCCAAGCGTGTCGGGCGAGGCCCTGGTAGTGGGCATGGTAAGACGGCCGCCCGTGGTCATAACGGCCAGAAGTCCCGCTCCGGCTATAGCCGCAAAATGGGCTTCGAAGGTGGCACCATGCCTCTCTTCCGGCGTTTGCCGCGCCGTGGCTTCAATAACAAGAACTTCCAAACGCGTTACACGATCATCAACGTGCAGGATCTCGAAAATGCATTCGAGGCCGGCACCGAGATCGATCTGGAGAAGATCCTCTCCGTCGGCCTTACGTCGATGGTGACTCCTCTCCTGAAGGTGCTCGGCAACGGTGAGCTGAGCAAGCCGGTGACGGTGCGTGCGCACAAGTTCAGCGCGAGTGCCAAGACGAAGATCGAGGCTGCCGGCGGAACCGTCGTCGAGCTTGAGATCAAGACTACGCCCAAGGCGCGTAAGAGTACTGCGAAGGCTGAGGGAGGCGACGGCGGCGCGGAATGATCCGCGACGCCTAGTCCGCTCCGCTGCCCCTGTTTGGACCCGAGCCTTTGCTCAGGTTTTTGCCCGAGCCCTTAGCGCGGGCGCCTAGTTTTGATCCTGGCTGCGACGAGATACTGATACAGGCATGAATTCCTCCGCCTTCAACATCGTTCGCATTCCCGAGCTGCGGAAGAAGCTCCTCCTGACGCTTGGCCTGCTCTTGGTCTACCGGGTTGGCTTTCACGTCCCGTTGCCGGGCGTCAATATCGAAGCCCTCCAGGACGCCGCCGATCAGTCTGGTGCCCTGGGGCAGATCTTCGGCATCCTGAGTGCTGTGACTGGCTCCCGGCTAGGTTCGGCGATGCTCTTCTCCCTCGGTGTCATGCCCTACATCTCGGCGAGCATTATCTTCTCGCTGCTGACCAAGGTCGTGCCGTCGCTTGAGAAGCTGAGTAAGGAAGGCGCCTCAGGACAGCGCAAGATCAACCAATACACGCGACTGGCGACCGTGGCGATCTGCTTTGTCCAGTCCTTCTTCGTGATCGGTTATTTGGCCGGGAGCGGGGGCTCTGCTCTCGTCGATCCGAGTATTGCTAGCTGGCCGTACTACCTCGGTGTCATGGTCGCGCTTACTGCCTCGACCCTGTTCATCATGTGGCTGGGCGAGCAGATTACCGAGCACGGTATCGGTAACGGCATCTCGATCATCATCATGGCCGGCATCATCGCCACGGTGCCGACGGCCTTGGTCCGACACTTCCGTAGCCAGCTAGACTCGACCGAGCAGTTCCAGCAGATGCTGCTTTACGCGGTTTCCTGGGTACTGATCATTCTCGGAATCGTCTTCATCACCAAGGGGCAGCGCCGGATCCCCATCCAGCAAGCCAAGCTGACCCGTGGTACTGCGGCGCAGACTGGGCAACGCCACTTCTTCCCCTTCAAGGTCAACTCTGCTGGCGTCATGCCGATCATCTTCGCTTCGGCGTTGATGATTGTTCCGAGCCTGCTTGAAGGCATGGGGCTTGGTTGGTTCCACAACTTCCGTCAGCAGGACAGCTTCTGGTACATCGTGCTCTTCAGCACCTTGATCATCTTCTTCGCCTTCTTCTGGGTGCAGATGATGTTCCAGCCGACCGAGATCGCGAATAACCTGCGCGAATACGGTTCCTTTATCCCAGGCATTCGGCCCGGCAAGAAGACGGCGGATTACCTCGGCTTCGTGATCTCTCGAGTCACCTTGGCTGGTTCGGTCTTCCTGTGCATCGTCGCAGTCCTACCGAACTTCGTGACCAGCGGCATCGGCCTCGGTGCGAACTCGACCTTCGCCTACTTCCTCGGTGGCACTTCGATCCTGATCGTTGTCGAGGTGGCCCTGGACATGGTCGAGAAGCTCAATGCCCACCTCGTGATGCGCAACTACGAGGGCTTCATGGACGATAGCTCCGGGAACAAGCAGCAGCGCGGGACCGGCGGCGTTACCAGTCCAGGATGGGGTCGGCGCTCCCGTAGCGAGTGATGCTTTCCTTCGCGGTCAATGGTGATGCGGGGAGGACGAGCCCGAGCCGGGGAAGTTTCCGGTCGCCTGTCGTGAGCCAGGAGCAGAGGGCCAATCGTAGCGATACCTGGTCCCTCGTTCTTCCGCTTCGATACCCGACCCTTCTTGGTGAAGGGCCCTGGGGCCCTAACACTGAACGGAGCGAAGCATGAAGAAGCACATCATCTTTCTCGGCCCCCCGGGTGCAGGTAAAGGCACGCACGCCTCGGCCTTGCAGTCCGAGTACCGGCTCCTGCATTTGTCCACCGGCGACATGCTGCGTGAGGCGATCACTAGTGCTTCGGAGCTCGGCAACAAGGCTTCAGCTTTCATGGACGCCGGCCAGCTGGTTCCCGATGAGCTGGTGATCGATATGTTGCTCGAGCGCATGGCTAGCCTGGAGCAGGGTGGCTGGATCCTGGATGGTTTCCCTCGCACGCTGCCGCAGGCAGAAGCCCTGGATGCTCGGCTGCAAGAACAGCAGGTCTCGATCGATCAGGTTTTCTGCTTTGAGGTAGATGAAGAAAAGCTGGTGGAACGCCTCAGCTCCCGGCAAGTCTGTAAGGGATGTGGGGCGGTTTACAACACTCAGAGCAAGCCGCCGAAGACCCTTGGGGTCTGTGATGACTGTGGCAAGAAGGAACTTTATGTCCGTCCCGATGACGAGGCGGACGCTGTGCGGAAGCGGTTCGAGGTTTACGAAGCTCAGACTGCCCCGCTGATCGATTACTACAAGCGGGCCGGCCTCCTCTGCCGCATTGACGCAAGTCGGGGCATTGAGGAAATCCGGGCCGAGCTCAAGCGGAGCTTCGAGGGCTAGGACCCTCAAGGCCGCAAGAAGGCGCGAGCATAATCATGGCGAAGGAAGAACCCATTGAAGTCGAAGCGATCGTCCGGGAGGCGCTGCCAAATGCGCGTTTCCGGGTCGAGCTTGAGGGCGGCCACAGCATTTTGGCCTACGTGTCTGGCAAGATGCGTCGGCACTGGATCCGAATCCTCCCCGGCGACAAGGTTACGGTGCAAATGTCACCCTACGACCTGAACAAGGGACGCATCGTCTATCGCGGTTGATGGTCTGGGGCCAGGGATGCTCCTCCTATGGCCTCTTTTCCTGTCGGGATTCGGCGCAGGGGCTGTGGTGGGGAGCATGGATTCGGAGATCATGAGATCTCCACTACGTCAAAAGTTTTTTTCCTGGGCATTGGTCCTGATGACGGCGGCACGTATCATGCTCCGTCCTGAAAATCGGGGGAGGCTCCAGCGCCTTTCCCGATGAACGAAATCCCCTGGCCAGGTGGTGTCTGGATACTCCGCCCTCTCTCGCTAGCGCCCGAGCGCTTGGTCATCCGAGCGCTAAGAAGGGCCTGGGCGGAGTTCCCAGGGGCATAGGAACATTTCTTCGGCACTCCCCGGTGTCGATCGAGACGAAATCACGAGGCGACAACACCGATTCGGTGCGCCTCCACGAAGTGAAGCAAAGGTGGAACGATGAAGGTCCGAGCATCTGTCCGACGCATGTGCGAGAACTGCAAGATCGTCAAGCGGCGCGGCGTAGTGCGCGTGATCTGCACGAACCCCCGTCATAAGCAGCGGCAGGGCCGCTGAATCGGAGTGGCGCTGAAACGCTGTGGCGCTGAATCGCTGTGGCGCTGAGGTGCTGTAACGCTGAAGTGCTGAAAAGCTGAGCCGCTACAAGTCACAAGAAGCGAGCCCGTCGCGCGGCATTTTTGCCGTTCCTCGAGTCGCTCGTCCAACTGGACGTCCAACTGGACATTAGGAGAGCCCGATGCCTCGTATCCTCGGTGTCGACATCCCGAACGAAAAGGTCGCCTGGGTCGCACTGACCTATATCTATGGAATCGGCCAGACCAAGTCGAAGAAGATCCTCGACGAGCTGTCGATCCCCCAGCAGACACGTGCTCGGGACTTGTCGGACGAGGATTTGGCGCGGCTAGCCGCCCATATTGAAAAAGACCATATCGTCGAAGGTCAGTTGCGTCGTCAACGGGCCCAGAACGTCGCGCGCCTGAAAGATATCGCGTGCTACCGAGGGCTCCGGCATCGCCGTGGCCTGCCGGTGCGCGGCCAGCGCACCCAATGTAACGCCCGGACCCGCAAGGGACCGGCCAAGGCGATCGCCAACAAGAAGAAGTGAGGTAAGCCGTGGCTGCCAGTTCGAAGTCCTCGAAAAAGAAGATGCGACGCGGCGTAAGCAAGGCGATCGCGCATATTCAGGCCAGTTTTAACAACACCATCATCACGATCACGGACACCAACGGCGAAACGCTGGCTTGGAGTTCCTCTGGCGTGATCGGCTATAAGGGCTCGCGCAAGAGCACGCCCTTCGCCGCACAGCGTGCTGCTGAAAACTGCGCCGATAAGGTCAAGAAGATGGGGGTCAACGAGATCGAGGTTCGCGTCAAGGGCCCAGGCTCTGGCCGGGAATCCGCGATCCGCGCTCTCGATAACTCAGGGCTCTCGATCAAGGTGATCGAGGATGTTACCCCTCTGCCGCACAATGGGTGCCGCCCCAAGAAGCGGCGCCGGGTCTGACTGGGCCTTTTGATCACTCCACTGGGTGCGTCACTATCGCACCGCGAGGATGTTCCTCACCCGATCAACGAGCAGCTCGCATGGAGATTTGCTCTTAGTAATCCGGTCTTCTCTTACTGGCAGGGGCAAGCATTGGGATGCTCCCGAGGCTACCTAAGCGCTCCTGTCCGTGTTCGATCCCCGTGGGAGCGGGCGTACCGAGGTGCGCACGAGGATCGATACACTGTCTGCTCGCCTTCCTTCCTGGAGACTGCTGATGCGTATTCGCTGGCGTGACTTCGAACTGCCGAGCCGTGTGGAACTAGAAGAAGACACCGCGACGCCAACCTACGGACGTTTCTTTGTTGAGCCGTTCCAGCGTGGTTTCGGAACGACGATTGGCAACGGCCTTCGTCGGGTGCTGCTCAGCTCGATCGAGGGCGCAGCCTTGTGCTCCGTCAAGATCGAGGGTGTCCTTCATGAGTTCTCGACCATCGATGGCGTTTATGAGGATATGACCAATGTCATCCTCAATCTCAAACAGCTTCGGCTCAAGATGGAGAATCCTGAGCCTGTCGAGCTGACGATTGACGTCGATCGCAAGGGAGAGGTCACTGCTGGGGATATTGTCTGCCCGAGCGGTGTCGAGATTCTCAATCGCGACCTCAAGATCTGCACCCTTACCGAGAAAATCCCCTTCTCGGCGATCCTGGTGGCCCGCAAGGGCCGAGGCTACGTCACTGCGGAGGAGAACATCGAGGAGGAGCAGGAGCTCGGCACGATTCCGATCGACTCCTTGTTCAGCCCGATCTTTCGCGTGCGCTACGGCGTAGAGGCGACGCGTCTGGGTAAGGACACCAACTACGACCGCTTGGTCCTTGAGATCTGGACGGATGGCACGGTCAATCCGGAAATGGCGCTTGTCGAGGCGAGCAAGATTTACCGGAAGCACTTGAACCCCTTCATTCAGTATTTCGAACTGTCGCAAGAGCTCAGTGAGGGCGTGTCACTTGAGGTTCCGGTGGAGCCCGAAGAGACCCAGTCCGAGCTCGACGTCTTGCTCGATCAGCCGCTTGAGAAGCTCAACCTTAGTGTTCGCGCCAAGAACTGCCTGGACAGTGAGAACATCCTCACCGTTCGCGAGTTGGTCGCGATGACCGAGTCCGAGCTGCTCAAGGTTCGCAACTTCGGTAAGACCTCCCTCAAGGAGGTCAAGGCCAAGCTGCAGGACCTGGGGCTTTCTCTCGGCATGGCCATGGCGGTTCGCTGAGGCTCTCGAGCCGTAACGCGCATACCTATAACGAGAACAACCCCAACGATTCGACCGAGGTGACGACATGAGGCACCGGATTGCAGGCCGTAAACTTGGCCGTAACCCCTACCACCGCAAAGCGACGATGCGCAACCTCGTCGCTGCGCTCTTCGAGCATGAGCGCATTACCACGACCGTCGAAAAGGCCAAGCACTTCCGCAAGGATGCGGAAAAGCTGATCACCTTGGCGAAGGTTAAGACCCTCCATAACGTGCGACGCGCTCAGTCGATCCTGCAAAATAAGACCATCGTCAAGAAGCTCTTCGACGAGATCGGTCCGCGTTTCAAGGACCGTCCGGGTGGCTATACCCGCGTCTTGCGTCTGCCCAAGCGTCGCCTTGGTGATAACGCCAGCCAGTGCATCTTCGAGCTCGTGGATAACACGGTTCTCGAGCGCCAGTTAGCAGAAGAGCAGGCCGAAGAGGAAGTTCTCCAGGAGAGCTGAATCCGAGGCGCTGAGATTGCTCTTGCGCTCTGACTCATCGGTCGAGTCTACGAAGAAGCCCAAGTCAACGAAGAAGCCCAAGTCAACCAAGAAGCCCACATTGCTGAGCAGTGTGGGCTTCTTGCGTTGAGGAGGACGGTGCGAGGGTCGCAGGGCTGCTGCCCTCGCCTATCAAACCGCTTGGCTCAGCCGTTCTTCCCTGCGAAGTCCTTCATGAAGTCGACGAGGCTCTCGACCCAGGCCTTCTCGGCAGCGTTGTAGATGGAAACACGCACGCCGCCAACGGAGCGATGCCCCTTGAGGGACATGAGCTCGGCCTCGGCGCCTTCGGCGATGAACTGCTTTTCGAGATCCTCGCTGGGCAAGCGGAAGACCACGTTCATCATCGAGCGACTGCCGGCCTCGACCGGGCAGCGGTAGAAGTCCTTCATCTCTTCGAGGGCATCGTAAAGAATCTTGCCCTTCTCTTCGTTACGCGCCTTCATCCCGGCCAGGCCGCCGTTTGCTTTGACCCACTTGAGGGTCTTGCCGAGGATGTAGATGGGGAAGACCGGAGGCGTGTTGTAGAGCGACTGCTTCGAGGTCTGGAGCTTGTAGTCGAACATCGAGGGCAGACCCTCGTTGCAGATCTCGAGGAGATCGTCGCGGATTATCACCACGGTAACGCCAGCGGGGCCCACGTTCTTTTGGGCGCCGGCGTAGAGCATTCCGAAGGGCTTGGGGTCGAAGGGGGCCCAGAGGAAGTCCGAGGACATGTCGGCGATAATCGGCGCCGGGCACTCGGGGAAGGAGTGGTACTGGGTGCCGGCGATGGTGTTGTTCGTGGTGAGGTGCACGTAGACCGGCTTGTCGGAGAACGTGCAGTCAGCGGCGCTGGCGGGCACCCGGTTGAAGCTGCCACCATCGGCGCTGGGGTCGAAGGCGCTGTGCACCTGGCCAAAGTGCTTGGCCTCGGCGACGGCCTTCTTGGACCAGGAGCCGGTGACCAGGTAGTCGGCCGTCTTATCCTTGGTCAAAAGGTTCATGGCGCTGAGGGCGAACTGGGTCGAGGCGCCGCCGCCAAAGAAGGCGACCTTGTATTCGTCACCGATGCCGAGCAGCTCGTGGAACAGGGCGATCGCCTCCTGGTGCACGGCGTCGTAGGCCTTGCCACGGTGGCTGTGTTCGATAATCGACATCCCGGTGCCGGCGTAATCGAGGAACTCAGCCTGAGCTTCTTCGAGTACGGATAGGGGCAGGGTGGCCGGACCGGCGCTGAAGTTCTTGACGCGTTTCATGACTACTGTTCCTTGGCAAAGGCCGTGAGCTTCTCGATGACGATGTCGCCGATACGGCCCATATTCTCTTTGGTCGAAGCGCCGATGTGGGGCGCCATGAGGGTTCGCGGTGCCGAGAGGATCGGGCAGTCCGCGGGCGGCGGGTCGGAAGGCCAGACGTCGGTGGCGTAGCAGCCCACCTGCCCATCTTCGAGGGCTTTCTTCATTGCTGCTTCGTCGACGACCAGGCCGCGGGCGGTGTTGACGATGATGACGCCGGTCTTGGCCTTGGCGAGCTTCTCGGCATTGAGCATGCCGCGGGTCTCGTCGGTGAGTGGCGTGTGCAGCGAGATCACGTCCGCTTCCGCCAGGAGTTCGTCGAGGCTGCCCTTGAGTTCGGCGACATCGCTCTCCTTGACGTAGGCGTCGTAGGCGATGACCTTCATGCCGAAGGCCTTGCAGCGCTCGGCGACACAGCTGCCGATGCGGCCGATGCCCACCAGGCCCAGGGTCTTCTTGTAGAGTTCGGTGCGCTTGAGCTCCTTCTTGGCCCACTTGCCCTCGGACATGCTCTGGTGCGCCACCGGGATGTGGTTGATGGCGCCGAGCATCATGGCCAAGGCCAGCTCGGCAACGGCGATGGAAGAAGCATCGGCGGTGTTGTCCACGCGGATGCCCTTCTCCTTGGCGTATTCGAGGTCGACGTTATCGAGGCCGACGCCGCCGCGGATGACGTATTTCAGCTTGGGAGCGGCGTCGATGTATTCGCGAGTGACCTTGGTCTTGGAGCGGATGAGCACGACCTCGGCCTCGGCCACGCGGCTCTTGTCGTCGGTGACTTCGCCGAGTGCGGCTAGACGATCCGGGAGATCGGGGCCAAAGGCGTCGGAAATGAGGATCAACATAATGCTTCCCTTTCGTGAGCTGTCCGTCTCTCGAGCTGTCCGCAGGACAGGAAAAAACGATTTGTCTTCTTGCCCACGAAGCGGCGCGGATCTCCGCCTCGCGGCCGGTATTGGATGAATGCGTCGTCAGGTCCCAGTTCTCAGCGACCCGTCGTCAGCAACCCTTCGATAACCATCAGTCGTCGATACTTCTGACGATCAGGCCACTGCGGAGCTTGGGTTCGACCCAGGTGGACTTGGGCGGCATGACCTCGCCTGCGTCGGCAATCTCCATGACCTGGGTCATCTGCGTGGGGAAGCAGTAGAAGGCAACGCCCTGGTGCTTGGTGGCCCGGCGCTCAAGCTCGGCGGCGCCACGGATGCCCCCGACGAACTCGATGCGCGGGTCCTTCTTGGGGTCCTTGATGTTCAGCAGAGGCTCAAGCAGATTGCCCTGCAGGATGGCGACGTCGAGGGAGGCCAGGGGGTCATTGGCGTCGTAGGTGCCAGCCTTGGGGGTCAAGCGATACCACTTGCCGTCGAGGAACATGCCGAAGGTGCGGGCTTGGCTAGGCTTGCCTTCGCTGGTTTCGACCAGGTCGAATTTCTCCGACACGGCCTGCTTGAACTGCTCTGGGCTGCGGCCACCGAGGTCGTGGACCACGCGGTTGTAGGCCAGGATCTTGATCTGATCGTGGGGGAAGAGCACGGCCATGACAAAGTTGTAGGGCTCGTCGCCACGGTGCTGCGGGTTGGCCTCGGCCCGGCGCTTGCCGACCTGGCAGCCAGCGTCGGTGCGGTGGTGGCCGTCAGCGATGTAGAGGGCTGGAACCTGGGCAAAGGCAGCCTGCAGAGCTTCGATGTCCTTGGCCTCCTCCACGACCCAGAAGCGGTGGCGGACCTCGTCTTCGGCGACGAAGTCGTAGCTCGCTTCCTTGGCGCTGAGCTTGGCCACCAGTTCGTCGATCTCGGGTTTGGCGTAGTAGGTCAAGAACACCGGCCCGGTGTTGACGCCGAGGGCCTCGATGTGCCGCACGCGGTCGTCGAGGTCCTTGGTGCGGGTGTGCTCGTGCTTCTTGATCAAGCCGGCGAAGTATTCTTCGGAGGCAACCCCGGCGACCAGGCCGACCTGGACGTGCTCGCCCATGGTCTGCTGGTAGAGGTAGAGGCAGGGCTTCTCGTCGCGCTGCATCAGGCCCTCGTCACGGAGGAGCTGCAGCTGGCGCTTGCCCTCTGCGTAGATCGCGGGATCCTTCTCATCGAGGCTGGGGTCAAGCAGGGCTTCGGGGCGGAGCACTCGCATGAAGCTCTTAGGAGCGCGATCGAAGAGCGCTTTCACCTCTTCGCGATCGAGGACGTCGTAGGGGGGCGACGCGATCTCGGCGGCAGCATCTGAGCGGGGACGAATACCGGTGAAGGGCTGGATCTTGGCCATGACACACAACTGCAATTCGGGACACTCCGCTAGGCGGAGTCGATTGCGCAGCAAGGGGATTCAAGCGATGGCCGGGAGGCCCATCGCTCGGTCGAAGAGGTCGACGTGAGCGGTTCTAAGGTGACCCTCACAAGGAAAAAAAAGCTTAGCCATGCCCCCCTGGTGACCAAGCGCAAGCTCGACATTTTCAAAGGGCTATAAGGGCTGTCGCTGGCGAATCCTGGCGCTCGCGATGACGAAAGCATGAGGTCGAGAGTTCCTGCTTTTCGCTGCTTCGGCTCGCTGCGCTTGCGGCCTCGCGCCTGCGCCTTTTCGGGAGCCTCCCTGCGGCGAGTGGCGAGTCCTTTATGAATGCGTTGCTAACGCCCAGCGGGAACGAGTTCGAAGAGCGGCCCCCCTGCGCCAGTATTCCTCCTGAGTTCGAAGCGCTGGTAGATGGCCTCAAGGATGCAGTGCCGTAGCACCGGCTGATTCAGCAGTTTGAGGGCGCCAGCGCTCAGGAGCAGGCGTTGGCCGCGGCGCCGCCTTGCTACTAGGTCCTCGACGAAGCGGAGCGCCATAGGCCGCAGCCCCTCCTCGATCGCCCCTCGCAGATTAGGCGCATGCGGCCACTCAAAGGGGATGCCCTTGACCTGCAGTAAGAGCTGGATGAAGTCGCGATCCCATTGATGAATGAGCATCGAACTCCATTCGGCGCCGTCGGCGACGAAGACCAGCCCGTCTTCGCTTCCTAGCTCGCGTTCGACAGCGGCGGCGAAGCTGCTGTGATCCTTTCTGCTTTCGTGGGTGCGGATCGCGAGCACGCCGAAGCCGGCGCTGAGCAGGATCCAGACCAAGGTGCCGCGAAGTCGGAAGTACTGAGCGATGAGGCCTGCTGCCGGGAGGGCCAAGGGCAGGAAGTAGGCGCCGCGTTCGTCTTCATTCCCCAAAAGCAAGAGGGCCAAAACCCAGTAGGGGAGGAGGGCCAGCAGCATGGCCAAGGTCGGCGCCCGTAAATCGCGGCGGCCGAGGGGGAAGAGTAGGAGCAGGCTCAGCGGCAGGAAGGGCCAGAGCCATTCACGCCACAAGAGCATGGGGAGCAGGGTCGGCGACTGCGAGGAGCCAAAGCCGTGCTGCAGAAAGGCAAGGCTGCGCTCGGGCGATGCGTCGAAGCCGAGCCGCGCGTAGAGCCAAGAGAGGGCGAAGAGCAGTCCCAGGTGCAGCCAGAAGGCGAAGGCGCAGAGGCCCAGCGCCTTGGGGCTCGGCCACCATCCTCGGCGCCGCGCGGCATCGCGGCCGAGGAGGTGGAGGATGAGCAGGCCGGTGAGCAGGTGTCCCGAGCTGTGCATGCCGGCGGCGAAGGAGGTCCCGAGGGCGAGTAGGGCCGCAGCCGGCACGCTTGGGCGTGAGTAGATCCTGGCCGAGAGCCAGAAGGCGAGCCCGGCCGCGCCAAACAAGGGTCCCGGCAGTTCTACCACCGTCGCAAAGAAGAAGACGGGTGGGGCGAGGCCGGCCAAGATCGCCGCGACCAGGCTGAGCTGCCGGTTGAGCCCGAAGCGGGACAAGGCGACTTTGCCGAAGCAGAGTCCGAGCGCGGTGCAGAAGGCGGAAAAGAGCAGGGCCACCCGGTAGGGGCTCAGGCCAAGGGGCCTGGCCAGCTTTTCGAAACCCGTCAGCAGGGGCAGGTAGAGCGGGTGGTAGGGCCAGGCCATCTGGCCGTCCCGGTAGAGCTGCAGGACCTGTTGCCCGTCGGCCTTGTAGAAGACCTCTTGCCCAAGGCTGGCGTAGAGCCCGAAGAACAGCACTGCGAGCAGGCAAGCATCGAACCCATGGCTCTTCGACTTCTGTGGAGCTTCCTCTCGCATCCTGGCTCAGTGGTTCTGCCTGAGTTCGAAGGCGCGAAGCGGAGAGCGCGGGGCTCCGTCTTCGTCGACCAGGTAGTAGTAGATCGTGTGCGTCCGCGAGATGCGCGGAACGTTGCGAAAGATGCTGCGCAATTGCGGGTCCACAGGGGCGCCGTTTCTGGGTAGCGGCGTGCGGTGTCCCGCGTGGGGTCCCAGGAGGACGACCCCGTGAGCATCCTCTTCGCTGTATTCGCGGGCGAGTTTGGCGAGTAGCTCTCCGAGGCTCAGCAGCGGCCGCTCCGCGAGTTCGGGGCTGCGCCTGGCTGCGATCTCGACCGAGCATTCGGCGCTGGCGGCGGCCTCGGTTGTGTGCCCTTCGCGCACGAGTTCGAGCGCCGAGATGCCGCCGGCGACTTCGGTGGCCAAGACCTCGTAGCGCTGAGATAGGCGCAGGCTGCGCGGTCCTGGCTGAGCGTCGACGCGGATCGTAAAGGCTGGCCTAGCGCCTCCCGGCTGATAGCCACGCAGCTCAAATCCCGCGGCGAGCTTGCCGGAGACCTGGACCCTGATCTCGTCGAGGGCGCTGAGCGCTGGGGTGAAGTCGAGCCGCGCCAGGAGTCCATGCTCCCCGCGCTGCTTCGATACCGGCCAGCGAAAGCTGCGCGCCTGGGCCCCTGGCTCATCGCTGCGACTGCGCTGGGCATCGAGTCGCAGGCTCGTGAACTCGCTGCCGGTCCAGAGCGCGATGGGCATGCCGGCTCGTGCCAGGACGCCCAGTGGCGTCATGTCCAGGTAGAGCTCGCTGGAGCCGCGGAAGGATTCGAGCAGACAAGCGAGGCCGATCATGAAGTGATCACGCCGAGCGAAGGGACGCTGCAGCAGCGGATGCACGGCGTTGCTGTTGAGCAGGGGCACGCCGTTTTGCCGGGAGGGGATACCGAGCACGGCTAGGGGGCGCTTGGGGCTGCTGTTTGCTGCCTGCTGCAGCAGACCCTGCTGAAGCTGGGCAACGCTTGCGTAGCCTTGCTGGTAGGCCTGGCTGCGATCGAGCAGGGCCGGTAGCAGCTGCGCGGCCAAGACCAGGGTCAGCGCTACCGAGAGCTTTCTCTTCGAGTGGCAGCTCAGGTGGGCGAAGAGCAGGGCCGGGATCAGGGCGGCGCCGTAGACAAGGCGGCTCCCGGTGAGATCGGGGGATAGGGTCAAACTGAGGCTGGGCAAGGTCAGCAATACGAGCCAGAGCAGGAGCAGCGGGGCGACGCGGAGACTCAAGCGGCGATCCGCGAGCAAGAGCAGCAGGGAGATCAGGACGAAGCTCAGGACTTGCAGCAGCCAGGAGCCCTGCAGCAGGCCCAGGGGGGAGAGGAGGGCGAGGACTTTGTTACTGGTGATGGTGAAGGCGCTGGCCTGGGCCACGCCTTCGGGACTCATGTCCCCGAGGAACTGACCGAGCACCAGCAGGCGCAGGGCGAAATAGGCCAGGGCTAGGGGGACGAAGGGCAGCAGCCGTTGCAGCCGCTGGCGCAGCCGCACGCCAGGATCGGCCAGCCAATCGAGGGCTGGGAGGCAGATGAAGAGGAGAACGGCGCTTTCCTTGCTCAGCAGGGCGAGGGCGGCGAGGAGGTAGCAGAGCAAGAAGTCCCGGCGAGCTCCGCGTTCGAGCCAGCGCAGATAGGCACAGCAGGCGAGCAGCCGGAACATCACCTCGATGCTCGAGACCCGGCCGCTGATCCAGATGACCGCTTCGGCGGCGACCGGATGCAGGGAGAAGCTGCAGCTGGCGATCAGGAAGGCCAGTGCCGCTCGTCGGCGAAAGATGCGGCTGGCGATCCAGCCGGCGGCGAGGGAGCTGAGCGCGTGGGCCAGGAGGTTGGTCAGGTGGAAGGGCCAGGCCGCTCCGCCGCCGAGCTGAAAATCCCAGGCATAGGAAAGGGTGATGATGGGCCGGTAGAGGGGCAGGCCGTCGATCCCCAGCCAAGGCCGAGCAAAGTCGGCGAAGGCCCCGGCCCAGTCGACCACGAGCGCGTCGCCAGGCCCCTCCTTCAGCAGGAGGCCGAGCAGGAGGTCATCGCTGAGGAAGCCGCCGCCGAGGGCCGGGGCGTAGGCCAGGGCGAGTAAAAGCAGCGGCACCAGGCAGAGTCGCCAAGCGGAGCCGGGGCTCGGTATGGCAGGGGCCCTGGTCGACATCATTCCGCCAGAATGCGCGGCAAGGGCCGCCGATGCCAGCCTTCGGATTCTTGGAGGCGGGTGGCATGGTTGCCGAGGCGCATACGGCAAGCGGGGATGATGAGCGCCGCCCCCGCGTGCAAGCCGAGACAGATCTCTGCTCAGCTCTGAAAAAAGGCTTGGATCCGTTGCGAGAGTTCCACAGAATGCTCGGCCTCGCAGCGCCTTCCGCCACCAGGCCGGTAGATCCAGGCAGCTGCGCTTACTTGCTTGGCTTTCCTAAGCCTGCTCGGCGATCCGATCATCCTCGGATTGGCGGTCGGCACCGAAAGCGGAGGGTGCGCTATTGACTTCAAATGCGCCCTCCTGCAAGTTCACGAACCGATTGCAAATGATGGAGCTTGCAACGACCATGCGGGACCCGGCTCAGATTGTCGGGACCCCGCCCACTCCGGAGCTCCAGGAGAACAACTGTGGGACGAGATACCGGACCGAAGTGGAAACTGGCCCGTCGCGAAGGATTCGATCTTTTCGGACGAGGAATGGCGGGAACGGGCAAGAGCCCGCTCGCCAGGCGGAACTACCCCCCCGGCCAGCACGCAGGTCGTAATTCGCGGCAGAGCCCCTACGGGCTGCGCCTGCGCGAAAAGCAGCGTCTGAAGCGCATCTATGGCATCCGGGAACGGCAATGCCGGAGCTACTACATCAAGGCTGCCGCACAGAAGGGCGACACCGGGGCGAATCTCCTTTGCCTGCTTGAGCGTCGTCTCGACGCAGTGCTCGCCACCGCAGGCTTTTCGAAGACGATCGCCCAGGCTCGGCAATGGATTGTGCATCGGCACTTCCTCGTCAACGGCAAGCGCGTTGACGTGCCCTCGTTCTCGGTCTCCGAGGGCGATGTGATTACTGCCAGGGCGCAGCCGAACACTCAGCGACTCGTCGATGAGAACCTGCAGCTGAACGCGGGGCTGGTGATCCCCGACTGGCTCGAAATCAACGTGCCCGACCGCTCGGTGCGAGTCGTTGGCATGCCCGGTCGTGAGGATATTCCCTTCCCGGTTGCCGAGAACCTGATCATCGAGTTCTACTCGATGTAATCGGCGAGGCTCACTGCCGTGAGCCTTAAGCCCGCTCGGTTACGGACCTCACGCACGCCGTCACTCCGATTTGGCTGAGCCTGAGGTCCTACGCCGTCTCCTGATCTGCGACCAGGTTCTAGCTAGAGCGCCCCAGGCGCTCGCAGGCCTCTCCCACCAGGGTTAGCGGGCGATTGCTGCTGGGCACCCGCTACGGGGCGGATCTATCAGCAGGCCGGCGTTGAAAGAGGCGCGGAGCCTGTTTCAGAGCACGTGTGTGCTCCCCCTTCCGGGCCCCCCGAAGGCCGAGGATCGGCTCATCTCCGGGATCGGTAGTGCATCAGGTGGGCTTGCGTCTTTCGCTCTTCGCTCACGGTGAAGTAGCCCTTTGCATCTGGGCTAAAGCAGATCGACTCGCCTTGAGGTTCCAGGCGATACGGTAGCTTTTTGGGCTCAGTGCAGAGCAGCTCCGCTAGGGGGCGACCAGGGCTCCTTTCCCAGTAATACACGGAAGTGTAGGTCTTGATTACAACCATGCTCCCATCGAAGGAGATGTCCCCTCCTACCGCGCCGTAGCCGACCAAGAATCCCGGAGGGATTTTGACGAAGCCGAGTTCTTCGGCCAGCTCCATGCGGCGGTACTTGTTCTTGTGCTTGATTCGGAAGACCTTGTCGTAGCCTTTTTCGAATCGATCCCTTTTGCTGACGATATAGATATCTCGGCTTATCGGGTCGTATAGCAGGGTCTCGGCGTTGAGCCTTTGCCCCTTCGGATACTTGTATTTTATGGTCTCTGCTACCTCGACGCGTATCTCGTTGTGGCTACGAGGATCTACTCTGGGCTCGACGATCCGGTAGATGGCGTAATGCTTGCGACTTTTGGTGTTGTCGCCGATGTCGCCTAGAAGAATGCAGCTAGGTCTGCCTGCTTTGGGGTCTCCGGGCATCAGCGCGATATCTTCGCAGTCCTTCACCTTCGGTATCTTCAGCTTGATCCTCCCCAGATCTCGCCCTTGATAGTCGCAGATGTAGATACGTGGCTTGCCTCCCGAGTCGTTGTGCAGATACAAGACACCCCGGTTCTTTATGCTGGCAACGATGCCCGAGGCCTCGTCGATCTTATCGTTGATGATCTTGCCCTTATCCTTGATGTCGATGATCTCGAAGGGCTGCTCGGGGGCGCGGGCGTTTTGAGTCTCTGCCGCGTTATCGCTGCGATGATTTCCTGCATCTTGTGGCGCTTCGGTCTCTGATGTTGGAGACAATACGTAGATCGATAACGAAGCCGCTATCGCGAGGCACAGAGGCACGTACAACCTGGAGGACCTCATCGGAAGGATCTCCGTAAGCGTTGCTTGACGCCCACCTTGACAGTTCCCGCGGGGAGTCCTCTTCTCAGAGACACGAGGCCAGAAGCCGCCCGAAATCCCCAGATCGGGGAGAACATACTTCACTCCACTTAGACATCGCTTAGCTCTAGCATTCCTGCGTCGCGCGCATCAACGAGAAGCCCTCTCGCCAGGTCCGAAACAAAGAGCTCGCGCTTGACCCTGCAAAACGCAACACGCTCATGCTTCGGCAGCAGTTCCAACGCGCGGCACTCCCGCGGGACGATCTCACGGAGTTCCCCCACAGCTTTGCGAGCACGATTGGATCCGCGCCCGCGAAGAATGTAATCCTCGGGCTCACCGGTCCCGGGAATTCTCCTAGGCTCCGGAGCATCAGGGTCCCAGCTCTGCCAATCAATCCACACGACCTTCTCGAGGCTTATGGCTTGGAAGAATTGCTCAATGCAACCTAACTCACGGATTTTCTCCTCGAAGCTCGCAGTACACAGGGCTCTCCACGAAGGCATAACAAACTCTGGCATGAACGGCCCAGAGCGCCCATACCGCAGTGTCTTGTCAAAGACGTTCCCCGTAACTATCCCATGATAAAGCACATGACTGTAATCACCCCAGTTCCCGCATTCAGAATTCACCCGAAACCACCGCATACCTAAACTCGCCTAGTAAAATGCCGCGCTGGTTCCAAGCACCCCCCCCACGACTGACCCTTTCGAAGCTCCCACTGTCTTGTTGCGTCCTCGACAATCGCTTCGATGAACGCTCGCTCCAACTCTCGATCGATGTACTCTTCAGCCATCGCGTCCAGGTCCCAGTCATTCGAGAATCCAGCCACAGCCAAGTCAAGCATCTCCACGCCCATTTTGAACGTGCCCCATACTGGAGTATTGTCGAGAATAGCGTTCTTCTTTTCTTTCGGGGTCTCAGCCGCGCTCAAGTCGTGACCAAGAAACAAGGCAGTACCCAGATACGGCAATGCCCGCGCCGCCTTCTTCATGACGGTCTTGCATGGGTTCTTGGCTACCTTAGCGTGCGCCTTTCTTACTAGGTGCTCGTGCCACTGCATGTAAGTCCCCCACCGACCGTACGACACCTTCGCCTTGACACCCTTGAACATCGCTGCCCACTTGCCTTTACTCCGAACACCGCTGGCCCTGTTCTTAAGGGCCTTCAGCGCTTCCTCTTTATTCTTCCACTTATCTTGGTTCTCTGAGATGAATTTCTTCCAATCTTGATTGTAACCCGATCCGTGCAACTTGGCATGATCTCTTTGGCGGTAAGCGTTGCTTGACGCCCACCTTGACTTTCCAGTGTGTAGCTCTCGGTATCAGAGCACGGAGGCCAGTAGGCGCTCCCGCTCAGCTTCGATGTCTGCCATAAAGTGCTGTTTCCAGCCGTGCGGCGTGAGCTTGGTCACGTAGCTGCAGGTCGAGATCCTCATCAAGAGATCACGGAAGTAGACGAGCGGATTGATACCTGCAGCCAGCGCCGTACGTAGCAGGCTTGCCAGGATAACGGCAGTCGTTCCTCCGGTATCGTTCTGGAAGAAAAGCCAGTTCTTGCGCCCTACGGCAAAGGGCCGTAGCGCTCTCTCTGCTGGGTTATTATCAATCGATGCTCGTCCGTCACTCGCATAGTAGGCCAGCGCATCCCATTGCCGCTGTACGTAGCCAATGGCATTCGCTGCACGGCTCCTCGGTACTACCCGTGCGCTTTGCAGCTGGGGCCACGATCTGAGTGCATCTAGTTTCGGGACGGCCTGCTCCTGCCGGACATGTTGCCGCTTGCTATCATCCGCATCTTTCAGCTCTTTCTCGATCGCGTACAGCTCGCCGATTCGACCCAAAGCCTCTTTTGATATTTCCGGATCTGTCCTCTCGATCTCGACAAACCTTCGCCGCGCGTGAGCCCAATACGCGACTTCGGTTGCGCCATCGGGCAAGAAGAGCTGGTCGTATCCGGGGTAGGCGTCAGCTTGAATCAGGCCGCGAAAGCCCTTGAGGATTCTCTCTGGGCCATCTCGCTTGCGGCTTTCCGTGAAGTCGTAGAAGTGACGTCCATTGCGATCCAAGGTAATCCAAGTACGGCCAGTTCGACTTTTGCCGCCTGGGCCCGAAGCGATCGTCACGGGCGTGTCATCAGTAAAGATGACATCGGAAGCCAGAACTTCTTTGCGCAGCTGATCGTAGATCGGGGTGAATATCTCGCTGATCTTCGTCATGGAGCGCTGCAACACGCTCCGGTTTCGATCGAGGCCGCCTGGGGCATACTTCTTCTCAAGCCGGTGATACGGCATGTGCTTGCCAAAGCGCTGGGCGAGCACAAGGGAGAGGAAGCTATTACCGAGAATGCCCTTGCCAAAATCTCTGTCGATGACTCGATCGGGTCCAGGGGCCGTGACGACCTTCTCGCCGCAGCTCCGGCAGCCATATTTCACGCAGGCGATCTCGTGCACGAGGATCAGCTCGATGCGCTCGAGTTCCTTGCGGACGTCTTCGCCGATCTTGTGCAGTGGGGATCCGCAGCTGCAGACTCGCTTCTCTTCGGGCAACTCATAGGTGGTGCGCGCACGGGGGCGATGCTCAGGGAACGTCTTACGGCGGCCGCCCTTCTTCTTCGGCTTACGCGGCTGAGGAGTGATACGGCCTTCTACACCCTTCTGCTCAGCAGTCCTTTCGGCCTCTTGGAGCAAGTCCCGCTGAAAAGATGCCCTTGGTTCGGGTTGGTCTCGCCGGGGGAGGGACGCCGCTTCTCCGAAGATCTACCAAAGAGCATGCTCTTGTAGACCTCGATCGTGTGCATCGATTTCTCGAGCTCGGACCTTGAGCGCGATATTCGCAGCGCGGAGAGCCTCCACTTCCTCCGGAGTCCCCGCCATCGTTTTTCTTTCCCCTCCGCTCATGTCCGACTTGACGTAAAGGGACGCGCAAAGGTCCGCGTATTCTTTCGTTTTTAAGGTCGAACCCTTCGAGCAGCATTGCCAGCTCGGAACGCGTTCACTCGACATGCTTCGCATTACGATTGATCGCAATACGATACCGACCTTTCTCCAGTCGCTTGTAATGCAAGCAGAATCCCTCGCCGTCCCAGTGCAGGACCATTACGCGCTCACGCTTCCTGCCTAGGAAGCCGAAGACGCTACCAGCAAACGGATCCTCCGCGAACTGAGCGCGCACGATAGCAAGCAAATCGTCGTGCGCCTTGCGGAAGTCGATCGGCTCGCAGGCGATGAAGATGCGGATCGAAGCCGGGAGCGTTAGCAATGCCGAAGGAGCTCCAGCGCCCAGGCCAGCACCTCCCGGCCTTTGCCTGGCATCAGTTCGATCTCGACGTCGCCGAGAAGTAGCAGAAGGGTGAAAACGGAAGGCTCGGACTCGCGCTGCAGCTGGACTTCAGCAAAAGACGGTCGAGACCGCTTTTCAAAACGCAGCTTTCGACCCCAGGAAGCCAGCGTCGACCGGCTCACGCCAGTTCGCTCAGAAAGCTCCGACCAGCTTAGTCCCATCCGATCCCGGATGGCCAGAATCGCCCTCATTTCCTCCAGGCTTCGTCTCATGCCCACAGCGTCCGCAACAGGCGCTCGGAATCGAGGTGGGCGTCAAGCAACGCTTACGGATCTCCTCTCGCAGGGAGCGGGAACGCAAAGGACTCTGATGCTTGTACAGGAAGCCGATCGAGGATGGTATCCCTGAATGTCCTTGCTGTATCGAAGCATGGTTCAAGCTGTTGCAGGCGGTGCCCCCGTCGGTCTGCGCATATATCAACGGCCTGTTACGTGGTTATCACCACAGCTCGATCAGTTTCGCCGCTAGATCCTTGATGGTGTTATGCATGGCCAGCTTTTCCAGCCATCCTTGTGGGATCTTGTCTGTGCCGTAGCAGGCGCCCGCGACCTGGCCGCAGACGGCGGCCGTTGTGTCGGCGTCGTCACCGAGGTTGGCTGCAGCGAGTACCGCATCGCGGAAATTGTCGGTGCGATAGAAGGCCCACAGCGCTGCCTCGAGACAATCGACGACGTAGCCCCTCCCGCGAATCTCGGGTGGGTTCTTGTCCTTGAACGAGCCGGCGGCAATGGCCGCAATCTTGGGGGCAAGCGGCTCTTGCTCCCACAGGCCCGGAATCGGAGCGTAATATTCGGCCAATACGGTTTCTTTCGAGTCGCCGTTGATCAGCCCAACCAGCAATCCGGCGAAGTAACGACAAGCATCGATGCACTCCGTTGCTCCGTGCGTGCTACGAGAGGATTCGCCAGCGAGAGCAATGGCTAGGCTCGGTTTCTGGGCGTAGGCAATCGGCACCGGAGACAGTCGCATGAGCGAACCGTTGCCGGCGGACTGGGGCTTTGTCGGGCCGGAGTATGCCTTGCCCGTTTTCTCAAAGTGGCTGAGGGCCGTGCAGGTCGTCCCGCCAATGTCAAAGCAATAGCCTTTGACGCTGAAGTGGCCGTTCTGCCACCACTTGCAGTAGCGCTGCATCTGATCATGCGGGTCGAATCCCGAGCACTCGATCAAGCTTTCGGCCAGGCACAGCGCCATGGAGGTGTCGTCGGTCCATTGACCTGCTTCAAGGTGGAAAGGACCGCCTCCCATCATGTCGGTCAGTGGCGTGAAATCCCCAGGTGCCTTGAATTCGATGGAGGTGCCGACGGCGTCCCCCAAGGCCAGGCCGAGCAGCGATGCTGCGGCTCGCTTGGTCATTTCGTTGGCTGTGAGTACCGCAAGGCTTGAGGTTGTCGCCGCGCCGGAGAGTTTGGCATTGGCGCTAGCTTGCTTGCTGAGCTGGGGGTCGAGTTTGTGCCAGCTTTTTACCAGCTCCCGCTGGCGATCGTTTTCTGGTGCCGAAAAGCGAAAGCCGCGACCGCTGCGACTGTGACTCATTTCTTGAAAAGCTTGCTCGGCTGATCGGCCATGGCGAACGAGCCAGCATCCGGCAACGGTCCCGGTGCGGCCGTTCCCACCCCAGCAATGCACGTATATCTTATGACCAGCTTTTCGTTGTTCATCGATGTAGTCGAGCACGGATACCAGGGTATCAATGGCTACCGCGCTCTGATCACGGATGGGGAAGCGCCGAAAGCTGGCTTCGAGACCACGCTCCTTAGCGAGCCGGTGCAGCGTTGGCCTGTAGTCCGGAAACCGAGTGGTTCCTCTTTCGGTTTCGTTCTCTTGCTGCAGGCTGATAAAGGTTTGGATACCGAGGTCCAGGAGCGCCGTCAGTATTCGCTCTTGTTCGTGTGGATCCACAGCTCCCGGGTAAGGGCCACCAAGAAGCTGGTTTTCAACGATCCACCAAGTCTTCGTAAAGGGATCATCCACGAAGGGCTCTCCTCGATA
>PDSF01000055.1 GCA_002748355.1 Planctomycetota bacterium | reverse complement strand
GAAAACCGACCAGGGCGACCTTGAGATCGAGGTTCCCCGAGACCGTGAGGGCAGCTTCGAGCCGGAGATCGTGAAGAAGCGACAGACGCGCTTCTCAGCGCCTCGACGAGAAGATCCTGGCGCTCTACGCACGCGGGATGACGACCCGCGACATCCAGGGCCACCTGGAGGAACTCTACGGCGTTGAGCTTTCTCCAACGCTGATCTCAAGCGCCACGTCGGCCGTGATGGAGGACCGTGGCCTGACAAAGGGGACCGCTGGCTAAGCAGTCGACGCAACAGGCCCCGCGCCGCCCAACTCTTCAAAGAACTGCCAGAGGGCAAAGGTCAGGGCCAGCTGATCGGCAACGCCGCCCATGGTGAGGTTCAGCTGACGATAGAGTCCATCGAGTTCACGCAACCTTGCCTCGACGCGCTCGGGCCAAGCCGCATCGTCATCGAGCAGGGCCGCAAGCTCGGCACCGTCGCTGCGTACGCGAGCCAGGCCAGCCTCGCCACAGCGGTGCAGGGCGGTGGTGTCCTCAAGCAACTGCATTCCTAGGGCCATGACTCGAAAGCCGGCGCGGCGCTGGCCCTCTCCTCGAAGCATGCTGGCACGGTAACGATCCAGCAGCTCTCCAAAGAGCAAGGGGAGGCCAGCTAGGGCTTCGCCAGCGATGCCGCCAACGCCATAACGCTCACGGGCCCGGTCCCCATGCGAGCCCGGAGCTGGCGCTGATGCGAAGTGCTGCCCGGCAAGCTCGCGGATACGTCGGCGCCAGGAGTCGATGGCTGGCGGGCCGGCATCACAGGGCAGCTGGGCCTCGGGGAGGGCGGCAAGGAGCAAGCCCCCGAGAAAGATCGCGCCGGCGTGGGCGTTTGCGCCGATGGCCCGCCACATCCTCGCTTCGGCATCGCGGCCGATACCCGCAAGCTCAGGCAAGCTCGCACTGCGCTCACAGGCTTCGAGTAGCTCATCGAAGTAGCGCGGCAACAAAGCCACCGAGTTCTGCATCGATGCGAGGTCGAGGTCTTGGTGCGACCCGGACCCCTCGCGATCGACCAGCCCGGGCTTGGGGCTCAGTTCTAGCTCAGCCAGCGCTCCGGCTCGGAGAGCATTCGCAAGAGCCTGCCCGCGCGTCTTCTGACCCAGCGCCTCGGCAAGCAGGGCTCGAACCCTTCGTGCCCGCGCCTCCGGATCATGGCGGCGACTACGCGCACAGCCATGGGCCGGCTCCCCGCAGAGCAGGCAGGCCCGCGGCGCTAGCCCCAGCGACGCGCGGTCGACCGTCGACCCCGTCTCCACCTCATACACATCGATATCGAGCAAACGCGCCCAGGCGCTAGCCGCCTCGACCCTCACCGCTGCCGCCTTGAGCTCAGCCGGGCGAGCGGCACTGGGAGCCAAGGCCAAACACCAGGGACCAAGGAGGTCGTCACAGTGCTCAAGCAGGCGCAAGTCCTGGATCGCGGCCATCTGGCCAAGGCCGCGCTGCAGCACGGCCTCGACTCCCGGTAATCGCTTATCTGGGCCGGGGATATTAGTCGCGAAGCTCAGCAGCGCCGCATGCCCAGCCGAGCGGGCCTCGGCCAAGGCCCGTTCCAGCAGGCCTTGCCGAGTATCGCGCGCAGCAAGAATGGCTTGCGCAAGGCGCTCAGCGGACAACGCGCCTCACAGTGTCGATAATCGTCCCGTCGCGGTATTCGATCAGCGCCACGATCTCGTCGTCGAACTCGATCTCCCGCGGCTGGCCCGTGATGCGGCAAACTTCTTCGCGCAACTGGTGGATATCGATGACCGGCAGACGTGCGTCCCGTAGGCGCTCGGCCAGACCCGCGCGCCGCGGGTTCACGGCGATACCCCGCTCGGTAACGATCACATCGACCGTATCCCCAGGCGTGGTCACGGTCGTAACACGATCGCGCACGATCGGCAGTCGTCCACGCAGGGCAGGAGCCACGATCACTGCCAACTTGGCCCCAGCAGCCGTATCGCAGTGGCCACCAGTATTGTGTAGCAGATAACCCGTGGACTCGGTATTGACGTTGACGTTGAAGTCGACATCGACCTCCGTCGCCCCGAGGATCACGCAGTCGAGCTGATTGACGATAGCGCCTCGGTTGAAAGGGTTAGCGTAGAGGTTGGCGCTGATTTCTTGATGGGCAGCGTTTCTCTCGATCGACTTGACTGCCGCCAAATCGAAGCACTGCACATCGAGCAAAGCGCGGAAGAAGCCCTGCTCCAGCATGTCGACGAAGTACCCGGTGATACCACCACAGCCGAAGGAGCCCTTGACCCCCTTTTCGGCCATCATCCGCTTCACGTTATCGGCCACGGCCAGCGAGGTGCCGCCAGCCCCGGTCTGGAAGGAGAAGCCGTCCTTGAGCAGACCGGAGGCGCCAATCACATCCGCGGCATAACGGGCAATTTGTAGCGCCGCCGGATCACGGGTAACCCGCGTCGTCGTAGAGACGATCTGCGAGGGATCACCCAGGGACTCAACCGGCACCACATAGTCGACCAGGTGCTGCGAGATCGAGACCGGCATCGCCGGGAAGGGCACGAGGTTGTCGGTCACGGCAACCACGGCGTGGGCATACTCGACGTCGGTATACGCGTAGCCCAGGCTACCGCAGGCCGCGGGGCCGATGGTGCCATTCATATTGCCCATCTCGTCGCAGCAGGGCGCAGCGATAAAGGCCGCATCGACGCGAACTTCGCCATCCACCAGCGAACGAGCACGCCCCCCATGACTCCGAACGGTGATAGGACAGTCGAGCTGCCCCTTGCTCACCAGCTCGGCAATCAAGCCGTTCACTCCGCATTCGAAGCGCGTAATCGTTCCGTTACGGATATAGGGAACCAAAGCCGCATGCACCGGGTGGACCGAACTCGAGGCAATGCCGATATCACGGATCCCCATCGCGTCGATCTCGGCGACGAGCATGTTGAGTAGCGCGTCGCCATTACGCAGGTGATGGTGGGTCGCGATGGTCATACCATCGCGCAGGCCAACGACCTCGATCGCCTCACGCAAGGAGCCCAGCAGCTTCTTATCGCCCGGGTTATGCCGTTTGAGACGCCGCGGCGCGCGATCGAGATCCGGAAGCCGGGAGAAGGGGTCCTTATAAGGTTCGAGGCTGCGGCCGCGCCAGCTAGCAGGGATTTCGCGCCCAAGAGAGTTCTTCGCCATAGTTATCCTCACCGCGCAGGGCGCGGAACTGACTCGCTTCGCTGCCCCTCACCCATCGACTTGGCCGAGGATCACCTCGTCTGAGAGATCCACTGCATCCTCGGAGACCATGCCGACGGAGACTGCGGTCTTGAGCATCCGCGCTGCACGCTTGACGACGGGAGCATCGACCATTCGACCACGCAAGGAGATAACACCCGTTCCGAGGTCGCGAGCGCGCCGAATCGCCTCCATCACCTCGAGGGCATAATCGATCTCGCTCTGCTTGGGGCAGAAGACCTCATGAACGAGGTCGATCTGCCGCGGGTTGACCAGCGACTTACCGGTAAAGCCCAGCTTCTTGACAAGCTCGGTTTCTCGGCGCAGACCCTCCACATCATCGACATCGGCAAAGATCGAATCGATGGCCTGAACACCCGTCGCCTTAGCCGCCCAGAGCATACGGTTACGCGCTGTGAACAGCTCTTCGCCACCCTTGGTGCGCTGGATCTCCATCGACGCGGTATAGTCCTCAGCACCGAAGGCCAGGGCCACGATGCGGTCCGACGAGCGGGCGACATCGAAGGCGTGGATGACCGCATAGGCGGTCTCAATCGAGGGAATGATTTTGAAGCGCCCCAGACGTCCATCGAAACTTTCCTCGAACTCCGTCAGCAAGGTATCGAGGTGCTCGACGACCTCCGGCGTATCGGCCTTAGGCAAACGAATACCATCGGGCAAGGCCGGAAGGATCTCACGAAGATCGTCCTCAGCATAAGGCGTATCGAGGCCGTTAATGCGAACAAAAACCTCTTGGCGCCGGGGGCGATAACTATCGAGAAATTTGCGCACGAGGATCCGGGCCGCGTCCTTTTCGGAAAGCGGCACCGCGTCTTCGAGGTCGAGCTGCACCACGTCGGCATCGAAGATGGTGACGTTCTGCAGCATCGAAGGCATATTGCCGGGCACATAGAGCAGCGACCGGCGCAGTTTCAGCGCGCTCTCCATCAGCGGGACTCCCCTGGTTTATGGCCCGGTTTATGGCCCTTCTCCGGGACATCGTGGGCATCGGCTTTCAAGTAGATGGTCTCAACGCCACCGGTGGCCGAACGGTGCCGCTCCACTCCCTCAGCGCTGTACTCAGCAAAGAGCAGCTCGCAAGTAGCAAAAACGCGGGCGCTGAGAAGAACGCCGCCTATGACCTCTCCATTGGAGCGCGCCGCCGTAACCACGAGCTGACAGTCAGGCTTGCCATTCTGATCGGGAAAGAGATTTCCCTCGAGCGAAAGTAGATTGAGTGGACCCTCGATGCGATGAATCGGCATTCGCGGCCAGGTAATCGGCAGCTTCGAGCCGGCACGAATATTGGCAAAGGTCAGATCTGAAATCGAACCCTGGGCTGAAAGCACCACACCCTGGGTCAGCTGCGCCTGCTCAGCAAAAACGTGCAAGGCTCCGGGAAGCTCGCCCCCAGGCTCAACCTTGACCAAAAAGCGTCGCTGCAGATCGCAGTCAGCAAACCAAACCCGCTTATCTTGTTCGGACTCGGTCATCGCCCTTCCTCCTGCTCGTTCACCGTCGCCGCTCGGCGCAGGGCAGTCTCGATGCGGGCGTCGATGGCGTAATCGAGTGCTCCGCGGTCAGAAATACGCAGGCGCCCCTTCGTGACGCCAAGCCGCTGCAGGCTCTCCTCGACCCGTTCGCGGATCAAGCTCTCGAACTGCTGCTTCACCGTCGACTCAATCTCGATCTCGAGAGCCGTCGCGGGCTCGACGAAGACCATCAGGTCGCTCGATTGGATGGTGCCGGCACTGGCCTTGCTCTTAATGTCCATTTGGGCTCCTCATTTCGGGGCAGAAGATCCTGTTAGCCGTGACGGTCTTTATTGGCCTGCAAGCGGGAGAGGATCGGGCGCGCCTCTTCGCTCCGTAGCGCCGCGAGAGTCGTCGGCGGAACCAGCTGGGAGAGTTCTGAATCGTCGGCGCCATGCTGGCGCAGCACATCGCGCACGCGTGAGGCGCTAACGTACGAACTCTCGTCAACGCGTCGACGCTCCAACTCGACCAGCTCGATACCAAAGCGTGGAAGCACCCGGCGCATGGTCTCGTTGTACTGCCGCGTTGTTACGCAATAGGGCTCGTGCCCGACAAAGCGACGTCGCAGCGAGAAGGCCGGCGCAATCTGCTCGGCAAAAAGGGTGAGATCGATCTCCATCTGCAGGGCCGGAACATCCTCGTCCCGATTGAGGAAGTAGGCTGGAAAAGTCTGCGCGCTCACGGCGTAGCTACTACTGCCGAGCACCACGACGTTATCCAGATCAGCTGTCCCCTCCTCAACCAAACGCCGGCGGAGCGTATAGGGGAAGACCGAGCGATCCTCCTGGACGACGAAGACATAGAGCGTGTCACAGCTTTGGGCCGCTTGCTCGATCAGGTAACGATGCCCAAGAGAAAAGGGGTTGGCGTTGACGACAACGGCACCATTGTCCCCAGGTCGGAAAAGCTTGCCGTAATGTGCCAGGTAGCGGGCCAGCCCCCCACCGTGCTCGAGCATGACCGCCTGGCCGGCAGTGGCCAGCAGGGTGAAGTTCAACTGTTCGAAGCTGGGTGCATACTCAGGCTTGGTGAACACGAAGAGGCTCTCCTGGCCAGCTTCGAAGGCGCGGCGCAGCAGCTCGCTAGCCAACTCACCAAGCAGCCCCCCCCCCTGAGCCTCGGGGGCCAACGCAAACATCTTCAGTACGTTGTTTTTGCGCGAGGCGGTCCCGAGCAAAGCCCCTCCCTCGTGGACCCCCAGCATCTCGTCGACATCAGGTTCGAAGCAGAGCCCCGCCGCCTCGATCAGCTTTCGAGCTCGCTCTCGGTCCCCTTGTGATATCAGGTCGATGATCATCGGCTCACTGAATACAGCCGCCGCCTGAGACGGCAAGGGCAAGAGCTAGGAAAGAAGGCCCATAAACACGCGCTATCTGACCGACATGGAACCAGTCACCAGCGCCCCCAAGCCAGCGAGCTATGCAAGCAACGGGCGCCAGCAGATCCGCCCATTCTCCCGGCCCAACTCAAGGCTGGATCTACCCCAGGCCGAAAGCAGCTAAGGAAACCGCCTGGAGCCCAATGGACATGCCACAGAGCCCGATCGACCTCATTGCCAATCAGGAAAGGATTCGCCGCGAGATCCTCCACAAAAGCGACCTCATTCCGGCCCTTCCCGAAGTCGTGTCTGAGGTGCTGCGCCTGCTCAACGATAAAGGAGCAGAGATTAGCGACTTCGAAAGCGTGCTTCGCAACGACACTGCACTCGTCGCCAAAATGCTGCGCGTCGTCAATTCACCCTTCTATGGGATGATGCGGCAGATTACGTCGATCCAAGAAGCGGTCATGGTCCTCGGCTTCCGCAGCCTGCGAAGCCTGGTCCTTGCCGCCAGCACGGCGAATTACATGGAGCGCAACTTTGGGGTCTACGGACACAACAGGCAGGGACTCTGGCTCCACGCCTTGGCCGTTGCCTCCGGTGCTCGCCGCCTAGCCTGTGAACGCCGACTACCCGCAGACGATCGGGAAGAGGTCTTTGTCGCCGGACTCCTCCACGACATCGGAAAAATGCTCCTGGCCCCTTACCTGCGCGAGAAAGACATATCCCTACCGACACTCCCAGGTTCAGTCACCGACAACGAAAAATCCGTTCTCGGCATCGACCACGCAGAAGCCGGCGCGATTGTCGCCCAGCGCTGGAACCTCAGTAGCACCATCGAACGCATCATCGCCCTACACGAAACCAGCGAAAAGGTCGAAGCGGGCCTGGACCGCAAGCTGGCCTGCGTGCGCTTAGCCGACGCTTTCTCACGCAAACTGGGGATCGGCTTCAAAAAAAATGAGGTTCCGCCCCCCATGATCACAGAGGGAGACTTCGAGGCCCTAAGCATCAATGAAGATGACTGGGAAGACCTGAACTTCGAAATGAAAGAGGCCATCGACTCAGCTATCTCCTCGCTCGGAAACCTGGGGAGCTGATCAAAAGCTTGGCTGGAGACGCATTTTGTCCACCAAGTCTGAAAACCTGCTGAGTCATCCAGACATCCAGGCCGACCCCAAGTTGGTGGATTTCGCCGATGCTTGCGCCTGGTCAGCGCTGCATCGCATCCCCACCCTTGTTGAGCTGCGCCAGGAGATCGACAACGCTCTGGCCGAGCTGCTTCCGGAGCACCGCTTCCAGCTCTCCCTCAACCAAGAAGAACTCGATCGCCCCCTAGGCCCTAACGAACACTGCATTCCGATCCATTACGACGACCGTGAGATCGGACAGCTCACAATCGAAGGTGAACCAGAACAGAGGCAGCTCTGCCGGATCGAAGGCTTACTGGTGCACGCTGCCACCGCCTACACCCAGCTGCACTTACGCATGTCCCAGGACCAAGCCCTCGAGGCCTATTGCGCCTGTGTCGAAGCCATGCACGAGGGAATGGGCCTCTTCCAGGAACTCGACCCCAGCGCCACCAGCGAACGCTTTCTCGATCTCACGACCCATGCAGTGCATGCCCAAGCCGGAGCCCTGCTCTTACGAGAAGAGTTCGGCAATGGTAGCAGTGCACTGCGAAACGAAGCCCTGCTGGGTCTTCCTCTGGGCTACATCGAAAAGCTCGTGGACGAAAACGGCTGCTGGTGGCCAGAACAACTCGGTGGCAGCGGCCTGATTCATCTAGCTCGCAACGAGAAAGACGAACTTCCCGGCCTGGCCAATAGCCCGAGTCTGCAGCCCATCGACTCACTCATTGCCTGCCCCTTGGAGTATCAGCTCTTCCCGGTAGGGCAGCTGCTGCTCTTTAACCTGAGCATCGACGAGCGCGAGCGAGAGGCGAAGTTCAAGAGCCTGATGAGCCTTTGCAGCCTTGGCGCCGCAATTTTCCATCGGCTGGCCATCGATCGCGACCAACACTGAGCTGAGCATTCCTGAGATCCTGCGACTCTCCGCGATCTCGATTTGCCTCGCCCCGCCGCCCCCCATACCCTCCGGCTTGGAGACAGGTCACGAATGAAGCGGCGAAACCGCCATTCCGCCAGTAACGGCACCTTTTCAACGGCCGTAAGTCGCTGCCTCGCCGAAGGAGAAAACGAATGGGCATTCTCGATCAGCTGCGTCCCGAAGACCTAGAAACCCTCAAACGCTATGGCTTCGACCCAGCGCGCTTCGAGGAACTCGCCCAGCAGGTTGCGCAAGGTCAGCTGTCTACCAAGACCAATATCGTCTCCGGCCAGCTCGCCGCTCCCGACGACGACGAATGGACCGATCTGCCACGCAAAGGCAGCAGCGAATATGCCGCTGCCTTCGAGGCTGGCGCGGCTGCCATCGCCGCCGGTGAAGTCGGAGCCATCGTCCTGAACGGCGGCATGGCCACCCGATTTGGAGGCGTGGTCAAGGGCAGCGTCGATGCGCTGCCAGGCCGCTCCTTCCTCCAGCTCAAGTGCCAGAACTTCTACGAACTCGGCAAGGGAAAGGTCCCGATCTACCTGATGAACAGCTTCGCCACCGATGCGAAGACGAAGGAACACATCAAGGAGCGCAACGGCTTTGGCCTCCCCGAGGGCCTTTTGCAGCACTACACCCAGGGCCTTTCGCTCCGCATGACCCTAGACGGCAAGGTCTTCCTCGATGAAGACGGCCGCCCCTCCTTCCATGGGCCAGGCCATGGCGACTGCACCGTCTTCTTCCGCCAGTCGGGGCTCCTGAAGAGCTTCCGAGAACAAGGCGGCAAATACCTGTTCATCTCCAACGTCGACAACTTGGGCGCCCGCCTCGACCCCCTCGTGCTGGGTGCTCACATCCTCTCCGGCAAGGAGATCTCAGCCGAAGTCACCCCCAAGTGGCCAGGGGACCAAGGCGGAGCTCCCGTCTGGGTCGACGACGAGATCTGGGTCGTCGAGGGCTTCCGCTTCCCGGCCAGCTTCGACCAGGACTCGGTGCCGGTCTTCAATACCAATACCTTCACGATGAACGCCGAAGCGATCGACCAGGACTTCGACCTGACGATTTGCTACGTCGAAAAGAAGGTCGGCGAGGAGACCGTGGTTCAGCTGGAGTGGCTGGTCGGCGAGCTGACGCGCTTCCTCAGCGCCCAATATTTGCGGGTGCCACGCACTGGCGCCAAGTCCCGCTTCTTCCCGATCAAGACGCCCAAAGACCTCGAAGAAGCCCAAGAAGACCTACAACTCCTCCTCGGCTGAGGGCCCGGCCGCGTCAGTCTGCGAGTGAAAGCTGCAGGGCGAAGCTAAAGCGAGAGCCTTCTCCCTGCTCACTCTCGACCCAGATCTTGCCCCCCATTTCCTCAACGATGCTCTTGGATATCGCGAGTCCAAGGCCGGTGCCACCGGCCTTGCGCGTCGACGATCCATCGAGCTGCACAAAGGACTCGAAGACTTCCCCCAGTTTTTCCGGCGGAATGCCAGGGCCCGTATCTTCGATGCAGAACTCAAGCAGCACCTCACGAGTACCGATGACCGGTCGAGCGTGAACGTAAACGCTCACCTCCCCTTCTTCGGTGAACTTCACGGCGTTGCCAAGCAGGTTGATCAAGACCTGGCGCAGGCGCTCCTCATCCCCGAGAAAACTCCGCTCGGACCAGCGAGGATCGAGACTCCAGTCGAGGAACAGGCCTTTGCCCTGGGCCTCGGGCTGGAGAATATCCACCGCCTCTTCCAGCAATTTGGCAACGGTAAAGGGCTCGTATACCAGGGTGACGCCTTTTGCCTCGAAGCGCCCCAAGTCGAGGATCTGATCGACGATGGTCAGAAGAGATCGCCCACTGCGAGCGAAGGTGGTAACGAGCTCGCGTTGCTCCTCATCCAAATCGGTCGTCTCGAGCAGGGATGCGACGCCGAGGATGCCGTTGAGAGGCGTCCGCAGCTCGTGAGTGACATTGGCCAGGAATTGCGCCTTTAGCTGCGACTGGGATTCGGAAGCCGCCTGAGCGTGCTGCCATTCTTCGCGAACAAGGTCCTTCGCTATCGCCAAGCCGCAGGATTCGCCGAGCGACCACAGCATTTCACTGGTCGAAAGGTCGATCAGCGTGCCCGGCACCGAGAAAAGGTAGAGGATCCCCATCAACTCTTCGCCGGAGAAGCACGGCACCGAGACCAAGCCATAGACCTCGGGGCTCTGCGACAGCATCCCCAATGGCTCACTGAGCTCGGGAACCTCATAGAGACACTGCACCTCACGAGGCTCCGCTGGGCGCTCTTCCAGCGGCAGAGTAAGGCGCGCCAGGCCTTTGAGGCGCTCCAATAAACTCGTGCTGATCCCGACACTCGCACGCGAAACAAGACAGGGTTGGCTGGAATCGCGAGTAACGAAGACTCCTTTCCGAGTCCCCCCCGTGACCTCCGAAAGAGAGCTCACATAACGCAAGATGTCATCGAGGCGCTCATTCAGCGTCAGCGGCTGCGCAAGCATGCCGAGCATGCGGCTACGGGTTTCCTGGAGCTCACGGAAATCTTGTGCTTCGTAACTACGCAGCACCTCATCCGTCACGTCGCTGAGCTGGACAGCGAAGGCTAAGGGCTCGCATCCTTCGAGTGGCGTAAGCGAAACGCTAGCCCAGATCTTCGTGCGGGCATCGCGCTCGCCAGAGCGAGGGGCACGCAATAGCAGAGCATTCTCCGTCATGCGCCTGCCCTGCTGGATCAGGCTGACGAAGTATTCAGGGTCCCAGTTGTCCGTCTCGGGATGCAAATACTCCGAGAAAGAGGCTCCGAGCAAACAGGGTCGATCCCCTCCCAATAACTCAAGGGTCTCACTCGGTCGCCAGCAAACACGGAGTTCGGCATCGAGGAGGAGGAGCGTTGACGAAACCTGCCGCATGACCGATGGAAGCATGGCCTCTACGATGCCGTCATCAGCCATCGCCTGGCTTCGCCCACCAGCCTGTGCTTCGCTCTCGCTCATTCTTGGAACAACCTCGATATTGCCATCGGCGAAGCCGGGCATCTAGCTGAAGCCCGAAAGCGCCTCCGGATCGGGCCCAAAGCAGCAGCAAACTCAGCCGCTGGACTTCGCTCCCCACGAAGAAAGGGCTTTCTTATCAACCTTGCCAGTCGCGGCCAGAGGCAATTTTTTCTCGACAAGGATTCGCCGTGGGACCAGCGCTGGCTCCAAACGCTGACGCGCCTCCTCGATCAACTCCTCTTCGCTCAGAGAGGAACCTGGCTGGAGAACTACGAAGGCCTGAATCGCTTGCCCCAGTATCGGATCGGGAACGCCGACGACCGCCGCTAGGGAGACGCCTGGAATCCGATGTAAGGCGTGCTCGATTTCGAGCGGGCTGACCTTTTCGCCCCGCGACTTGATGATGTCGTCGGAGCGCCCGACGAAGAAAAGGTCCCCGTCCTCGTCACAGCGAAAGCGGTCTTGGGTGCAGAGTAAGCGTTCGTCAGCGGCCGCTCCCTCAGGCAGCATCTGCGCCGACTCCTCGGGGCGCTTCCAGTAACCGAGCATCACATGCGGACCACGGACATAGAGCAACCCCTCCTCACCGGGAGCCACCCGGCGCCCGGCCTCGTCGAGGAGGAAGGCCTGCGTGCCAGGGATCGCCCGCCCGACCGACCCGGGCTTCTGCTCCAATAGCTCCGGATCCAGGTAGCTCACCCGCTTGCACTCCGTCAGCCCATACATCTTGTATATGCGGGCATTGGGAAACATTGCCTGCAAGTCTGGCAAGAACTCCACAGGTAAAGCTGCGGCCGTATTCGTCAGGCAGCGCAGCTCGGGGAAGACACTCGGCCGCCGCCGCTGCATCGAGAGCAGTAGAGCGAATACCGTGGGCACACCGGGGAACACCGTTATCCCGCGCGTCCCTAGCGCTGCCAGAATCGGAGCCGGCATGGCAAAGGAGGGCTCGTGAACCAAGGTTGCCCCCAGCCGCACCGCCATCAGTAGTTGGTAGAGGCCATAGTCGAAGGAGAGCGGCAAGACGTTGAGAATGCGGTCCTCGGCGCCCAGGCGCAGATAGCCGCAGAGCGTCTCGCAGGCAAAGCGCATCGAGCGGTGCGTCATCATCACGGCCTTGGGCCGCCCGGTGCTTCCCGAGGTATAGATCAAGGCAGCGAGATCCCGCGATTCCCTAGAGGCGGGTTCAAGCAGAGGCCCGTGCTTGGAAAGCGCCGCGACCGAGAGAAGCCCAGTCGCCTCGCCAAAACTCACCCCCCGAGGACCCGCCCCCTCTGCAAAGCAGCCCGAGAGCACCGGCCCCAGCAAGGCCTCCCGCGGCTGATCCATCAGCGCAAAGCGAGCCTCACTGTCCCGCAGCAAGAACTCGAGCTTCTCACGCCGGGTCTGCGGGTGGACCAGGACGAAAACGCCTCCTGCCAGCAAGGTGGCAAAGAGGGCTATCGCTGTCGTCGCCCCGCCCCCGACATAGATCAGAACGGCGTCGCCGGGACAGAGCCCCTCGCGGCGCAGCCCGTGGGCCAGGCTGGCGGCCCGTTCAAAGATCTCGGCGTAGCTGTGGCGGGACTCGCCCTCTTCCAGCAAGGGCCGCCAAGGGCTCTGTCGAACCGTCTCGATGAGATATTCGTGCAATAGGCCATGGTCCCAGGACTTCATCGCGGCATTGTCCCCCCTGGGCCGGGGTAGCGCCACGAAGAGTCCCGTTGGACGGAACGGGGAGGCCTCGCTACCTTGCTGGGTCCCCTTTTGCTCGCCCCAGCTCCCTGTAACTCAGCCAGCAGCTATCCGATGAGCCCCCAACACCAACGCTTTCTCGCTCCCGCCTGCCTCCTTTTCACTTTGGCCGCCATTGCCCCGGCCTCCGCACAAGAGCAGAGTCCCAAGCCAGCCGCAAAAACAAAGCAGACGGCACAAGTATTGGGAATGCAGGACAAGCTCGAGATCCTGCGCGAACGACTTGAAATAGCCATTCGCAAGGTCCGCTCCCTCGTCACCCCTGCCGAGCTTGAGCAAAGGCTGCGCTCCCGCAAGCCGCAGTATCGAATCATCCAGCTAAAAGGCTCCCCCGATGCCGCTACTCCCGTAGCTGAGGAGAGCCAGCCCGCAGCACCTGTGGAAATGAGCCCAAAACGCGCCCGCCTTCTCGGAGATGAAGAACGAGCCAAGCTGGCGCAGGACGCGCTGATGACAGTCGACGGTCTTCCGATCTTCGAGAAGGAAGTCAAGGACCTGGCCGATTACTTCGCGAGCTACCGCCAGGGAGACTCGAAGGCGCATCGCCAGGCCGCGATCCAAGAGCTGATCATGATCCGGACGGCCGAGGCCCACTTCGCCGACAGCATCGCCGATGCCAAGAAGCGCGCCCAGCTGGCCCACGAAAAGGCCATGGCCCCCGGCGCCGACTTCGCGCAAATCGCCAAGCAGTTCTCGGAGGGACCCAGCGGCCCCAATGGTGGCAGCCTCGGGCAGTTCGACCGCGACCAAATGGTGCCGAGCTTCGGCCGCCATGCCTTCACCATCGGCGTCGGGCGTATCAGCCCGGTCTTCGCCTCCCCCTTCGGCTATCACTTCTTGAAGGTGCAGAAGCGCCTCAAGGGTCAAACCCCGGCCCAAGACCGCGTCGAGGCCGCCCACGTCCTGATCGTTTTCACCCGCAACCAAAACGTCCAAGGCCAGCTGATGCAGCGGGCAAACTCGGGCGCGAGCGACATTGCTGTGCGCAAGGCCGAGGACCGCGAGCTGCTGCCCGCCGTCTATCGTTGAGCGGCGAGTCTCGTTGAGCGGCGAGGCGGGTGCGCGTGCGCTGCCCCAGGCCCAGCGCGAGACCTTGCTCCGACTTGACCGGGGAAACGGCCGATAGCAGGAACGATGGCTAGAGCACGGCCCCAGCACGGCGAAGTCCCGACGATTGCCCACGACGCATCCCTCGCTGAGGCTGCGCGCATCGTGGGCCAGAGCTTCGCGCCGATCTTGCTCGCCATCGACCAGAGTGGGCAGCCGCTCGGCCTGCTGCGCGAGGAGCGCATACGCCTAGGGCTTGCCGGCGAGCTGCGGCCGACCAACCCCATCCAGAACCTTCTGGAGCCCCTAAGCAAGGAAGCCGAGCGCCTACGCCCGGCACCGCGTTTGACCCGGGCCCTGGTCATGGCGGGTGGTCGAGGCAAACGCCTGCACCCGCTCACCGCAGACTGTCCCAAGCCCCTACTGCCAGTCCGCGGCAAGCCCATGCTCTTTCGCATCCTTGAGCAGCTTGCCAGCGTCGGCATCGAGGAGGTCTGGATCTCCGTGCTCTACCTCGGGCACATGATCCAAGAAGCCGTGGGCAAGGGAGAGGCCTTCGGCTTACGTGTGCAGTATCTGCATGAAGAGGATCCACTCGGAACCGCAGGCGCCCTTGGGCTGTTACCGGACTCTGAGGACCCACTCCTGGTAACCAATGGCGATATCTGGACCGAGGCCAACCTGGAAAGCCTGAGCGCTTGGCATAGCCGCCATGGCAACGCCGCGACCGTCGCCACCCATCTCTTCGAAGTGGATGTGCCCTTTGGGCTGGTGCACTTCGAAGGGCAGGAGCTGCGGCGGCTCGAAGAGAAGCCGACACTCCGGCTGCCGGTCAATGCCGGGCTCTACCTTTTCGAGGCGAACATCGTCGACCAGGTGCCCTCCGGCGTGGCCTTCGACATGGTCTCCTGGCTTGAGCATCTCGCCCGGCAAGAGCGGGTCGGGCACTTCCCTCTCGTCGAAGAATGGCAGGACCTCGGCAGCCTCGCCGCCTATCGCCAACTGGGAGACCTCAGAGTCGACGAAAAATGGGATCAGGGCCGGAGCTGAGCAGCGAAGCTGGCGATAGTGCCCTCGCCCGCTGGCGCCAAGCGGGGCCGTACATGCAGGAACCCGCAGCGCCCAAAGCGGGCCTTGCGGGTTCCTTGCGACCAAACTGTCTGTTCCAGTCGCCTCTGCGACCCCTAGCAGGCCGTTGAAAAAGGCCTGCGGGCAGGAAGCCGGATCAGCGCCGGTACTGGGCGACCCTCGCCTCAAAGTCCTTGACGCTCGGGAAGAGCCATGGCGCGGGGCGAGCATCCAGGGTCGCCCACATCATCGGCTGTGCCTGCGAGGTCTTCGGACCCAGCTCAAGGTAGACGTGGTAGATGCCCGGGTCGCCCTTATTGAGGATGCCGATCACGATCAGGTCACCCTGGAGCTTGTGACCCGTGTGGAAGAGGTTGAGGTCGAGGACCCCGACGACACCTTCGAAGCCCGTGGACTCGCGACCTTCCCAAGAGTGGAAAGCCTCGACCACGCCGTTGCCGATGAAACCGTAGTGATTGCGAACGTTCAGCTCGGGAAAGGCACGGGTCAGCGCGGCCACCGGGAACGGAGTCCCGAAGACTTCGGCGACCTCCGTCTTACCGAGACGCAGCTGGGCGCCCACGCTCAGATTGATCGGCAACGGTGCGAGCTGGGCATTGCTCAGCGGGAAGGCGCGCTGGGTGATCATGGAGACCTTCGAAATGCTCCAGTCCCCGGTCGGCGCCAGAACCTCCTTGCCAGGCACGAAGGTCAGATCAAAGACATTGCGACCGATTCGAATCGGATCGACGCTCGGAGTCGTCGGGTGCGGGACCCACTCCTCACGGGTCATGCGAACCTTCACCTCGTTATTGCCGAGGGTCCCGGTCGCATCGATGGTCGTGAACCACTTGTTTTTCTGGAAGCCAAAGGCGGGGCCGAAATCGCTCCGCATCGACAGCTTGAAGCCATTCGCCGTGACCCCCTTCGAGATCACCAGGCCGCCGCCGTACCACTCGTCCATCAGCTTGGGCAGGATCGAGCCTGGGCCGACATACTCATCGAGGAAGACTTCGACCTCGGACGCGGAGAGGCGCAGATTCATACCAACGCGGACATTGGCTGGGACCCCAATCGCCTCCACCGGCTTGATCGAGGACAGGGTCCAGTTCCCAACCAACTGGCCGGGCTTCGGCGCTTTCATGCTGGGCGAGATCTGCGAAGCAGCAGCGGATCCACCGCCACTGCCGCCACCGCAAGAGGCAAGGATCGGGAGCAGAGCCAAGCTGGCGAAGCTGAGTATGTGCAGGGTTTTCATCTGTGGAGTCCGAGGTCGAAACAACAGGGATGGTGGTGAGAGGAATGCACCGGAGCCACGTCGCTCCCAAGAACTGCTACAGGCCGTTGGACACAGGACAACACGCCTTTTGGTCGAACGCAGCCGTTCTCACTCCTCCCACCGAAGACTACCCCCTGAATGAGCCGAGGGGGGAGTTCTTGCGGATTGAGGCACTACAGCGCAGGCTCGTCGGGACATGAAGACGCCACGCATCCTGCACGTCGTCCACGGCTTCCCGCCAGAATCCCACGGTGGGATTGAGTCTTACGTCACGGAGCTAATGCGTGGCCAGTCCGAAACAACTTGCGAAGTAGGTCTCTTGCACGGCAGCTTCGAGCCGCGAAAGCCTGCTCGCGCAGTCCAGAAACCAGGTCCCTACGGGCCGGTATGGCGGCTGCACCGAGACGACGCCTACTCCGACTACTGGGATCGTGCCTACCACCTGGGAGCTGGGCGCTGCTTCGCAGAGGTCCTGGAACAATGGCGCCCCGAGATCGTGCACCTGCATCAGTGGATCCGCCTGAGCTGCGACTTGGTCCAGATCGCAGAGGACCAAGGCATCGCGACGGTGGTGACCCTGCACGATCTGTCGGCCTCTTGCCCGGCCTGCTTCCGGCAACGGCCTGATGGCTCACACTGCGAACGCAGGCTCAGCGCCGATCAGTGCCTGGACTGCGTACCAACGCGAGGCCATGAATCGGAGCGAGAGCTCCGCGAGGGAATCGAGCTCTTCGCCGACTCGATGCGGGCAGAGCTACTACGTGCGAGACGGGTGCTCGCAGCAACTAGGGCGACTGCGGACTTAGTGCAACGCGGCCTCAGGCTGGAAGACCTGCAGATTGAGCTACAGCCCCTGGGCTATACAAAACGATTCGAGGACTGCCAGGTGCCGGAACTCGCGTGGCAGGAAGGGGAGGAACTCCGCTTTGCCTATTGGGGAAACGTGACTGCGCGCAAAGGCGTCGACACCCTGTTGCAAGCTCTCCGACTCCTGGCCGAACGCCGCGAACTCAGAGGCAGGCTCTCCCTCGACATCTTCGGCCGCTGCGACTCCGAAGAGCTGCGCGTCCGCCTGGAGGAACTCGCAAGGGGCCTGCCGGTCCGCATTCGTGGCGCCTACCAGTGGCAAGAGATCGCCAACGCCGCCCCGCATATCGCGGTCTTCCCGAGCGACTGTTTCGAGACCTACGGCTTCGTGCTGGACGAGGCTTTCGAGCTAGGCCGTCCGGTCCTAGCCACCGGAGTGGGCGCCTTCGCCGAACGCGTCGGCGAAGGCGGCTGGCTCGTGCCCCCTGGAGCCGCAACAGCCCTAGCCGAGACCATCGAGAGGATCCTCGCGGACCCCTCGCAAGTCTTGGAGAAGGCAGCGAAGCGACCCCAGGTATCGCAGGACGCCAAGGAACACTGCCAGACCATCTTGCAACAGTACTTCGCCGCACTCGCGGAGCACCCACACCCAGTAGCAGGGGTTCCCCTTGAGCGCCGCCTCGAGCTGGAGCAGATGCGCAGGGACGGCGCGACTCTGTCTCCACCGGCCCAGCGCGGCCTCCAAAGAAAGCTGACTTGACCCCACAGGGATCGCTCGGCTCAGCCCCTTACCCCCAGCTCTACCGCCCCCTACGCGAGCGAGGCAGCTTCTCGCAAGAGAAGCTGCCTCGCAGGAGCCCTGCTGAGCGCAAGCAAGCTGAGAGTTAACAGCCGCGAGCTAACAACAACAGGAAAAGCAGTAGTGGAAGGAGCCGGGCGCTCCTTACTTGCCTGGGCCTGGGAACATATTGGCGAGCCAATCAGTGAGCGGCGTGGCGGAAGCCTGGCTGATGTCCATAGCAACGAAGTAGGCAAAAATCAGAACGACCGTCGTTGCCACCATCAGGGCGATATCGAGACCGCTCTCGTGCCCCTCTTCCTTGTTGTCATCGCGAATCGAGGCGGCTCGGCCACGACTACGGACAGAGGCCTCGGCACTTGAGCGGAGAGGACTCCTCTCCTCGATCACGAGATCATCCGAGTCGAGATCAAGAGTATCCTCTTCTTCGAGCAGCGAATCCTCTTCGAGCACCGCTGTGACCATACCGGTCTCGTCGGTCTCTAGCCCGTCGTCAGCGAAGACCAGATCCTCAACGACCTCTCCACGATCGCGAAGAGCTTCGATGTCGGCGCGGCGCAAGCGGATCTCACCGTCATTGCGGACGGCCTGGATCTCAGCATCGGAGACGAGCCGCTTCAGCTCGTCCTCACTCATCTGCAGCTCTTCCAGGGCCTTTTCGAAAGGAATGTATTCGTCAGTCACCGGGAAAGCCTCCGTGACAGGGATTTGGGCGGAATTGCAAGAAATGGCACCGAAGCGGGCGCCACGATGCGGGGACTCGGACAGGGACTCAGCACCCGAGTGAACTCCAGGAGAGGAGCCGCATCGAGGAGCGGAGCTATCGCCTCCGGCGGGGGGAGCAACGGAAGGCAAGCGGCGAAGTATACCGGCCCCAGCCTCCTGGGGGGAACCGAGTTCTGCCCAGTCTGGCCCGAGCTTCGTCTCCCCCGTTTTTGGAGGCTCAGCGGCCGGCGCCTACGCTGCCCCTCTGGGTCGGGGCCGAAACGCCCTTGCTTGCGCCCCCAGCAGGGATCAGACCCCGCTTTTCGAACATCTTCCGCAACTGGTCATAGCTGTGCTCGGACTCGTCGCGATAGCCCTCAAGCTGCAGGTCCAGGTCGATTTTCCGCGCCCCCACCAGGACCAGCCGGCGGCTGCCTCGGGATCCGCCCCGCGCCTCGTAGACCGCGAGCTGCCGGTTCTTGGCGTCGACCACGTAGAGCACCGAAGTCCCAACGCCATAGCTGCCAGTGACCGCGATGATGCCCCCAGCCGCTCCCGAACTGCCTCCTCCCGACTCCCAGACCAAGGGGCCAGGCTGGGACGGGGCTCCGGTCCCGGTCACCGGTGGCTGCGGCTTCTGAGAATTACCGCCGACACGCCGCCCCTGTGGCTCCGGTGTCAAGGGAACCGCGAGGTTCGGCCCGGCGGCCAGCTCATGACCCGAATGCGCCCGGGCAGTGCCGAAACGCTGCCCGACACTGAAGGCCAAGCCTAGGCCGAGTACGACGAGGAGAGTGTTCTTGGCGCGGTCGTTCATGAGGCCCTGCTTCCGGGTTCTGAGGCGGCTTCCGCAAAAATGGGCTGGGAAGCATAGCAGGTTGAAGCAGAGTTCGACGCCCTCAGCTCACAGCAACTCGTGCATCGGCGCTTCGCCGTCAAAGGCTAACAACTCAGCCACCAGGTCCCGGGCGAAGACGAAACCGAGCAACTCGCCATCTTCGGCTTGGACCTTGCCGACACGCGAACCGCTGTCCTCCAAGCGCGCAAGCGCCCGATTCAGGGGGAGCGATGGTCTCAACGGGCAGATCGAATGGGCGTGAGGCCGCAGCTCCTCCTCGGGGCTCGGCTCTTGCTCACGGCCCAGATAGGGATCCAAGTAATGGATGTAGCTGCGGTACTCGCCATCGGGATCCTGAATCGGGAAGCGATGGAAGGGGCGCTGGGCGATGACCGCGAGCAGATCCCGCAGCTGGGCATGAGCGGGCAGGGTCTCGCAGTCAGCGAGCGGCCTCACGAACTCAGCAATCGGCCGGCCACTCCGCTCTTCGATCGCCAGCGCCGTCTTCCGCAGACTCCCGAGCTCTTCATCAGCAGCAGCAAAAAGCCGCTCAAGCGCAAAGGCTCCACGCCGCAGCCCCTGCATCCCGCGCCGCCGCGCCTTGGCCCAGCGCAGGGCAATCCGCGACACCGGCAAGACCAGAAGCACCAACGGCCAGAGGATCCTCCGCGACAAGGACAGCCCCCGCGCCATCGAGTAGGGCCAGGTCTCGGCATGCAGCCGGAACAGTTGCTTGGGAAGCGCCTCGCTCAGCAAGAAAAGCACCGGGGTCACGACCACCGTCGTCACCAGCGTGGAATAGGAGGGGTCGCTGAGCGAGGCGCTGATCCCGATCTCGGCCAAGGAGCCGACCAGGATATTGGCGATGTTGTTGCCAATCAGAAAAACACAGAGGAGGAGGTCCTCACGCCGCACGAACTCGCCGAGCACCTGCGCCCGAGGATCCTCTCCTCGATCGCGCAGCAGCTGCAGCCGCAAGCGATTGAGCGAATAGACCCCGGTCTCGAAGCCCGAAAACATGGCGCTGAGGCACATGCCAAGCAAGAGCGGCAGCCCGAGGATGAGAATCTCAGCCCAGCTCATGCTCCGTCCCCTTTCTGCTCACTGAGCGGCAGAGACAGATACTCGACGGTGACCTTCAGAACGCGGCCACGCTGCACATCACTGGCAACCCAAGTGGAGCCGGCGAGGTGCACCGAGTCGCCGCGCTGGGGCAGTCGCCCGAGCTGCTCGGTGATCCACCCACCGATCGTGCGATTACGGCCGCGCTGTAGGGACAGGCCGAGCAGCTCTTCGACCTCGCGTAGACCCAGTGAGCCTCTCAGCTCCCAGGTGCGGGGCCCGAGCTGCCGAACCGGCAGCTCGGTCGTTTCGCGCTCGACGCTCACCAGTTCGCCGACAAGCTTCTCGAGCAAGTCATCCCAGCTGACGATCCCCGCTGATGCCCCATATTCATCGACGACGAGCACCCGCTCGGCTCGCTTCTCACGGAAGAGCTCCAGGAGGTGCGAGAGCCGCGCCAGCTCCGGGATGGCCGGGATGGGCACCACGAGTTCGGATAAGGGCTGATCTGCTGGAGCCGGCAATAGGCTGCGTGTATCGACGATTCCGACGACCTGATCCTCATCGACGAGGACCACGAAACTGAGCCCGCGGGCAAAAGCGAGCTGGCGCGCCTCAGCGACGCTCGCATCCGGGGCGAGCTGCCCCAGATCGACGAGACTATCCATGAGCTCGGAGACCAGGATCCCCGCCGATTCGACGATTTCGCCGATCAAGAGCGCGCTGCGCTTGCCGAGGCCAAAGCGCTCCGGCTTCTGCGCCACCAGTTCCTGCATTTCTTCCTGGGTGAGCAGTGGCGGGCGAGCCGGCGACCGCGCCACCCGGTGCTGCAGATAGCGCAAGAGCAGCCCAGCAGGAGCCAGGATGGGCCACAGGATGCGAGTCCAGACCCGCAGTATCGGTGAAGCAAAACTCGCGTAAGGCCCAGACAAGCCCAGGGCCAGGGACTTGGGGATGATCTCAGCGAAGTAGATCAGCCACAGCGTCGAAGCCAGAAACACGATGGGCCAAAGTGCTTGCGCCTCCGCCATCCATGCACCAGCGAGCGCCGCGTAGTAGGTGTTGATCCCCAGATTGCTGATCAGCACCGCGAGGAGCACGGTGCGCGGCCTATCGATGCACCAACGCAAGGAGCGCGCCCAGGGACTCCGCCCACGAGTGCGCTCCTCGACCTGCAATGGCTCGAGGCTGAAGAGGGCGGTCTCGGCGGCGGAGAAGAAGCCCGAGAGCCCCGTCAAGACCAGCATCTGCACTGCGATGCTCCAGTTCACTCGGCAACCTCACCTAAGAGGGAAGCCGGAAGGAGGATCCTCACTTCGAAGCCCTCCCCCACTGTGCTATGCACCGACATGCGCCCACCATGCTGCTCGATGATCGTGTAGCTGATCGCCATTCCAAGTCCCGACGAAAGCGAATTGCTCTTCGCGGTCGCCCCCTTCGTCGAATAAAAGGGGTCGAACACGTGACTGAGAGTATCCTCATCAGCGCCAGGTCCATTGTCACGGACCAGTGCCTCAATCAGCTCCTCGCCCTCTTCCTCGATCTCGCGGATCGAAACGGAGATTTCGGGATCGGGGGTCTTCGCTTCCTCCAGCGCATCCAGACTATTGATCAGTAGGTTGAGGAAGACCTGAGTCATCTCGTGGGCGTCTCCGCGCACCGAAGATTGCTCGCCCGCGACGAGCAACCTTACCCCAGCTCTTCGCAGCCGGTGTCCGATCAACTGCTCCGCACGCCGCACCGAGTCGGCCAAGACAAACTCAATGGCCTGGGTGCTCCGAGGCGCAAAATCCAGGGTCCGGCTGACGATCTGGCGGATCCTCTCTAGCCCATCCTCGATCAGCTCCAGATAAACGAGCTGCCGCTCTGGGTCTTTGCTCTTGCGCAGGCGATTCGAGGCGTTGAGGAGGCCCGCAAGTGGATTGTTGATCTCGTGGGCGATGCCCGCCGCGAGAGTGCCGAGTGCCGCCAAGCGCTGCGAGAGGATTAGCTCACGCTCTCGGCGCTTGGCGCGCTTGGTCGCATCTTCGACCGCACGCTCAAGCTCGGCACGGTGTTCTTGGATCAATCGGCTGGCGTGGTTAAAGGCGGCAAAGACGCGATCGAACTCCTGCGGTCCGTGCCGCCGCCTCTGCACCTGAGCCGGCTCACTTCTCTCAAGCTCCCCGGCAGCTCGGCTCAGATCGGCGAGCGGCCGCAGCACCCAGCGATCCATGCCGATGAAGGTCACCCCGCCCATCAGCAAGACCCCCAGCCCAATGGCGATCAGCAACTGATCGATCGGCAAGCGTTCGACGGTGACGGCCCCCGGAGGCAAAAACCACCCACCACCAACGAGACGCCCATCGCCACGGGTAATCGGCAGGCAAAAGCCCCCGGCACTGGGCACCACTTGCTCGGTATCCATCGCCTTCTGGATACCAGCGAGGATCTCCTCCTTGGGGAAAGTCCGCGGATCCCGACAGGCGGCGCCAAGGGGGTTGATCTGCACGTAGGCATGCCGGGTCTGGCTAGTGCCGACCAGCTCCGAAGCGGCAACGCCAGAGAAGTCGGCAAGCAGCACATCGCGAAACAGGCGCTGGAAGCTGCGGAACTCCAGCATCGCCTCCACCGACAGGGTGTCCCCGCGGTAGCGCCCGGCAAAGTCCTTGAGGAACTCCTGGCGGGTCTCGGCGAAGCGCTCGGCCGCTTCCTCCAGGCTCCGCTGATTGCGCGAGTAGAGCAGGACCGAGAGCGCCCCGAGCACGACGAGGTTGACGAGGAAAATCGCCAGGAGCAGTCGAGATCGAAGGGTCATCTGAAGTCCTGCCTCACGATCCCCTACCGGATCAACGGCGTCCGGCCTGCTCCATCAACTGAATCATGGGCGCGAGTAGCGAAGCAACGACGAGCCCCACGAACAGCGCCAGGAAGAGGATGATCATGATCTCCATCGTTTTGATGACGGTATCGACGGCACGATCGACCTGCACCTCATAGCGGCCAGCGATGCGGATCAGCATGCGATCGAGTTCGCCCGTTTGCTCGCCGACATCGACCATGTTGACGACCAGGTCGTCGAAGAGCTGGGTCTCCCCCATCGGCCGAGCAATCCCCTCGCCCTCCTTAATGCTCGCAGAGATCGCGTCGAGGCCTTCTTGGAGGACGACGTTGTTCGCCGAAGCCTTGACGATCTCAAGGCCCTGCACGTGCGGGACACCACTCTGGATCAGGGTGCCGAAGGTGCGGGCAAAACGCGCAACGATGGTCCGTTTGACCAAAACGCCAAGGACCGGCAGCTTGAGCAGAAGGCCGTCACGCCAGCGCCGGTAGCCATAGACCTTGCGGGTGAGTGTCATATGCAGGGCGATCAGCGCTGGGCCGCCCAAGAACCAGAGATACCAGTGCGAGACCACAAAGTCGCTGGCATCCACGAGGAGCTGGGTGATGGTCGGCAGGTCGCTGCGCAGCTGCTTCTCGAAGATCTCCTTGAAGGTCGGGATCACAAAGATCAGCACCGCGCCAATCACGACAAGGCCAATGATCACGACGAAGGCCGGGTAGGCCAGAGCCCCCTTGACCCGGGCCTTGATCTCCTCAGCCTTCTCCATGAAAGCCGCGAGGCGCTCAAGGATGGTGTCTTGAATACCGCCGGCCTCACCGGCGCGGATCATATTGGAGTAGAGCTGATCGAAGATCTTCGGCTCCTTCTCCATCGCTTCGGAGAGCGGGGTGCCTCCTTCGACATCCACGGCGAGCTGGGCGACGGCGCGCTGCAACGGCCCAGGCCGAAGCTGCCCTTCAAGGATGCGCAGGCTCTTGACCACCGGGATGCCGGCTTCGAGCAAGGTCGCGAACTGGGTGGTGAAATCCGCAAGCGCGCGGGCAGAGACCTTGGATCCGAAGAGCCCGGCTCCATGCTGCTTATTCTTGCCATCCGCGAGACCGGGGATACCCGGCCTTGGGCCCTCGTTGCGGGCACGGGGAGCAGGGACTCGCCTTTGGATCTTCTTGGGCATGGGCTGTGGGTCGGTAGAGGAAAGGACAGCAGCTCCGGAGCACGGAGTATCGTGACAGCTCAGAGTCGCTGGAGCCAGCCTGCGAAGTGGGCGGCAAGCAGCAAGGCCGCAAGGCCCAGAAATAGCCAGGGGAGCAGGCGCAGGATACGCCCCGGAGCCTCGCCGCGACCGTATTCCGGCAGCGGCGCTGGCGGTGAAATCTCGTGCAGCTCGCGGAAGCTGGTGCTCTGGTCCACCTCCAGCTCGGGAACCCGCATCAGCACGGCGGTAGCGTTATCGCCCCCCGCCGTTCTCTGGGCAGCCTCCAGCAAGCGCTGCACCCCGAGTTCGGGCTCTAGCCCACGCAAGATTCCGAAGACCCGCTCTTCGCCAAGACCGTCCCAGATGCCATCGGTCGCAAGGAGCAGCAGATCCCCAGCCCGCAGCTCAGCCTCGAAGGGCTCGGCCTCCGCTCTCTCGCCGCCGGCCCCAACAGCACGGGTAAGGCGGGTGCTGGTCATGGCGCGGTGGATCGGGCTCAGCGCCGTCCACTGCCCTTCCCGGCCCAAGAGGCAAACGGTGTCCCCGAGCTGCACCCCTTCGAGTCGATGGCCTCGGAGGTTGATGGCCGTCAGCGTCGTAGCCATTCCCTCGAGGTTGGGGCGGCGCCGGACCTCGGCAGCAAGGGCCGAGTTGGCGGCGCTCACGCCCCGCGAAAGGCGCGCGGCCGAAGGCCCCTCAGCATCCAAGAAAGCGGCGAGGAAGTGCCGTAACGCCACGTGGCTCGCTTCGGCACCGGCAGGGCCGCCACCGACACCGTCCGCGACGATGAGGAGGCGGCCAAGGCGCTGCAGCTCCTCGGGGTCCTGCGGCTCGTAGACGAGAAACTCGTCTTCGTTGATCGCCCGCGCCGGTCCACAAACGCTGCCGAAGGCCAGTTGCAGGGATTTCCTCGCGCGCATATCTAGCGCCCTACCTCAGTGCTTCGCCCGCCTCATGACTTCACTGCGGCTGCCCTGTGGATGCCACTGTAGAGAGCTGCGCAAGGCATCAAGGAACCACGAGCTCGGTCAAGCACTCTTCGACCGCGCCCTGGAGCTGGGGAAACTCGAAGGTAAAGCCGAGTTCCTGAAGCCGGGAAGGCCGGGTGCGGATGCTCCCGAGAACCACCTCCGCCGACGGCCCATAGAGGAGCCGAAGGGCAAAACCCGGCACCGGCATCCAGGACGGGCGATGAATGGCCTTGCCGAACGCCGAGCAAAGCTCCTTCATCCGCACCGGCTCGGGCGCCGTCGCGTTGATCGGCCCCTTGGCCTTCTCATGGTCGAGGGCGAAGGCCACGATCCGGGCCACGTCACGCACGTGCACCCAAGAGACCCACTGCTTGCCGCCGCCAACCGGACCACCGAGGTAGGCCTTGAACGGGCCCATCATGCGCGCCAGCGCCCCGCCGCCTTCGCCAAGGACCACGCCAATCCGCAGCTGCACGCTGCGCACACCGTGCTCTTCGGCCTGGCGCGCGGCGGCCTCCCAAGCCTGGCCAATCTCGGCAAGAAGGCCGTTGCCGGCAGAGCTCTTTTCGTTCAGCTCGGCCTCCCCCTGGTTGCCGTAGATGCCGATGGCGGAGGCGCAGACAAAGACCGAAGGCCGCGGCTCGGCCTTGGCCAGGGCCTCAACGACCCGCTCAGTAGTCTCCACGCGGCTGCTGCGCAGCCGGCGCTTGAAGTCCTCGCTCCAGCGCTTGGCGAAGATGTTCTCGCCCGCCAGGTGCACGACCGCGTCTTTCCCCGACAGATCGAGTTCGTCCCAGCTCATCGTCTCGACGAGTCCGTGGAAGGTGCTCGGCAGCCTCGCGGCATCCCGAGTGACGATGCACACGGCATCGCCGCGTTCGAGAAGGGTCTCGACAACCCGCCGACCGACAAAGCCGGTTCCACCTGTAACGACGACATTCATGGGGAGACTCCCTAACGATTCCGGGCAGTGACCTGGGCCGCGAGTGTAGCGCCTCGGAGTCCCAGGCAGGAAGAACCTGCCGCTTCTCGCGAGTTCCGCCGCCTAGCTAGAGGGCGCAGCCAGCCGTTCCTCGGCCCGGATCAGCAGAAGGCAGAGCAGGGCGCTCAGCAAGACGGAAGCCAGGGAGACGGCAAGGCAGGCGATGAGCCCGCTCTTCCCCGAGCCGGCGGCCTGATAGACCAGCCCCGAAGCGATGGTGCCAGCGAGGCGACCGGCAGCGTTGGCCGAGTAGTAAAAGCCTAGGCCGAGGGAGACCTGGCCGCGCTCGGCGTAGTGCACGATCAAAAAGCTGTGCAGCGCGCTGCAGGCCGCAAAAACGACCCCAAAGATGACCAGCCCGCCGATCAGGGTCAGCGCCGGGTCGAGGCCCGCGTAGAGCAGGGCAGCGATCACCGCCAGCGGCAAGGACAGCAGCAGGGTCAGGCGCAGGGCCCGCCCCCCATCCAGGGCCTTGGCCGCGCCCTTGCCGCCCACCAGTCGCGGCGCGCTCGCCTGCACCATGCCGTAGCCGATCACCCAAGCGGCGAGAAAGGCTCCCGAGCCGGCATGACTCCATCCGAGTTCGCTACTGAGGTAGATGGGCAACGCAAAGACGAACCAGACATCCCGCGAGGCAAAGAGGAAGAGGCGCGCGGCTGACAGCCAGTTGATGCGCGGGTCGCGAGAGATCAGTGCCGAGAGGCCAGGCTTTTCCTTCGCCCGGCCCATGGCCTGCGGCAGCAAGAGGATGCTCACCATCAGCGCCAGGGCCAAAGCCGCGGACATGCCCCAGTTGGCATTGGCGAAACCGACCAGGCCCAGCAGCGCGCCACCGAGGAAGAAGCCGAGCCCCTTGAGCGCGTTTTTGGAGCCGGTCAAGAGAGCCACCCACTTCATCAGCCCCCGGCTGTCGCCCTCGGGCACGACGAGCTTGACGTAGCTCTTCGAACTCATCTTGGTCAGGTCTTTGGCGATGCCGCTGAGGCCCTGCGCCGCCATCACCAAGGGAATGGTCAAGGCCTGCGCCCGCCAGGCCAAAACGCTGCAAGCCACGATCTGCAGGCTCAAGCCCAAGAAGAGCGTCCACTTGAGCCCGAAACGCGCGCCGAGCCAGCCACCGACGAAGTTGGTGACGATGCCGAAGAACTCGTAGAACAAGAACAGCGACACCACCTCGACCGGCGAGTAGCCGAGCCGGTGCAGGTGGAAGAGCATGAGCATACGCAGGGCGCCGTCGGTCAGCGTGAAGACCCAGTAGGCCCCGGTGACGACTGCGTATTCCCGTAGAGCCCGCATCTCAGACGGCTGCCTGGGCAATGCGCAAGGCGAGCTCGGCGAGGCGATTGGCGTAGCCCCATTCGTTGTCGTACCAGGCCATCACCTTGACCAGGCGCCGGTCGACGACCCGGGTCGAGAGCGCATCGACGATGCCGCTACGCGGATCACCGGCGAAGTCGCTGCTGACCAAAGGCCGCTCCTCGTAGCCGAGAATGCCGCGAAGGGGCGCGCAGTCGCTCGCCGCCTTCAACGCGGCGTTGACCTCCTCGGGCGAGCAGTCACGCGCCACGTGGAAGGCGCAGTCGGTCAGCGAAGCGTTCAACACCGGGGCGCGCACCGCGATGCTGTCCAGCTTGCCGGCGAGCTCCGGCACGATGAGAGTCACAGCCGTAGCCGAGTTGGTCGTGGTCGGGATCAAGTTGATCTGCGCCGCGCGCGAGCGCCGCGGGTCACTCTGCGGCAAGTCATGCACGACTTGGGTATTGGTCGGATCGTGGATGGTGGTCACGACGCCGCGCTCGATGCCAAAACTGTCGTGCAGGACTCGAACGACCGGCGCCAGGCAATTCGTCGTGCAGGAAGCCGCCGTGAGGATTCTCTCGGAGGCGAAGTCGACGCCCTGATCGTTGACTCCCACAACGATGTTCGGTGGGCCATCTTTGACCGGCGCCGAGACCAGCACGCGCTGGGCACCGTTCTCGAAATGCGGCTGCAGCAGCGCCGTGCTGCGGAAGCGACCGCTGGCCTCGACAACGAGCTGCACACCGCTAGCCGCCCAGTCGATCTCTGCTGGCGAAGTCGCGGCCGTGCGCCGGAGCTCTTGCTCGCCAATCCGCAGTCGCCCCTTGGCCGGCGAGCTGCACGGGGAAGCGAAGCGCCCTTGCACCGAGTCGAACTCGGTAATCAAAGCCAGTGTTTCATCCGAGCCCTTCGGCTCGTTGACATGCACCAGCTCCAGCTCGGGAAAACGCGCGGCTGCCCGCAAGAAGAGCCGCCCCATACGGCCATAGCCATTGATTCCAATCCGCATCAGTTCCGCTCCATTCGCAAATAGCCGCTAGCAGCTTCTTCGAGCCAGCTCTCGATCTTGTCCCAGATTTGATCCCGCACTACGCGGAAGGCCCGCAACTGCCCAGCCTCATCAGCCTCGACCGGGTCCGGGAAGGGCCATTCGAGGATGCTCTGTGCGAAGGGGTACAGCTCGGCGCAGTGCTCCTTGGCCCGCTCACATACGATGATCGCGGTGTCGATCGGCCCCTTGCCCAGGAACTCGCCCAGGTCCTTCGCCTCCAGCATGGAGCCGTCGACCTCGCGCTCCTGCAGCACCTCCAGCGTCCAGGGATGCACTTCGCTGGCCCGGATCCCAGCACTCGCCACCCGAAAGCGCTCCGGCGCCAGGTGCCGGAGTATGGCCTCCGCCATCTGACTGCGCGCCGAGTTGCGCGAACAGATGAAGAGGACCTGCTCCAAGCCTGCGCGCGGCCCACGCTGCAGCCCCTCCAACTCTTGCTGGATCCGAAAGGTCGGCGGCGGGCAAAGCTCCAGGCGCCCCTGGCAACAGTCCTCGCCAAGGAACCAAAAGAGAGCCTGGACGCAGTCCACGTTGATCCCGTAGCGCAGCACCCGCCCCTGACGCTCACAAGTCGCCAGCCCCACCTCGGTGAGGCGCTTGAGATGGGTAGAGACCGTCGAAGCCGCCTGCCCCAGATCGCGCGCCAGCTCCCCAGCCGGCAAGCCAGCCGGACCCGCCCGCACCAAGAGCCGAAAGAGTTCAAGCCGTGACCGGTGGCCAAGCGCCGCCAAGACGCCGAGGGCTTCCTTCATTTCCATATTTCCCGAAATATCGAAACATTGTCACTAGAGCAAGGATCCTCTGTGGACAAGTTGGGGATAGAGCGGGGAACTGAGCCAGCCCAAACAGTGCGAGGATGCTCAAGTACCTATTTTTCAAGGACTTGATTATCACGCCCTACATTCAAAACCAGTGGACAAGCTCGGGGATAGAGCTCTGGGCAACGTACGTGGTACCGGATAGCTGGGCCACCCAGCGTCTAGACCAGGGTCCGACTCCGGCTCCTCAGCTGCGCTTAGTGCCGGTGCCCGTGCCCATGCTGGTGCCCGTGCCCATGCCCGTGGCTGTGCCCATGCGCCTGCGGCATGCCGTCGTCGCCTTGCTCGAGGCGGCAGGCACCGGGCTGGGTTCCGCGCTCGACCTGGAGGGTCGGGTGGGCGATGTGGAACTCGCTGAGGAGTCCATCTGCGGTGCTGTGCAACCACTCGTCGCTTGCGCCCTCTGGCATGACCAGGTGGGCGCTCATCGCGGTCTCGGTGGTGCTCATGGCCCAGACGTGGAGGTCATGCACCTCGGAGACTCCGGATTGTTCCAGGAGCCAGGACTCGACGGCGGGCACATCGAGGCCTTCGGGCGCGGCGTCCAGGGAGAGCCCCAGCGACTGCCGCAAGAGATCCCAGGTGCCGATCAGGATGACCACGACGATGGCCAGGCTGATCAGCGGATCGAGGATCCTCCAATCCGTCCACATGATCACCAGGCCCGACACCAGGACGCCCAAAGAGACCAGGGCATCCGCCGCCATGTGCAAGAAGGCCCCACGGAGGTTGAGGTCGCGCTTGCGATCAGCAAAGAACAGCAGCGCCGTGATGCTGTTGATCACAAAGCCGATGCCGGCAACAACCAGCACCGTCTGGCCCGAGACCTTGGGCTGGATGAAGAAGCGCCCGATGGCCTCCCAGCCAATGGCACCCAGCGCGACCAGGAGAAGGATGGCGCTACCGAGCGCCGCCAGGATGGTCGACTTGCGCAGGCCGTAGGTGTAACGGGCGCTGGGGCGCTTGTTCGCCGCATAGTAGGCCCCCCACGCAAGCAGCAGACCGAGCACGTCACTCAGGTTATGCCAGGCATCGGCCACAAGGGCGAGGCTGCCAGCCCAAGTGCCGTACAGCAGCTCCACCACCACGAAGGCAATGTTGAGGGTGACCCCCAGAAAAAACGTGCGGTGGTAGTTCTGTTCCCCGTCGTGAACGTGCATCCCTTTGTCTTAACGCCCCCGCGCAGCCACTACAAAGCGATCATAGTTGGCAAGGTATCGCTCGAAGGCCTGGTCCATCGCCTCATAGCCAAAGAGCGGGACATGCCCATACGGCAAGAAGGCCAGTTCGTCCTCGGCATCCTCGGCCGCGTGCCCGAGCACATGGTGCCGGTAAATAGCCGCAGCCAAGCCAGTCCGATCGCGGCCGGCCTGGCAGTGGATGAGCAATGGCCGTGGCGTCGAGTCGAGCAAGCGCAGGTAGGCGATGATGCGATCGTCACCGATCCCGAAGGCACTCCAGCCCAAGCTGTAGTGGGCGACGCCCCGCTCGGCGCAGATCTCGACCTCCCTCTCCCACCACCTATGGCCCGGGCGATCCCCCCGCAGGCAAATCACCGACCGAATCCCATCTTCGCGCAGACGCCAGATGAGTTCATCCGGACTCAGCTGCGAGGAGCGATAGGCTCCACCGCCGGTAATCGCCTGGTAGCCGGTGCAGCCGGCCAGTAGCGGAAGCAGCAGTAGCAAGGCACGCAGCAAGCACGCTGCAGAACCCCGTTGCCCTGGACCGATGCCAGCAGCATGAGTGCTTCCGCGGACTTCAGCGAACTCCTCTGCATCGAGATGAGCCGCGACCGCCAGGTCGCCTGCTTCATCCGCCCTGGCCACGAGGAAGTCGTCTTCGCCTACCTGCCTCACGTTCCCGGCCTCAACCCCTTCTTGCTCCGAGTCTCGGATCGTATCCAAGGCCGGATCGTGGAGCGGGCCGGACGCCTTGAACTCCTGGCCGCACGCGGCCAAGAAGCCGACCGGCGCTCCCTGGTTTGAGGGCCCGGGCCCAGAAGGCCCGAGCAGGTCAAAGTCCGTCATGTGCTGCACCAAGGGCCGCTCCCCGCGCCAGCTCCTCATAGAGCCGCCGCGCAGTGGACAGGGGTAGGTCGAGGATCCTCGCACTCTGAAAACGTAGCGCCCCCGCGGTGTCGACCCTCAGGGTAGCGATCCGCAGCACCCGCTGCGTAGGGCTCTGCACGATACTGAGGGTCTGCACCCGGGAGACCGGCACGACCCAGTGCTTGCGATTCCAAATGCCACCGCGGCTGATCAAAAAGCCGCCTTCGAGCGCCCAGCCCATGGCCCAGTAGCGCAGCAAGGCGAGTGGCCCCGAGGCGAGAAGCGCGGCTCCGAGCAGCCACCAAGGCTGCAGCTCAAAAATCTGACTCAGCAAGATCGCCAAGAGCCCCAGCCCCAAAAGAAAGCGAACGAAGCCACGCCGCAGTGCCGCCCGGTGCACCGGCTGCAGCTCGATGGCCGAGAAGTCGAGGTCTTCGAAGATGGCACGGCAAAAAGAGCCCAGCTCTCGTTGCCACAGCAGCGGACACAGCGTCGTCGACCCAGCAGATTCCTTCTCCTGCACCGAACCCGCGGTTTCGGCGCGGACGATGGCGCAGCTCAGCAAGCGCTGCGGAGGATTCGCCTCGACCCGCAGCACCTGGATGCGCTCCCGCGGCAGCACCCCCTCGAACTGGGTGAAGAGCCCCTGGCGCCGATGCAGACCACGCCCATCGGGCGTGCGCCGCAGCTCGAATCCGTAGTAGCGCAGCAGGGTCAAGAAGATCGCCACGATCCAACCAAGGAGGATCAGCAGCAGCAGGGCGAAAGCCGCCAGCACCACAGGATCGTCACCGAGCTGGCCGAGCACATAGTCCGCCGCAATCTCCAGCCACAGCTTCATCTTGTCCCCGAACTCGTCGGCGAACTCCAAGAGGCCCAAGAGCACCAGAACGAGCGCACCCGCACGATTGGCCGTGGCGCCAGCGAGGAAGAGTTCGCCCAGGCCCGAGCGCCGCAGCAGTGTCGGCTCAGGCTCCTTTGCCGTACCCAAGTCGGCAGAGCCAGCCAACGCGCCGCCAGCCTCCGCCCGCGCCAGAATCCCCCTGCGCAAACTTTGAGCATCCTCTTCGGCCACGACAGAGAGCCGAGCCTCAGCCTTGCCGCCCCCCGCGGTCTCGACTCGGAGTTCACAAACGCCAAGGATGCGATGAAGGAGGTTCCTCTTCAGAAAGATGTTCTGGATCGTGCGGATCGGGATCGTTCGCACGCGGCGACTCAAAATGCCCTCCTGGATCACCAGCTGTGAGCCGTGGATGCCATAACGCATCGAGGCAAAGCGCATCGAGCCAATGATGATCTGTAGACCCGCGGCAATGACCAGGGGAACGAAGGAGCGGAAGGAGCCGCTGCTGAAGGTGAAGAGTAAGAGCGTCGGTACCGCGAGGACCCTCATCGCGGCGAGCGCATCGAAGATCAGGGTGAAGGGATGCAGCGAGTGCAGCTCGTTCACCGGCGGCAGGCCCTGGAGCGACGCTCTCATACCTGGCCCTATTGCTCCAAAGCGGCAGGGCCGGAGGCATCCTCTGCCCCAGAGGGATCGAAGGAAGACTCCGAAGGCGAGGCACCCGAAAACCGGCAAGGTGAGCTAGGCCCGCGTGCATGCTCATAGAGCCACTCGCGCGAACTCCCAAGCCTCGGCACAGGCAAAGCCCCCTGCGGCAAAGGCGGCGGCCCACTCATACGGCGCGGCAGCAGCTCCTCGCGCAGCCACTCGGCGCTACCGATCTTGAGGCCGGGGATACGAGCGTCGGCGTCGCCGGTGCCGGCCGTGTACACCACGAGGGTCGCCAGGCCGAACAAGCGCTCAAGCGGCCCACTTTCAACATCGACGTGCTGGATACGCACCCGCGGCACCGAACGCCGCGTCCGCCAGAGCACGCCATGGCGCAGCCAAACATCGTGGGGCCGCAGCCCGAAGCGCCAGGCCCGATAGGACAGCAGAGGCCAGATCAGGGCCCGTAGCAGCAAGAGGCTGCCAAGAACCCAAGTCGCGGCTCCCGCTTCAAAGGGGTATTCGGGTAGGGGTGCGAGCAGCTGAAAATCGGTGAAGGCAAGGACGGTGACAAGCAGCGCCGCAGACATCAGCCCCCCCAGCAACCAGAGCAGCTGGGTAGCCGGGGCGATGGTATAGACCGGGGAGCTTTCGCTTCCTGGGGCAGGGCTGCGAGGGGAGTCCATACGCAGAGACTGGAGCCGGCGCTGGGGTGGCGCAAGAGCCCACGAAAGGGATTACGCCGCCCCCATGCCGCTTCCGCGCCCCCTACTTCCAGTGCGAGGATATAAACTCGTCCACTTCCGGGATGCCGCCCTGGAAGAGCAGGTAGCCGTTATGCGGCTCGCGCTCGGTCGTTTCGCCGCAGATCGGGGTCAGCATGATGCGCTTGACCTCTTCTGGATCATGGCTTTGGCCAAGCGCCCAACCCAACTTCACATACGCGACCTCGGGCAGCATGTTCGCGGCCGGGACCACGCCCTTCTCCATAATCATGCGCCCGGTCTCGTAGACGTACATCTGCACGTAGCCCCAGAGCGTCTGCACGGTCATGTAGACGTGGACGCCCGCTTCGCGCGCGCGATCCAGCGCCGGATACAGCGGCTTGTTGACATGTCCAAGCCCGGTGCCGGCGATCACGATGCCCTTGTAGCCGTTATCCACCAGCGACTCGATCACGTCCGGCTTCATCGCCGGGTAGTAGTAAACAATGGCGACGCGATCATCGAAAACGGCGTTGAGCTTGACCTGATTGTCATCGCGACGCTTGTTGTAATCGCTGCGGAACGGCGTCACCCCGTTCATGTCGATCTTGCCGAGTGGGATATCGCTGAGCGTGCGGAAGGTCGAGCGATACGACGAGTGCATCTTGCGCACGCGGGTGCCGCGATGCAGCAAGCCATACTTGTCGCTGGTCGGCCCGAACATGCAAACCATAGTCTCGGCAATGTCGCTGGTAGCGGCGGTACGCGTCGCATTGATCAAGTTGATCGCCGCGTCCGAACTCGGCCGGTCACTGGAGCGCTGGCTACCGACCATCACGATCGGCACCGGTGAGTCCTGCACCATGAAGGTCAGCGCCGCGGCGGTGTGGTGCATGGTGTCGGTGCCATGCCCGACGACGATGCCGGCCACGCCCTTTTCGATCTCGGCGGCGATGGCCCTGGCCGTGCCCATCCACTGCTCCGGCCCCATGTTCTCACTGAACACGCCGTAGAGCTTCTCGGTCTCCATGTTGCAGATATCTGCGAGCTCCGGCACCGAGCCATAGAGCTCGCCTGGGCTGAAGGCCGGGATCACCGCGCCGGTGCGGTAGTCGAGACGACTGGCAATGGTGCCACCGGTGCCGAAGAGCTTGACCCGCGGCTTCTTCGGGTCGAAGGGGAACTCCTTTTCGGGGATCTGGTAGTTGGCCACCTTGCGGCCTTCGACCAGGATCGACTCGACCGTGTCGTGGCGGATGCCGATGTTGTATCCCGTCGCCAGCTTGAGCGAGATGTGCTCGGCATCGGCCGTTTCACTGCGCGGGAGAATGACCCCGCTGAAGTCGCCCCGCGAGGTCTTGAGCGTGACTTCACTCCATACGGGAGCTTTCTCTCGGACGAGGAGATCCAGCGTCGGGCTGCGATAGCCTTTGAAGTCCTCCTGATTCACGGCGCCGCTCATGAGAGCACCTCCTTCACCCAGGCCCGAACGGTTTTGCCGGGCACCCGCCCGCGTAGCGAGGGCATCACCGCGCCCAAGAGAGCGTGCTCCCGCTTGTCCTCATGCCGGACGAAGTCCTCCGGCTGCTCCGCAACCTTGGAGCGGAACCACTTCTCGGCAACTTCGGTTTCCCGCCGCGGCAGCGGCTCTTGGCGATGGCTCCAGAGAGCTTCGAGCAGGATCTCGCCCGACTGCACCTCAGCAAGCCGCGCCTGCCACCACTCGAGTTCTTCGACCCGAGGCGGGCGAGCACAGTGGCGATCCAAGAGCAGCGACGCCAACTGATTGGGGCTGACCTTCCCTTCCTTGAGATCGCCAAGCAGCGCCTCAAAGAGCCACCAGGCCCGGCTGCGGGCGAAGCGCTGGGTCAGGTTCTCGTTCACGCCAAGCTCGCGACAACGGGCCACCCGCTCCCATGGCGGTATCGGCAGACTCTCGCGAATCTTGTCGACACGCTCATCACTCAGAGCAATCGGCGGCAGGTCGGTGTCCGGATACATGCGGTCAGCACCAGGGAGGATCCGCTCAAAACCCGTGGTGCCATCATCCAAAGCCTGGCGCGTCTCGTTGGGAATCCCCGCGCAGGCTTCGCGAGCGCGGATGGCAATCTCCTGAATCGCCGTGTCCGTATCCTCTTTGCTGCCCCAGACAACGATGACCGGCACGTCTTCCTCGCATTCGCAGGCACGGATCACCCGGCGCCACTCGTGGCTCGACAGGGTCGGCACGTCCTGGGTGGAGAGCAGGAGGTTGGGCTGCTCGTCGATGCAGGCAATGACCCGGATGCGATCGCTGAACTCCTTGAGGAAGGTCGTGCGCGGCTGGGTCTCGGTCTCGAGCAGGCGCTGGAAACCCGGCAGCGGAATCGCCTGGACCACAGCATCCTTCTCCAGAGCCTTTGCGAGGAAGCTGCAGGTGGTATTGCGCACGAACTGCGTTACGTCGTAGCCCTTGCCCTCGATGCTCTCGGGTGTGACCCCGCGCTTGGCCAGCTCGCCCTGGATACCAACCAGGCTGCGTTGGCGCAGCGCCTCGTTATGGGTCAGGCGCGGCACCATGCGCAGACTCGGGACACCCTTGATCTCAATGCGCGTCCCGCCGGTGACCGAGACGTTGACGTCTTGTCGCCCGGTGCCGCTGCCGGTTCGGACCAGGCCACTCGCACGCGAGAGCCAGCGGATCATCTGCCCGACCTCCATCGCCTCTTCGGGCGTCTTCATATCGGGGTCGGTCACGGTCTCGATCAGCGGCATGCCCAGACGGTCGGTGCGGTAGACCCGCCAGTGCCCCTCATCGCTAACCTCACGACAACTGTCTTCTTCGATGCTGATCTGACGGATGTGCACCATCCCGTCGCGATAGGGAATATCCCCGTCGGTGCCGATAATCGCAGTGCGCTGGAAGCCGGTGGGAATACTGCCGTCGAGATACTGTTTTCGGGTGATGTGCACCTCGCCGACGATATTGCAGCCGAGCATCATCGCGACCCCGATCGAACGGTCGAGAGCGACATCGTCGATCTCAAAGGGCGGCGCGTCGTCCATTTCATAGGTGCAAACGGTTTCGTTGCGCAGCAGGTAGATGATCTGCTTGCGAGTCTTGAATTCCATCAAGGCCGTGCCGTCGTATTCCCCCATCTCGGAGAGGGTCGGCCGCATATGGCGCAGCACCTCGGCATCATGCTCGCCATCGCGGTGGTACAGGCCAGCCGGGCAGCGACAGAAGAGCTTGCGCTTGGTCAGGAGCTGCTGGTGCACCTCCAGTCCACATTTGAAGCCCAGCGCGGCGTAATCCTCGCGAGCGAGAGAGCCATAGATCGGGAGCGGGCTCAGAAGCCAGGGGTCCGAGATCGTGTAGCGCTCATCCATTTGGGGCAGCCTTCAAAAGAATGCAGGTCAGGGCGAGCGCACAGGTTAGCCGGAGCATGTGCCGAGCCCGAAGCACTGATCCCCCCGAAGCACACGCGGCAGAGTGCGAAGAAGCGCCCGGCAAAGGCCGTAGCCCCCGGCATGCGCTCAGCAGCAAGACCAGAAGCCAGGCATCGGAGCGACAGCCCCGGCCCCTATCAGCGCACCGAGACGTTGAAGTACTTGGCCTCGGGGTGGTGGCAAATGAGGGCAGAGGTGGCCTGCTCCGGCACCAGCTGCCAGTCCTCAGTCAAACTGACCCCGATACGCTCGGCGCCGAGCATGGAACAGAGCTGCACCTGGTTCTGCAAGTTCGGGCAGGCCGGGTAGCCAAAGCTGTAACGACTCCCGCGATACTTCTGCTTGAACAGCCCCTCGACCTCAAGAGCATCCTCTTCGGCTATATGCAGCTGCTGACGGATGCGCTTGTGCCAGTACTCTGCCAAAGCTTCGGTAGCCTCGATCGAGAGCCCGTAGAAGTGCAGATAATCGTCGTAGTTGTCAGCCTCGAAGAGCTTCTGGCAGTTATCCGTGGCCTTCTGCCCCATGGTCACCAACGAAAAGGCGATCACGTCACGTCGCTTTTCACTCAGTGGCAAAAAGAAATCGGCGACGCAAAGCCGTTTACCCTTGGGCTGCCGAGGGAGAGAGAAACGGCCCAACTCCCGATCCTGATCCTCAGGATCGAAGATCACGATGTCGTTCTTGTCTGCGTTGCAGGGCCAGTAGCCATAGACCACGCTCGGAGCGAGCATGTCCTCGTCGAGCACCCGCTGCACCCACGCATGGTATTTCGGCTCGACCTCGCGCTGCAGTAGCTCCTGGTACTCGGCCGCCTTCATCTTCCCCTGCCGGTACTGCCACTGGAACTTGAAGAGGGCGCGCCGGTTGACGTAGTGCAGGATGGTGCGCAGCTCGAGTTCCTCGCCAACGGCGCAGCGAGCCCCCCAGAACGGCGGCTTTGGCAGCTCGTCCAGTCGCGCCACCGAAGGCTCCACATACTCCTGCACCGTGTGCGCCAGCTTCGCCTCTTTCTCGGCACGAGTCATATGGCGCACGACCTTGTGCGGCGTCTCCTTGGTCAGGGTCTTGACCGCGGAGATGTCGCAGATCTCGTCCATCAGGTGCAAACCGGTGAAGGCGTCCTTCCCGTAATAGACCTCCCGGCGCCCAAAGGCCTGGCGCAGATCGCTTTCGACATAGCCGCGAGTCAGGGCAGCGCCGCCGCAGATCACCGGCTTAGCCCAGCCCTTCTCACGCATCAGCTCGAGGTTCTCCTTCATGATCACTGTCGACTTGACCAGAAGCCCACTCATGCCGATGGCGCTGGCATCGTGCTCCTGCGCCGCCGTGAGGATCGACTCCAGCGGCTGCTTGATGCCCAAGTTGACGACCTTGTAGCCGTTGTTACTGACCAGGATGTCGACGAGGTTCTTGCCGATGTCGTGCACGTCGCCGCGCACCGTCGCCAGCACCAGAGTGCCCTTCTGCTGGCCATCGACCTTCTCCATCATCGGCTCAAGATAGGCGACTGCAGCCTTCATCGTCTCGGCCGACTGTAAGACGAAGGGCAGCTGCATCTCGCCGCGACCAAAGAGATCACCAACGACCTTCATCCCCTCCAGCAGGACTCGGTTGATGATTTCGAGCGGCTCGTATTTCTCCAGCGCCTGGTCTAGATGCACTTCGATCCCGGTTTTGTTGCCGTCGATGATGCGCTTCTCCAGGCGTCTCTCGACCGGCAGATCCATCTCGTCCTCGGCCGGCGCGTCCGTCACCTTGCGATCGCCAAAGATCTCGATGAAGCGGAACAGCGGGTCATATCCCTCTCGCCTTCGGTCGTAGATCAGATCCAGAGTGACCTGCCGCTCCTCGTCGGTCAGTTGATGCACCGGGATGATCTTGGCGCTGTTCATAATCGCCGCATCGAGCCCCTTGGCCATCGCCTCGGAGAGGAAGACCGAGTTGAGGATCCTCCTCGGATACGGTCTAAGGCCAAAGCTGATATTGGAGAGGCCGAGCAGGGTGCGCACGCCGGGCAGCTCACGCTTGATCGCCTCCAGGCCGGCGAGGGTTTGGATGCCGGCATCGCGGCTGTCTTCGTCGCCCGAGGCAATGGTGAAGGTCAGCGGATCAAAGAGCAGGCAGTTCGACGGCAGCCCATGACGATGCACGACGATGTCGTGGATGCGCCTAGCGACCTCGAGTTTGTGCTCGGCAGTCTTGGCCATGCCCTCCTCGTCGATGGTCAAGGCCACCATCGCCGCGCCATGCTTGCGCGCCAGTCGACAGATGGCGTCGGCCTTGCCCTCGCCATCCTCGAGGTTGATCGAGTTGATCACCGAGCGGCCCCCCAGTAGCTCCAGCGAGGCTTCGAGCACGTCGAGCTGGGTGGAGTCGACCATGATCGGCATTTGCACTGCAGTCGCCAATCGGGACAAAAGCTCGCGCATATCACGAGTCTCATCGCGGCCGACATAGGCCGTGCAAACATCGAGGACATGCGCGCCTTCGCGCTGCTGCCCCTTGGCGATCTCGACCAGCCCGTCCCAGTTTTCCTCGAGCAGCAGCTCGCGGAACTTCTTCGAGCCGTTGGCATTGGTGCGCTCCCCAACGATCAACGGCCCGGTGTCCTGGTCTAGGGGCACCGCGTGATAGATCGAGGCCAGCTGCGGCGGGGTATAGCGTGGACGCTCGCGGGGCTGCCGCTCTTTGGCGATGCGCTCTAGCTCAGCGATATGCTTGGGCGTCGTGCCGCAGCAACCGCCAATCGCAGTCACCCCATACTCATCGACGAACTTGGCCTGGTAGCGGCCGAGTTCAGCCGGCGTCAGGTCGTAGACCGTCTGTCCCTTGACGTTGCGCGGGAGCCCGGCATTGGGCTGCACCAGCACAAAGCGCGTGGAGTTTTCTCCCAAGAAGCGCACGTGCTCCTGCATCAAATCGGGGCCGGTCGCGCAGTTGAGGCCGATGATGTCGATCGGCAGCGACTCGATCATCGCCATCGCCGCCTGCACATCTGAGCCAACGAGCATGGTCCCGGTGGTCTCAACGGTGATCGTGACCGCGATCGGCACTTCGCGCGAAGTAATGCGCATCGCCTCCTTGCAGGCAGCTGTCGCGCACTTGATCTGTAGCAAATCCTGGCAGGTCTCGATCTGCAGCACATCGACTCCGCCTTCGATCAGGCCGCGCGCCTGCTCCAGGTAGCCGCTGTAGAGGTCGCTGTAGTCGACATGCCCCAGCGTCACCAGACGCGTAGTCGGCCCCATCGAACCCGCGACAAAGCGCGGCCGCTCCGGAGTGCTTAGCTCGTCGGCGACCTCGCGTGCGATCGTTGCCGCCGCCCGGTTGAGCATCAAGGACTCGCCCTCAAGGTCGTATTCGGCAAGCACGATGCTCGTGGAGCCAAAGCTATCGGTCTCGACGACATCGGCGCCGCTCTCGAAGTAAGCGCGGTGGACCTGGGCGATGAGATCGGGACGGGTGCGCACCAGGATCTCGTTGCAGCCTTCCTTACCGTCGAAGTCGGCGTCGCTCAGCTCGGCCTCTTGCAGCATCGTGCCCATCGCCCCGTCCCAGACGAGGACGCGCTGGGACATGGCCTCGAGGATGGGGAAGCGGGCTACGCGTTCGCGCGGCTGGAAGGCCGCAGGAATACCGGACGCGGGGATCAGGGGGTCGCTCATGGCTCAGGCCCTCCCTGGCTTGCACCCACTCGCAACGAGAAGGGCCAGGTGGTTCTGTCGATGGTCGTGGCCTGCGCGCTCGGCAAAGACCGGTTCGAAACCAGCACGGGTCAACCAGCTGCGCAGCGAGGCCTGGGTGAAACCTCGGTGAAGGTGGCCGTAGTCGGTAATCATGCGCTCGTCGGCGTGTTTCTGGAGGGTTTGCACCAGGACCCGGCCCTGCGGCCGGAGGATCTTGAAGGCGCTCTGGATCGCCCGCTTAGGCTCCTGGGCGTATTGCAGACTCTGCAGGAAGAGCACGGTGTCAGCCGACTCCGGCTCTAGCGGGGGCTCCTGCATGTCGGCCTCGAGGAAGCGCAGCGGCGCGCCCCGGAGCTGGCGCGCCCGCTGCTGCCCGTGCTCCACCATGCGTGGATGCAGATCGATACAAGTCAGGGAGCGACATGCTGGGAGTAATAGGTCAATCAGCGCCCCATCACCCGAGCCCATGTCGACACAATCGCCAAGATCCATAAAACGCGACAGGGCGACCGCAACCGAAGCAAAGCTGCGCCCCGGCACATAGCGGCGATCCAGCGAGCCGGCCGCCCGATCGACCCAGTCGCCACTCTGCCGGGCGAGGACGATCTCCTCCATGCGCTGGCGATCGGCTTGCAGCGTCTCGTCCTCGCTGAGCTTGGCCTCAAGCCACTCCCAAATCGCATGCGCCGCCTCTCCTGGCCGGCCGGCAACAAAGCGGTAGTAGCTCCGTGTGCCATTGCGCCGGTCGGCGACCAACGCCGCTTCCTTGAGCTTGGCCAGGTGGTTGGAGGTCGAAGACTGCCCCAGGCCAAGGGCGTCACAGAGTTCGCCAACGCTGAGCTCTTCGGCATCGAGGAGGCTCAGGATCCGCACCCGGGTCGGGTCGCAGAGGAGCTTGAGACGTTCCGTGAGGGTAGAGAGGCCTTCCATCGCTTCATCGGCATAGAGCGATAAAAGGGCAGGAGCAAGCCTCCACTAGCAGGCCAGGGAAAAAAGCCCGCCAAGCAGCAGGGCCCTGGGGTCGGCGCCGAAGCCCGGCTGAGCCGGCGACGCCACGCCGCGCCGACTCAGCCCCAGCTCCTAGCTCAGTCGGGGAAGCGCCGCAGCCATCGCTTGTAGAAGCGCGAACGCACCGCGGCGAGGCTCACGGCAGCGGGCTTGCCCTCGACAATGAGATCCCCCACCCAGGCGCTCGGGACTTCTTTGCCACCCGACTTCGGCGCCTTCGGAATCATGCTCTCGGGCACGAGGATCATCACCGCGCCACGAGCCTTGATCCTCTTGGCCGGGAAGGACTGGATCACCTTGTCATCGACCCTGAACTCGACCTGCTTTCCGCGATGCGCGAGTTCCAGAAAGGCCCCCTTGCCCATGCCCTGGACGATCTCCTGGATCGTCTCCTTGCTCTTGTTGTATTGCTTGGCAAAGACCCGACTGCCGCCAGCGACTCCGAGCGTGACCATGAAGTTGCCGTAGACAAAAGTGCGCGGCCGCAGCACGTCAATCGCCAGTAGGCCGGGATTGAGCGGGACGGGCTGATCGCCCTGCTCGGTCCGCCGACGGCCCCAGCGATACTTCCACTTGAAGCTCACATCGCCATCGAACTGCAGGCGGTGCCGCAGATAGGCGGCTCCGTAGATCACCAGGCTCTTCTTGTCGGTCTCGACCTCGAAGCGCCCCTTGTGCGCCTCGGTCTCGGGCTCGCGCGAGAAACGCAGCCCCTCCTTGCGTGGATCGACCAGGTGCCAATCGAGGCCCTGAGCCTTGCTCGTCCAGTCGTAGCTGAGCCGAACACGGCCGCCGGGGAGGAGCTTACTCTTCCCCCTGAACGCGGAGAGCCAGTCTTTGCTGCGCTCGAAGGCGCGCTCGATCAGCTCTCCCTTGGACGCCGCGACCAAGGCTTTGACGTCGGGGTCGCCGCGGTGCTGGCTCAGGAGCCCCACCAGCTTGTCGAGCACCGACTCGGGACGAGCCGAAGTCAGGATCTCCGCCTTCGCCGAGTCGATCGCCGCAGCCACATCCAAGACGGCGCCGAGCTGCGAGACCAGTGACTCATCTGGCTGCAGGCCGGCGCGTCCGGCTCGCTTGAGGATGCTCTTCTTGGCCTTCTCGTCCATGCCCCGCAGCGAGGCGCTCACCAGCAGGCCAAAAGCGCCCTGGCGCTCCGCCGTCTTCACCAAACCGATACGCGCAGCGGCTTCGCCGAAGAGGACCGGCGGAATCTCACTGGGCCGGATCCTCCGCTGCTCTTTGCCCTTCTTCAGCTGGAAGACGTTCTCCAGCTCGCGATAGCTCTCGATATTCCAGCGCAAGAAGCGCCGCGTGCTACCCGCCTTCGGCAGGTAGATGCGCACCTTCCCCGGATGGGCGTCGACGTATTCCTTCAGATCCTTCATCGTCGCCTTCAGCGCCTCGGTGGCACTACGCAGCTTCTCCGCGGCCTCGCCACTGGCGTCGTCCAAGAGCTTCTCCGCCTTGGCAAAGGCGAGAGCACGCAGCTCGGTCAGCGCCATCGCCGCGGCCAGCTTGCCGCCGGGCACCAGCTTCTTCGCCTTGGGCAGCTCGGTCGAACTCGAAGAGCCCGGCTCATCGAAGAAGCCGGAGCCGCCCTCGACCTCAGCTTCGGACTCAGCACCGGCTCCGCCATCGGAAGCACCTGAGCTCCCGGAGCCACCAGCGCTCATCTTGCGTAGATGCTCCCACTTCTTGGGCAGTTCGGCATCGGCGATGAGCTTGGGCCGCAGGCAGAACTCGTCGTAGAGGCGTTTGAAGTCGCTGCGCTCGGCTTTGGCAAAAACCTGGTTGATGGTCACCGCCCCGCGGCGCCCCTCGTATTCAAGCTTGGTGATCGCGAGCAGGCGGTTCTTGAAAGCGCCTCGATACGCCTTGTCCAGGAAGGCGACGATGCTGTGCGAGCTGCGATAGAAGTAGGACATCTGCGAGGAGTAGTCCTGCTTCTGCTCCTGGGTGATCCCCACCGCGCGGAAATAGGAGGGCAGGGTGCGATAGACCATTACCGCCATCGGGTGATGGATGAAGGGCATGCGCGAGCGCCGCTTCCAGTTGAAGGGCTTGCGCAGGAAGTGCCGCACCGCATCGAAGGTCTTCTCGTTTAGCGCCCCGAAGCCCGGATCCTTGCCCTGGAGCATCGCCCCCGGCTCGCGCGTCGCAAAGTGCTCGGCCATGCCCTCCATGTACCAAGTGCTCATGAAGTTCTGGTGCATGGACTTGCTCGGGTCCGTGTACATGAACATCACCTGGTGTACGACCTCGTGCATGAGCGTGTGGAAGGCGCGCCGCAGGTTCTGCTGCTTGTCGTAGTAGGTAACCGTGTGCTCGTGCAGCAGGTTGAAGTGCGCGGCCGAGAACTTACTGCCGCCAATCTTGGTGTAGCTGTCACGGCTCTTGAGGATCCACACCGGCAGCGGCCGCTTACGCTTCTTCAGCCCCAAAGGCTCGGCGAACTGCTCGCGGAAGGTCTTGGCCGCGGCCAGCAGCGGCAGCGCCCGCTGGTTGGCGAGGCCGAGCAGGCTGCCGCGGTCCTGCTCTTCGATGAACAAAATGAAGGGCGGCAGATCGAAGCGCTGCCACTTCAACTGGCTGTAGGGAGCACAGCGTTTGTATTCGGCCTCGATCCGATCAGGATCAGTCTCCTTGACGAAGGGAGGCGCGATCTGCGCGGCAAGCTCGGCCGAGCCGAGAAGCAGCACAAAGAGGGCAATGAGCGGTCGGGTCCAGCGTGACATCGATGCGTCCTGTAGGCGGGATCGCGGCGGCGGGATCGCGGCAGCGGGATCGCGGCGGCGCCTCACGGCACCGCCAGGGAGAACCAAAGTAGGCAGGAAACGCGCGGGGAGCCAACGGAACTCCGCCGGGGAAGGCCCGGAAAGGCTCCGGGGGCCCACGGCGGAGCACAGAAGAGAAGCGTGACGGACAGATTGTCGGCCTGTTCGCTCCGAAAGCTCAGAGCCCAGGTGGACATCAAAGAACGATCACCTCACCTACCTCCAGAAGGGGCAAGGCAAGCAATATATCGACGCCCAGGCATCCAATCGGAGCGCTCGCGCCAGAGGAGACCCTTACTTTATGGTTATCGACGGAGGATCCTCATCCCTCATTATTCAAGGATATCTACATTCAAGGATATCTACTGCACTCCTCCAAGAAGCACCACGGGGACCCACTCGTTTTCAACCAGAACCTCGGCATGTATCTCTACGCGCTCCCCACCCTTCGCCCCTCTACCTTAGCTATGATTACAGCACCTAACCGATCCTCCTTCTGAGAAAGGCGGAGGCCATACTCAACATGCTCCGGGATCCCCGTCCTCAGCCTGACAGCCTTCACAGTTGGGGCGCTTTCCAATACCGATTTCGCCTTTATCTCCACCCTAGCCTCTCCGGCAGAGATAATCCCTAGCTGCACTACCGGCCCCGGCTCAACCCAAACTCTATCAACGACAAACCCCCTCACAGGTAGGCTGATACACGCGCCCCCTGCAATTTTTATCCGCAACTCTTCCCTAAGAATTTGTCCTGCGGCATGCGGCACAGTACAGCCGATTTCCACGCGACTCATGCCAACAACCTTCGCATAGGCCCAGTCTGCGCTTGAACTCACACTTTGTACCAGCACCGAACGCCCGCTCTCCAGCTGGACCTCCACAGTTCGCGAGACCCGCTCCCCACAGGCACAAGTACCGAGGTCAAGACGATCCACAGACGCGCCGTCGGATCGGATCCGAAAAGCATCCTCCCCTCGAATAACCCCTGCTACCTGCCCCAAGGGCAGCCCCCCGCTTCCGTATAACGCCAAGGAGAGGCGCGTATCTCCTTGCTTCACCGGAATCGCAAGTTCCACAACCCCTACCCCATCTGGAGGGACGACCAACGGATGATCCTCTCCAATCCTATGCGCAGCCCGGCGAACACCCCGGAAGCTCACATCCACACTTCTGCAAGCACAATCAGAGACAACCCGAGTCACCCTCACCGCGTCCTCAGTCTTGTTCCGCAGCACCGAAGAGACCACGATTACTTGTCCTACCGGGAAGCTCAACTCCCCGATATCTTCAAGCTCCAGTATCGGCGCGCGCTTCCTGGCCTCTTTAACAACCGGATCTCCATCTGTGCGCCGACATCCGCAACACGCCAGCAAGATCAGTATTCCTGCAGTAAATCGCATACGGAACTCTCCTCGACCGATCGAGCATGCAGCCACTCTCACTTAGATCGTTTCAGGATCGACTTCATTACTTGCCGCGTAACCGTGAACCGCGTCGCAGCAGATGCTGCATACGAACTCGTCGCCGCCCGCAATGCTTTGGTCTTTTCTGCAAAAGTCATCCTCTGCGCGCTAGATCGCGAAGCGGTGGCCTGAGCAGCAGGGTAGATTTTCGTACCAAACACATCGGAAGTTATTGCCTGACTTCCCCCAAGCACGACCAACTGAAATAAAACCACCTCTCCTGCGAGCGCGGGGATATCGGGAATATCCATAGAGAATGTGAGGAAGTCCCGCGCCACGGTGCGTTCCATGGTCATGTGCCTTGGGCCCAATACAAAAACAGGATCAGAGAGAATCGCCTGTCCATTCACGGTCAGAACCGGGTCACTACCGTCAGGCCTCCTCATCCCAACATAGAGGAAACTCGCCATCGGCTCACTTGCAGGCGGAACACTTGCCCACATAACCCCAGTCACTATATGACTGGTATTACCAACCGTGCAGCACCATCCATTCGTCTGCCCCCGCCCCATCGTGTACTTCACGCCATTTAGAGTCATCGAGGTGCCGACACCGTGCCTGACAAGGGGAAAGACGGGCCGTCGTCAATCGCCGTGGATTCGACTTGATCACGAGGCCTCCTCGTCCCAGAGCTAGACAATGCGCCCCCCCGAGCCTCAAGCGCCTGGAAAAGGACCGTGACGAGCTCTTGGTCTTCTACGACTTCACCCGCTAGCCCTGAAATAAGCGCAAAAAAGCACTGAGGCCCGCACTCGCTGCGCTATGCATGTGTTTGCAAACAAAACGCATCGCCAGGAGGGGGCCTCAGG
>PDSF01000054.1 GCA_002748355.1 Planctomycetota bacterium | reverse complement strand
GAGTTTTGTCTGCCGTGAGAGGGAAGGGCTATTGGTCACCGATTTTAGCCACGCTTTTAGGACTCTCCATGAAGAATGCCCAGATAGGGAGAAGGGTCCTGCATGGGCTGCGACATTTCATAGAATGATGGCATCTGCCGGAGCAGAAATGGTTAAGAGTGCCCTTGAACTCACCGGAGAACTCCCTGTTGTGTTGTCAGGGGGAGTTATGATGAACAGATACATGACAGCTGTTCTTCTGGATAGGCTGGCGAAAATGAACATAAAAGCGCATGTCCACAGGCTTGTTCCCCCTAATGACGGAGGAATATCCCTGGGACAGGTGTGTGCCGCTGGAAGGGGTTTTTGAAATGTGTCTTGCCGTGCCTATGAAGGTGATAAAAATCAATGAAGGGGGATCCGGTGTATGCGAACTTGAAGGTATTAGTTACGATGTCGATCTTTCGCTTGTAGAAAAACCTAAAGTGGGAGATTTTGTAATTGTGCATGCTGGCTTTGCAATTGAACGGCTGGATGTGGAGGAGGCCAATGAGCGTCTTCTACTCTTTGAGGACCTTGCGGAATCTCAGTCATTGTGAAGTACATAGACGGATTTCGAAACAGCAGAGCTGCCCATGCAATAACTGAACTTATTCGAGGAGATGGTTTCCTGCTTAAGGCGCGGGGTATAGAAGCCCGGATAATGGAAGTGTGCGGCAGTCACACGATGTCCATAGGAAGATACGGAATTCGAGGAATTCTTCCCGATAATGTCAAGCTTCTCAGCGGGCCGGGCTGTCCTGTATGTGTAACTGATGCAGCTTATATTGATGCAGCGGTTGAACTTGCCGGAAGAGGAATTACCATTGCAACATTCGGTGATATGCTCAAGGTTCCAGGGGGCCGAAAGAACCTTGTAGATGCCAGAAGTGCAGGCGGAGATATACATGTATGCTATTCTCCTTTGGATGCATTTAACCTGGCAGATGCGAACCCTGCAAGGGAAGTGGTTTTTCTGGGTATAGGTTTTGAGGCAACCGTTCCTCCTGTCATTTCCCTTGTTAAGAAGGCTGTTGCATCTTCTTTGAAGAACATATCGGTTCTTGCAGCTTTCAAGGTGGTTCCCCCGGTTCTTGAGGCTTTGGCTACTGACGATGAAGTTGCGGTAAACGGTTTCCTTTTGCCTGCGCATGTTTCGGCTATTATAGGATCTGAGGGCTATGCAGGATTTGTTCACAGGTACAGCCTTCCATGTGTTATTGCAGGTTTTGAGCCTCTGGATATCCTTTATGGGCTTCATGGGATTCTTGAGCAGCTTGCCGAGGGGAAGGCAAATCTTGAAAATCAGTACACGAGGGTGGTAACTGCATCAGGAAACAGATTGGCTCTAGAGCTTATGGATGAATACCTTGAACCGGCTGATGCCTCCTGGAGGGGAATCGGAACTATTCCTGCAAGCGGCCTTGCTCTAAGGGAGATTTTTAGTGAGTTTGATGCGGCAAAGAAGTATGGAGTAAACACCAGCGGCGGGACACCTGACCAGCGATGCCGTTGCGGTGATGTTCTCAGAGGAATGATTACCCCTGACCAGTGTCCCCTTATGGGGACTGACTGCACGCCAGGGTTCCCTGTCGGGCCGTGTATGGTGAGTTCAGAGGGCAGCTGTGCCGCTCACTATAGATATTCGAGGTGATTCATTGAGCAGCAGGATACAGCTTGGGCACGGCGGAGGCGGAAGGCTCTCCCGTAATCTGATTGAAAAGGAGATTGTAACAAGGTTTGCCGATGACGGCCCTCTGCAGGGTCTGCCAGACGGGGCGCTGCTTGCAGTTCAAAGCGGCGAGATTGTTTTTTCCACAGATAGTTTTGTGGTAAGTCCTCTTGAGTTTCCAGGAGGAGACATTGGAAAGCTTGCTGTGCACGGCACAGTGAACGATGTGGCTGTTTCAGGTGCGGAACCCCTTTGGCTGTCACTTGCTCTGATAATTGAAGAAGGCCTTGAAGTATTACTCCTGGAGAGAATACTTGACTCTATAAGAGAGGCTTCCAGAGAGATAGGCGTAAAGGTGGTTACTGGCGACACCAAGGTTGTTGCAAGAGGGCAGTGCGACGGACTTTTTATAAACACTGCTGGCATAGGGAGGAAAATTCACTCGTTCAACCTTGGCGCCGGAATGATTAAGGAAGGTGATGCGGTTATTGCAAGTGGTTCCCTTGGAGATCACGGAATGGCAATTATGGCAGCCCGTGAAGAGCTTGCACTGAACAGTCCACTGAAAAGTGATACCGGTTCAGTTCACCGCCTTGTCAAGAAAGCTTCCCATTTGGGCAGCATGATTCGTTTTATGCGTGACCCTACCCGTGGAGGAGCTGCAACTGTACTTGGAGAGCTGGTGGAGGGGCGGCCATTTGGTATTTCTCTTTATGAACAGGCGCTTCCCTTTGATGCCAATGCTAGAGCCGTTTCTGAGATGCTTGGTATTGACCTTCTTCATGTTGCCTGCGAAGGGCGAATGCTGCTGGTGTGTGCGCAAGAAGCTGCCGAGGATATACTTGCTTCATGGAGAGTCCTGCCGGAAGGAACTGGTGCCGCAGAGATAGGTAGAGTAACAGGGGAGAGCGGCAGGGTTATCATGGAAACTGCAATTGGAGGAAGAAGAATGATAGATATTCCCCAAGGCGAGCTTTTGCCTAGGATCTGCTGATGCACGAACTGAGTCTGGCAATGGACCTTGTTGAGCAGCTCACAGAGGTTGCTGCAAGAGAAAACGCATCGGCAGTTACAGGGATTCACGTGGTTATCGGTGCAATGAGTGGAGTGGAAAGGATTCCCTTCGAGTTCGCTTTTCCCGAAGCTGCCCGAAACACCCCTATGGAGGGTGCAGTACTTAACATTGAGGAAGTCCCTGTTGTTATAAGGTGCAGTGACTGTTGCCTCGAGACGGAGATTCATAACCTTCTTATGGTCTGTCCTTGGTGCAACTCAGTTTCTGTAGAGGTTATACAGGGAAAGGAATTTATTATAAAATCAATGGAGATAAGATAATGTGTAAGGACTGCGGATGTGAGCAGGGGAACGCAAAGGCGTTCTTTCATCATCAGCATACTCACTCCCACCAGGGCGACAGCGGCGAGGTGCATGTGCATGTCCACGCAGATATAGAAGCTGTTGTGTCAGGAAAAGGCATTCATGTTCACATTTACTTGAATCCTGATTCAGGCTACTTGAATCCTGATTCAGGCCATCGACACCACGACCATCAGCATCATGATCATGACTATCATGACCATGATCGGCACTATGATATAGAAGGGCAGCCCCGCAAGGCTATTCTCGAATCCAGAGTTCTTGCCAGAAATGATAAGTTTGCTGAGAAAAACCGTGCGTTTCTCAAGGAACTGGGATGTGTTGCCGTCAACTTTATCTCCTCTCCAGGTTCAGGTAAAACCTTCCTTCTAGAGAAGACCCTCGAAGGGCTCCACGGAAGGGTTAAGTGCGCAGTGATCGCAGGAGACCAGCAGACAGATAACGATGCAGTGCGTCTCAGGAACAAAGGTGCTGCAGTGCTGCAGATTGAAACAGGAAGTTCCTGTCATCTGAATGCAGAACAGGTTGGCCAGGCAATGGAGCAGGTGCTTGAGGAAGGTGTAAAGCTTCTCTTTATTGAGAATGTTGGCAACCTGGTTTGCCCTGCATCCTTTGATCTTGGCGAGAATGTGAAGATTGCTCTTCTTTCGGTAACTGAAGGAGAAGATAAACCCCTGAAGTATCCGTTGATTTTCCATGATGCACCTGCCAGCGTTATCACCAAAAAGGATCTTTTGAACAGTCTGAGTGTAGACATGGAGAAATACAGGGAATCGCTGAGTAGCATACATCCCGGCGGGAAGGTTTTTGAACTCTCCGCTCTTACTGGAGATGGAATGGAAGAGTGGCTAAGTTATCTTGAGGGCCTGACCTCTATTAGATCCTGAGCCTTATTGATATCGTTACTCTCTAATGACCTACTTTCTTGTTGGTACTTATTGATGGCCGTTTTGAGGGGTTCTCGTTGTGGCCGAACTCGATCGGCGCTGAATCGAGTTCCCGTTGTGCTGGGTGGCGGCGATTCGCGCGATCTTCCACGGGCTGAGTGGCGGAGATTATGTAAGCGTCCGACGGCGGCCTGAAGCGCAGCCTTGACGTCAGCGATTTGAGCTTGCTTCAGGCTGCGGCGGGCAGGGCCTCTACATGGCTGCTCGCGCTCGCCATCCAAATCGCTGGTCCGGGAAAACCCGCAACTGGACACCCGCAACTGGACACCCGCAACTGGACACCCGCAACTGGACACCCGCACCAGCTGTCCAGCTCAATCCGAAACCCCTCACAGCAGCCTCGGGGCAGCGTGAGGACCCTTACTCAGGCGACAAGTACCTTGACACCTACAGGGGAGCTTGATCGCTTACTTGTGTTCGGTTACGAATCCGACGGCTTCCTTGACCTTTTCCATGCGGGTTGCGCAGAGCTCACGCGCTTTCTGCGCGGACGTATGCAGGACGTTGTCTACGTAGCTGGGGTCGGCCATGATCTCCGCGTATCGTGTCTGAAGCGGGCGGAGTGCTTCGACTACGGCTTCGCCGACGGCCAATTTCAGGTCGCCGTAGCCTCTTGCGGAGGCAAAATCCTTGATGACCTCGTCCTGGGTTTTTCCGGAGAGGGCTTGGTAGATCGTTAGGAGGTTATCGACGCCCGCCTTTTCGGGTTCCTCGCTGAATTCGATGGAGGAGCCGCTGTCGGTTACCGCGCGCTTGAAGGTCTTGAGGATTTTCTTGGGATCGTCGAGCAAGCTGATGCCATGGTGCGGATGATTCTTGAGCACGCTCTTGCTCATTTTTACTGAGGGGTCATCCAGTCCGCGGATCTTGGCCCCAACCTTCGGGATCATCGGTTTTGGCAGCTTGAAGGTCTCCCCAAGGAGGGAGTTGAATCGTCCGGCTATGTCGCGGGTGAGTTCGATATGAGCTCGCTGGTCTTCGCCTGTGGGGACCAGGTCAGCGTCAAATAGGAGAATGTCTGCTGCTTGGAGCACGGGGTAATCGAGCAGTCCCGTGCTTACGCTTTCTTGGGTCTGCGACTTATCTTTGTACTGGGTCATGCGCAGCAGCCAGCCCACCGGCGTCATGCAATTCAGAATCCAGGCGAGCTCGGCGTGGGCGTGAACGTGCGACTGGATGTAGATAAGGCACTTCTCTGGGTCGAGGCCGCTAGCGAGAAGTATGCCGACAGTCTGTCGGCAGGCCTGGCGAAGCTCCGCCGGGTCTTGGTAGACGGTGATGGCGTGCAGGTCGACGGCGCAAAGGATGTTGAAATACTCGTCCTGGGTGTCTACCCACTGTCGAATCGCCCCGATGTAGTTGCCGAGATGGAGCTCTCCGGTGGGTTGGATGCCGGAGAAGATGGTCGGTTTCGTCGCTGTCATAGCCGCCGCAACTTGCTGGTCAGTGAGGGCGCGTGCGTCGCGCGCATCGTGTGCCGGGTGATCATGCCACGGCCCTAGGGCCCTTCAAGGGTGAGGGAGGGGCACTCCAGCGGCTGTCATCGTGCGGGGCTGGGGGGCCGTCCTTGCCGACCGCCCCTGTCGCGGGATGGCGAGATCTAGGTCTCGCGGGCCTTTGAAACGAGACGCTCGCCTGCTGCCGCAGATGAGCTTGCTGTGGTGAATACCCGGATTCTCCGCAGTGCCGGTATCTCGCGCTGAATAACCGCTGGATTCGACTCCACCTGTTTCTGCTTTTCCTGCTTATCCTTTGTCGCTGTGCAGGCAAATAGCATGGCCAGGACGAGTGCTGGCAAGAGGAGGGCTCTTGATATGTTCATCGGGTAATGCTCGAAACGATTATCCATAACGGCAAAGAGAGGCCGGATTGAGCCTGCTTATGATCAAGGCTCACTGGGCGTTTCACCGCGGGGATGGAAGCGAGCATGCAGCTGCCGCAAACGTTGCCGGTCGACGTGGGTGTAACGCTGGGTGGTGGCGAGGCTGGCGTGGCCGAGTAGGTCTTGGACCGAGCGTAGGTCGGCGCCGCCTTCGACGAGGTGGGTGGCGAAGCTGTGGCGCAGGGTATGGGGGCCGATCCGGGCTGCCAGGCCGGCTTTGCGGGCGAGTTGTCCGAGGAGACGGTAGATCCGGTGCCGGTCGAGGGGGCGGCCGTTCTTACTCAAAAAGAGGCGGGCGCTACGGCGGGCGGCGCGCTTGGCGAGATCGGGGCGGCTGGCGTCGAGATACTCGGCGATGCTTTCGATGGCGCTTTCGGCGATCGGCAGCACTCGTTCCTTACTGCCCTTACCCAGGACGCGCACGATGCGAAGGTCGAGCCTCAGGGCGTCGACATCCATGCCGACCAGCTCGCCGACGCGGAGCCCACAGGCATAGAGCAGGGTGACGATGGCCCGGTTGCGCAGGGCCAGCGGCCCCGTTTCCGGCAGACTGGCCAGCAGCTGCCGCATCGCTCGGCGCCCGAGAAAGGGCGGCAGGCTGGACTCGAGGCGGGTGCCGAGCAGGCGCCGGGCAGGGTCCTCGGGCAGGTATTCGTTGGCGTGCAGGAAGACAAAGAAGCCGCGGATCGCGGCGCGGGCGCGCTCGACGCTGCTGGCCTGGTGCGTCTCCCGCAGCCGGCCGAGATGGCGCTCGAGGTCTCGGGGGCGCAGGCGCTGGGGCTGACGGCGCAGGCGCAGCGGCAGGTCTGCGAGGAAACGGCTCAGGTCCCGCGAGTAGGCGGCGCAGGTGGCCGCGGCGGCGCCGGTCTCGGCGCGTAGATAATCCAGGAACTCGTCGAGCCACTCGTCCACGCCCAGCGAGCTTCGCCCCGCCTCGGCTGCGGGGCAAGCTTGCTATCTCCGGCAGGCCCGGCTCGCTATCGTCCTTTGGCCATGGACCTGACTGTTGAACTCTGCCCGGGCCTGCGCCTGGCCAATCCCGTTTTGTCGGCCTCTGGCACCTGGGGCGCCGGGCTGGAGGCTGCGCGCTTCGCTGATGTTTCCGGAATCGGGGGCATCGTCACCAAGACCGTGACCCCGAAGCCGCGGGCCGGGAACCCGCCGACGCGCCTGGCCGAGACCCCCTCGGGCATGCTCAACTCGATTGGCCTGGAGAATCCCGGGGTCGACGCCTTCCTCCAAGGCGATTTCCAGGACTCGCTGCAGCTGGGGCCACCGGTGATTCTCAACGTCGGCGGCGAGTCCTTCGAGGAGTTCGAACAGATCATCGAGCGGGTGCAGGGCTGCGGCGCTGCCGCCCTCGAGCTCAACCTCTCCTGCCCCAACGTCCAGGGCGGGGCCCTGCCCTTCTCCACCGACCCGGTGGCCTGCGAGAAGATCGTCGCCTCTTGCGTCTCGCGCTCGGAGCTGCCGATCTTTGTGAAGCTGAGCCCCAACGTGACTCGGATCACCGAGCTGGCACAGGCGGCGGAGCAAGGCGGCGCCGACGGGCTCACCCTGATCAATACCCTGCTGGGCATGGCCGTCGACTGGCGGCGCCGCCGCCCAGTCCTGGGGCTGTCGATTGGGGGCCTCTCGGGGCCGGCGATCAAGCCGGTGGCGCTGCGCTGCATCTGGCAGGTGCGGCAGGTCTGTTCGCTGCCGATCCTCGGCGTCGGCGGGGCGAGCAGCGGCAGCGATGTGCTGGAGTTTTTGCTGGCTGGGGCGGATGCGGTCCAGATCGGCACCGCCAACTTCGGCGACCCGCTGGCACCGGTCCACATCGTCGAGGAGCTGCGTGGCTTGCTCGCCGAGAACGGGCAGGAGCTGAGCGTCTATCGCCGTGGCCTCCATCGCCAGGGAGCTGAAGGATGAAACTGCGCGCCTTCGCTAGCCCGGCACTCCTAGTGCCCTTGCTCTTCATTTTGGTCGTCGATCTCTGGACCAAGGCCTGGGCCTGGGGCTACGTCGATGCCCATCGCGATCTGCGCTACTCGCGACCGCGCGTGGTGTGGATCGAGGACTTGCTCTTGATTGCCAAGGAGGTCAATACCGGCACGCTCTGGGGCCTGGGCTCGGAATACACCCACCTGCTGATTGGCTTTCGGATGCTGATCTTGGCGTTTTTGTTGTTCCTGGCTTTCCGGACCCAGGCGGGGCAGGTCTGGCGCCGCATCGGCCTGGGCCTCGTGCTGGGCGGGGCATTGGGCAACCTCCACGACAATCTCTTGCGAGCGGATCGGGGGGTGCGCGACTTCATCGACGTCAAGATCCCCTTGCCCTGGGCCGAGCCGCCTCTCAACTACTACGACTACCCGGTCTTCAACATTGCCGACTCGGCGGTGCTGGTCGGGGCGGTGATCCTCTTCTTCGCCTTTGGCAGCACAAAGCCCCGGCCGGAGAGTCCCGCTTCTGGGACTCAGGGCGGCTCCGAAGGGCCGTCCTGAGCCTTTTGTCACTCTTGGTAAGAAGAATCTAGGCAGGCACTTGGTACAGCCCGCCAGGAACGCGAGGATTCCGAAGCCGGGCCTTGCCGATCCCGGTGAAGCCGAGCGCGTGCTGTGTCGATGTCCTGCTAGGCGAGCCTGTTTTTTGCAGGTCGTCAGTTCGTCAGGTCTTTGTCGCCGCGGCGCTGTTTTTTTCTGACTGCCCGACCCGGACGAGCATTGGTGCGACGAGAGGACATTACTCGCGAACTTATCGATCGAGCTACCGAGCTGTACATGGCCGAGGCCTACGTGTCGGCCAGCAAGGAAGCGTCTCCCCCGGCTACGGATGATCCCGCGCCTCTCGACCCCTTCCATGAATTCATCGACGACACGATGCATCGGAAAATGCCGGCGGCGTATGGATACAAGGCCGACAAGCGCAAGCTGCACCGGCTCCAGCGCTACGCCAAGCAGCTAGGGAATCGCCAATACCCGTTTATGAAGCTGATCGTCCAGGAACACATTGTTCCGGGTGAGTTCTACTTCACGGTCGATACCCACGATCAGCTGAAGATCCGACCGGACATGCCGGACTACGAGCAGTGGATGGCGGTCAAGCGCTCCAACTTCAAGCTCAAGCGTCAGATCGAGGACTGTTGGGAGAAGGCCGATGTGCCGACTTTCAGCAGCATTCGGCGACAGACTTTGGAGGAGAAGCCGGGCCAAGCGTACGAAGGCGAGAAGCGTGGTCTGATCCTCGTGGTCGATGACGAAGAGAACGAGGCGATGCTGATCGGCGCCTTGCTTGAAGGGCAGGGCTTCGAGGTCGTGCGCGCGGGTGACGGCCGGGAGGCCCTGGATCGTCTGCGGCATCTGCGGGTGCGGCCGATCCTGATCGTTCTCGACTACGAGATGCCCGATATGGACGGGATCACCCTTATTCACGAACTCCGCTGCCACGAGCAGACACGTAGTTTGCCCGTGCTCTTTGCTACGGCCTCGGTGGTCGATAGGGAAGAGTGCGAGGCTGCTGACGGCTTCTTGCCCAAGCCCTTTCATCAGCGTGATTTTCTAGATCTCGTTGAGGACATGCTCGCCAGGGAGAAGGGCGAGTGAGGGAGCATCCTCGAGTCCTCGCTACGAACTCCTCTCGGGGGGGGCTGCCGCTTCCGCTGATCGTAACCTTGTGTTTATGGGTTGCGAGCGGGGGAGGAAGCTCCGAGTCCTGGGAGCTACGGCAGCGTTTCTCGCGCAGCGAGGCTGTGGGCCTCTCGCGCAGCGAAGCTGTGGTCAGGCACAGCATCGAGCGGCTGTTTGGCCTGTGGCAGATCCCACGGCTACAGTCCTCCTGTGACGAAGGCCGAGCTGCCCATACCCAAGCAGCCTCTGCTGCCGACCTGGCCTGCAGCCTTTGCTTGCGCGGGCGGCTGCCACGAGCCCTGGCCGCTGCCGGCGAATACTGGCTAGCCCAGCCAAGGGCTCCTGGGTCCTGATTTGGGCGTGGCGGGCGTGAGGCCCATCAGCTCTCCGTCCGCAGGCCGTTTGGCCGTGAGTTCCGAGCTTGCTCGTGAATGCGGCTGCGGAGATTTCAGATTCGGGAGCAAGCGGACGCGCGAGTTCCCGCGGCCTGTGCGGCCAAACCGCGCTTGCCGCAAGATCCCAAGTGAGAATTCATGGAGGTGGCACGATGGCCATCGATTTCGGAAGCCTGCCACTCAAGATCGGCAAGGCGCTACAGAAGATCGTCGGAAGCGCCAACGAGCGCGAAGTTCAAAAGCTGAGACCGCTGGTCAAGAAGATCAACGCCCGCGGGGCCTGGGCCGAGTCCCTCGATCAGGCCCAGATCCGTAGCGAGGTCGAGCAGTGGCGGGAGAAGATCCAGAAGGGTGAGGCCAGCCTCGACGACGCCCTGGTCGACATCTTCGCGATGACGCGCGTCGCAGCTGAGCGCACCCTGCAGATGCGGCACTTCGACGTGCAGCTGATTGGCGGCATCGTGCTGCACCAGGGGCGTATCGCCGAGATGGTGACGGGTGAAGGTAAGACGCTGGTCGCAACCCTGCCGGCCGTCCTCAATGCCCTTGAGGGCAAGGGCGTCTACGTCGTTACCGTCAACGATTATCTCGCCCGCCGTGACGCCGAGTGGATGAGCCCGGTGTATGAATACATGGGGCTGAGCGTCGGGGCGATCCAGTCCTCGATGTCGCCGAGCGAGCGGCATCCGGCGTATGCCTGCGATATTACCTACGGCACCAATAACGAGTTCGGCTTCGACTACCTGCGCGACAACATGAAGATGGAGGTCGAAGATCAGGTCCAGCGGAGCCTGAACTACGCCATCATCGACGAGGTCGACTCCATCCTGATCGACGAGGCGCGAACGCCGCTGATTATCTCCGGGGCGCCCGAAGACAAGACCGACAAGTATCTGTTCGCCGACCGAGTCGCCCAGCAGCTGAAGCCCGAAGACGACTTTGAGGTCAAGCTCAAGGAACACCAATGCGTGCTGCTGGAAGATGGCATCGAGAAGGCGGAAAAGCTGATCGGCGTCGATTCGTTTTATAACGACCCGCAGCACATGGTCTGGCCGCACTTCATTGAGAATGCTCTCAGGGCCCACCACATCTATCGCCTAGACAAGGACTACGTGGTCAAGGGCGATGAAGTCATCATTGTCGATGAGTTCACCGGACGCTTGATGCCCGGGCGCCGTTGGAGTGACGGCCTGCACCAGGCGGTCGAGGTCAAGGAGAAGATCCCGCCACGCCAGGAGAACCCGACGCTGGCGACCATCACCTTCCAAAACTACTTCCGCCTCTACAACAAGATCGCCGGCATGACCGGCACGGCGATGACCGAGGCCTCGGAGTTCCAGAAGATCTACGAGCTGGAGGTGGTCTGCATCCCGACCAATATGCCGCTGATCCGCGATGACATGGACGACCTGATCTTCCTGACCGAGGAAGAGAAGTACGACCACATCGTCGAGGACATCATCGAGAAGCACCAAGCCGGCCGTCCCATCCTCGTCGGCACCACCTCGATCGAGAAGTCCGAGCGCATCTCGCGCAAGCTGAGGAAAAAGAACATCCAGCACGAGGTGCTAAACGCCAAGCATCACGAGCGTGAGGCCGAGATCGTCCAGGACGCCGGGCAGCCGGGCAGGGTCACCGTGGCCACGAACATGGCGGGCCGCGGCACCGACATCAAACTCGGCGAGGGGGTGCGCGACGCTGGCGGCCTCCACGTCATCGGCACCGAGCGCCACGAGGCGCGGCGTATCGACAACCAGCTACGCGGCCGTTGCGGTCGTCAGGGGGACCCGGGTTCGACCCGCTTCTACCTCTGCTTCGACGACGATTTGATGCGCATCTTCGCCCGTGATTGGGTGAAGAGCGTGATGGAGAAGCTGGGCCTGCGCGAAGGCGAGGCGATCGAGAGCGGCATGGTCAGCCGTGGCATCGCCCGTGCCCAGAAGAAGGTCGAGCAGCGCAACTTCGACATCCGCAAGAACCTCCTCGAATACGACGAGGTCATGGATAAGCAGCGCAAGTTCATCTACCGGGAGCGCCAAGAGGTGCTCGAGGGCGTGGACCTGCACGAAAAGATCCTCGGGATGTTCGAGACCGACCTCGAGCCGGCTGTGGAGGCGGCGATCGCCGACGAAGACAAGCCGGTGGACGTCGAGTCGCTTCAGGAGTGGTACCAGCGCAAGTTCGGCGCCGACTGCGAGATGCCCGACTTCGCCAGCATGCAGCGCCCGGAGATCTTTGATCGCTGCATCGAGGACATCGAGCAGCGCTTCGAACTGCGCAAGGAAGAGCTGGGCGATACCTACGAGCAGCTCTGCATGCTGCTGCTCTTGGACACCATCGACACCAAGTGGAAGGACCACCTCAGTGCGATGGAAGCCCTCAAGTCGGGCATCGGTCTGCGCGGCTACGCCCAGGTTGATCCGAAGAACGAATACAAGAAGGAGGGCTACAAGAAGTTCGAGCAGTTCAAGGGCAGTATCGCCCAGCAGGTCTCCGACTTCTTCTTCCGCATTCAGCTGCGGCCCCAGGATATGGAGCTGCAGGACCACTATGGCGGTGCCGGCAGTGGGGTCGTTACGCCGCCGCAGCCGATGGATGAGGCCGAAGCCAAGGCCATGCTTGAGGCGATGGCCGCGGCCGGACAGCTGCCGCCCGAAGTGATGGAGGCCATCGCCAGTGGTGCCGAGCTGGTGATCACGCCGGAAGGCGCGGAGCCGCCGGAGGGGGCCGAGCAGATTCCCCTCACGGCTCCGACCGAAGCCGCGGCCCAGGGCCAGGAGCCAGGGCCGAGCCCAGAGGGTGGCGCCGCGGAAGCGGCAGCCGAGCCCACGCCGCAGCAGGAGCCGGGCATCCCCGACGAATGGCGCAAGACCGGGCGCAATCAGCCCTGCCCCTGTGGCTCGGGCAAGAAGTTCAAGAAGTGCCACGGACGCGGCATCTGAGGTGACAAGGCAGCAGACGCCAGGGACCGGTTTGGCTGAGAAGCCGCTGAGCAAGCGCTTGGGCGCCGCGCTGGTCTTTGGCTTCTATCACCTCGTCTTCTTTTTCGGCTTCCTCGTTTATCTACCCGTCCTGGTTTGGAGGGTCCTCGCCAGCGGCGAGCATCGCAGTGGCCTGCGCGAGCGCCTGGGCTTTGTGCCGCCGCGCGAGCCAGGCCCCCGCATCTGGGTGCACGGGGTCAGCGTCGGCGAGGTCAAGGCGGCCCTACCCCTGGTCCAGGAGATCGAGCGGCGTTGGCCCCAGCTTGAGTGCGTCATCAGCTCGACGACGCCGACCGGCGACGAGCTGGCCCGGCGTCTCTTCGGAGAGGAGCGGGTGTTTTACTATCCGCTCGACTTCGGACGTTTTCCGCTGCGTGCCCTGGACCGGGTGCGGCCGAGCTGCGTGCTGCTGATGGAGCTGGAGCTCTGGCCCAACTTCCTGCGGGCCTGTGAACACCGCCAGATTCCGGTCGGGGTGATCAATGGGCGGATCAGCCAGAAGAGCTTTCGCGGCTACAAGAAGGTGCGGGGGCTGTTGCCGCAGATCGACCGCATCGATTTGTTCTGCGTGCAGAACGAGCTCTACCGCAGCCGCTTGCATGAGCTGCAAGTGCCGCCCGAGCGCCTGCGTATCACCGGCAACCTCAAATACGACAGCCTTGAGCTGCGGGACTCGGTTCCGAAGCGAGATCCGCAGCTCGTCGATCTCTTCGGCCTTGGAGAAGACGAGCTGGTCCTCGTCGCCGGCTCCACCCATGCCGATGAGGAGCTGCAGCTGGCGAGCTGTTCCCTGCAGCTGGAGCAGCGGCTCGGCCGCAAGCTGCGGCTGATCCTGGTGCCCCGCCATCCCGAACGTTCTCGCGGCATCCACGGCGGTGTCCAGCGCCTACTGCAGGAGCGGGGCGATGCGCGCGGCGTGCTGCGGCTCACCGGGCTGCGCGACCGCCAGGAGCGGGCTCCGGAGGGGGCCTGGATCCTGATCGATACCATCGGGGAGTTGGAGGCGGTCTACACCCTGGCGGATCTGGTCTTCGTCGGTGGCAGCCTGGTCAAGCATGGCGGGCAAAACATGCTCGAGCCGGTGGCCTTGGGGAAGGCGACAGTCTTTGGGCCGCACACTTGGAACTTCCAGCGGGACGTCGAACTTCTGCTCGAAGGCCAGGCCGTGCGCCAGGTGCGCGACGCCGAAGAGCTGCTCGAGGTGGCGACGGAGCTGCTGCAAGAGCCCGAGCGGGCCCTGAAGATGGCGCAGCGAGCCGGCGAGATTCTCCGGGTCAATCAGGGGGCCTTGGCCCAGACCTTGGAAGCGGTGGAGGGGCTACTCCGGGAGAAACATCCGGGCCTGCTGGGCCCGCTGGACGTGGGCTGAGCCCTGGGTGAACTCTGCTTCCTTGGGGCTAGCTTGAAAGTCTCGTGCTTTTTCCCCACTGCTTAGGGCGCTAAGCTGCCGCGCTTTTCCGGCGAGAGGCCCCCCCTAAATGAGCAACGAACTCCGCGTTTTTACTTCCGAATCGGTTGGTGCTGGCCACCCCGATAAGGTCTCCGATCAAATCTCCGATGCGATCTTGGACGCCTTGCTCGCCAAGGATCCTGCGAGTCGCGTGGCCTGTGAAACGCTCGTGACGAGCAACCTTGTGGTCGTGGCGGGGGAGATTACGAGTTCGGCCAATTTCGGGGAAAAGGAATACGAGGCTGTTGTCCGCCAGACCGTTCGCGAAATCGGCTACGACGATCCGGCCTTGGAGTTTGACAGCGAGAGCTGCGAAGTGCAGGTGAGGATCCACTCACAGTCGCCGGATATCAGCCAGGGCGTCGACAGCACGCCGGATAAGGACCAGGGCGCTGGCGACCAGGGCCTGATGTTTGGCTATGCCTGCCGCGAAACGCCGGAGCTCATGCCCTTCCCGATCCACTATTCGCACCGGATTCTGGAGCGGCTCGACCAAGCGCGTCGCGCTGGCGAACTCCCGTGGCTGCGCCCGGACATGAAGTCGCAGCTCTCCGTCGTCTACGACAAGGATGAGCATCCGGTGCAGGTCGACACCGTCGTCGTCTCGGTGCAGCACGACGACAAGGTGAGCAACGAGGAGATCCAAAGCGGCGTCAAGCGACTGGTCAAAGAGGTGCTGCCCACCGAGATGCTCAGCGACGATACCCAGTTCCATATCAATCCGACCGGTCGCTTCGTGATCGGTGGACCCCACGGCGACTGCGGGCTGACCGGACGCAAGATCATCGTCGACACCTATGGCGGCATGGGCCGGCATGGTGGTGGTGCCTTCTCGGGCAAGGATCCGTCCAAGGTCGATCGCTCCGCGGCCTACGCTTCGCGCTGGGTTGCCAAGAACATCGTCGCCGCCGGCCTCGCCGAGCGCTGTGAGGTCCAGGTCTCCTATGCGATTGGGGTCGCCGAGCCCTGCTCGGTCCTGGTCGACAGCTTCGGCACCGGAAAGATCGACGACGAGAAGCTGCAGCAATGTGTGCGCGAGACCTTCGACCTGCGTCCGCGGGTCATCATCGAGAGCCTCGGTCTGCTCAAGCCGATTTACCGCAAGACCGCGGCGTATGGGCACTTCGGGCGCGATGACCTGCCCTGGGAAGAACTCAACCGTGTGGAGCAGCTCAAGCAAGCTGCGGCCAAGCACGGGCTCTAATAGCTGGCCTCCTGAAGCCCTGGCCCCCTGAAGCCCTGAAGCCCTGGGATGCCTGGATCCTGCTGGCGAATTCCGCTGGCTGCTTGAGCCGGCCAGTTGAGCAGGCTGGCAGATCCTGGCTAACAGTGCCAGCTAGCTTCGTCTTGCAGCTGCCTCCTGGCGGTGTCGCCAGGAGCGGGCCTTTTTCCACATCCTGCCAAGGTCCAGCTTGCGCCGCTCTCTGGTTGCTCCATCGATCTATCGCGATAGAGTGATCGACCGCTATTTCGATCTTATTGCTGAAGAGGACATGGATCCGATGACGGACACGACAACAAAAGCCCCGTACAAGGTTGCGGACATCAAACTGGCCAGTTGGGGCCGAAAGGAAATCGAACTCGCCGAAAAGGAGATGCCGGGCCTGGTCTCCCTGCGCACGAAGTATGGCAGCGAGCAGCCCCTTGCTGGCGCCCGCATCGCTGGCTGTCTGCACATGACGATCCAGACGGCTGTGCTCATCGAGACGCTGACCGCCCTCGGCGCCCAGGTGCAGTGGAGTTCCTGCAATATCTTCTCGACCCAGGACCACGCCGCTGCCGCCATCGCCGAGACCGGCGTTCCGGTCTATGCGTGGAAGGGCGAGACCGAAGAGGAGTACGAGTGGTGCATCGAGCAGACCCTCTACTTCGCCGATGGCCAGCCGCTGAACATGATCCTCGACGACGGCGGTGACCTGACCGGCCTGGTCTACGACAAGTACCCGCAGCTTCTGGAGGGCCTCAAGGGCATCTCCGAAGAGACGACGACGGGTGTGCTGCGTCTCTATCAGATGATGCAGAAGGGCGAGCTCAAGACGCCTTGCTTCAACGTCAATGACTCGGTCACCAAGTCCAAGTTCGACAACCTCTACGGCTGCCGCGAGTCGCTGGCCGATGGCATCAAGCGCGCCACCGACGTCATGGTTGCTGGCAAGGTTGTCGTGGTCGCTGGCTATGGCGATGTGGGCAAGGGCTGCGCCGACTCGATGAAGGGTCTTGGCGCCCGCGTGATCGTCACCGAGATCGACCCGATCTGCGCGCTGCAGGCGGCGATGGAGGGCTATGAGGTCACGACCATGGAAGAGGCGGCCAAGGAGGGCGATATCTTCGTCACCGCCACCGGCTGCCGGGACGTCGTCCGCGGCGAGCACATGGCCGCGATGAAGGACGAGGCCATTGTCTGCAACATCGGCCACTTCGACCACGAGATCGATGTCGCCTACCTCAACGGCCGCGACGACGTCAAGAAGACCGAGATCAAGCCGCAGGTCGATCACTACACCTTCCCCGACGGCCATAGCGTGATCATGCTGGCCGAGGGGCGCCTGGTGAACCTCGGCTGCGCCACGGGCCACCCGAGCTTTGTGATGAGCAACAGCTTTACCAACCAGGTCCTGGCGCAGATCGAGCTTTGGAACAACGAGGTCGAACTCGGGGTCCACGTGCTGCCCAAGCACCTCGACGAAGAGGTCGCGCGCCTGCACCTAGACAAGCTCGGCGTCAAGCTGACCAAGCTCCTGCCCGAGCAGGCCGAATACCTCGGTATTCCGGTCGAGGGGCCCTACAAGCCGGAGCACTATCGATACTAAGCCTGGGCGATACTAAGCCTGGGCGATACCGAGCTTGGGCGATACCGAGCCTGGGCGATACCGAGCCTGGGCGATACCGAGCCTGGGCGATACCGAGCCTGGGCGATACTGAGCCTGGGCGATACCGAGCTTGGGCGCATTGGCCTGGGCTACTAGGTCTTGCTTGGGGCTTCTTCTAGGTGCCTCGTCCAGGGTCCCAGAGCTAGGGGCAGCGTAAGCTCCTGGAGAGGCTTGGCCTATGGGGCCGGGGCCTCTAGGCTGCTTGGCTTGCTGCTGCCGCGCGCCCCCATGAGCAGCGCCGCCCCTGTCCCTAAGGTCCCTGTCCCTAAGGCACCAGTCCTTGAGGCACGAAGAATGAAGAACGCCCGCGGATTCACGCTTATCGAGCTTCTCATCGTCATCGGCATTATCGCCGGGATGATGGTTTGGCTGGTTCCGAAGATGTTTGCTGTCGGACAGACCGTCAAAGAGGTGAACTGCCAGAAGAATCTGCAGAACCTCTATCAGGCAGCCGAGATCTACAAGGTACGCAAGCGCGGACAACTGCCTTCGGAGTCTGGCATCAGCTTCTTCTGGCGCCTCTGGCGTACGGGCGCGATCGAAAACACCGACTCTGGTCGTCGCCTGCTCTTTTGCCCCGAATGCATGGAGAGTTTCGCCCCCGAGGCCCTGACGATCCCCGAAGAGGACATCAAGAAAAAGCTGTGGCGTAACAAGGAGGACTTTACCTCCTCGCAGACCCACTACGCCGCCCGCGCCCGCGCTCATCGCCGCACGATGAATCAGGAGAACGCGATCTGGTTCGCTGATGACAACGAGGGCGGTCGCAACCACACCCGGGGCGCCATTATGGTCCTCTACACCGGCTGCCGCCCCGGTAGCCTCGAAGTCGACATGCTCGAAGAGAAGGGGTATTGGGAAGGTGATCCTGATGACGAGACCTATGTCTTCCCCGTGGGCGAACAGAGCCCGCACCCGGAGCTACGAAAGTTGACGCCGTTTGCGGAAGGGAACTAGCGCTTCCTCCGCAAGCAAGCTAGCGCGAGTGGGAGAGCCGCCGATGGGGCGCTTTCCCACTCGCGCGACTGATTCAGGGCGCAGCTTGGTCCTTGGTCGCCTCAGCGTTTGACCGCTTTTTCATCCTGCTCCCTACTCTCTTGCCCTCTTTGCTTTTCCTCCATGCCTAGCCCCGTCCGCCCCGAGGCCCTTCGTATGTCGCAAGCCGGAACATTCCACCTGGTGACCTATGGGTGCCAGATGAACAAGCTCGACAGCGAACTCGTCGCCAGTCGCCTGGTGCAGGCTGGCTGGGAGGCCGCCATCGACGAGGAGCAGGCCGATTTGATCCTGCTCAACACCTGTTCGGTGCGTGAGAACGCAGAGGACCGGGTCTGGGGGCGCCTTGGCTCTTTGAAGTCACGCAAACGGCAAAAGCCGGGTTTGCTGCTTGGGGTGCTCGGCTGCATGGCTCAGGAGCACAAGGTCTTTATCCGCTCGCGCATGCCGCACGTGGACCTGGTTTGTGGGACGAGGGATTTCGGCCGCATCGATGAGCTCATCGCCGAGATCCATGAGAAGCGCAGCAGCATCGTTGCGACCGGGAATGATGGGGGCGGCGACCTCGTGCATCGCGAGGTCCAGCTGCGTCCGCATCCGAGTCAGGCCTTCGTCAACATCATCCGCGGCTGCAATATGCCCTGCACCTATTGCATCGTGCCGGCGACGCGGGGCGAGGAACTCTGCCGTCCGGTCGCCGACATCGTGGACGAGGTGCTGCGGCTGGTCGGCGATGGGGTCACCGAGATCACCCTGCTTGGCCAGACAGTCAACGCTTATGGCCACGATCTGCGGCCGCGCGCCAGCCTGGCGATGCTCCTGCGGGAGCTGCATCAAATCCCGGCTCTGCGGCGGATCTCCTTTATCACCTCGCATCCCAATTATCTGACGCCGGAGCTCATGGACGCGATGGCGGAGTTGCCGCGAGTGAGCCGCTACTTCCATTTGCCGGCGCAGTCGGGCAGCGACCGCATGCTTCTGCGTATGCAGCGCAAATACGACGTGCAGCGTTATCTGAAGCGGGTCGAAGAGCTGCGGGCGCGGGTGCCCGAGATCGAGTTTGCCAGCGACTGGATCGTCGGCTTTCCCGGCGAGACCGAAGAGGACCACCAGGCCAGTATCGAGCTGATGGAGCGGGTGCGTTTTAGTCAGTCCTTTGTCTTCAAGTATTCGCCGCGGCCGCTGACCGTTGCTGACGATTACTTCGAAGACGATGTGCCGGAGGAGGTCAAGGCGCGCCGCAACCAAGAGCTGCTGGCAGTGCAGGAGCGCATCTCGCTGGAAAAGAACCAAGCACTGATCGGCCAGCAGCTCGAAGTCATGGTGGAAGGGCCGAGCAAGTCGCGCGCGGATCGCTTCACCGGCCGGACCATGCGCAATCGTCTGGTGCACTTCGACTGCAGCGACCACCATCTCATCGGGCGCTACCTCTCGGTGCAGATCCAAGATGCGGGTAGCTTCAGTCTCAGCGGCGTGCTCGTGAACGAGTCGCAGCAGGTCTCCGAGTTCACGGTCCCAGCATGACCCGTCTTGGGGAGGCAGAGTGGGCCACGGCCCTGCTTTGCCGTGCTGCCGAGGCTGCGCGGGCGGCCGCGGGCCGTGTCGAACCCAACCCCCTGGTCGGGGCGATCGCCCTCGAAAACGGCGAGCCGGTCGGGCAGGGGATTCACGAGTATTGGGGCGGTCCGCATGCCGAGGAGAATGCTCTCCTAGATGCCCGGCGGCAGGGCAGGAAGCCCGACGCCATGGTCGTCACCCTCGAGCCCTGCTCCTCCAAGGGGGGAAACAAAAAGCGCGGGCCCTGCACCCAGTTGCTCCTCGATGCAGGCATTCGAGAGCTGGTGCTCGGGTCTCTCGATCCCGACCCTAGGCATGCCGGGGCCGGGATCGAGCAGCTGCGCGCTGCCGGGGTTCTCGTGCACGGTCCCTTCGAGATTCCGCAAGTGCAGAACCTGCTGCGGCGCTTCCATTGCGGGCTGAGCCGCAAACGTCCCTGGGTCGTGCTCAAGTGGGCGATGACCCTCGACGGCAAGACCGGAACTAGGACAGGATCCTCTCGCTGGATCAGTGGGAAACCGGCCCGGGTTTGGGCTCATCAGATGCGCGCCGAGTGCGATGCGGTGATGGTCGGGCCGGGGACCCTGGTGGCCGATGATCCGGAGCTGACGGTCCGCCATGTCGAAGGGCCGCAAGCGCTGCGCATCGCACTCGATCCCGAGGGGTTATTGACTCCCGAGTACCGACTGCTGCAGAGCCTCGACAAGGCGCCGCTGCTGGTGCTCCGGGGCGAGGATGGAGCATCCTCTTTGCCCAGCGAGGTCGAGCAGGAGTTCCTGCCGACGCTGGCAAGCGCTGTTGGCAGCCATCGGACCTTAGACATGGGAGCTGCGCTGGAGCTCTTGTGGAAGCGCGGTATTCGCCGCCTCCTTGTCGAAGGTGGCGGCGGCCTGGCGGCGCAGCTGGTGGAGGCGGGGCTCTTCGATGCGGTGGCCGTAGTGGTCGCGCCGAAGCTGGCTGGAGGCCGCTGGGCCCGGACCGGGCTGGCTGGCCTGGGCGTCGCCGACATGGCGGAGAGTCTGCCCCTCGAAGATCTGCGATGCGGCCAGCTTGGCGAGGACCTGCTGCTTGAGGCCTTCCGCCATGAGGACGAGGCGGAGGCCGGAGCGTGAGCCCTCGACTCCTTGGCCTGCTGCTGCTGCTGCTGACTCTGCTTGGCTCCTGTGCCGGGACGGGCGCTGAGTCCTACGCCGAGCCGCAGTTTGCCCAGCGTTTTTATGACGAGGCGCTGCGCGGCGACCTGCTCCAGGGTCTTGGCCGGCAGGGAGAAGCCGTCGAGATCGCCGATCGCCTGCTCGCGCAGGAGCCGCTCTTCGTTCCGGCGCATCGCTTGCGCCAGGAGTATCTGCGGGCGCAGGGACAGCTTGGGCGAGCTTGGGAAGAATGGCGCCAGTTGCGGCAGCGATACGGGGTCACCCCGGAGACCTACTACCTCGAAGGGCGCCTGCTCGCCGATCGCCATCAGCAGCTGCGGCATTTCCGAGAAGGCTGCCGGCGATGGCCTAGTTCCTACTGGCTGCGCTACGCCTACAGCTGGAGCAGGAGCACGCAAGAGAGCGAGGAGCAAAGGGCGGGAGAGCTCTTGCTGTCCTCGGCGCTAGACCGCCGGGTTCCCTGGCCGCCGATCACCGGCTTGGCGCTGCGCTCCTTGGGCGAAAAGGCTCCCAAGCCACTGATCCAACGCCAGATCGAGCTGCGTGAGCTTTACCCCTTCGATGGCCGGATCTCGCTTGAGCTCGCCCTGCATGGCTCCTTCGACCTAGAGCTCTTGGCCGAAGCCTTGGACTCCGGGATCGCGAGCAAGGCGGTTCTGGACATGATGGCTCGCCTGCCCCGCTGCGAGCGAGAGGAGCTATTGGCTCGAATTCGTAAGCAGGAGCCCTTGGTCGAGCGACTGCTTGCGAGCGGCGCGGTCTTCCCGCTTGCGGACCTGGCTCTGCGCGCGGGCCGGGTGTGGCTGGCCGAGTCTTGGCTGCGTCGCTCCTTGGAGCTTGCTGAGACCCAGGGCGAGAGCGTGGTCCAGTATGGAGCCGCTCGACGCTGCAGCGTCCCCGAGCAGCTCTTGCTGGGCCTGCTGGTCGACCGCGGCTCCCTTGCCGAGGCGGGGGAGCTATTGAGGAGCATCCTCGATCCTGGCCTGGGGCCTCTGCTCGCGCCCAAGGGCGAGGCCCTGCAACGGCTGCTCAAGCCGGAAGCCCGAAAGCTGCTCCTGCCGAACAACGTAGAGGATGCTCTCAGCTTGCTGGATAGCCTCTTGGCGGTGGGGCAGGTGGAGCTGGTGGAGCGACTGGCGCCGCGTTTGGCCTTCCGCCTCCCCGAGGCGAGCCTAGGCTGTGAGGAGCGCGCCCAGGCCGCTGCCCGCTTTCTGCGTTTCTCCGACGCAATGCTTCAGCTGCTGAGCTCGGTGCGCGAGCAGGATGGGGACCTGCGCGAGCGTGGCCTTAAGGCCGTCGTGCAGCGGCTACGGGTCCTGTCTAAGGCGGAACTGGGGCGAGACGTTGTGGGGGAGCCGCGCTTCCTGCGCTTTCCCTTCGCCGGTTCCTTCCTCGATCCCTTTGGACCGGGGTTGCCGGCCTATTTCGCTGAGCATGGCCGCTACCTCCTCCTCGGTCGATTGATGGGCGGACCGGTCGGGGCGGTGCTTGGGAGGAAGCTCTCCGAGCGGATTTTAGAGCCGGTGCCGGGCCTTGAGCTGGCGCAGGAGAGTCGCGAGGTCTTGCTCCAGTACAAGGAGTTCGTCAGCTTCAAGCGCTTGGATGTCTCGGGCGTCGCCGGGCTGGCCATCTGGAACCACTACTTTGTGGATGGGCGCATCGCCCGGCGTTGGGCCAAGGAGGCTAGCCAACGGGGAGCCAGCTACGGCAAGCTCGCCGAGGAGGGCCCGGCCTTGCTGGGGCCAGACTGCCCGGCGCTTTGCTACGAGCAGCCTTGCCAGGTCGATTGGAGGATGCTCTGGCGCTTGCAGCAAGAAGAGGCCTGGGATGAGCAAAAGATGCTGGGAGAGGTCTTGCGCTTGCTGGGGCTACACGAGCGTGCCCACCTTGTCGACGCCCAAGGTCACCTGCCGGTGACCCAGAATCTCTGGCGGGCCTTGGGTTTGTTCCTGGGGGCGGGCTTGTCCTTCGACGGGCTCCTTGCCGATCTGGAGATGCGGGCGGAATGCGCAGCCTTGGCTTTTGGCGGCAATGTTCCCCTGACCCTGGCCCACATCGCCGAGTTCCACCGCGGCTATCTGCGCGGGGCCAGGACCCAACACGCGCGGGGCTTCAGCGAGCTGCTGCGGCGTTTGGTCCAGAAGTGGCAGGCGGATGGGGCGCCTGGGGCAACAGAGCCGGAGAGGAATCTCGCGGCCCAGCTTGCTGAGATGCCCCCGGACAGGGCACGGGCCTATGCCCGGGCGATTCTAGCCGAGGAAGGCTTCCGCCCGGCGCGGCCTGCTAGCGCGAGCCCTGCTTCAGCACGATGACCTTGATGGTGCGCACCAAGATCGACAGGTCGAAGAGCAGGCTCATGTACTTGATGTAGTACAGGTCGTACATGAGCTTCTGGCGAGCATCCTCAATGCTTGCCCCATAGGGATACTTGGTCTGGGCCCAGCCGGTCAGGCCCGGGCGCACCGTCATCCGCTCGGTGTAGTAGGGGATCTCCTTGGTTAGCTGCTCCACGAAGAAGCGGCGCTCGGGCCGGGGCCCGACGAAGGACATGTCACCGACCAGCACGTTCCACATCTGGGGAATCTCGTCGATGCGGGTCTGCCGGATGAAGCGCCCGACCTTGGTGATGCGGTCGTCGCTCTTCATCGCCCAGACCGGACCACTGTGCTTCTCGGCGTCCACGCGCATGCTGCGGAACTTGAGGCAGGTGAACTCGTGGCCATCCAGGCCCATACGGCGCTGGCGGAGCAGCACCGGGCCGCGCGAGTCGAGCTTGATGGCGATCGCGGTCACGATCGTCACCGGCATGGAGAGCGTCAGGCCGATGATCGCGAAGGCGATGTCCATCAGCCGTTTCAAGGACAGGACGATGCGGGTCTTCTTGAAGCCACTGCTGAAGATCAAGTAGGACGGGCGCAGGCTATCGAGGCTGATCTTGCCGTGGACTTTCTCGTAGAGCAGTTCCCGCTCTTCGATGCGGATACCGGCGAGCTTGCAGGCCAAGAGCTCCTGCACCGGCAGTGTGCCGCGGCGATCCTCGAGGGCGACGATGACTCGGCTGACCCGTTCCTTGTGGGCAAACTTGGCCAGACCTTCGGTCTCGGGGTAGTGGGGTGGTAGGCCCTCGGGGCGCTCGCCCTCGTCTTTATTGCCGCCAACCAGCGCCACGATCTCAAAGCCGGTCTCGCCACGGTCGTCGAGCTCACGGCATAGGGACTGGGCCTGGGGGCCGTTGCCGAGGATGAGGATCTTCTCGCCCCGGCCCCACTTGAAGAAGAACCAGTGGAAGCCGATGCGCCAGTAGAAGAGGGCGGCGAAGGCCACACCCAGGATGACGACGAGCTTCCAGGTCTGGGTGGCCAGGATGGGCAGTCCTGGGAAGAAGAAGAGCGAGGGCTTGAACGCGACCAGGACGGCCAGGGTGATGAAGCTGAAGCCGGCGGCTCGCAGCAAGCGATTGGGCAGGTCGGCGCGGTTGCGCGAGACGCGCCAGTCGTAGAGCTCGTTATAGCTGAGGTTGATCTGGACCAGGACGGCGATGAGGAAGGCGCTCAATGCCCCCCGTGCGAGATCCGCCGAGCTCGCGGCAAAGACCGAGTGGGTCGCCAGTCCTGGCAGACTGGTGCCTAAGAGGACGACGAGCGTCAGAAGCAGGCCCTCGGAGGCGATGAGCAGCAGCTTTCGCCTAGGGATGAACTGTTGGAACAGGAAAATCATCTAGCAGCGCAGACCCGTTCCCCTGTCGACGGGAGCGAGGAGAGGTCTTCGGGAAAGCTGGAAAGCCCCGATGCCAAGTGGCTGAGGAGCATGGCTTGTGTCGACCTTTGCTTCTGTTTGATTGCCGGGGTTTGTCTGTTGGCTGAGCCAGAGGCCGGGCACTCGCTGCGACAGCCGTGAGGAGGAGCGGCTAGCGTGAGGCAAAGATCGGAGCGCCGGCCTCACTCAGATACGGGCTTTACGGAGTATCGATCGCAGGTAGCTCAAAAAAGCGTAGCCGGGCTTGTGGGGACTCGGGACTGGCCAAAGTGCAGGAGGCCAGCCAGAGTTCAATGCCCAGGGTCCGCTTCGGATAGGCCCGGCGTGCCTGCGGCGGCAAGGCCGTGGCACCCTTGGCCAGAAGCCTGGCTGCGGCCAGTTGGAGGCGAAGGTGCTGGGCCTGGCTCAGGAACTCTGCGCCTTGGCCGATCTCCCGGCGCCGGGTTTTGACCTCGACGATGGCCACGCGTCGCCCCTTGGCTAGCAGGAGGTCCAGCTCGACGCCGGCGACCTTGCTGCGGTGAGCGATGAGCTGCCAACCAGCTTTTTGCAGCTGGGCGAGGACTCTACGCTCTCCCTCGGCGCCGAGCGCGGGGCGAGGATCCTTGGGAGCACCCCAGGAGCTTTTCTTGGTTTCGCAGACCGCGAAACCGTTCATCACACGCCTCAGCCCTTGGGGGGATCTGCCGGGGTCTCCTGACCATCGACGAGGATGCCGGCGATCTTGCCGCGATCGAGGGTCAGGCGCTGCATGGCGTCGCTGCCGAACTTGAGCACTACGGTGCGCTCGCTGACCTCAAGCAGTTCGCCGTGGATGCCGCCGGTGGTGACCACCAGGTCGCCCTTCTTCATGGCTTCCAGCATCGCCCGGCGCTTCTTCTCCTGCTTCTGCTGCGGGCGCAGCAGGATGAAGTAGAAGACCAAGAGGAAGGCACCGAAGATCAGCATCTCGCTGGTGCCGCAGGCCTGCCGCGGGGTCCCGGGGGGGACTTGCTGGCCAGGAGCTGCTTGTTGGGTGCCTGCTTCGCCGGCCTTGGCCGGGCTCGCGCTGCTGGTGGCCGGCGCGGCGGTGTTCTGACCGGAGCTTGCCGGGGCGGGCCCCAGAGACTCGCCCGTCTGCATGGCGAGGAGGAGGGGGAGATTCAGGAAGGGCTGGGTCGCAGGCATCTGCACTCCAAGAGCAAGAAGGACGCTGTCGCCAAAAAGGCGGGAGACTATAGGATGTTCCGCCCGCAATTTCGTCCCTTCCTTCTGCGCCTTCTCCGAGCTTGTCGATGGCCCGCATTCTCTGTGCTCTCTCCGGTGGCGTCGACAGCAGTGTCGCCGCCTTGACCCTCCAGGAGGCGGGGCATGAACTCCGCGGTATCTTCATGCGCAACGGCGTGGGAGGCGCTGCAGAACCGGGCCCTGAGGGTCAGGATGCTTGCTGCTCTGCCGCCGAGGCCGAGGACGCCGCCCGCATCGCCGAGCGCCTGGGCATCCCCTTCTACGCCGTTGATTTCGGCGAAGAGTTCGGGGGGATCATCGACGGCTTCGTCGGTGAGTACAAGGCCGGCCGGACTCCGAGCCCCTGTGTGCTCTGCAATCAAAACCTGAAGTTTGGCCAGATCTTCGACTTTGCCGAGAAGCTGGGCTGTGACCTGGTGGCGACCGGGCATTACGCCAGAGTCCAAGACGGCGCCCTGTTCCGGGGCCTTGACCGCGGCAAGGACCAGAGTTACTTCCTCTTTGGTATTGGGCGGCAGCAGCTGGCGCGCGCCGTCTTTCCCCTCGGCGCCATGAGCAAGACGGAGGTTCGCGAGCGGGCTCGGGCAGCTGGCTTTTTCGTCGCGGACAAGCCCGAGAGCATGGAACTCTGTTTTGTGCCTGGAGGGGATTACCGCGAGCTGGTTCGGGAGCGGGCGGGGCTGACGCCGGGGCGCTTCGTCGATGCCCAGGGGAAGGAGCTGGGCCGCCACGATGGCTATGAGGGCTATACCGTGGGGCAGCGGCGTGGTCTGCCGGCGCTCGGCACGCCCCACTACGTCCTCGAAATCCGGCCCGAGCAAGCGGAGGTCGTGCTGGGCGCCCGCGCGCAGCTCGCACGTTCCCAGGCGCGTGTCGCCCAGCTGCACTGGCTGATCGACGCGCCACGAGATGGGGAGGTGCTGGAGGTAGAGCTGCAGATTCGGGCGCGGCACCGGGCTGCGCCGGCCAAGCTGCGGGTCGAGGGTGAAGGGCCCGGCGCCGTCGTGCACGCGGTCTTCGACCAAGCCCAAGACGCCATCGCTCCGGGGCAGGCGGCGGTCTTCTACGACGGGGACCAGGTACTGGGCGGGGGCTGGCTCCAATACTGAGTTCGTGGGGCCGGGTCTCTGCCGGGTCTCTGGAGCTGGAGCGCTTCCGCAGCACGAGCCTTCCCATACAGCGAGCGGCGGGCGACAACTCGAAGCTGTCGCCCGCCGCTCGCGAAAAGACGTATTGGCCGTGGGCCGCTACCCGCGGCCTGCTGCCTCTGTCTTCTTAGGCCTGTTTCACAGGCGATCTTTGAGGCTCTGTCCGACCTTGAAGCCCACGGTGCGGCTTTCCTTGATGGGAATGCTCTCGCCGGTCTGTGGGTTGCGGCCCATGCGAGCCTTGCGCGTCTTGACCTGGAAAGTGCCAAAGCCGACGAGCTGGACGACCTTGTCGCCAACCAGGCCGCTTTCGATGCTGCTGAGGACCGCGTTTACCGAGCGTTCGGCGTGGGCGCGCGAGCAGTCTTTGCCGAGCTCACGCTGGACTGCTTCGATGAGATTTGCCTTGTTCATATTGGACTCCGGCTCCGTTTGGCTGGGACACAACGCTGTCGCTGTTGCCCTCCGCCTAGGGAGAACCCTTTGAATAGGGAGAGAATGTGTGGGCTGCGTGACGGAGCTTCGGGCTCCTTGGTCCTTGCAGCATGCTGGTAACGCCTCTTTCCGACCGCCCCGGAAAGACTGGCGGCTGGCGATTCGACAGTAGCCGGGGAGGGGCTGCAAGAGAAAACCAGCGCTAAGCCGTATGGCACAAGGCCTGGAGCCCTTCCATGTGTGCCAATAGCGGCCGTGAATTGGGGCTTACTTTTGCCTTAACCTTGCCAAAAAGCTGCCGCAGCCCTCAAGCCGCGACGCGGAAAAGCCGATGAGGCGGCCGTCTCCCATTCACCAAAGCGACAGGAGCGTCGGCGATGATGCGGCTCATTCATGGAATCGTTCTTTTGGGGCTGGCCTTTGCCCTCACGAGTTGCGGCTCTTCCTACGGCACCGGTCCAGACTCCAAGGACATCGAGGAGTTGGCCAACTGGTACGACCCAGGGCAGCTGATGAAGGAGCGTATCCAAGAGCATATTGACCAGCTGCCTTATCAGCGTGGCGACGAATTGGTCAAGAACCTGCAATGGATCGCGCAACAGGGCGAGGCTTCGGTGCCCTTCCTGCTTAAAGCGCTGAAGAACGACAAGCCCAAGATGCGTTCGAACGCGGCCTGCGCCCTCGGCTATCTCGGGGATCGCCGAGTTCTGCCGCGTCTGCGCAAGCACCTCGACGACAATAACCCCATGGTCCGATTTGAGGTCGCACGCACGATGATCGCGATGGGGGATGTCACGCCGATGAATGTGCTCATCGCAGGTCTCGACTCTGATTCGCAGTATGTGCGTTACCTGTGCATCAGCGCCCTGCAGGAAAGCACTGGCAAGACCTTTGGCTATGACCACCGGACGAAAACCGCCGCCGAGCGTCGGGCTTCGATTGCCCAGTGGCAGGGCTGGTGGGAAAAGCGCAACCAAGATGAGTGGTTCCAGCAGGGCGGCGCGAAGGGCGTGCCCGCTGCCCCCAGCGGTCGCTGAGCGGCGGCCAGTAGCAGGGAGAAAAAGCTGGGGTGCCCCTTAGCGGCGCCCCGCTTCTACGTACCGAGCGATGCTCCCTCTTGAGTGTGTGGCATATCGCTGAACGCCCGCCTGTGCTCTGATGGTGCTGGCCCGAAAGGCCCTCAGCTTCGCCAAGACAGCTGCCCTCGGAGAGCCCCTGATCAGAGCATGGACGATGAATGACAAGGCCGAACTGCATTTCTGTGACCTCTGCGGCTTCTCAGTGCCAGATCGTGATCTGGAAGAGGGCTTGGCTCGGAAGCTCGGCGACAAGACGGTTGGCGTCTGTTGCTTAGCGAAGCTGACGAAGGGCGATGCAGAAAGCCCGGCTCCGGCCCCGGCGCGGGTCTTGGGCGGCGGCGTGAGTGGGAGCCAGCTCCTGGTCATCGCCGGGATCCTCCTCCTCGCGATACTCGCTACTGCTGGGCTGAGTGATTGGCGGACTGAAGCGCGGCATCTCGAAACGCAAGAGCAGCAGAAGCAGCAGCTCGAAGCCAAGGTGGAGTTCCTCCGCCTGCGCATCGAAGAGCTGCGCGAGGATCAAGCCGCGGTCGTGCGCCAGGCGCTTGCCGGTCAGGAAGGCCGAATCCAAGCACGTTTCGAAGCCATGGATGCTCAGCTTGCCAAGTTGCTCCCCAAGCAGGATGGGGGGCTCGTCCTGGCCAAGCTGGGGGGCGGCCTGCGCCAGCTCCTGGCCAACTTGGACGAGCTGAAAGCTCGCAGTGACAAGTTGGAGAAGACGGTCGCAGGGATGCGGGAGAGCTTCGAACGGGAGCGGCTCGAGCTGCGGCAATCTCTCCAAGACTTGCAGCGCAAAGCCGCGGCTGGAGCCTATGCCGGTCAAGCGGCGGGAGGCTCGTCGAAGGGACTGCAGACCTTGCCCCAGCAGCTGGGGCGCAGTGTCGACAAGCTCGCCAGCAGCGACCCTGGTCGGCGCTGGGAAGCCGTTGACGAGCTGGTGCGTTCGGGTGACAAGCGGGTTCTGCCCTACTTGGTTCCGGTGCTCAAGGACATGGATCCTTACGTGCGCAAGATCTGCGCCGAAGGCATCGGCAAGATCGGGGACCCGAGTTATGGAATGGAGCTGGTCGGGGCGCTCGAAGACGAGGCGGCGATTGTGCGCAAAATGGCCTATCGCAGCCTGGTCAAGCTCTCGGGTAAGAACTTCCCATTCGATCCCGAGGCTTCGGAGAGCCAGCGTAAGAAGGCCATTGTCAAATGGCGGCAGTGGGCGAAATCAGTACAGGATTAAGCGGCCGTTGCGCTGAAGATCGTCGGGTGACGTAGGGCGCTTATGCGGGAGGACAAGGATGGCGGCGGAGAAATCGAAGAAGGCGAAGCAGAGTGGCGATCAGCAGGCCAAGCCCAGTGGGGGACGTGGCAAGCTGCCGACCCGCACCAAGATCGTGGCGACGCTTGGGCCGGCTTCGAGTGGGCTTACGACGGTGCGCAAGCTGATCCGCGCCGGCGTTGATGTCTTTCGTCTCAACTTCTCGCACGGGACGCATACCGCACACAAGCGCCTCTTCGATGTGATCCGCAAGGCAGGGCGTTCCGAACGCCGGGCCGTGGGCATCCTCGCCGATCTTCAGGGGCCCAAGATCCGTGTCGGCCGCTTTGCCAAGAACGAACCCTTTCTCCTCAACCCAGGGGACGAGCTGCTGATCGACACCCGGCCCGATGTCTTGGGCGAGCCCGGGCGTATCGCTTGTACCTACCCGGAACTCGGTAGCGATGTGCGCGTCGGTGAGAGGATCCTCTTGGATGATGGCAATATCGAGTTGCGGGTTCGCAAGATCGAAGGCCCGGTGGTGCATACCACGGTCCGTTATGGCGGCCTGCTTCGCGAGCATAAGGGCATCAACCTGCCAGGCAGCGAGGTCAGCGCTCCCTCGGTCAGCGAGAAGGACCTCTTCGATTTACATTTCGCGCTGATGCAGCAGGCCGATTATGTCGCCCTGTCCTTTGTTCGCAGCGCCAAGGACGTCAAGCGCCTCCGCCAGGAGATCCAGTCCTTCGGCGGGGATGCCCAGATCATTGCTAAGATCGAACGTCCCGAGGCCGTGGCCCATGCCGAGGAGATTATCGATGCGGCCGACGGGGTAATGGTCGCGCGCGGCGACATGGGCGTCGAACTGGGGGCGGAGATGGTCCCAGGGGTGCAGAAGCGCTTGATCCATCTCTGCATCGCTGTGGGTAAGCCGGTGATTACCGCGACGCAGATGCTCGAATCGATGATCGTCAATCCGCGCCCGACCCGTGCCGAGGCCAGCGATATCGCCAACGCCATTTATGACGGCACTTCGGCGGTCATGCTCTCGGCCGAGAGTGCGACCGGTGCCTATCCCGAGCTCGCGGTGCGGACCATGGACCGCATCGCCCGCAGTAGTGAGGCGGACATCTTTCGCCATTCTTACGTTCACCCGGCCAAGCTCGCCCTCAGCAAGCAGCGGCCTCCCTTTGGACAGAGCAGCGTCGTCGAAGCCACCGTATCCGCCGCAGCCCAGGCTGCCTTGCTGGTAGGGGCCCAGGCCCTGGTCGTCTTTACCGAATCGGGGCGCACCGCCAACTTTGTTGCCCGCGAACGGCTTCCGTTGCGCACGGTCGTGTTTACCCCTGACCGGCGAGTTTGGAGCCAGCTCTGTCTGCAGTGGGGGGTGATTCCCGAGCTGGCGATCAAGGCACGCAGCGTGAGCCAGCTGTATCGCTATGCGATGGTCAAGCTTCTGGAGCGCAAGCACGTCAAGGAGGGGGATCTGGTGGTCTTCATCTCCGGCACCATGGCGGTCAAGGGCGCGACCAACACCTTCTCCATTCGCGAGCTGCGGCTCTGAGCGCTGGGGCGCGGCAAAAGCTCGGGTTCGAGCCTTGTTGCTTTGTGATCCGCCGTTAGGCTCTTGCCCCCTTTTCTGCCCCTCATGCCTCGCTGTCCCCAGGCTCGGCGCGGTGCCAAAGCCCCTGAGAATCACAATGAAGATCAAGATCCGCAATTCGAAGTCGAAGGCCAAGAAGATGAGCGGCTTCCGCACCCGGATGAAGACGCACGGCGGCGTCAACATCATCAAGCGTCGCATCCGCAAGACGGGCAAGTTCTCCCGCTGACCCGTTCTGCTCTTGGCAAGCTCCGGTCATTGGAAGGCGATGGGTTCGGGGCCAGGGCGCTCGGATCCAGCTAGAGGCGCAGCTTCGACGGCCGAAGCGTCAAGGCCAGCAGCATCGAGCCTCTGGCCGCGCACCTTGATTCTCCTGGCTGCCGTCCTCTTCTCCACCGGAGGAACGGCGATCAAATCCTGCGAATTCAGCGGGGTTCAGGTGGCCTGCCTACGCTCGGGTATCGCAGCGTTGGTGCTGATTGCCTTCTTGCCCGGGCTGCGTCTGCAGCTCAAGTGGCGCAGCTGCCTGGTCGCCTTGGCCTTCGCCGTGACCATGCTGCTCTTCGTGCTGGCCAACAAACGCACGACGGCAGCGCACACCATCTTTTTGCAGAGCACGGCGCCGCTGTACATCCTGCTCCTTGCACCGCTGCTATTGCGCGAGCGTGCGCAGCGGGCCGAGCTACTTACCCTGCCTTTACTCGCCGGCGGCTTGTTCCTTCTGCTCTTTGCCGGCCAAGCGCCGCAGGCGAGTGCTCCCCAGCCCTTCGAGGGCAATCTCTTGGCCATGAGCGCCGGGCCTTCTTGGGCGCTGACCATCTTGGGGCTGCGCTTTCTCAGTCGCGGAGCTGAGCCCGGAAACCCCGGGCTCGGGGCGGTGGTGCTCGGAAACGCCCTGGCCTGCCTTTTCACCCTGCCCTTCGCCTGGCCCTTTGCTGGCGCAGGGGCCGCCGACTGGCTTGGGGCCTGCTACCTCGGCGTCTTTCAGATCGGTGTCGCCTACCTCTGCCTGACCAAGGGCATCGGCCGGGTTCCGGCCTTCGAGGCGGCCCTACTGCTGATGGTGGAGCCGGTGCTCAATCCCCTGTGGAGCTTCCTCGTCCATGGTGAAAGGCTTGCCGGCCTCGCAGTTCTTGGCGGCCTACTCGTGCTCCTGGCCACCCTAGGGCGGGCGCTGCTGCAGCGCCGAGTCGGAACTTAGGTCACTGGATCACTGGGGTCACCGGGGCACTGGGCATCGCTAAGGCAGCAGGCGGAAGGTGCCTGCGCTCCTCGCCGTGCAGTCTCAGCCGCCTTCCACAAAGATCTCTTCCTCGGGCGCCGTGTCGGCATCGGGATCATCGAGGTAGGCGGGGGGCAGGGAGACCTTTTGGCGTCCGGCCTTCTTGCAGCGGCGAACGCGCAGCCCTTCGAAGGGAAAGGGCTCCTCATCGGGGATGGACTCGAGGGCGAGGGCGAGTTCGTTGATCGATTGGACTCGCTGCATGCGGTCCTTGAGTTTGCGGGCTCCGGGGAAGCACTGGGTGTACCAGGAGGCGAACTTGCGCATGTGCAGCGAGGCGATGCGCTCGTCATACCAGTCGCGCAAGAGTTCCGCGTGCCGTAGGGCGATGCGGCGGATCTCGGCGAAGCGCGGTGGCGCTGCCGGTTCTTGCCCGGAGAAAAGGCTCTCTAGCTCGGCGAAGAGCCAGGGGCGACCCAGGCAAGCGCGTCCGACGATGACCCCGGCACAAGCCGTCTCGCGCATCATGCGCAGGGCGTCGCGGGCCTCCCAGATATCGCCGTTGCCGAGCACCGGGATGTTCAGCAGCGATTGCAGCTCGGCGATGTGAGTCCAGTCGGCCTCGCCGTCGTAGAGCTGCTCTGCGGTGCGGGCGTGCAGGCCGACCCAGGCCATGCCTTCGCCCTCGGCGACTCGCCCGGCTTCGAGATAGGTCAGGTGCTCGGCATCGATGCCCAGGCGCATTTTGACGGTAACGGGGACCGTGCCGGCGCCGCGCTTGAGCGCTCGCAGCAGGCGCGCCATCAGTCGCGGCCGGTAGGGGATCGCCGCGCCACCGCCGCTGGCCGTGACCTTGCGCACCGGGCAGCCGAGGTTGATGTCGATGTGGTCGACACCGTGCTCCGCGATGAGGATCCTCGCAGCCTCCTCGAGCCACTTGGGATTGGTGCCATAGAGCTGCAGGGAGCGCGGCGACTCACTGGGGTGAAAGCTCGCTAGATGCCGGGTCTTGGCGTTGCCGTTACAGAGCCCGCGTGCCGTGATCATTTCGCCGACATAGATCGCCTCTCCGAACTCACGGCAGAGCACGCGGAAGGGCGCACCTGTGACTCCCGCCATCGGCGCGAGCACGACCGGGACCCCCAGTTCGATCCCGGCAGACAGGCGAAGGGGAGCAAACTCCCCGGGCCGCGCCGGCGCCACGCCCTGGTTACGTTCGGTGATATAGCTCGAGTCGCGCATCGTCTGTCGGCAGCTTTCGGGGCAAGGTTTTCACGGGCTCAGCGAAGGCGGCAGGCCTTTGGGCCACGAGCCCCAGCAAAAACGCAAGAAGCCCGGGCGAGCTGGGCTCGACCGGGCTTCTTGCAGTGATTGGTGCGGAAAAGAGGACTCGAACCTCCACGACCCGTAAGGGTCACTAGGACCTGAACCTAGCGCGTCTGCCAATTCCGCCACTTCCGCGAGTGGGGCGAAGATTCTTCTACCAGAAGGGCCCGTCGTCAAGCACCCTAGTCATCTTTCGTCGACAGCAGCCAGACAAACGGAGCAACTGTGGCCAAGAGCGGAGGGGCAAAGAAAGAGCGGGGGCCGAAACCGGGTGAGGATTTGGTCCGGAACCGCAAGGCCGGCTACGAGTATGAGATCCTTGAGACGCTGGAAGCGGGGATGGTGCTCACTGGGACCGAGGTGAAGTCGCTACGCGACAAGAAGGCCAGTCTGGCGGAGAGCTATGTGCGCATCGACCAGGGGGAGATCTTCTGGATCAAAGGCACGATCGAGGAATACAGCTTCGGCAACGTCCATAACCATGCGAGCCAGCGCAAACGTAAGCTCCTCCTACGCAAGTCCGAGATTCGCAAGCTGCTCGCTAAGGTACGGGAGAAGGGGCTGACCCTGATTCCCCTCGGTATCTACTCGAATTCCCGTGCGCTTTTGAAAATGCGCATTGGCCTAGTGCGCGGCAAAAGGCTCTTTGACAAACGCCAGGCAGAAAAAAAGAAAGAAGCCCGGCGTGAGATCCGGCGTTCGGCCGAGTGACGCGATAGCTATTGCAGAGGGCGAAAGCGCCAAAGGTTCCCCACTCTGCCTACCCTTGGCTGTCCGCGCTCATTCATCTGCGGTCTACCAGGAAAGGGCGGATCGCTAGGGGAATATGCAAGCCTTTCCGTTTAGGCGCCCGCGCCGACGGGCTCCGAAGCCATGCGGCGTACGCCTGCCGCAGGGACTCCACGTGCAGCAAAGGCGCGATTCGCATCACCGCCTGCAGCATGGCCCGTCGAGGAAAGCGTTTCGCGTGCAGAAGCGGCCTTGGATCTGCAACAAGTCACCCCGAGAATGAGCGGATAGTTCTTCCTTTTTGCAAAAAGGCACGGAGCCTGGTGCCGGCTTCGCTGGAGTGCACGATTCCTCATGCCCGTAGGCCTGCCCAATAACTGCCTGTTACCTGATCACTGAAAGCAAGCAAGGATTTGACTTACCTAAGGACTCGTACAAATGCGTGACATAATTTCACAGCTCAAGGGGGTTCTGGCCAATAACAAGGCGCTCACCTTGGATCAATGGCGAGAGAGGAGTTTTGTTTTAATCTTTGCTTCCACGGTAGTGGTGTCATTACCTGCGTTGATTGCAAGCAGCTTGAGATCCCTGAAAGACGGCTTGCTATGGAATGGCGTCATCTATGTCGCCGCTTATTCCTTTAACTTCTTCCTGCTGATCTTTAAGTCCCTCCCTTTTCGCGTGAGGGCGTGGACGGGTGTTGTTGTCTTCACCTCCTTGGGAGTAGTTTCCGTATATTCCTTAGGTCCTCTTGGTAGCGGGCGTGTCTGGTTTTTCACCGCCTCGATTTTGGCCACGCTGACCTTGGGGGCAAGGTCAGCGCTGCTGCTGATATTGTTTCAGATATGCGCCTTGTGTGTATTTGGGTATCTTTTTGATGTTGGGTTGGTTACGCCGATTGTTCCTCTGAATTTTTCCTTTGGTGTATGGGTCGCATCCACTATCACGTTCAGCTTCCTGAGTATTATTTCCATGGCGGCGATGGGAAGCCTTATTCGTGGGATTGGATTTGCCTTGAACCAGGCTCAGGACACTAGCAAAGAGTTGCGGGAATCCACTAGGCAACTTCAAAAGCGAGTTGAGGCCCACAACGAAAGCTTGGAATCTCTGCGCGAGAGCGAGCAACGTTGGCGGTTTGCGCTGGAAGGATCTGGTGATGGTGTCTTGGATTGGGATATTCCCCAGGACAGGCTTACCTTCTCTCCGGCTTTTTTAAGGATGCTTGGTTATGCATCGGAAGAGCTTGAAGGAGGGATCGAGCATGGGTTAGAGATTATTTATCCTGAAGACCGTGAGCGCATTCGATCTGCCGTGGAAGAGTTGCGGGGTGGTACACGGGTATCCTATCAGGACCGGTACCGTATTATGTGTAAGAATGGAGAATACAAGTGGCTCTTTGGTCGCGCGAAGGTGATCGCTAAGGATGAGAGCGGGGCACCTGTTCGTGTTATTGGCGTCCACACCGATATTAGTCCGCTAAAAGAAATGGAACAGGAAAAGATCCAGCTTCAGGATCGGCTTAATCAGGCACAAAAGATGGAGGCGTTGGGCACCCTTGCCGGTGGGATCGCGCACGACTTCAACAATATCCTTTCTGCTATCGTCGGATACGCAGATCTTGCTGCCGCAGAGCTTCCGGCTGATGAGGAGGGGCAGATATATATTCAGCAGGTTGTTGATGCCTCCTATCGTGCGGCTCAGCTCGTGCAGCAGATACTAATGTTTAGTCGTAAGAGCTCCTTGGAAAAGAAGCCGGTTCACTTGCACTATATCGTCAAGGAGGCGGTGCAGATGATGCGCTCATCGCTTCCCTCAACCATAGAGATCCATGAGGATTACAAAAAAGACCGGAGAGTGGTCTTTGCTGATCCCACTGCTATTCATCAGGTTGTTGTCAATCTGTGTACGAATGCGCTTCATGCTATGAAAGATCAGAAAGGGCTTCTGAGGATCGCGTTAGATGATGTCCATGTTGATGTTGAGCAGATGGTCGGAGAGTGGAGCGTTGATCGGGGGAATTACTCCGTCTTGACCATTGAAGATAATGGATCTGGAATGTCTAAAGAAACCATGAACCAGATATTTGAGCCCTACTTCACCACCAAGGCTAAGGGGGAAGGCACTGGCCTGGGGCTGGCCACCGTCCATGGGATCGTAAAGAATTGTGATGGGTTTATTACGGTTGAAAGTAGCCCTGGGAACGGGACCACCTTCAATATCCATTTCCCCACGCAACATCAAGGATCGGGCGAGATAGGAAAATCCCAGGTTTCCCCTCCTGGCTGGGAACACATCCAGCGCACAGCATCGGGACACGAACGGATACTTCTCGTCGACGACGAAAGTAATCTATGCAACGTGGGGAAGGAGTTGCTGGAAAAGCTAGGGTATCAGGTTATTGCGATAAGTAGCAGTCGCGAAGCGATGGATGCGTTTGCCCGCGACCCTGAGCAGTTTGATCTGGTGGTATCTGATCAAACCATGCCTGATTTTACTGGGGTCGATCTTTTTGCTGCGATGTCCAGGGTTCGTCCTGGGTTACCGTTTATTCTCTATACTGGATTTACTTCGACCATTACCAAAGAGGAGGCCTTGTCCATGGGGATAAAGGCTTTTCTTGAAAAGCCCCTGACAGCTACAGAGCTAGCCAAGCAGGTTCGTGCTGTTCTTGATTCCCGGTTAACGATGTAAGCGTTGCTTGACGCCTGCCTGGATTCCGAGTGTCGGATGCTCCCCCAAAGCTACCCGGCTCAGCCCTGCTGGCCATTCTCTGCTGGCCATGATCTACAGCGCTCGTTCTTTAGCGGCCTGCCAGGATCTGGCGGAGCGCTTCGGGATAGGCGAGCTTTTCCTCTTCGAAGACTCGCGCTGCCAAGCTCTCGGCGTTGTCGCTGGCTAGCACCGGACAGCGGCGTTGCAGGATGATGTCGCCTTGGTCGTATTCCTCGTTGCACCAATGCACGGTGCAGCCGCTTTCCCTTTCCCCTGCGGCGAGGACGGCTCTGTGCACGTGCATTCCGAACATTCCCTTGCCTCCGAACTTCGGCAGTAGGGCAGGGTGGATGTTGAGCACGCGTTTGCGGTATTCGGGCGGGATGGGCAAGAGACTGAGAAAGCCCATCAAGCATACGAGATCGGCGCCGCTGGCGCGGAGTGTCGACCACATGCGCTCGGCCCAGAGTTCGGGGCGGTCGAAGTCACGCGGCCGGATGATTTCACAGGGCAGGCCCAGGCGCCGGCAGCGTTCGATGCCTTGGACCTTGGCCCGCGATGAGATCACCAGAGCAATCTCTGCGTCGAGTTTTCCGGCGAGGATCCTCTCTTGGAGGCTTTCGAGGCTGCGGCCGCCGCCAGAGATGAGGACGGCGAGTTGCTTCGTCCCGTCGGCCATGGACTCAGCCCTTCGCCATCTGCTCGAGCAGGCCGACCAGCAAACTCGCCATGCGCGGGGCCGCGAGGTCGGCGGCGTCGACCATCGATTCGAGGTCGATGGGGCGCGGCTGCATCGGGTCGATGATTTGGGTAATGCCGACCAGGGCCAAGACGCGTAGCCCGGCGTGGACCGCGGCCAGCACCTCAGGCACGGTCGACATGCCGACGTAGTCGGCTCCGGCGTTGCGAAGAAAGCGATACTCCGCCCGCGTTGGCAGGCTAGGGCCTTGGACCGCCGCGAAGACACCTTCTCGCAGGGGAAAGTCCACTTCGGCGGCAATGCGCCGCACCAAAGTGCCCAGCTCGGGGTCGTAGGGCTCGGTCATATCCGGGAAGCGCGGGCCGAGCATGGTGTCGTTGGGCCCAAGCAGGGGATTGACGTGGGTGAAGTCCAGGTGGTCGGAGATCAGGCCGAGGTCGCCGAGTTGGGCGCTGCTGTGCAAGGCCGCGGCCGCAGCGGTCAACACGATGGTCTTGGCGCCCATGGCTCGAAACATGCGCACCGGAAAGGCGATCACCTCGCCGCTCGTTCCTAGATAGGGGGCCAGCGGCGCATCGCTCACCAGAACCGGGTAGCCCTCAAGCTTGCCAACGACGACCGAGGTTTCTTCGTCCGTCTTGGGGTAATCGGGAATCTCATCAGCGCTGAAACTCTTGGCATCTTCAAGGCGCCGTGCCAACTCGGAGTGGCCGGTGCCAAGCAGCAAGGCCACCTGGGGTCTGTAGCCGCAGATTTCGACGAGTCGGTCGGCTGCGTTTTGCACCTTCTCCCGCCGGGCTTCGATATCCCTGGAGTAGATCATGGTCAGGCTCGATTTGGGTTGAGGATGCTCTCAAAGATCCGGAAGGCTGCAGCTCTGGCAGGGAGCATGGTCAGCGTCGGCTCTGCGCCGGGGCGCTTGAGATCTCTAGGACGAGGTGGAGTATGGCGGCAGCTGGATTGCTTTCTATAGCCTTTGCAGCAGCGGCCGCCGCCGCCATGTGCTGTTGCTGCCAGGCGCGGAGCATCCTCGCCAGGTCTGCGGCGCCGCGGCAGCGGCCTGCCTGCTCTTCGGAAAGGCCTTCAAGAGAAAGCTCTCCTAGCGCCTGACCGAAGACCGAAGGCTTGGGAGCTTTGCCGGAGCCGCCCCAAGCGTGGACGGCAGGGAGATCGTGGGCCAGGGCCAGCTGGGTGAGCAGGGCCGCGCGTACGCGCTTCTGAGCCTTGGTGGCCGAAGCCGGGGTGGCGACCAGTAACGCGGCGAGGAACTGCGGTTGATCGCGTAGGGAGATCTTGTTTGGGCTGCCGCTGTCACTGCTCAGGACGGCGGAGTTCGGCCAGCTCATGGAGTCTAGCCGCCATTCGCTGCTGCCGACGCGGAAGCGCAGCCCGGTCCAGGCCTGCCAAAGGTCGGCGCAGCCGCTGCTGATGCTCTTCAGCTCTTCGCTCATGCGAGCCAGCGCGGCCCAGTCGGCGGCGAAGTCACTGGGGACCTCCTGTCCGCTCAGCCGCTGGGCGGCCTTGGCGAAGTCAACGGCGCGGATGGCGGCAAAGGCCCCGTCTTTGGCGAGAAGCACCTGAACTCGGCGCGCCAACCACTTGTTGCGCAGCTCTTGTAGCTGCTGCTTATGCAAACGCATGGCTTGGTCCAGGCGCCCCTCGCCCTGCTGGCGCGCCTCTTCGATCGTTTTGCGGATACTCTCAGGCAGGGTTTGGCCCCCGAAGTCGAGTGCCGAGAGGAAGGCCGCGCGCCCGCCGTCGAAGTCCTCTGCTGCGATCGCCTTGTCCAGAGCCAAGAGCGCCTTGGCGCCCCTAGCCGCAACGCGCTCTTGCAGCTCCTTATGAATGAGCGCTAGCGCTTGCTTGCCCGCCGCATCCTCACCCGCCAGCTTCGAGGCCCGGGCCCAAGCTTCGGCAAGCTTGCCGGCGTCGAAGGCGCTCTTCGCATCTGCGACCATTTCTTGGTAGCGCTGCTTGCGAGCGGCCTCGGCGGCCTTCTCCGCGGCCAGGCGCTTCTGCTCCTGCTCGCGCAGCTGCTTGCCCTCGCGCATGGCGCGCTTGGCGAAGCGCGTGCCCGGATGCTGCTTGGCCATCTCTTCGAGCTTGCTGGCGCGTTCGAGCGCGGGCAGCGATTCCTTGACGCTCTGGTAGGCGATCTGCGCCTTTTGCTCGGCGAGCTGCTGGGCGAGCTTTTCCTTCTGCTCGTTCTTTACTACGGGGACTTTGCTGTCCTGCTTCTTGCTCAGCACGTAGGCCAGACCGGCGCCACAGCCGAGCACGGCGATCACCAGGGTGATGAGCAGGGCCTTGGAGATGCCCTTCTTGCTTTCGTAGTACGACTCCAGCGCCGCGGCCAGCTCGCTGGCGCTTTGGAAGCGTTCGGCCGGGTCCTTGGCTAGGAGCTGCTCCATGACCGGGTCGAAGAGCGCGGCCTCGGGCTCGACATCGCGGAGCAGCGGCGGCGTGTTTTCGAGCTGCGCCCGGAGGATGTCCCGCACTGTCTTGCCGGAGAAGGGCGTCTTGCCAGTGAGCAGGCGATAGAAGGTGCAGCCCAAGGCGTAGAGGTCGCTGCGGTGGTCGGCCGGGTCCTTACGCACCTGCTCGGGGCTGAGGAAGTGGGGGGTGCCGAGCAGCTTGCCCTCGGCCATCAGGCCCAGGTCGCCAGCGAGGCCGAGGTCGCAGATCTTCACGGTGCCCTGCTGGGTGAGCATCAGGTTGTCGGGCTTGATATCCCGGTGCACCAGCCCGAGTTCGCGGGCGTATTCGAGGCCGCGGGCGGCGTCGAGGGTCGCGGCGAGTGCCTCGCTGATGTCCAGCTTGCCCTGGCCGCGCAGCTTGTCTTCGAGGCTGCCGCCTTCGAGCAGCTCCATCGAATAGAAGTGGCGTCCATTGGCCTCGCCGACATCGAAGACCTGGACGACGTTGGGGTGGTTGAAGCGACCGGCGGCGCGGGCCTCGTCGGTGAAACGCTGGACGAAATCAGGATTCTCGCAGAGCTCGGACTTGAGGACCTTGAGCGCGACTTCGCGGTGCAACGAGAGCTGGGTGGCGCGGTAGACGGTGCCCATGCCGCCGTGGCCGAGTACGTCCTCAAGGCGGTAGCCGCCGAGTTCCTGGCCTAGAGGCAGGTCGGGGTCATCCTTCGCGGCCTGGCTGCTCTTGCGTTTGGCTGGGCTCGCTGTGGCCTTTGCCTTGGCGGCTTGCGCCTGGCTCTGCGCAGCTTTGCTAGCCTCCTTGGGTGCCGGCGTCGTCGGCCTGGGATCGCCCGGGCTGTCGAAGACGAGTTCGGCGTCGCCAATCTGCAGGACATCCTGGTGATACAGGCGAGTGGCGTGGACCTCTTGGCCGTTGACCTTGGTCCCATGCTGAGAGCCGAGGTCCTTGAGGCCGAAGCCGCCGCCTTTGAGGGCGCGGATGACGCAGTGCAGCTCGGCGACTTGGGGATGGTCGATCCGCAGGCTGGCCTTGTTGGAGTGACCGATCGTCGTCGGCCCACTGGTGGTCAGTTCGAGCTGCTTGCCGCCGGGGAGTCGCAGGTGAGCCATGCGTTCGTGCTAGGGGCTGCCGCAGCAGCGCCGGTTCGAGGGAGCGGGGGGTTGGGAATGCGGGGAGGCTGCCGGCTGCGATCAGTCCTCGCTGAGAGGATCCTGATCCTGGAAGAGGATCGAGCCGACGCGGAGCAAGGTGGCGCCTTCCAAGATAGCGCCTTCGAAGTCTCCGCTCATACCCATCGACAGTTCGGGCCAGTCGGGTGCATGCTCGTCGCGCAGTTCGCGCAACTGGGCAAAGCAGGGGCGAGCGGATTCATGGTCGGTGCCCCGGGCCGCCATCGTCATCAGGCCGACGAAGTCGATGTGCTGCAGGCGGCGAGCATGCTCAAAGGCCTCAGCGGCCTCTTCTGCCAGGAAGCCGTGCTTGCTGTCCTCGCCGCTGAGCTGGAACTGCAGGAGGCCGCGCACGCGGCGGCCGCAGTCCTCGGCCATCTTGTCGATCCGGTCCAGGATCTCGTGGCGATCGAGGCTGTGGATCAGGCTGGCGTGCAGGACCGCCGAGCGGGCTTTGTTGCGCTGGAGGTTGCCGATCAGGTGCCACTCGACCGGCTGCTCGACCTCTTCTAGGCAGTCGATCTTTTGCAGCAGGTCCTGGACCCGGCGCTCACCGAGGCAGGGGAGGCTGCCGGGGGCGGCTCCGCGTTCCTGCTCCACGGCGGCGAGGACTTCGGCCAGCGCCGCGGTCTCGATGCCCGTCGAGTATTTGCTGACGGCGATCAGCCGCAGCTGCTTGGGGTCGCGGCCGGCGCTGGCGCAGCAGTGGTCGATGCGTTCGAAGAGGCGCAGGAGATTGCGCCGCAGACGTTGGTGCAGGGGGCTATCCATCGGGCGAGCGATCCTAGCAGGAGCGGCGCGCAAAACCCCTACCCTGGCCTGCCGCGCTTCGAGCTTGCCCTTAGGACGGCTGGCCCCAGGCTTCGAACTGCAGTTCGCTCCGCGTTCGCCGCAGCCGCCAGCGGCCGCGGGCTTCGCTGCGGCTGCCGCTGCGGGCGCGGCGCAGGGCATCACATTCGGCCAGAAGCGCCCGCGAAGGGTCGGGCTGTCCCAGGGCGCGGGTGGCCCGCAGATAGAGCTGCTCCCGCGTCCATGGCGAGAGCACATCGAGCAGCTCAAGGGGCAGGCGCAGCGGCCCGGGCGTCGCCGGCTCCGCCAGCGCCAGCTCGGTCTCTACGGCCGAGCGCAGGGCTGCGGCCGCCGCCGCCAGCGCGTCGAGCTGGGCCAGCCCGCCCTGGCGCTGCGTCCACTCCGGCAGCAGCTGGTGGCGAATCTGGTTGCGCGCCGTGTGCTCGGGGTTGGCGTTGCTCGGGTCCTCGATCCAGGGCAGCCGGCGCCGCCTCAGCTCGGAGAGGATGCTCTCGCGGGTCCAGTTCAGCAGCGGGCGCACGAGCAGGAGCCGGTGGGGGCTCTGCAGCACGCTTCGCCAGCGCATGCCGGCGAGGCCGAGGGGGCCGCTGCCGCGCAGGAGCCGGAACAGCAGCGTCTCGCGCTGATCGTCGAGGTGCTGGCCGAGCAGCACACAGCTGCCGCCTAGCCGCGCCAGGGCCCGGGCGAAGACCTGGTGCCGCATTTGCCGCGCCCTGCTCTCGCTGGCCGGCGGCGCAATGCGTTCGCAGACGAAGGCCGCGCCCAGCTCGGCGGCGCAGGCCTGGGCAGCCTTCGCCTCGGCGGCGCTCTGCGGGCGCAGTGCGTGGTCGACGTGCACGGCGATCGGCGGGGGCAGGTCAGCGCTTTGGCAGTGCTGCACGGCGAGGGCGAGCAGCAGGGTCGAGTCCGGGCCGTGCGAGAATCCGACCAGCCAAGGGCCGGCTTCGCTCGGCCACCGCAGCGGGGCTTCGCTTTGTGGCGATGTACCACAGCTTTCCGTTGCGCGTCTTGTTGGAGACTGGTCCATAGGGCCGCTATTGTGCGCCTTTTCTCCTTCTCAGCGCCCGTCATTTTGGCGATGTCGCAGAGACCCGCGACCGGCCATGACGAGCCGAGTCGTTACAGCCATTCGCATAGCCAAGGAGCAACGAAATGGTCATCAAGATTGGTATCAACGGCTTCGGCCGCATCGGCCGCATGGTCTTCCGTATCGCCGAGGAGCGTGACGATCTCGAGGTCGTTGCCATCAACGACCTGGCGCCCGCCGGGCCGCTGGCCCACCTGCTGAAGTACGACACGGTTCACGGTCGTATGCCGGCCGAGGTCGAGAGCAAGGACGGCGAGATCATCGTCGACGGCCGCTCGGTCAAGGTTCTCGCCGAGCGGGATCCGGCACAGCTTCCTTGGAAGTCCATGGGCATCGACTTCTGCGTCGAGTCGACCGGCATCTTCCGCAGCCGCGAAGCCTGCGCCAAGCACCTCGAAGCCGGCGCCCCCAAGGTCCTCTTGACCGTGCCGCCCAAGGACGAAATCGATCGCATGATCGTCCTTGGTGTCAACGACGCCGAGCTCAAGCCTTCGGACAAGATCATCTCGAACGCCTCGTGCACCACCAACTGCCTGGCGCCGGCCGCCAAGGTCCTGCACGACCACTTCGGCATCGAGAAGGGTCTGATGACGACGGTGCATGCCTACACCAACGACCAGCGCACCGCCGACATGATCCACAGCGACCTGCGCCGCGCCCGCGCCGCAGCCGCCAACATCATCCCGACGACGACGGGTGCCGCCCGCGCCGTTGGCCAGATCCTCCCGGCCCTCAACGGCAAGCTCGACGGCATGGCGATGCGGGTTCCGGTCACCGACGGTTCGGTCGTCGACCTCTGCGTGCAGCTGACCAAGACCGCGTCGCGCGAGGAGATCAACGCCGCGTTCAAGGCCGCCGCCGAAGGCCCGATGAAGGGCATCCTCAAGTACACCGAGGATCCCATCGTCTCCTCCGACATCGTCCATGACACGCACAGCTCCATCATCGATGGCCTGTCGACCATGGTCAGTGGCGACCTGGTCAAGATCATCACCTGGTATGACAACGAATGGGGCTACAGCAGCCGCGTTGCCGACCTGATCGTCAAGGCGCACGCCCTCGGCAACTGATCGCCGCCAGCTGGCAGGAGAAGCGATATGAAGCGCCTCGATGACTTCGATATGCAGGGGAAGCGCGTGCTCGTGCGCGTGGACTTCAATGTGCCTTTGGACGAGAACGGCAGGGTCACGAGCGATGCTCGGATCGAAGCAGCTCTACCGACGCTGCGTCGCATCCTTGAGCGTGGTGGCCGCCCGATCCTGATGAGTCACCTCGGCCGGCCCAAGGGCCAGGTCGTCGACTCGATGCGGATCTTGCCGGTCGCCGAGCGCTTCCAGGAGCTGATGGACCTGCCGGTGCGCACGGCGCCCGACTGTGTCGGGGAGCAGGTGAAGGACCTGGCGCTCGGCCTGCAGGAGGGGGAGCTGCTCGTGCTTGAGAACCTCCGCTTCCACAAGGCCGAGACCGCGGGCGACCCGGTCTTCGCCGAGCAGCTGGCTTCGCTCGCGGAGATCTACGTCAACGATGCTTTTGGCACCTGTCACCGTGCGCACGCATCGGTGGCCGGGGTGCCCAAGCATTTGCCCGCAGCGCCGGGGCTCTTGCTCGAGAAGGAGATCGAGTCGTTCAAGAAGGTCCTCGAAGCGCCCGAGCGGCCCTTCGTCGCGATTCTTGGCGGCGCGAAGGTCAGCGACAAGCTGCCGGTCATCCGCAACCTTCTACCCAAGGTCGATACGCTGCTGATCGGTGGCGCGATGGCCTACACCTTCCTCGAAGCCATGGGGCTTGAGGTTGGCAAGAGCATGGTGGAGAAGGATCTCGTCGCCGAGGCCAAGCTGCTGCTCAGCGAAGCGGAGAGCCAGGGCAAGCGCCTGATGCTTCCGAGCGACCATCTCGCGGCGACGAGCTTTGCCGAAGAGAGCCCGTATGAGATCACCGGCCCCGGCATCCCCGGCGAGCTGATGGGTCTCGACATCGGACCCGAAAGTCGGCACGCCTACGCGGCAGCCATCGCCGAGGCCAAGACCATCGTCTGGAACGGCCCGATGGGCGTCTTCGAGTGGGAGGAGTTCCGCAAGGGCACCGAAGCCATCGCCGAGGCTGTCGCCAAGAGCGAAGGCTTCAGCGTCGTTGGTGGTGGCGACTCGGTCGCGGCCATCGAGCTGCTGCGCCTGAAGAGCCAGATCGACCACGTCTCCACCGGCGGCGGCGCGAGCCTCGAACTCCTCGAAGGCAAGACCCTGCCCGGCATCGCCGCCCTGAGCTAGCGAAGCCCGCCCGGGCTCCTGACCCGGCTCTAGAAGGCCCCTGGCAAGGTCGCCAGGGGCCCGCTAGCGGCCCCCCCCAGGAGCCAGAAGCGCAGCGGCAGATTCTTTGCCATCAAGCTTCAGCGCGCGCTTGCCGAAGGGCAAAGCAATGCGTAGCATTCCCCGCCCTCAAGCGATCCCCGATAGCTCAATTGGTAGAGCATGCGGCTGTTAACCGCAGTGTTGTAGGTTCGAGTCCTACTCGGGGAGCCACAGCAGCCCTTAGGCGCGAACGCAGCCGCCCCGTGGTGAACAGCCACGGGGCGGTGTCGTGTACGGGCGGCCAGTCCGGAGCCCCGACCTGTGGCGGCCTGGCGCGTGGTGGGGCAGTTGGCGGGCTCCGTTCGCGAGAGCATCCTGCCCGAGACTCCCAGCCAGGAATCGGGGTCCTGTGACCAACACCAGGCAGGGTGCTCTCTGCGAACGCCGAGAGAGCAGCGAAAGAGGTTAACGGAAAGCGGATTACGCGGACCGTCGCGCGACGCGTCGTCGATGCCGCTGTCGCAGGACGCCTCCTCGCTGCTGTGGGATGGACCCGAAGCTCGCGCGTCTCGCCGGGAGCGCAAGGAGGGGCGGCCGAGAAGTCGGCGGCCACAGGCTATGCGCCCGCGCTCCGAACTCGCTCCTGAGCTGCGAGCGTCAGGGGGCAAGATGCCGCGAAGAGACTTCGTTCAACGCAGATGCGAGTAGTGGCCGGCTGGGACAGCTGCCGGGGTGAACCGCCCCGGGTTTCCCGGAGGCTCCCAGACGTGAGAGGATGGAGTCATGGGAGGCACGAGATTCTCAGCGGAGGTCCGCGAGCGGGCGGTCCGCATGGTGTTGGAGCACGGCGATGAGTACGGCTCCGAGTGGTCGGCGATCCGTTCGATCGCGGAGAAGTTTGGCTGCGCTGCTGAGACGCTGCGGAAGTGGCTACGGCAGTCCCAGCGAGACCAGGGCACGCGGCCCGGCCTGACGACGGCGGAGCGCGAGCGGCTCAAGGAGCTGGAGCGCGAGAACCGTGAGCTCAAGCGAACGAACGAGATCCTTCGGAAGGCCTCGGCATTTTTCGCGCAGGCGGAGCTCGACCGCAAACAAAGGTGATGGGCGCGTTCATCGACAAGCACCATGAAGCGTGCGGGGTCGAGCCGATCTGCAGGGAGTTGCCGATCGCCCCGTCGACGTATTATGCGCACAAGGTTTTTGC
>PDSF01000053.1 GCA_002748355.1 Planctomycetota bacterium | reverse complement strand
TTGACTGAGTTCCGTGAGATCGTGGGGGCGAGCCTCCCGCGTGCCAGTCTCAACGAGCGTGGCGTGCGTGCTCCAATTTGTGTGGCGCACGACAGGTGGTGGCTTCCAAACAACCACTTGGACAAAAGACCAGCAGAAGAAGATCGCAGGGAAATGGGGCCTCACCCCGAACATCTCCTTCAAGATTACGAAGAAAGATAGTCGCATCCGCTTCCGTTTCGGCAACACAGCAGCAGGCGGCAAATACGGCTACAAGATTGACGCCTTCCTGCTGCGCAAAGGCGCCTTCGACATCAGTGGCACCGCATGCAGCTCCTCGCTCGGCAAGGTCTCTTTGATGGGCACCGTCCCGCAGCTCGGCGAGCCCTTCACGGTCTCGGTCGACAACACGCCCAACATCGCCTTCTTCCTGCTCGGCGCAACGAAGCAGTCGGTGAACCTTAGCCCCGTCGGCATGCCCGGCTGCACGCTCTATACCGACATCCTGCAGACCTCGAGTGGCGTCGCGAAGAACAATGTCGCCAGCTCGACCTTCACGATTCCGGCAGTCCCCAGCCTGATCGGTATGAGCTGGCTGCAGCAGGCAGTGGTCCTCGACCTCAAAGCCAACAAGCTTGGCCTCGTGACCAGCAATCTCGGCCAAGCGCTGATTCAGAACTGATCAGACCTACTCATTATCAGGCCGCCAGCACCTAGCACCGGTAGCAATTACCGATAGCAAGGGCGGCTGAAAGGAGGGCCCGGGCCCGGGCCCGTCTCCATAGAGACGAGCCCGGGCCCTTTCTCGATCCATAGCGACCGGAGCGGAAGGCTCCAGGAAACTCACGGTCGCTCGTGCTATGGTTTTCGCCGTTCGCTCGGGGCGCGGAAGCCCTTAGCGGGCGGTTGAAGAAGTCTCACGCTGGCAGGGCTGCATGCTCTGCTGCCAATGGGGCGCCAAATCCAGCGCCCCAGCACTCGTGACACGATTTCACCGGCCAGCTGGGCTCCCGCTGAGAGGTACCCGCCGAACCTGATCCGGTTCGCACCGGCGTAGGGAAGCGAGGCCCCTGTCACGCACGCGGCTCACCGCGGAGCGCAGAGGCGCCGACTCGATGCCGGGCCAGCCCACATTGCAAATGGCCATTCGCTGCTATCACCACGAGGCTCACCCCATGACCACTCATGACCAGCCGAACTATGACCTCCCGCTTCGCGGCGCCGCCAATCCCTCAAGCCAGAGGAATGGCACCAATCCCGGGAGCTTCGCGAACGCCCCTCAGATCGGCTCCGCCCTGAGCTTCAGCTCTCCGGACAGCCCCGGCATGCCAGCGGCTTCGGAGAAAACAGCATGGGATTTCAACCCAAACCCAAGGCCACTCGAAGAGTGCGTAACCCAGCTTGAGTTTGCACGCCATGGCGTGATTACCCCCGAGATGAAGCGGGTCGCCGAGCGTGAAGCTCACCTGAGCCCGGAACAGGTGCGTGATGAAGTCGCCGCTGGCCGCATGGTGATCCCGGCCAACGTCGTGCACCGCAAGTTCAAGCTAAGCCCAATGGCTATCGGCCGTGCCGCGACCACCAAGGTCAACGCCAACATGGGAGCTTCCCCGATCAGCAGTGAACTTCAGGAAGAGGTCGAGAAGCTGCGCTGGGCCGAGCGCTGGGGCGCCGACACGGTAATGGACCTCTCCACCGGCGGCGACCTCGACATGACCCGCCGCGCGATCATCGAAAACAGCACGGTGCCCATCGGAACCGTCCCGATCTACGCGATGATCATCGACAAAAAAATCGAGGATCTCGACCGAGAAACCGTCCTGGAGAGTCTCGAAAAGCAAGCCCAGCAAGGCGTGGATTACTTCACCATCCACGCCGGCGTACGCAAGGCGCACCTGCCCTTCGTCAAGGATCGCCTGATCGGCATCGTCTCGCGCGGCGGCTCACTGCTCGCGAAATGGATGATCCACCATGATCGCGAAAACCTGATGTACGAGATCTGGGACGATATCTGCGACCTGATGCGCAAATATGATGTCACCTTCTCGATCGGTGATGGCCTGCGTCCCGGCGGCCTCGCAGACGCCAGCGACCGGGCCCAGCTTGCCGAGCTCGAAACCCTCGCCGAGCTAACAGAACGTGCCTGGGCCAAAGGTGTACAGGTCATGATCGAAGGCCCTGGGCACGTGCCCTTCGACCAAATCGAATACAACATGAAGCTGCAGCGCCAACTCTGCCACGGCGCGCCCTTCTACGTGCTCGGCCCTCTGGTCACCGACATCTTCCCCGGCTACGACCACATCACCAGCGCGATTGGCGCGACAGCCGCCGCCTACCATGGCGCCGCCATGCTCTGCTACGTCACCCCAAAGGAGCACCTCGGTCTCCCCAAGAAGGACGACGTCAAGCAGGGCTGCGTTGCCTACAAGATCGCTGCGCATGCGGCCGATGTCGCCCTAGGCATCCCCGGGAGCCGTGATCAAGACGACGAGCTAACGAAGGCTCGCGCCGCACTCAACTGGCAGAAGCACTTCGAGCTTTCGTTCGACCCCGACTACGCACGAGCGATGCACGATGAAGACCTCGACGTGGATACGGATTTCTGTGCGATGTGCGGGCACGACTGGTGCTCGGTGCGCATCAGCAAGGAAATCCAGATCTTCGCCTCGGGCATGGACGAGGAGTACAAGACCAAGCGCGCCAAGCTCAGTGCGGCACTGACACCAGAGCAGCGGGAGATGCTAAAAGCCCGAGGCGTGCTCAGCCCTGAGGAGATCCATCGCCTGGCATCGAAGACCCGAAAGGTCGTCGGCGCAAAAGATGGCAAGAAGGCTCAGTGCCACAGTGACTTCACCAGCGATGACGAAGCAAAGCAGCTGCAGGGCAGTAAGAAATAGCAATGCCCGGAGCCCGCAGGATAAGACCTTCGGGCTCCGGGCTTTGCTTTGTCTTTTTGCCGGCCGTTAAGTGCCACCGGAGGGAGACAAACAGAGCGCCTGAGTCGCCTCCTCGACAGCGCGAGGCCATCAAAGAGGCCTCGCAACTCATAGCTAACCCCGGAGTCCGTGCCGTGGCCAGCTCGCTATTCGAAGCGCAGCACCCGCGCCCGTGGGCCGAACTCGCGCCGCAAATCCGAGCCAGCTAGCCGGATCTGCAGCCGCCCCTGTGGCACCAGCGGCAAACGGAACTGCCCGGAGATATCCACCGCAGCGCGCAAGCGCATCCCGCGGAAGCCTCCATCCAGCAGCTCGGCCTCGACCACGGCCGGAAACGCCAGGGAATGCAGGGACTCGCCACGGAACTCGCCTCGCAGCCCCGCACGTACGGGTGCGAGATCGAGCGCGTACACCCCAGTTTCGACGTCCCGCAGCTGCAGCCGCTCACGCCCGGCGCGCAGGGCTCCACCCTCGGAGTCGATGGCGAGCAGATCCAGAGTCCCCGTTGCCGGCAGACTGGGCAGGACGATACGGCCATCGTAATCACTCCAACCGGCCAAAAACGGTGCTCCATTGCCGATGCGAGCGAAGAGCTTAACCCCGCGAACCGAGACTCCGCCTTCGCCAAGCTGCAGCTCGAGTCGGCGAAGCCCCGAAACCCGGCCGCGACCGCGTTGCTCGAAGATATCCGGCGCCTGGCCATAACGCCCCTCGCCCGAGCCGGTCGCCAGACGTTGCTGCGCCACAAGCCTCGGATCGAGGCTGGGCTGAGCCGGCCCGGCGTCACCGATCCGGTAACGCGCAGCAATCCCGCCCGCCGGCAGCTCATGGAAAACCCAGCCATCCACGCCCTCAAGCGCCAAGGCGAGCTCCGATCGTGAGGTCGGCAGGTCAAGATCGAGGGCACCATTGGCGCCAACCGTGCCCTCAGCAATCACGGCACCGTCAACACGGCGCACCAGGCGATAGCGTTTGGCCATCAGGGGACCGCTCTGTGTTCCGACAACGCGAAGTCGCTCTCGAGACAGGGCAACTGTGCGCCGCCCCTCGAAATCCACTCCACGTAGCTGCAGGCGGCTTGGCGCGCCACTACCCGCATCCTCCCACTGCGCGAACTCCTGACCACGCGCAGCAAGTAAACGGAATTCGTGCTGGCCGGCCGCCAACTCGTGGCGCTCGAGGCGCATAACAAACCGGGCCAAGGGGCCGCGTGGCCGACGCTCGATCCAGGCCACCCGGCTCGCCGGATCCTGCAGCGGAACCGACACTTCGCGCAGTTCTGGCGCTCGCAACTCAAGCACACCCGTGGCCGCATCCGGCTCTAACTCGTAGGCAACGAAAAGTGGCTGCCCCTTGCCCTCAATGAGTAAGGCCAGCTCCTCTCCCTCTTCGAGATCGGGTAGATCCGGCAACTCAAAACGTCCATCGGCCCGGGACTCCGCCTCAGCCAGCCGCGTAACTCGTCCCAGCAAGACGTCCCGACGCAGGAGCGTCGCCTGCGCTGCCGCAATGGGCACCGACTCCGAACTCACGAGCCGAACCTGCAGGGCACGCGAAGGGCTCAGAACCAAATCCCGTCGCAAAGTCTCCGGCCCCTGCACCTGCCCAAGCAAGGCGCGAGCCGTGCGCAGCTCTGGCCGGAGGCCCTCAGCCGCCGCAACGAGTAAACCCGGTGCATCGACCCGCGAAGGCAGGGGCATTTGCAGCTGGTAGGCACCGCGCTGGTCGCTCTTTGCCTGGAGCTTCCTCCCACCGACCTGGAGCTCGATCGTGGCTCCGGGCAGCGGTCCCTGATCGAGAGAACGAACGAATCCGCGCACTAGCAGGGCACCACCCGAGGAGTCCCCGCGAGCCATGTCGGCCGGCGCCAGCCCGCGAGGTTCCTGCCGCTCAAGCACACGCAGCGGCTGCAGTGGCTCGGCAAGAAGGATCTCCCCAAGCTCAAGACGCAAGGGAGCCTCAGCTTCTGGGCTGCGCACAACGGCATGTCCGGCAAGCACCCGCAAGCTCACCCGCTGAAGCGGGACTTCGAGCAAGAAGCCGTCCTGCTCCGGCGCGTGCACGGTCTCCACCAGCACCGCGAGATCCCCAGCAAAGCTCTCCAGCGAGAAGGCAGAGCCAAGCGCACAACTGAGCTGCCGCTCTTTCTCGCTCCGCAGCACTAGGCTCCCCTGCTGAAGCTGGAGCTTCGACTTCCCAAGTAGCTCGGCACGCCCCTGCCCAGATAGCTCCACCTGGAAGGGACCCTGCAGCACCATGCTGCGACCCAACCACTGGACAGCGGCCGGCAAAGAAAGCTCGCTGGGAGCCATCAGCGGCACCTCGCCACCCGAGAGGCTGAGACGATCCCCAGGCTCGGCGAACGCGTAGCTCCAAGCGGCCTCGCTCCGTCCGAGCTCCTGGGGATCCGGTGTCCCCCGGGCAAAGAGTAGGAAGCCAGCCAGGAGCATCGCCGCCGCTGAAAGAAGGAGGGCCAAGCGCCGCTGATAGCGCGGACGCCGCCTCCCAGATGGCAGCTCCGCAGCCTCCAGAGCCTCCGGCTCAGGCCGACCCAACTCAGACCGACCCAACTCAGACCGACCCAACTCAGACCGACCCTGCGCAGGCACTGCCCGCTCGGCCTCGCCAAGCAAGCTGAGCCGATCACGAAGCCGAGCCGTGAAACCCGGCTCCGGGCTCTGCAGATCCTCAAGGGCCGCATCCTTGCGCACCTGATCCATCACCCGGTGGGTGAAATCCGCCGACGGCTCCACCCAAGCGAAGCTCTGGCGCAGGCGCAGCGACACATATTCGTACTCGGCCAGCGCCCGGCTGCAGGCACGGCAGGCACTCAGGTGCTCATCGAAACTCCGACGCTCTGCGGGACGTAACTCGTCCGACTCCCAAGCAGTGAAGTTCGCGCGAATTTCGGCGCAAGCGCTCGGCAGAGACGGACCGGAGCCCGAGGTCTCAGACGGATCACGTGGAGGGGACGGGCTCATGGCTCAAGCCTCCTGACGAGACGTCGATGAAGAAGCTCTCGAGCCCGAGCAAGGCGCACCTTGAGGGACGAAAGCGAGGTTCCGATGATCTCGGCAAGCTCGGTATTGCTGTAACCGTGCAGGTATTTGAGGGTCAGTGGCACGCGCATCTCAGGGCTAAGGCTGCGCAGAGCCGCATGCAGCTCTTCGGAATCAATCTCACGCTGTATGCCTTCCCCAAAACCATCGTCCGGCACCTGCTCGACGACCCAATCCTCTTCACCCTGCTGAACAGGCCGGGCACGTTGGCGCCGTAGCAGATCACGGGCGGCGTTGGTCGCGATCTTGAGCAGCCACGGCGCGACCTTCCGGCTTGGGTCATAGACGCTGCGCGCACGAAAGGTCTTGATGAAGCAGTCCTGCGCCGCCTCCTCCGCATCCTCACGCGAACGCAGCACCTGAAAGCAGAGGCTGAAAACCGCGACCTTGTAGCGCTCGACGAGGCATTCAAACGCACGTAGCGAACCCTCAGCGGCAAAGCGCATCAGCTCTTCGTCGCTGGTTCGCCCAAGCCGAGCCTCGCCGCCCTTTCCGAGGAAGGCTTCGAACTCGCGTGCGTCTTCGCCCATCGGCTGGCTCTGACCTTCGTCGTATGTCATGCGTCGTCTTCGCGCCCCCCACTTGGGGCCGCCCATACTGCGCTAGTACCGCTGAACCACTCCCCCCGGAACGATTCAAGTAGGAGATACGAACAGGAGACCCCCTACGGCCAGACTTTCTGCCAAGCCTCAAGGGCACGCCAACGAAAAGTCAACTAGGCCTCAAGTTCACGAAACGTCCTTCCGATGGAGGCATTGGAAGCACAGTCTGGAGGCGATCATGGCAAAAGGCGGAACTCGGCAAGCAATCTTTATCGAGCTCCACGGGGTCCTCCTAGCCCCATGGACCGATCGCGAGGATTACACCAAGCCTCGATTCTTCGAGGGAGCCCTGGACAGCCTCACCCGGATTGACCCCAAGCGCATGGACCTGTTCATCGCCACCAACCAATGCGACGTTGCGCGGGGCGTGCTCCGAGAGCGGGATTTCAAAAGGATGCAAGAGGCTGTGTGCAATAGCTTTGCTGAGGCCGGCGTCCCCCTCACCAAGATCTACGCCTGCCTCTACCACCCCAAGGGCAAAGGCCGCTGGCGCAAAGAAAGCGTCTTCCGCAAGCCGAATATCGGCATGTTCAAAATGGCCGAACAGGAGTTCGACCTGAACCTCCGCCGCTCATGGATGATCGGAGAAAACACCATCGACATCCTGGCCGGGGACCGCGCCCAACTCGGAACCATCCTCGTTGAAACGGGGCAAGCCGGGCGCGACGGAAACTATGACGTCCAGCCTCACTTCATCGAGGCCAATCTGCGCGCGGCGATCCAGCGCATCCAAGCACATGAGGCGGCGCTGACTCGCTGAGTCTCACATCGCCTGGGCAGGGCCCAGCCCAGCGGCTCACCATGGATACTGCGCCGAAAGAAGCCCCTTGAGCAAGTTGACGGCAGTGCCCGCGCCCCGCCAGGATCTCTCCTCCGAGGAGCTTCGCCCCTCGTATGAGCCCGAAATCAGCGTCCTGATCGTCAACTACCGGACGCCGGACCTGGTCCTGCGCTGCGTCGAGTCACTGCGCCGACATGCAGGCGAACTGCCGATGGAAGTGCTGATCGCCGATAACGCCAGCGGCGACGGCAGCGCAGAGCGTTTTCGCGAACAGCTCCCAGACTGCGAGCTTATCGAGCACAACAAAAACCTCGGCTTCGGCGCCGCACAAAACCGCCTATTCGCCCGAGCCAAGAGCGCCCAAATCCTGATTCTCAACCCGGACACCGAGATCCTCCCGGGTGCGATTCAAGCCATGCGAAAGGCCCTCGCTACCCGGCCAGAGATCGCCGTTTGCGGCCCCAAGACTTGCTTCGTTGACGGACGTCAGCAGGCAAGCGCCTTCCCTTTCCCCAGCCCAGCCAGAGAGTTCCTGAATACGAGCGTTATCGGCGCCATTCTCCGCCGAATCCCAGTGATCTCCTCTTGGCTTAGGCTCCTCCCAGCTCCCACCCAGTCACAAAAGGTCGACTATCTCCAGGGCTCCTGCCTGCTCTGTCGAAGGGAGGCTTTTGCCGCTGTTCAGGGCTTCGACGAGGACTTCTTCCTCTTTTCCGAGGAAGTGGATTTACAGCGGCGGATGGCGAGCCGCGGCCTGGGCGCATTCTTCGTCGCCGAAGCCGAAATCGTGCACCAACAGGGCCGTTCCATGGAGCTTGCTCCCATCAGGAACTACGTGCAACTGTATCGCGCCAAACGCCAATACTTCGCCAAGCACGCCTCCGCCCTTGGGAGCATCCTCGTAGAGCGGCAATGGCGCTCCTTCCACCTGAGCCGAGCCCTGCTTCTCTCGGCCATGGGACGACTCGGCAGCAATAGGGCCAAACACAAAGCCGAACTGCACTGGGCAGCTTGGCGCTTTCTCCGCGGCGAGGAGGAGCAAGATGCCTAGCAGCCGACTCAATAGGCCCAAGAGTGACAGAGTGCCGAATTCGGTATTCACACAGGGCTACCCATCATGACCAGGCCCCCCGAGCTTGAGCTGACCCGCGAACGTGCCATTCAGGGAGCATCCGCCCTGGTGCTCGCCGCGCTCCTGGCCAAGGTCGCCAATCTGGTTTCGATGCTGGTGATGGCGCGTTTACTGCTGCGGCCCGAAATCGGTGGCTTCGCCGTCGCCCTCGGCCTCGTGGTGATTCTCGCCAAGTTCTCCAACTTCGCCGCGCGTCGCGACATCCTTCGTGACCCGCAACTGGCTACCGCCAAGACCAAGGCCTACGTCCTGGTCCAGGGCGGCCTCTCCACCCTGATCGGCCTGGCGATGATCTTCGGCGCCGACCTGGCGGTACGCAGCAGCGCAGCCTGGATCCCAGGCACCCATCAAGACCGGCACATGGTGTCGATCCTGCTCACCAGCCTCGCAGGCCTGCCGCTACTCGAATCGATAACTCTCCCGGCGGTGGCCTGGGTCGAGTCGCGTTTACGCTTCAAGCTGACGGCCATCGCCGAAGTACTCTCCCTATTCACTCAGGCCGGCGTCGCCATCATCAGCGCCGCGCAAGGCAATGGCCCCTGGGCCCTCGTCCACGGTATTTACGCCGGATTCACCGTGCGCCTGCTTATCGTTTGGTCGGCAGCACTGGGCCCGGTGTGGAAGGCGCCACTCGATCGAAACGCTCTACGCTCGGTGTATCACTTTGGCTCGACCATGCTGGCAACAATGCTTGTCAGCACCGCCGCAAGAAATCTCCCGGAGGTTCTGGTTGGCACCGGCGCCGGCTTAGCCGCGGCCGGTGCTTTTAAATACGCTTATCTGCTGCCACACGCAGCCGAACAGATCATCGAACAGCTGGGGCGAGCGAACTTGGCGGTGCTTGGTCATCAAGATCGGACCCAGCGGCAAGGTCGCGTGTTCGGAATGACGACCCGCTTCTCCTTTTTGGTATTGATGCCGGGCATCTTCCTGGGAGTGCCACATGCAGAGTTCATTACCGCAGCAGTGCTCGGACCGGGTTGGGAATCGGCAGCGCAACCGCTACCTGTGCTCATTCTCCTCGTCGTCGTGCGTGCAGGCTTCATCCACTGGCACGATGTCGCAACCGTGCACGGCCGAGCCGACTTACTTCTCAAGACCAGTATCGTCAGCCTCGGCGCCCTGCTGGTTTTTGGCATAAGCCTGACCCAGTCCTTCGGCGCGCTCGGAATGGCCTGGGCCGCTCTGATCGCCTGGTGCCTGCCTCTGCCCTTCGTCCTGCGCTGGACAGTCCGCAAGACCGACACCCGCATCACAGATCTCGTCGGACCCGCCGTTCTCGCCGGTGCCCTGGCGCTACTGCTCGGAGAGTTTGCCGTCGCCAGCCTCCCCAAGGTCACTGTGCTCACCAGGCTTTTGGTCATCCTGGGACAAGGCCTGACCTACAGCATCGCTATCTCCCGCCTCGATCGTGAACTCGTGGCCCTGCTATGGGGCACTCTGCGCAAGAACAAGCCCCAGGTAGAGATCGGCTCTGCCTGAGGGCCAAGGGCTGCTAGGCGCGGACAAGTGCCGCGCGAGTGGGACAAGTCCGGCTCCGCCCCCCCTCAGCCCGCGACAAGCAGCAAAGCGGCCACGATCCCGCTTGCGACAAAGGCGAGCTGCCGCGAGGCTTTTAGCCCGCTGCCAGCCCCTCAGCAGCAGGGAGCAGCGTTTGCCTCACCCCGCTTCGATTTTCACCCTTCTCTACACAACGCGAAGCCTCCGATGACTCCATCTCGCCGCCGCCGCCGTACATCCCGCAAGCAGCCTGCCGTAGACCTCGAAGCCATCGAAGAGCTCGAAGCTGTCGAAGAACTCGAAGCACTGGAGGAGATCGAAGAACTCCCCGAGCTCGGCGCCGATGAAGACCTGGAAGAACTGCCGGATCTGGGCGGCCTTGAGGAGCTCGAAGAGGACGACTCTGGCATCGAGATCGGTATCGGCGAGTTAGCCAGCGACGAAGAGCGAGACAAATACGACATCTGCATCGAGGCCGCCGTTCCCAACATGGAACGCGCGGAGATCCCGGCAGCCGTCCATCGATCGCTCACCCGCGCCCTTATCTCCCACGCAGAAGATGTTCGGCTCCGCCGGGTCCTCCTACGCTTCGGGGGGGAAGCAATGATCCCGAGTAAGGCCAAGGAGCCGATCGGGGAGGCCTTTGCGCCATTACGCCCGCTCTTGCTCGCGGTGCAACGTGGCTACGACGACGAGACCGTTATCGAAAACGAAATGCCGAGCGCTGAGCTTAGCGTTTCGGAAGAGGGTGATACGCGCCGCGTCATCGTCCGCGGCGGCGATCTCAACCCCGCAGAGCTACGCATCGTTCTGGCGCAAGAGATCGCGAAGATCGGAGACGAAGCCTCCGGTAAGAGCTTCGAGCTGGGCTACGAGGGCAGCTACCGCCTCAGTGACGACCTGATCCAGTCGATCCAGGAAACGCTGCAAGGCGCTGGCGCAATCCGCCTCTCAGCCGCAGCCGATCCAGGCGCGGACCCGAAACTGCTCTTCGACCGTGAACTCGATGAAGTGCTGCAGCTCCGCGAAGCCAGCGATGAGGACTTCGACCTACTGATCTCACTGGGGAAGCCCAAGGACACGGCGCAGCTGGAGGCGGCGTGGGACTGGTCGGCCGCCGCAAAGGCCGAGCAGCTCACCGGCCGCAAGCTTCGACTTCGTGCTGTGGAGGACGACGACGCCCAGGCTCTGGTCAAGAAGATCGCGGCACTGAAGCCGGCCCGCCTAGAGGTCGAAGGCGCGGAGGGAAACCCGGTGCTGGTCCTGCCCCGTCTCCTGCGCTCGGTCAGCAAGGAAGACCGCACCAAGATCGGCATCGTGCCCTCCGGTCGCGATGAGGCAGCAAGCATCGAGGCCTTCCAACGAGAGATTCCTCTCTTAAGCAAGGTTGTGCACGAACACCGGGTCGTCGTGGAGTGGCCCGAGGGCACAGAACTCAACGAAGCTCTAGAGAAGAGCTGCGTGGAGCAAGCGATGCTGCCCCTGGGCCCCAAAAGCGTCGCCTTCCGCTCCGGAGAGACCATCATTCCGGTGTATCCGACCCCGGTGCAAATCGATGCCCAGGGTGACGACTGCCTCGTCGAAATCGACACCGAAGCAGGACCTCCGAAGGCTATCGCCACTGCGCTGGCTCTCCGCCTCGAGTCGCACGCCAGCCAGCTGCAGGGGAAGTGCCTCCGCTGCGAAGCCAAGGGCAACGGCCCCTTCTCGCGTACGATGAAGCGCACCCTGATCGCGGGAGCGCAGCAGCACGGCGCCACCCGCCTCGAGCTTCGTGCCGAGGGCTTCACCGACGTGCTGCTACCGCCCCTGCTCCACTCAAACCATGTCGACGAGGGCACGATCCGCGTATCCCTCGACCCAGCGGGCCGCAACGAAGCACAAATCGAAGCCGGCCTCGACCGTGAGCTAGGCGAACTCGTGCTCCCCCTCGACGGAACGGTTCATATCACTGGCGTCGACCCTTCGCCGGAACTCCTCAAATACGCGATCGACAACGGTGCGGCGCGGGTGCTATTGGGCGATGAGCAATCCACCCAGGTGTATCCTCCCCTTTTCGATGAACTGAGCGAGGAGAACGATGATCTCGTGCTGCGTGCCCATCCAACGACCGATGACGAGATGCTGCTTCGACAGATCGATCGCGAGCTGCCCGAACGCTTGGCCTCTCTCACCGCCCCGGAGGAGAAGCGCCTGCTTCTGCTCTGGCCCGGCGCCAGCAAGCCCTTCGAAGGCCCCCTCGCCCACGCCATCGACGCGCTCAAGGCCAAGGGGCCTGCCGTTCTCCGCGTCGCCGCCGACGAAGAAGCACGTCCAGCACAAGTCCATCCCAAGATCGTCCGGCGCCCGATCGAAATCCTCGGCCGCCGTGATACTGCCGAAGTGCCGATGCGCCTGATCGGCATTGAATGGACCGACGAGCCAGAGGAGATCGAGATCTCAGTCCAGCAAATCAGCGCCATGCGCGAGGATCTCGAAGCAGCCCGGGTGCTCGTCACCTTCCTCGACCATGACGGCAACGACGCCCCGCCTTTGCCCGACGACGAGCCGCTTACCGCTGCTGTCCGCGCGGCGTTGCAGGGAGTGGCAGGCGCGACCCTGCTGCACCGTGAAGACTCAGGCCAAAGCATGTTCGAGACCGTGGACAGCAAGATCGAAGGCCTCGAAGTCGGCCAGCGTTTCCGTGACCCACGCAAACCGAAGAGCCAGTAGCCCCCGATTGCCCCTGCAGGCCGCCCAGCTTGATCCGCGGCCTGCAGAGCATCCTCTTCCGGCCCCTCAGCGCTGGCGCCGGGCGCGCTCCTTCGCCTTCAACGGGTCGGGGTTAAAGATCAGCAGTAGCGGCAGCAGCGCGATACCGAGCAAGAAGCCGCCGATATGCGCCCAGTAGGCCACCCCTTGGACCTCAAGAAAGCCAAGAGCATGCTGCACCCACGGTAGCTGAATCGCGAACCAGATCGGGAGCATCACCCAGGCGCGGATATCGACAAAAACGATAATCAGAAAGGGCAACAGTAACTTCACCTGCGCTCTTGGGTGCAGAACCAGATAAGCGCCCAAACAGCCCGAAATCGCGCCGCTCGCCCCCACCATCGGCACCCCCGAATCAGGCTGCATACCGGCGTGTACCACCCCTGCCCCCATAGCGCAGAGCAGATAAAAAATAGGGAAGCGCTTGTAGCCGAACCTCGACTCGACATTGTCTCCAAAGACCCAAAGGAAGAGCAAGTTGCCGAGGAGGTGCAGGGGGCCAGCATGCAAAAAGGCGCTGGACACGAGCGGAACCACCGCAAAACGCAGCATATCGAAGCCAAAGAGCAACCCAGGATCCTGCAGCAGTTGCTCCCAGCGGGGAACGACGGAACTTGGGACCAGCCCGTAGCGAAAGGCAAAAGCCTGCCGCTCTGCGGCATCCAGTCCCAGCTGCCAGCCGAAGACCCAAAGGTTGACAGCGATGAGCAGCAGGACCCAGTAGGGAAAGCGCGCACGCGGCGCATCGTCCTTGATGGGAATCACGGAGTAACCTCAAGATTCTCGTCACCATCGGGCGGGAGCTGACCGACAGCAAAGGCCTCCTCCGAAGGCCTCAGCCTTAGGAACCGCAGTTCCTCACCATCAAAAGACAAGAGTCGTCCCTCCCCCTCTTCCCGTGTTTCGAGATGCACCGGGCGCTGCCACAGCGCATGCAGATTCTTGAGCGTCTCACTCGCCAACTGGAACTGCAAGTCGAGACCGCGCCATTCGTGGTAGAGATAAAGCTCGCCCCGATTGGCGTAGTTTGCATCAATTACCGATATGCGAGGCTGGCCGAAGTTCGTCAACCCCCAAAGCAGCTGCTGTTTTACCTTGCGGTAATCTCGATCCACGATCACGTACTCGCCGCTGCGTGAATCACGACCGTAGACGTAATACTTCTGATCACGTGCAAAGTCCTCGTCGAAAAACTGCTCGACGAAGCTCACATCATTATGGTCCCTGCGCAGCTCAAAGATCTTTTCGCGCCCCTTACCCGCAGCGTTGTCATAGTTGCGGCGCTCTTGTGCATCCTCAATGCTGGCCCACTCGCGCCCGTACTGGCCCTTATCCCAGCGCCGCTCAATATGGCGCATGAGTTCGACCCCGAGCTTGTAGGGATTGATTTGCCCCGGCACCGTCGCCAGCGCCCCAGAATGATGGCCACAATAGGTGATCAGCTCTTCGGGGCGCAGGATGTGCTTGCACATCATCGTCGAATGCCAATAGACGGCCCAGCCCTCGTTCATGACCGTGGTCATCCTCTGCGGAACGAAGTAGTAGGCTTCGTCGCGCAGCATTGCGAGCACGTCTTGCTGCCAAGGCTCCAGCGGAGCAAAGCGCATCAAGAAGCGCAACACATCACGATCGGCCCGAGGCGCAAGAGGAAGCTCCGCATCATCCGAGTCGACCTCAGCCTGAACGCTGCCCTCGACCAATTCGCTGCACGGATCGATGAGGTTCTCCAGCGAATTCACCCTATCGATAAAGTCCTCGACGACAGCCACACCGTAACGATCCATGTAGGCACGAATCCGCGTGCCATGGTTCGCCATCGTGTCCATCATTTTCCGGTCAGTCTTGCTGAACCAGTAGTTATTCTTGAAGAAGTCGCAGTGCCCGTACACGTGCGCCATCACCAGCTTCTGCTCCAGCAAACTATTGGATCTCATCAAGTACGCGTAGCACGGGTCGTTGTTGATGACGAGTTCGTAGATCTTGGATAGCCCATGCTGGTAGCTCTTACTGAGCTGATCGTATTCCATGCCGAAGCGCCAATGCGGGTAGCGCCTGGGAAACCCTCCGTAGCTAGCAATCATGTTGAGTTCGTCGCTATCGACGAGTTCGAAAATGGTCTCATAGAAGTCGAGGCCATAGCCCTTCGCTAGTTCGCGTATCTCCTCGTGGTAGCGGGCGAGTTCCGGTGTGAGGTCCCCCATGATGCTTAGCTCGCAGCCTACTTGCCCCGCCCCAGGAACTCCTTGACCGAGTCCGGAATCGATTTTCGATCGAAAATGTTCGAAGTCACTATCCGAGCATCGTCGTGAAACACGTGATCTAGGTCCTTCTTGAACTGACCACTACCGTACGCTGATTTGACCTGTCCGTAGCCGAACTGATTTACGAAGGGGAGGACGCGCTCTTTGAGCAAACCAATACAGTGCTCGGTGTCGCTCGATGACCAGTTATCGCCATCGCTGAAGTGGAAAGGGTAGATATTCCATTCCTGCGCTGGGTAGCGCTTCTCCATCAACTGCACAAGCAGCTCATAGGCGCTCGATATCTTCGTCCCACCATATTCGCGCAGATGAAAGAAGGTGTGCTGATCCACCAAGTGCGCAACCGCATCATGGACGATGTACTGCACCTCGAGGTTCTTGTATTGACTGCGAAGCCAAGCATCGATCCAGAAGGACTCGATGCGCACCATATCCTTCTGTTCCTGCCCCATAGAGCCGGATACGTCCATCATGTAGATGATGACAGCATTGGCCTGAGGCAGGACGCTCGGCTTGCACGACTTGGAACGCTTGTCTGTTGGGACCTGACGAATGACGAGATCGTCGGGATTATAAATCCCAGCTGAAATCTGACCTTTGAACACCTCGCGAAACGTGTACTTGAAGTTCCGTAAACTCTCTGGAGCAACCATGCTGACCCGAGCCATACGGGCGCCAGTCGTATCGGAGCGTTTATTGCCCTTGGGCATGATGTTCGGCAACTCAAGCTCCTCACCGAGAATCTGCGCCAGCTCCTCGACTTCCACCTCGACATCCAATGCGCCCAGGCCCTCGTGATCGCCTTCCTGAACTTCGACAGCGGCGCCTTCTTTCCCCTCGCCCTGGCCGACCCCGCCCTTCTCATTCTGACCGAAGCAAAAGCACGGTAACTGAATATGTGGTAGGGGCACCGAAACGTATTTTCCCCCCTGTTTGCCGATCATCTCGCCAGAGCCGACAAACTGCCGTAGGTTCAACTTGATGCGCTCCCGAACGATATCTCGGAAACGGGTGTGATCCTTATCGATGCGCTGGACCATGATGTCTCCCTGCGAACGCAGTGAGCTCAAGACTCTTTCTTCGCATCGCCGCGGGCAAAGATGCTCGCGACGTAGCTGAGGACGTCTGCGCTGAGAACGCCTGCGGCCGAGTCCCCGTCGTAGCCAACCTCGCGGATAAACCGCGATGTGACCATGTCGACCTTCTCTTGTGTGTCCATATCGACAACGGTCGAGACGAGATTGCTGGGCTTGATGCTGCCCTTTTGATCTCCAACGAGTTTTTCGGTTTCAGAGGAAAGAAGCATGTCGTAGAGCCGCTGATGGTTAGTCCGAACGAAGAACGAATTCTCATCCACCCGCTCGAGGTACGCGGAAAAGTTCCCCTCCCAATGCTCATCCTCCTGCATTGCGGTATCGATCTGTTCGGTGATCAGCTTCAGAAGCTCGTTCGATTCGGCCATCTGCCCTCCACATCCTGAACGCCGCTCAAGCCACGCTAGAAGCCCAGATGCTCCCTTGCCAGCGCCTCTAGCAACGAGGAAGAGGCGACGGAAGAGGACGCCCGGCAGCCGCAGTGCTGAGATCAGCGGTCAGTCCGACGCCAATTACGCTCACGGCTCCAAAGGAAGCCCAAGTAAATAGAGAGCTTGCTGAGAGCATACGCTGGGAGATGTGCAAGAAAGCTGAAGGTCGATTTCGCCCCGCGAAAGCGCAGCAGCGCAGCAGTCACGGCAGAAAAGCACAAGATCGCGGACCCAAGGTGAAGCCAGAACGCCCAGGTCACCGCGCCCCCCCATCCCAGGAACCACTGCAAGGCAAGGATTCCAATGAGAACCAAGCACCACCCCAAACCAAGCAGGGAGATCGGGGGGGTAAGGAGTTCCAAGCCGATAACAAAGCGGTAGAAGCTTCGATGCCACAAAGCCTCAAGGAGTAGGCGTGGAGCCTCCACAAGCGTGAGCTGCAGGTGCCCGTGCTCCCATCGAGTGCGTTGACGCATCGCAGAGCCCTGAACCGAAGGGAGCCCGCTATGAACCCGTGCCAACGGCACAAATCGCGTAGCATGGCCCTTCCGCAACAGGTCAATTGTGAGCTGATAATCCTCGGCAATGGACCCTTGCCCCTGCTCGACGCTCCGGAGTTGGCCAAATGGCATGACCACGCCACTCCCCGATATCAGGCAGGGCAGCCCCATGCGATACAGCCCGAGTGGCCGCAAGAAGTTCTTGATCCAACAAGCGCCACTCGAAACCGAAGAAAAGGCACCTCCCTCCGGGGAGGCAGCCAGCAGATAGGCCGGCATACATGGCTGCTGGTACTTCTGAGATTGCTGCGCAAGCAGGGTCAGCGCACCTCTCTCGGGGAGGCAATCAGCATCGAGAATCAGCACGATCTCCGGCGACTCTCGCTCCAGCTCGGCGATGCCGAGGCGGAGAGCTGCCGGCTTTCCAAGATCGCCGCCATCCCGCAGCGTCAAGACTCGAGCCCCAGCATCACGCGCGACCAGCGCCGTATCGTCGTCGCAATTGTGCGCGATGACTAGGATCTGCCAGCCATGAACGGCTTCGGCTTGGACAGCCTGAATCGTCGCTGCGATTCGTGCTGCCTCGTTCTGTGCCGGAATCAGCACCACAACCGACGTTGGGACCGAGGAATCCTGCTCAGGCTGCCCCTTAGCCGCAGACGGGTTCCAGCTCAGTGCCGCAAGGCTCTCCAACACCAAGACGCCAAGGAGCACAGAAATCGCCCCAGCAATCACCAGAGCGGCCAAAGCTAGCAGCAGAGTCATGGGGCAATGATTATGGGCAGAGAAGCTGGACGTGGAGACACCAACGAGATGTCGCAATGCCAAGCGAGGGGTGTTGGGGAGGCGAAGCAGGTGAACCCCAGCACAAGAAACCAACCTAGAACGATTCCTCGCGACGCGCCAGACACCAGGTCAATACGACACATCAATAGGACCTAATAGCCCCGCCCCTCGCTGCCGAGCCGCGGCCCGGCTAGTGTCGCTCTTCGTCTTTCGATCGAACGGAGATCGCCGTGAACACCGCTTGGTTCCTCTTGCCGCTCCTCGCTTGCTGCTCAACCCCCGATGACAATGATGGCGTGCTTGGCCCCATACCCCACATCGATGGTGAACGTGCAAAGAGCTACGTGCAGAAACAGGTCAATTTCGGACCAAGGCCCGCCGGCTCGGAGGCTCTCGCCAAGACACGCGACTGGATCGTTGCTGAGCTGAAGAAGCTGGGGCTGAAACCGCAGATCGACAGCTTCAGCGACGAGAAGCACGCAAAGGGCATCAGCTTCAGCAACATCCTCTGCGAGATCCCTGGCTCTGATCCGGAAGAAAAGCGGCTCCTCGTCCTCGGCAGCCACTACGACACCAAGCTCTGCCGAGAGCAAGCCAATGCCCCGAGGAGTTTCGATTTCTTCGGAGCCAATGACGGCGGCTCCAGCTCAGGCCTGCTCCTCGAGCTCGCACATTGGTTCAAGGATCACCCGCTCCGCTGCCCTCTGCTCTTGATCTGGTTCGACGGCGAAGAGTCCATCGACTGGGACTGGAATGACAACCGCTCCCTCTTCGGCTCTAAGCGCGCGGTGCAAGAACTGCGCAAGCGCTTTCCAAAGGACAAGCCGCTCTACGAGCATATTCCGGTCATGTTTTTACTCGACATGATCGGCGCGAAGACCCTACACGTATCTCGAGACACCAACTCCTCACGCGCCCTCCAGGACATCGTTTTTCAGCAGGCACGTCACCTAGGAAAGCAGAGTTACTTCTTCAAGACTGAAACAGCGGTTACCGACGACCACATGCCCTTCCTCGATTACAGCATCGAGGTCATCAACTTGATCGATTTCGGCCCGCCAACACCAGACTGGTGGCACACAGAGAAGGACAACATGGAGATTATCTCCGCCAAGAGCTTGGAGTTGATTGGGCAAACCACCGCGATGGCACTTCCGGTCATCGTCGAACGTTTTTATCCCAAACCTGAAAAACGCGCAGCGCAGGACAAGAAGAAATGAGCAAATCTCATCTAGCCTGGGCCCTGCTGTTCTTCGCGTCCGCTCCGCTCCCTGCCCAAATCGACTGGCCGGAGCAGGCAAAGAACTTCCTCGATGCCTGGGGCCGCGGCCGCCTGCACCTGCTAGCGCCACGCCCGAACAAGACCCCCCTCGTCCTCCCCACAGGGGAAGAAGCCCTAGCCGAACTCAGTCAGGCAAAGGGGGACAAATTCTACTGGTCGGTAGAGCAGGAACTTTCCTTTGTTCTCAGCGGACTCGCCGCCAGCACCAGTGAAAAAGCGCTCGACGCCCTCTTCGCCTTCGCAATGGTTCACGTCGGCAACGACATAAGCCGCGAGTGGAACGATCGTAAATCCGCCTCCCGGCAACCCTGGCTAATCCGCGACATGGCCATCGACATGCTGCGCCGCCTGCAGTCGCCACAAATCCCCGTGCGTGCGAGAAAGATCCTCGCCAAGGCCAAGGGCCGGACCCGCGCTTTCCACATCGCCATCGCTGGTCGATTGCTCGGCGCTCACGGCGCCTTCGAAGATATCTCTCGATTCCAAGCGCTGCTCTCCGATCCTGACCCGCTAGTCCGCGCCGCAGCCGCCAAGACCCTCGGTGAGCTCGCCTTCCCCGAAGTGGCCACCCACCTTTGTAACCGACTACATAACGAGAAGAACCCCAGCGTTCGCGCCAGACTCTTATCTAACTTGGTTCGGGCACTCGCCCGCTCAAGCAAAGCGGAGAAAGACATCGACGGCCCCTTCGCCAAGACGGTCATCGATCTCTGCCAGACCCTTGGCCGCACTGACATCCCACAGACAGAGCAGATCCTGCTCTGCGAACTCCTCTGGGAGCTACGCCCACTCGCAGCTCTTCGCGAGTTGCCAAAAGCTCTAGCCCGGCTGCAGGGCCCAGGCGACGAAAGAGTACGACACATGGTCCACGCCCTACTCGTCGACATGCATGGCATCGGGCACGGGTTGAAAAAGCGCAGGGGCCGCCGAGGCACTGGTTTTCATGCTTCGGCAACAGAGCCGAAGAAATGGGCAGAGTTCATACATGGACGCCGCAAGCTCTACGTGCAGCGCCGCGCGAAAAAGCGTTTGCTGCCGCCACCACCCAAAGGCAGCCCTAAGCTCTTTGGCATGCCAATAAGCCAGGAAGGCGTCACCCTGCTACTCGACGCATCAGCTGCTTGGTCCGGACCCTGGTGGCGCCAAGAAAAAAGCGGCGCCAGCGGCAGCCCCAAAGGTACAAAGGGGACCACGCTCGGAAAAAAAATCACTGAGGGGATCCTCTTGGCCCTTGCCAATCTTCCGGAGAAAACCCCCTTCCGCATCCTGACGACGGAAACCAAGCCCAAACGTTATCCTCGCAAAGGATATGCTCTGATCAGCGCTAGGGAGCTGCAAAAACTCGGGCTCTTCCTCTCTCGCCTCCCGGGCAAAGGCGTATCCGCGCCAGCCGATACGCTCTTCGATATATTTGGAATCCAAAGCGGATTACCCACCCTTTTAGCCAGCCCCCCTGAACAGCCTTCTTCCGTGCTTTGGATTGTCTGCTCGCCGCCGGAAGCAGGAAAAAGCGCCTCGCTCGCAGCTATTCACCACCGTATCGCCGCCGCCCGCGCTAGCGTCCCAATCCCAGTACACATCGCCTACTTCCCAGACCGGCGACGCGAAGCACGCTATACCCCTTACTATCAGCTGGCGATCGCTTACGGCCAGGCCAAGCGCTTACGGGCTCTCGCCGAATTGACTCGCGGCAGCTACCACTGGCAGGGTTTTCCCAAAGACAAAAAATGAACGATACCTCGGACTCGAAACTTCGGCCCAGTGCCTGGCAACTCGCTGCCCGTAAGGATGGCGCCCAAGTCCCCTACCGCAAACAGGGTGAAGGCCACCCCATCCTCTGCGTACCCGGCCTTGGTAATAGTTCCAAACTCTTTGGCACGCTGCCACGCACCCTGGCTCGCCTAGGTTATAGGGCTTATGTCTACGATCCGCCCGGTCTCGGTCGCATGAGCGGATGGAGTGGTGCCTGGAGCCTCGATAACGCCCTCGCCGATATCCATGCGGTTCTAGACGCCGAAAATATCGAGCGCTGCACCCTGCTAGGGACCTCCATGGGCGGCAAGGTTTCCTTAGCGTTTGCAGCTGAGGCAGGTGCACGTGTCGAACGCGCCGTGCTCTACGGCACCGAAGCCGCAAACAGCCGCCATGCCCAGGCCATCTATGCGTTTTTCCACACGGTGTTCACCCATGTGCCGACCGAACAGCTGAGCGCAGCACTGCGTCCGTGGCTCTTTGGCGCCAGCTTCCTCGCCGCCAAGCCCGATCTGGTCAACGACATTTCCCGGAGCTTCCGCCCGAGCGTCCAAGAACGCCAAACGACACTGGCGCAAATCAACGCAATCAGCAATACCGACTGGGCCGACTTACTGCCCCAAATCGAGGTTCCCGTATTACTTCACGCAGGCAAAGAGGATACTCTCGTACACAGTGCCGACATCGCACGTACAGCGGCGGCGCTAAAAAACGGTAGCTATCGCGAAGTGCCAAGCGCTGGGCACAGCCTGCTACTAGAGAACCCCGATGATTGCCTCCGGGCCCTGCGATAGCCCTCTCCAATGACAGCACCGGCCAAGTACCTTCGCTTAGATTTTCTCCTCCTTGGCCTCGTCGGCATCGGCTTCGGCTGGACCCTAAGCTTCGCCTACTCACCGGAGGATTGGGTCGGTTTCCTGTCGCTGCGCGAGCGTAGCCTGGGCGAAGCCCTGCTGCCGGTCGAAACCTACCCCTACTACCGGCCCCTGTGGTGGCTGTGGCTCTGGTTCTGCGAACAAGCCCAACTGCCGCCCTGGCTAGGCCGCTTACTGCCCCTCGCTGCCCATTTCATCGGCGGGCTGGCCGTGCTTCGCATCGCCAAGGTCTTCGGAGCAAGCAGCCGTTTTGCCTTCGCTACCGCCGCCTTGCTCCTCCTGGCGCCGGGCACGATCTCTGCCCTCTCTTGGTTTGCCGCAGGCAACAAGAGCCTGACCTTTTGCTTCCTCAGCCTTGGCGTACTCAGCATCGCTACTGGCCGGAGTATTCTCCATCAACTCGCCGGAGCGGTGCTTTTTGGCTCGCTCGCTATAGGGGCAGCCGAAAACGCCTATATGCAGGTATTGCTCTTTCCCTTCTTCGCACTGGTGGCGCCAAGCAAACACAGCCGCCAGCAGCGCAGCACTAGCGCAACGGCTATTTTCGTCATGAGCTTCGCGCTGAGCTACGTACACCTACGGCTGTTACCGCAATACTCGACTCCAAACCCAGCTGAGACAAGAACTGCGGAACTCCTGGCAGCAATAAGCGCAGGCCCCATTGAATGGTCGGGTTCCGTAGTCCAGAACCTCGGCCGATACTTTGCGCACGGGCTTGGTATTGAATACGCAGGCAGTCGAATCGGCATCATCTTCCTCGTTGCTAGCCTTATTTTTGGGCTCCTACAAAAGGGCAGGCGCTGGATTCTCTCCGCAATCCTCGTCTTCGTAATCCTCAACATACCCGCGAGCCTCTTTCCCGAAGAATCGCACCGACATCACGGCTACCTGCCAGCCCTCGGAGCCCTTCTCGTTATCGCCAGCCTTTTGCGCGGTTTCTCAGGAATCCTTGCCTCTCGCCTATGCATGGCGCTCGCGGTGCTTTTCCTCCCCTTGTTGTGGCTGGGCGCCGCCCCCTGGAGTGCTTACTGTGCCAAAGCGGAAACCATGCTCGTCAGCGCTCGCGACGCTCTCCCCAAGATTCCAGAAGTAGCGCCGACCCTCCTCAACCTTCCATACGAATATCGTGCAGCATTCGAGTATGTCCACGGCAAGGACTGCGGTGCCGCCACATGGCCCGGCGTCACGCTTCTCAGTACACGCAATGAGATTCTCCTCCCGCAAAGCCAGGCAATACCCAAGGACGAGGCATCCCTCGTCCTCGAATACGACGGCCAGCGTGTGTGCCGCACGAGCTGGAGCATAGTCCGCCAACGAAAACGCTCTGCCCCGGCCTGGCTACTCGGCCACCTGGATCCCTACCCCGAGCCTTATCTCGCCTGGTCAAACATACTCAGCAGTGAACAGCCATTGAGTAGGCTGACCTGGAGCCAGACCCCGAGCGAAAGAAAGGATTCTCCCGTGCCCGAAGGCCGGGTCCACATTCTCGAACATGGCTTAAAGCCCGGCCCAATGATCGAGTGGAAAGTAGAGGTCGAACTCGCCAGCCCTGCCTGGCTCGTCCTCGGCTGGTGGCCTGCTGCTGTGCCCTCCACCCACAATGTCGGCGTCTTCACGATCGAGCCACTGCCCTGGGCCTTCGAAGTCGAAGTGCGCGATGTAGTCCAGGAGAAGAAGCTTTCCATCCCCATTAGACCTTGTCTCGGTTTCCTGCCCGCAGTGCGCTTACCAAAAGGGAAAAGGTCCCTGCAAGTCACCTTGCGGCTTAGAAGCTGATGCAGCGAAGAGAACTCGAAAGGGCTTAGTCCCAGGCCAGCTCCAACCCCACAGAAGCCCGACTTGGCACATCCCAGGGACGAGAAAAGATCCCCTCGGCATCGATACAAAGCTGGGCCATGCCGTGGATGGCAAAAAACCGATTCCGTAGTACAGTCCCGCGATTCGGACAGGGCCCTAGTCCCGTCGCCTCTCTCCTTCTGACCCTCCTACCGCAAGAATTCCATGCGACTGACAACTATATGTCTCGCGGCGTCCGTGCTGACAGCCGTCATTTCTGCCCAAACCCCAAAGAAGCCCACGGGCGTTCAGCTCTACCACCTCCAGCTCAGCGGCATTGGTGGCTGAAGCGCAGCCAAAAAAGCAACAGCGGCACGTGATGCCCTGTACAAAATCGAAGGGATCGAGTGGGCTTATGTCGATACGACGGCTCGGGCCTTCTTCAGAAGCAAACTCAACAAGGACGATCTGGAAATCCAAATCAAGGCAATGCTCCCCAAGCGCGTCCGCCTCAAGGAGATGAAGCTCTCAACGCTTCTGCCAGAGCAGGCCTACCGGCTCGAAATCGAAGGCCTTCGCTGACAATCCAGCGCAATGAGCGTCCGTGAGATGCTCGAAAGCCACAAGGCCATCCTGGTTGCCATGCCCGACTGCGCCGCTGGCGAGGTCCTGATCTGGACGAAGAAACCCAAGACCGACAAGGAGCAGCTAACGCAAGAGGCCTTGGCCAAGCTGCTGAAGAAGGAGAAGCGCTTCAAGGTCCTTTCGCTACAGCTGATGAAGCCAGGCGAGGGCGGCATGGTGAAACCAAAGCCGAAGCCCGACTCCGATAAGGGCTAACAGGCTGTTGAAGAAGGCCCGCGAGTGACGGAGCGCCGGATTCGGCGCCCCTCCCTCGCCAACGCAAGAGCCCCCCGCTTCCTTTGGGAGCGGGGGGCTCTTGTTGTGAGTAGCTCTTGTTTCCCATGCCGAGGCAGAGTTGGATGCAGCCTTAGCAGGGCGCTGACGATGGCTCTGCTCGGGGCTCGCCGCACTTGTCCCCTCCACTTTTTCTGCCCCCCCTCTGGAGCCAGTCATGGGCGCTCGTTTCGCATTGCTGTCGGTCTCAGACAAGACCGGTCTCGTCGACTTCGCAAAAACTCTCGTCGAGCAAGGCTACGGCCTGCTCTCCACCGGTGGCACCGCAGCCAGGCTGCGAGAAGCTGGGCTTGAGGTCGAAGATGTCTCCCAGTACACAGGCTTCCCCGAAATGCTCGACGGACGGGTCAAGACCCTGCATCCGCTCGTGCACGGCGGCCTGCTCGGGCGGCGCGATCTCCAGGCACACGTATCGGCCATGCAGGAGCACGGCATCCGCCAAATCGACGTCGTGGTCGTCAACCTCTACCCCTTTGTCGAAACGATCAGTAAGGAGGGGGTCAGCCTGGCCGAAGCCATCGAGCAAATCGATATCGGCGGCCCCTCCATGCTGCGCTCGGCCGCTAAGAACCACGCACACGTAACGGTCGTCTGCGATCCAGCCGACTACGACGAAGTGGGATCCGCACTGGTAAGCGGCCGCCCCAGCGAAGCCCTCAGGAGGAAGCTCGCACGTAAGGTCTTCGCACAGACAGCACGCTATGACGCTGCGATCGCCGAGTACCTGCAGGGACAGCAGGAAGGCGAGCACACCGGCCCTGCCGAGTCGATAACGATCGTCGGAGATTTGGCCCAATCACTCCGCTATGGGGAGAATCCTCACCAGGGTGGCGATTTCTACCGACTCCGCAGCTCAGCCCCATCGAGTCTGGGCAGCGCAAAGGTGCTCGGGGGCAAAGCGCTTAGTTACAACAACATCCTCGACCTCGACGGAGCCCTCGAGCTCGCCCGAGAGTTTCCTGCAGAGCAGTCAGCGTTCTGCGCCATCATCAAGCATGGCAACCCCTGCGGCGCGGCAAGCGCCGACTCCTTACGAGAAGCCTTCATCAACGCACACGCAGGCGATCCGATCTCGGCATTCGGCTCGATCATCGCCTGCAACCGCACGGTGGATGCCGAGACCGCAGCTGAAATCGCGGCCCCGGGCAAGTTCGTCGAATGCCTAATCGCACCAAGCTTTAGCGAAGCGGCCCTGGACACGCTCCACGGAGCCAAGTTCGGCAAAAACCTACGCCTGATCGAATGTGGACCACTAGCGCCACTGGGCAAGTGGAAGCGCCTGCGCTCGGTATCGGGCGGATTTCTCGTGCAGGACGACGACGGCCCCCTCTACGAGGCCGAGGAGCAAGGCTGGGTTGTCGCCAGCAAGCGTCAACCTTCGGATGCCGAAATGGCCGACTTGCGTTTTGCCTGGCGCGTCTGCAAGCACGTGCGCTCCAACGCCATCCTACTGGCCAAGAACCTACAGATTGTCGGCGTCGGCGCCGGGCAAATGAGCCGTGTCGACTCGGTGAACATCGCCTGCGAACACGCCGGCGAGAAGGCCAAGGGCGCGGTGCTGGGTAGTGACGCCTTCTTCCCCTTCCCCGATGGGGTCGAGGCAGCCATAGCCGCCGGCATCAGCGCCATAGCCCAACCGGGCGGTTCACGCAAGGATCCCGAAGTCACTGCAGCGGTCGACAAACTCGGCGCCGCCATGATCCACACTGGCAAGCGACACTTCCGACACTAAGCCGGGCCCCACTAGACCGGAAGAGCCCCCACCCAGCCCCTGGGAACCGGCAGGCTGCTTTGCCCAGCGCTCATAAGAAGCGCTGGGCAAAGCAGCCCGACTATGGGCCCCGCAGTCGAATCGTCCCTCAGCGCACGGCGATCCCGTCACCGCCTGAGACAGACTGATTCCGCCAGACGATCTTGCCCGTGGCGACATCCCAGGCGACAAAGCCGTGCGACATCGTCGCCGCAATCGCAAGACGAGAGTCCGGCGTCAGAGCCACCGAGAACGGCTTGGCCTTGCCCGCACTCTGCATCAATCGCGGCACCATGAACGAAGGCCCTCGGGTCAGAGGAAAGTAAACGAGGTTACTCGAGTTCGAACACGAGACGACCAGGAAGCGCCCGCGAGGATCGAGATCGATATCGGTCGGGAATCGGACATTGTTGGAAATCGAAACGAGCTTCGTTACACGGCCTGTCGGCAGCAAGACCTGAGCAAAGGTCGGCGGGCCACCGAACGAAACGGCGCAGACGTAGGCATAAAGCCCATCGGCATCGACATCGACGTCGGTCAGCATGGATCCGACCCCGGGCAGAAGAATCGTCTTTTTCCAGGTGTCCCGAGTCGAGGAACTCGGGTCGACGTCAATCACGTGAAGAGAAGAGGCTCCCGAAAACTGAAATTCGGCGATGCAGAGCACCCGCCCGTTTGCCGAAACAGAGCCACCTTCGAAAAACCTGAGACCCGCTGGGATGTTCTTTACCTGCCCCAAAACGGTGCCAAAGGTGCTAGAGCTCCGATCGATATCGACGATGCGGACATAGCCCGCCTTACCAGGCTTGTCGGCAATCGCAACGTAGGCACGCGTATCCGACGGATGCACGACGAGGTGATTGGGAAGCCCAGGGCCTAAGCTCACCATCTTCAGCTTCTTGAGGGGAGATACTGTCGCATCATAGATCTCAAACACACCGGCACTGCCGCTATCACGCCCCGTGGCAAACAGCAGAGTGCCAGCACGATTGAACTGCACGTCATCAGGCGAGCTGCGGGTTCCATCGTTGACCGCTTTCTGACGGCCGTAGTCATAACTACGCAGACTGCGGTGGCCGCAGAGCACAGCGAGCGGGCCTCGATTGAAGGTCGAACGCAGTCCCTTCGAAGCGCTCAAACCTCCAGGAGCCGCAGCATCAAGGACGAAGACCTGGGTGTAGAGCGAGACCCCAGCAATACTGGGCATGTTCGGGAGCGGAAAAGCAATGCTCACCGAACCAGCGCCGGCTTGCCCCGCCCCGCCACCAAGTACTCCCGACCAAGGCAGGAAAAACCCTGGGGTCATGGGGTCGACGAGGAGACTGAGACCGAGAACCGAGAGCTTGGTCTGGCGAAAGCCCCCGACCATGAAGGCTGGCCCAGCTCCGAGCCCCTTCGACACTTCAAAGCGGAAGGAACTCTGTCCCGGGCTCGGATGCCCTCGCACCCACAGCTCGGGAGAGATATTGCCCTTACCGGCCGTCGCTGGACCGTAGGGCTTGAGAATGAGACCGCTGGAAGAGGCGCCCGCGTAGGAGGCGAGAAGAAAGGCTGCTACGAGAGCAGAAGGCTGGAGGGAAACCATGGTTCTCCACTCTTGGGAAATCGGGGAGCCCCATGGTAATCCACTTGCCAGATCCGTCTAGGGAGCCTCAAGTACGCTTCGCGGCCTTCTCCTGCTCAAGCTGCCGCTTGAGCCCAAGATCACGCAGCTTCTCTTCTTGGCGCAGGGCCTTCTTTAGCTCCTTTTCGAGCTCTTCCAGCTTCTTGTTGTACTTCTGGATCTTGCGCTTGTCGGACCCCTCCTTGGCACGGTCCAACTGCTCCTGGATGTCCTTCTTGCGGCTATCGATCGCGTCGTATTTGCTCAGAAGCTGATTGATCTGCTTGACCGCGCGGGTCGCATCGCGCTTGTAATCCTTCTTGAGGACACGAGCAAAGCCCTTCCAGTTCACCTTATGCCGAGTCGAACCGAGGAAGCCGACCTTGCAGCCGCCATCGCGCGTATAGAGCACGATGCGCTCGGGGTGGCGATCATCAAAAAGCACGCTCCACGGATGCTCGGGGTCCGAAGCGTGCTCGGGAACCTTGACGCAATAGAACCAATCCGACGCAAGTTGGATTCGCTCACTCTTGAGCGTCGCCTTTAGCAGCGCCTCGACCTTCTCGTCCGGACGCTCCTTTTCACGAAGGATCAGCACCGGGCGAGCATCGCGCTTGGCAATCTGGTCGAGAGCCTCTCGGACACTCAGCTTCTCTTCGCCGCGTGCCGTCGCCGTTTTCCAATCGATCTTGAGCTTCGAAAGGCTGGTTTGCAGGCGTTGAAAGGAGATCGCTGCTCCACCTCGCCCCATCCCTCCACGTGAGGGAGCGCCAACTGCGCCCCGACCACCACCACATCACTGCGGGGAAGCGAGCGCTGGAGCACCACAAAAAGCAAGCGCAGCAAGTAGCGCACTCGCTCTGATCAGAATCTTATGCATCGTCTCAACCTCAAAAACTTGGGGGGGGTTGGGGCAGTATCTCAGCGTACTCTATCGACAGCCAAGGCCGAGGCCCACGTGCAAATCGTCGCGCATGTGTACCAGCGCCGCAACCGCCCAAATCCGGCGCCAAGTCTCGTCCGCCAAAAGCAAAAAGCATGGGCAGACCCCGACCCTCGCCCTGCCTGTGCAGCTTTGCCACAATGCCGCGATGCGAAGGACCTTCCTGCTCGACGGCACAGCACTCGCCTACCGCGCCCACTTTGCCTTCACCGTTCGCGGGGGTGGCCTGATCAGCAGCAGCGGGCACCCAACCTCCGCCAGCTTCGGCTTTTTGCTGACCCTCCGTGCTCTGCTGCAGCAGGAGAACCCTGACCGCATCGCTGTCGCCTTCGATGGGCCCCGCGAGAACCTGCATCGCGTCGCGATCTACCCCGAGTACAAAGCAACCCGCGAAAAAGCCCCCGACGAGCTGGTTCTGCAGTTCAACGATCTCCGCGAGCTAACGCAGGCCTGGGGCCTCCCCATCATCGAGATGCCCGGCCAGGAAGCCGACGACGTAATCGGTAGCTTGGCGGTGAAGTGCAAGGAAGAGGGGGACCAGGTCTTCATTGTCAGCGGCGACAAAGACTTCATGCAGCTCGTCGATGGAGAAAAGCTCCAGCTCTACGACATCAAGGCCAAACGCGATCGCAGCGAAACGCGAGTCCAGGGACCTGCCCAGGTCATCGAGAAGTTTGGCGTTCCTCCCGAGCAGATCATCGACCTTCTGGCCCTGATGGGAGACTCCAGCGACAACGTTCCGGGCGTGCCGGGTATCGGCCCCAAAAAGGCCGCTCAGCTCCTGAACGAATATGGCAGCCTCGATGCCATCCTCGATGCAGCCGAGGGCATGAAGAAGTCCAAGATGCGCGAGAACCTGATCGAGTTCCGCGATCAGGCGCTGCTCTCCCGCAAGCTGGTCACCATCGTGACCGATCTAGATCTCGAGGTCACCCCAGACTCCCTCGGGCCGCCACAACCCGATCGCGAAAAGCTCATCACTCTTTACCAGCGCCTGGAGTTCAAAAGCTTCGTCCTCGAACTCATCGAGGAGGCACAAAACGAGGGGAACCAAGCGAGGAGCGGCCCCCAGGATTATCGCATTATCGAGAGCCTTGGAGAGTGCAAGACTCTCGCGCGACGCCTGCAAGCAGCCAAGAGCTTCGCATTCGACACCGAAACCACCAGCCTCGATACCGGTGAAGCGGAACTCGTGGGAATGTCCTTCGCGACCAAAGCCGGCCAGGCCTTCTACGTGCCCCTGCTTGGACCGGACCTACCCGAAGGCCACCAGCGGGACCAGTGGCTCGCCGCCTTCGTAGCTGTTTTGCAGGACCCCTGCATCGAGAAGTTCGGGCAGAACATCAAGTATGACATCGAGGTCATGCGGCGCGCGGGAGTACGAGTTGAGGGGGTAGGCTTCGACACGATGCTAGCCAGCTATGTGGCCATGCCCGCAGGTCGCCGGCACAACCTGGACGCCCTCTGCTTTGATTTCTTCAGCTATAAAAAAATCCCGACCAGCGACATCATCGGTAAAGGCGCCAAAGCGGTAACGATGGCCGAGGTCGCTCACCGCAAGGTGGGACAGTACGCCTGCGAAGACGCCGACTTCACCTGGCGGCTACGCGAACCGCTCGAAAAGGAACTGGAAGAACATCAGGTTCGCACGATCTTCGATGAGCTTGAGATGCCACTGTTGCCAGTGCTCGTTGAGATGGAGGAACGCGGCATCAAGATCGATGTGCCTTATCTCCAAGAACTTTCCAAGGAGTTCGAAGGACGCCTCGCGGATCTGAGCGATCGGATCTACCAAGAAGCCGGAGAAGAGTTCAACATCGGCAGCCCCAAGCAAATGGGCGAAGTGCTCTTCGACCGGGTTCAGATCCACAGCGCCCTGAACAAACGCCCGCCAAAGAAGACACGCACCGGGCAGTGGGCCACGGACGCGAAAGTGCTTGAGACCTATGGCGAACACCCCATCGTCGAGATGCTGCTAAAGCATCGGCAGCTGACCAAGCTAAAGGGCACCTACGTAGATGCCCTGCCAAAGCTCGTCCGCAGCAGCAGCGGGAGGATTCACTCTTCTTTCAACCAAGCTGTCACAGCAACGGGTCGATTAAGCTCCGACAACCCCAACCTGCAAAACATACCGATTCGCACCGAAGAAGGCCGGCGAATCCGCAAAGCCTTCATCCCCGGAAACCCTGGCTGGGTCTTGATGAGTGCGGACTATTCACAAGTGGAGTTGCGGATTCTTGCCCACCTTTCCGGCGACGAAAACTTAATCGCAGGTTTCCGAGCCGGGGAGGACGTTCACAAGCGCACCGCTGCCCTGGTCTTCGGCGTCATGCCCGAGACCGTTGGCAGCGAAATGCGCTCGCACGCGAAGGCCATCAACTACGGCCTCATCTACGGAATGGGCCCGCAGCGCCTGGCCAGCGAAACCGGCCTGAAGCTCGGCGAGGCGAAGAAGTTCATCGCGGCCTACTTCGACGCAATGCCGAAGGTAAAAGACTGGATCGATAACGCCCTCGAGACCGCGCGTGCAAATGAGGAAACCCGCACGCTCTGGATGCGCCGCCGCCCCCTCCCCGACATCAATGGGAAACTGCAGCGCCTGCGCGTTAACGCCGAAAACGTCGCTCTCAACAGCCCTATCCAGGGCACAGCCGCTGACATCATCAAGCGCGCAATGATCGACCTGGACCAGCGACTGAAAGAACAGGGCCTCGAAGGGAGGATGCTCCTTCAGGTCCATGACGAGTTGGTCCTGGAATGCCCGGAGACCGAAGTCGAACAAATGAGCACCCTAGTCCGGGAATGCATGGAAGGCGCAGCCGAGCTAGAGGTGCCACTAGCGGTGGACCTTGGAGTAGGGCCTGACTGGCTAGCAGCGCACTGAGGCGCCAACGCTTTCCCGCGGCGAATAAAGGCGGCAGTAAAGCTGCGTATCTAGCAAGCCTTTCTCAACGGCCGGCTAAGCTCCGCGCAAGGCCTCTACGCAGCGCCAGACCTCTTCCACAGAAATCAGGTCCTGGCAGTTGGGCGTCTTCTCGCAAGTCCCGTAGCAAACCAGGCACTCGAGCTGCTCAGCGAAGCACTTCCGCCCCGAGCCATACAACTCGATCTCCCAGGGGCTGGTGGGTCCAAACAACGCCACCACGGGCTTGCCGAAGGCGCAGGCCATGTGCAGCGCCATTGTGTCGCCCGTTACCACCAAATCGCAGAGCTCCAAACGCGCAGCAAAATCCCGCAGCGTGTTTTCGGTGCCAGCATCTATGACCGCACCCTCCGGCACCGCTGCCAGTAATTGCTGATGTCGCTCGGACTCTTCCGGCCCGCCAAGCAGCATGGTAATGCCGCCCACAGCATGGACCCGCTGCACCAGCGCGACCTGCCCTTCGCAGCTCCACTGCTTCTGCGGCCACCGACGCCCAGCACCGGTATTCAGGCCAAGGAGGAAGCCTGCGCGTCCCTCGGCCTGCCACCACTCACGCGCTCGCCCGCGCTCCGCGTCTGACAAAAGCAGCATGGGGCGGTCAAGCATCGGTAACGCTAGCCCGATCGCCGCAGCAACGAGGTTTTGGTAGGTCTCGCGGTTCGCCCGCTTGTAATCGTCCGAGACGCCCATAACAAACCAGCGCCGCGCCGCCTCGCCTATCGGAACAACACGCCCATCCTCGAAGGCATAACCAATGCGCCGCCCGCCCGTACGCAAGGGAGCCGCCGCCGCCAAAGCCGCGGTTTCCCGATCCGCGTCAGGGCAGTAGATGGCATCGAAAGGAGTCTGCTCCAGCAGCACCGGCAAGTGCTTGCCATCGCAGAGGTGCAAGCGATCGACCAGAGGATTCCCCTCGAATAACGGCGCTGCAACAGGCAGCGTCAGCCAGTGCAGCTCCGCATCCGGATGACGCTTCCGAATCCCAGGAAGAAAGCTCGTCGTTCGCAGGACATCCCCGGTCGCCGCGAGCTTGACGATCAAAACCCGCCTTGCCATCGCCTCGTACTCGTCGCAGCTCTCGCATGTTTGCCCCCGCAACTTGTGCGGTCGACAAGGGCGATGCGGTTCGAAGTGCCGGCAGTCTTGCCGAAGCTGTTCGTAGTAGCGATCGAACTGGTTCATCCGGGGACTCGTCGGCCAAGTACGGCCAACTCTTGATACACACGCTCAGTAGCCCGGCACATCCCCTGGACATCGAAGCGTTCTGCCGCCCGGGCGGCCGCCGCATCCCCCAACTGCCGCCACGACTCTGGCGTGGAGAGCAGGCGTTCTAGAGCCGAGCGCAGCGAATCCACCTCGCCCGGTTCGGCAAAGAAGCCCGTCTCACCATCCACCAGCGAGTCCTGCATGCCGCCGACGCGGCTGGCCACTGCCGGCAAACCCGAAGCCATGGCCTCAAGCAGCGCAACCCCAAGCCCCTCAAGTCGAGATGGAAGGCAAAACAGGTCCGCAGCCGCCAAGAGCTTCTGCGCCGAGACCTGGCCCAAGAGGCGCAGCTCGGCCCCCTCCCGAGCCTTACTCGCCGCATGCTTCTGCAGCTCTGCCAGCAAAGGCCCCTGCCCGCCAACGCACCAGAGCAGCCGTTGGCCTGGCGCCAGGGCGAGCTCTGACAGCGCATCGATCAAGAGATCGAGCCCCTTGCGCTCATGCAAGGAGGCCAGCGTCACCCCCAGAACGACATCGCCATCGATGCCCAGCTCCGCCCTGGCCGCCGCGCGCGCCTCTGGCCTGCGCAACGCCGAGAGCTCCGCGCTCGGAACCCCCTCGTGAATCAACTCGACCTGAGCCTCAGGCACCCCCAGGTGAAGGACCTGCTCCTTGACCGCCTCTGAGATCACGATGACCCGCTGCACAGCCGTCCGATACAACCAGCGCTTGAGCTTCCCGCGCAGCGGATAATCCATTCGCCTCGTCGCCAAGCGTGGCGGGAGCCCCTTAGCTCCAGCACAAGCCAAGCCACCCAACTTGTGCCCTCGCGCACAGCCAAAAGAGATCACATCCGCATCACTGCGGCGAAAGATCCCCCGTAAACGCAGCACCGCTCCCAGGTCCACGTCATTCGCCATGCGCAGCTCCTGCACCGGCGCCCCAATCTCATCCGCAATGGACCGAAATTGGGCACCGGGATGCAGGACGAAACTCTGCTGGTAATCAGCCCGGTGCAGATGCCTAACAATCGCCGCTAGCTGGTTTTCACCGCCAGAGAATCCTCTCTGGCTCAAGACATGGAGGATGCGAAGTGGCCGCTCTGCGGCTTCGGCTTTGGCTGCCACGATTACAAGCTACCGAGGTCCCGACGCCGCACGCGCACCGCCAGAAGCTCTCCCTCAGGATAACGTTTGATGGTCCGGGCCAGTGAGTCGCCAGCGTAGACCAACTCCGGACGCCGGAAGGGATGTAGCACGCTCGGAGATTTTGGCTGGGGACAAGAGGGCTCTCGATCACCAGCAAGGATCTCCAAGACCTCACGAACCCGGCGCTCGTAGGTGTGCTCAGAGCGCACCAGCTCTAAACCACGCTGCGCAATCTGATGTCTTTCTTCCTCGCTACCCAACCAATAGTCAATGCGCTCGAGGCACTCCTCCCGGTCCTCAAACCAATCCAGATGCACCCCTCGCTCGAAGACCTGATCGATCCCAGGCACATAGTGCGTCAGGTGGAAGCCCTGACATGCCAAGGTCAGGAAAATGCGATTACTAAAGTACAGCCACGAGTCGTGAGCCTGATTAAGGCCGATCACAACCCGTGAACGAGCACAGATCTCGGAATACCGTGAAGGCCTCGCCTCGCCGGCATAGCGCAGCTGCGGGTATTTACGCAGGTATGGCAACCAAGTGTCTTTCAGACCAAAGATCTCAAGATCGAGGCCCTTGCCAGCAAGCCAGGCCAAAAAGCCCGGACGGTCTTCGATCTCCCCAGGCCCACCGATATAGGCCAAGTCGCGATCGTATTTGCGCGGCCTGCCCGCCACACTCGAATGCGGCTTGTGAAAAGCAGGTGAGAAGCCACTCAACTGGAAGGACGCATGCGGAATGCCATTGTCCTGGTAAGCCTCAACGAGATCGGGAGAACTCAGACAAAGCAGCTTGGCATCACGCACGTATTCGAGCTGTGAGCGCGTAATCTGCTGCAAGGCCTCTTCCATCCAAACCACAGTCGGAGTCAGGGGAGAAAACTCCCGCATCAATACTGCCGGCAAATCGTGAAAGAAGACGAAGATCAAATCTGGCTGGTAACGCCGGTAGATCCAGCGAACCACGCTCCGCATGGGCACCTTCGTAACCCAGCGCTTGATCGTCGAGCAATTCACCCACCGCACCTCTAAGCCGTTCTTGCGGAGAGCATCGACGAGAGCGCCGGTGCAGGCACTGCGCGACTTGCGCTTACCAAAGAACAGGACTCGGCGCGGCCGCAGCCCATCCTTCTCTTGCCCGGCCCCCTTGCCCCCACACAGGGACAGAGCTCGAGACTCACCGCCATCGGAGGCGGAGCCGCGCAGGTTCAAGGCCGGGGTTTTGCTGTCCTCGGTCATCACAGCTCCTGAAGGTCCAAGCGAAAGGGGTTATCGATCCGCGAAGGACCGGAGGTAGCAGCTATCGACAGATCGTCGGGCTGTCAGGAAGAGCACGACTCACAAGAGGCCAAGAGGAAGAGGTCTAGGAGAGAGAACCCATTACGCCGCACGGACTTGCAATCTCGCCCCAAGCTCTAGCAGACCGCTGAAGAAGTTGCACGAGAACAGAGTGCCGGACTCGGCGACCAGTGGCAGAGGAAAACACGAATGAGTCCACCGATTCATCAAAGGCTTTCTGGCACCAAGGGGGTGTCGCCGGGCTTTGCTGCGGCAGGTGCTTTCAATGGTCTACGAACCCGAACTCGGGCGGAGCGGCTCCCAGCACGCCAAGACGTCTGCATCCCCTCTCAGAATTCGATGCGGGCGAATATACAGACGCTCCCTCGCCCAAGGCCATGGAGCATCTCGCTGGTATGCCAAGAAAGTAAAAGCTTTGAACTCTTGGCCAAGCGCTGCCCGCAGCCACAAATCCCGTAAGTAGCGGGTCCTAGCCCTGAGCACGAGGAGATCGGGAGCCAGGATCGCCGCCCGCACCCCTCCCTCAAGTTCCACAAAACAAGCATCCTCGTCGCTCCAGTCCCCCAGCTCCAGCCCCCGAATCCGCACTCGCCAAGCAAGCCCAAAGCGCTCCCGCTCAAAACGGGAGCTGCTGCGCAGCGCATGGCGCCGCTGACTCGCGCGCTGCCTTGCCCGGATGCGGTCGAGAGCGCCCAAGGTGGCAGCGACCTCCTCAGGGCTCATTTGAGCCGCGAGCAAGTCGCGCAAACCTTCAACCCCCAACTCGGCCAGCGCCGCCTCGGCAGCCTTGGCCCGCATCCGCAGCAGCGCAGCCCCAGCCACCGGCCGGCGATGCATCCGCACCGATTGGAAATCAAGAAAAGCCAGCTCACCGCTCTCCAGAATCAGGACGTTATCCGGATGCAGGTCGGGGTGCTCGATGCCGAGCTTGGCAAGGGTTGCGGTCGCGGCAATCCGCTCAGCGTGACTCGCAATCCCATCCGAAGGTAGGGCCTTGGTCACCAAGACGGCAAGCTTCGGCCCGAGCAGGCCTCGCGAACTCCGCTCCGCAAGCAGGTCCGGCACCCGTAGGCCCCTTGCCATCGCCGCTTTGAGCCTTTTGGCCTCGCGCTGAGTCGGCGAGGCCCGAAAGGCATAACGCAAGCGGAGACGCAGCAGTGGAAACAAGTGCTGCTTGGCAAAGACCTCAAGCCCATCGTCCAGGCGGCAGCGGAAGACTCGGCGAAGAAGGCGTTCGGAGACGATCTCGCTAGAGCCGGCAAGCCCTCCCTCCAGTATTTGCTCGAGTCGACTCATCCGGGATAACCCTCACGCGCCTGGACATAGATGCGGCTCAGGGCAGCCGCCTGCGCCGCGGCATCGGACCAGGCCATCGCCGCCTCGCGCGCTCGCGCCGAGCGCTCGGCCCGCAAGTCCGGCGATTCGGCCAGCTCCCGCAGGGCCCGGGCCAGTTGCGCCGGATCGGCAGCAGACAGGGCACCGAAGCGCCCTTCACCAACGATCTCGGGCAGGGGCGCGGCATCGGTGACCACCGGCGGCAAGCCCGAAGCCATCGCCTCCCGCAGGGCCCGGCTCGTGGCATCGCTTCCAGCGACGAGGAAGAGGAAGGCATCGAAGGCAGCAAGCGCCCGGCGATACTCGGCCCCCCTTCGATATCCAAGGAAGAGCACCTGCTCGCTCAGCCCCCTTCGCATCACCGGGGCACGACAGATCTCATCGAAGACGCCCTCATCGGGGCGCCCGAGCACGCAGAGCCGCGCCGCCGGCACCTTGCGCACCAGCTCCTGAATCGTGTCCCAGGCCAGATCCCAGCGCCGCTTGCGCTGGATCCGAGCCGTCAATCCAATGAGAAAGGGCTCCCCCTCGATCCCAAACTCACTCAGGAGCGATCGGCGCGCCGAGTCCCGCTCTTCGGCGCTCGGTAGGTCGAAGCTGGCATCGAGGATCGGCGGCAGCAGGTGCACTCGCCCGGCCGGGAGATCAAAGCGCTGCCCCAGGGCACGCACCCGACCGGCAAAGGGGCCAATCAGTGCATCGCTCCGCTGAAAAGCAAAGAGCATCCTCCCGACCCGCAAGGGGATCCTCTCCTCCCAGAAGCTACGCACGATCGCCACTCGCCGCACCGCCTGCCCGGCAGCGAGAGCAGCGAGAAAGTGATCGCCGCTTTGGTGGCAATGCAGGACATCGAGCTTCTCGTCGTCCACCAAGCGTGCGAGTCGCGAGGCATCGCCCAAGATCGTCGGCAGGTGATAATGCCGGCGCAGCTGCAAGCCTTCGACACAATCAAGCCCGAGCTCTTCGGCCCGCCGCCGCATGGCGTGCACCTCGCCAGGATGCGTCCAAGCACTAAGCGCAAAACGCACATCGACCTCAGGAGCATGCTCCATGAGCGCCTTAGTCTGTAAGAGCGCCAGGTCTGCGGGCCCGGTCCACTTGTAATTGGAATAGAGCTGCAGGACGCGCATCACGCACCTCGCTGCAGCCGGCGCAGCTCGCGATACTTTATCCAGTCGTATTGAGCGCTCATCGCCGCGGCCAACAATCCCCGCCAGCCATCCAGCAGACCAAGCTTGAGCAGAGCACCCTTAACAAAGGCGAAACAGCTGCGGCCCAAAGGATCGATAAATCGGGCGCGCCGCCCCTCAGCCAACATGGCCTTGGCCGCAATCTCGGCAAAACCACGCACGGTTCGTTGGTGATCGGCGAAAGAGCGATAACTGTCGTGCATCAGCTCGCCCTGGAGTTCCTCGACTGTGCCCTCGCCAAAGACCTCGACCCGATCGTGCGGATCCGTCCCACCCCACTGCGCTCGCCGGCGGTCAAAAAGCCTAAGCTTCCGGTCCGGCCAAAATATGCCGTGCCTCATCGCCCGCCCCAGGTAGATATTGCGGCGCGGCATACTAGCCGCGAGCGCATGCTCCGGCAGCGCAGTAAGCAAGGCCTGGAGCTCGCTGCTCAGCGCCTCGCTGAGCCATTCGTCGCTGTCGAGCGAGAGAATCCAGTCATGACGAGCGAGTTCCGCCGCCCGGCGCTTCTGCCGACTATGCCCAAGGAAGGCCTGGGTCTCGACACGAACGCCGAGCCCCTCGGCGATATCACGGGTACGGTCGGTCGAAAGGCTATCGAGGAGGAGGACCTCGTCACACCAAGCAAGGCTGCGCAAGCAGCGCTCGATGCGATCCTCCTCGTTGAAGGAGATCACACAGGCGGAAACCGGAATCACTCCTGCCCGCCCCCGGCGGCCCCGCCATTCGCCGCCCCGCCTTCCGCCTGCGAACGAATCGACGCAGCCCGCGATTTGCGCTCCGTTTTCGCCTCACGGCGGATCAGCTTCTTTTCGCGACGAATACCACGCCGCCCCTCGAAAAACAGCGACTTAATCCGATCCAGCTCCTCATACCAGGAGCCAAGCTGGCCATCCTTGTCGACAGTACGACTTGCGGCTTCGAGCACCTGATCCAGCTCCTCCTGCGAGATCTTCAGCTTCTCACGTAGGAGGTAGCTCTGCGTGTGGGTCAGGACCTGTAGCCAGCGGAAACGGTCCAAGACCTGTTCGAGGAGTTCGAACATCGCGAGCTCAGGCTCGCTGAGCCCTTGCATCCTCGCCTGCTTCTTTCGCTTTCGATCCGAGACCATGGGCGGAAAGCATAGAGAGGGAGAGCTCCACACTCACGAGACTTCGGCCGGCCACTGCTATCATCCCGCAGATGCAACCCCTCAGGATCTTTGCACCTCTTCTCCTCATCGCCGCCCTGCTCGCAGCTCCTCTTGCTTCGCAGAATGCTGGTATCCCAGAGCCCAAGGACCTATTCGGCTTCACCCCCGGCGAAGACGGTCGCCTGCTCTCCTACGAAGATTCGATCCGCTACTTCGAGGCTCTCGCCCAGGCGAGCCCACGCATCGAAATCGAAACGATCGGAAAGACCTCCTTCGGTCGTGAGATCCGGCTGGCCTGGATTGGCGCCGAGCCTTTGCTGAGGAAGAAACAGCGCATCCTCGCCATGCATCGCGACATCTCCGACCCTCGCCGCCTTAGCAAGGAACGTGAGCAAGAGATCCTCGAAGAATGCCCCAACCTGCTCCTGATGAGCATGTCCATGCACAGCAGCGAAGTCGGCGCCGGGCTCTATGCCCCCAAGCTCGCCCACGAGCTGATCACTCGCGAAGACCCCATCGCCCGTTCCGTTCGCGAGCGCGTATTGATTGCCTTGCTGCCCTGCACCAATCCCGATGGCATGACCATGATCGCCGATTGGTTCGAACGTCGAAAAAAGGCGGGCAAAGCACGGGCACGCCTACCATGGCTTTATCAAAAATGGGCCGGACACGACAACAACCGTGACTGGTTCATGCTCAACCTGCCTGAAACGCGAGTGATCACTCGGCAGATCTACGAACGCATCCGGCCAACGGTTTTGCTGGACATGCACCAAATGGGTGGCAGCGGCCCGCGCTTCTTCGTTCCCCCCTACGCCGACCCTATCAACCCCAACATCGACCCGGTATTGACCCAAGCCCTCAACCTCCTGGGCACAAGGATCGCCCACGACATGACGCTACATGGCTGCAAGGGCGTCGTAACGAGTACCGTTTTCGATAACTGGTGGAACGGAGGTAATCGCAACGTTCCCTTCCGCCACAATATCCTCGGCATTCTGACCGAATGCGCCAACGCAAACCTCGGCGACCCAGTCATCGTCAACCCGAAGAAGCTACGTGGCCGCGGCAACCGGCTACCCGAACACATCGCAATGATGAACCACCCCGATCCCTGGACCGGAGGGAAATGGGGCCTGGGTGAAATCCTCCGCTACCACCGCCAGGCGGCCTGGTCCGTCCTGCGAACGATGGCTAGGGAGCGCAAAGAGTACTTATCCCGAAAAATCCTACTCGGCCGCAGAGCCATCGCCTCTCCCCAGCAGGACGGATTGCTCGGTTATCGCATCAAAACAGAAGCAGATCAGCAGGCCAACGCACTGCGCCTCGTCGCCAACCTCCAGGCCCTCGGCGTCGAGGTGCAGCGCATCAAAGCCAGTCGCGATTACTTCGTATCACTCGCCCAGCCTTACCGCGCGATGGCCAAGGACCTACTCGAGCGTCAGCGCTATCCCCGCGTACTCGATGCTCCCAAACCACATGGTCGCCAGATCCGCCCCTACGACGCCTCCGGCTGGACACTGCCACTGCAGCTCGGAGTCGCGGTTACGGAAGTGCGCAAGCAAGCCCCCAGCCTGGATGGCCCGGCTCAGCGCCTAGACCTAGACCAGCTCGACGCCGCAGCTAGCAAGCGCTGGAAACTCACCCGCGAGGCCATCGTGCACAGCTCCCTGCACGATTTGGACTCAGGGAGGATGCTCTTCTTGGCCCTGGCTAGCGGCCATGCCGTACGACTGGCTCCCGACGGCAGGCTCCTACTGGCCAAAGCCGGCAAACAGCGCCTCCCCGGCCCCAAAGTCGAACTGCTGCGTATCGGGATCTACCACAGCTTCATCGCCAACATGGATGAGGGCTGGACCCGCTATCTGCTCGACAAGGGTGGCGTGCCGTATTCGAGAGTCACGGCCGAGCGCGTAGCCAAGGGCGACCTACAGGAGGATTTCGATGTTTTGCTCATCCCCAGCATCAGCCGCAGCTCGCTCCTGCGCGGCCACGGCAAGAGCAAGCAGCTCCCAGAGTTCGTCGGCGGTATCGGCAGCAAGGGCCTGCAGGCACTGCACCAATTCGTGCATGCAGGTGGCCGCCTTGTGGCCTGGGGCAAGGGCGTCGACGCAGTGCTGCCCATCCCAGGAAAGAACGTCATCAACGTATTGCACGGCCTTCCCGGTCGTGGCGTCACCGTTCCCGGCTCGATCCTGAGGGTCTTCCAGGAAGGGTGCAACGATGTCGACAAGGGCAGACTACCCAAGCAGGCAGGCCGCCTACGATCGACAAAGCGCCTCACCGAAGGACTCTGCTTCGACCGGCCAGCGCGCTGGGGCGTGTTGCAGCGCGACCGTGTCGCACTCGGCGGCAGCGACCTGGAGTCGCTACTCACCTACCCCGAGCATGCTCTCCTTTCTGGCTACCTCGTCGGTGGCAAGCAGATCGCGATGATGTCGGCCTATGCTCGTGTCGCCAGCGGCAAGGGCGAGTATCTGCTCATGGGCTTCCGCCCTCAAAACCGCGGACAAACCCTAGCCACCCTACCCTTGCTTCTACGCACCCTGATTCGCGTCAGCGAGTAACCGACAAGATGCCTCTCGCCATACCCGAAGAAGAACTCCGCTATCAGGCCGTGCGCAGCAGCGGGCCGGGCGGCCAACACGTCAACAAGACCTCGACCAAGGTCGAACTGCGCTGGAACATCCTGGAGAGCCAAGCCCTGGGGGAGGAACAGCGCCAACGCCTCCTCGAAAAGCTCGCGAGCCGTCTCGACCAGAGCGGCGAGCTTCGACTGACCTGTGACGAGACCCGCAGTCAGACCCGCAACCGCGACATCGTGCGCGCTCGCCTACAGCGAATCGTCGACGAGGCACTCAAAGTGCCGAAGAAGCGGCGCAAGACCAAGGCCAGTCGGGCCGCCAAGCGCCGCCGCCTCGACGAAAAAAACCGCCGCGGCCAGGTCAAGCAGCTTCGGCGTCGCCCAGGACGCGACGAGTAGGCGGCGGCTGTGTAGCGGGCGCATCTAGCGCCCACGGAGACAGGTGCAGAGCGACTTGGCAGCGCTTGCGACGCTTCCACTTCAACCCGCCCCAGCTTTCTGCCGAAGCGATCCCCGATGCAGGCTTGCATATTATTTCACTCTATGCATATTCATGCCCCTTCAACCCGAAGCCGCCAGGACCATGAGCCCCAAAAGCCGCCGCCACGCATTGATCCGCGAGCAACTCCAGCAAGGCCCCGTCGCCAATCAGGAGCAGCTCTGCCGTCTTCTCGCGCAACGAGGGGTTCGCAGCAATCAAGCGACCATCTCTCGAGACGTCCGGGAACTAGGGCTCGTTAAGACCTCCGAGGGCTACGTGCTCCCTGAGCACTTGCATGAGGCCGTCGAGGACAGCAAAGCAAGCGAGCTTCCTCTCGAGCATGTGCTCTCGGTGAAAAGCTCCGGGACCATAGTCGTGCTACGAACCCCAGCTGGCCTAGCCAGCCGGACCGGACTGGACCTCGACCGCATGGCGCACCCAGACATTGCCGGCACCGTCGCCGGTGATGACACCCTCTTTGTCGCGGCCTCGAACGCAAGTGCCGCCAAACGTCTATTGCGCGCCTTCCGCAGCGGATTGACCCAATGAACCCCAACGCTCTCAGCGCCAAACTCCGCGTCGGCCTGCTCGGCGCTTCCGGCTTCACCGGCAAAGAATGCCTGCTGTGGCTGGGCCGCCACCCCAACATCGAACTGGTCACGGTCATGTCCGCTCGCAAGGACCCAGCCTTAGACCCAAATCCGTATCCGGGCGCCATGCAGGAGCCTCGGGCGACAGCGTACGACCCGAAAGCACTCCAGGGACTAGACGCAGTCTTCGTCTGCACTCCGCACGAGACGGCAGCAAAGCTCGTCCCCGATTTCATCGACTCCGTGCGCACCACGATCGATCTCTCGGCAGCCTTCCGACTGCGCGACCCAGGGCTCTACCAAAGCTTCTACGGCTTCGAACACCCAGCGGTAGAGCTACTCAATGAGCGGGTCTACGGCCTGAGTGAGTGGGCCCGGGCCGAATTGTTGGGCGCTCGCCTAATCGCCAACCCCGGCTGCTACGTAAGCTCGGTGCTCTTGCCGCTACGAGCCCTTGAGGAAGAGGATGCTCTAGCCCCCGAGACGGACATCATTGCCGACTGCAAATCAGGCGTCTCCGGCGCAGGCAAAGGCCTCAGTTCGGTGACTCACTTTTCCAGCGTTCACGATGACTTCCGCGCCTACGGCGTCGGCAGCCATAGGCACGAGCCCGAGATAAGGCAGGAGTTAGGCTCCGATCGAGTCTATTTCACCCCTCACCTCCTCCCGGTCTTCAGGGGAATCCTCTCGACCCTGCACCTGGCGCCCAAGAGCGGGCACGACGCCGACTCAATACGTGAGATCCTCAAGGATCGCTACGCCTGTGACCCCTTCATCGTGGTTCACGAGGCAGACCAGCCTCTCCCCTGCCTGGCAGAAGTCCAACGCAGCAATCGCTGCCACCTCGGCACCGCCCAACACGGAGACCGCATCGTCGTCGTGTCCTGCCTCGATAACTTGGTCAAGGGTGCCGCTGGCCAAGCCATCCAAAACTTCAACCTCGCCTTCGAGCTCGACGAGGAGGCTGGCCTTAGCGATGGTTCGCAGGCCCCAAGGGGCTGGCGGTGAGGCTCTTCGTCAAGATCGGCGGCGCAGTGCTGGAGGCAGCAGAGGAGCGCAGCCGCCTCGCCCAATCGCTGGCCGGCGCCAAGGCCGCAGAGCCCGAACTCGAACTAGCCCTCGTCCACGGTGGCGGCAAGCAGATCGCCAAGCTGGCAGAGCGCCTGGGTCTCGACGAAAAACGCATCGAGGGCCTACGCATCACATGTGTCGACACGGCCGAAGTCGTGCGCTGGGTACTAGCGGGAGAGGTCAACAAGACCCTCACCCACTCGCTCTGCGCCGCCGGACTTGCGGCGATTGGGCTCTGCGGCGCTGACCTCGGCATCTTCACCGCCAGGCGCAAGACACACCCAACCACAGACCTCGGCTTTGTTGGCACTCTCTCACGCTCCGACGTTCATGCCGAGCGCCTCATCCAACTGCTCAGCACCGGCAGCATCCCCGTCATCTCCACGGTAGGACCGGAGGCGGGCGCCACAGCTGCGGCCCCCTTCCTCAACGTCAACGCCGACGAAGCCGCAGGCCCCCTGGCCGCCGCAGCCAAGGCCGATGAATTGCTATTCCTCAGCGACGTCCCCGGCGTGCTCGACAAAGCAGGCAAGGTTATCCCGGCGCTGACCCTCAACGAGACACAGGCTCTGATTGACAACGGAACCATACACGGCGGCATGATCCCCAAGGTCCGCGCCGCGCTCCATGCCATCGAAGCCGGCGTCGCCCAGGTGCGCATCCTCTCTGGCTATACAGAGGATCCTCTCAAGGCCGCCCGCGAGCAACAAGGAACGAGGCTCTCCTCATGAGCAAGCACCAACCGGGCAACGCGCTGATGCACAACTACAAGCGCATCCCCCTGCGTTTCACCCACGGCGAAGGCTGCCATCTCTTTGCCGAGGACGGCAGCAGCTACCTGGATTTTACCTCGGGTATCGGCGTCAACTCCCTCGGCCACGCCCACCCACGCCTAACAGCTGAACTCCAAGACCAGGTGGGCAAGTTGCTCCATGTGAGCAACCTCTATGACGAATCACTACAGATTCGCTGCGCAGCGCGCCTAGCCAAGGCCTGTGCTCTCGGCCAGGTGTTTTTCTGCAACTCCGGCACCGAAGCTGGGGAAGCAGCCATCAAGCTCGCACGCCGGGTGCAATTCGATGCCAAGCGCAGCGAGCAGCGCGGCATCCTTGCCGTAGAGAGTGGCTTCCACGGCCGCACCCTCGGCACCCTTTCCTGCACCGCCAACGAAAAGTATCGCCGCCCCTTCGAGCCACTATTGCCCGGCTGCCACTGGATCAAGCGCAACGATCTCGCAGCTCTTGAGCGTGAGTTGAGGAGCCAGAACTATGCGGCCTTCTTCGTCGAGGCCATCCAAGGGGAAGCCGGCGTCTACGCCCTGAATCGCGAGTTCCTGCATCAGGCCATGGCCCTCTGCAAAGAGACCCATACCGTCTTCGTCGTCGACGAGGTTCAGTCGGGAGGTGGCCGCAGCGGGCGGTTCCTCGCCAGCCAATCCTTCGGGATCGAAGCGGACATCGTCACCTTGGCCAAACCACTGGCCGGCGGCATCCCGATCGGTGCCGTCGTAGCGTCACAGGAAATCGCCCAGCACTTCGTTCCTGGCGATCATGGCTCGACCTTTGGTGGCAACCCACTCGCATGCCGCGCCGCCCTAGTCGTGCTCTCAGAACTCTTCGATCACGGTCTGCTCGAGCATGTCGACACGATGGGCAAGCTCTGGGGCAGCTATCTCGAAGAACTCAGCAACAGGCACGAGGCCATCGACCATCACCGCGGGCTAGGACTCATGCGTGCCATTGTGTTGAAAGAGCCGCATGACAACGCTGCCATTGCCGCAGCCCTTCGTGAGCGCGGACTCCTCGTCATCCCAAGCCCTGAGAATTCTCTGCGCATGCTGCCTCCCTTCGTCATCAGTGACGAGGAGCTCGCCTGCGCCACCGACATGCTCGACCAAGAGCTGGCTTCTCTCTGATCCCCCTCCCCCCAACGAGTAACACGATGACAGACATCGGCAAGCTCAGCGTCAGTTCCTTGGTCTCGATCGAAGACCTGACACTCGAAGACATCCAGCGCATCCATGGCCTTGCCCTTCGCCTCAAGAAAGAGCGCTACAGCTTCCCCAAGATCCTCAAGGACCTACGTCTCGCCATGCTCTTCGAGAAGGAGTCCTTGCGCACGCGCATGACCTTCGACGTCGGCATGCAGGATCTAGGTGGCTCGGCGATCTACCTCGATCACCAAGAAGTGCGCCTCGGCCAACGCGAAGGGCTCAAGGACATCGGACGCAACCTGGCGCGCTGGGTCCACGGCATCGTGGCCCGCACCTACCGGCACCGCACCGTCGAAGAACTCGCCAAACACTCGGGGATCCCTGTCATCAACGGCTTGACCGACCTGCTGCACCCCTGCCAGGGGCTGACCGACTTCTTCACCCTGACCGAATGCTGGGGCAGCGTGCAGGGCCGCACCCTCGCCTACGTCGGCGACGGCAATAACACCTGCCACTCGCTGATCTACTGCGGCGCTCGGCTCGGCGCCCATGTGCGCATCGGCTCGCCGGAAGGCTATGAACCGAACTCCAAGGTGGTGAATCACGCCATGAACATCGCCAAGGACAGCGGCTCGGTAATCACCATCCTCGAGGACCCAGAGGAAGCCGTCAGAGGAGCCGACTGCATCTACACCGATGTCTGGGCCAGCATGGGCCAAGAGGAGGAAACCGAAGAGCGGGCCGAGATCTTCTCCAAGTACCGGGTCGACGCAGCGCTGATGAAGAAGGCCAACCCTGGAGCTCTATTCCTCCACTGCCTCCCCGCGCACCGCGGTCACGAGGTCAAAAGCGAGGTCATCGACTCCGAAGCATCCAAGGTGTTTCAGAACGCCGAGAACCGCCTGCATGTGCAGAAAGCCGTGCTCTCCTTGCTGCTGCAGGGGCAGCGACCAGCTGAGTGATCGGCGGAGAAACCAAGCATCAGCCCGGGCGGAGAGCCCTATGGCTCAGGCCTTCACTTCTTCGATGCGACGGGCAAAAAAGATGCCCAGGCCTGCTCCCACCGAACTCAGCAATAGCGCCATGAAGTAGCCCAGCGGCAGGCCGACATACCAGCCGATCGCCCCGCCAAGAAGAGTCAGTCCACCTCGAATCATCCGCCTACCTCCCGCGGAACTATCGGAGATCTGAGCTTCGATCCGTGGGAGAAACTCTCATATCTGTAGGCAGACAGTGAGAAGCCGCATAAGCAGCGAGCACAGGCCGAGAACAAAGCCTCGACACAGCAAAGCACCGGATTTGACCCCGAAGGTGGGCGCCAAATCCGGTGCTTTACTTTAGCAAGGCTCTTATCAGGCCGCCCTGCTAGTCAGCCTGTTCGTTGATCAGCCGCCGATTTTGCCCTTACCGGCATTCGAGAACTGCAGGCGGATTGAGTTCACAATAGGATCGATAACCACGTACTGGTTGTAGAACTCGATCCCAATAAAAGCCTTGTTGTTCGGGATCGCCATAGTGACCTTTGCTTTGCCGCCTGCCCCAGCAGCCACAGCAGTGGGGAAGGAGAGGGGAGCAAAGATCCAGCAACCAGGCGCCACCTTGGTCAGATCCAAGGGTAGCTTGATCGGTCCCCAAGCGACCTTGGAGAAGCCCATCACGCCGATGGCCGCACGCCCTACGGCAACCTGGCTCAGATCGAAGGAGAAGCTCTTACCGATCTCGGGGACGCCGGTGTTGCCCAGTTTCGCCATGGGCGAGCCACCGCACAGAACATCGAACCAAGGCTTGTCGACGATTCCCGTCGAGGTCCACGTGACACCCGAACGCCGCCAATACGCCTTCCCCGCCTTCACCGTGCCATTCGCCACCTGGCAGGGAAGGATCACGGCGGTGGTACTCCCCTTCTCATAGGGCTCGAAACTCGCGAAGTACGTGCCAGCCATCAAGAGGTGGATCTTATTGAACGAGGCCTGCCACATTTTGAGGGTCGGGCCAACGGTCATCAGGGTCTCGGCCAACGGCTTGGCTTGGGGCAAGCCCTGGGCATCCGGCTTGAAGATGCGCGCAAAGACCGTGTGCTGACCACCGGTCGATTTGGTGTAGAAGCGCAGACCCGACACCGGCTTCGGCGCAGTGACCTTGAAAGGCACAGCGTATTCGTTCGGCAGGGTCGTGCTGTACAAGGTCGTCCCCTTAGGGTCGTGTCCACCACACTTGATGCCGGTTTTACCGCAGCCAGAACCAAAGACTTCGTACGTGCCCTTAACCTGGGCATTGACGAAAGCCGGAGCGAGAAGAAGAGCCAGAACAGGCAGCCCCCTGTGTCAGGGTAGTTGTCGCATGGTCCTGCAGCGGGGCTGCGGGGTCCCTGCCGATGCGCAGCATCGGCAGGGCGTAGCCCTGCTTCCTGCCC
>PDSF01000019.1 GCA_002748355.1 Planctomycetota bacterium | reverse complement strand
ATCTGACCGTCCCGCGATTCGCTCTGAAACAGTGTTGCAACTGTCTCTACGGCGAATTCGGGCGGTCAGACACTTTTTTGGTGAGCGATGCGGGCTAGCACGAACTCTTTTATCTGGATGGAAGGGCGGTTCTTGCTGATTGCTTTGCCAGCTTGGATTCGTTTTCTGGAGACGTTGGATGGCGTTCAAAGGCTGGTGACAGCGGTAGTGGCTACGCTGTGATTGGCTGGGTCCTTTGTCGAATCTATGTCCTAGCTTACGAAGGCGGGGCACCTGAACTCGCGTTGAACGAGATCGGGTGCCCCGCGTCTTGCGCTGGCTGATAAAGCCAGCGAGGCGGCTGCTCAGTTACTAAGCGTGAACTGCACTGCGTTCGAGAGGCCGCCTAGGCCGGCTCCAATGGGGCTCTTGCAGAACACGACCCATTGGCTGCTAATCGGCTTGCCGCAGATCGCGTGGGCGATACTGGGTGAGCTTGGCAGCGGGAAAGGCACGCTGCCGTTGCCGCCGCAGGAGCCCGCGCCGCCCATTGGCACGCTGCCGATATAGAGGACCGGTCCCGTCGTCGCGTAGAGGCGGTCGCAGAGGAAGGGGATACCCGAAGTGAGCGGCCCGAAGCGGACGAGGAGGATGCCGAGCGAGTTGCTCGGGGCCTGGGTGAGGGAGAAACCGAAGTTGTTGTTGCCGAAGACCGGGTCACCACCGTAGGTCGAGGCATACATACTGGGGCAACTATTGCAGGGTGCCTTGGTGCAGGGCTTGCCCTTGCGCAGGGTCCGGGATCCGGGAACCAGGCAGAGGCCGTGCCATACCGGGCTCGTTTGCTTCTTGCAGGGTCGTCCATACTTCGGGCGGCAGAAGTCCTTCTTGCTGAAGAAATGCGGCTGAGTGATCTGGCCGTCGGTCGCGTAGAGGGCCCGCTCACAGTTGTCCCAGGCGAGGCCGGTGACCAGCTTTCTGGAGGCAGGCATCAGCCTGAACTTGCAGATCGGCTTGCAGGGTGAACTTGCCTTGGCGGCGAAGCCCATGTGGCTCCAGGCACTTGAGGATGCCGTCCGATACGAGATCGAAATGAAGAGCATGTCGTGGACTTCGTCGTAGGCGAGTCCGGTTGCGACTGGGCGGATGAGGCCACCGAACGTGGGGAACTTGTACTGGCACTTGGAAATCGGCCTGGGGCATTTCTGCAGGTCGTAGGTCACGACTTCGAAGTAGTACTCGTAGGTCGCGAGCTGGAAGAGCCTGGGTTTGCGCTGCGAGATTGCGAGGCCGCTGACATAGGCCTTCTTGTCGAGGCGCAGCGCCTTTATCGGCCTGCAACGTGGCTTGCAGCCGCGCACCATGTTCTCAGCCAGGATTAGGCCGTCGCTAACCCACACGCTGCGGTTGCGGGCGTCGTAGGCGGTGCCACCGGCGTAGTATCTCCAAGGGCTCGACTTGAGCGGATTGTTGTTCCGGTACTTGCAGTAGGTCTTCGCGGGCTTGCAGCCGGGGATCTCTTGTAGGTCGAGCACCGACACTAAGTTCGTGGAGACGGGGTCGGCCCAGCCAATGAGGCGCTTGGTGGGGAAAAGGCTGCCCTGACTAAGGGCGCTACTCGCAATGGTCGCGGCAAGGCCCAGGGGCAAGAGGTACTTCATAGAGAAAAGACGCATTGTCATGTTCCTTGAGGGAGGAAAGAGGCCAGGCGGCGTGCCCGGCACTAGCCTGAGTGCCGGGATTGTGCAGATCGCACAGCCGATTTTGAAAAATCGAGCCGGCCGCTTTGCCTTTACTGACGTTTTTCGCTGGCCATCCCCCGTTGGTTCCGGGGCTTGCCATTCGGGAAACACCTTCCATGGCTTGTTAGATGGCAGCAGAAAAACAGTGTAGGCGTAGATGACCGACCGTCTGGATCAGTACGCGCGAGCCCTGGCTCTTTACGCGACTTAGCTCAGCGAAAAGGGGACAAGCGCAGCCCGTAGCGGCGGCTCGCTCGAGACGCGCATGAGAAGGGCATCGTCCACCGGGACCTCAAGCCGGCGAAGATCATGGTTAGTCCCGAGGGCCAGTCGGTGCTGCTCGACTTTGGGCTTGCCCACATGGAGAGGGCCGAGGCCGGGGAGCTGACGATGACCGGGGATCATCCGGGCACGCCGGTGTACATGTCGCCCGAGCAGATTGACCCGCGAGGGAGGATGCTCGACACCAGCGCCGACCTGTGGTCGCTCGGCGTTTGTCTCTATGAGGCATTGTTGGGGCGGAGCCCCTTCGATGGCCACAGTCTGCGGGAGATTCAGGGCGCTGTCCTACAAGAGGATCCTCCCTTGCTCTGGCACGTGGATCGAAGCATTCCCCGGGAGTTCGGCCTCGTCGTTCACAAGGCGCTGGAGAAGGACCGGACGCGGCGTTATCGCAGTGCCGGCGAGCTGCACGAAGAGCTCGAACGCTACCTGCGGCGGGAGCCGGTGCGGGCGCGGCGTGCTGGACCATTGCTGCGTTTGCGCCGCTGGTGTCAGAGCAACCCGCTGGCTGCGAGCTTCCTCCTCGTGGCGAGTCTGGCTTTGCTCAGCATCACCTGGCTGCTCCGTGACAATCAGCAGCTGTTCGAGGAATACGAGTTACTCGCTTGGGGCAAGCGCCTTGAGGACGCGCAGCGCTTGGAGCGTGAACTGAATCCGGTGCGATCTGAGCGCTCCCGCCTACTCGATGCTGCCCAATGCCTTCGGCTTGCATCACGTGCACGGCAACGTCTTCGAGTGGTGCCAGGACCGATTTGTTCGCTATGGGGAGAATGCTCCCGATATTGGCGCGGGCCTACGCAGCAGCGCCAAGGGCTCTGCCCGGGTGATCCCTAGCGGATCATTCGACAAGTCCTTCTGGCAGGCGCGTTCGGCCTACCGTCGCTCGGAGTCGCCCCAAGCCCCTGGCGGCAATATCGGCCTGCGCTCCGCGGGTCCGCGGCAAACCCGTTCGCCGTTGTTGTGTTGAACGAGAACGGGAAGGTGGGCGGGGCGTCATCAGTATCATCGCCATCGCTCGGGTCTTCGAACTGACTAGCGCCGATCTTACGAACCCCACCGGGCGAGATGCCGATTCCTGAGCCGACGTCATCGGGGAATCGTTTGCGCGAAGCGCCTGGCTCATAAAGCCATCGACATAGATTTCGTAGGTCCTTGCCCAATCTGCACGATTCGCGCATCGGCGCCGCGATCGATCTTGGGCCAGACGATGCCCGCTTGGGTAGGGAGAGAGGATACGCCAAGGCAGAGGGCCAGGGCGCCGAAGGCGTGTCTAGAAAGATGAGGCATGAGACTAGATAATCGGGGTGGCGAGTTCGGCTAGATAGGCAGATACTCGGTCAGCATGGAAGCTGCTGATCTCCAGACCCTCAAGCTGCTCGAACGTTGGCAGGGTGGCGACAGGGAAGCTCTGTCGTGCTTGCTCGAACGTGACCTGCCCTGGATTCGCCAGCAGGTGCGCCAGCAGCTCGGCGAAGGTCTGCGCCGCGGCGGGGACACCGATGACTACGTGCAAGAGGCGGTGCTGGCGGTGCTGCGCTATGGGCCGCGCTTTGTGCTGAGTTCGCACGCCCAGTTTCGCCGGCTGATGGCCAAAATCGTGTTGAACGTCCTGCGCATGAAGCATCGCGAGCTGCACGCGCTCAAGCGCGACGTGGAGCGTGAACGCGTCCTGGCCGTCGATTCGATTCTCTACCTGGACCCACCACAGCAAGCAGTGGCCCGCCCCGACCGCAAGGCGGAGGAGAAGGAGGAACGGGAGCGTCTTCGCCTGGCCCTGCTGATGTTGGACCCTGAGGACCAAGAGCCGATAGCTCTGCACTGGCAAGGGCTCGAAGACCGGGAGATCGGGGAGCGGCTGGGCATCTCCCCGAATACTGCAAGGATGCGCCGTGTCCGCGCCACCGGGCGTTTGGTCAAGATGGTGCACCAGTTCAACCGCGGTGAACTGGATTCGCTGCTCTCTGAGAGCGAAGACTGAAGCCCCTCCCTGGGTTGCTACTTGTAGGCTTTGGGATCCTCTCCCTATTGGTTGCTGCCTGCTGCTGCGGGAGTTCGGCTTCGAAAGACGGTGGTTCGTGCAATGCTCGCTTTCCTCGTCAATACTGCCCGGTTCGATGGCACACGAACTCCAAGACGAAGCGGTGCGGCTGGCCGAGCGCTGCCGCGATCTGGCACGAGACTTTGAACGGGTGCGCAAGGCGGTTCAGCAGCTGGGCGATCATGCCGGTTGGGCCGAGCGCGGGACGCGCGAGAAGGGCCTGGAAGTCTTGCAATCGGCCGCCGGTATCGAACTCCCGGACTTTGCCGACTTCGAGAAGCGGCTGCGCACCGAGATCGGCACTTGGCTCGGTCGCTTCCGCCAGGCCTTCCTCGACAAGCTCTTCAAGAGCTGCAAGGAGCGCGGCCTGTCGGTGACGGCGCTGGCCGAGCAGCCCCCGACCTTTTCGCTTGCCGGCCTCGGGCTGGTGCTCGACTTCGACAAGGGTGTCGCCGAGATCTCTTACGGTCGAGAGCGTATCGACCGCATGCCGCTGAAGACGAGCGAGCTGCTGGAGCGTTGCCAGGCCCTGCACGCCCAGCTGGAGGCGACCTGGCCGGGGGCCGAACCGTTCTTTACCCAGCTCCTCGGTGCCTATCGGGCCCGGGTCGGGCGTGAGGGTAAGGCCTTTGGCGACCGCGTCGAACTGGTCGATGTGCTACCGGAGCTTTCTCTCAGTTTTGCCCCCGATGCTGCGCGCAAGGCGAGCCCGACGGCGGGCGGCAAGGCTCCGACCCTCACCCTGCTGACGCGGGCGGAGTTTGCCTGGCTCTTGGATCGCTTGGCGCGGGAAGGGGCGCTGGCCCAGCAAGGGCTGCGGCTTGAGCTCGGCACCGCGACCGGCGGCAGCACCAAGGACAAAAAGCGCGTGCTCTTCCTCGAGGCGGGGATGGGCGGCGGTCAGTACTACCTGAGCCTGCGTTTTGTGGAGGCTGTTTCGTGAGCGACACCCTGGAACTGACCCGTCCGCAGGCGATGCGGATCCTCGAGAGCCTGGGCAGCAGCGGCAAGCCGCCAGATCGTGGGTTGCGGGCGATCAATGCCGGCAACGAGACCTATCTGCGGATCCTGCGCCGGGAATACCTAGATGGGCTGCTGCCGGCCGGGGGCGCGACCTTCCGCATCGTGCAGGCGGGCTTTGGCGCCGGGAAGACCCACTTCCTCTACTGCATCCGCGAGCTGGCCTGGGAGCTTGGCTACGCCGTCGCCGACGTCGTGCTCAGCGCCCAGGAATGCCCCTTCGACAAGTCTCTGCTGGTCTACCGGGCCGTCGCTAGCAAGATCTCGCCGCCGCCGCGCAGCGAGGAAGAGGTTCCTCTCGAGGGGCTGCCGTTCTTGCTGGAGACCTTGCTGCGTGATCGGGTCGAGCAGCAGGGCGAGGAGGCGGTGCGGGTTTGGCTGCGCGAAGAGCTGCGGCGTTTGCCCTGTGATAACGCCGCCTTCCGCGAAGCCGTCAGTGCGTTTCTGACCGCCCTGCTCGATCATGACGACGATCGCCGGGCCGTGCTTTCGGCGTGGCTATTGGGGCAGGACGTGCCGCCGAGCCAGCACCGCGCCTGCGGTGTCTACGAGTCGATTGCCGAGGCCAACGCCTTCCCGATGCTGCGTTCGATGACGCAGGTGCTGCCCAAGCTGGGCATGGCCGGCAGCGTCATCCTCTTCGACGAAGGCGATCGGGTGATGAGTCTCTCCGCCAACCGCAGCCAGCGGCTGATGGACAACCTGCGTCAGTTGGTCGATCTCTGCGGGCAGGCGCGCTTCCCCTCGGTCATGGTGCTGTATGCGGTGCCGCCGGAGTTCTTGCGCAACGTCGTGCCCGACTACCCGGCTCTGCATCAGCGGCTGAGTTCGGTGAGTCCGCTGAGTGAGCGCAGCCCGCAGGCGCCAGTCATCGACCTCGAGCATCTGGATCTGCCGCCGGCGCAGCTGCTCGAGGAAATTGGGGTCAAGGTCCTGCACGTCTTCGAGATAGCCCGGGGTGTCGAGCTGGACGAGGCGAAGCAGCGCGAGAACGCCAAGCGACTGGCGACGGTGATCACGCGGCATCACTTCGAGGTCAGCCACCGGCGGGTCTTCGTCAAGGCCTGGGTGGACGAGCTCTACGGCCAGGTTGCCGAGGGTGAGAGTCTGCGTTCGGAGGCATCGTTCGAAGGCTTGGCCGGCGCGACGGCACGCCAGCTGTCAGCACCCGAGATCCCGGCCTTCGATGACCTGGGCGGCGCCTCGGACGACGAGGAGTGGAGCGACATCTGAGTCCGCTTAGCAAGCTGAAGGAAGGAGCGCATTCGCGCCGCGTGACGATGGCCACGGCTCGTTGGGGGCCAGGCCAATAGGGCAAGGAGAGTATGGCTGAGGATCAGAAGAGCGGCCGCCGCGTGCGGCACCCGAGCTATGGGCTGGGGACGGTGCAGTCTGTCGAGCGCGGCGGGCTCAGCCTGCGGGTGCTCTTCGACCAGTATCCTGGGCTCGCGATCAGCATGCCCGCCAGGCTGCTGCGGCTTGCCGAAGGCGGCAACGCTAGCGCCGCGCCCAAACCCAAGAAGTCCAAGCGGCGCAAGCCAGCCAAGCAGAAGCGCAAGGCCCTCAGCCGGAAGCTCAGCGACAAGCAGCGGCAAGAGCGGCAGGTGCTAGAGGCACTGCGGCTCGGCGTGGTGCCGATGGAGGGGCTCTTGGCCTACACCGTTGGGCGCGACGCCGAGGTCGACTCCTTTGAGAGGATGCTCGGGCTCGGCGAACGCGGGCGGGCCATGGCCATCCTCGGCGACTACGGGACTGGCAAGACCCACATGCTCGAGCTGATGCAGCACATGGCGCTGAGCCAGGGCTGGGTGGTCGGTCGCGCTTGGCTCGATCCGCAGGAGGCGCCGCCGTCCAAGCCGCGCCGCGTCTACTCGGTGCTGGCGCGCGCCTTCGTCTATCCGGATCAGCGCGAAGCCGGCGAATGCGGCCTGGCGCCGCTCTTCGACAAGGCCGCTTCGCACGAGCACCTGCGCGAAGGGCGCATCGGCAAGGAGGGGGGGCGCCACCTCTTCTTGTCTCCGGCGCTGCGCTACGGCGCCGCCCTCGATGACGAGATCCGCGAGGATCCTGCTTCGATCGAGCTGGGCGAGCTGGCGACCCTGCATCTCGACTGGATCGAAGCCCGCGCCACCGGCGTGAGCCAAGAGCTGCAGCGCCGCCTGCACGCGCGGCTCTCGGTCCGCGACAAGGTCTACGCCCTCTCCGACTTTGGCACTTTGCCGCGGGTCTACGGCTACCAGGTCTCGGGCTTGGCGCAAGCGGTGCGGGACCTGGGCTACAAGGGCCTGCTGCTCTTGCTCGACGAAACCGAGCTCTTTAGCAACCTCGACCACGAAGAGCGCGACCGCGCCATCGACGTGTTCCGGGTGCTGCTCGCTGCGGCGCTGCCGCAATCGGGGGAAGCCAGCCTCGACGTCTCCGAGGTGCGCAAGGGTGGGCGCGGGGTGATCCGCGATTTGCCGCCGCGCTTTGGCGATGACTCACGGCTGGCCATTGCCCTGGCGGCTACCCCGGGTTCGGCGAGCGAGGACTTCTTGCGCGAGACCCTTGGTGAAGCGCGGGTGCACGAGCTGACCAGCTTCGGTGACGACGAGTATCGGGAAATGGCCGATAGGATCCTCGCGCTTTACCTGGGCGCCTATCCCGGCATCAACCGCCGGGTGCTGGCCGCCCTTGAGAGCCGGGTCGAGGAGTGGCTCGCTACGCGGCCGCCGCGCAGCCCGCGCGAGTTTGGCCGCCGGGTCGTGGACTTCCTCGATCAGGTGCGGCACACCAACGTCGACTTCATGTGAAACCCTTGGGCGCGATTCACTGTGCTGCGATTCACCGTGGCGCGATTCGCTGTGGTCAGCCTGGGCTGGAGATCCGCTTCGCCGTCGGCAGCTGCAGCTTGGGCGCGGTGCTCGTGGCTGCTACCGAGCTGGGTGTCTGCGCAGTTTATCTTGGAGAGGATACTCCACAGCTCACCGCTGAGCTAGAGCAGAGCTTTCCCCAGGCGCCGATTCGCCAGGCCGAGCAGGAGATCGCGGCGCAGCTGGCTTCGGTGATCCAGGTCATCGAGGATCCTCTCGCAGGCTGCGAGCTGGATCTCGACCTTCGGGGCACGGAGTTCCAGCGCCGGGTTTGGCAGGCCCTGCTCCAGATTCCTCCGGGCAGCACCCGCAGCTATGGCGAGCTGGCCAGTGAGCTACAGCTACCGGGGGGCGCCCGCGCCGTCGGCGCCGCCTGCGGCCGCAACGAGGTCTCGGTCCTGATCCCCTGCCACCGGGTCGTGGCCGCGGATGGGCGTTTGACCGGCTTCCGCTGGGGCGTCCACCGCAAGCGCGCCTTGCTGGAGCGGGAGGCTTCCTTGGATCCGGAGCGACTTGCGAAGTTCCAGTTGCGGCCTGGGCGGCTTCCATCGCAGCCGTGAACACCCAGGACGAATAGCGCCGCCTCGTGAACGGCGTGGGGCGCGAAGACGTCGAGCGAGTGCTGGAGGAGCAAGGCAGCCCAAGAGCGAGCATCCTGGTCGATGGGGCTCGGCTGCGATTTCGCGCTTGTTCCGATAAGGCCTGGCTCACGGCCTTCGCTCGGGTCACCGTCCGACGGCGTTGCTATCGGGCGGAAGGTCCCGATGCGGAAGAGCCCAGACGGTGAGCCGGCCGGCTGGAGGGAGGCGGGCGTCGCGACCGTGTCGGTCTACAAGGAGGGCACAGATGAGCCCGAACGCGAGGATGCTCGCTACTTCGCGCAGGTGCCAGAATCTCGAATGGAGACCCTCGTGGACCGTGTCACTGCTCAGCTTGCGCAAGCGAAGGCTGCGCATCCGTATCGGGCGGTCATGGTGCTTTGCGATGGCAGCGCTGCCATCTGGAGGCAGGCGCAAGCTCGGGAGGAGTTCTCCGGGGCCATCATGGCTCTGGACTTCTA
>PDSF01000018.1 GCA_002748355.1 Planctomycetota bacterium | reverse complement strand
CTGAGGCCCCCTCCTGGCGATGCGTTTTGTTGACAAACACATGCATAGCGCAGCGAGTGCGGGCCTCAGTGCTTTTTTGCGCTTATTTCAGGCCTAGCCGAAGTGCACGATCAACTCGCCTTCCAGTACCCAGCTCAGGAGCCCGGCCAGCTCCGTGAGCATTGCCGTCCTTGCCAGTCAGCTCTTCTCGCTTCAATGGGGCCGCGCTCTAACGAGCGCGGATAAACAGGCTAGCCAGGTACGCTGGATTCAGCGTTACCGCTTCAATGGGGCCGCGCTCTAACGAGCGCGGATAACTGGTTAAACGCCAGCAGGAGGATAACGAATGCCACGCTTCAATGGGGCCGCGCTCTAACGAGCGCGGATAACCAGGGCGACCAGGTCTTCGGTGAGAGGATCCCCAAGAGGCTTCAATGGGGCCGCGCTCTAACGAGCGCGGATAACCGGGCAGTAGGCATGTCGATATTCTCCTCTCACTCTCGCTTCAATGGGGCCGCGCTCTAACGAGCGCGGATAACTTCCACAAAAGAGACCAAACATGGTGCTGCCATACGGCTTCAATGGGGCCGCGCTCTAACGAGCGCGGATAACTAGACCTGTTCGTTGCGCCGTGCGCGTGCCGGGTCAGGCTTCAATGGGGCCGCGCTCTAACGAGCGCGGATAACAGGCATCGAAGAGTATGTAGAACGTCAAGTATGTTGCTTCAATGGGGCCGCGCTCTAACGAGCGCGGATAACCAGAAGCCGCTACTCTGGATGCGTATGCGCAGGAGAGCTTCAATGGGGCCGCGCTCTAACGAGCGCGGATAACAGAGGAGAATATCGACATGCCTACTGCCCGCAACCTGCTTCAATGGGGCCGCGCTCTAACGAGCGCGGATAACCCTCGGACACGAAGAGCTGGATCGCTCCCGTGTGTGAAGCTTCAATGGGGCCGCGCTCTAACGAGCGCGGATAACCGTGCCCTTGACTATTTTGCGGCATGATCATGCCGCAGCTTCAATGGGGCCGCGCTCTAACGAGCGCGGATAACGAGATGCGGCAGATGTGGCGCGACGAAAAATCCGCGCTTCAATGGGGCCGCGCTCTAACGAGCGCGGATAACTATCAAAAGGAGCCCCAAGATTAAAACACGACCACGCTTCAATGGGGCCGCGCTCTAACGAGCGCGGATAACGGCCCGCCCGGAGAGGGCGGTGGCAGCGGGGCTTCCGCTACAGTTTTCGGGAGATCGGAGCTTCGGACACGAATACACTTGGTCGCCAGGCAGAGACTCTAACGTAAACTCCTGTGGATTCATAGCTTCGCGCGCCCCCAAGTTTTCTGGGAGCATTGGACCGCTCGCTGGGGCTAGCAGCCCGCTGAAAGATGCGCGCGGCGACAAAGTACCGTCAGCGACGCCTCCTTGGCGCCAGAAAGCTCGACGAATCAGTAGACTCGCCTGCGTTTTCTGGCACCAATGGGACGCCGAATCCTGCACCCTGTCGCTCGTGTGCCTGAACCGCCCCGGGTTCCCCGGAGACTCCCATACTTGCGAGGGTGGAGGCAAGGGAAGCATGAGATTCTCGGCGAAACTCCGCGAGCGGGCGGTCCCTACAGATCCGGCTTGTCAGGGAGCATGCCGAGAGGAGCCACTATACGATGAAAACTCGGTTGCTAGCTACATAGGCTTTGCCGAGGACCTCTAGGCAGGCCTCCAGTGCTCGCGGCTTCCTCCCCAAGTCAACGATGAGGACCTGGTCTTCTTTCTGATGGATGAAGCTACGGAGTTCGCTGCGGGCATCGACGAGTTCCCGATCATTCCACTGGCAGAAGAACACGCTGAACTGGGCATGGTCACCCTGACCGCGAAGGAAGTCGAAGACCTTGCGCCGGCGCTTGTCGTCCGAGATGTCGTAACTCACCAGGTATTGGCGGCGAAGGCTCATCGGGTACGGATCCCTTCGTAAGCGGGGATGTCTCCCCGGAACCAACGAGCCAAGATCCGAGCTTGGATTTGGATAGCTGCCCGCCAACTAAGGCGGTAGTCGAAGAGAGGGTGCGTCAGGATTTGGTCAATCCTGGATTCGTAGGCACGCAAAAAAGCCTTTCGGGCCCCGGCCTCGAGAATGCAGCCGCCTTTACTTTGAAGGAACTGCCCATCGTTCAACATGCCGGTATTGACGGCCAGCAGCACGGCGCTGTCGACGATGACCGTCCGAAATTCTTCCATGAGATCCAAGGCGAGAGCCGGGCGCCCATGTCTGGGCTTGTGGTAGAGCCCCCACCAAGGATCGAGTCCCTCAGCCATCAGGGCCGTCGTGCACTCCCTTGCCAATGTGGCATAACCAAAAGACAGGAGCGCATTGATCGGGTCCTTGGGCGGACGACGATTACGACCATTGAAATCGAAGCGCGGCGACAGGTCCCGCGGCCGCAGCATCTCAGAAAAGTTGCGGAAATAGAGCGCCGCGATCTGGCCTTCCAACCCCAGAAGCTCACCCAAACTATTAGCCGCTGGAACACGCTGGAGAAGCTGCTTCATTTCGTCGAGCGCCTGCTGTGGACGCTGCTCGGCGTTCCGCCGCAGCTGAGTTCGTTGATTGCTGCCTTTGGCTAGCACCACAGCTCGAGCAAACTCAAGGCAACGCTCGGGAGAAGCAGCGTATTCAAACTGCGCCGCACGGTCGTAGGAGTTCTGCAGACCATGACCGTGGGTCATCCCGTAGAACCAGTGCCCCGTCGAGAAGTAGCAAACCGGGATCGAGGCCTCACTGAGTGCCTGCACACACTGGGTCGAAATCTGCACCCCACCCATGAGGACGACGCTGCTCAGGTCCTTGAAGCGAGCCGTTCCCAGTAGCTCCCCCTTACGCTTCACGCACAGCTCGCTGCCCTTTTTTCCTACATAGCTCCCCTGCTCCTGCACGTAGAACGGCCGCGCATCTGTGCGCGCAGGGTAGAGCCGGCGCATCTTTGGCTGCTCCGGATCCGGTGGGCAGAGCTGCAAGGCCAGGGTTTCGTCGGGCATACAAATGCCGCTCAAGGAGCAGCCATAGCACTTGGGAGAATCCTCAAGCGGAAGCGGGAGTTCGCGGCTTTGCTGTGCGACGCGCGCGTCCCGGATGGCCGCGAGCGTTCTTCCCTCGAGTTCCTCCGTGAAAGGAATCTCGACCCGCGTGCGACTGCCATGGAAGTACAGCATGCCGTGATCACAGTCGTAGCCATGCTCGCGAAGGAGCAGCCCCTGCGCCATGAGCTGCACTCGCTCTGGCTCATAGCTGCGCTCGGCATTATCGGGAACCTTGCCTCGCTTGGTCTCGACCGGCAGAGCCTCGCGGCCTGCTGTCGACACCAGATCGAGCTTGGCAACGATCCCCAGCCTTTCACTGCCCAGCGTTACCGAGCGACTGATCTCCGGTGCCTCCTCGCCACCGCCCGCTTCCTCCTCCGCCTCCTGCGCATCGGGCAGCACTTGATCGATGCGATCGACTCGACGATGCACTTCGCGCCCCTCCGCGGTGTAGCGGTTATCCTCCCATCGCCCGTCTACATGCATGAGGTGAAAAAGACGCGGGCAATAACAGTATTCGGCTACCATGCGGACGGGCAGGAATTCGCCATTACCCGCCTGCGCCCCCGCTTCGGCCTTGGGAAAAGACTTGTTCATCTGTATTTCAGGCTCCAGGCGAGGATCGCCGTGGAGACGAAGACGTGAGTCCCCCCCCGAGCGACCAAGCCGTACTGAAAGCTTGGAAAAGGGCCCCCAGGTGCTTCGAGGAGATATCCGCAGCACCTGATGAACCGGAACCCTGTCCTCGGACAAGTAGCCGCTTGCTTTAACGATTATCGGCCGCTGTACGATATCTGGACTCTTTCGGCCCGACCCGCTCGGGGTCAAAGGGAAGAGTTCGGGGGCTCCAGAATCCGAGCACTCAGCAGGAGTCGAAGCGCCCGAGACCGAAGTGGGCGCCATAGCCGAGACAGAGGGGGCCGCTAATGGGCTCTTCAAAGTCGAGTTCGAGCGCGAAGCCACAATCCATGGGTGGCTGCGCGGCTCGCCCTCCCCGCCTCCGCACGAAATGCCGCCACCCCTGGGCGACTCGATCCCAGGGCAGGACTTCGATCCCGGCGACCGGCAGGCCACGAGATTCGAGTTCAGCAAGGACCTGGCGCTCAAGGGTATTCCGACCACTGCGTTTCAAATAGCGCGGCGGCACAAAGGGCGTCGCGCTCCGCCACTTATGCGCTCCCTCGACAGCCCCCAGGAGCCGGGCTATGGCCTCGGACCAGGGAGGACCCAAGCGACGCAGATCTGCGAGGGCGCCGCGACCGGCGCGCGCCACCGACAGCTCCCCGGCCCCGCCCTTCATCCAAGTCCGCTTCAACGCATCGATCGCGTCCTGAGCCTCGGGGCCAAAGCCCATGGGCGCATAAAGCAGGATGTGCTCAAGACGTCCATCAGCGTCCAGGTCTAGCGGTAACACGTGCAGATGGCGATGCCCCGAGAGCGGCTGGCCATCTTCCCCCTTACCAATCAACTCGGGACAGCGAACGCGCTGACCTCGGGCTCGCTGCGCGATCACTGCCCGGTGCAATAGCTCCGCTTGCGGCAGGGTTCGGGCGATACCCGGCAGCCCTCCGCGTCGCCCGTTTGGGGTGCGAAGCGAAAGCAGCACCGCCTCAACCGGTGCTACCTCCTCATGCCGCACTCGCCGTATCGGCGATATCGCGAGTCTGCCGTAAGGCCGGGAATACCGCAGCTGCTGCGAGCCAGGTGGACGATTCCACCCGGCCTTACGCCATTGCTCGGTCTCAGCCTGCAAGGCCAGCTCGAAAGAGCCCGGCAAATCGGCAAGCGCCTTTTCCCGCTTTTTGAGAAGGGCCGCGCTCGGACGCTTTCCCTCTGGAAGGGGCAGCTGGGCAAGGGCATGGTCACGAGCCGCCTCTAGCCAAGCATCGAAGTCTCCAGGCTTCATCGGCGCCAGTAGCTGGACGATCTCATGCTCCGCTGGCAGATCACCCGGATCGGAAGGGGCACAGTGCCCGCTCTCCCCACGCCAATCCTCATGGCAAAGAGGATGCTCTTTTCCCAGGAGTTCCGCCTCCACCCAGCTCTCACTGCGCCCCAAATACCCCAAGTGCTCACAGAGCTGAGTGAGCAGATGCAACTCGTCTTCGGGCAGCTCGAATGGCCAACGGATGAGCAAGGCCCCCTCTCCGACATCAACAAAGCTATCGAAAACGAGGGTCCGAGCCTCAACGCCCTTATCGAAACGAGCCGTCGGCATGTAGTGCCGGCTGTGCCCCAGCGCCCCTTTCGGAAGAAGGAACTCGGGCGGCTCCGCGGCCAAGCGCCTCAGTAGCGAAACCGCGACGGCCGGAGGCTGTCGCCAAGCCAGAGTGCAGTAGCCACAAGCGAGCAGCGCCCGCAGCAGCCGCCAGGGACTCGGCGGCCATTCAATAAGGCCCTCGTTGACGTGGTACCCAAGCGGTGTCGCATGGTAGCGACCTGCCGGAAACCGGATCCGAAGCGTCAGCATGTTCAGCCCTCGCCGCCCTGACTTTCCTTTTTCTTGCTGCCGCCAAGCTTGTCCTTGTACTCGAATTCTCGGTGCTGCATATGGTCACCGCAGCCAGCAACGGCACTCATCACCCGCTCGCTGAGCTCTTGCAAGCTGGGCAATTCGAAGTTCTCCGGGCGACGAGCAACGATGGCCCCATCCACCGCGACTTCGAGATCGCAAGCGGTTCGGAAGCGCAGGTCGCCATCAAGTAGCTTCCGCACCCGGTGCAGAGAGAGAAGCAGCAACATCTCAGTCAGATCGGTGTCCAGGCCGAAGCCACGCAGCTGCGCGATATCCAGGTTGAAGTAGCAGTCGATCCGCCCAGCAGTGAACTCGTCGCGAGCGAAAGGAACGTTACCGAAGCCCTTACCCGTATCGCCCGAGGGATCGACCGAGTCGTTTTTCACACCACCACTCGCTGCAATCTGCACATCGGAGGCTTCAACGAAAGAAGACAGGGTCCGGGCAACTCGCAATCGCCCCCCCGCCAAGTCTTTCTTTGCCAAGAAAACGCCATGGATCAGGGAACCCACGTCGTAGTTGAGCAAAACGCGTGTGAGCTTGGCACGATCGATCGGCCCCTCCTGCAAGCCACCGAGATCCTTCTTGAGCTGGTCGAAGAAACTCTTGTCTTTGGACTCAAGCAGGTAAGGACTGTTGAGGCGATGAGCCTCAAGCATGGTATCGGTGAGGAAGCTCTTCTCGCGAGTCACCGTTACGTGCGAGATCCCCGTAAGTTCGGAAACCGGAGCTTGCGCCTTCGAGTCCCAGCAACTTGCCTCGAGCCGATTCGCCATACTCTGGGCGCTCTCAACGAGGAGCTTGGTGCCCGTCGGCGTCTGGTAGGTCGCAGCTCCCAGGCTCGGAAAACCCGTCGGCTGGAACCGATCCCCCTGCAGCGGCCGAAGAGGCACGGTGAGGAGGAGCCTAGGAGACTCAAGGAGCTTGGATACGTCGAAAGTCATGCGTTTTCTCCTGGATCTCGGGAGTCTAGATGGCGGGCGATGCGCTGCGCCGTCTTGTGATGAATGGGAAAAGCGAGCGCGGCGACAGAACGGCGCGCCCAGTTCTGATCCGCAAATGCGGTGTAGAAGGGAGGACGAAAGCCGAGGCCTCCAAGCCGCCCAACGAGGACACTCGTGGCGCGAGGAATCTCTCCGGCGAGTAGGAGCCTGAGGATGCTCGCATCTGCCGGGCAGGCACGGTCTCCGCTCCAGGGGCCAGGGAAGAAGGCCAGCCGCAGACTGAGCCACACTTCATCAGGGAGCCGCCGGCTTCCCGCATCAGGCTGCGGCACCAAACGTTCACCACGCTCGAAGCTGTCCTTCACAGCACGAACAGCCATCAAGGCGCGCGCCAGACCGACGATGCGAGCTTCATCAAGATTGCCGGCGAGGAAGGCGGCGAGGTCATCGAGGCGCGCGGCGAAGCCGTAGGCCGGAAGTATAGGCAGGCAGCGCTCCGACTGCGATTCCAGGAGTCTTCGCTGCACCACTGCTACAAGATCGCTAATCGCATCACGCCCCTGAGCCACGCGCCGTGACGCGCCGTTAGGGTCCTCTTGGAACCAGTGTGCGCGTAACGAGCCGGGCACCTGCACCGTGCCCCGGGCCAAGCCAAGTGCACAGGCCAAACGCCACTCGCCACTGCCATCGTCTGCGACTTCAAGCCACTCTGGACGTAATGGCGGGATTCGACCGCAATCAAGCGGAGTCCCGCTGGCTTGCAATTGCTCGACCTCAGTTGCGGCCAGGAGCAGTGACTGCCAGCGCCTGGGCTCGGGGTCATGAGTCAGCACCGAGAAGAGGGCATTGCTGAGCTTCCTCTCAGCATGCTGCACTCGATTGGGGCAAGCAGCATCATTGGCTGCACGCCGCAAAGAGTCGAGCCAGGCTGCGAGATCATCTGCCAATCGGCCGTATCGTAGTTCACGCACACGGACGCGCCCGAGAGGCACCGCGACATTCGATCGTCCGTTGCGCTCGAGGTAGCCAAAGCGGACGAACTCGTGAATCCCGCGAGCGGACCCCATGCGCGCAAGACTCCGAGCAAGAGCCAAGGGGCGATGCGCAGTGCTACGTCCAAGTTGGGCCCGACCTTCCGAGATCAGCCCCGCAATTTCTTGGAAACTGGCCGGCTGCCGCCAAAGCGGCATCCACTGTTCGCCGCGAGCAGAATTTTCGTCACCAGCGGTTGGGTTGCCAGCCCCGTGTGAGCGCACCGCAAATGGCGCACTGGCTTCGTCGGTGGTCTCCGGGTCGAGCCGCCGTGTCGGCCTGGAAGAAAAAACCACTGCCCCTTCGAGCATCAAGAGGAAGTCCCAAGCGTTAACGTAGCCCTTGGCCTCCGGCCCCGTGGTCCCATTGGCGCCACCGACATTGCCAGGCATGAACTGCCCTACAGATCCGGCCTGGACCCCCTGCGCCAAATCCCGCCAAAGAGCCGACTGAAGCGGTCGCCTGGCATTGGGCCTAGCTCCCCCCTCTGCCCCATCCAGGTCAAAGAGATCGGCGATGCGCTTCATCGCGTTGTCGGAAAAGTCTAGCCGACCATCGTTGCCACCAGACCCGAGCAGAGCTGGCCAGCTCGGGCTCCCATCATTCGTGAGCACTAGCGCCGCGTCGAGCCAATCGCGGACAGGCCCTCGCCAGTCACGCACGCAGGGCAGTAGGACCTGTTCCTTGGCCTTTTTGAAGCGAGCTTCAGCATCCTTGATCTTCTGCTTGTGCTCCTCGTCCTGCTTGAGCTTCCTGGCCAGCGCTTCCGCCTCCGGACTCATGCCCTTCTTGATCTTGGTTTGATCCTTAAGCTTCCGAACAAGCGCATCCGCTTTCTCCAGATCGGAGAGCTGCTCACGTGCCGTCGCAATGGCCTTGCGGTAGGAAGCAAAGCGCGGCGCCTTCGAAGCTTCTACGGCATCCAAGGCGCTACCTGCCGAAAAAAAGCCGGAGCCACGAAGCCACGGCGACAAGAACGGCGTTGGCTCGTAACGTTCCAGAAAGAAGCTCTCCAACTCCTTTCTCGTCAAGCAGGTAAAAAGGAGGAAGCTCTCGTCACGCCAAGAGCCTCGGGCATCGGGATCCTCTTGAGCACTCAGTACCCGGAGGATGCCCAGGGCCTTGAGATAATGCGCCAACGGCGTCGGTGAACATCCGAGGAGATCGTGCATGTGGAATGTCATCAGCAAGCCCTCCCGGCATCGTCGATCGCAGGGTCGGCACTGGGCAAGCGCGAGGCCCGGCGGTCAGCGGCAATGAGCAGCCCTTCGAGCCAGGCGAGTCGCGCTGGCCCAAATCGATTGCGCAGCGACAACACTCGCTCGCTCCAGCTCCGCCCAGTCCGAGACGAGAGCCCGATCGCCGAAGGTGAAAGACTCAGCAGCTGGGAAGGAATGACCTGCCCCTCCCCCATATCGACAGCCGGCAGTTCGTCGCCCTCACGCACCCCACGAATAGGCAGACCACGGCCATCACGGTCGTCATAGTCTTGGTCCTTTGGGCTAGCCCTGGAATAAGCGATAGATGAGCCTCCGTCTGATCCGAGCCGCTTCTGCTCCGTCGCTGCGGTTCGGATCGGACGGAGGCAGGCAAGGAAGGG
>PDSF01000067.1 GCA_002748355.1 Planctomycetota bacterium | reverse complement strand
GCGGCGCTGACTCTGAGTGGCTGCGCCGGTATGGAAAACCTGGATCTGAACAGCGTCCTCGGCGGCAACGCGCCCCTGACGGAAAACACCGTGGCCCAGGGCCTCAAAGAGGCGTTGTCCATCGGCACCCAGCGGGCGGCGGCGCGGGTGGGCGGCGTGGATGGCTACCTGGGCAACACCCTGCTGCGTATCGCTTTGCCTGAAGACCTACAGGATGTGACCGGAGCGTTGCGCGCCGTGGGGATGGGCGCCAAGGTGGATGAGCTGGAGGTGGCCATGAACAGGGCGGCCGAGCAGGCGGCGGGAGAGGCGGTGGCCTTGTTCGGCGATGCCATCAGGGGGATGACCGTGGCGGACGCCTGGGGCATTTTGCGGGGTCCTGACACCGCGGCCACCGACTACTTCCGCGCCCGGCTGGGCGCGTCTTTGGAGCAACGCTACCAGCCCATCGTGGAAAACAAGCTGCGCACGGTGGGCGGCTACGCCGATTACGAGGCGCTGGTGGGCAAGCTGCAGAGCCTGCCCTTGGTGGAGACGCCGGACCTCGATCTGGTGGGGTATGTGACGGACCAGGCCCTGGATGGGCTGTTTCGGGAGTTGGCCACCGAGGAGCAGAAGATTCGCCAGGATCCTTTGGCGCGCACCACCCAGCTGTTGCAGAAGGTGTTTGCCGCGGAGTAGGGCCCTTTGTCGTCGCTCCGCGTTTGTTGCTTCTTGCTTCCAAGGAGAGGAGAAGACGATGGGTCGCAAACACTATATCGTGTCCGGGTCTTTGGTAATACTGGTGCTGGTTTTTGTCGTCTTCAGTAGGCCGCCACACAAAGAGAAACGGTCGGCGCTCGTGGTGGTGGGCAATGCCGTGGCCGGCGCGAAGTATCATCATGTGCCCATGATTGCCACTGGCGCCTCGGCTTTGCGGGCCCGACACAATTTGAAGGTCATTGCCCAGGCCACCGAGTACATGGGGACATTCGGGTCGAACACAGGGCTTTTCCGCGACATCGCCAAGGTGGCGGCCCGTTGTGACCATGAGTGTCCGCAACTCTTGGATGTTCTGGATCTGGCGGCGCGTTCCAAAGAAGAATCCTGGAAAATTGTCAGACTGGCCGAAGAGGCCTGCCGTTGCGAAACCCCGGAGGATTATGCCAGATGGCATGTCATGTACGATCGGCAGTCGGAGGCGGTCACTTACCCTTCGGTTGCGGCGGCTATCGAGGCGGAGGGACGGAACTGACGGTGGTGTCGGAGTGAGCTGAGTCCGATATGGGGGAGCCGCCACCACCGACAGCCCCCCACCATATCCGCAGCCGATCGCGCTATGACTTTTTGCCGCTGTGATCCACCAGTCCGGCCATGATCTGTCGCGAAACAATCTCCGCGGCCTTGACCAACGGGTAGCCGGCCGGCGAGGCCGTCAGCAGCGGGTGGGTGCCGATCTGCGCGGTGAGGATGGCGTTCACATCCATGCGGTTCTGGATGATGAAACCGATGGTGTTGGTGAGTTCGCCCGCGGACAGGCCGCCCACCACCTCGCCGCCTAGGACCATGCCGCTTTCGGCTCCGACCACCAGTTTGACCATCTGTTTGTGGGCGCCTTTCAGGGAGCCGGGATGCTTGTCCAGCCCTTCGAAGGTGCCGGTGACGATGTCGAAGCCCTCGGCCCGCGCGCGCGATTCCGTGAGCCCGGCCACACCGAATCCGGTATCGCCCAGGGCGGTGGCGAAGATGGAGATGGTGCCGCTGAAGGTTTTGACCACCGACAGCTTGTACAGGTTGGTGCCGGCGGTCCGGGCCTCGGCGCAGGCGGTGGAAGCCAGCATGGTGGCGCAGGGCTTGCGGGTGACGAAGTCGCGCTTCTCGGCGCAGTCGCCCACGGCGAAGATGTCGGGATCTTCGGTGCGCATGTACTCATCAACCTCGATGAACCCCAGC
>PDSF01000031.1 GCA_002748355.1 Planctomycetota bacterium | reverse complement strand
TCTTCACCTGAGGCCCCCTCCTGGCGATGCGTTTTGTTGGTAAACACATGCATAGCGCAGCGAGTGCGGGCCTCAGTGCTTTTTTGCGCTTATTTCAGGACTAGTCTTCTCGGAGCCGAGCCGAGCGAGTTACAGCGATGAGTGATGCGTCGATGCCGCCGCCGCCTCCTCCAGGCGAAGCGCCTGGTGCCGGGTTTGGCGAAGAGAAGCCGCCCGTTCCCAGTGAGCGGCGGGCGCGCTTCTTCCCCTGCGAGTCCTGCGGGGCGGACCTGGAGTTCAGTCCGGGGCAGCAGAAGCTCTCCTGTCCGTACTGTGGCCACTCGAAAGACCTGAGCCCGCCGAATGCTGAGGGCGAGGTCGAGGAGCAGGACCTGGAGGCGATGCTGGCGCGCATCGAAGAGCAGCGCAGCCAGAAGCGGGAAAGCCGGGTTCAGGGCGAGGCGGTGCAGGAGCTGCGTTGCAGCGACTGTGGCGCGACCGTGCAATTCGTCGGCACGATGACCTCGCAGAGCTGCGCCTACTGCGCTTCGCCGCTGCAGATCCGGGGCGTGCACGATGCCAAGGACCGTGTGTCTGTCGATGGGGTGCTCCCCTTCCAGATCGACGAGAAAGAGGCGCGGGCCCAGCTCGATGCCTGGGTCAAGGCGCGTTGGTTCTTGCCCAACGATCTCAAGGGCCACCGCGTCGGCGATCGCTTTCAGGGCGTGTATCTGCCCTATTGGACCTACGACTCGCTGACGGCCAATTCCTACCAAGGTGAGCGCGGTGAGTACTACTACATCACCGTTGGTAGCGGCAAGAACAGCCAGCGGGTGCGCCGGACGCGCTGGTATGCCGCCTCGGGGCAGTTCGAGCGATTCTTCGATGACGTGCTGGTCTTTGCCGGAAGCGGTCTACCGCTGCGTTATGTCGACAAGCTTGAGCCCTGGCCTCTGCATCGGCTCGAAGCCTGGAATCCCGAGTTTCTCGCGGGACATTTTGCTCGGACCTACGACTTGGATCTTGGGCGCGGATTCGAACAGGCACGGGAGCGTATGCGTGCTGCGATCGAGCGAGAGGTGCGGCAGCGTATCGGCGGCGACACCCAGCGGGTGCACGCGATCCAGTCGCATTTTGGCGCACTGACCTATAAGCACCTGCTCTTGCCGCTGTATCTGCTCTCCTACAAGTATCGGAACAAGAGTTATCAGGTCGTCGTCAACGCAGCGACGGGTGAGGTGCAGGGCGAGCGTCCCTACAGCTGGGTCAAGATTGTCCTCTTCGTGCTGATGCTCCTCGCGATAGCCGGTCTCCTTTGGTTCTTTGTCGAAAGGTCGTAGCCAGGCGCCGTCACCAGGGTGAAGGGGGAGTTGATGGAGCGCAGCATCCGCTGCTTTCAAAAGCAGATCGAGGATATCTACTTCGCAAAGGACCATGGCCGGGGCATGCAGGGCACGCTGCTTTGGTTTGTCGAAGAAGTCGGCGAGCTGGTGCGAGCTCTGCGTCGCGGCGAACGCGACAACCTCGAAGAGGAGTTCGGTGACGTCTTCGCTTGGCTGGTGAGCCTGGCCTCGATCAGTGGTATCGATCTCGAGGACGTGGCCTTTGCCAAATACGGCGAGGGCTGTCCGCGCTGCAAGGCTACGCCGTGTGGCTGTAGCTAGCCGAGCAGGCAGCCGGGGAAGGTCGACGTGGGGACGGGGGAAGAACGCAGCGGCGTGCCAGTGAGCGGAGGCGGGCCCTTCGCGCGGGTGGCATTGGCTCTCCCCTTGCGCCGGGAGTTTCACTACAAGATCCCGGATGCGATCCGTGAACGGGTGCAGCCCGGCTCCCGGGTGCGCCTGCACTTTTCCGGGCGTATCGTCCACGGCTTCGTCGTTGCCTTGGATGCCGAGAGCGAGGTGCCGGAGAGCAAGCTCAAGGAGTTGCTCGGCCTCAGTGGCGATCATCCTCCTCTTCCTGAGAGTATTCTCCGGTTCACTAGGGCCTTGGCGCGGGCCTGTGGTTCGTCGTGGGGGACGGCGCTTGAGGCGGCGATGCCGGGTTCGCTCAAGCGAGGTGCCCGTCGAACTTCGCCGGGGCTTGAACTCGGGCGCCCGGAGCAGGAGCTGCGCTTCGATCTTGAGCAGCTGGACGCCAAGGCGCCCAAGCGGGCGCGGGCACTGCGCGCCGTGCTCGATCTCGGTTCCCCGGTGCTGCTCGCCGATGCCATGCGGCGTAGTGGGCTTAGCCGCAGTCCCTTCGACACCCTGGTTAAGCATGGTTTGCTGCGGCGGGTGCGTATGGAGCCACAGGACGAACTGATCGGGGAGGCCAGGGCGCTGGAGACGGCGCCGCGGCACCCGCTCAACCCGGCGCAACAGGCGGCGGTGGATCGTGCCCTTGAGAGCATTCACGCAGAGCGGCATGAGAGCTTCCTCCTGCACGGCATCACGGGCAGTGGCAAGACCGAGGTCTATCTGCGGATCTTGGAGGAGGTCCGTGCGCTGGGGCGTGGAGCCATCATCCTCGTGCCGGAGATCGCGCTGACGCCGCAGACCGTGGGGCGCTTCCTCTCTCGCTTCCCGGATATCGCGGTCTTGCATAGCTCGCTCACCGGGGCGACGCGGGCGCGGCAGTGGTTGCGCATTGCTCGCGGGGAGGTTCATGTCGTCGTTGGTGCACGCTCGGCGCTCTTCGCTCCGGTCAGCAATCTCGGCCTGATCGTCGTTGACGAGGAGCACGAGAGTAGCTTCAAGCAGCAGAATCAGCCGCGCTACCACGCTCGCGAGATGGCGGTGCTGCGGGGCCGGCTTGAGAACGCCTGCGTGGTCCTGGGTTCGGCTACGCCCTGCCTTGAGTCTTGGCAGCGCTGCGAGTCGGGGGAGTTCACCAAGCTGGAGCTACCCGAACGTGTTGCTAGCGGTCGTTTGCCAGCGGTGCAGGTCGTTGACATGCGGCACGAAAAGCCCGTGCACGGGCGAGCGCCACTCATCAGTCGGCGCCTGCAGATCCTGATGCAGGAGCAGATCGAAGCTCGTCAGCAGGTCCTGCTCTTTCTGAATCGGAGAGGTTTCTCTCCGGTGCTCTGGTGTCCGGACTGCGGCGAAACCCTTCGCTGTCCTGACTGTGATGTGCCGATGACCTGGCACGCGCGCCGGGGCCGGCTGCTCTGCCACTACTGCATGCACGATGCGCCCCGTGCTGAGCTCTGCTCTACCTGCAAGAGTCCTCGGCTGCGGCCGCTGGGCTCGGGGACGGAGCGGGTCGAAGACGTGGTCAAGCAGCTGTTCCCTGGTGCCGTTGTCGCTCGGATGGACAGCGACACCATGGCGACGCGGGATAGTTACGAGACGGTCCTGCATTCCTTCCGGCGTGGTGACATCGACATCCTGATCGGCACGCAGATGATCGCGAAGGGGCTCGATTTTCCTGAATTGACCCTGGTCGGCGTGATCTCAGCGGATACGGGGCTTTTCCAGCCGGATTTCCGGGCTGCGGAGCGCTGCTTCCAGATCCTGGCTCAGGTTGCCGGCAGAGCTGGGCGTGGTAGTAAGTCGGGGACCGTGGTGCTGCAGACGCTGTGTCCTGAGGCCTTGCCGGTGGAACGGGCGGCAAAGCTCGACTACCACGGCTTCGTCCGCCAGGAGCTGGAGCATCGGCGTTCGCTGCTCTATCCGCCCTTCCGCCGGCTTCTTCGCCTCATCTGCGAAAGCGAGCGCCAAGAGGATGCTCTTGCTGTTGCGCGCAAGCTCGCCGATGAGCTGCGCCGTATCTGCCGAGATACGCAGAGCCAGGTGCTTGGGCCGGCCGTCGCGCCGCTAGCGCGGGTGCGTGGTCGTTATCGCATCCATGCGATGGTGAAATGCGCTGAGGCCGATACATGGGAACGACTGCTCGACTTTGGCGCCACCCAGGAGGCGGCCAGCCAGCGAGGAGTTCGGGTTCTGCTCGATCCCGATCCGGTTTCCATGCTCTGAGCGTGGGCTGGACTGGCATGGCCGGTGACATGGGGTTTCCCGGCTTGCAGGGCGGCTGTCTTGCAATCGGATGAAAGATTAGCAATAGGCTTTTTCCTCTTGCCTGCGCTCCATGGTGGAGCCTTCTAAGCACTTGTGCTGCAGTGCTTTCGGTAAGGAGTTCTGGGTGTTCCGGAAAGCGGATACTCTTTGGGTTATCTGCTCTGGAGGGGCTGGCTGCCTTGCCTAGATGGGGCTAGCACTGCATTCTTCCCACGCGATGGTTGAGCCATTGGACCGGCTTATGGGTGGCTAGTCCGATGGTACATCTCCTCAGAAGACCCTTCGGGGTCGGATGAGAACTTGGGTGGACCAACGTCCTTGCTGACGTTGGTTGTACCGGAGTCTAGACTTCGCAAGTCCGCGGGATGGGTGCCTGCGGCACGGACACAGGTAAGCATGGGTGCCTGTGACCACCTCACATGAAGGCCTTGTCCCCTCGGGGGCAGGGTCTTCTTCTTTTGGGCCTTCTTCTTTTGGATCTTCTGTTTTTCGGCCGATCCTGGGGACCTCTCGCCGCCGCGGCCCGGATGACTAATCCGCGGAGCAATGCTGGTTACGCTTCGTTGGGAGCGCTTACTTTAGGATTCGCGTCCTTTCCGCCCTCCCCTCCTCTCTCCTGCGAGAGCATCGTCGATGCGCAGCATTCTGATCGTCGCGCTTTTGGCCGTCTTTTCTCTCTTGGCCTGGTTCCTGTTCTCCGAGCCGTACCCTGAGAGTGGCCTCGAAGGGGCGGACCCGATCGAAAGTCTTCAGCCTCTTGACCAGCCAGGGGAGAAGGTGGAGGCGGAGGGTTTCCGGGCTGGAGACAGGCCGATCGAACGGGTCCAAAGCTCCGCCGCTGCCAATGCCCAGGAGCCCTCTCCTGAAGCTGTAGTTCTAGGCGAGGGCGACAGTGCCTTCTCGCTGCGGCTCCTCCTCGACAAGCGTCCGCTTGTCGGCCTTGAGGCTGGGCTTAGTGGCCGGACGACGAAGGGCTTTTCCGTGAAGCGGAGCCTGGCACCGAGCGATTCCCAAGGGCGCCTGCGCTGCGAGGGTCTTGCTGCTGGTCAGTACCGGATCCAGCTCAGCGGGAGAGTTGTCGGCGTTGGTGTTTCCGCTCCTTCCTTTGAACTCGCTGCCGATGAAGACAAGGATCTTGGCACTCTCGAATTCCCTTCACCCGCGAAGCTCAAAGGCTCAATCGTAGACGGCACCGGACTAGCTGTGGCGAAGGCCATCGTCAGGATTTCTCCGAGTTCGGGCTTTGCCGACTTCCTGAGCTCTGTCAGCTCGGATTTCGGGCAAAGGGAGGCTGCGAGCACCGTGACGGATGCCCAGGGACGCTTCGCCTTCCCTGCTGTCTTTGCAGGCAAGTGGGTGTTACGCATCGATCACCTGAGCTTCCAGCGTAAGGAGTTGGGGCTGGCCCTCGCAGAAGGGGAGGACAAGCGCTTGCCTGCGATCGCGCTCCAGGCTGGGGGCTCTGTCGAGGGTGTCGTTGTCGATGCGCAGGGGCGTCCCATAGCTGGCGTCGAGATTACGCCCAGGCTCCAAATCCGCAGTGCTGGAAGCGTGTCGACGGGCTACGCCTGGCAGCGCCGAGTCATGACCGATGCCAAGGGGCATTTTCGCCTCGGCGGTCTGGGGAAGCAGCTGTTCGTGCGCGTTAGCAAAAAGGGCTACCGCCCGCTACTTGATCACCAGATCGAGCTGGGGCAAGGCCACGTGAGGATCGAGTTGGTGCAGGGGCGGGTGTTGGCGGGCATCGTGCAGGCGACCGAGAAGGTGGATCTCGCTGCGGCACGAGTCCATCTGTTGCCCAATCCCCAGGGGAAGGGGCGTTCTCTTTTCCGCTTTACGGGGTCTCGGAGCCAGAGCTGCGATGCCAAAGGCCGCTTCCACTTCGAGGCTCTGGACCCGGGAAGCTACCGCCTGCGAGCTGAGTTGCCGGGATACGGCATCAGTGAGGTGAGCGAGTGGGTGCTCACAGAGAGCGGCCGCAGTGATCTTCGCCTGCGGCTCTTGAAGGGGCCGGGGCTGAAGCTCACGGTGCAGGATGCTCGTGCTGCACCGATTGCCGGTGCCGAAATCCGTCTCCAGTTCCAGGCGGAAGCCGATGCTCCGGTTCTTTCCGCCCTGTCGCCTATGGTCCTGCAACGCTTCCCTGGAGCGATCCGCCGTCAGGCTAGGACGGACGCGGCGGGCCAGGTCGAAATGAAAGGCTTGTGGATGGGCTCGGCCCTGCTGACAGTGAGCAGTGCGGATCATCTCAGCTACCAGAAACAGCTGTCGCTGACAGCGTCTGACTCGGAGCTAAGGATTCAGCTGGAGCAGGGCGGAAGGATCGAAGGCTATGCCTACGCTGCCGATGGCTCTTTGCTGAAAGGCGCTCGCGTCTGTTTCCGCCGCGAGGACCCGGGAGCGGAGCCTCGCCCCCATGCGCTTTGGATCGCTTCGCAGAGGGGCGGCGTAGGGCCTGGCTTCGCGGAAGATGCACGAAGCGATGCCCAAGGGCACTTTGTTTCTGAGCCGCTTGCCGCCGGTTCCTATCGCGTTGGGCTGGTCAAGAAATCATCAGGGCCACAGGAGTTTGGCTTGGACCTGCGGCTGCCCTCTGCTGGCCTTAGCCGCTTCGATGAGAACGGCGCGGTCAGCGCCACCGTGACCCAGGGGCAAGTGACGAAAGTAACCCTTCGCCAAGCTCTGCTTGGCGGCATCCGTGGCAGCGTGCTCTCGCGTGGCCAGCCGGTGCCGAACGCGCGGGTCTTTCTCCATCCCAAGGGTGGGGACCCCTTCAACAGCGTGCAGACCAAGACCGACGCTGGGGGCCGCTTCGAGTTTGCGGATCTGCAGCCTGGCAGCTACCTGGTCTCGGCTAAGCCTGAGGCCGGCAGGATCGCTTCGCTGCGCCAAGAGATCTCCGTGCCCAAGGGCGGCGGCTACAGCCAGGCGAGCATCCTCCTCGGCGGCGGGCGTGTGTATGGCTTCGTCTCGCCTCCAGGGGCACGTAGCCCGCGTGGCCTCGAGGTCTCCTTGCAGCGGGTCGGGGTGCGCGTCGAGTCGCGAAAAGTCATGATCGCCGTCTCAGATAAAGAAGGCCGGTCTCCGAAGATGAGCACGATGACTCAGCGGCCGCCCTCCGGTCCCGAGCCGATCGAGTTGATGGACGACGGACGCTTCGACTTCCGCTTTGTGCCCGAGGGCGACTGGGTCCTCCTCGTTGAGCAGGCTGACGGCTCAAGGTTGGCCCGCAAAGACCTTGAGATTGCGAAGGATACCGATCTGAACCTGGGCAGGGTGGCGTTGAAGCCCAGCTTTGCGATCAAGCTGCGAGTCCTGGATGCCGAGGGTCAGCCGATCTCGTTCGGCTCGATCCGGATCTATCGTTGGGTCGAAGCGGGGCAGGCCATGGGCAGCGCGGTGTTTCGAGGCGTCGTGCGCAACGGCGAAGCCAAGGTCGCCGCGATCGAGGCCGGGCGCTACCGGGTGGAGTTCCAGTCGGTGAGTCTGGGGAGAGCAACGCAACCCGAGCCCCAGGTCGGGGAGCTGCGGGTGGATGCCCAAGGAGGCGTCACCGGCGGCGTGCTGCAGCTGAAGCGTTAGCAGCAGGCGAGAAAAGCTCGCGCGGCAGCAAGGTCGTGCGAGCTTCCTCTCGCGGCTAACGCTCCGAGAGCTGGGGCTTTTCGCCCTGGCGTAGGAGCACGAAGCGGTTGGCGTCCAGGTTCTCGAAGACCTGCACGCTTCGCTTGGCATCGGGCCAGCGCACGAGCAGCTTCTCGACCTTGCTGTTCTGCCCCAGGCCGAAGCAGGCCTCGGGCGGGTCCTGGTGGTTGGAGAGCCCGGAGCCGCAGCGTAGCTCCCGGATCTGGGTGATGCCGCCAGCGGTGACTTCGATGCGGGCGCCCAGGCCGCTGCGATTGGCGCCGCCCTCGCCCTTGCCGACGAGGCGAACGTTGAGCCAATGGTTCTTGTTGCCGACATCGTTGCGGAAGAGCCCCGGCGCGTTGACCGTGATCCCGCCTAGGAACTGCTCGCGGTGCTTCTTGTTGAGGCGCATGAAAGAGCGCCCGACCAGGATGTCGACATCGCCGTCGCGGTCGTAGTCGCCGAGAGAGATTCCTCCACAGCCTTCCCAGTTGAAGCCCGCGAGCTTGGTGACTTCCTCGAAGCTGTGGTCCGGATTCTGCCGGTAGAGGCGCAGGAACTGTCCGTCCGGGTAGTCGCCCGAGGCGATGAGGAGGTCGAGCCGCATGTCGTTGTCGTAGTCGAGGAAGGCGACGTGCAGGTCGCCGTAGTTCCACATCTGGCCGCGGAACTTCCGTGGCGGCAGCAGCTCTCTGACGTTCTTGCGCTCGAAGCGCAGCTCCTTGCCGCCCTGGTTGATGAGGAGCGCCGGTAGATCGGAGGATTCTCCTGCCCAGCGGTGAGCAATCTCTCCGAGGAAGAGGTCTATGTCGCCGTCGTTGTCGTAGTCGCCGACTGCGCAGTCGAAGGTGTTGCCATTGCTGCGGAAGGGCTGCTCGTCACGGCGCCCGGGCATCCGCTTCTTGAGCCAGTCCGGGTAGCGGCCGTGGGTGATGCTGTCGCCGGCAAAGCCGCTCTCTATGCCGAACTCGCGGAAGCTGCCATCGCCCTGATTGAGCCAGAGCATGTTCCACTGCCTGCCGTAGGACAGCTGCAAGAGGTCCTGTCGGCCGTCGCCATTGACGTCGGCGTAGCTGACCCCATAGCTCGGCCGCGAGCTGTTCTTCTGCCCGGGCTGCGGAATGGTCAGCAAGCCGGCCGCCTTGGTTACGTCTTGGAAGCTGCCCTTCTGGTCACCCTTCCAGAGGCGATCGACGCCGCAGCCGAAGAGGACTCCGTACTGGGTGTATTCGCGACCTTCGTAGAGATCGACCACGCCATCATGGTCGTAGTCGAGCACCGCCAGGGCCATGGCGGCGCCGGCGTTCTGCTTGGAGGAGTATTCTCCTCCCGGAGCTTTGCTGAAGTGACCCTTGCCGTCGTTAAGCAAGACCTGTGAGCGCAGGCCATGGTCCGACTCCTTCACCGCGACGAAGCGCGTGCCCTGCCACCAGAACCAGTGCGCCTTCACCCCCCAAAGCGCGTCCTGATCGCCATCGTTGTCCAGGTCGGCAAAGTAGAGGTAGTCGGGGACGTAGCGGCGCTTCTTGGCCTTGGCGCGATCGGGCTTGCCGTCGCGGCCGACCGGTACGAAGTCGATCTCGGGGAAGGGGATGCCGTGCTTCTCGAAGGGCAGAAAGCGCTTGCCTTTGTCGCTCAGGAAGAAGCGTTGCCGGTCGAGGACGATGTCGTGAAAGCCATCGCCGTTCAGGTCGGTGAAGACCACGGTTTTGCCGCCGACCTCGCCGAGGCCGAGCTGGGCGGAGACGTTGGTGAAGAGAGCTGCCGGCTTCTTCTCCTGGGCCATCACTGCGCAGCAGGAGAGGCTGAGGATCGCGGCAGCTAGACGACGCAGAGCGTGCGGGGCGAGAGTGGCTTGCATGGGAGGGAGGATAGCAAGCGGCCCTGTCGAGACTTCCTTCGCCCTGCGTTGAATTGCCGCGATGGGGCTCAATGCTGCTCTGGCATGAAAGGCGATCGCGAAGGGCAGCGGGCACCGAGCTTCGAGCTCGAGGATCAGCGGGGTGAAGTCCACCGGAGTGAGGACTGGGCCGGGCAGTGGCTACTGCTGGTCTTCCACCGCCACCTGGGTTGACTGCCTTGCCGTGAACACCTGACGCAGTTGCGTCAGGTCGAAGCCGAGCTCGAGGCCCGTGGTATCGCTGTTGCGGTGCTCAGCTTTGACCGCAATGCCCTGGTCGACAGCTACGTCGAGCAGACAAAGCTACCCTGGCCCATCCTCATGGATCATCAGCGCCAGCTCTACCACGCCTACGGCATGGAGCATGGGCACGCCTGGAACCTCTTTGGGCCGCGGGCGATCTGGGCCTACACGCGGCTGCTGCTGCGCGGCCGACGCCCCCGCCGAGGAGGCCGGGATCTGGCGCAGCTCGGCGGGGATGTGCTCATCGACCCTGAGGGCATCGTGCGCTTGCACCACGTGGCCAATGGCCCGGCAGATCGGCCGAGTGTGGAGCTATTGCTCGCGGCTCAGGAGCGCTGAGCCCCTGAGCTACTTGCTGACGATCGGCCTGCCCTCGAGTAAAGCGGCGTCAGGCTAGGCAAAGATCCCGCGGAAGCGGGCGAAGAGACCCAGGCTGTCGTGCGGCCCGGGTGCGGCCTCGGGATGGTACTGCACCGACCAGATCGGGCGATGCCGATGCGCGAGGCCCTCGACCGTGCCGTCGTTGAGGTTGCGGTGCGTGATTTCGACATCGTCGGGGAGAGAATCCTCATCGACCGCGAAGGAGTGGTTCTGCGAGGTGATCTCGATCTTGCCGGTGCGTAGGTCTTTGACCGGCTGGTTCCCGCCGTGGTGGCCGAAGGGCATCTTGTAGGTCTTGCCCCCGAGCACTTGCGAGAGGATCTGGTGGCCCAGGCAGATGCCGAAGGTCGGCAGGCCGTCGTCGAGAGCGAGGCTGCGCACGGTCTCGACCAGGTAGGGCACGGCAGCCGGATCTCCGGGGCCGTTGGAGAGGAAGAGCCCACGGGGGGCCAGGGCGCGGATCTCATCGGCACTGGTCCGTGCCGGGACGACCTTGACCTCGAAGCCACTCTCGACCAGGGAGCGGAGGATGTTGCGCTTGATGCCGCAGTCGAGGGCGACGATGGGGATGCGCGGTTCTTTCTCGCCGGAGACTGGGCTGGGCGGGGAGAACGGCGATTCGTAGCCGTGGGTCCAGTCCGCGGTTTGGGAGCGAGTGACTTCCTGGACCAGGTCGCGCCCTTCGAGACCCGCCGCGCCGCGCACCTGCGCTAGCAGCTCGTCATCGCTGGGGCCGGTCTCGGTGCTGATCAGCAGTTTGAGCTCGCCGGCGCTGCGGATCTTCTTGGTCAAAAAGCGGGTGTCGATGCCGTCGACGGCGACGATGCCCTGGTCGCGCAGGTACCCCTGCAGGTCACGACCTGAGCGGAAGTTGCTGGGCACGCGGCTGGCCTCACGCACAACGAGGCCTTCGAGCCAGCACTTGGGCGACTCGTCGTCCTCGGGGCAGATCCCGTAGTTGCCAATGAGCGGGTAGGTCAGCATCACGATCTGTCCGTGGTAGGACGGGTCGGTGAGGATCTCCTGATACCCAGTGATGGAAGTGTTAAAGACCAGCTCCCCGATCGTCGTGCCGTCGGCGCCGAAGGAGTAGCCCTGCATCAGAGTGCCGTCCTCAAGTACGAGGCGGGCGGCTTTGCGTTCTTGGCTCATGTGATCTAGGCGGGCTCCGCGGCTCGATTGATGAGGGCGGCTTGGTAACCGGCTCCAAAGCCGTTGTCGATGTTGACCACGGAGACTCCCGATGCGCAGCTGTTGAGCATGCCCAGCAGCGCAGCCAGGCCTCCGAAGGATGCACCGTAGCCGACGGAGCTCGGAACTGCGATGACTGGTCGCCGGACCAATCCGCCGACGACGCTGGGGAGGGCTCCTTCCATACCGGCGACGACGACGATGGCGCGTGCGGCTTGCAGGCGTTCGCTGCGGCCGAGCAGCCGGTGCAGCCCGGCGACGCCGATGTCGAAGTGCGTCTCTACCCGCGCCCCCAGCATCTCGGAGCTCAGGCGGGCCTCTTCGGCGACCGGCAGATCGCTGGTCCCGGCAGCCACGACCGCGACGAGTCCGACGCCTTCGCTCGCGCTTGGGCGCCCAAAGCAGACGCAGCGAGCTTGTTCGTGGTATTCGGCGCCAGGAACGGCGGCCAGCAGAGCCTCGGCTCCCTCCGCTGAGACGCGGGTCGCGAGGAGCTGCGAGCTGCGGGCGAGGATGCGCTCGGCGATGAGCGCCAGTTGCTCGGGCGTCTTGCCGGCGCCGTAGATCACCTCGGGGAAGCCGCAGCGCTCTTCGCGCTCGTGGTCGATGCAGGCGAAGTTGAGGTCCTCGGCGGCAAGGGCGCCAAGGGCCGCCTCGGCCGCTTCTAGGTCGAGCTTCCCCTGCTGCAGGGCCTGCAGGATCTCACGCGGCCCCATGGTCGCTCCGATTCCAGCCGCGGGCGATGCTGCGGGGGGCGGCGTCGAGGCTCAGGTCATCCCGCTGCCCGAGGCAGAGCTGCCGATGCCCCAGTGCCGCGATCATGGCGCCGTTGTCCGAGCAGAGATCGAGGGGGGGGAAGGAGAGCTCGAGTTCGGCGATGGCCGGGCTGCGCATCAGGCAGTAGCGGAGGCGTTGGTTGCGGGCGACGCCGCCGCCGATGGCGAGGGAGTGGGCTCCGGTCTGGGCGATGGCGCGCTCTAGCTTGCGGACCAGGGTGTCGCAGACAGCCTCTTGGAAGCTGGCTGCGAGGTCGCTGAGTTCGTTGTCCTGCAGCTCGGGCATTTCGCGGGAGAGGCCGGGGCCGCGAAGGTGGTAGAGCAGGGCGGTTTTGAGTCCCGAGAAGGAGAAGTCGAGGGAGTCGGGGCCCAGCATCGGGCGCTTGAATCGCTGGGAGCCCGGGTCGCCGCCCTGGGCCTTCTTCTCAAGGGCCGGGCCTCCGGGGTAGCCGAGACCGAGGAGGGCGGCGGCCTTGTCGAGGGCTTCGCCAGCGGCATCGTCGCGGGTGCGCCCCAGGAGCAGGCCCTTACCGGGTTCTTCGACGAGGTAGAGGCTTGTGTGTCCACCCGAGGCGACGAGGGAGAGCAGCGGTAGCGGTAGATCCGGGCGTTCGATGAAGGCCGCGTGGACGTGCGCCTGCAGGTGGTCGACACCGATCAGTGGGATGCCCTGGCCGAGGCTCAGGGTCTTGGCGACGCTGAGACCGACCAAGAGGCAGCCGACGAGGCCGGGCCGATTGGTCACCGCGATCGCGTCGAGGTCAGAGAGGCCGATGCCAGCGCACTTTAGGGAGTCCCGCAGAAGGGGCAGGATACGGTCCATGTGGCTGCGGCCGGCGATCTCGGGGACGACCCCTCCAAAGGGGGCGTGTAGCCGGACCTGCGAATGGATTTTGTTGGCGAGGACGTCGGTTTCGCCACGGACGATGCCGACCGCGGTTTCGTCGCAGGAGGTCTCGATGCCAAGGACGCAGGCGCCCGGATCGAAAGCGGTGTTCATCGTTCATCTCCCTCGGAGTCAAGAGTGACCTCACTTGCGTCTCAATCTAGAGACACTTAGTGTGCCGTACTCGGGAACTCCTTTTCTCTCAGGGGTCCAGACATGGCGCGCATTCTGGTCGTCGATGACGCTCCGGACAATCTCCTCTTGTTTCGTGACCTGCTTGAGTCAGGCGGACACGAGGTCGAGATCGAAACCGATCCTCGCCGAGCAGCCGATCGGCTGGCTGCTGGCGAGCGCTTCGAGTTGTTTCTTCTCGATGTCGTGATGCCTGAAATGAACGGCTACGAACTCTGTGCCTTCATTCGAGAGCGTGTGGGGCTTGAGGAGACGCCGGTGCTCTTCATCACCGGGGAGGCTAGCTCGGCCGATCAGCGCTTGCACGCTTTCGAGTTGGGTGCCAACGATTACCTCGCCAAGCCGATGGATCGTCGGGAGCTGCTCGCCCGAGTGAATGTGATGCTCAAGCTCCGCGATGCCCTGCGTGAGAGCCAGCGCAGCAACGATGAGCTGCAGAGCCTGGTCGCTGAGCGGACCAAGGCCTTACGCGAGGCGATCGAGAGTCTCCAGCGCGAGCACCGAATCCGGCACGCGATGCTGCAGAAACTGCCGGCAGGCATTGTCGCCGTTACCGTGGATGGGAGCATCGTTGAGGCGAACGAGGTCGCCGAGCAGCTATTCGGCCCGCTCGACCAGGGCCGGCACCTTGCTCAGACACGCTTGGAGCCCTTCTCCTCCGATGAGCTTTGGCGACACGAGAGCCTGGTCCTGCGCCCGGTGCACTGCGCCGATGGTCTCGACCGGCGTATCGAGGCCGAGCGCAGCGCCTTCTCCCAGGATCAGATCGAGTGGTTGCTGCACTTCGTGGATGTGACCGAAAGAGAGCGGCTGATCAGTGCCGAGAGCGACCGCAATGTCGCACGGCTGCGCGATGAGGTGGAGCAGCTCAAGAATGAGTTGCACGGAGGCTATCGCATGTCGGAGGTCGTCGGCGCATCGCCGGCCATCTCGGAGGTGCACGCCAAGGTCAACCAGCTGCGAAAAGTGCAGGCTACGGTGCTGATCCGTGGAGAGAGCGGCACGGGTAAGGAGCTGGTCGCTCGGGCGATCCATTACGACGGGGTCTGCTGTGAGGGCCCCTTCGTTCCGGTGCACTGCGGTGCGATCCCACCGGATCTCGCGGAGAGTGAGTTCTTTGGGCACATGAGGGGGGCCTTCACCGGGGCAGATCGAGATGCGCCGGGGCTCTTCGTGGAGGCGGAGGGAGGCACGCTCTTCCTCGACGAGATCGGGGAGACTCCTCTCGACGTGCAGAGCAAGCTCTTGCGAGTCTTGCAGTCTGGCGAGATTCGCCCTGTTGGAAGCTCCACTTCGCGCCGGGTGAAGACGCGCTTGATTGCGGCGGCCAATAAAGACCTCTGGAGGATGGCCGAGGCCGGGAGCTTTCGTGAGGACCTTCTGTTCCGCCTGGATGTGATCTCCTTGCGGATTCCGCCACTGCGTGAGCGGCCCGAGGACATCTCCGTCTTGGCCCTGCACATGCTCGAAAAGCACGCTCGTCGCGTTCGCCGCTCCAGCGAGTTGACCAGCGTGTCGCGGCAAGCGATGCGCATCCTCGAGAGTTATCACTGGCCGGGCAACGTGCGCGAACTAGAGAACGTCTTCGTCCGCGCCGCAGCACTGGCACCGGGGCCGACGATCCAGGTGGAAGACCTTCCCGATCGCCTGCTGCGCCTTGCTGGCGAAAGGCCGACGGTGGGCCTGCCCTTGGAATTGTCGGTGCGTGAGCAGGGAGCTTTGGCTGCCGCAGGCCAGGTCTCTACCGACATGCGCGAGCAGCGGCGAATGGCAGAGCGAGCGAGCATCGTCGATGCCTTGCATCGGAGCCAGGGCAACAAGAAGGCCGCTGCAGAGCTGCTGTGCATCGGCAAGAGCAGCCTCTACCGCAAGCTTAAGGAACTCGGCATCCCGATGAGCACCGGGCTGCGCTGAGGAGCTGCCCTGCTCGCCGATCTTGGCTCCCGTCCTGCCCGGATCAGCCGCGCTTGCGTCGCTGCTCCTCCTTCTTCCGCCCCTCTTCCGTCTCGGCCTCGGCCAGGTCCCAAGCGTAGGCGAAGGGGTCGAGTTCCGCGGCTATGCGTAGAAGCCGCATCCCCTCCTTCTTGTTCTCCTCGCCCATCATTCGCCGCTTCGCCCGCGACTTCATGTGGTAGAGCGCTGGGATTAGCGGATCGATGGCCAAGGCCTTGTCGATCGAACGGATCACCTCGCCCCAGTTCGAGTCGCGGTACTGGTACTCTGCCCAAGCCAGCCAGGTCAGGGGGTTCTTCGCGCCCTTCTCGATGGCTTGCTTGAGCACCGCCTTCGCCTCCTTGTGTTCACCGAAGGCTTTGAAGCGCCGCCCCGCGGCCTCGAGCCCGGCCAGGCTCTCGACCTGCAGCTTGTCGATATAGGCATACCACTCCTTTTGCATCGCCTTCAGGTCCTTGAGCTTCATGTACTTCATGAAGAGCCTCTTGGCCTCGGCCGCTTCGATGGTTTCCCATTGCGACATCGGCACGCGCTTGATGCCTTTTTTCTTGTGGGCGAGATCGAGCCAGTACTTTTGGAAGCGCTTCCGGTAGCTCTTGTTGTCGTGCAAGAAGCGCATGAAGGTCCAGGCCCAGGCGTACTGCACTGATCCGAAGTTTTTGCCCCCGACCCGGTCGTAGCTGATCAGGTCTTCGAGCGTCATCGGCTTCTTCTTCGCGATCATCGTCTTCACGGTGACCAGGCGTCCGGGGAGGATTCCCCCAGGCTGCATTCGCTTGCCAGGGCGTGCCTTCGGGTCCCATTTGCTGCTGCCGTAGTACTCAGCGAGCCCCTCCTCGATCCACGGCGGGTATTTGAACTTGCCGTCGATCCCGTCGGTGAGCAGGTGTGTGGCCTCGTGGTAGAGGACGTTGCGTGTTAGCTCGGGATCACTGCGGTCCCAGTAGATATGCAGGGTGATGCCGCCGAAGTGATAAAAGCCCAGGGCGCCGGCGCTGATGCCGGTGTACTGCAGGTAGTCGGCCTGGTCGGCATAGAAGGACACCGTCGGCTTTTGCGGCAGGTTCGGCTTCTTGTGCCAACGCTTCTTCCACTCGTTGTGGAACTCCTCGAAGAGCATGATCAGCTCGCCTGCGATGTGCTCCGGAAGGTTGTGTTTAAAGCGGTAGTCGCGCGTCTCGTGCGTGCGCATGTTGCGCAGCCTCTTGGCGGTCTTCATCGCTCGGAGCTGGATCTCACGACGGTTCTGCTCCTTCTCCAGTTGACGCTTAGCGATGGCCTCGCGCAGCCACTTGCCGCGGTAGCGCACGTAGCCCTTCTCGACCATCTCCTGCTCTTTCTTGGAGCTGGCCTCGAAGGCGATCTTCGCCCCCGGAATGAAGTAGTCCTGAATCAAGGACTCGGGCACATGGATGCGCCCGGCGCTGAGTACGACATCGACGCCGCCTTTGGCGTTTTGCTCAAGGATGAGGTCGACGAACATGCGACCGTCCTTCATCGAGAGCATCCCCCGCTGCTGCTCTTCTTCCTGCGCAGGAGTTGCTGCGACGGCGAGGAGTAGCGAGGCGGCGAGGAAAGCAGAAGATAGCAATGGGCGCTGCATGAGGGACCTCAACTCTTGAAGGCCTTCTTCCAGTTTTTGTCGAAGCTCTTCCAGTCGCGCTCGGACCAGTTGCCAAAGCACTCCTTCAGGCACTCTTTGAAGATCGCATCGCGCTTTTTCTTCCACTCCGCGACCCACTTTTTGCGCTCCGCCTCGGCCTTCTTTCCTTTCTTGACCGTGCTGTCGACGACGTCTTCAAAGAGCTGGTCATACTGCGCGTAGAGTTCGCGAAGGCGCCGATCGAGGATCTGAAGATACTTCGGGATCACCGTCTTGTAGCGCTTGACCCTGGCTCCCTTCGTCATCAGAAAGTGGACCATTGCGATGCACTGCACGCTGTCCTTTTGCGAGCCAAAGCCCTTCCCGTATTCGGCCTCAAACATCGTCTTGGCCGGTTTGAAGGAGTGCTCACGCAGCATCTCGCGGAGAACTTCCATGTCCCACTCGTCTGGGTTTGACTCCAGCTTGTGCCCCTTCAGCTCAAGCTGGCCGATGTAGTAGACGAGGCCGAAGTCGAGCCAGGGCGGTAGCGCCCACCAAAGGCGGGGGTTCTTGTCCTCAAGCCAGCGCTGGCAGATGCCTTGGTTGAGGCTCGACCGGCACTGGTCGAAACCGTAGTCACGGTCCTTCCAGATCACGATCTCGTGTGTGCGCGCGGAATACGAACTCTTGCTGCTTGTGTCGACATAGGCGCTGGCTTCGTTGATGTCGTTGCAGATGCGGATGATGCCGCCCACCGCTTTCTGCTCGCCGATGAAGGCGAAACGCTCCTCCAGCCAGTCCCAGACCTTGCTTGCTTGCTTGTGCACCTTGGTCAGGAAGTTCCTGTCGACCTTGCCGTTGTAGACGATGAGGAAGCGCCCCTTGTTGTAGTGCTTCCAGTGGCCAGGGAGTTGGGCGATCGCCTTCGCCTTGACCTTCTCAAGCTGAGCCTTGCGCAGCTTGAAGATCTCCTTCGGGCTCAGCGCTTTGCCGCTCTTCTTGGCTTTCGCCTTCGCCTCGTCACTCGGTGTCGTTGGGCCGAAGTCGGTGCCCACCGATTCGGTCCGGAGGATCTTGCGGAAGCTCTTGGCACAGTTCATGAACTTGCGCCGGAACTTCGCATCGTGGTCGGCGAGGACCTGTGAATGGACCACGTAGATCGCGTCGCCGTAGTCGATTTCCCAGGCGTGGATGATGTGGGAGACCCCCTCCTCTCCCTGCAGGATCTTGTTGACCTCGATCCGTTTGTAGGTCGCAGGCAGCTCGTCGATTTTTGTATTCGACTCCTTGGCCACGTGCCAGCCTCGCCCCGAGCCCCGGAAGTTCTGCTGCATAAAGTCGTGGTAGTTCTTGTACGGATTCTGCAGCTGCTGTAGCGCGACCAGCTTGCCTCCCTTCTTGAGCTTCCGCTTGGCGAAGTCCTTTGGGTCGAACTTGGGGAAGATGATGACCCGGAGTTCGGGGGCCTCATTCTCCCAGCCCTTGCGCGCGTCGAGGGCGCGCTTGTAGAGGAACTTGGCGACGACCCATTTCTCGTCCAGGTTGATGGGGACGACGTTGAAGTCGCGCGGAATGCGGATTTCGAAGCCGTGTTTCTCGTCCTTGTGCTTCTGCGCTGCAGTAGGGGGGGCCGCCGTGAGCAGTGCCAAGAGGGTGGGTAGGAGGGCGAGGAAAGAGGATGGGCGTACTTGACCACGCGCGTTGCGCTGGCTCATGAGGGCAACTCCTTTTGAGAGAGGGGAGAGTTTCTGCCCATGCGGAGAGGTTGGGGGCGATCCGCGGGCTCGATCTTACGGGGCAGCTTTCCCGCGGCTGAAAAAAAATGGCCGCCACTCGCAACGCTGCTGGGGGGGCCGGATGGGGCCTTGCTCTGGCAACGGCGGTTCCCGTTCGCGGTTTGCTCGCTTCTCGTCACGCGCGAAAACGGGGCAGGGAGAGGCTTAGCAGATGCCGTTGATCGGCCCTCTGCCTAGGTACCGCACTCGTTTCGGCTGGGAGTAGCGGAGCCCTCGCTTCGAAGGAGACCGGTCCATTCGTCGCGAGGCGGGCTGGGTGCTGTCCGAATGTTCAGCGGCTGGCTTGAGGAGCCGCTTCGTAGAGGGGGGCTTCCCGCTGCCTGCTAGGCCTGGTCCTCTACCTCTGCCTTCTGCTGCTTACTGCGCGCCAGGGCCTTCTTGTAGGCGCGGTTGAGCCCGTAGAGGGCGAGCAGGAAGCCGAGGGCCAATAGGCCGATGATCCAGGGGTTGTTCCGGTAGGGCTCGATGGCCTTGCCGAAATTCTCGGCCAAGTACGCCATACCCATGCCGCCGATCATGCCGCCCACCGAGATGGCGGCGATGATCTTGTAGCGGTGCAGGCCGAGGAGGGCGCCGAGGAAGGCGCCGCCGATCGCTCCGGTGCCCGAGACCGGGAAAAGGACGAACAAGACCATGCCGAGGATGGCGAAGCTGCGGATCCTGGGGAAGGCTTCGAGGAGGATGCCGGCGTTGTGCTGCACCTTCCCGAGTAGGTGGGCGGCGCTCTTGTTGGAGTAGAGCGCTTCGATCGAGTAGACGAGCAAGAGCACCGTGCAGGTGTCCATGATCCAGATGACCAGGCCGAGCTCGTAGAAGCCAAAGGTGGTTTCCGTCAGCGCCACGAGCGGCAGGAACTTGCCTAGGCCGAAGAAGGAGACCGAGACGTAGGCGAAGAGCAGCTTGGTGTGTTCGGGGGCGTAGATCATCCCGAATACGACGGCGCAGATCAGTCCACCGAAGAAGCTACCGAGAACGAGGAGCCGTTCCTGCCAGCTGGCGTCGAAGGACTTTGGGCAGCCGTGCATGGCCAAGGGTTCGGGGCCTTCGCTTGCTTGCGGCTCAGGGCTTGGCGAGGGGGTGGGGCGCGGGGCTTCCATGTGGAGGCGTTCTGGTATCGGAGAGAAGGGCGGCGGGCTGGCGGTCACCGGGCCGGCTACCAGGGCCTGTGTTTTCGGCCGCTTAGGGCCTAGGCACAAGAGGAGAACTGGGCAGAGCTGGCGATTTGCCTCAGCAGCCTGCTAGGCGGTCTGGCTTGAGATCGATGTCGTCGAAGCCGACCAGGCGGCCACTGGCCTCGTCCCAGAGCTTGAAACCAAAAGCACGCAGCGAGCCGAGCAGCGTCAGCGGCTCGACTTCTTGGAAGCGCGGGTGGGACTCGTGGCAGGCCTGCAGATGGTAGTTGGGGATCCGTGAGTCTAGGTGATGGATGTGGTGGAAGCCGATGTTGCCGGTGAACCACTGCAGCACGCGGGGGAGCTTCAGGAAGGCGCTGCCGCGGAGGGCCGCGGTCTCGAAGTCCCAATCCGAGGCTCGCTGCCAGTAGGCGCCATCAAACTGGTGCTGGGAGTAGAAGAGCCAGATGCCGATGGCTCCTGCCACCGCCAGGATCGTCAGCTGCAGGATCAAGAAGGGCAGGAAGCCGATCAGAAGGCTCCAGGCCGTGCCCCAGACCAGGATGAAGAGGGTCGTCCACCAGACCGAGCGCAGCTCTTCTGGCTTGGAGCCGGCTTTGGGAATGCGTTGCTCAAGCACGAAGAGGACGAGCGGCGCGATCAGAAGCAGGACGAGGGGGTTGCGGGCGACGCGGTAGGACAGGCGGCGCATGGGCTTGGCGCTTTTGTACTCCTCGACGGTCATCGTCCAGATATCGCCGACGCCGCGCCGGTCGAGGTTGCCGGTCGAGAGGTGGTGGGTGGCGTGCTCCTTTCGCCACTGCTCGAAGGGGGTGAAGCTCAGCACGCCGGTGAGTCGGCCCCAGAAGCGATTGGCGCGCCGCGAGGCGAAGAACGAGCCGTGGCCGCAGTCGTGGAAGATGATGAAGACCCGGACCAGGACCGCGCCGCTGAGTATCGCGATCGGGATGCTCAGCCACCAGGAGATCGTGACGGTCCATGCCATCAGGGCCCAGAGTACGAGGTAGCTACCGACCGAATCGATCAGTTGGCGGATGGCGCGGCCGCGATTGGGGCGCAGGTAGGGCGCAAGTAGCGGCCTCCAAGAAGCTAACGACATGCTCGTGCCTTGCCTTTCGACTCGGTGCCTCGTCCACAGGAGCAGGCTCAACCGGATACCGGGGGGGGCATGGAGCCTGAGGGGGGAAAGAGGATAGCCGCAACTGCGGTGGGAGCACCCCTTGTTCTGAGAGAGGGTGAGTGAGCCGCCGATGAAAGCGGCTCCACCCTTCGGGTCGATCGGCCGAGAAATCGCTAGGAGGAGCTGGTGCTGTGGGGACTTGCGGAGAGTTTCGCTGCTCCTGGTCCCCCCGAACTCAGGCCTGGTTGTTGCCGATATCGGTCCAGACGGATTCGACAAAAATTTCGTTTTCGCGGGCTTCGTGCGCGGCGAAGCGGGCCTTTAGCGATTGGATGCTCTCGCGGAGCTCGGGATCGTCGCCTTCGGACTTCCCTGCGCGGTCGATCAACTCACGCATGGTCTCGAGGAGCTGGCGGTGCTCTTCCTTGAGGCCCTGCAGGGTGTTTTCGAAGCGGGCCGACTGGGCCGACGCGGCCTGTCCAAGCTTGCTCAGCTGGGCTTCCTCGTCGGCAAAGTGACGCCCGAGTAGGGCCAGCAGCCTTTTGAGATACTCGAGGGTCTGTGACGGGTCGGTCGAGGATACGCAGTTGCTCAGCAGCTGGTCGATCTCGAGGTGGCTTTCGTGGATTCGTTTCTTTGAGATCTCGGGATCTGGCTTCGCAGTCATGGCTGGCTCCATGGGAGTGTCGGGGGCCGGCTCCGGAGAGAGGGCTGGATCCGACTGTGGGTCAGAAAGAAGGGCGCGGATCATATGCGGGGGGGCGAGCATCGTCGAGCTGGCCCAGGCATGCGGCCGTCGAGCCTTCTCCTCGCGGCTAGGATGTTCCTCCAAACTTGACCACGCCCGAGGGCAGAGATTGAATCGGGCCGGGGTGGATGCTCGCTGACTTCTTTTCCCCATCCGAGGCCAAGTGCGCCTCGTTCGTCGCGAGCAGGCAGCTACTGGAATCCAATCGGTCTCCTCGATGTCTAGTCCTTATCAACACGCCCTTGTCATCACCGGTGGCGCCAGCGGAATCGGCGCCGCCTGCGTTCGGGACGCTCTGAGCCGCGGCTGGCTCGTCGCCTTCTGCGACATCGTGCCGATCGCCTTGGTCCCGCCGGGGCTGCTGCACGACCACGCGGTCTACGTCCAGGCGGATGTGCGCGATGTGCCTTCTATGGAGAGCTTCCACAACCATGCCCTCCAGTTTTTTCGCGACCACAACGTGGGCGTGGTTCCGACCCTGAGCGTGGTGGCCTCCGCTGGCATCAGCCGCCGCGGCGATCCAGAGCAGGTCAAGCTGATGAAGGACATCAATGAGGGGGGCACGCTCAACCTTCTGTGGGCCTTCGCCAAGGAGATCGAGGAGGAGAAGGGGCTCTTCGTCAGCCTCAGCTCCATCGTTGCTGCCGAAGACATCGCGGTGAAGGGCGACGAGGAATACAAGGCCACCAAGCAAGAGGCCCTGCGCATCGCTACCGAAGAAGCTAGCGACACCCTCTCGGTGCGTGGCTTCGCCGTCGCCCCCGGCGCCATCGATACGCCGATGACCCGCCACGAGTCGATCTTCGCGATGCTGCTACTCGGGGCCGCCCAGGTCTTCGGCAAGCCGGAGCATCCTCTTCATTCCAAGGTGACCGAGCTGGCCGGGGTCCAGCCGGGAGCGACTTCGGCAGAGATCTTTGCCGGCCTGCTCGGCCCAGAGCTGGTGGAGGCACCCGACTTCGCCCGCCTGCGCCGCAAGATGGACTCCGATCCCGAGCTGGCCAAGTTCTCCAAGTGGTACATGGTCTACTCCAACGTCCGCGACGAGGACGGCAAGATCCATCCGCGACCCGAGCTCATCACCCGCGCCGCCGAAGTCCTGGCCCAGCTCGACGTCGTCCTCAGCCCCGAAGAAGTCGCCAAGCAAATGCTCGACCAGCTCGAGAGCGGCCAGCCCTACGAAGGCGGCCTCATGCGCGTCTACAGCCGCAGCGGCGACAACCGCATCACCGAACTCCTCGGCTCCTTCGCCGGCTGAGCCAGGCGCCAGCGGTCCCGGGGGCTAGGGTTCCCCCTGGGGGGCGCTTCGCGTGTCTTGGGAGGGCTGCCTCAGCAAATCCTCAAGGTTGACGCGCCGCTTCGGGCTCCCGATTCGGATCGCCTGCTTCCTCTACCGCACTAAGGGGACCAAGCGCACTAAGGGCACCAAGCGCACTAAGGGCGCCAAGCGCACTAAGGGCGCCATCCACGAGAGGGAGGCCACACGAGAATGTGGGTGGTGGGCAGGGCCGGATTTGAACCGGCGACCCCAGCATTTTCAGTGCTGTGCTCTACCAACTGAGCTACCTGCCCGCGCTGCCTCGGGGTGAGGAAGGGCGGAGATGCTAGTGAGGGTGTTCGGGGTGGTCAAGCCTTCGGCTGGAGATCCGCAGGGCTCAGGGGAGGGGGATTTGGCTGGCGGCGAGGGCGCTCTTGGCTTGTTCGCGGTCGCGCTTGATTTGGGCCTTGAGGGCGGTGGGGCCGGCGAAGCGTTCTTCGTCGCGGAGGCGGGCGAGGAAGGCGATTTCGAGTTCGCGGCCGTAGAGATCGCCTTGGAAGTCCATGACATGGACTTCGAGTAGGGGTTCGAGGCCGTCGCCGAAGCTGGGGCGCACGCCGAGGTTGGCGACGCCGGGCATCCAGACGTCGCCGATGTGGGTGCGCACGGCGTAGACGCCGAATTGGGGTAGGGCTACGCCGCTGGGGCTGAAGTTGGCGGTCGGGAAGCCGAGCTCGCGGCCGCGGCGTTCGCCGCTCAGGACTTGGCTCGTGAGGGAGAAGGCGCGGCCAAGCATCTCGGCGGCACGTTCGACCTGTCCGCTGGCCAAGGCGATGCGGATGCGGCTCGAGGATACGGTTTCGCCGTCGGGGAGGGTGACGGCTTGGCTACGTTCGGCACGGAAGCCGAGTTCGGCAAAGCGCTCGACCGTGCCTTCGCGGTCGTGGCAAATCGCCGAATCGAAGCCGAGGACCAGGGCCTCGCAGCCCAGGGCCTGGCGCAGGACCCGCTCGCCGAACTCCGCGGCGCTCATCGTGCGGATGCTCTCGTTGAAGGGGATGCGCACGACGGCGTCGATGCCGAGGGCCTCCAGCCTGCGGATGCGCTCCTGGGCTCGCTGCAGGGGCATGGGCGCGCTGCCACTCAGAAGGGCGTCGGGGTGTTCGAGGAAGCTCAGGACGATGGCGCGCCCACCGATTTCGGCGGCCAAGCGACGGGTGTGCTGGATCAGGCTCTGATGGCCCAGGTGCACACCATCGAAGACGCCGAGGGTGACGGCATTGGGGCCGGGATAGCTTCCGGGCTCGGGCAGCCCGGCGCTGAGCTTCTCCCCCTCCTCCTCGCTGTCGATCATGAGCCTGTGGGCTCGCTGCCGCTTTCGCGCTGGCGCCGGGCAAAGCGGGCCTCTAGCTCCTCGATCGGGATCTTCATCTTGATCCGGTCCGCGGGGCTGAAGCGGTCGATGAAGACGATGCCGTTGAGATGGTCCATCTCATGCTGGATGACCCGGGCCAAAAACTCCGAGGCCGGGAACTCGATCTCCTCGCCCTCCGGCGTCATCGCCCGGACGAGGATTTTCACGGCCCGCTGCACCTCGCCCTGGACGCCTGGGAAGGAGAGGCAGCCCTCCATGCCCCATTCCTTGCCCTTTCTCCGCACGATCTCGGGGTTGAGCAGGATCAGCTCCTGATCCTTCTCTTGGGGATCACCGGCCGGATTGAGGACCAGGATGCTCTTGGAGATGCCGACCTGCGGCGCCGCGAGGCCGACGCCACCGGTCTCATACATCAGCTTCAGCATCTCCTGGCCGGTCTTGACCCAGTCGTCGCCCGGGTCGCTGATGCGTTCCGCCTTTTTGCGGAGGATGGGGTCGGGGTAAAGGACGATCTGCATCGGGGCTCTCTCGGGCGATGGGGCTGGCGCCGGATTTTTTGGGGAAGCAGGGTAGTGCAAGACCTGGTTCCGGGCCAGAGCTAGGCTGCTAACTGCTTGCGGCTCTGATAGGGGCTCGCTAGCGTATTCCGCCCTTTCCGCCAGGATGCCGGGTTCACCGCGTACTGGCCAAGCCCGGATCCACGAGTCTGATGGACCTCTCCAAGCACCTGGAAAAAGCAGACGAAGCGAAGCGGCGGCGCAATTACCCGCTCGCTATCGGTCTGTACCAGCAGATCTTGGGCTTGGATCCAGACCAGGAAGATGCGCGACGCGGTCTGCGCGAGGCGCTCGATGGCAAGTTCGAGAACAAGAAGGGCGGCGGCCTCGCCTACGTGCAGGGCTCGCTCCTCCTGCTGAGTGCTTGGATCGCCAAGCTGAGCAAGTCCTACGCCGCCCGTGCCAAGAACCTAGAGAGCTTCCTCGCACTGGCGCCCGGGGCCACCGGGCCCAACCTCGCGCTCGGCGAGGCGCTGGCGAAGGGCGGCTGGTTCAAGTCCGCCTACGTCGTCTACCGCCACTTTGGCGAACGCGTCTCGGCGGAGGGCAAGGCCAGTAGCCGGGTCGAAGCCGCCTGTGATGCTTGGCGCAACGCCGGCGCCCTGGCGCGGGAGCTGAAGCGCCTCCCCGAGGCCTTCGAGTGCTACGAGCAGGCGCTTGGGCTCAACCCGCGCGACCAGGAAGCTCTGCGCGCGCGCAAGAACCTCGCGGCCGAAGGCGTGCTGGCCGAGACGGGTTTCGAGCGTGCGGAGTCGAGCCGCGACTTGCTCAAGGATCGGCAGCAGCAGCAGAAGCTCGAGCAAGAGCAGCGACTGCACCGCTCCAAGGATGAGATCGGTGCCGAGCTCGGCAGCCTCGAAGAGCAATTGCAGCAGAATCCCAAGGACTCCGCGCTGCTGCGCCAGGTTGGAGAGCTTCGCGCCAACGCTGGGGATATCGAAGGCGCTCTGGATTGCCTTGAGCCCCTGCGTCTTGAGGAGCCCGACGACTTCAAGCTACTGGTCCTGGTTGGCGACCTACGCATCCGCCAGCTCGACAAGGGGCTGGAGAAGGCGCGCCGACTCGGCGACAGCGACGGCGAAGAGCGGGTGAAGAAACAGGTGCTCCAGGTACGGATTGAAGAGGAGCGCAAGCGCGTGGCTCTGCATCCGACCGACCTGGCGCTGCGCTTTGCCCTCGGGGAGCATTTGATTGAGGCCGAACAGCTCGATGACGCGATTGCTGAGCTGCAGAAGGCGGTCAAGGACCCTCGCTACCAGGTGCGAGCCATGACCCTCTTGGGGCAGGCCTTCCGCCGCAAGGGGCTTGGCGACTTGGCGCGTTCGCAGCTGCAGAAGGCGCTGGACAGCGCTGGCCAAGACTCCGAGCTGAGCCTTGACCTTAACTACGAACTCGGCCTTTTGGCCGCTGAGGAAGGACGCACCGAGGACGCCCGCGCGCACTTCGGCCGCATCCTGGAAGTCGACATCCAATACAAGGACGTGAGCGAGCGAATGCAGTCGCTGGTCGGGTGAACCCACCAGGCGAGCGAGCCCGCTCTCGCGCCAGAGTCACGAGATTGATCTAAGAGTCCTAGAGCTATGCCCAACACGAAGAGCGCTGAGAAGCGCCTGCGCACCGACGCACGGCGCCGCCTGACCAACCAGATGAAGAAGTCGATGATGCGGACCTACGTCCGCAAGCTGAACGAAGCCGTGACTGCGGGCGACAAGGCGACGGCTGAGTCGCTGCTGCCGATCTGCTACAAGCGCATCGACAAGGCCGCAAAGGCCAACTGCATCCACCGCAATACCGCTGCGCGCAAGAAGTCGCTGCTGGCGCGCCGCGTCAAGGCGCTCGGCTGAGCGCCGACCCGCTGGATCGCATTACACCTGCTCGGTGAGAGACCTTGTGTTCCTGGGAGAGCGTGAGTCCCTGAGAGACTCCGTGTCCCTGAGATACCTTGTGCCCCTCCCCGCGAATCTGGTGCCGCCGCGGCTCCCCTGCGCGCAGGGAGCCGCGGCGGCACCAGTTTTTCGTTACCATCGCTCCCCCGGAACACGGAGCCCTCGCCATGACCGATCTCGATACCCAAAGCAGCACTGCTAGCTCAGCGAAGCCCTTCCCCTATCAGCCGAAGCACAAGCTGCGCTTCGTCACGGCGACTTCGCTTTTTGATGGGCACGATGCGTCCATCAACATCATGCGTCGCATCCTGCAGAGCAGTGGTGTCGAGGTGATCCATCTCGGGCACAACCGCTCGGCTCAGGAGATCGTCGATTGCGCGATTGAAGAGGATGCGCAAGCCATCGCCATCACCTCCTATCAGGGGGGGCACAACGAGTTCTTTCGCTACATCCGCGATCTACTCGTCGAGCGTGGTGCTGAGCAGGTCTGCATCTTCGGCGGCGGTGGCGGTGTCATCCTGCCGAGCGAGATCGAGGAGCTGATGGCCTATGGGGTCACCCGCCTCTATTCGCCTGACGATGGCCGCAAGCTCGGCCTGCAGGGAATGATCGACGACATGCTTGAGCGTTCGGACTTTGCCAACGGCAAGGACGCAAAAGCGATCGATCCGGCCAAGCTGACCCCTGCCGACAAGGGAGATATCTCCCGCCTCATCTCCGCTGCCGAGAACGATCCGGAGCAACTCGGCAAGGTCTTAACGACGCTGCGGGCGAAGGCGAAGCAGAGCGAGGCGCCGGTGCTCGGCATCACCGGCACGGGTGGTTCCGGTAAGAGCTCCTTCGTCGATGAGTTCGTGCGGCGTTTCCTCCTCGATCACCAGGACAAGCGCATCGCGGTGATCTCGGTCGACCCTTCGAAGCGGAGAACCGGCGGCGCGCTACTGGGCGACCGCATCCGGATGAACGCCATCCACCATGAGCGCTGCTACATGCGTTCGTTGGCGACGCGCCAGGCCAACCTCGCCTTGTCGCCGCACGTTGCCGATGCCGTGCAGATCGTCAAGGCCGCGGGCTATGACCTGGTGCTGCTAGAGACCTCGGGCATCGGTCAGTCGGACACTGAGATCACCGAGCACAGCGACGTTTCGCTCTACGCCATGACGGCGGAATACGGGGCGGCGACGCAGCTTGAGAAGATCGACATGCTCGACTTCGCCGATCTCATCATCATCAACAAGTTCGACAAGCGCGGCGCCCTCGATGCCCTCCGTGACGTTCGCAAGCAGTACAAGCGCAACCACAAGTTCTTCGACACGGCCGATGAGGAGGTCCCGGTCTTCGGGACCATTGCCAGTCAGTTCAACGATCCGGGGACCAATAAGGCCTACCAGGCCATCCTCGCCAAGATCGCGGAGAAGAGCGGGCGTGCGGAGTTCAAGTCGACGCTCGATCTGCCGACCGATGAGGAGGACAAGGTCTATGTGATCCCGCCGCAGCGCACCCGCTACCTGTCGGAGATCAGCGAGCAGGGGCGTGCCTACGACGAATGGGTGGACAAGCAGAGCGATATCGCCGCCAAGATCTACCGTCTGCGCGGCACGATCGAAGAGCTAGGCCAAGACTGTGACGCCGTCGTGCGCAAGACGCTCGCGGACAAGCTGCATGAACTCGAGCTGCAGCTCGACGGCGGGGCGCGTAAGGCGCTCGAAGACTGGCCGGCCAAGGCGGAGAGATACAGCGCCGAGGACTTCGTGTTCCAGATTCGCGATAAGGAGATCCGCATCGCGAACTACCACGAGTCGCTGAGCAACACGAGGATCCCCAAGATCGCGCTGCCCAAGTATCGCGACGACGGCGACATCCTGAAGTGGCTGCTGCGCGAGAACGTGCCCGGCGACTTCCCCTACACCGCTGGGGTCTTCCCGTTCAAGCGCGAGGGAGAGGATCCTACCCGCATGTTTGCGGGCGAAGGCGGCCCCGAGCGCACCAACCGCCGCTTCCATTACGTCAGTGTTGGGATGCCGGCCAAGCGCCTGTCGACGGCCTTCGACTCGGTTACGCTCTACGGAGAGGATCCTGACGAGCGCCCGGACATCTACGGCAAGGTCGGCAACGCCGGCGTGGCGATCTGCACCCTGGACGATGCGAAGAAGCTCTACAGCGGCTTCGATCTCTGCGACCCGAAGACCTCGGTGTCGATGACCATCAACGGCCCGGCGCCGATCCTGCTTGGCTTCTTCCTCAACGCCGCCATCGACCAGCAATGCGAGCTCTACATCAAGGAGCATGGACTGGAGTCAAAGGTCGAAGCGGCGCTCGCGGCCAAGTTCGACAGCAAGGGGCTGGAGCGGCCCTGCTACCAGGGTGAGCTTCCCGAGGGCAACGATGGCCTGGGCCTGATGCTCCTCGGCCTCAGTGGCGCCGACTTGCTGCCGGCCAAGGCCTACGCCGAGATCAAGGACAGGGCTCTGCGCGCGGTGCGCGGCACCGTGCAGGCCGACATCCTCAAGGAAGACCAGGCGCAGAACACCTGCATCTTCTCGATCGAGTTCGCCCTCAAGACGATGGGGGACATCCAGCAGTATTTTGTCGACACCGGGGTGCGCAACTTCTACTCGGTCTCGATCAGCGGCTACCACATCGCCGAGGCGGGGGCGAACCCGATCACCCAACTGGCCTTCACGCTGGCCAACGGCTTTACCTTCGTCGAGTACTACCTCTCGCGCGGGATGCAGATCGACAGCTTCGCACCGCACCTGTCCTTCTTCTTCAGCAACGGTCTCGATCCCGAATACTCGGTGATCGGCCGCGTCGCGCGGCGTATCTGGGCCAAGGCGATCAAGAACAACTACGGCGGCAACGAACGTAGCCAGAAGCTCAAGTACCACATCCAAACCTCGGGCCGCTCGCTGCACGCCCAAGAGATTGCCTTCAACGACATCCGCACGACCTTGCAGGCGCTCTATGCGATCTACGACAACTGCAACTCGCTGCACACCAACGCCTACGACGAGGCTATCACCACTCCGACCGAAGAGTCGGTGCGCCGCGCGATCGCGATCCAGTTGATCATCAACCGCGAGCTGGGCTTGGCGAAGAACGAGAACCCCTTGCAGGGCGCCTTCGTCATCGAGGAGCTGACCGACCTGGTCGAAGAAGCCGTGCTGACCGAGTTCGACCGCATCACCGAGCGCGGCGGCGTGCTCGGGGCAATGGAGACGATGTACCAGCGCGGCAAGATCCAAGAGGAATCTCTCTACTACGAGACGCGCAAGGAGTCGGGCGAGCTGCCGGTGATCGGCGTCAACACCTTCTTGTCTGCCGAGGGTTCGCCCTTTATGCAGCCTGAGGAGGTCATCCGCTCGACTGAGGAAGAGAAGCGCTTCCAGATTAACGCCCTACGGACCATGCAGCAGGCCAACGAGCTGGCGGCTGAAGAGAAGCTGGCGCAGCTTCGCGACGCTGCCGTGCATGGGAGGAACCTCTTCGAGCAACTGATGGAGGCGTGCAAGGTCTGCTCTCTGGGACAGATCTCGCAGGCTCTCTACGAAGTCGGCGGGCAATACCGCCGCAACATGTGAGAGGGAGGCTGGCATGGCTGGCGCAGAGCGTGTTGTCACACTGACCTGCTCGCATACCGAGATCGTCGCGGCTTTGGGCTGCGGGGATCGCATCGTCGGCTGCGATGCCGACAGTGATCAGCCAGCAGAGCTCGTTGCCTCCTTGCCTCGCGTTGGGCGTGATCTTGGTGTGGATCCCGAGAAGGTGGCCGCCCTCGATCCCGATCTCGTACTGGCATCCTTGACGGTGCCGGGGCACGAAAAGGTCGTGGCCCGGCTTGAGGCCAAGGGTTTGCCGTTCGTCGTGACGCAGCCGGTCTCGCTTGCCGATGTCTACGCGGATATCCGCCAAGTGGCTGGCCTGCTGGCGGTGGAGGAGCGCGGTGAGCGGCTTGTGCAGGAGATGCAGCAGGCGATGCCTGCCGTGGAGCGCAGTGAGAAGGATCGCCCTTCGCTGCTGGTTTCGTGGTGGCCGAGTCCGGTGATCGGGGCCGGTCGCCGCTCCTGGGTTCACGATTTGATCGAGCTTGCTGGTGGGCGAAACGCCAACGAGGACTGTCAGAAGGAGAGTGCTCCCCTATCTGCTGAGCAGATCTGCGCCCTGGCCCCCGAGCACTTCGTGATCTCTTGGTGCGGGGTACCCGCGGCGAAGTACCGGCCTGAACTCGTGCTGGAGGATCTTGCTCTGGCCGAAGTGCCAGCGGTAAGGAGGGGAGCGGTCCACTGCGTGAGCGAAGCCTGGCTCGGGCGCCCCGGTCCGAACCTGATCCATGGCTATCACGCGCTTCGCCAGCTGCTGGGCTGAGGGCTTTTTTCTGCCTTGCGGGGGAATTCTCTCCAGGGAGGCTTCGCAGGAGATATGCGAAGACCTAAGATTCGCTGCTCCGATTGTGTAGAAATCGGCGGGTTGCGCACTCTTGCGCCCCGAATCCCCTGCCTCGCGCTCTCTATCCGAGGAGCCCTCAATGCGCACAAGTATCTTTGCAGCCACTGCGTTGCTTGCCGTCGCTGCTACGGCCCAAAGCTCTGTCATCGTTCCCAAGTCCGTTGGTACCAAGGAAGGCAACGCCAACGTTTGGACGCCGGTTCGCTACAACCCGAGTCACACCCAGTGGCACGTCGCTGCCAGTGAGATTGGCCTGCGTTCCGCAGTCTGGAGTCAGATGGCCATGCGGCGTGATGGCCCCCGGTCGACTCCTTTCGTCGCCAAGACGATCGAGGTCGAGATCTGGATGAACAACAGCGCCAAGAAGCCGGGGCGCCTGAGCTACCGCTTCTCGGAGAACCTGAAGGGCGGGACCCGGGTCTTGAAGCGCAAGAAGGTCAACTTGACCGCGCCCAAGAAGCCGACGAGTGGCGCGGCGCCCTTCACTGAGGTCTTCAAGTTCGACACTAAGTTTGCCTACACCGGGATGACCTTGGTCGTTGACATGGAGACCTTCCACGCGAAGGAAATCGGCTACTGGTATGCCGATGCCCAGTCCTACAAAGTTACACAGGGCAAGGGCCCGGACTCCGGCGCCGCTTCCGTTGGCACCGTCAAGTGCCCGAAGAATTTCTACCAGAGCCGTGCCGGTGCCAACTGGCCGGGTGGCGCGATTGCCTACTACGGCTATTCCCGCGTCAAGGCCAACAGCGAGAAGGTCGGTTTCTTCGCGATAGGAAGGAGTCGCAGTGCCTGGGGCAGCCTGAAGCTTCCCTACTCGCTCAGCAAGGTTGGCGGCGTCGGCTGTGAGATCGCGACGAGCTTCGATGTCGCTCTCCCCATCAAGACCGACAAGACCCGCACCGATGGGTATGTCTATCTCGAACTCGACATCCCGAATGACCCGAACTTGGCCGGGGTGCAGGTCCATTCGCAGATGTTCGTGTCGGACAAGAGCTTCAACGCTCTCGGCTGGCGGGTATCGCGCCGTTACACCAATCAGATTGGCAAGAACGGTTACCTCGAAGATCGTCCCGGGCTGATGCTCTACAACTACTACACTCTCCCTAGCTACGACGTCGGCATCTACCGCCGCGACGTGCTGCCGATCGTCGAGTTCAAGTGAGCTGACGGAGTGCCGTCCTCTGGGCGGCACTGGTGGAAGGCGAGCCCCTGAGTGGATACTCCGCTCAGGGGCTCGCCTTCTGTACTGGCGCTCTCGCGCAGGAGGGAGCTTCTCTGTCTCTTGGCACAGCTTGCCAGGCAGGAAGACTCTGCCCGAACCCCCTGCCCCTTGCTGAACAGGCCCGTGCTGCTGCCGCCAGCTACGGATGCCGGGGCGGAACGCTGCTGGTCAATGCTCTGTCGACCAGCAGCATCGTCAGCAGCAGGATGCCGGTCGTACACAAAGACGCCTGACCGGGCCTAGCCCGGTCAGGCGTCTTTGGGCGCTGCTTGCTGCGAGCCTGGCTAGGAGACCAGGCCTCCTCGTGACTCGATCAGCTCGTGGCCCGATCAGCTAGTGACTCGATCAGCGGACCAGCAGGCGGGAGTAGCGGTAGTAAACCTCCAGGCAGAGCACGCCGATGGCTGTCGTGTAGACACGGCCGCCGTCCTCACCCCAGGCACTGACGGGGTCCCAGCTGCCCTTGAGGTGTCCCTGTTTCTGCTGTGTCTTGACGAGAGCGCTGATGAGGTACTTCTGCCATTGCTTCCAGTGGGACTTGCCGATCTGGAACATCGCATAGCTACCGTAGTACCAGTAGTAGAAGTCGATGCTGCCGTCAGAGGTGTTCCACACCGGCGGCTTACGCAGCATGGTGTCGGCGGCGGTGAGGATGACCTTGTGATCTTTGCTGTCCGGATCTTGCCCGAGGAAGATTCGGCAGAGTGCGCCGACCGCAGTTAGCGACTCCGTCTTCGATGCCGGGAACTTGTCCATGAGCTCTGCCTTACGGGAACTCGGCTCGCCACGCTTCATGTAACCGGCCTGGCCGGTGCTGGGGTCGGTGACCTCCTCGAACCAGGCTTCGGAGAACTTCAGTGCGTCCTTGTCGATCTTGAGACCAAACTCACCGGCCGACTTGAGAGCAAAGACCATCCAGCCGGTCACCGAGGTGTCGTTTTGCCCATCTTGTGGGAAGTAACGCCAGACCTTGTAGGGGTTGCGCGCCCTCTGGATGTAGTTGATGGCCTTCTGGGCCCTCGGGCGCAGGATGGGGTTTTTCGCCGACAAGCCATAGGCCTCGATCAAGGCCAGCGAAGCGATCGCGTGGTTATACATGTAGGTGTGACCGCTCTCTTGACCGATCAGACCATCTTCCTTGCTCTGCTGCTTGGTGAGCCAGAGGACGCCCTTCTTGACGACGTCCTTGTAGACGCCGCCACGCATGTTCGAGCCGTCGCCCAAGAAGGCGAGTAGGGCCAGGCCGGTGACGCCAACATCGTTGACCGGGTTGCCGGCGCCGCCGCAGCGGTCGTCACCAGGGCAGTGCTTCATGAACTCGGAGGTGCTCCACTTGCCGTCATCGTCCTGGTGGTTCTTGAGCCACTCCAAGCCGGCCTTGATCGACTCGGCGGTCTGACGACCTCCCCGGCCCTTCAGGCGGCCGCGTCCACCTCTGCGTCCACCGAATTTGCCGCCGGCGCCGCCACCAATTCCGATCACGTCGTTGGTGGAGTCGGACTCGAGGGCGCTGTCGACCTCCTGCTGTTCGTCCATCTCCTCGATGTCGTCGGTGACGTCTTCTTCTTCGACGACCTCAGCGTCCTGAAGAGGAACCTCCTCAGGCACCTCTTCCTCTTCTTCCTCTTCTTCTTCCTCCTCTTCCTCTTCGATCTCCTCCTGCTCCTCGATCTTTTCTTGCTGGAAGACCGTCTTGGTTTTCTTCAATGCGGGCTCGCCCTTGATCGACCACAGAATGAGGCCGAAAAGCACGTGCACGGCGATCGAGAGCGCGAGCCAGGGAGCGTGGCGGAGCTGATCCGCCATGACTTCCTGGAAGCTTTGTTCCTGCTCCCAGATGCGAGGAGTCGTACTTTCCACTTGGATCTGGGTCGGGTCGAAGTGTTGCTGATCCATTGCGATTTCTCCTTCGCCGTCACGAAGGCTGGAAGGTTGGCAGGGCTCACCGATTCTATGGTGGGAACTGCCTCAAATTGGTGCTTTGGGACGGTCGTCCCGGTGGGGCGGGCCTCTCAGAGCACGTTCGAGCAGCAGCTAGGTAGCGCCTAATTTCGAACGCGCCGGTGCAACGCTAGCCCCTCCGCAAAGGTTCAACCGAAGCTTAGCTTCGGGGGAAACTCAACTGGAGGGCCGTCGCCCGGCTGCTCGATGATGCGGGGTCCGCAAGATCGAGGGCGAGCCAGGATACCTGAGCTGGGCCCTGCTGCACCAGTATTCCCAGGCTTCAGTGCTTACGTAGCCGGGAGAAAGTCTCTATCTCCTCGGGCCAAATCTGGGCGTTGCGCAGGAGCTTGGTCAAAAGCCCCCGGCGCAGGCGCAGCTCCTCCCTCTCCAGGAGGCGGTTCCGGATCAGCTCCTGCACCCTGCGGCTGGCAAAGGGCTTCTGCTCCTCCTTGCTAAGGGCGCTTCGCAGGACGATCCAGCGCTCGTTGCCCGCCGCCAAGGGCTCCGAGACCACTCGCGCCGGGCCCTCGGCGAAGAGGAAGTCCAGCAGGTCCTTGCGCAGGCCGTCGCTGGGGCTGGCGTCGAGTTTCTCGATCTGGGCTCCCGCTTTTTCCGCCAGGCTGCGGGCGGCTTCTGGGTCCTGGGCGGCGCGGAGTTTGTCGGCCAGGGCCTGGGCCCGGAGGTCCAGGGCCTGGTTCTCCTCCCTGTCGCGGATTCGGATCCGTAGCAGGAGCCCCTTGGCACGGGCTGGGGTGCGGAATTCTTTTTGGTGCTTCCGGTAGTAGCTCAGGATCTGCCGGGGCCGGATGAGCAGGTGGGCCCGGCGCTCGAGCCGGACCATGGTCTCCTGCATCACGATGCTTTGCAGGGCCTTCTCGCGCATCTCGTTTTCGTACTCGCGGAAGTCGAGGCCCTGCTCCTCCAGATTCTTGAAGAAGGCGGCGTTGCTGCCGGCCTGGTCCTTCTCTCTCTGGATCAGCATGTCGACGTGGGACTGGACGCGGGAGGCCATGCTGGCGGGGTCGCTACCGAGGGTCTTCGCATGCTCGGCGATGATCATCGACTCGACGCGCTTGGCGAGGGGGATCCAGAGTGCCAGGCGCCGCATTTCCTTGCCCAGCTTGCCGCCGCCCCGTTTGGCAAGGTCCGCCTGCAGGTGGGCGAGGTAGCGCTCGTAGCTGGGCCGGATCACGCTGAAAGCCACGGCATCGCCGCCGACCATGCCCACACATTCGTCGACGAGGACCCAGGAGCGCGCGGCTTTCTGGGCGGGGTCGAGGGGGCCCTGGCCGCTTTGTGCCGTTGCCGCGCCCAGGAGGCCTAAGCCGGCGAGTAGCAGCATTCCGGTCCTTGCACGAGTCATCGCTTTCTCCCATTGCGGCGGCGGCGTCGCTTCTTCGAAGGGCCGAGTGTCGACGGCGCCTGCTCTCCGAGCAAGGCTGCAAAGAGGAGCTCGAGCACTCGTTCCGGGGAACAGGCCTTCTCGGGGATCATCAGGTGGGTCTTGCTGGGCTTGACCGGGCGCACGTCGTTGAAGAGTTCGAGCCAGCGACCCTGGGGGCCGCGACCGGGGTCATGGCTGAGAATCAGGCGGTCGGGTGGCATGAAGCGAGCGCCCGTCATGCTGCGGGACGCGAGCTGGTGCTTGACCAGGAAGATGTCCAGAAGGTTGCGGGCAGGGCGCGGCAGGCGACCGAAGCGATCTTGCAGCGAGGCGAGGATGCGGTTGTAGGCCTTGGCATCGACGGCCTCGTCGAACTCGCGTAGTAGCCCGAGGCGCAGGGCCTCGTCGTCGATGTATCCCGAGGGGATGTAGGCGTCGACGCCGAGGTCGACGTCGACCTGGCGGGAGACCGTGAACTCGGGCAACTCGGCCAAGGGCTGCTCGGGGTCGCTGCTGCGCGCGACGGCGGCTTGGAGCAGCTTGCAGTACATGTCGTAGCCGATAGCGGCGATGTGCCCGCTCTGCTCTGGCCCCAGTAGGTTGCCGGCGCCACGAATTTCGAGGTCACGCATCGCGATCGAAAAGCCCGAGCCCAGCCCGCTGAAACGCTCCATCGCTTGCAGGCGCTGCTTGGCCTGGGCCTTCATCGGGATCGCCGGGTCGATCAGCAGGTAGCAGTGTGCGTGGGTGATGTCGCGACCGACGCGGCCGCGTAGCTGGTGCAGATCGGCGAGCCCGAACATGTCGGCACGATCCACCAGGATGGTGTTCGCCCGCGGGATGTCGATGCCCGAGCCGATGATGGTCGTGGCGAGCAGAACATCGGCGGCTCCGGAGAGGAAGCTCTGCATGTGCTTGAGGAGCTCTTTTTCGCTCATTTGCCCGTGCCCGGTGGTGATGCGGGCTTCGGGGACGAGGTCCTCGAGCTCGGTGCGCACCCGTTCGAGGGTCTGCACGCGGTTGTGCAAGAAGAAGACCTGGCCGCCGCGTTGGAGCTCGTGGAGTATCGCCTGGCGCAGGATCTGACGGCTTCGTTCGACCACCTTGGTGGTGATTTCCAGGCGGCCTGGGGGAGGGCTAGCGAGGGAGCTGATGTCCTTGATGCCCAGTAGCGACATGTGCAGCGTCCGCGGAATCGGTGTCGCGGTCATCGTCAGCACGTCGACGTTGGCGCGCATCTGCTTGATCTTTTCCTTGTGCGCGACGCCGAAGCGCTGCTCTTCGTCGACGATCAGCAGCCCAAGGTCTTGGAAGCGGACCTTCTTGCTCAGCAGGGCGTGGGTGCCGATGAGGATGTCGATGCTGCCCTTGCCTAGCCCCTCGATGATCTCGGCCTTGGTCTTGTTTGTTTGCAGGCGGGACAAAACTTCGACCCGGATCGGGAAGGAGGCCATGCGGTCGCGAAAGGTGCGGCCGTGCTGCTCGGCCAGCAGCGTGGTCGGAACCAGGACGCAGACCTGCGATCCCGCTGCCGCGACCTGCACCGCGGCACGCATCGCCAGCTCGGTCTTGCCGAAGCCGACGTCCCCGCAGAGCAGTCGGTCCATCGGCTGCTCGTTGGCGAGGTCGCGCCGGATCTCCTCGCTGGCCTTGGCCTGATCCTCGGTGTCCTCGTAGGGGAAACTGTCGATGAACTCGCTGATGATCGGGTCGTCGGCCGGGAAGCTCTGAGCTCGGCTCTGTGCACGATCGATCTGAATCTGCAGCAGGTCCGCGGCCATGTCGCGCAGCGCTTGCGCCACCTGCGCTTTGCGGCGGCCAAAGGCCTTGCTGCCGATCTTGTCGAGCTTGGGCTGGGTATGGCCGCCGGCGCCGACGTATTTCTGCACCAGGTCGATCTTGGAGACCGGGACCAGGACTTCGGTGTTGCCGGCGAAGGCCAGGCGGAGGTGGTCCTCTTCGGCGTCCTGGCTGCTGCGGGTCGTGCGCTCGACCCCGACGAACATGGCTACGCCGTGTACGGCGTGGACGACGAGGTCGCCGACGCTGAGTTCGAAGAAGCTGTCGATGGCGCGACTGGCGATCCGGTGCCTGGGCTTGCCCTGGACGCTGCGGCGGCGGGCGACGCCGGTGCCGAAGAACTCTCCGTGGCCTAGGACGAGGACATCGAGTTCGGGCACCCGGAAGCCGCGTGCAAGGCTGCCGACGCAGACGTCGAGTGGCGTGTCGCGGCCGCCGCTGCTCTCCTTGGCGATACGCAGCAGCCGCTGCGCTTCGGCCTCGCTGCGCAGAACCACCAAAGGGCGATCGCTGCCGCGAGTGAGGGCGAAGATCCGGCCGCTGAGCTCACCGCTTTCGACGGGGGTCGCCGGTGGCGGCGAGCAGTTTAGGGGGATGGAATTTGGCTGCGGCAGCGTCGAAAGCGAGAAGGCGCGGAAGCTCTTTAGGCGCTGCTGGAAGGCCGCGACCGGCGCCGAGACCGTGCCGCTGCGCAGGGTGAAGCGCGAGAGCTGCTCCTCAAAGCGCACAGGCTCGATGACGACGAGGATGCTCTGCTTCGGGTCGAGTAGATCGAGGGGGTAGCAGAGCTCTTCTTGGGCCGCAGCTTTGTTGGCCTCGCCGATGGCGATGACCACTTGGGGCAGGGTCTCGATGGAGCACTGGGCTTCGGGGTCGAAGCGGCGTAGAGACTCGACTTCTTCGTCGAAGAACTCGATACGCAGCGGCTTGCTTTCACCTAAGGGCCAGAGGTCGAGGACGTCGCCCCGTTGCGAGATCTCTCCTGGGCGCAGCACTTGCGGCATGTGACGCAGGCCGCTGCTGTGCAGCTCCTCGAAGAGCTTGCGCGGCTCATGTTCTTCGCCGACGGCGATGCGGAAGCGCCGCACCCGCCCCTGGCTCGGCGGCGCCACCGGAGCCATCAACGCGCTCATGTCCATGAGCAAGAGGCCATGTCGATCCAGGCCCTGGAGTATGGTGCGGCGGCTGGCGAGAGACGCCATCTCGGGCACTTGCAGCTCGTCGACCTCCAGCTCGGGGAGGAGGCTCGGGGCCGGGCGAACGACGCTTTCGGGGCTCCATAGCCGCAGATCCTCACGCCATTCGTCGCACTCGATCTCGTCGGAGCAGAGCACCACGATGACCGAGTCGCTCTCCTCGCGAAGGGCGGCGACGCAGAGGCTTTTTGCTGAGCCGGAGAGTCCGGAAAGAGCGGCTGGGGCGCCGGGCTCTGGCCACAGCGGGACCTGGGCGTAGGCGTCGCTGAGCGCAAAGCGCTGCCGCAGCTCGATCGGCGACCAAATGGCCTTACCGCGCCGCTTTCTGCCTCTCTGGGCCTTGCTCAACGGGCTGCTCAGTTGGCGTTCTTCTTCTTGCTCGCCTTCTTGGCGCGCTTCTTCTTCTCTGCCGACATGCGGGCCTCGTCCACCTTCTTGGTGTCCTTCTCGGAGGCCAGCAGCACTTCAAGGGCTTCGCGGGCAGCAGCCTGGGATGCCAGCTTCTTACTCGATCCCTCGCCCCGGCCGATCGCATTGCCCTGGACCCGCACCTCCATGGTGAAGGTCAGGTTGTGGCCCGGGCCGACTGAGCTGACGACGCGATACTCGGGGAGGCCGAGCCGGAGCCTCAGGCTGTGGTGCTGGAGCTTGGACTTAGAATCCTCGAAGGAGTCGTTCGCGTCTTGCTTGCTCTCGCTGCCAGAGGCTTGGGGGGACTCCTTGTCGCTCCTTGCCGCCGGGGCTTCGGCCTCCGTCGGCTTCTTCTGGGGCGCTGCTGCGTCGCTCTTTGTGAGCACCTCGCGGATGACGAAGTCCTGGGCCGCTTCGAGGCCACCGTCCAAGAAGATCGCCCCGATCAGCGCCTCGAGCTGGTCCCCGGCCATGTTGGGGGTTGCGCTCAGATCTTGGCCCTTGCCGGTCAGGAGCAAGGGGCCGAGCTGGAGCCGGGCGGCGACCGCCGACAGCGCTTCACCCGAGCAGAGCGCCGCTCGGCGCCGGCTGAGTTCGCCTTCGTCGACCTCGGGCAGCCCTTCGTACAAGAACCAACTGGCCAGCAAGCTCAGGACGGCGTCGCCGAGGAACTCTAGCCGCTCGTTGCTGGCGTAGCCTTGGTTGCGTGCCGAGGCATGACAGAGGGCTTGGGATAGGAGCCGCTGCTCCTTGAAACGGTATTGCAGCCGCTTTTCGGCGAGCGCCCGGCGTTCCTCGGTGACGGGAAGTGAGTCGGCGTTGGGCTTTGACATCAGTGCGAGAGGGGCAGCGGGTGAAGATCGGAAGCCTAGCAGGACGTAGATAAAGTCGCGCGGGAGGAAAGCACCCTCATCGATGCCCAGCTGGCGCCTTCAAGGCTCGACGACTCTGTGGTTTCGCCGGCCTTTTCTGAAGCCATGTTTTCGGTCGACCCGGTGTAGGCCGCCCCGATTTCGGATACCAATGGGACGCCGGAATTCGGCTCGCTACTGCTCACCGGACCTTTTCTACAGTCTGCTAAGCGACGAGCGGCAAGAGACCTGGGGGATCATGCTTCGGGAGCAGCGTGATGGCCAAAAAAATTGCGGAAGGACGGAAAAGGGTGTGTTCGCAGCCTGCGATCTGACGGCTTGTGGAATTCCGGTGACTTCTTCATGCTCGAAGGCGCCGAAAGCTTGCGATTGACGCTGCCCTTGGCAAACTGCTCAAAACCCGGAGCAGCGTGTATTCCCTCGCACGCTGCTGAGCTTCGCCCCTCCTGCCATAGTTCCACGCATGTTCGAAATCGCGCTCCGTTTGTGTCGGAACGAGGAGACCCTAGCCGGTGAACTGCGCATCCCGGACGCGAATGGGCCCAGGCCGGCTCTGCTCTTCGTCCCGGACATCCTGCTCTCGCGCCGACACGGTTTCTATCCGTGGTTCTGCGAACGCCTAGCGCAGGAGCGCTTGGTTTTGTCTCTGGATGCCGGCCACGGTGGCTATGGGGAGACCGAGGGCCGTGCCCAGGGCTGCCTCCCAAGCTTTGATAAGCAGCGAGCGAGCGAATACCTGCTCTCGCGCGAGCTACAGGATCTGGTCCACGTCGTGCGCTCCCTGGCGCGGGGCGATTTGGATGAGCGGGCGCAATGGGACGGAAAGCATCTGACCCTGGCCGGGCATGGCAAGGGCGCGGCGATTGCCCTGCACCTCTACCGGCGTTTGATGGTCGAAGGCTATCCCGTCTCAAGCGTGCTGCTGCTGTCCCCGCCCGCCACGCTGGTGCGCGAAGGGATCCTCGGGGATCGCTTGCGGATTCATGTGCCTGCGGACCCGGGTACCGACCAGGGCGATACCGATGTCGTGCTCGGCTCCGAGTTCTTTTCCGACGCACGAGAGTTGGCAGAGATGGCGACCTTGTCGGAGTTGATGAGTTCTTGCGAAGCGCCGACGCTCCTCCTTTGCGGCGAAGAGGATCCTGTCTTTGGCATCAATGAGGCGGAGCGCCTCTTGCGCGTGGGGCACACGGAAAAGGACAGCCTGCTGGTCGTCGAGATGGCCGGGCACCACTTCGGGGCGGCGCATCCCTTCGAAGGGCCGACAGCGCCGTTGCTCTATGCGGCTGAGCAATGCGAGCACTTCCTTTCAAACTGCGAGCGGGAGCAGTCCGATGGCCCTGGGGACGCCTCGGATGCGCATGCGATCGGTTGACTCGCGGAAGCGCTAGTTGGGGGCCGCTAGTCGGGGTCAGCTACTGGGCCCCGCTTACTGGGCAAGGTGCTTGCCGGTCTTCACGGGCATAGGGCCCGTCGACAAAGCCGCCGCGCGCAGCCACTTCTCATCGAGCTGCTCCTCTACGCGAGCTCGCCACAGTTCATGCTCCTTCGCCGCTGCGCCAGCGCCGCTGAGTTCCACCCGGACATACTCCCGAGAGAGCCCGGCAGGCGCAGCTCCAGGTCCTGGCTTGGCTTCCACCAGCACCTCCACTTCGCGTCCGATTTGCCGGGCGAGGAAGGCCCGGCGCAGCTCGACTTCGAGCTGATGCAGCGAACGGCTGCGTGCCTGCTTGACCTGTGGCGACAGTTGTTTGGCCATGCGGGTCGCCGGCGTGCCCTCGCGTTCGGAGTAGGTGAAGACGTGGAGATACGATAGGGGGAGTGAGGCGACGAAGGCCCGGCTCTGTTCGAAGCAGTCCTCGTCCTCGCCGGGGAATCCGACCATCACGTCGGCACCGATTCCCGCCTGCGGAAAGCGCGCGTGGATGCGGGCGATCTTGTCGGCATAGAACTCCGGGTCGTAGCCGCGGGACATCCTGCGGAGGATCCTCGCGTCGCCGTGTTGGAGCGGCACATGAAAGTGCTCACAGAAGCAGCTTGCCGACTCGAGGGCATCGAGTAGGGCCTCGGTGACGGTAGCCGGCTCAAGGCTATTGAGCCGAAAGCGTAGCGGCAGCTCCAGGGAGTCGAGGCGGGACACCAGCTCGGCCAGTCCTTCGGGATTGCCGCGGTCATGACCGAAGCAGCCAGTATTGACGCCGGTGAGAGCAATCTCCCGATAGCCGATCGCCGCCAGGCTCTTGGCCTCGATCAGCACCTCTTCGATCTCGCGGCTGACGCTGATGCCACGGACGCTGGGGATGATGCAGTAGGTGCAGTGCTCGTTGCAGCCATCCTGGATCTTGAGCGTGGCGCGGGTGCGGCCGGTTCCGGCCGGGGCCTTGCCGTGTGAGAGGAAACTCTCAGTGAGCGGTGTTTCGCGGGCGATGGCGGCTCCTTCCCAGAGATCGCCGGCGAGGCGGCGGTCTTCTGCTAGGCGCAGCAAATGCTCGATCAGGGCGCTTTTCTCGCTGTTGCCGAGCACCAAGTCGACGCCTTCGAGGGCGCGCAAGCGCTCGGGATCCCTCTGGGCATAGCAGCCGGTGACGATGACGGCGCCGTCGCTGGGCTTGCGCCGCACCGCGCGGCGGACGATCTTGCGCGATTCGGCGTCGGCGAAGCCGGTCACCGTGCAGGTATTGATGACGTAGACCTCGGCCTGCTGGTCGAAGGGCACGGTCTGGTAGCCGTGTTCGGCGAACTGTCCGGAGAGGCACTCGGCCTCTTCGAAGTTGACTCGGCAGCCGAGGGCGTAGAAGGCGACGCGTCGGCGGCCGCTGACCGTCTCGGATGCTCTCAGGCTCTGGCGCTCTTGGTTCATGGTCTCGGTTCCGTTCTCTGCGGCGCCAGTTGCATGGATCTTCCTATCAGCCGTTGGTTGCGCTGGCGGGAAGCACGAATCAAGGGCGGCACGATAGCGGCGGCTCAGCTGCGGGCGTAGCGCATCCTTTCGTGTCGCTCGGTGGCGCGCTCCAGGCGTTGTAGCTGCTTGGGAGTTAGTCCCGAATCTCGCAGCGATTCGAGGAACTCTCGTGGGGTTTGCTCGGGAGCTCGTGGAAGCCCCAAGCGCCGCAGGCAGCGCTCGTATTCCTGCACGCCCGCAGGCAGGGCCCTGCGCCGGCGCAGCCGGGCGAGTAGGAGTAGGAGGAGTCCGATCAGAGCCAGGGAGAGCAGCGGGCGACTGCGAACGAAGCGTCCGGCCTGCCTGGGCAGGGCGGCGAGAGCGGCCAAGAGCTTTGAGCGCCCGCTGCCGTCATAGTTGGTCAGACCCTGCCACCAGGACGAGAACCGGGCACTGAGCGCCTCGTGCCAGGAGAGCTTGGTCGGGCTGTCCTCGCGAGTGGTGCTGGGCGTGGGGTCGAAGAGGATGACCCCGCGCGCTTCTTCGAGAATCTCGACCCAGGCATGGGCATCGCTGCTCTGGACGATGACCGTCGTCTTCTGTGGGTCGGGGTCGTCGATGGCAAAGCCCCGGGCGATACGGCAGGGGACGCCTTCGTTGCGCAGGAGCAGGACCAGCGCGCTCGCAAACCACTCGCAGTGAGCGCCCCCGCGGCCGGCGAGGAAGTCTTCCCAAGTCGCAGCCGCTCCGGGCTGGCCGGGAAGCGCATAGGGGGCGCTGCTAGCGACGAAGCGGCAGAGCGCTTGCCAGCGCTCCAGGCCCCTGGGTATGCCCCGCACGGCATTGCGAGCATCCTCTGCATAGCGGAGGAACTGCGGCGGCATCTTGCTGATGTCGAAGTGGGAGAAGCGCTGTGCCTGCCGGGCGAATCGACGCGCATTCCGCTCGCCGGCCTGCGCCGATCCGGCTCCGAGCTGCAGTGAGTAGCGGCGGCTGCTGCGGGCGCGGGCACCGCTACGGGCGAGGGAACCGTCCACCAGTGCTCTGATTTCCAGGGCGACGGCTCGGCTTTCGAAATGGACCACCCGAGTCGCCATCGGCATCAGCACCCAGGCGCTGTGGGGCTGCAGTTCTTCGACGCTGATGCTCGGGGTGCCCGAAGGCTGTCCCCGGAACCAGCTGCGGCCTTGGCGGCGCCACAGGGCTTTTGGTGGCAGCTCGGCTCCGCTTTGGGGATGGCGTGTCCGGCGCCAACTGCGCCCGACGAGGCGTTGGTCACTGACCGCGCGCCAATAGCGGGGCAGGGCTTCGCCACGCTGCCGCGTCAAACGAAGCACCGGCCAGGACTGATTGGGGTCGATCCGTTCGCGGTCCAGGTCTCCGTTGTCTGCGAGCCCCACCGCTCGCACCTGATGCCCCTGTTCGAGATATTCCGCGACGAAGCCCTGCCGCTGGAAGTCGCGCGGCAGTAGGACGAAGGCGATGGCCGTCAATGCTAGGCAGGCGAGGGTCGGCTTGAGGATGCTCTTCGCCAGCCGGGTGATGGTGGTCGCGCGGCCCAGGAGCTGTTGTTGGAGCGAGAGAAAGAGGGCCGGGAAGAAGAACAGGAGCACCAGCCCGAAACGCAGCTCCTGGCTGAAGAAGCTGGTGACGATCGCGATCAGGAAGGCGTTGAAGAAGACCAGGTCCGGTCGCTGCTTGGGGCCGAGGTTGTTGAGTAGGTGCACCTGACAGAAAGCGGCGAGGAGGAGCCCGTCCTCGAGCATGGTCTGCACGCCGTAGCGCTGTGCTCCGAGTAGGAGCATGCCGCAGAGAGCGAGCACGGCGCTGTTCCAGATCGAGCGGTAGAGCCAGTGATTGCGTCTGCGAGCGAGGAGGGGCGAGCAGAGGGTCAGGGCATAGAGCCCAAGCATCGGCAGCAGGGAGACGGCGCCGGTGACGTGGACGCAGAGGAGGTTGGCCAGCACCAAGAGGCGAATCGGCAGCTCGTTAGAGGGCGCTTCAGACACGGAGTTCCTCCTGCCGCTGGGCGGGCAGCTGCAGGGTCTCCGGCGAATTCGCAGGCGGCGCCTGCGCCTCCGGCGGTAGGCAGTCCAGCTCGGCGAGCAAGCGTTCGAGCTGGCTCCAGGTCTGGTGATCTTGGCCGTAGGTCGCGAGGCTGCCTTGGGTGCCGAGGGTAAGGGTCTCGTTGTTGGCCTGGCGTTGCCGGGCCAGGCTCATGATCAAAGAGAGAGCATCCTCGAGATCTCCTTCGCCGCAGCGCCGGTCGAGGACGACTTCGCTGCCTGGGCGCATGAGCTGTTCGCGATCTTTGACCACGAGGTCGCCGCGGCGTGCTGTCGCCCGCCAGTCGAGGCGGAGTGGGTCATCACCTTCGCGGAAGTCGCGGACGCTGCTGGGCTCTCCGAGTCCGGGCTCTGCGATCGGGGTACCGAGCAAGTCGTCCAGGCTCTGGCCGCGCAGGTCGTTTTCGACTTCGTAGGGGGAAGGAGGTGTTACCAGCTCGCCGGGTTCAGCAAAGATGCGGCGGCTGCGAAACAGCCCGAAGGGGTGCCGGGACTCGAAGACGATGCGCTGCCAGCGGAGTATCCCCCGCTCCTGTCCGGGTAGTTCTAGCTTGAGCTGGCGAGCTTCGTCATGTGGAAGCGGAACCTTCAGAGTATCCTCTTCGCCCTCGAGGAGGATGCTGACGCCGAGCAGAGGGCGTGCGCCGTTGATCTCCAGGCGCAGCTTGCGTGCTTGTCCTGCCGGCGCGTTGGGTGTGCGCAGGCTGACGAAGCGTAGCTTGCTCAGGCTGCGGGCATTGCTTAGCAAAGCGACGACGCCGAGCGCCGCGCCGGAGACCAGCATGGCAAAGGCAAGGTTTTGGTAGGGCGCGGCCAGGAAGGCGCCCCAGAGGATGCCGTAGAAGACGAGGCCTTTGGCTCCCATCGCTGTTGGTCGCGGCAGCTTCAAAGCTCGACAGGAGTGCGGTCTAGGACTTCGCGCAAGAGGGGGCGGGCGTCACCGCCACCATGCAGGAAGATCCGGTGGCCCAGCACCGGGTCTGCAAGCGCCTTGAGGTCGTCGGGTAGGACGTAATTGCGGCCGTGTACGAGGGCTCGGGCTCGGCAGGCGCGCAGCCACTGCATCGCAGCACGGGGACTGGCGCCGAGGAGGATGCTCTCGTGTTCGCGGGTGGCGACCGCGACGCGGTAGGCATAGCGGGCGATGGCCTCTGCCAGCTCGACGTCGAGGACCGCGCGCTGCATTCGTCGCAGCTCTTTGAGTTCGAGGATCGGTGCTAGCTGGTCCAGGAGTTCTTCTGGGTTGCTGCCTTGGTAGAGCGCTAGCTCCTGGGCCTCGTCCGGGTAGTCGAGCTCGATCCGGACGAGGAAGCGGTCGAGGGCCGCTTCTGGCACCGGAAAGGTGCCGTGGAATTCAATGGGGTTGCGGGTGGCGAGGACCAGGAAGGGCTCGGCGAGGCGCCGGCTTTGCCCCTCGACCGTGACCGTGCCGTTCTCCATCGCCTCCAGCAGGCAGGACAGGGTGCGCGGGCTGGTGCGGTTGATTTCGTCGGCGAGGACGAAGTTGGCGAAGAGCGGGCCCTCGACGAAGTCGAACTGTCCTTCGCTCGGCCGCCAGACCAGGCTGCCGATGATGTCCGACGGCATCAGGTCGTTGGTGAACTGGATGCGGTGGAAGCTCCCGTGCACGCAGCCGGCGAGGCTGCGGGCCAGCAACGTCTTGCCGATGCCGGGGATCCCTTCGAGCAGGGCATGGCCGCGCGCGAGGAGGGTGACCAGGATGGGCTCTAGCAGCTCGTCTTCGATGGCGACCAGGCGCTGGACGCTCTCACGAATCTGAGTGAAGGCGCGTTGGGCTTCGAGCATCGCTGCGGTGCTGGTCACGGGCTGCTTGTTCCTTCGGGGCCGCGCGCCAGGCGCGGCTCCCCAGTAGAGATCGCCACTGGGGAGATCGGTCGCCAGCCGATTCCGGCTCAGACCGGAGTGATCCACTCCTTGGCACGGGGATGAGCGCCGCGCACCAAGGAAAGGTATTCCTTCTGCAGCTGCTGGGTGATCTCGCCGGGTGCGGTGCGGACTGGGCGACCGTCGATCTCGCGGATCGGGGTGACTTCCGCTGCGGTGCCGACCATGAAGACCTCGTCGGCGGTGTAGATCTCGCTGCGCGAGAAGCGGGCTTCTTCGACCGTGATGTCGTGGTCTGCGCAGAGGGCCAGCACGGTGTCGCGGGTGATGCCGGGCAGGATCGGCGATGAGGTGGGGGTGGTCAGGACCTTGCCGTTTTTGACCACGAAGATGTTCTCGCCGCTGCCTTCGGTCAGGTAGCCATCGCGATCGAGGAGGATGGCCTCGTCCATGCCGAGGGCGAGGACGTTGCGCTTGGCCATGAAGCCGACGAAGTAGGCACCGGTCAGCTTGGCATTCTTGGCGCCAGCGTTCGGGGCGATGCGCTCGTAGCTGGAGGTGATGACCCGAATGCCCTTGCGCATGCCCTCTTCGCCGAGATAGGCGCCCCAGGGCCAAACTGCGATCATCGTGTGGGTCGGGCAGTTCATGCCCGAAACGCCCATGCCCCCTTCACCGAGCCAGCAGAGCGGGCGCAGGTAGCCTTCCTTCATCTCGTTGGCGCGGAGGGTCTCGCGGCAGGCCTCCATCAGTTGCTGGCGGTCATATTCGAGCTCCAGGTCGAGCACCCTTGAGGAGTCGATCAGGCGATCGATGTGCTCTTTCAGGCGGAAAATCCCGCCGCCGCCGCCTTCAAGCTCGTAGGCGCGGATCCCCTCGAAAGCGCCGGTTCCGTAGTGGAGGGCATGGCTGAGGGGCGAGATGCGGATGTCTTGAACGGGAAGGATCTGGCCGTCGAACCAAGCAAGTGTCTTGATCATGTCGTGTGTCGAGAAGGGTGTTTTGGCGGCGCATCTTAGGGTCGGGCGCGCCTGGCGCGATCGGTAAAGACGAGCGCTTCTGCCGGAACCCGGAGCAGAAGTCGCAGCTTCTCCCTTGCATCTGCCCAGCCCACCCTGCTCCGGCCCTACGCAGTGCAGCCCGGTTGCGCCGCTGGGGCCATGCAAGCTTGGTGCTCAGAGAAGTGCTGGGGGGGTGGGGCGCCGCCTGGGCTTGGCGGCTAGCCTTGCGGGTATGCGCGTACTCTTTGTTGCTTTGCTCGTCTTCTTCTTTGGGCAGCTGCCGCTGGGGGCTCAGGGGGCTGCGGCTCAGGAGGCCGTTGAGAAGTACTCTCACTGGCTCCAGTCCTACAGCGAGGGGAAGGAGCTGCTGTTTCGGGATGGACGGCGGGATAGGAAGGCGGCGCAGCGCTTCCGGCGTCTCTTTGCGCAGGTTGCGGCGACGGGGGATCTGCTGGCGGCGAAGCGGCTTTGGCAGGCTGCGACGGTCGAACTCCCGGAGGAACTCGACAGGTTCCAGCGGATGAATGCGCAGCTTCCGGCGGTGCGTGGCGAGGCTAAGCGGCTGATCGCTGGCATCGGGGGCGAGGATGTTGACAGCTGGCTGCTTGATAAGGCCTTGCAGCGGGGGGGCCGCAATGCCTCGCTGGCGCGGGTGACGGCCATCGAGATTCTCGGGCTTCGTGGGAGTGAGATGGCCGGGAAGAAACTGCTCGCGGGTCTGGGGAAGCTCGGCCTGGCGGAGAAGATCCAAGCGGTGCTTGCCCTCGAGAGCTGTGGCTCTCTTGAGGCCTTGCCCGAGCTGATCAAGCTCCTGCGTAACCGCGAGCCGAACCTGCGCATTGCGACGATAAGCACGCTCGCAGGCATCCTCTCTCCGCACAGTGACGAGACCAAGGCGGAAAACCAGGGGCCCGATACTCCGGGGCAAAGGCTGACGCCGAACTTGCTCGAAGCCTTTTCCAAGTTGCTCAAGAAAGAGAAGAACTGGCAGGTGCGGGCAGCGGTCATCGACGGGGTGCTGCGCCTGCGTTCGCGGCATTCGATTCCGGCTTTGATTGCGGCGATGAAGGCTGAGCTCAAGCGAGGCGGCAGTAAGAAGGAGGCTGGCACCGAGATGTTGCTCGCCCGCATCCATGACGGCCTCGTTGCCCTCACGGGGCAGGACCTGCCCCGTAAGTTACCCAAGCTCTGGGAGGTCTTCTGGAAGCGTGAGGGGGCCAGGTTCCGCTTTCGCACGGTCAAGGCTCCCGGGAAAAAGCTCGGCGAGGCGGCCGGTCCCAAGAAAGGCGTTAGCTACGTCCGGTATTTCAATCTGGATATTCGCAGCAAGAGGATTCTCTTTATTATCGACTTCAGCGGCTCCATGCGCGAGCCGGTGTCGCTGCAAGGGCGTTATGCCGGTATGGGGGCGAAGCAGCCCAAGTTCGAGCTGGTCAAGAAGGAGCTGGAGAAGGTCATCCGGGCCCTGCCGCGAGACACGATTTGTAATGTCGTGTTCTTCAGTAATGAGGCCAAGGTCTGGCGGCAGGGCAAGGGCGGGAGGCCCAAGCTGGTCGAGATGAACGACAGCAACAAGGCGGCGCTCCTGTACTACGTTTATGAAACGGCGCCCGGCGGTAGCACCAATATCTACGGGGCGCTGGAGCTGGCCTTGGCCATGGGCGAGCGTGGCGTTTACGACAAATACTACCGGGCCGCGTATGACTCGATCTTCCTGCTCAGTGACGGGGCTCCGAGTTCTGGCAAGATCGTCGAGCCGGATGCGATTCGTGCCGAGGTGGCGAAGATCAACAAGCTGCGGCGCATCCGCATCCACACGATCGTCTTTGGCGACGAAAGCAACAACCTCAGCTTCATGAGGAAGCTGGCAGAGGAGAACAACGGGCGTTTCCTCCATGTGAAGTGAGGGCGGCGCTCTGCCACTCGGCGAGCGATGAAAGCCCCCCCTGCTAGGGCCGGATCGCGCGGAAGCGCTGCTGGGGGCGCAGTTTTTCGGCTAGGCGGGTGGCTTCGGCGAACTCGCGCGGGTTTTGTTTTCGCTCGACCGGGGAAGCGGCGGCGCCGAGGGCCATGAGGGTGGCCGTCGCATGGAGGTGGCTGGTGCCTTGGCTGCGGCTTTGCCAAAGGCGAGCCGCGTTCCTGGCTTCGACCGTGTCTAGGGCCACGAGGACTCGTGCCATGCGTAGCTGCCTTTCCGGATGCGTTTCGGTCGCGATCGGCGTGGTGGCGCTGGCGATCTTGGCCGGGAGGATGCGTAGCAGCAGCTGCGCGGCCGGTCGCTCGAACTCGGGCAGCGGCGGTTTGGCGACGATGGACCAGGCGAGTCGAGCGGCGCGCTTGGGCTCGCTGCGGGCATAGGCCAGCAGTAGCTGGGGCGTGGTGGCGTCTGCCGTCGCGATGGCTTGGCCGACCTGTTGCCGGATCTTGGCGCGGACGACTGCAGCCGCCGATTCGAGGCCGGGCAGATGTGGCAGGGCTAGAGCGGCGTCACGCGAGACCCGCGGGTCTCTGCTTGTGAGCTGTTCGGCCAAAACGCGGAGGCGCGAGGCGCCTTGAGCGACTCGCAGGAGGGCTTCAATGGCCTGGGCCCGGGCTTCGCTGGCTAGGACGATGCCGCGGCGGGCGCCGATCGGAAGCAGCTGTCCATTCTGGCTCCGGGCGAAGATCCAATAGCGCTCGTCCTTGCGTAGCCCGAAGAGCATGCTCCCGCAATGTGCTTGCGCCGGCTCCGAGAGGCTCAGAGTCGAGTCACAGCTGCCGCGGACTTGCCGCAGGACCTTGAACTGGACCAGGCGTCGACTGCCATCGCTGTGGTCGTGAGTGACACGTGCTTCGAGGATGATGGGAGCGTGGCGCGAGAGCTGTTCGAGGGTCGATCCTGCTTGCTGGGTTAGGGCTGGGCCGCTGCTCAGTGCAAGCGTGAAGAGGATCCACTTCATATCGATACGGCGCATGTGTTTCACTTGGTGAGAATCCGTTCGCGCAAGTAGGCGAGGTTCAGCGGGCGGAAGGCGAAATCGACGGTTACCAGGCTCTCGTAGGAGATCACCGCGCTCATGATGTCGGTGAAGCTTGTGGAGGAGTTGTGCAGGCTCGAGTCTCCGTGCAGGCCCTTGGGGCAGGGCTCAGGTGCCGTGAGCCCTAAGGAATGGCCGCATTCGTGCGCAAGAATGACTCCGAGTGCGGTGGCCAGATCGTCGGCGGCGTTCATGACTTCGTCGTAGCGGGCCTTTTCTGCCGCTGTCGCCGAGTTGTAGACGAAGCTGCTGCTCAGGACCGTTTTGTCGAGCGGGTCCTTTCCGGCTGGGGTTCCTCCCATGTCCGGCGATAACGGCCGGAAGCTTCGGGCGAAGGTCGTCAGATAAAAGGGATAGAGGTCGAGGTGTAGGCGAGTCTGATAGAGGTAGAGTTCGCGAGGAAAGACCCCTAGGCCCGGACTGGTGCCGGTGTTGTTCTCGGCTGGATTGCTATTGCGATAGTCGTAATAGGCGCGCCCGAGTATGCCCGAGGATTCGTCGCCGTATTTGCGTCCCGAGCTACCGTCTGGGTCATAGCCGCCGACGGCGATGCGCATGTGCGGCGCGGAGCTCGGTTTGCGGCGGACGAAGCGGATCGGGACGCAGCCTGCCTGGGGCGAACCGCTTGCCGAGCGGCCGTAGAGCAGGTGGGCTGTGCGCACGATGCCGTCTTGGATGATGCTTCGGATGCGGGCGTTGGTCCCTGAGGGGTCGCCCTTGCTCATCAAGCCATACAGGTAGAGGTCCTGGTCGAAGTCGACGACACCATCGCCCTTGCCCTTCCCCTCCCGGTCCATGTCGAAGCGCACCCAGACGATTTGCATGCGCTCGAAGGGTCGAAGGTCTTGGCTTGGATTCACAACATCGAATCCGAGCTTTGCCGGAGTGCTGGTATTGCCCGAACTGTCGGACACGGTTGCGGTCAAAGTGTAATGACCGGGGTCCAGGGCTATTCCGGGGTCGATCAGGATTTGGCCGGAGCAGGAGCCGAAGCTGCCGTTAGCGAAGAGTTCGTCGCTGCCGGGGACGCTTCCCGGACCTTTCAGCTGAAAGCTAAGGCTTGCTGGATCTGCCGTGTGGTTTTCGCTGTCGCGATAATCCACGTCGATGGTGAAGCTCGAACCTGGTAGGAGCAGCTTGTTTTGCCGGGCTTTGTTGATTTCGTTGAGCGTTAGGTCGATCTCCGGAGCAATGGCGTCCTGCGAGAATCCAATGGAGAAACTCGAGCAGGTGTCGCGAGTGGGCCAGTTACCGCTGGCGAGGCGGAGCCCCTTGGCTTCTCCGATGATCTTGACATGAACGGTCGATCCTGGGCTGAAGCCCACGGTTGGAGTAAAGACAATACAGCGGTTAGCCCGGGTTACGCTCAAGGTCCCCGGCACGGTTCCTTGGACCGAATCCTCGACCAGCACGGTGCTCGAGTTGACCGTGCTGGGGTCGATTGCCTGATTGGCGACAATCGATAGATGGCTATTTGTTGGCACGCTGTAGGTGCCCTCGCCGGGGGTAATAACGAATTCTGGAAGAACAGTGCTGGAGCTGGTGCTGAAACGCAGGAGGTAATCGGTATCGAGAGGATTCCCTGCGAGGTCTTGGATCCCGTCATAGCTGCCGTGGAGGCGCAGCGTATAGCTCGTGTTCGGCTCGAGATATTTACTAGGGATGACGCTGAGCCGCGTTTTGTCGTTACTGAGCGCGGGGGTGATGTAGATCTGATGGGTTCCGTCGCTCAGCGTTACGGTTTTGCGGGTGACGGTGCTTGGCTCGATGGCGGCATCAAAGTCGAGGTCAATGACCACGTTGGGGGATATCCGTGTGGCATTGGCTGCCGGGCAGCTTGTCGTGATCGACGGGGGCTCCGTGTCGTCGCCAGTGCTGAATCGAAGCTGGGTTCGATGCGCTAAGGCATTCCCGCTGAAGTCTGATAAGCCGGTGACGCTGCTTTCGAGGGTGATGGTGTAGCTGGCGTTCGGCTCGAGTGGGTCTTCGGGTTTCAGGTAGATAATCTTGTGATCCCGAGATGCCGTGAGAGAAAAGGGCACGGCATTCAGATTGGCGTCCTGGAAGAGCAGGCCGCTGGGGTCGAAGCTGGCTTCGTCGATGGATTCGTCGAACTGGAGGGCTATCCGGGCTAGGGGGCTGACATGATTGGCCTGGCCTAGCGGGCGTGAGCCGATGAAGTTTGGCGCGACTCCGTCGTTCTCGGTGCGGAAGGAAATGGACCAGGGCTTCGCCATCCGGTTACCGGCACGATCGCTGATGCCGCCAGGGCCGCCTCGGATGGATAAAAGGAAGGAAGCGTTGCCGGGAAGATCGTGCGCGGGAGTAATCGACAGCACCCCGGCCTGCTGGGTGACGATGACGTCGTAGTTGCTGCCCCAAGGGTCGCTGAGCTTGATTGAAGGGGCCAAGCTGGCTTCGGCGAGTCGCTCGTCAAAGGTCACTTGGATGGCGTTAGTACGCGAAACACCCGTGGCGTTGTTTAGGACCGACGAACTCAGAAGCTGCGGAGGGCAGTCATCGACCGTGCGGAAGTGGATGCTGAACTCCCTGTCGGTCGCTCGAAAATCGGTGTCCACGACCGTCGGGGCGACGACGTACACATAATCGGTGGCCTTTTCGAGATCGACGTTGGGCACGAAGACCACGGAGCGTCCGTTATTGCGGGTGCTAAAGCTGCCCTCGATGGTCTTGCTTTCTCCGACCTTGCTCAGGGCAAATTCCTGGCTGTTGAACGTCCCAGTTTCCACGCTTGCGTCGAAGTGGACAACGAGCTCCGGTCGCAGCGCGACCTGGGTGGCGTCTTCACTGGGGCTGCTGCCAGTAATGCTGAGATAGCCCAGGGCAAGGGGATTGAGGGTGCTTCCATTACCGCCTCCACTGCCGGTCGTGCTGCTACCGCCGCCGCCGCAGGCGACGAGGGAACAGAGGGCGAAACCCCAGAAGGAAGCGGCCCCGAGTGATTTCTGCAGTCCTTGCATGTCGAAAGCTCCGGTAATCCGGAGAGGAATCGACTGGGATGCAGCTTTGCTTGAATGCCGGGATCCGCGTATGGAGCGCGCCTTGTCATCGCGCCCTTCTTGGCCTCAGGGGGCTGTCGAATAGGTCAACACAGTAGGCGGGCCGGGCTCACGATGTCTTGTTCGGCTACCAGGCATTCTGCCTCGCAGGCGCGCTGAGTAAGGGCCGTTTGGGCCGCTTCTAGGGCGAGTTCGCGGCTGTTGTTGACCTGGCTCAGATGGGCGAGGAAGACGAAGCGCAGCCCCGGATGCGCCAGCCGCCGCAGCACTTCAGCGGCCTGCTCGTTGGAGAGGTGCCCTCGTGGCCCGGCGACCCGCTCCCTGAGTTGGCTTGGATAGGGGCCCGTGCGCAGCATGGCTCGGTCGTGGTTGAACTCCAGGTAGAGCCCGTGCACGCCGCGCAGCCGTTCGAAAAGGGAGCCACCATAGGACCCCAAATCCGTGCAGTAGCCGAGAGCATGCTCTTCGTGTTCGAAGCGAAAGCCCAGGGTTTCGAGGGCGTCGTGTTCGACCGGGAAGCTGTGAACTCGCAGCCCGGCGATCTCGACCATGCCGTTTCTCGGCAGGGAGTGGGCTTGGTAGGCCATGCGCCTGCCCAGCTGGTCGAGGCAGCGGCTGCTGGCATAGAGGGGGATTTTGCCGCGCCTTGAGAGAGTTAGGGCGCTGCGGCAGTGGTCGGCATGAGTGTGGCTCAGAAGCAAGGCATCGATTTGGCCCAGGCGTACTCGCAGCTGGTCGAGGCGGTCTAGGAGCTGGCCACGGGGCAGCCCCGCATCCACGAGCACGGTGCTCTCGTTGGTGCGCAGCAAAACGGCATTGCCCTTACTGCCAGAAGCGAGGGGTTGGATCGAGAGGGTCACCCCCCGATGCCAACGCCTGGGTGCCCCCGTCTCAAGTCCCAGATTCGAGCAATTCGAAAGGCATCAAAGAAGATCACCAGTCTCAGCAGTTAAGGGAGAGGAATGCCTTTCGATGGGCTCGACCAAGCCGTCGGCGCGAGAGCCGCGGTTGCGGTGCATGCTGATGTACCCTTGGCGCTTGCCGAGTTGCGTGCCGAGCTTGCTCCCGCTGCCGAGGATCTGAGCCTGATCTTTGCCGAAGCCGATATTCCAGCCCGAGTCCTCGAAGCTGGGCTGCAGGCTTCTTGGGGGGATCGCTTGGTGCATGGGGCCACTGGGCCGTGGGTGCTTGGGAGCCTGCCTGGCCATGGGGTGTGTGTCTCGGGCCTAGTGCTTCCTGGTGATCAGTACCAATGCCGATCGGTGCTGATTGACGACTTGCGGCGATTTGATCCCTCTGCCTTTGCTCTTGCGATCCGGCAAGAACTCTCGGTATTGCGCGCTGAGGTCGGGGCTGGCGAGAACCCTCAGATGATTGCCCTCCTCTTGCTCGATGGCCTCGGGCAGAGCGAGGAACTCGTGACCTATACCGCGGCTATGGAACTGGGGGCTACGGATCTCTTGGGTGGCTCGGTGGCGGTGCCGGAGCGGCGGCGTTCGGCATATCTCCTACGTGGGGGGGAGGTCGCTGCGAATGCTGGCACCCTGCTGCTGATTGCGACGAAGCGACCGATACACCGTTTCCGCAGTTGTTCGGTTCGGCCTGGCCCCGAGAGGGTCGTCGTGACCGAGGCCGATGTTAGGCGTCGACTCGTCCACGAGCTGGATGGGATGCCTGCAGCCCATCGCCTCGCACAGCTGTTGGGTTGCGCTCCCGGGGCCCTTACTGCCGAGCGTTTGGCTCGCCGTCCCTTTGTCCTCGGTATCTGTGGTCGGGACTATGCGCGCCCGGTTCTGCACGTCGAGCGAAATGGCGCCCTCGGCTTTGGCGGCGCGATCGAAAATGGCGTCGTGCTGCGTTTAGGAGAGAGCGGGGCAATCCTTGCGGATACGCGAGACCTGCTCGCCGAGCACGCGATGCTGCTGGGATCCGCCGGGGCGGTTTTGGCTTTCGATAGCCTGCTGCGCTGGCAGCAACTCGAAGCCGCAGAGCGTCCGGTTTATGCCAAGCTATGTGCGGAGCATGGTCTGATTGGCATCGCTTCGATCGGGGAACAATGGGGGGCTGTCCACCGGAACCAGACTCTGAGCGGAGTGATCTTCGGATGAATGTCAGCGACCGCCAAAGGCCGACTCGGGAGCAGCTCGAAGAGAGGATCCACCAGCTGGAAAAGACCAACGCAGTATTGATGCGGCGTGTGGAGCAGCAGGACAACGAGATGAACCGGCCGCTCAATATCTGCGCCGCGGGCTCTTCGCTCGAAAGCCAGGTCGAGGCACGAACACACAAGCTCGAGGACTTGCAGCGCATGTTGCTGCGCACCAATAAGGAACTCGTGCAAGCGGTTACTGATACCGAGAATGCTTCGCAGGCTCAGTCCGGATTTTTGGCGCGGATCAGTCATGAGATCCGCACTCCGATGAATGGGCTGATCGGGATGCTGGATCTCCTGCAGACTCGCGACCTGCCGCAGCAAGTCATCGGCGATCTGGGGATCGCTCGTGATTCGGCTGCCGGCCTGCTGTCGCTGCTCGACGATTTGCTCGACTATTCCAAGGTCGAGGCGAAGGCGATAGAGATCGAGCAGCTGCCCTTGGATCTTCCCGATCTGGTCGAAGATCTGGTCGATCTCTTTGCTGACTCGGCCGAACAGCGGGGGCTTTGGCTGGGGGCTAGCCTCGATCTCAAGGATGCGCCGCAGGTCCTCGGAGATGCGAAGCGGCTGCGGCAGGTCTTGAGCAATCTGATCAACAACGCCATCAAGTTCACCGAGGAGGGGGGCGTTGAGGTGCAGCTCAAGATGCGACGGGATGAGCAGGGCTGCCGCGTCGAACTCGCCGTCGTAGATACGGGCATAGGAATCCCGCCTGATCGACAGACGATGATCTTCGATCCCTTCAGTCAGGCGGATCCGTCGACAGCTCGCTGCTTTGGCGGCACGGGTTTGGGGCTCTCGATCAGCAAGCTGTTCGTTGAGTTGATGGGGGGGCGGCTTGCGCTTTGTAGTGAGGAAGGGAAGGGCAGTCGCTTTTCTTTTGTTCTGCAGCTGATGCTCGACCCGGACGGGAGCGAAAACGGAGTCGTCGCCAAGCCCTTGGCTGGGCAATCGGTCTTGCTCTGGGCCGGAGCAAGGGGTCGAAGGCTGGCCTGTGTCGTGGACAAGTTGAGCCTTCTCGGTGCGCGGGTCATTCAGGTGGCGAGCTTCGAAGAATTGGAGAAAGGCTTGGAGCGCCAAGCCGGGGCTCTTTGCTTCGTGGATGCGCAGCAGCTGCTCTCGTCGCCGACTTCGGTGCCGACCCTACTGAGTTCACGGGTGGCGGAGGGCAGCGGTTTCGTCCTCGTCTCGCGCCAGGAGCATGACCTCGATGTGCCTTCGGGCTTTGCTCGCTTGTCCCTACCGCTGCGGCGGGAACGCTTGCGCCTCAGCCTACAAAATGGTCAGGCCCTGCAGGCGGCTGAAGCTGCTGCCGAGGAGGCGGCCAAGGCCGGTCGAGTGGCTCTTGTCGCCGAGGACAATGAGATCAACTGCATGATCGCAGTGCGGACCATTCAAAAGCTCGGTTTCGAAGTGGACACTGCCGAGAACGGCCGGGTCGCCGTCGAGAAGGTGCAGTCCAAGCACTTCGATATCGTGCTGATGGACTGTCAGATGCCGGAGATGGATGGCTACGAGGCTACGCGCCGGATCCGGGAGCTGGGCTATGACCAGGAGAGCTTGCCGGTGATCGCGCTCACGGCGAATGCGATGGAAGGGACGCGTGAGCGCTGTCTGGAAGCGGGCATGAACGAGTATCTGAGCAAGCCCTTCGACCTTGAGGCTCTGGGCTCGCTCCTTGAGTCGCTGCTCAGCTCTTCGAACTGAGTTCGACGAACTCGCTGCTGCCTTCTTGCTGCCTTGGGGCTCCGGTCCACCAGAGCATCATCAAGAGCACCAGGGCCATGGCTCCGGCGCTGATCCAGAGGCCCTGGCGAAACGGCTGCGCGTCGTAGATCCAGTGCAGCTCATGGTCACCGACCGGGACCCAGGTGGCGCGGAATGAGAGGTTGGCTCGCCACCACGGCGCCGGTCTGCCATCACGGACGAGGCGCCAGTTTCGCATCGCGGTATCGGTCAAGAGCAGCCAGGCTCCTGGGGAGTTCCTGATGATCAGATGCAGCTCACCTGGGCCCTTCTCGGAGAAACGCACGGAGGCTGCTGCGACTTGTTCGGGCGTGACCTCGGCGTTGGCAAGTAGCCCTTCGTCATTGTCGGTTGCGGCCTTGCCAAAGCGCTCCTGCAGCAGGACGAGCTCACGAGGAGCGAGGTTCTTCCCGGTCAGATAGCCGAGCACCTTTTCGGGATCGGGCTCTTTTTGGGCGCTGCGCACCAGAAAGGCTCGTGGAAGGGCGCTTGGCCGCTCATACACGTAAAACGCACCACCGGGGCCCTGGAGCGGACGGATCGCCGGCGAGCCAAGCAGGTCGAAGCGCTGCTCAGAGAGGAGGAAGCGGACGCCGTAGAGGTCGAAGAGAGGATGCTCTAAGCGCTTGTCGACGGGGAAGCTCCGCAGCCACTCGCCGCGGAGTTTGATCGATTGGCCGTAGAGCCGGTGGAAGGGGCGGTGGCTGTTGCGATCGACGAAGGCGTAGGCATTGAGGTCGCGGATATGTTCGGGGACCAGGGTGTTGGGGGGCAGCTGTTTGGGCTCGATGGGGGCCTTGCTGATTCGCGCGACCATGAAGCCACCGTTCTCCCGGTGCGCCTCACGCTGCTCGCGGAGGTATTTGTGGACCAGGGTGTTTGCGGTGTCTCGTTGCGGGAAGCTTGGGGTGACCTTTCGCGCGGCTACGAGTAGGTCTAGGGCCACGACCGCGAGCACGATGACCCGGAGGAGCATGCTCCAGAAACGATTGTGGCGCACTTGGCGCCAGCGCCCGATGCCGAGCCAGAGCAGGCCGGCGATCAGGAGGAGGACCAAGTGCCGTAACTGCTGGGCGAGATGGGTGAAAGCGTATTGGGCCCAAGTGGGCGCCAAGGCGCGGTGGGTTTCTGCTCCGAGGACGGCTTTTACCTTGTCGAGATCTCCGGCGACCTCGGGGTAATGCGGGGTCCATTTCGCCGAGATCTGCTGGGCCAGGGCTTCGACTGCGCCAGGGTCGCTGGCGATCGCCGATGCCTGCCACCAGCTATAGGCGCTGGCCAGCAGGAGCAAGAATCCCAGGCCGCAGCAGGTCCAAAAACCGCGCCGACGCAGCCCCTCGGCACCGACGTCAAAGCCCACCGCCGCTAGCGCTGCGAGGAAAAAGCCGAGCACGGCGGCATAGCGGAAGGGCGGAGTCGACTGGAAGACGCTGAGCGGCCAGAGCAGCTCGAAGAGCGGGCTTGCCGTTGCCAGCAGCCCAAAGAAAAGCAGGCCAACGAAGGCGAAGAAGCGGAAGCGCACACTCGCGCGCAGCATCGCGATCAAGGCGGCGATGATCGGAAGCGCGCCGATGTAGATCGCGTATTCGGTGTAGTTGAAGTAGGCGTAGGGCAAGAACAGGCGACCGCTTTCGGGGTCGCTCAGGCTCCAGCCGAGGTAGAGCAGGGGGTTGTTGACCGAGGGGATGCTCTCGGCGGCGATGGGGCTGGTGAAGGGCTGCGGTAGCACTAGGCCCGCCAGGCCGGAGGGGTCGAGACCCTGGGCGACGAGAGCCCCTAGGCCCTGCTCCAGCTCGCGCTGCGACTCGGGAAAGTAGTCGAGCATCGGCAGCAGCTGGATCATGGCGATGCCGAGCCCGAGCAGGACAGCGATGCCCGCGGCGCGGGAGAAATGCCAGGCGAGCTTGGCGCCCTGCTGCATCCAGGTCCTTCGCACGAGCTCAAGGATGTAGAGTCCGAAGGCGAGGGACACGGCGAGGGCGTAGGGCGGGAAGCCGGCTAGCCAGCAGAGCCCCAGGGAGCAGGTGAATCCGGCGAGGGAAGGAAGTCGCTGGGCTCCGCGGGCATGGAAGAGTCGTTCGAGGGCCCAGAAGCCCGCCGGTAGCCAGATCAGTGGCTCCATGCGCATGAAGAAGTGCGCGTTCGCGGCCAGCGTTCCCGAGAGCTGGAAGCTGACGGCGCCGAAGCTCGCGGCGAGCCAGCCGAGACCGATCGAGCGTAGGAAGCCGAGCATGAAGAGCCCGGCCAAGACGAAGTCGAACCAGGCGACGAGGCCGTAGGCCGCATCCGGGTCGAAGAGGAGGAAGGGCAGGTGGAAGGGATAGGCGAAGCCGTCGAGGGCGTTGGCGAAGAGCGGGGCGCCTCCGCGGACGTAGGGGTTCCAGTGCGGGAACTGCCCTTCGAGGAGAGCTTCGCGGGCGAGGCGGAACTCGGGCGTGCAGATCGAGGACTTCTCGGTGATGTCGTAGTTGCCGGCGTTCTGCCGCGACTGAATCTCCTCCGGCGTTAGCGAGCAGCTCGCCGGCGGGAAGGTCGACATGTCGAAGGGTAGGAACTGCTGTCCTTCGAACAGTGATTCGTAGAGCAGCAGGCTCGGAAGCGCTACGAGGAGCAGGGCTGCAAGCAGGAAGCTGAGGCGCGAGCGGCTGCGGCTAGGGAGTCGGGGCTCTACGGGCATGAAGCGTTCCGAGAAGAGGCCGCAAGAGCGGTGTTAGCAGTAGGGCAAGGAGTGCGAGGACGGCGAAGCCCGACAGTGCGGCACCCCGCACGAAGCTTGCCGGACGATAGCGCAAGTCGATCTCGTGCTCACCTGCAGGAACCGGGAAGCACTGGAAAGCATCGAGCGCCACGAGAGTGGGCTTCCACTGCGCCTTTGGCGCAAGCAGTCGATACTCGAAGCCGGGCAGATGGGTAAAGGCGGCGTAGATCCAGCCCGCTTGCTGGCTCTGCACTCGCAGGCGCAGTGGCTGCTGCCCGTTCCACTTGGCTACGGAGACCGGGCTGCTGATCGTGGCGGCCGGGGACTTGGGCAGGCCGGCGAAGTTGTCGGGGCAAGTCGCTGGTGGTCGCTGCGGTAACCAGCGGACGAAGGGAGCATGCTCCAGTCGAACCGGGGCGGCGTTGCCGGGAGGCAGACGTCCGGCACTATCTGCTCGTGAGCGCAAGGCCTGCCAAGCTTGGCTGCGCAGTGCTTCTGGCGCCACGCGCAGCGAGTCGATTCCGCTTGGGGGGAGGATGTTGCTCGTTGCCGCGACGATGCCTGCCGCCGCCAGATAGGGCAGCTGCTCGGTCGTCGGCCAGCGGCGTAGGGGGCCGAGCCCGGCCCCGCCCTGCCCGACCGCTTCGGGGGCGAAGCGGCGGAAGTAACGCTCGATGCGCGCTGGCGCCAGTGGCGCATAGCCGGTGGCGGCGGCATAGGGGCCGAGATACGGCGTGCCCAGTCGTTGATCTCCGGGGGAGCGCATGGCTTCGCCGGGCGCTGGCAGTTCGATGGAGAGGATGCGCCCTTCGATAGTGGGAGCATCCTCCTTGGGGTCCCAGCGCTCTCGGGCCAAGGCCCTTAGCTCAGCTTGCCGTGGGGCTGGCGTTGCATCCCAGGCGATTGGCAATTGGGTAAGCAGGGTCGCGGCGACAAAGCCGAGCGCTCCCAGTCGCAGCTGGCGGGCGCAGACGGGCCCCAGGCAGATGGCCAGTCCGCCTAGAAGCACGCCACTGGCGAGCCAGTCGTGGTTGATCTGGGCTTCGGGTGGGAGCAGGGCGGCAAGGAAGGCTTGGGGCTCCAGCCCGAAGCGCGGCGCGATCCACATGCCGAAGAGCTGGGCGAAGCCGCTGTCGTTCAGCGTCAGCAGGAAGAGGCCGAGCAAACTCACGATGCTGCCGAGCTTCATCGCTCTCGGCAGCAGCTTCTTACAAGGACGGCGCCAGCCGAGCCCGGCCAAGATGGGCAGGGCCAGGGCCGGCAACATCAGTAGCCTCTTCAAGTCTCCGACAGCGAAGCCGGGCAGGGCGTGGAGGGCGTGCACGAGTCCGGGCAGGGCCAGGGACCCGAGTAGCCCGACGAGACTGAGGCACCAGCCGAAGGCGATGATGCTACGCAGCTCGAGGGAGCTTCCTCGCCCGAAGAGGCGGCGCAGCGAAAACAGGGCGAAGAGCAGTGGCCAGAACCCCATGCCGAGGGCGATCTCGGTGTGGTTGATGTTGCTGGCGCCGGAAGCCAGCAGCTTGGCCTCTTCGGTGGAGAGTAGGGCCAGGGAGAGGAAGCTCGGGCGGGCGCTGAGGGTCTCGCTGCCGACCAGCACTTCTCCGGGGATGCAGAGTTGTCCGGGGAGGATCAGCTCCAGGAGCCCGGCGATGGGCAGGGAGGCCTGGCGGAGTTCGTCGAGGCTGGCTGGCTGCCGACTGGCCAAGCTGGCCATCTCCAGCATGGGGAGGATTTGCACCATCGCCAGCAGGGTGCCTAGTAGGAGGCCTCCGGCCGGCCAGAGCAGGTCGCGCCAGGGGAGGCTGCCGCGTTCGCGCCAGAGCAGCCAGCCGAGGGTGAGGCTGAAGAGCACGACCGAATACGAGAGCAGGACACTGGCCTGGGCAAAGCCGGCAAACCAGCTGGCGGCGACGCAGGCGGCCAGAGCCGCGCAAGAGAGCATTCTCTTTGGCTTGGCGGCAGAGGGGCGCAGCAAGGCGTGCACGGCTTCGAGGGCGGGCAGGGTCCAGATCGCCGCCGCGAAGATCATCGGGTGCTGCACGTGTCCGGAGGCATAGCCCGAGAGCACGAGGCTGCCGAGGGCGAGGAGGCCGCCGCCTTCGCTGGCGCCCAGCCGCCGCGCTAGGCGATAGGCGAAGAGTCCAGCGAGGGTCAGGTGCAGGAGCCAGAGCCAGGCATAGGCGACGCTGGGTTCGACGAAGGCGAAGATCGCGGCGCTTGGGTAGAAGGCGCGCGAGGTGCCCTGGGCCAGCAGCGGCAGCCCGCAGAGAGAGCGTGGAGTCCAAAGCGGAACATGACCCTGGCGCCAGGAGTCTCCGACCCAAGTGTCGAAGGGATAAAACTGCAGGAGCTTGTCCTTGCGGTGCGGCAGGTAGGCCGCGCGCGTTGGTAGCTGCAGTTGCGGGAGCTGCAGCTCGCCGCCTTCTTCGCGGATTTCTAGGGCGGGCGCTGCCACCGTTTCCCAAGGCTGCGGCAGCAGGCTTCGCCCCGGGAGCAGCGCATCGCCGACGCAGAGCACGCCGAGGAGCAGCGCCACCAGCGTGGCCCGCCAGGGTCGCCGAGCTGCATCCGCGTGTTGCTTCACTTGGCCTCGACCTGGATCAGCTCGACTTTCAGTTCGACGATCTTGCCCTCGCGCCAGACGCGGACCGGCACCTGGTCTCCAGGTTTCTTGTCGCTGAGGGCCTCCTTGATGTCCGCCACGCTCTCTGCCTCGTGTCCATCGACGCTGAGGATGATGTCGCCGAGTTCTATGACCTCGCCGCTGCGATCAAAGCTGCTCTTGCGCAGTCCGTTCTCGTCGGCGCGACTGTCCTCGGTGAAGTCCTGGAAGATCAGCCCGCGCACGTTGGCCTCGTGCAGGGTAATCGGTAGGACCGGCAGGATGCCGATGGCCGGAGCAGGGATTCCGATCATTTGCGGGACTAGGGCCTGAACCGTGTCGACGGGGATCGCGAAGCCGATGCCCGCCGAGGCTCCGCTTGGACTGTAGATCGCCGTATTGACACCAATCAGGCGGCCGGCGCTGTCGAGTAAGGGGCCGCCGGAATTGCCGGGGTTGATGGCCGCGTCGGTCTGGATCGCACCCCGAATCCGTGTGCGGACCACGGACTCGATCTCGCGATTCAGGGCGCTGACGACTCCGGTGGTGAGGGTGTGGTCGAGGCCGAAGGGATTACCGATGGCGAAGACCTTTTGTCCGACGCGAAGTCCCTTGGAGCGGCCGATGGGGATGGGGGCGAGGTCGAGGCCACCCGCGTCGATCTTCAGAACCGCTAAATCGTATTCGGGCTGGAAGTCGACGATGCGGGCTGGGACCTCCTCCGCCCGGCCTTGGAAGCGCACCAGGGCGCGGCCCACTGCGACATAGCCCCGCCCCTGGCGCCGCACGGCTGGTTGGATCACGTGGAAGTTGGTGACGATGTAGCCTTCCTCGTTCCAAATGAAGCCGGAGCCGGTGCCGACAGCTTCCTCTCGCGAGGGCCGAAAATAACTGCGGCGAACGCGCTGGGTCGTGGTGATGAAGACCACCGTTGGCGCCGCCTTTTCGAACAGCTCGATCGTGCTTTTTTCATCCTCGGCGAGGTCGCCGCGGGGCGTGACCGTGCGGCGTTCGAGATCGGCTGGGTCGACCTGGCGGATCTCCGGACCGAAGGAGCGCCAGAGCAGGACCCCGCCAAGAATCAGGAAGGCGAGGAGGGGGAGGCGCAGGAGGAGGGGGTCGGAATTTGAGCGGTAGGCGGGCATATCTGGATTCTGAAGCGCTGGTGCCATTGGTGAAAGCGACATGTTGTCGGGAGAAAAGGCTCGCGAGCCGCAGGTATCGTTTAGAGCCTCCCTTCGCTCCCGGGGCCAGAGCTGGGCATACTTCGGAGCATGCCCGAGTTACGCGAGCCCGAAGACGATGAGATTGACTACGACGCCCTCTTGGATGAGGAAGAGCCCGTAGAGCGCGAAATCGCTCCTGAGGCGCGGCTGGGCGCTGCCGAGGACGAATGGCAGCGCAGGGACCTCTTGTGGTTGCTGCTGATCACCTGCGTGGCTGGGGCCCTGCGTCTGTATCGCATCGACGAGTGGAGTTTCTGGATCGACGAGATCTTCACCCTGCGCGATGGCGTGCTCTTGGATATGGAGCAGTTCTGGAACTCGGTCGCCTCGGAGCGACCGGTGCAGTACTTGCTCGTGCGGTGGTTCCAGGAAGTATTGCCAGGCTCCGACGAGGGTTCGTTCCGCATTATCTTTGCCTTCTTCGGCATCGCCTCGGTGCCGCTGATGGCGGTGGTGGTGCGCCGCATGTTCGGCGCCGGGCCGGCTCTCCTTTCCGCCGCCATTCTTACGCTGAGCCCCTGGCACGTGTATTGGTCGCAGACCGTGCGCGGTTACTCCATCGTGCTCTTTCTCGGGCTGGCCTCGCTGTATTTCTTTTGGTTGGGGAGCGAGCGCGGGCGTGGCCGTTACCTCTTGCTCTCGTTGGCCCTGGCCGCTCTGGCGATGTTGACCCATCCCTCGAGCGTGTTCTTTGTTTTCGCCTTCGTGGTCTACCTCTTTGCCCTGCGCATTGGGGTCGCTGCCTGGCCGAAGAACTTCGGGGTTTGGGCTCTGTTTTGTTTTTCCTTGCCGCTTGTCTTCGGCGCCCTCTGGAACGCCGAAGGCTTGCTCTCTGCCTTCGATAGCTATTTGCGCTCCAAGGCCGATGTGGTGACCCTGCCGCATCTCGCGAACACGACGGTCTTCTTCGTGCGTGTGCCGGTGATCGTCGCCGCGGTTGGTGGGCTGATTTTCTTGTGGTACCAGCGTTCTCGAACTGGGCTCTTGCTCGCGCTCTATATCGCGGTGCCCATGCTCTCGCTGTCGGTTGCTTCCTTCTTCGTGCGGGTTAGCGCGCAATACGCCTTCTTTACCTTGCCAGCGTGGTGCATCCTCTCAGGTTATGGCGGTTGGGAGATCGTGCGCCGCCTTGAACTCAAGGCCTTCGGTTACCACTTCGTGCGGCTCTTGCCGATTGCGATGATCCTCTTTGAGCTCGCCACACAGCTGCATCTCTACTACCACTACCGCCATGGTGAGCGGCCGCGCTGGCGGGAAGCCGCCGACTACGTCCTGGCGCATCTGGGGCCGGACGACCTCGTTGCCAGCACCAATGTCCCCTGCATCGAGTGGTATCTGAACCCGAGCGACCCCAAGGTTGTGACCGGCGTTCGGCAGCCCGATGGACGTCATGTGCACGGGATCACCGACTGGAGCCTGGAGCGTGGTGATCTCCCGCTTTGGGTGCGGGAGGCCGATGCGAGCGGGGCACGGGTTTGGGTGGTGACGACGCAGCCGCTGTTTCAGGAGATGGATCCGCAGAAGGTCTGGGATACCTGGCTCCGAGCTCGCTTCCAGCAGGTGCGCCGCCTGCCCAACTGGGTTGGGCCCAAGGACATGACGGTTTTTGTCTATCGCTATGAGGGGCAGGGGCAGCCGGAACAGCGAGGAGAGAAACGATGAGGCTATTGACCGAAATCCACGAAGGGGAGCGCTGCCAGCTGCATCTCTGTCGACATGGCGAGGTCGACCCGGCCTGGCATGGGCGGGTCTACGGCGGCAAAGACGTGCCGCTGGCGCCAGAGGGCGAGCAGCGCTTTGTCGAGCTGGCCGAACGTATGCGTGGCCAGCGCTTCGCCATGGTCATGAGTAGCGATCTCTCGCGGGCCGTGCATGGGGCGACGCAGGTCGCCAAGGCCCTTGATCTGCCGCAGCGGCAGGACCCTCGCCTGCGCGAGATTGACCGGGGCGCTTGGGTCGGGCGTACGGTGCAAGAACTGCGGGCTGAGTGCCCCGAGGAGCTGGAGGCCTACGAAGCCGACCCTTTCACCTGGGCCGGGCACGGTGGTGAGTCCTTGAATGATCTGCAGGCTCGTGTCTGGCCGGTGCTTGCGGAACTCGCCGAGGAGTTCCCTAGAGAGGAGGTCTTCGTGGTCTGCCATGGGCAGGTGATCCGCAGTGTCGTCTGCAAGCTGCTCGGTATCGCCAGCCCCTTGGCGATGCGGCTCGGTTTTAGCCATGGCGGCATTAGCAGCTTGGAGCGCCTGGCCGATGGCGAATGGATTGTGCAACGGGTCAACGCGTCGCGGCTCTAAGCAGGCTTGTTTCGCCAGACCCATGGCTTGAGGCTGGCTCGCCTCCAGCAGGCCACCTAAGAAGACGCACGGCGCCAGAGCACCGTCTGCGACGCCCCCTGTCACTCGCGGGCCTTTTCCAACGGCCTGCTAGGTCCCAACCGGAGTTGCGATGCGCCGTCGCCGATCTGCCCTTTTCCTGCCCGCTTCCAACCCCCGTGCCCTCGCCAAGGCGAGAGAGCTGCCCTGCGACGCTCTGATCCTGGATCTTGAGGACTCGGTGGCGCCTGAGGCCAAGGAGGCGGCGCGGGAGGCTGCGCTGCTTGCGGCCGCCTCGGGCGCCTATGCGCCGCGTGAGTTGGCGATTCGCTGCAACGCCCTGGGGACCCCATGGCATGAGCGTGACGTGGAGCTCATCGCTGAGTCGCCGGCCGATGCGCTCGTTGTGCCCAAGGTCGACTCGGCAGCAGAGCTGGCGGATCTGCCCGGGGATCTTCCGATCTGGGCGATGCTCGAGACCCCGGCTGCGATCCTGGCAGCGCGGGAGATTGCCGAGAGCCCGCGGGTCGCGGTGCTGCTACTCGGGACCAACGATCTGGCGCGCGAACTCTATGCCCAGCTCGTGCCGGGGCGGGCGCCGCTGCTCCCGCACCTGGCACAGGCGCTACTCGCCGCCCGCGCCGCCGCTAAGCCCATTCTCGATGGTGTCTTCAATGATATTCGGGACCTGGAGGGTTTTGCCGTCGAGGCGGAGCAGGGCTTCCAAATGGGATTCGATGGCAAGGCGCTGATCCACCCGCGCCAGATCGAGCCCTGCAACGCTGCCTGGACCCCGAGTTCCGAGCAACTCGATGCTGCCCAGTCCCTCATCGACACGTGGCAGGCGGCGCAGGCGCTGGGAAAAGGGGTCGCCGTCCATGATGGGCGGATGATCGAGGAACTACACGTGGCGATGGCGAAGCGCAGCTTGGCCTTGGGCGGACGCGAGTAGCTTGGTCTCGCAAGCTGCCGTGCGACGCCTGCGCCCTCCTGATAGAGTCCCGCGCTCATAGTCCTTCTCGCTGGGACGGAGAGACGCCCTGCTGGGGTCTTACGACCTTCCGAGAATCATGGGATCGCGTTTGTATCCCCTTTGCCGTGTTTGGTGCCTGGAGGAACGATGGCCACCGCGACGACGTCCTGTCCTTATCCCCTCGATGCTCTCGAGAAGGACTACGGGAAGATGGACAAGGTCCGACTCTTCGCCGACCAGTTCATCGACATCATGCTGAACCATCGCCAGAGCGGTCACCCCGGTGGTTCGCGCTCCAAGGCACACATGATGGTGGCGTTGATGACTTCGGGCGTGATGCGCTGGGACGTGCGTCAGCCGACCAAGCCGCTAGCCGACCGTTTCGTCTTGGTGGCCGGGCACACGATTCCCCTCGTCTATGCCTGCCTCGCGATTACGAACTACGCGATGCAGCTGCGCTACGAGTGGACGAAGGACGAGCGCTTCAAGATCGGGGGGGGACCTGAGCGCATCCTCTTGCCGATGGATCTGCTGACTCTGCGTCGTGGCGGCGGTCTTCCCGGCCATGCGGAGTTCGAGGGCAAGACGCTCTTTGTGAAGTTCAATACCGGACCCTCCGGGCATGGAGCGCCGGCGGCTGCGGGGCAGGCGCTGGCGCTCAAGCACGCCGGCTGTGAGGAGGTCAAGGTCTTCGCCATCGAGGGCGAAGGTGGCCACAGCGCCGGAACCCACCATGAGACCAAGAATGCCGCCTACGGCCTCGGGCTGAATAACCTGGTCTACATCCTCGATTGGAACGACTACGGCATCGACCCCACGGCGCACAGTCGTGTCGTGTACGGCACTCCCAAGCTCTGGTTTGAGAGCCACGGCTTTCGCGTGCGCGGCACCGAGGCGGGGAGTGACTTCGCTAGTGTGGTCCCGGCCTTGGTCGATGGCGCTTGTGGCGAAAATGCCGAGAAGGCGCCGCGGGCGGTGTGGTTCAAGACCATTAAGGGGCGTGGCTACGGCGTGACCGGTAACGATTCGCACGGAGCCCCGCATAAGCGCAACAGTGAGCTCTTCTGGGAGACCAAGCGGGAGTTCATGGAAGCCTATGAGGTGGAGTTCGAGGGCTTTGGCGAGGGCGATCCGGGTATGCCCGCGGCGACCGAGCAGACGCGTAGCCACCTGCAGACCGTGATGGATGCCCTGGCAGGTGACAAGGCTCTCGTCGAATGGCTGACCGACCGGCTGGTAGAGATCGGCGACTCGGTGCCGGAGAAGATCGAAGGCTCGCTCGTCGACATGGGTAAGGACCTGCTCGCTGAGGACAAAACCTTCAGCGATTACCGGAACTACCCCAAAGAGATCTACGCGAAGCCTGGCACCCAGGCCCCCAATCGAAAGGGCTTTGCCACCTTTGGCGGCTGGCTCAATAAATACGCCATCGAGAAGTATGGCCGGCCCTTGGTGCTTGCTATGTCGGCCGACCTGGCCGGCTCGACCAATATCTCCGGCCTCAAAGAGGGATCGGGTTGGTACGACCGTGATGAGAACCCGCATGGGGCGCTGCTGCCGCAGCCCATCATCGAGTTCTCTAATGCAGGGATTAGTGCTGGGATCAGCACGATGAACTTCGCGAAGGACGGCGAGAAGAAATACGCCGGTTATCTGTCCGCGTGTTCGACGTATGGCAGTTTTAGTTATCTGAAATACGGCATGATGCGCCTGTTTTCGCAGCTGGCGCAGGATAGCGAGGTCAAGACTGGTCGGGTGATTTGGGTTGCGGGGCACTCTGGCCCGGAGACGGCGGAGGACTCGCGCACCCACTTCGGTATTTTTGCGCCCGGTGTGACCCAGCTCTTCCCGCAGGGGCAGGTGATCAACCTGCATCCTTGGGAGCACAACGAGGTGGCGCCAGCTCTCGGCGCTGCGCTTGCCAGCGGTGTGCCACTCATTGCCCTACATCTGACTCGTCCCTCGGTGGAGATTCCCGATCGCGAGAAACTGGGCATGCCGAGTTATCTCGAGGCGGGGCGCGGCGCCTATGTGCTGCGCGAGTATGACCAACGCCCGAAGCAGGGCGTCCTGCTGGTGCAGGGGACGAGCGTGGTTAGTAACACGGTGGGCTTGCTCGATTGGCTGGCGAAGGACGGCCCCAACGTCAAGGTCGTGTGCTGCGTGAGCTATGAGTTGTTCATGCTCCAGGACGAGGCCTACCGGCAATCGGTGTTGAGCGATGCCGAGTGGCGTGACTCGATGTTTGCGGCCAATCAGGGGCTTCGTATTTGCCGTGACTGGATCCCGGCGCGCCAGATGGAGGAGTATGCCATCACTCCCGATCACGACAATCGCTGGCGGACTGGCGGTAGCTACGAGGACATCATCGCCGAGTCGCACTTGGATGCGGCGCATCTGAAGCAGGGAGTCGAGCGCTACGCCAAGCGCTGAGTCGTGCCCTTGGGCTCACTCGTGGACCGCGGGGCGATTACCTAGTATCGTTGCCCGGCTCGCTCTCCCTCTCAGCCCTAGCCCTCATTGATGACTAAAACGGTAAATGAGCCGCCCCGCGCTCAGTGGAAGTCGAAGTTCGGCTTTATCTTGGCTGCTTCTGGCAGCGCGATCGGCCTCGGTAACATCGTCTTCTTCCCAGCCAACGCCTACGCCTACGGCGGTGGTGCGTTCTATCTGCCTTATTTCATCGCTCTCTTTTTGATTGGTATCCCAGTCATGATCGCGGAGTTTGGGATTGGGGCATATACGCGGCGCTCCTTCCCGTTGGCGATGCGGCAGGTTGGCGGGGCGGCGGCGGAGTTTGCCGGTTGGTTTGCCATCCTGAATGCCAGCTTCATTACGATGTATTACATCACGATCCTCGGATGGGGTCTCGGGACCCTTTTTGGGGCGCTGGGTGACTCGACGGGAGAGGTATTATTTGGTGGCGAGACGTTCTTCGCCTCTGTCGGTGAGGGAGGGGTCAGTAAAAGCAATCCGGAAGGGTTCTTTTATGCTTTGATCCGCAGTTGGCAGCCGGTGCTATTCGTTGTCGTTGTTTGGTTGCTCAACGTAGTTTTGGTTTCAAGAGGGACCAAGACGATCGAGTTTGCAGTCAAGATCTTTGTGCCGACGATGTGGCTGGCGATGATCGGCATGATCGTCATTGGTCTGTCGCAGGAAGGCGGCATCGATGGGGTAATGTTCCTGTTCACGCCCGAGATGAGCGTGCTTAGGAAGCCCGAAGTTTGGCAGGGCGCGATGAGCCAGATGTTCTTCACGCTGTCGCTCGGCTTTGGTGTGATGTCGGCCTACGCCAGTTACCTGCCAAAGAGAAGTGATCACACGCACAATGCGATCACCACCAGCCTGCTCAATTGCGGTTTTGAATGGGTCGCTGGCGTAGCGATCTTTTCTATGCTCTTTGCTTTTGCCATCGAGCCGGAAGTTTCGACCCTGGCGATGATGTTCTTTATTGTCCCGAAGGGCATCGGGAGCGTTGATCCCGGCTTTCAGGTGATTGGTGTTGCTTTCTTCTTCCTGCTCTTGATTGCGGGACTCACCTCAAGCATTTCCTTAGTCGAGGCCCTGGTCTCGGGCATGCAGGATAAGTTTCGGCTGCGGCGCTCCAAGACTCTCATGATCGCGGTTCCCTTCGGTCTGATTGGCTCCGTGCTCTTCGCGCTTCCTGTCATTGTGAACTCACAGTCGGCCGGAGGGGTCTTGGGGCTTACCCTCCTCGATCTGATCGATCATTGGTCCTTTGGTTATGGCTTGCTGATCGTTGGGCTGGTGGAGTGCGTGGTGCTTGGCTGGGTTGTTGGGCCTCGGCGAATCAGGGAACACATCAATAAGAACAGCCGATTTCACTTGGGGGCTTGGTTCGATGTGTTGATCACCTTTGTTATCCCTGCGCTTATCCTGGGAATCCTTGTTTGGAATGTCTGGAACGTGGAGATCCAGAATGGTCTCTATGGCAGCTCCAACGAATATGACTCGGAGGGCGGCCTCCTGGGCTCGCTGCATTACCTTGCGATCGGTGTTTGGCTCCTGGTGACCTGCGGCGGAGGATTATTGCTTACCCGGGCGAAGGGTGAAGAGGGCAGTCATTTGCTGGCAAGTGAGGAGGGCGGACGATGAGTTGGGGTATCCGGGTTGTGCTCTCCCTACTTCTCCTTATGCCCTTGGCGCTGGCGCAGGATGCCATCGTTATTGAGGGGCTGGAGAGTCAGCAGGGCACGGTTTTTCTGACCCAGGGACAGCGCTATGAGGTGCGGGTCCCGGTACAACTCAAGGCCGGTGAGCGTTTGCATTCCTTTGCGCTTGAGCTGCGCCCTGGAAGCCAGGTCGCGCACATCGATCAGGAGGCTGTGCAGAAGCTCGGGGAGGGCCGTTTTGCCGTGACCCCGAGCGAGGCAGCCTTGGCCAAGCTCATCGCTGCGTATGACAGTGGCAAGACCAAGGACGGCAAGCCGGTGCTGAAGAAGCTTGAGATGCCGGTCTCGATCCAGTTCTCCGATTCGCTGCCGCTCGGTTTTTTTGTGATGCTGCTCGCTGGGATCGTGCTTTTTGGTGGCGCGGCCTTGTCGATTCGAACCCTTTTGTCTGTGCACGAGCCGGGCCAGGGCTGAGTCGACCTTCGCCGCGTGCCTCTTGGTGAAGACTGGGGCGACAAAGAGATTCTCTGGGGTCGGGGCTTTGCCTTTGAGGAGCTGCTAGGCTCTTCCACTCGCATTCTCTCTCAGGAGTCGACTATGTCTGCCCTTCGTCATGCTACCCGCATGGGCTTTGCCGCCCTGCTCTTCGCCGTTCCCGCCGCTTCCCAGGCCGTTGTGATCAACGAGATCCTTTACGACAACGCCGGGGCGGACGACCGTGAGTTCGTCGAACTCTACAACGCCAGCAAGTCTCCGGTCGACATCAGCGCTTGGGAGCTTCGGCTTTGGGATCAGAGAAACGCCACGACCTACAAGCGGAAATACACCATCCCCGCAAATACCAAGATTGCGGCGGGCGGTTTCTACGTGATGGGGACGAGCAAGGTTGCAGGTGTCAATCAGGTCCTGGGCGCGGGCAATCTCTTCGAGAACTCGCAGGAGGGCCTTGTGCTCTACAACCCCAAGGGCAAGCGGCGGGTCGACAGCCTTTGCTACGAGACGTACCGCATCAGCGCTACGGCGACCTGGCACAAGTCGATCATCAACGGCGATGGCATTTGGGGGGCGCACATGAGTAGCAATACCTCGCCCACTTCGCTGTCGAGGGTCCTGGATGGCTACAACAGCAAAAGCGGCCAGGACTGGGTGCTGCGCCCCGAGACTCCGGGCAAGACCAACAATCTGAGTAGTGGGGCGGTGCTCTTTGATACTTTCGATAAGGGAACGCCCGAAGCCGTGCACAAAGGTTGGGCTGGCAGCTTTATCCCGCCGGTCTACATCGATCCGACCAAGACCAGCAAGCACAATCCCCAGGTGATCCCGGCCTCGCCCCAGGGCGGTAAATGCCTGGTCATCTACGACAGCTATGACAATGGCGGGAATGCTGGCGTGCTGCTGCAGCGCCCCCAGCGTGACCTCGTCGTCGAGTGCTACGTCTATATCGAGGCCTCGAACGCCACCCAGACTGGCGACCTCGAGATGTGGAGCATTGGTGTCCAGGGAAGCACGACCACCTTCTTCGACTATCCCGATCCCGAGCGGAGCTTTGGCTACAAGCGCAATGGCAACACCGGGGTGTCCGCGACCTATGTCAATAGCAGCAAGGGATCGGCCCTCTACCTCATCGACCACAACGACGGCGGCTCCGACTGGACCGTTCTCGGCAAGATCGTGGTCAGCAAGGGCAAGAACGATGGCTGGCAGCGTCTACGCCTTGAGGTGAACGGCAACAGTGCTGGTCTTTGGCTCGGCGGCAAGATGGGCAGTGGTGCCGGTGAGGTCGTAGGTGGCCGTATCGCGCGGCCGACGCTCGGCGATATCTACGCGGGTTCGCGTGAGAGCTTCAAGAAGCTGGGTGCCAACCGTCCGCTGACGATTGATGATCTGCGCGTGCGCCCGAGCGTGGGCGCCGTGGGCTACTACGGCAGTGCTAGTGCGACCACCGTCGGCGTTGTCGATGCCTTCGTTGCCACCCCGCCAGTGCTCGGGAGCAAGGGTTTTGGCGTGACCGCGCGTCGGCTGGCGGCCAAGAGCCCTGCGCTACTGATCTTGGGGGCCGGACGCAGCAATCTGCCGATCGCGACGATGGCGAAGGGCACGAGTCTCTATACCTCTCCAGTCTTCATCATTGGGGCTAGGTCGGATGCGAAGGGCGAAGCTCACTTTCCCTTCCCGTTGCCGAGCAATAGCAGCTACGCCAATTTCCTGGTGAACTGGCAGGTCTTTGCTCTCGACAGCAAGCTCTCGGCGCCGATGCCGATGGCTGCCTCGCAGGGCATCGAGACCCGCCTGAGTAACTGAGCTAGAAGGGGCTGCAAAGCCCGAGCGAGTAGATAGCGCGGCGATGGCGAGGTCTTCGAGCTGCCTTGGGGCGAAGAGTCTCAAGGGCTTGAGCCACGCCGTCGCCGCCTTGCTTTGGAGGCTCGCTGCTGCTTTCTGGGGATCGGGCAGCACAACTTGCTCGGAATCCTGGAGAGCTAGCCGTCCTGGTTGCTGGCCTTATTCGTCGGCGTCTTTGTGGGAGCTAAGGGCGAACTCTGAGAGCTAAGGGCTCATTCCCAATTGGTCTTATTGCGTTTAAATCGCGCGTCATGTCTAGCTTTAAATCTGGACACGGCTTTGGGCTCCGGCCGGAAACCCTTTTCACTAAGGGGTTAAGGGTATTTTTTGTTGGTCTTGCCCATGCGGTATATGTGGGTGAGTGCCCCGAGCCTAGATACATAAACACTATGGCTAGGTGGCTTATTGGGGCCCTGGCCTCCTTTGTCGATGATTCCTCTTACGTCGAAGACCAGGCGTTGCCACCTCCGCTAGTCGCCTTTTCTCTCCCTCGCACCTCTTTCTTGCGGACTCATCGAATAGGACAGGCTCATGACTGCGACCCGTCGCGACTTCATGAAGTACTCCGCCATGGCGGCGGTCGTTTCAGCAGCGAGGGGCACGGCTATGGCCACGCCCAAGGAGGCCGGCGCCGATCCGACTGCGCCCGACCTTCAGTGGCACAAGAGCGTTTGTCGATTCTGCGGCACCGGCTGCGGTGTGATGATCGGCGTGCGCGACGAGAAGATCGTCAAGCTGCGTGGTGACCCCGAGCATCCGACCACCAAGGGCTTGGTCTGCGCGAAGGCGCTGTTCCTGCCAGTGATGGTTCGTTCCCCTGATCGCCTGCAGTACCCGCAGATTCGGAAGAACGGCAAGCTTGAGCGCGCCAGCTGGGAAGAGGCGATGAGCCTCGTGGCTGAGAAGTTTACCGAGGCGATCAAGAGCAAGGGGCCGAACGGTGCCGCCTTCTACGGATCGGGTCAGTGCCTTTCTGAGGAGAGCTACCTTGCCAACCGCCTGTTCAAGGGCGGCATCGGAACCAACAACGTCGAAGGCAACCCACGCCTGTGCATGGCTTCGGCTGTCGGTGGCTACGTCTCGACCTTCGGCAAGGACGAGCCGATGGGAAGCTACGGCGACATCGACCATGCCAAGGTCTTCTTCCTGGTCGGCTCGAACACCGCCGAGTGCCACCCTGTGATCTTCGACAAGATCCTCGCGCGCAAGCAGTCGCGACGCGACGTGCTGGTCATCGTCTGTGACCCGCGTAAGAGCCCGGTCACCTCAATCGCCGATGTCCATCTCGACCCAGTTCCGGGCTACGACCTGGCGATCTTCCACGCGATGGCGCACGTCATCATCAAGGAAGGGAAGTACGACAAGAAGTTCATGGACAAGAACGTCCAGTTCAAGATCGTTGAGAACGGCAAACCCAAGAACGTTGGTTGGGACGGCTACAAGGCCTTCCTGGAGCAGTTCACGCCAGAGGCCGCCTCGCGTATCTCGGGTGTGCCCGCAGACAAGATCGTCGAAGCGGCGCGTATTTTTGCCGGCGGCCCGACCATGAGCTTCTGGACCATGGGCCTCAATCAGCGCATCACCGGCGTCTGGGCCAACAACCTGATGCACAACCTGCACCTGATCACCGGCCAGATCGGCAAGCCGGGGGCGACACCCTTCTCGTTGACCGGCCAGCCCAATGCCTGCGGCGGTGTCCGCGACACCGGCTCGCTGTGCCACATCCTCCCCTACGGGCGCGTGGTCAAGAAGCCCGAGCACCGCAAGCAGATGGAGGAGATCTGGGGAGCACAGCCCGGCAAAATCCAGCCGAAGCCTGGCCTCAACACCGTCGAGTTGTTCAAGGCCATGAAGCGCGATGAGGTTCAGGCCATCCTGATCAGCACGACCAATCCTGGCCAGTCGATGCCGAACCTGAGCATCACGCGCGATGCCATGGGCAAAGAAAGGGCGAAGAAGCCCTTTGTTTGCGTGATCGATGGCTACCCGACGCGGACGACGGAACTCGCCGACGTGGTTTTGCCTGCGGCGATTTGGACCGAGAAGGCGGGCGTCTTCGGCATGTCCGAGCGCCGCTACCAGTACCAGCCCAAGGTCTGCCGTTCGCCGGGTGAGGCGCGTCCGGACCTCGAGATCATCCTCGACCTGGCAGCCCGCTTGGAGGCCAGCGGGGTCGTGCCGCGCGGCTACATCTCCAGCAAGTTTAAGAACGAGGATGACGTTTGGGACGAGATGCGTCTCGCTTCAAAGAACACGCCTTACGACTTCTGGGGCATGACTCGTGAGCGCCTGAAGAAGGAGCGCGGTATTCGCTGGCCTGCCCCGACGGTTGATTCCAAGGGCACGGCACGCCGTTTCGTCAAGGGCGAGGATCCTCTCCTCGACAAGGGCCCCTTCGCCGACAACTCGCTCCAAGATGGTGAGACCAAGTTCTATGCGGCTCCGAATCACCGCGCTGTTGTGTGGTGCCGTCCGGCCAAGCCGCCAGCAGAGCCGGTCGATGATGAGTACCCGGTTGTGATGTCTACCGGGCGCGTTCTTGAGCACTGGCACACGGGCACGATGACGATGACGGTGCCGCAGCTGAGGCGGGCCTACCCCGAGTGCTACGTGGAGATTCACCCCAATGACGCTCGCAAATGGGACATCCAATCGGGCGACATGGTCCGGATCACCTCCCGTCGTGGCGAAGCCCTGATCAAGGCTCGGGTCATCGACATGCCTCGAGAAGGCATGGTCTTCGTTCCTTGGCACTGGGCGGGCAGGGATAGCCTGATCAACTTTGTCACCATCGATGCCTACGACCCGGGTTCGAAGCAGCCCGAGTTCAAGGTCTGCGCCGTCAAAATCGCCAAGGCCTGAGGCAAGGGAGTATGTGATGAAACCCGCGATGCGGATCCTGATCGTGCCGGCGCTCGCCGCTGGCCTCGCGATCGGCTGCGCCTCAGGCGGTGGCGGGAGTGCTCCCGTCACCGGGGGATCGGCGCCGAAGCAGGAGCCGAAGAAGTCCGAGGCGAGTAAGTCGGAGCCTGTGGCCCAGCTGCAGAAGAAGCAGGTCAAGAAGCCTGCGCAGCAGGCGAAGAAGAAGCCAGCAAGGCCAGCAAAGCAGCCAAGGCCAGCAAGGCAGAAGCCGAAATCGTCAGAGAAGCCTAGCCCCAAAGGCGATGAGCGCTTCGCCGACGATGCATTCCCGCCGACGGTCAGTGACGTCGGCTACCACAAGAAGGCCTGGTTCCGCAACGACTGCCTGCGTTGCCACGAGACGGGGGTCGGCAAGGCTCCGATGGTGGTTCACGAGAGTATGCTCTCGAGTGCCCAGCAGGCCATCCTCAAGACCGCCAAGTGTCGGAGCTGCCATGTCAAGGTGCCGGGTAGCAAGCCCAGCACCAAGAAGCGCAAGCGCGACGAGCGCTTCGACGAGTTTGCCTTCCCGCCAATGATTCCGGCCTCGGCATCGCACCGCGGGGCCTGGGGTCGGCAGGACTGCTTGCTCTGCCACGAAGACGGGATCAAGGGCGCGCCGATCGCCGAGCACAAGAGCATGCTCACATCGGCGCAACGCAAGATCCTGAGCACCGCCAAGTGTCGTAGCTGCCACGTGCAGGTTCGGACCGCCGATAACCAGCGCCGAAAGCGCAACCGCTGAGGAGGCCGGGGGCGTCGCACAGGCTGAAAGTGCGCCGGTCCCGGGTCGAGGTGATTTCATGTCGCAATCGGAGCAGCAGGGCAGCCAGAGCCGGATCAGCTACGGCTCAGGTGCTTGGCTCGTAGCCCCGGTCTTCTTTGCTCTCGCAGCCTGGTTCCTCTGGGGGCCGCAGCTTGCGGCTTATCCGAAGGAGCCAGTCCATCGCATCAGCAAGGCGCGGATCATGCCGGTGCTACGCCGTGCGGTCCTGGGGGATCCTCCCCAGCTTATGATCAATGGCTTCGAACGCAGTTGCATGGACTGTCACCGCACCTTCCTGACCAAGCAGCCCAAGGCGCAGGGGCTTATGCAGCACCAGCATGTCGTGTTGGTGCACGGCCCCAACACGAGCTGCATGGACTGCCATGATTACGAGGATCGCGACAAGCTCAAGCTCAACGGCGGCGGCCTGGTGAGCTTCCGTCAGACTGCCCAGCTCTGTGCGAGCTGCCATGTCGACATCTACAGCGACTGGACCCGTGGCATCCACGGCAAGGCGTTTGGCTCCTGGCAGAAGGGCAGCCCAGAGCGTCGGCAGTTAGGGTGCACCGAGTGCCACGACCCACACATGCCGCGCCATCCGGCGATGGCGGCGATTCGGCCGCTCCCCGGCCCCAATACCCTGCGGATGGGGAAACGTGGCCAGGGGCATGCGGAGGATGAGCACCAAGAGCGTGACCCGCTGCGGAAAGCGCTCCAGCACTACAAGCAGCTAGAGAAGGGGGAGGAGCACTGATGGATCGGCGCAGCTTCCTTCGGACCGCCGCTGGCGGTGTCGCAGCAGTTGGTGGGCTTGCGGCTGTGGCCTCAGCTCTCAGCCCTCTCAAGGACTTCGAAACCTCGAATCTCAGCGTCGAGCAGTTCCTGCAGAAGCACTACAAGGAGCTGTCACCCGAGGAGATGGAGGAGGTCCTGGAGAGGATCCGCAATGAGGTCGAGAAGCGTTACGGCCTGCGGCCGGAGCTTCGCGACGTCAGGCCGATGGATGGGGTCGAGTTTGGCTACGCGCTCAACCTCGGACGTTGCATCGGCTGCCGCAAGTGTGTGCACGCCTGTGTGGCCGAGAACAATCAAAGCCGCAGCCCCGAGATCCAATACATCCGCGTGCTAGAAATGCCGCGTGGCAGCGTGGATATCGGCCACGGGAATCACCACTACGAGCGGGCCAAGGTGCCCGATCCGGACCACTACTACATGCCGGTCCAGTGCCACCAGTGCAAAAACCCGCCCTGCGTCAAGGTTTGCCCGGTCGAGGCGACCTGGCAGGAGCCCGATGGCCTCACGGTCATCGACTACAACTGGTGCATCGGCTGTCGCTACTGCGAAGCAGCATGTCCCTACTGGGCTAGGCGCTTCAACTTCGCCAAGCCAGAGCTGCCCCAAGAGGATCTCAACCCGGACATGAGCTATCTCTCCAACCGCCCGCGGGAAAAGGGCGTGATGGAGAAGTGCACCTTCTGCCTGCATCGGACGCGCGAAGGCAAGATGCCGGCCTGTCTTGAGGCCTGCCCGGTAGGCGCGCGCAACTTCGGCAACCTTCTCGACCCCGAGTCCGAGGTCGCGATGGCGCTCAAGCACAAGCGGGTCTTCGTTCTCAAGCAGGACGTCAACACGCTGCCGCGCTTCTTCTATTACTACGACGAGGACAACTTCGAGGACCGCCGGCTCGAAACGACGGGGGCGGGGCGATGAAGGACTATCTCACCTTCCTCCGGCGCTGCTTTCGAATCAGCTTCATCGGCGACTGGCGTTATTACTCGTGGATGATCCTGCTGACGGTCGTCGCCCTTCTTGGCCTTAACGCCTATTCGCACCAGTTGGTCGACGGGCTGGCGACCACAGGTATGACCGATCAGGTGTCCTGGGGCCTGTACATCGCGAACTTTACCTTCCTCGTGGGCATGGCTGCGGCGGCGGTCATGTTGGTGATTCCGGTTTATGTCTATCGCAACCGGGATTTGCACGACCTCGTGATCTTCGGCGAGCTGCTTGCCGTCGCGGCGATCCTGATGTGTTTGGCCTTTGTCGTTGTGGACTTGGGCCAACCGCTGCGCGGTATGAACCTATTACGGCGCTTCAACTTCCCGGACTCGATCTTGACCTGGGACGTTGTCGTACTGAATGGCTACCTGCTGCTCAACCTGCATATTTGCGGCTACCTGATCTACTGCGCATACAAGAAGCGTAGTCCGGCAAAGTGGTTCTATATCCCCTTCGTGTTCACCGCGATTGTCTGGGCGATCTCTATCCATACAGTCACGGCATTCCTCTACGTCGGCCTTGGTGGGCGTCCGTTTTGGAACAGCGCGATTTTGGCCCCTCGCTTCCTCGCCTCCGCGTTTGCGGCAGGGCCAGCGGTCATTATTCTGACCTTGCAGATCATCCGTAAGTGCACGGAGTACGAGGTTACGGACAAGGCGCTTGGCTTGCTGCGCGGCATTGCCACGGTGGCGCTTTCGATCAACATGTTCCTGTTGATCAGTGAGATCTTTACCGAGTTCTACACCGACTCGGCGCATATCCATTCGGCACAGTACCTCTTTTTTGGCCTGCACGGCTTTAGTGGTCTGGTGCCGTGGATCTGGACCGCGATCGGACTCAATGTCGTCGCGATGTCCCTCCTCTTTATTCCGTCCACGCGCCGGAGTATTGCGTACACCAATATCGCCTGCGTGGCGATGATTGTCGGCATTTGGATCGAAAAGGGGATGGGGCTGATTATCCCTGCCTTCATCCCTTCGCCACTCCACGAGATCGTGGAGTACGTGCCGACTGCCAACGAGATTCTCGTTTGTTTGGGGATTTGGGCCTTCGGCCTTCTGGTCTACACGATTCTCGTGCGGATCTCGATTCCCGTCCTTTCGGGGCACCTCACGGAAGACACTCTGCATGTGACAGAGATAAGTGGTGCTCCCTCCAACCGTAAGCAAGTAGAAAGGAGTTCGGTCCAATGAAGGACAACCTTCTGCGTGCTTTCTTCTTGGCCGCCCTAACCCTTCTGCTCGCTCCGACTGTGTTTGCGCAGGCGATCGGGCTTCCCGAGATTTCCAAGGAATCTCAGGGTTGTATATCGTGCCACAAGAAGATGCACCGCGGCATCTACCAGCAATGGGGTGCCAGCAAGCACTTCCGTGCCAACGTCGGCTGTTATGAGTGCCACGCCGCTTCCAAGTCCGATAAGGACGCTTTCGACCACTACGAGTCGACGATTGCGGTTCTGGTTACGCCAAAGGACTGCGGGCGTTGCCATCCGAAGGAAGTGGACGAATTCATCCACTCCCACCATGCTAAGGCGGGTCGTATTCTTGGGTCCCTGGATAATGCTCTTGCTGAGATTGTCGAGGGTAACCGGGCAATGATCACGCCGGCTTTCCCGAACGGGAACTCGGCCGCAGCGGTCAACGGTTGCTGGCAGTGCCACGGCTCGCAGGTCAAGGTGTTGGCCGATGGTAGCCTCGATCCGGCGACCTATCCGAACAGTGGTATCGGTCGACTGAACCCGGACGGCAGCGAAGGTTCGTGCAATGCCTGCCACGTGCGTCACGAATTCTCGGCGGCTCAGGCCCGTCACCCTGACACCTGCGGTAAGTGCCACCTTGGCCCGGACCACCCGCAGAAGGAAATCTACGAGGAGTCGAAGCACGGCATCGCCTTCTTCACCAACGAGGACAAGATGAACCTCGACTCCAACAAGTGGATCGTGGGTGAGGACTATTGGCATGCGCCGACCTGTGCGACCTGTCACATGTCCCAAACCAAGAACCAGCCGGTGACCCATGACATTGGTCTGCGCATCTCCTGGAACAACCGGCCGCCGATCTCGGTGCGTCCGGAAATCTCCGATGCGAAGATGAATCTTCCCGGCAAGGATGTCCCGTGGCAGGTCCGTCGCAAGAACATGAAGGACGTCTGCTCCAACTGTCACAACAAGAACTGGGTCAACAACTTCTACGTGCAGTACGACGCTCTGGTCGAGCTGTACAACGAGAAGTTCGCCAAGCCGGGCAAGGCGCTCTACGCCCTGGCCAAGCCGCTGCGCCCGTACAAGGCTGCGTTCAGTCACCCGGTCGATTGGTACTGGTGGGAGCTATGGCACCACGAAGGTCGTCGCTCGCGTCACGGTGCCTCGATGATGGCACCAGACTACACGCACTGGCATGGCACCTATGACGTCGCCAAGACCTTCTACACGCACTACATCCCAGCCCTGAAGAAGCTGGCGAAGGAAGCGCAGAACAGCGACGATCCGGCCAAGGTCGAGGGTGGTAAGAAGCTGGCGGCCAAGATCAAGGCCGTCCTGAATACCAAGGACCACTCCTGGTTCATCGACAAGATGGATCCCGCCGAGCGCGCCAGGCGCGATAAGGCCCGTAAGGAGTTCCTGAAGCGCTACAAGAAGTAGAGCAGAGCTGGCTTCTGGGCCGGACTCTTATGGGAGGCGCCCACGTGGCTCGTGCTGCATGGGCGCCTTCGCGTACCCTGACCCAGGCTTTGTGGAGCTAGTCGCACATCGATAAAGTCGCCCGGCGACAAAGCTCCACCGGTGCCCTCCCTTCGACGCCCAGGAGGCGTCAGCAAGGCGCCAGGCTTCGGTTGGCCTGCCTGCGTTTTCGGTGCCGGTGGAGGCGGAAGACACGGGCTGCGACTCGCGAAACCTTATAGGCGGCTTGTCATCGATGACCGAAAAGAAGCTCACAGAAGAGGATGCTCGCATGGCCTTGTCGGATCATGCGATCAAGAAGGCGGCACAGCTCCGGGATCGTTGTGGCGGGGAGATGACTTGGCCGAAGTTCTTGGCCTTGCTAGGTGATGCCGAAGCCATCCGCTATCCCTGCCGGGTGACTTTTGGTGCGGAAGCCCTGGAGCCGGGGGAGTTTGCCTGGCCTCAGCCCTTGGGCGAGAAGCCTCAGGATGGCTTTTGTCTGTGGCTACATCCGAAGTTTGAAGGACGGGACGCGGACTGCCTATTGCTCGCGGCATATCAGCTCGTAGTCGTCAACTACGGGGAAGTCGCCAATCACGAAGCCGCGGAACTCTTTGGTGCGACCTTGTGTGGGATGGAGCGGGAGGCCTACTACGAGCGGGTTTGTGCTCTTGCTGATGAAGTGATCTCTGGTACGGAGTAGCTCCGGCCTGGAAGGGGCCGTGCCGCTACGGCTCGCCCCCACATGAACAGAGGGAACCCAAGCGTTGCTCGATGAATGCCCCCCCGAAGACGCCCGGCCGGAAGCCTCCGATGGCCACCGGTCTGCGCCGGGTCATCTATCTGCTCCTGGGCTGGTTTTTCGTCGGGGTGGCGGCGCTTGGGGTTGTGCTGCCGCTGCTGCCGACGACGCCGTTCTTGCTACTCGCGGCTATCCTCTTCGCCCGCTCCTCAGAGCACTTCTACGCCTGGCTACTGGGGAACCGGCACTTTGGAGCTGTGATTCGGCAGTGGCGTGAGGATGCTTCCCTGCCCTTGGGCGTGCGGATCAAGGCGATCGTGTTGGTGGTCGCCGTGTTCTCCCTGTCGATCTATCTGATGCGCGCTTTGCCCTGGCTCCAGCTCGGCCTCGTGCTGCTCTGCGCCGGACTGGTCCTCTTCCTCTTGCGACTGCCTGAGCGGGCGATGCAGGAGGCGAGTCACGAGACGGATCAGGAGAAGAGCAAGGACGTCTGAGGGGGCCCGCGGCAGGAAGCCCTGGTCTCAGGTGCTATAGCGATCTCGCAGCTCTTTCAGCTTGAGTAAGGCATCCATCGGTGAGAGTTCATCGGGGGAGAGCTTCTCGATTTCGTCCAAGAGTCGATCCGCCGAGGGGCGGAAGAGGTTGAGCTGGCGGGGGGTCGGATGATAGGCGGCTTCTCGTGATTGGCTGCGTTTATGCACCGCGAGTGGCTTGATGCTCTCTCCCTCACTCTCGAGTTCGTCGAGGATTTGGTTGGCGCGATCGAGGATGCTCCCGGGGACGCCGGCGAGCCGTGCTACGTGTAGGCCATAGCTCTTGTCGGTCCCTCCCGGCTGAATGCGGTGTAGGAACACGATCTCGTTTTCCCATTCGCGCACGGCGACGTGGCAGTTGTGCACGCCGGGCATGAGATCGGCGAGTTCGGTCAGCTGGTGGTAATGCGTGGCAAAGAGGGCGCGGCAGCCCAGGTCTTGGTGCAAGGCCTCGCAGATGGCCCATGCTAGGGAGAGCCCGTCGTAGGTGCTGGTGCCACGGCCGACCTCGTCAAGGATGACTAGGCTGTGCTCGGTCGCGTTATTGAGGATGTTCGCGGTCTCGGTCATCTCGACCATGAAGGTCGAGCTGCCGCGAGCGATGTCGTCACTGGCTCCCACGCGGGTGAAGATGCGGTCGACCAGGCCCAGCTCCATCGAGCGCGCCGGCACGAAGCTGCCGATTTGGGCAAGGAGGGTGAGGAGGGCGACCTGCCGGATGTAGGTCGACTTACCGGCCATGTTGGGGCCGGTGATGAGGAGCAAGCTCTTCCCCGGTGGCTCGAGATCGCTGTCGTTGGGGACGAAGGGCTCGCTTCGCAGCGTCGTTTCGAGGACCGGGTGCCGCCCCTCTTCGATCAGTAGGGTCTTGGATTCGTCGACCTTGGGGCAGCACCAGGCACGCTCGACGGCCAGCTCGGCGAGGCTGGCGGCGACATCGACGTCGGCGACAATCTGCGCCGTGTCGAGGATGCGTGCAACTTCTCGGGCGAGTGCTTCCCGGAGCTGGGTGAAGAGCTCGTACTCGATCTCCTTGATCCGGTCTTCGGCCTTGAGGACCTTGGTCTCGAAGTCCTTGAGCTCGGGGGTGACGTAGCGTTCCGCGTTCTTGAGGGTCTGCTTGCGCACCCACTCGGTCGGGACCCGTCCCTCGGAGGCAGCGTGTGTCGCTTCGATGTAGTAGCCGAAAACCTTGTTGTAGCCGATTCTCAGGGAGTGGATCCCGGTGCGCTCGATCTCCTGCTCCTGGAAGCGGAGCATCCAGTCTTTGCCCCTGGTTGAGATCACGCGCAGCTCGTCGAGTTCTTCGTGCACGCCGGAGCGGATCAAGCCGCCGTTCTGCACTTGATTTGGAGGATCCTCGACCATGCGCTCTTGGATGAGTGCGCGTACGTCCTGCAGTTGGTCCATCGCTGCGGCTAGTGCTGCGAGGCGGGGGCTCTGTCGTGGCTCCAGCAGCTCGTGCAGCTTTGGCAGGCGGCTGAGGCTCTCGGCGAGTGCCGTTAGGTCGCGGGGCAGGGCGCGGCCACAGGACAGACGTGCGGAGAGTCGTTCGAGGTCTTGGATGCTGCCGAGTTGCTCGCGGATCTGTTCGCGGATGCTCCTCTCGATGAAGAACTCCATGACCGCTGCTTGGACGCTGAGCACCTCGTCTAGGAGGGTGAAGGGCAGGAGGACGCGGTCGCGCAGGAGGCGCGCGCCCATCGGCGTGCGGGTCTTGTCGATGACCGAGAGCAGGCTGCCCTCGCGCTGGCCTTCGCGTTGGGTGCGGACCAGTTCGAGGCTGGAGCGGGTGGCACGGTCGAGGAGCATCCTCCCCCGGTCCTGGAAGACCTCGATGCGGCGCACGTGCGGTAGCGCGTGCCGCTGTGTTTCCTGGACGTAGCGGATCAGGGCGCCGGCAGCGGAGATGGCCAAGGGCATCGCATCTTTGGCCAGCCCAAAGCCCTCGAGGGTCTTGAGGGAAAAGAAGCGGAGCAGCTCCTTCTCGCATTCCTCCACGTGGAAGTCGAAGGCCGGGCAGGGGTGCACCGGCGCGTCGATTCCCGGAAACAGCGGCTCGCCTTCCCGCTCGGGCTGCTCATGCTCCGATACGAGGATTTCGGCCGGGTCGATGCGGCCGAGCTCATCCTCGATCTGGCTGTCTGCGCGCTCCTGGACCAAAAAGGTGCCGGTCGACAAGTCGAGCCAGGCGAGTCCTGCGCGGCCCTTGGCGCGCAGAAGCGCGCAGAGCCAGTTGGGGCGATCGGTGTCGAGGACCTGATCTTCGGTCAGGGTGCCGGCAGTGACGATGCGCACCACTTCGCGGTCGACCAGGCCCTTTGTTGTCTTGGGGTCGCCGGTCTGCTCGCAGATGGCCACGCGTTTGCCGGCGCGCACCAGCTTGAGCAGGTAGGCCTCTGCTGCTTTGACCGGGACGCCGGCCATCGGGATTGCCTGGGCGCCCTTGCTGCGGGCGGTCAGGGTGATGCCGAGGATGCGGGCGGCGTCCTTGGCGTCCTCGTAGAACATCTCGTAGAAGTCGCCCATGCGATAGAACAGCAGGGCGTCCTCGTGCTGACGCTTGATCGAGCGATACTGCGTCATCATCGGCGTCTCGCTCGCGCCTTTGCTCTTCGCCGCCACGGCTCTCCCCCTGCAATCACCTACGAAAGAAGCGCAAGAGACTAGCGGGCTCGGGGGCCGGCTCCAGGATTCAGGGGCTCTGGAGTTCGGGGGCGCCGCGGACCGGCTCCTCGCTGCGCTGCTCAAGAGCCTGGCGGGTAAGCGCTTCGAGTCCGACTTCGCGCTCAAGGGTCTCGGCGAGCCTAGCGCGCCCGGTGGTCGCGGGCCGCTCCGGCTGGAACAGGGTGCAGGCATCTTCGTGCGGCCGGATGCTGATGTCGAAGCTGCCGATTCGACGGGCGAAGGCGATGGTCTCTTCCTTGTCGAAGCTCAGCAAAGGGCGCAGGACGGGCAGCTCGCTCAGGGCCGCGTCGACGGTGCGGAGGTTGGAGAGGGTCTGGCTGGCGACTTGGCCGAGGCTGTCGCCGGTCACCAGGGCCTCGTGTCCCTGCTCTAGGGCGATCTGCTCGGCGATGCGCAGCATCGAGCGCCGGTAGAGCAGGGTTCGGTAGTCTTCGCGGCCACTGTCGCGGATCGCTAGCTGCAGGGGGCTGAAGGGCACGAAGTGCAGGCGCGAGCGGCCCTGCCAGCGGCGGAGCCGTTCGGCCAGGGCGCGGACTTTTTCCGCCGCCGCCGGGCCGGTGAAGGGGCGCCCATCGAAGTGCACGAAGTCGCAGGTGCAGCCGCGCTTCATCATCTGCCAGGCCGCTACCGGTGAGTCGATGCCGCCAGAAAGCAGGACGAGGACGCGGCCGGAGCTTCCGACGGGGAGGCCACCAGGGCCTGGGATGCGCTCGACAAAGAGGAAGCTCCCCTCGCTGCGGATCTCGACGCCGAGCTCGAGTTCAGGCTGGTGTAGGTCGACGCGCAGCACCGGGAAGCTCTCTAGCAGTAGGGCTCCGAGTTCAGGAGCTAGTTCCTGGCTGCGCTGCGCGAAGCGCTTGTCTTGTCGCTTGACGGTGACACGGAAGGGCACGCTTGCCGCGCGGCTTGCCCTTCGCCGCTGTAGCCAGTTCTTCACCAGGGCCAAGGCTTGCCGCCGGATCACTTCCAGGTCGCTCTCGACTCGAAGGGCAGGGCTGCTGCTCATGACCCCAAAGACCTCGGAGCAGCGCTTGGCCAGGGCCTGGGCATCCTCCACCGGGCCGAGGTAGTAGCGCCCGCGTGCTCGCTTCTGTGGGCGCAGGCTGGTGACGGCGCGGAGGTTATCGAGAAGCCGCTGTTCAAAGCGTCTTTGGTTCTTGCCCTTCAGCGCAATCTCGCCTGGGCGAATGAGCACCAGCTCTGGCAGATGCTCGGTCATGCCCTTCTCCGAGTTCATGGCCGAAGCGGTTGCAAGCTCTGCACGATCTCGGGGAGGGCCCTGCAGATCGCGTCGACGTCCTGCTCCTGGTTCAGGCGTCCGAAGGAGATGCGGAGCATGCCGCGCAGCTCTTCGCCGGGGACCCCGATCGCCTCGAGTCCGAACTCCTCTCCGGACTTCTTCTTGTCGTGTTGGCTGCAGGCGCTGCCAGTCGAAACGTAGATCCCATGCTCGTCGAGGTGGTGGAGTAGGACTTCGCCGACCAGGCCTGGCAGGGTGATGGGCAAGAGGTGGGGCAGGCGCCGCTCGGGGTCGCCCAGGACTCGGAGCTGGGGGATCGCCGAGCGCAGTCGCGACTCACAGTCGTCACGCATCCTGCGGATACGCCCCGATTCCTCGTCCATGCGCGAGACCCACAGTTCGGCCGCTCGTGCGAAGGCGTGGGCGCCGGGCACGTTTTCGGTGCCCGAGCGCAGCCCGGATTCCTGGCCGCCACCGGTCACGAAGGCTTTCGGATGTGCCTTCGCGCCGAGGGCCAGGGCGCCGAGCCCTTTGGGGCCGTGGATCTTGTGTGCGGCGATGGTTGCTGAGTCGGCGCCCATGCGGTCGAGATCGAAGGGCGCCTTGGCGAAGGCCTGGACGATGTCGACGTGAACGTGAGCCCTGGGAGCATGCTCGCGCACGAGGGCGATGGCCCCCTCGATGTCGCTCAGCGTGCCAAGCTCGTTGTGCCCATAGAGCAGGGAGATGAGTCGTACCGGCGCCGCGGCTTCTTGGCGAAGCTCCTGCTCCAGCGCCTCCAGGTCCAGTTGGCCCGAAGCATGCACTGGCAGGGCGACGGGAGTAAATCCATCAGTGGCCAGGTCGGTGATGGTGGCTGTGGTGGCTGGATGGTCGGCTCGCCCGAAGAGAATCCTCCCGGCGTCCTTCTTGCCGGCGTCTTTGCGGGTGATGCCGCGGATCGCCAGATTGCTGGCTTCGGTGCCGCCGCCGGTGAAGACGAGGCTGCGAGCGCCGAGCATTCCGCTGAGGAGGAGCCGGGCTCGTTCGAGCATGCGATGGGCTGCGACGCCCGGGGGATGCAGTGACGAAGGATTGCCGAAGCAATCACGCATCGCTTGCGCCATGGCGTCGATGACCTCGGGGTCCATCGGCGTGGTCGCGGCATTGTCTAGGTAGTGGGAACCGAACTGTGTCGCGACTTGGTCCTGAGCCACGGGGCCTCACATCAGCTTGAGTTTCTCGTGCAGGGTCGAGTAGGCGATGCCGAGAGCCTTGCAGGCCAGCGACTTGTTGCCACCGACCAGCTCGAGCACGCGCATGATGTGCTCGGACTCGATCTGCTTGAGGGTGGGGATCTCGGTAGGCACGGCATCCGAGGCCGGCTTGTTCTGGGTGAACTGAGGCGGCAGCTGCTTGGGGTAGATCACGTGGCCGCGGGCCAGGACGGCGGCGGTCTCAAGCACTTGCTCCAGCTCTTTGATGTTGTTCGGCCAGTGGTAGGCACGGAGGCGGTCCATGGCGCGTGGGCTAACCCGGGCTGCCCCTGCCCCAGTGCGGGCGGCGTACTCTTCTAAGAAGTACGAGGCCAGGAGCGGAATGTCGTCGAGTCGTCGACGGAGAGGAACGGTGACCAAGGCCCGGTGCGGGAAAAGCGCGATCAGATCCGGGTGCAGGGTGCCACAGAGTTCTTCGTAGTTGAGCGAACTGGTGGCGATGAGCCGGGTGCGCAGTGGGGTGGGGTCGAGGGCTGTGTTGATGCGACCGTTGAGCAGCTCGTCGGTCAGGCGGAGCTGGGCGCTTTCCGGTAGGTGCTCGATGTTGCGGATACAGAGGGTTCCGCCATGGGCCGCTTGGATCGCGTAGTTGCCAGGGTGATCCCCTTCGAGTCCGAAGAGCTGGTCCTCGGCCCGTTGGATGCCTTCCGGGGTCAAGCGAACGGGAACGAAGGGCGGTACGGTCTCTTCTCCGCTGCGCGTTTCGTGCCCACCGCTATGTAGGTGCATCGCGAGGAACAGTTTGCCCGAGCCCGGCTCGCCAGTGATCAGCATCGGGTCGCTCAGACCGGAGAGTCGAACCAAATCACGCCGCAGCTGCTGGGTCTCGGGGGAGACGCTGAGCAGGCTAGGTAAGCGGCGGGTGAAGGACCGCATCGCGAGCTTATCGTTCTCAAGTCGCTCGATGGTCTCGATGGTCTCGAGGCGGGCATCAAGGAGGCGCACGATGAGCTGGAGCAGCTGAAGGTCCTCGGTCGGTGCGGGGCGGCACTCCTCGAAGGGGGTGCTGTCGCTTGAGCTGACGGTCTCGCCTCGCTCCTCCAGGGAATTGAACTCGGAGTTCTCAAGTCGACGCTGAACAAAAAGGAAGCCTTCGACCCGGTCGCCGCGAATCCAGGGGGCAGCCATCAGTCTTTCGATGCCGGTGTCGTTGCCCTGAGAGGGGCGCCGGCAAAGACAAGCAGCTCGATGCTTGCTTCGGAGTTCGGACAGGAGCTTGCGGGGAATCTTGAGCGAGCTGTGGGCCTGTGTCTCGCCCGTTTTGCCGTCCTTTGCCTCCAAGGCGCGCTGCTCGCTAGCCAGGATGTCGATCCTGTCCTGGGAGCCGATGCGCCCAATGACGATGCGGTCGTGGGGTATGAGCTGGCGCGCCATGCTCACGACCAGCCAAGCGGCATCCGCGATGGAGCGAACCGGCTGGAGGGCGTCTGCAACCAGTGCGAGCGTCTTGAGTTGTTCGTTGCTTGGCTGCGGCTCTGTTTCGGGGAGAGCCCAGATATCGAAGACCTTGCTGCTTTCCGTGGCGTCGAAGCGTGCGTGCGGCTCGTTGGGGCCGAGCAGCACGGCCTCGGTCGAGCCGAGGCGGAATCGGGCCCCCACAGGGACAGGCAGTGCCTCATTGGCGGCCTTGCCATTGACCTCGACCAGGTTCTTGGCGCCAGCGTCGCGAATGAAGAGTTCGTGCCCCTCGTACCAGAGAACCGCGTGCCGCCGACTTACGAGTGGGTCGGGGATCACGATGTCTGAGTGCGGATCGCGTCCGATGGTCCAACGGCTACCGCGAAGCAGGAAGGGGCGTTCCTTCCCATTACTTACGAAGATTAGGCGAAGTTGGGGCATTGGCGCTCGGATTGAATGGCGGAGCAGTGTAGCGACCGATTCACAGATACTCGACGCTAGATCCGGAGAGACTCATAGAGTCTGTTACTGCGACAGAAGCTGAGCTGTGTTCTCGGTGAAGCTTCGATGGGTGCCGAGTCTGGGCTTCGATTGCAGATGCCTGGCATCGGGTGCCGATAGCATTGGCATGTGGTGGGTATTGCTGTGGGCTGGCGCAAGCGTTGTCTCGGGGGGCGTCTTCGGGCGTTTTCTCCGTTCAAAGCGGGTGTTTGCTGCCGAAATCCCATTTCGAGATTTTTTCGATTCGCTGATTCGGGAGTGGGACAGGCAGGTCCCCGACCTGCCGATCGCTGGGATTTCCGGCGAAGGGATGGGTGTTGTGATCGCGGACGAAAGTCTCGAATTCGCCTTGCCAATGGCGGATCTCTATACCCTTTGGTTACGTGCAGCCTTATCCGAGCGCGACGCGAGGATGGCAGAACTCGTGGCTGCGCGCCGCAGAGAGCTGCGTCAGCTTTTTTCGCGAACCCACTACCACGCTACTCAGGGCGATCGTCGCCGTATTTATCCGCAGATTAGGATGCGTGAATGGGTGGATCGGCAGAGCCCTGCCTTTGGTATTGGGGCCATCGTAACGCACGAACTCGAGGGGGACCTCGTGGTCTGCTACGTCTGGGGAGGAGAGGAAGAGCTATCTCTCATAAACGAGGCCGAGCTGCGGGCTCTGGGGCTGAGCCGCGAAGAGCTTGCTGATCTGGCTCTCTCCAATCTCAATGCCGAGTGTGAGGCGTTCGATCTTGTGCCTAGCGAAGAGGAGCAGGCAGAGTTCGTTGCTGCCGAGGGCCGCCACGCTGCCGAGCAGGTCTTGCTTGCCCTGGCGGAGGAGGTGCCCGGGCTCGATCAGCTGGTCTTCGCCTTACCTGAGCGTGGCGAGCTACATGTCGCCAGTCGCGGCAAGCGCTTGAACGAGTTGATGCGGCATGTGGAAGAGAGCCACGCGGGGGCCGAGGAGCCGCTGCCTAACCGGCAGTTGGAAAAGGCCCACGAGTGAGCGAGTACCGGATTCGGTGTTCCATTGGCGCCCGAAGGGTGAGGGGCTCTACGCTTCTCAGCGCGAACCCAGGCGAATCTCGGTCATCTCGGTGGATGCGCGGGCTTCGATGAGGCCTTCGGATTCGCTGGTGTCGCCTTTGCCGGTGGTCGGCGTCCACCAAACGGTGTAGCGCAGCTCGCCGCGAGGCAGCTGGTCGAGGCGGATCTCACCCTTGGAGTCGCTGCGCCCCCAGGCGAGGAGGGCTGAGTCACTGCTTGCGCTGCCCTTGCCGGTGCGACGACCGTGCAGGGCGAAGAGCGTGTTTGGCAGAGGATCGCCGTTTGGTCCGAGGATTCGAACCTGGACATTGCCCAGCCCCCCGGAGGAACCGAAGTCGTAGCGGCTGCTGCGCTCTAGGCGCAGGGTGACGCTGGGGCTGGTGGGGCGTAGATCCTTGCCACGAGGCACCAGGCGAAGCTCGTACGTGCCGGTTGCGAGCGCCTCGATGCGGTAGCTGCCGTCCGCTTCCGGGCTGGCCCGGCGCAGTAGCCTATGCCTGGGGGCCGCCTGGCTCTCCGAGCGACGGACTAGGACCAGTTCGCAGGGCAGCCATTGTTTGGCGACTATGCCATGGAGTGCTAGGTGCTCATGGAGCGCGGCGCTGGCTTCGAGTGGCTGCCCTAGCCGCGCCCGGTCCCGCAGCTGGGGTAGCCGCGTGTTGCGGACCACGAAAGGGTCGGGAAAGCGTGTATCTGGGGTCCCGGCATGCCTCTGGATAGGGGGCGCGGTGAAGAGGTGGAGGCCCACCCAGAGGATGACGGATAGCCCCAGGGCAAGGAGCAGGGCGGTGGCTAGGACGAGGGGCCGAGGCATTGGAGAAGTCTAACCCCTTCGAAGCGGCGAGTCCCACTCGCAGGAAAACGGGGCTGCGGGAAGTGGGGGGGCTGTGGATCTCCCGCGTCCGTGCTGAGCTCCCCAGAGACGCTTTCGGCTCCTCTTCGCGCACTCAGGCGCCCGCGAAATCCTCAAGCGAATGGGGGTGAAGCTCAGGAGAGCTGTGGATGCCTGCGGGGCTGGCCTTCCTGTCGGGGTTGTCTGGCGAGCGGTGAATCCTTGCTGACTTCGCTCGGTAGCATCCTTGACAGCGATGCTTGCTCTCCGAAGGCTTTCCCGCGTGAGCAACTACAAAGGAACCATCGGCATTCTCACGGGCGGCGGCGACGTCCCCGGTCTCAATCCTGCGATTCGTGCGGTCACCGTGCGCGCCCTCCGCGAAGGCTATCGCGTTGTCGGTTTGCGCCGTGGCTGGGCAGGACTCGTTGACATCGTTCGCGACAAGGACGCGGATAACAGCGCTTGCTACGTCGAAATCGACGAAAATACCGTCAACCGGGCGTCCCGCACGGGCGGCACCTTCTTGCACTCGTCCCGCACGCGGCCCAGTCATCTGCCCAAGTCCGTCGTCCCTCCACATCTGAGCGACAAATACACTGACGAAATCAACGACCTTACTCCTGAGGTCCTCACCAACCTCGAGTTTCTCGGCATCGACTACCTGATCCCGATCGGTGGCGATGACACCCTGAGCTACGGCCAGCGTCTGCACAGCGAGGGCTTCAAGGTCATCGCCGTGCCCAAAACGATGGACAACGACGTGCCGGGCACCGACTACTGCATCGGCTTCGGCACCTGTGTTACCCGCACCGTCGAGCTGACGCGCAACCTGCGCACGAGTTCGGGCTCGCACGAGCGCTTCTTGGTGATCGAGGTCTTTGGCCGCTATGCGGGCTATACGGCGCTGATGCCGACGATGGCCGGTGCCGCCGATCGCTGCGTGATCCCCGAGCATCCCTTCGACGTGCACCAGCTCTGTAAGTTGATGGTCGAGGACCGCAACAAGCACAAGAGCCATTACTCCGTGGTGTTGGTCTCCGAGGGCGCGTCGATGGCGCACGAGAAGGACATGACCTTCGAGGGTGCCGAGACCGATCAGTACGGGCACAAGAAGCTCGGCGGTATCGGCGACAAGGTCGCAGCGAAACTCAAAGAGATCTCGCCGGAGTACAACAACGGACGCCGGATCAACGTCATCAATCAGCGGCTTGGATATCTGGTCCGCTCGGGCGACCCTGATTCCTTGGATTCGATCGTGCCGATGGCCTTCGGCAACCTGGCCCTCGATCTCATCCTGCAGAAGAGCAGCGGCCGCCTGGTGAGCCTGCGCAACGGCATCTACGACAGTGTGCCGATCGAGGTGGTGACGGGACGGAAGAAGGTCGTGGACGTGCAGAAGTTCTACGACACCGAACGCATGCGTCCGAAGTACGAGTCGTTCATCCGGCAGCCGCTCCTGGTGATGACTGGCGATAACTGATCGCTCTGCGTAGCCGGGCTTTTTCTACGGCCCGCTACCCCTTCTTCTTCTTCTTCGGCTTGCCTTCTGTGGGCTTCTTGCGGGTGCCGCTCGCTCCTCGTGGGCGAGTGCGCTTGCTCGGCTGGCGCTTGCGGGCCTGCACCCGTAGCTGGAGCTTGCCGCCGCTGGCGCCGACGTAGCTGCGTCCTTCGCTGGGACGGTAGCCGCCGCCGGAGACGAGGTAGCGGTACTCCCCGATCGGTAGCTCGCGGATCCTGGCCGTGCCCTTGCGGATCTGGGCGCTGCGCAGGCTCGCCATCTGCCGCCACTCGCGTGCGGGCTTGTCTCCGGCCTCGCGGCTAGAGACCAGCGTGATGCGTAGCTGTGCCGGCTTGCTGTCGCTTGCACGGAGAGCTGTGATCTCCAAGTCACCGAGCTGCAGGCTCAGGTCGAGCTTTGCTGGGCGTGTGCCTTGGATGCTGAACTCCTGAGTCCAGAGGACTCGGCGTTCTCGCCGAGTGTGCCTTTGCACCACCAGGTCATAGACGCCGGGCAGGAGTGGCTCGATGCGGTAGCCGCCTTTGCTGTTGCTCCGTGTTCTGGACCATTGCTGCAGCATCCTACGAACAAAGCGTAGCGGGCTGTTCTTGCCCAGGTGGCGCAGGCTGTCCTCGTGCGGCCGGGCCTCGATTATGAGGCCACGGCCTGCTTTGTTGCCGATGAGGATCCTCCCGTGGATCGCCCCGGTGGAGAGCTTGCTGGCGTCGAGGTCGAATCGGTGTTTGCTCCCAGCGCGGACGCTTAGATCCGGCCGATCGGCTCCTGGTCGCGAGACGGCGGCGGCGAAGGTGGCCCATTGTCCGGCCTTGCGCCCTTGGTCGATGAGGCGAACAAAGTAGCTGCCGGACTCCAGGCCCTTGGCGCTGTAGGCCCCCGTGTCCTTGTCGATCCCTACTCGGCGACGGAAGCCACTTGTGGACACCAGTTGCACCATGCCGCGCTTCAGTTCTTGGGCGGAGTGAACCTTGCCATAGATCTCAGCGCCGGGTAGGAGTTCGAGAGAAAGCTCTTTCTCTCCCAAGTTACGGCTTAGGGCGAAGGGGTCGATGCTGAGCTTGTCGAAGTCGTTGCGGCGCAGTTGCAGGCGATAGCTGCCCGGGCGCAGCCCCTCAAAACCAAAGCGCCCGTCGCTGTGAGTGCGGCTGTCGCGGATCCTGCGCCCCTTGTTCTGCTGCGGGCGTATGGCGGCGAGCAGGGGGCTGATGGGAGCTTTGGGCGCGAGGCTCTGCTGGAAAGGCGGCAGGAAGAGTTCGACGCGCACACCGTCGAGGGCTTCGCCCGTCTTGGCGTTGCGGACTACTCCCTTCAGGGTGATTCCTTGCTCAAGGCGGATGCGGATCTGCGGCAGCGGCCGTCCTTTGGCCAGGTCGAAGGGGCCAGCTGCTTGTGATACGTAGCCGGGAGCGCCGACGTCGAGCAGGTATCGCCCAGGCTCGAGGCCGGCGAGTTCGAACTGCCCCTTGGGCCAGGCCTTTGCTTTGGGGATCTTGCCGGGGGGGATGCCGCTGCCGCCAATACGCTGCTGGTAGTAGCGGCGTTCTTGTTCTCGGCGTCGGCTCTCGAGATCGCGCTTTTGCTGAGCCTTCTGGCGCTGAGCTAGGAACTGCTGGCGCCGCTTCTCCTGTGCCTGACGCCGCTGCTCGCTGCGCTTCTGTTCGGCTTGGATCTGCTGCGGGCTTTTCTTGGTTTGCGGTCGTTTGGCCCCAGCTTCGCGAGCGCGAGCCTCTCGCTGTGCTTTTGCGGCGAGGGCGTTGGCGCGGCGGGCGGCCTGTTTTTGTTGCTGCTCCAGGCGTTTGCGGGCGATTTCCTGGGGTCTTGGCTTTGGCCTGCCGATGCGGCGTGCACGGATGCCGAAGCTCGCAAGCGGGCCGCCGGTCTTGGCGTCCAGGACCAGGCCGCGCAGGCTGAGGCGCCGCTCCATTTGAACTTCGAGGAAGGGCGTCTTGCTCGCCATGATCCGGGTGCGGCGCTGGGTCAGGTGCTCCCTGTGCCGAACTTCGATGGAGAGTGGAAGCTCTGGTAGGCGCTGGAGAGCGAAACGCCCTCTTTCGTCGCTCTGGGTCACGAGGGGCCGCCCCGGCGATTGCTGCTGCCTCCCTTTGCCTGTGCGGCGCTGGGCTTGGCGTCCCCTGCCCGGCCCTTGCCTGGGACCTTGCCGGGGACCTTGTGCGGCCCTGGGCTGGGCCCGGATGCGTGCGCCGGCGATCGGCCGTCCGCGATCATCGTGGATGAGGCCGCGGAGGCTGCCGCCGAGTTTGAGGCGGATCGTGCCAGCGCTGATCTCGTTGCCCTTTTGGATGCGGTAGCGCTGGCTGCGCCAGGGAAGGTACTTTTCGGTTTCGATGCGGAAGCGGAAGAAGCCCTCGGGCAGGGCCCTGAGCTCGAAGCGTCCGAGCTGGTCCGTTCTGTGTTGGGGCAGGGCCTGGGCGGCGCGCTTGCGTGGGTCCCAGCTCCCGCGCAGTTGCGGTTCGAAGAGTAGCTGCGCCGAAACGATCGGAGCTCCGTTTTCGCTGAGCACCCGACCGATGACCTTGCCGCCGGGTTCGAGGCGGAGGTCGCCGAGATCGAAGGCGCCCTCGCTTGTCTTGAATGACTTGCGACGCACGGTTGGGGCGTAGCGCTCGTGCTGGGCAAGCACCTCGATGACGGACTCTTCCCAGGCCTCGATGTCGAGAGCGAAGCGTCCGTCCTTGCCGCTATGTGCGTCTTTGCGCAGCAGCTGCGCTTGGCTGAGCTTGCGGCGCATGCCCTGCTCGCGAGTTCCGCGGCGGCCTCCGAAGGCGAGAGAGAGGATGCGCTTGCTGGGGCGCAGCCAGATGCTGAGCGCCGTGTTGGCTAGGGGCGAGCCGGTAGGAGAGAGGATGCGCAGGGTCAGCCGCGTTTTGCTGCGCTCGGGGGGGAGTAGCTTGCGAGTCTTGGCTTCTACCGAGCTCGAAACTCTGCTGCGTTCTTGGAGGGCGTTGGAAGACTTCCTCCTGAACACCGCCTCCTCTGGGCCAAAGCCTTTGGCGCCGACGCTCTCACTGGGGTGGATCTTCTCGCCCTGGCCTTGGCGCCGATCATTCGTCAGTGCGGGCAGGTCTGGGCCATGGGGTGGCGGGCTCGGGCTTAGGAGTCCGAGTGCGACGGCGCCAAGGGCGCCGAGCGTGAAGAGGAATAAGAGGATGCGGTTCATCGAAAAGGCCGAGCCGGTCAGTACCTGCAAGTGAACATCATTGCCGAGGAGAGGCGGGTCTGCCTGACCCGGGAGCACGGATCGCAGAAATGATACTTCTTCATCGCCGAGCCATCAGCCGGGCTAGAGTTCGCCGAAGGGATGGGGCTGAGGTCTTGGGCCTGTCGCAGGTCTGGCTGTGAAGGGCTGCTGCACGAGCAGGGGTTGGGGAGAGTTTGGAGGCGTGATGAAGGGTTCCTTTCTCGGCGGGCTCGATTGGGGGCAGCCTGGCCTTATCCCCAGCTGTTATTCCGGGCTTTTCTTGGCGACGGTGGCGTACTGGATATAGAACATATCCATCGCGGAGAAGAATAACGGGATATTGTAAAGGTAAGGCTTGAGGGATTTGGTCCGGTTAATCCCTCGATGCGCCAGTATCTCGTAGCCTAGGTCCTTGTAGATCCTGCGGATGCTCTTGCTGGTGAAGAATCTCAGGTGCGTCCTGTCCATGACCCCGTCCTTTTCATATCCCCAGTCTTTGTTTACCAAGAGCATTTTGAGGACTCGGAAGTACCGGACATTAGGGATGGAGCTGATGACGACGCCGTTTGGGCTTAGTTTGGACTTGATGGCAGTGAGCACCTCGTAGGGGTCGACTAGGTGCTCCAGGACATCGTTGAAATAAACGGCGTCGAAGTATCCGTCGGGTAGGTCCTTGATTCGGGACTCGCAGTCGCCAACGAGGACCTTGTCTAGCTTGGTTTCGGCGACAGCGGCCGGACCGGGGGTTCTCTCCATGCCCCAGACCTCGGCCCCGAACTTGTCCTTGATGAACGAGGCAAACGCAGCTTCGCCGCAGCCGATGTCCAAGACGGTTTTGGCCGTAGAGGGCAGGAAGTCGATCATCTCTTGGCGGATCTTGGAGTAGTACCTGTCTGGCTTATTGTTGTAATCCATGAGGATGATCTATTGGTCCTGCGCAGCGCCTACGGTTGGCGGAGTTGCGGCGGCGGCCGCTCCAGGCAGTTTCCGGGGGGCTGATGGCGGAATCAAGCCTGGAAAAGACCGTGGAAGTGGTGGGCGCCTAGCAGAAGCATGAAGCGTCTTGCTGATACTGTCGCCTTACTGTGCCCCATTCATGGGATGTATAACGATGGGTTATCTTGAATTACGAATCATTATTTCATGACCCTGCCGTGAAGATGCCGGTTGCTTCGATGATCGATATCGAAGCCGTGGGCGAAGTGCTGGCTGCTCCTGGGGTCCCCAAGGCTTCAGCGAATCCTGCCCAGCGCGGAGCTTCGTGCTGTAGCTGCTTTGCCGGTTCTGACAAGATCTCGATCCCTTCTGACAGGACCCTCCCATGTTGAAACGCCTCCTTCCTGTTCTTGCCCTCCTTGTTGTGGGGGGGCTTGCCTGGTTTTTGCTGGCTCCAAGGGGCGATGCTGGGGGCGGCGCCGAGGGGATTGGCGCGTCGCAGCCGGAGTCGCTTGCGGGTAGCAGCGTTTCTGGCGAGAGCCAAGAGCAGCCAAAAGCGCCGCCGGCCCTGGCGCCGGAGCCTGTGCGGCTGGAGACGAGCGGGGAGAAAACTCCCGATGAGGATCCTCCTAGCTACGTCCGCGCCCTCTCGACGCTGGCCGGCCGTGTCCTTTGGAGGCACGACCGCAAGGCGGTGGCCCATACGGAGATCCGCTGTCTTGAGCTGAGCCTGGACCTGCTCAGCCCGGACTGGGGGCAGATGCTCGAAGGGGTCGCCGATATCGACCTGCTGCGGACCCGGGCTCAGACCAAGACCGATGCCGAAGGGCGCTTCGAGCTGCGCGGGGTGCACTCGCGGAGCATGCTCCTGCTGCTGATCGGGCTGGGGACCGAGGCCCAGGCCCTGCGCTTTGTTGATGACGCTCCACTCCCGGGGCAGCGCAAGGATCTCGGTGATGTGCTTCTGATGCAGCGAGGCGGGCTCCGCGGCCAGGTCCTGGACCATGCCGGGAAGCCGGTGGCCGACGCGCGGGTCCGGGTCGTGGACCTGCCCTCCATCGTGATGAAGTTCGGCGTCGGCCGCATCGACCCGAAGGGGCTGATGGCTTTTTGCATGGGAGCTTCGGGCGGAATAGACCAGCCGATCACTCTCATCGAGATCCCGGCCTGGGTCGACCGACATTGGGACGAGCTGCCCTTTCCTTGGGCCATCACCGATGCGCAAGGACGCTTCGAGCTGCGTGGGGCTCGCCCTGGTCGCTCGGAGTTGCTCGTGCAGACGCTTGAGCACCCGGTCAAGATGCGGACGGTGCGCGTGCGTGCTGGTGAGACGCGGGAGCTCTCCCCGACCAAACTGAGCAAGGGTGCGACGCTGGCGGGCGTCATTGTCGACGGGAATGGGGCACCGGTGGTCGGCGCCGAGATCACGGCGGGCTCGCTGCTGCCGCTCATGCCCGAGCCCTCGGCGATCATGCCCCGGCCGCAGCTGAGCGACGACGAAGGGCGCTTCAAGTTGAGCGGCCTCGGGCGCGGCAAGGTCCTGGTCGCCTACCGGGCGCCGGGGCAGCACAACTGGAGGGGCAAGGGGCCGATTCGGGTGACGGAAGATCTCACCCTGACCCTCCCCAAGCTTTACGGCTGCGAGCTTCGTGTCGTCGACACCTCGGGCCATCCGATCGAAGGGGCCCGGCTCCAGGTCGGAAAAAGAACACTACCGATTCCGATCCCAGGCTTCATGAAATGGCTGAACGCTGCGGATCACGTCGAGAAGGTCGAGGACAAGCCTGGCGTCTTTCGGCTGAAGGGGCTCGCAGATGCTGACTACGTAGCGCTGGCCTCTGCGGAGGGCTTCGCTGCTTCGCAGCAGGAGTTCTCCCCCCGAGCCGCTACGCCAAAGCTCGTCACCTTGACGCTTAGCAAGTCGGCCGATTTCACCATCGAGGTGCGCGGGCCAAGGGGCCAGCCGGTCGAAGCGGCGCGGGTCTATTGGCAGCAGGAAAAGAGTCGGAGGGAAGGGCAGGGAGGCTCCGAGATGAGCGAGCTGCCGATCCCGCTGGGCCGCACTGACAAGGATGGCCGCTTGCGCTGCAAGCGTGTGGAGCAGGGTGCGCGCTTCTTCATTGCCCAGCATCCGGCCTTCGCGCCAGGGCATTCGGGAAAGCAGCTGGCCCAGGCCGGCGGCAGCATTTGCATCCAGCTGCTTCCTAGCGGCACGATTCAGGGGCTTGTGCTTGAGAACGGTCAGCCGCCCAAGGAGAGCAAGATGCTGGTCGCCGGGCTGTCCTGGCGCTCAAGTCCCCAGATGAGAGAGTTCATGCTGCCGCAGTTCGTCGCGACTGGGCCCGATGGCCGATTTGAGATCGGAGGACTTCTCCCCGGCCGTTATAAGGTTTCGGTGGCTCCACGCATGGGCGGCATCGCTTCGCCGATGGAGTCCTTTCGCTTCATGCGTGGGATAGAAAGCTCGGGGGGGCTGCCGACACGCGAAGTGGAGCTTCCTCTCGGCGGAACCGCCCGGGTCCGGATTGAACTCTCGCCAATTGCCGAGGCTATGGGCACGGGCCATGTCTTCGGCTCGGTGCGCATGGACAGGAAGGTTCCCGAGGGCGTGAGGGTTCGGCTGATGGGGGCGGATAGCCGCAGCGCAGGCTTGGATGCGAAGGGCCAGTTCGACTTCGCTGGACTGCCGGACGGCAAGTATCACATCGAGCTACGCCAAATCGACGAGGCGAACTTTACTGAGCGTCGACTCGGAAGCCAGGACGCCGAGATCAAGAACGGGGGCTCGGTCCCTGTCCACTTCGACATCCGAACCGCTGTGCTCGAAGTCCAGCTCAGTGACTTGGATGGCAAGCCCCTGCCCTCGGTGATCCTGAATGCTCGGGGCCAAGCGCTGAACTCTAAGGATAGGCGCTCGATGCGCAGCCTCGCTCTTGTGGATGAGAAGGGCCTTGCTGTATTCGAAGGGCTTCCCGAGGGGCGTTGGTGGCTAGAGGTCGAAGCGGGGCGCAAGCGGGTTTTCCTGCCTGTGCACTCTTTCGAGCTGCGGGCGGGGCAGAGGCTGCGCAAGAGGCTGCAGGTCATCAAGCCGGTCGAGCTGGCCGGGAGCATCCGCTACGAACTCGGTGAGCTGAGCGAAGAGGAGCGTGCTTTCCTTGGGGAGCCGCAAGTGGAATGGCTGAGTCTTCGCACTGCTCGCGTTAGAGACGGCGGCTGGTTCTCTGTGGACTTGGACAAGAGCACCCAGCCACATCGCTTTAGGGCCGAGGAGCTGCCATTGGGCAAGCTCCGCCCGTATGGCGGCAGCGAAATGGGCGTGGACTGGGGTGGTCCGGAGTTCGAGGTCGCAGGTGATGACGCAGGTTTCACTCTGGTCCTCCGTCCGGACAGGGGCTCGGTGCAGCGAGCGCTGAAGTGGTCGAAGAAGTCCAAGAAGTAAAGGGGCGGGGCGATCTGCCGAGTCTGCGTGAATCCCACCCTTGAGTGAGAGGGGGGCTGTCGTCTAGTAAGGCGTAGCTTCGACCCCAGGCCGATGACGGATGCAGATGAGTAGGACATCGTGGTTGCCGGAGACCCAGGAGCGCTTCGCCGCGTTCGGGCTCAACCTCTGCGGTATCGCCTCGGTTGCGGACTTCGACGCCTGCCAGAGTCGGGAGCGCAGGATCTCAGGGCGCTTCCCTGAGGGGCGCAGCGTCTTGGTCATCGCCTCCGGTGGCAGTGAGTTCTGGGAGCGAATGATCCAGAGGCATGGGAAGCCGAAGGCTCCGGCTCCCAATTACCACCCCATCGATGAGCACGGGGCGGCCTTGATCCAGGAGGAGCGCCAGCGGCTCGCAGGACTCGGGATTCGCAGTGAGCTGCTTTTTCCCTTCGGCAATGGGACCGTCGACTTCGTCACGCTCGGCGAGCTTGCGGGTCTTGGCTATCGCAGCCCTGTTGTCCCGCTCCTGCTGCACCCCAAGTTCGGGCCTTGGATTAGCATGCGTGGCGCCCTGGTGCTTGAGGAGGAACTCGAGCCAGAGGGGCCGATGGAAGGCTTTACTCCCTGCAGCGAGTGCCACGCGCCCTGCCTGATTGCCTGTCCGGTCGCTGCGGTCAGCGAGCCCGGCTACAAGGAAGACGCGAAGTGTGCGGAGCACCGTAGCCACGGCGGTTGTGAAGAGGGTTGCGACGTGCGCTCCTCCTGTCTCTTCGGCTTGGAGCACGCCTATGGCGCCGAGGAGCATTCCTTCCGCAATGCCTATGTGCGCTTCGAACTCGATCGCTTTTATGGACATGGGCGTTGGCGCTTCGTGCCCAAGTTTCTGCGCCGCCGCTGAGCGTCGCTGGTCCTCCCGCGCGCTTTTCCCGGGAATCGGGCCGAGCGACAGCGTCCTGGGCGGGCCATGATTCCCCGCATGGCAGCCTCTCCAGCCCCACTCTCGACTCGCAAGCAGCGCGTCGCTTGGTGCTTTTATGACTTTGGCAACAGCGCCTTCCCGACCATCATCATCACGGCGCTCTACGTCATCTACTTCAAGCAGGCGGTGATTCCGCAGGCCTATCCGGAGGCCAGTCTCGCCGAACGCAGCGGCCAGGGGGACTGGCTTTGGGGGCTGACCAACGCGATCGGCTCCCTGCTGATCTTTGGCTCGGCTCCGCTGCTCGGGGCCATCGCCGATTGCACCGGGCGAAAGCGGCTCTTCCTGCGGCTCTTCAGCCTGCTCTGCGTCTCTGGGACCCTCCTGCTCGGGCTTGCCGGCGCCAGCCACCTAGCCCTGGTGATGCTTGGGCTGATCCTGGCCATCGTCGGCTTCGAAGGCGCCTTGGTCTTCTACAACTCCTTCCTGCCCGAGCTGGTGCCGGCGGCGAAGATCCCGCGGCTGTCAGCGCTGGCATGGGCCTTTGGCTACATCGGCGGCATCGGCTGCCTGCTTGTGGTCTTGCCCCTGGTCCTGGGACGGGAAGGGGACGAGGCCCTGCAGGGCATTGCCATGGTGCCGTTCTTTGTCGCTGGGTGGTTTTTGCTCTTCACGCTGCCGGCGCTGCTCTTGCTGCAGGATCGCTGCCAGGGCCCGCGCCCGCCGATGCGGGCCTCACTGGGGATGGGCCTGCAGGACCTGAAAGCGAGCCTCGCTGAGTTCCGGCGTGAGCCGCGCTTCCTTCGCTTCTTGCTGGCCTTCTTCCTCTACAACAACGGCGTCTTGGCGGTGATTGTGTTCGCCGCTGCGTTCACCACGCAGACCCTGGAGTTTTCGGCGACCGAGTCGCTGCTCCTGATCGTGGTGCTCAACGTTGTGGCGGCGCCCGGGGCCTATCTCTTCGGGCTGCGTGCCGAAAAGCACGGGGCAAAGCGCTCGATTCTCGAGACGCTGCTGCTGTGGATCCTCGTCTGCGCCGGTGTTTGGCTCTGTGCCCAGGAGCAGTGGTTCGATGCCCAGACCGGAACGCTGATCTTCTGGCCGATGGCGGTGCTGGCGTCGTTGGTCATCGGCGCAACTCAGGCCACCTCGAGGAGCTTTGTGGGCGAACTCGCCCCCGAGGGGCAGAGTGCCCAGTATTACGGAATGATGGCCTTCAGCGGCAAAGGTTCGGCGATCCTTGGTCCGCTGCTTTTCGGTGCGGTGAGTGCCGGCGCCGGGCAGGGCTGGGCCGTTGCCTCGCTGAGCATCCTCTTCGCGGCTGGGGCGCTGGTTCTGCGTGGGGTCCGCGAATAGGCTCCAGCCGAGGTCGATGCGGGCGGGTAGAGTTGCCTGCCATGCTTGGAAGCGGAGGGCCTTATGTCGCTAGCCCGAGGTCTCCCCTGCCCTGCTGCTGCACTTCTTCACTTGGCTGCCTGCTTCGTGTTCAATGGAAGGCCCTTTGCCGCCCCGAGCGGTATCGATCCGAGCGACCGCTCCTGAGATAATATGAGGATGGAATGATAACGTTGGAATATGTGGTCGGCCTGTACGAGCGTTACGCCAGCGACCTGAAGGCGGTGCGTGCGCAGATGCGGGCGATATACCGCAAGAAGGGCGTCACCTGGGCAGAGAGGATCCCCGGCGGCAGGGCCCTGCGCAAGATCGTTAATAGCGGTGGCGGCAACAGGGGCTGGCAGCCTGCGATGATCGCGCAGCTGGATGATATTGCTGCGGAGGTGACTTATCTGCTGCTGCGGGACCGTCGCCCGGAAGTCGTGGTAGAGATTTCTCCCTGTCACGGTTGGTCTACTTGCTGGATTCTTTCCGCCCTGAGGGATAACGGGGGGGGAGGTTGTTCTCCTATGACATCGTAGATGTCGCCCCCAGCAATGTTCCCCCCAAGCTAGCGGAATCGCGTTGGTCTTTCGTGCAGGGAGACGTTCGGCGCCTTACGGATAAGATTCCCGAACATATCGACTGGCTGTTTATGGACTCGGACCATAGCGCCAGTTTTGCCGAGTGGTATTTGAATGAGGTTTTTCCGCGGGTAAAGGCTGGTGGCGTTATCGCTGTCGATGACGTGTACCATTATGAGGATCCGGGAGAGTTCGACGGAGAGGGTGAGGTTCTGGCGGCGTGGCTGGAGGAGAAGGGGGTCGAAGGCTTTTGTGCCTCAAGCGCAGGCTTCAAGACCGAGCAAAACGCGATCAACGCGGTGAAGCTCTCCTTGGGCTTGGGCGATATGATCCGCCCGGCGACCAAGAACCCCACGGTGTTCTTTGAGGCGCCCTCGGCGAAGCCTTCGGCTTGATGTCGCCATGTGGGGGGGCACCCGCGAGCCGTTAGTCTGAGTGATGAGTCGCAACGCACAAGAAGAGCTTCTGGGTTTCTCTTTCGCGGACGGGTGGTTTTTGCTGCTCGTTCCGTTGCTGCTGCTGCTTTGGCTGCTGATTGCGCGCCGGCGTTTGCCGGCCCTCGGGGTCGCCAGCGTCGCGCTTTTTTCCGATCTGCCGAGTGGCTGGCGGGTGCGCTTGGCCCAGCTGCCCCTGCATCTGAGCGCTTTGGCCTTGCTCGCCCTCAGTCTCGCGATCGCCCGGCCGCAGAAGCTCGACCGGATTCCGGTTGAGAGTGAGGGGATCGACATCCTCCTGGTGCTGGATTTGTCCAGCACCATGGCGGAGCGCGATATGGACGCGGGAGGCGAGCGCAGTCGTCTGGAGATAGCCAAGGCGGTGGCCCGCGACTTCGTGCAACGGCGCGATGGCGACCGGATTGGGCTGGTGTCCTTTGCGCTTTTTCCCGACCTCGTTTGTCCGGCGACTCTGGACCACCAGGCCCTCGATAGGTTTCTCCGGCCGCTGAAACACAAGGCGCAGCGTAGTCCCGAGAACCGCACCGGCATTGGCGCTGGGCTGGCACTCGCCGTGCGGCAACTCGAGGAGAGTGAGAGCCCCGGCAAGGTCGTAATTCTCCTGACGGACGGCATGGAGAACGTCAACGCGATCACGCCGGAGGATGCCGCCAAGCTGGCAAAGAAGGCTGGCGTCCGCGTCTACACCATCGGCGCCGGTGGGCAGGGTGCTGGGCAGGGCTTGTTTTCGCTGGCGCGCAGCACGGATTTTTCGGTTCTTCGCGAGATCGCTGAGGCGACCAAGGGCCAATTTTTCGAAGCCGGGGACGCGGAAGCCTTGGGCCGGATCTTTGATGAGATCGACCAGCTTGAGCGTGTCGAGTTGCTCGATCGGCTCTACCGCGCGGAGGAGCGCTTCCTGCCCTTCCTGCTTAGCGGGGCGGGGCTGTTGTTCTTGGCGCTGTTGCTGCGGGCGACGGTGCTGCTTGCCTGGCCCTGATCTCGCGGGCGTTTCCCCCCGGGGAGAGCCATGTTTTGCATGGGGCCGCTGCCCGGGCGTAGGGTGCTGGCTCCTCGGCTAGCTGCGCATCAGACGAGTCTGCACTTTTGAGGATGCTCGTGAGCGACTTCGTTTTTGAACACCCTGAACGCTGGCCGCTGCTCTTCGCGCCGCTGATCTACTTTGTGCTCGTGCTTGCAGCTCGTGCCAGGCAGCGGCGTGCGGCCGAGGCTTTTGCGGACCAGGCTGCGCACCCCTTGCTCCTTGCGGATGCTCCTCCGGCGGCTCGGACTCTGCGCTTTGCCTTGGAGTTCGCCGGCTTACTGCTCCTGGTCCTCTCCGCTCTGGAGCCGGCCTGGGGCAGCATCGAGCGCAAGGTCGAGCGCCGAGGCGTCGAGCTGGTGCTCTGCCTCGACACCAGTCGATCCATGCTTGCGCGGGACCTGCCGCCGGACCGGCTTTCGCGGGCCAAAAAGGATATCAAGGCGCTCCTGCCGCAGCTGCGGGGCGATCGCATCGGCCTGCTGGCCTTTGCTGGGGATGCGCGTGTTGTTTGTCCGCTGACCCATGACCTGGGGGCCTTCGAGGCCTTGTTGGACCGGGTGGACACCGAGAGCACCCGGCTTGGCGGCACGGATCTCGCGGCGGCACTGCGCACGGCGCTCGCGGTTTTGCCCCGGGATGGGGTCGAGAGTCAGTCGATCGTGATTATGACCGATGGCGAGGATCTGGAGGGGCAGGGGCAGGAGGAGGCGGCCAGCGCCCGTGCCCGAGGAGTGCGAGTGCATGCCTTGGGTTATGGCAGCACCGAGGGGGCCAAGGTTCCGGGCCGCGAACCGGGGAGCTTCGTTCGGGACCAGGCTGGTCAGGAGGTGATCAGCCGTCTCGATGCCCAGGGTCTGCGCCAGATCTGCGGGGCGACCGGCGGCAGCTACCTCGCGGGGAATGACGTTTCGCTGCCGCTGGTCGAGCTCTTTGAGAAGCGGATGCGGCCGATGCAGAAGCGCAGCTTCGAGCAGCAGGAGCGCCGGCTTCGGCAGGCGCGTTTTCAGTGGCTGCTGATTCCAGGCTTTTGTTTGTTGCTCCTAGCTTGGCTGCTGAGGGAGCGCGGCAGCTCGCTGGCTTGAGCTGCTGCTGCCGGAGCGAGCTGGCTCGCTCAGCGCTGCACTAGGCGCAAAGCGTCGATGCCGAAGGCCTGTTTGCCACTGAAGTGCAGGCGCAGGATTCCGGCGCTGCTCATCTTGATTTGGCCGAGCTGGACCCACCCGTTTTGGGTGCGAATCCTCTGCTTCAGCGGCTGCGACTCCAGCATTTCGGGGTTCCAAGAAATGCTCTCGGGCCAGGGGGCGCCCTTGGGTAGCCGCGCCTGCACGAACCAGTAGCCAGGGAAGTCGAGCTTGGCGTCGATCCCCACCGCGAGTTGTCCGGGGACGCGCAGCCACTTGCCACCGCTGGCATCGGCTGCCTTGAGGTAGCGCATCTGCGAGAGGGGGCCCTCCTTTCTGGGCTTCGGGGTGACTGCGCTCTCCTCCAGGACCAGGACATCCTTGCCGTAGATCAGCACGCAGTTGGCGACGCGGCGTTCGCCGGCGGGATCGAAGTGCTTGTTGTCGCTTGGGTGATTGACGACACCCGTCTTTCCGGCGCCGCGGATCCACATCGTGGTCGAGCCGCCGCCGTCGAGATTGAGAGCTTTCTCGCAGCCGAGTGCGACGAAGATGCGGGCCAGCTCCTCGCAGGTCATCCCCGCGGCCTTGCCCGGCGAGCGTCCATCGACGGTGAGGAAGAAGATGCGGCCGTCCTTTGCGATCCCCACCGCGGTGCGTGGGTGGCGCTTGTCGAAGTGGGAGATTTCGGTGCCGAGCGCGATCACGCCCTGCTGCACCAGCATCGGTCCCGCCGCCAGCGCATCGCGTGATTCTGCGAAGAGCCGGCCTTCGCCAGTGGCGATCGAAGTGCGGCCCTTCTTCCCGATTACGAGGGCGCCAAGCATCTGCTTGTGCGGCCCGAAGAGCTGTTTGCCATCCACCCGCAGCAGGCCGACCGCGGCGGCCGACTTGGTGAAGTAGCCACCGTTGATCGCGGCGATGGCCCCGCGCTTGCGCGCGAGTTCGCTGGTCCGGAAGAGCTGGGCTTGCGCTGCCACCCGCAGGCGTAGCTGCTGCTGCCGGGGGTCGAGTTCGAGGATCTGCAAGCTCTGTGGATGTCCGAAGAGGCGCCGGTAGCGCTTCTTGCTGAATAGCAGGCCCAGGCCGACCTCGTGCTTGCTGAGCTTCGCGTAGTCGAAGCCTTCTTCGGCAAGGCTCGGCTGCAAGCTCGCTGCCGGCGGCGCTGCTGGCGGCGTCTGGGCTACGACTGCCGCGGCTCCCGGCCAAGCGAGGAATAGGGCAAGGAACCGGGCCCTCATCGGATTCGTCATTGCTTCGCTCCTGCTCTCATTAGCGTTGGTCGAGGCTGACAAGCTAGCAGGCTGCTGAGATAGACGCGCGTTAGTAATCTGGAGTCTTAATCGGCGGCCTGCTGTGCCTGAGGGCGGGGGTCTTGCCTCCCGTTGCCGATGCCCCCTACTTGGATGCGGCAGCGGAGCAGCCGCCCACTTGCTGTATCAGCTGCCTACCCTGATGACTCCGACGGGGCAGTCTTTCTCGGCCATGAGGATGTCTTCCTCCTTGGCTCCGAAGAACGCTGCAGCGTCCTCGGTGATGATGCAGATCTCTCCGCCCTCGACCTTGAAGACCTCGGGGCAGTAGTCCTCGCAGAGGCTGCAGCTGATGCAGCCATCTTCGATCCAGACATGGGTGATCTTGTCGTTGTCCACGGTCTCCTCGGAGCAAGAGCCCCAGGTCCTGGGGGGCAGGAATCCTGGTCCTTGGAACTAGTGCGCGCAAGGCTCGGGCACAAGCTCCGGTGAAGGCGGCGGCTCATTTTCGCCGCTCGCAGGGCTGGGGGTGGGCCTGGCATCATGCTCCCAGGCACTCGCGAGACTTGCCCAAGGACCTGCTAGAGTTCGCCGCCGGTATCTATTCGAGGGTTCTTGGCAATGGCGCAGATGATGCAGGCGATCCGTGTTTCCGAGCATGGCGGGGTTGAGAAACTAGAGCAGGTCGAGCTCCCGCGTCCGGCTCCGGAGCCTGGGCAAGTGCTCGTGCGAATGCGGGCCTTCAGCCTCAACCACCTCGACCTTTGGGTGCGACGAGGCGTGCCAGGGCACAAGTTTCCCCTGCCCTTGATTCCCAGCAGCGACGGCTGCGCTGTCGTGCATGCGCTTGGCGAGGGGGTTACCGGGCTAGGTGAGGGCGACGAGGTCATCGTTCACCCGGGGGCTTCTTGCGGGCGTTGTGCGCCCTGCCTCGAAGGAAAGGATCAGCTCTGCAGCAGCTACCACATCCTGGGCGAGTCCTGTGACGGGCTCGCAGCCGAGTATGCCTGCGTGCCGGCGGCGAACGTGCATCCGCGGCCAGAGGCGATCAGTGTCGAGGCGGCTGCCGCCTTCCCGCTGGCCTTTCTGACCGCATGGAACATGATCGTGCGCCGGGCCCAGGTGCAGCCGGCCGAGACAGTGCTGGTGCACGCGGCTGGCAGTGGGGTGAGTTCGGCGGCGATCCAGATCTGCAAGCTCTTCGGCGCGACGGTTATTAGCACGGCTGGCGGGCCTGAGAAATGCGCGCGCGCAAAGGAACTCGGCGCCGATCAGGTGATCGACTACAAGGCCGAAGACTTCGTCCAAGCCGTGCGTCAACTCACGCAGAAGCGTGGTGTCCAGGTTTGCGTCGATCACCTGGGTGGGGAGCACTTCGAGCAGTCGATCCAGTGTCTGTCCTGGGGCGGACGTTTGGTGACCTGTGGCGCCACGACCGGGCCCTTCGCAAAAATCAACCTGGCCCAGCTCTTCTTCAAATCCTTGTCCCTACTCGGTTCGACCATGGGTAGCAGGGGCGACCTCCTGCGGGTGACTGAGCTGCTTGCCCAGTCGCGGCTGCGGCCGATCATCGGCCGCGTCTTGCATGGTTTGGATTCCGTGGCCGAAGGCCACCGCTTGCTTGAGCAGCGCCAGGTCTTTGGCAAGGTCGTGATCCGCATCGACGGCGAAGGGTGAGGCCCAGAATGACTGACGAACTCGTCTTGGAGGAGCGGCAAGGCGCCATCGCGGTCCTGACCCTCAATCGCCCGGAAAAGCGTAACGCCCTCGACCTGGCCTTGGTCGCGGCTCTGTCGCAGAAGCTTGCTGACTTGAAGGGCGAGGCTGGGCTCCGCTGCCTCGTGCTGAAGGGGGCGGGCGACAAGGCTTTCGTCGCCGGTGCCGACATCGGCGAGCTGCTGCAGCGTGACGCGGAGCAGTCGCTGGCGGGGATCAACTCTTCGCTGTTTTTGCAGGTCGAGGAGTTTCCGGTCCCGGTGATCGCGATGATCCAGGGCTGGTGCCTTGGTGGCGGTATGGAGCTGGCGATGGCCTGTGACCTTCGCATCGCCAGCGAGTCGGCGCGCTTTGGGCAGCCGGAGCTGAAGCTGGGGATTCTGCCGGCAGCGGGCGGTCTGCATCGCCTGCCGGCCTTGGTCGGCATGGGGCAGGCTAAGGACTTGGTCCTGACCGGCCGCATCGTCGCTGCGGAGGATGCTCTCAGGATGGGCTTGGTGTCGCGCGTCGTCCCCGAGGCGGAGCTGGAGCAGGAGGCCATGGCTGCGGCGCAGCAGGTGGTCGATACGGCGCCGCTGGCGAGCCGACTGGCGAAGAAAACCATGCATGCGCTGTTTCGGGTGCGACCCGACACGGCCTTCATGATCGAGAGTGGAGCCCAGGCGGTGCTCTTCGAGAGCGAGGAGAAGAAGCGCCGGATGCAGGAGTTCTTGGATAAGAGGGGGAAGTGAGCGTGAAGTCCGCAAGCGAAATGCAGGTCTGTGCCGTGCTCGGCGCCGGGACCATGGGGGCGGGGATCGCTCAGGTGGCGGCCCAGTCCGGGCTCGATGTCCGGCTCTTCGATATTGATGATGCTGCGGTGACGCAGGGGCTGGGGCGGGTGCGTGCCATGCTCGACAAGGGCGTGAGCAAGGGGAAGCTCGCGGCGGCGGAGCGTGAAGCTTGCCTGGCACGGCTTAGCAAGAGCACCCAGCTGGAGCAGGCGGTGCAGGGCTGCGACGTGGTTATTGAGGCGATTCCGGAGCTGCTCGAACTCAAGCGTTCGGTCTTCGGCCGCATCGCCAGCGTCGTCGACGAGGACTGCCTCTTGGCGAGCAATACCTCGAGCCTCTCGATCGGGAAGATTGCCGAGGGGGTTGCGGCTCCAGGGCGCTTCGTAGGCATGCACTTCTTCAACCCGGTGCCGCTGATGAAGCTGATCGAGGTGGTGGTCGGTCCGGGGAGCGACGAGGCTGCGGTCGACTGCGCGCGCGAGCTGGGCCGCCGCTTTGGGAAGGACCCGATCACGGTCAAGGATGCGCCCGGTTTCGCCAGCAGCCGCCTGGGCGTTGCGCTTGGGCTGGAGGCCATCCGGATGCTTGAGGAGGGGGTCGCCTCAGCAGCCGACATCGACAAGGCGATGAAGCTTGGCTACCGACATCCGATGGGTCCCTTGGAACTCACCGACCTCGTTGGCATCGATGTCCGTATGCACATCGCCAGCTATCTCAGCGAGATGCTGGACGACAAGCGCTTCCAGGTGCCGGCGCTGATGCGCCAGATGGTGGAGGCGGGGAAGCTCGGGAAGAAGAGCGGCTCGGGCTTCTACGAGTGGGGTGAGGGCGGGCCGGCCTGATTCCTAGCTCTGCCTCCCGGCCCCGAGCCTTCGCAGAGCGGCTCAGCCGATGGCCTTGTCCACCATCTCGCGAATCGACTTGATGTCGCGCAGGCCGATGAAGCGGTCGACTTCTTGGCCATTCTTGAAAAGGACGACCGTGGGGACGCTCTGGATGCCAAAGCGCATGGCCGTCTCGCCGGCATTCTCGATGTCGACAGCTCGGACCTCGAGCTTGCCTGCATACTCTTCGGCGATGGCCTCGATCAGCGGGGTCAGTGATTTGCAGGGCTGGCACCAGGTCGCGTGGAAGTCGATCAGGACCGGGGTGCTCGCGGATTCGATCGTGGACTGGAAGTCGGTGTCGGTGAGTTCTGCGAGGTTCGACATTGGGCTCTCGTTTGGTCTAGAGGGTCGGGCAGGTCTTGCCTGAGATTGGAGGGCGAAGATCATTGGACGCACTGTCTGCTTTCTCAAGCAGCTCCTCGCTCTCGATGCCCTGCTATTGGGCGGATGAGAGAATGGATGCTTGCATTTGGTCACAGGAACAGGGTGAGGGAGGGCTGCTATGAAACTGGTCGCCATCTGTATGGTCCGGGACGAGGAGTACTGGGTCTGGTATGCGCTGCAGTCGGTGGCGGCCTTCGTCGACGAAATCCTGCTCTTCGATAACCACTCCCGGGACCAGACCCTAAGCATCGTCGGCCAGCTCGGGGACCTAGGCGGCAAGCTGCATGTCCGGGCGGAGTTCGGCGGCGACAGTGAGCAGGAGAATCGCGAAGCCTGTCTTGATGCTGCCCGAGCCAGGGAGGCGACCCACATCCTCTTCCTCGACGGTGACGAGGTGCACAACGACCGGGATCTGGGTTTTGCCCGTCGCCTCCTGGAGGTCACCGAGCATCATCCGCCGCTGAACGACCCGCCCGATAACGATCGCCCTCCTTTTGACCACAACCCCAGCGATGGTGTTTTGATCAAGCAGATCGGCTTCAAACCGGTGCATCCAGGCTTTGAAGGTCCGCGTACCTCGATCCCGCATGACCTAGCTCAGCCCGATACCGACCACGGCTGCTACAACTTCGCGATCCGCATTGCTCAGCTCGCCGGCTTGCGTGGTAACGGCAAGGAATGGGGGCAGCACGGCTACTGGGAAAGCAACGACAGCTGCATCCAGAGTTCGGCCTATACCCTCTGGTGCCCCCGGCTCTTTTACCATCACTTCACCCATCACCCGCGGAGCCCGCTCCGGGATCCAAACACCAATACCTGGATTCGCCCGGTGCGAGATTTTGGTTCGGTGCCGCCTCGTGCTGGGGTCGAGCTGCCGTCGGTTCTCTTCCGCACGGATGGGCCGGGAAACCCGACGTTGCGGGCCTGGGGGCTCCGCACTTGAGGCGAAGTGCGGGCGATTCGTTTGACGATCTGATCTGAAAGTCCCTTAGCACGGGGGGCTTGGCTTGGCGGCCCGCCGGCTTCAAGAAAAGCAAGTCGGCGGGACGAAATCTGCCGATAGGGATCCCTGGTTCCTCAGGAGATGCCCATGAGTCAGCCAAGCGAATACAAGCCGGGCAGTGCCGAGTCAGGCACGGCCTTGGTGATTGCGATCTTCTTCACAATTCTCGGTCTTGGTCTGATTCTTTCGGGCTCCATGGTGATGGAGGCCGCAAGTAAGAAGTCTGAGGTGCTCTTCCGGCTCGATGGACAGGCCAGGCAGTTCGCCAATGCTGGGCTTATCGATGCCGTGAGTTGGTTCCGTCGCCAGACGACGCAGCCGGTGACGAGCTTCCTGCCCGTGCTCGACACTACGGCCAGCCCTCCTGTGCTCGATACGGACGACCCAGCAATCGGGATCGTTCGCCAGTTCGAGATCTCGCGAGGCATTTGGGGGCGATACGAAGTGCGGCGTTTCGTCCCGAATGTTGTACCAAGCGAGGCAGAGACCGACGATATCTCGGCGCAGCGAGGTGCCGCTTCGGCAGGCACGATTTGGCGACTTGTCAGCCGAGGGTTTGTTTTCCGGATGGTAGATCCGTCGGCGGACTTCAATGTGCAGCCAAACCAGGTCCTCAGCACGGAAGTCATGGAGACCGAAATCCGGCGCATGACCTTGTCGCCACCCTCACAGGCAGCCCTCTGTGTCGATCGTGCAGACAATTGTCGGATCAATAGTCGTGGCCGGGTGCTCGGCGGAGTGGGAGCGGGAGTTGCCTATCCGTCGAGCACAGGGGGGGCAACGGTAGTAGGAGAACTCTCGGGATCTCCGAGCCTCGTTGCTGTGGGGAGCTATGACAGCTCGGTGGATGCTGTCTTTGGTCTTGACGACGCATCACTGCGCTCGTTAGCAGATGACAGGATCACGAGCAATGCCGAGTTCCCTTGCCCGGTGCCAAATAACCACGTTCTTTATGTCGATGCTGACCTTGTCTTTACTCTCGCGCGTCCGCTTAAGGGCACGGGCATCATTTATGTCAATGGAGACGTAAAGATTAATCCTGGGAGCAACACCTTTTTCAATGGGATGCTCTACGTGAATGGAGATCTTACGGTCAATGCTCCATCGATACTCCGCGGGACCTTTATTGTGAAAGGGGTTGTGACGGTGCAGGGGCTCGCGGATTACGCCGAAATTGAATACGACGATGGGATATTGAACTCGCTGATGCTCGAGGTTGGCCAGTATCGCGTGTCCAGCTCGGTTCGCCGAACGGATCTGCGCGGCAGCGTGAAGCAGTAGGAGGAACGGAAATGAATCAGATTTCTCGACTTTGCCGGCGGCGTAGATGCCGAGAGGGCGGGTTTACGTTCGCTGAGATGGCTTTTGCCTTCTTGATCCTCGTAACCATTTCTTTGGCGTTGTTGAATCATACGTCGATAACATACAGGCGGAACGCAATCGAAAAGGACAAGGTCTTTGCCTACAGTAAGGCGACTTCGATTTTGGCGGAGCTTCAGTCCTACGTGAACCGAACGGAGGATGCGGCAGCAAACAGTCTTGATGTCTTTGATGACGGTAGCTCGTATAACCGTTGCCTTACGATAACTGAGGAGGCTGGCCCTCTAGCTCCAGACCACCCTTTATCTGGTAATGTCAAGCAGCAGGGCGAGTGGGTTTGGGCCCGCCGGATTTCAGTGAAACCCTTTGCTGGACTCAATAATCGCAACGTTCGCTACGTGACCGTCAAGGTGTTCAAGCGAGTCCGTGAGTCGGGCTCCTGGATGACTCTTGCGGACCTGTCTGGTGTGGTGAATTCCGTAGCAAGCTCGTTCCCGCCGAGTCAGGAATTCGATGTATATCTGCTTGCGCTGGAAAACATTCCGGGGTGGTGGGTGCACATGGATTCGATTCGGCCGTTCCTGGAAGCCACGATCACTGATCTTGAGGCCAGAAATCCCGGCGCAAAGATTCGCACACACTGGATCACGAAGGCTTCGTATGGGAGAAACCAGCTTTACACTCCTTGGATAAACGAGAGTAACGACTCTAGTTATGACATTCCTGGGGTGTACTTCTATCCCGGGAAGATGCCCTCAGGGTCGGCAAGTACCTACTACTACGTTCCAGAGGCGATTGGTGCGCGAATGTGGTTGGACGGGGTCAAGGTCGGTCACTATGACTCTGGGACGAATCCCTATCCCTATGCACTCGCCGATAGTTGGAACCATGCTATGCGCCTCCCGCAGGAGCGGGCGTATTTCGCGAAAAGAGTTGCGGCAGGGCTGGAGGACCCGGATACGCCAACATGGCGCCTCCTTCTGGAGGATATGGCTACCAATCCCGCCAAATACCACAATGCGATCTTAGTGAACTTGCACGGTGAGCTGTTGCCGATGCCGGCACTGCGAAACTACTCGGACCCCGCTAAGTCTCCCCATGCGATGACTGGGGTTCCAGGTCTGCGAGTCGTTACGCATCCCGAACACTTGCGATATGTCCGGGGACCCACTGCCGCCAGCTCCGAAGCGGTCAAGCTTCGCGTGTACGCCTACTGGGATAACCCCTCGTTAGCCACGGATGAGTTCTGTGCCGGAAGGCCGATTGCGATTCAGATCATGAACGTGAATTTGACTGGCAATATCAACGGCGTGGGAGCTGGGGCAACTACCCTTAAAGTCCAGCGTCTTCCTGGTGGCGTGGATCGAGGCGACGGCAACGACAGCTATTCCCCGTTTGAGCTAGCGCCAACAGTGTCGACGCTCTCAAGCGAGATGTACTTCGAAGCGTCTTTTGTCGACAATACTTCGACGGGGGGGGAGAAATACACGTTACTCCTTCTCCACAACACGCCATCGGTGGCCCCCTTAATCGGAACATCGCCAAATGTTTCTGGCCTGTCTCCAGATTACCGACTTTACGGGATGGACTACATCCCGTGCGCCTGTGAGACAGCGAACGACTTTAGCGTAAATCTCGCCACTTTCGGGGAGGCGAAATCCAAGAACACGGCTCGTTGGTTGATTGAGATACCGAATGATGTCCTCAACGGTGCTAGCACAGGGTCGCTACTGTCCGAGGGCACCGATTATCGACTTGAGGTTCGCACGCGCCTGGGGACCGACTTGAATACTGGGACAGTTTATCCCACGCCGAATGATCCCGATAACTTGAGTACGACCTATACCTGGTGGGTCGACGACCTTGGCGATGTGCCGATAACTGAAAGGTCTCAGTTCCTTGGTGATCCGCGGCATTGCCCCTACGCCGACCTGAAACATGGCGGGGCAAGTTTCCCGAATGGATATAACTGGTACTTCGACGATTTCGTGAACGGGTCCCAGGATGGACGGGCGCGCTGGCCTGGGTTTTCATCCGCCCGCCTTCGAGATCGTTGGAAGGGGCGGACGGAAGTAGATTTCCCTCGATATGCGCAGTTGCTGCGTGAGGCTGTAGTGAACTCCGAAGCTGTCTACACGACGCTAACCGGATGGAGTTACTACTACATGGGGATCGGCAACGAGATCGGATATGACAGTGCCAACGGCTATCCATCGTCCATCCCAGTGAATCTCAGGCCCTACGGATTAAATGGTAACTCCTATGTGGACAACATCGCGAGTGGAGGAGATTCGACATACCGTTACCAGAAGATCGTCCGGGAACGCGCCGCCTCGGCTGATTACTGGTGGGGGAAACACTGGCTCGGAGAACTGTATCCGGATCGAGAGTATAACCATTGGTTGTCTACCGGCAATCTCAATGCCGGCCCGGCGGCAAATTTCTTCATGCGTACTAGCCGCTATAACATAGTGAGCAATTTGCCTTATGGTACAAGGTTGGCCAATAGTATTAGGAGGACTCAGTGCGAAGGCTGCACTTCGGTCTTCAATATCGGGAGTACAAATTCGACCTTCCATCACCGAAGCCGGGGTAACACCTACGGAGGGCTTGTTGGGCCCGGCTTAGAGCTAGCGAGCAACTACAATTTCCCCCTCCCGACTACAACCAAGATCAGTCGACCGTTCTCGATCGCGACGAGTTGGGCGGGAGGCCGTGGAGACGAATGGAATTTCACGGCGGAGTATCCGCGCTTCAGGGCCACTGTCGAGCGGCGCTACTACAGGCACCAAGACGGGATCGAGGGCTCGTCTTTGGTGGGCTTGACCAGGCCAGACGGCCTACGGACCGGGCGCATCGTCGTTAGTGGCCTCGACCGCACCGTGGAGTCTGGCTCTTCGTTTATCGCCAAATTCTCGGTGCTTGCGTTGATGCATAGCTTCTTCGAGGCCGGCAATACGACGATGGTTAACCCTATTACCTTGCCGCCACGAATCAAGATTACGGATCCGACCGAGATCACAGAGCTTGATGACCCCGTTACGATCACCATTTCCTGGAACACCGCATGGAAGCGATGGGATGGTAGTAAGTACGCCGGCTCCTTTGGGGCTGGATTTGCTCTCAATGAGGCCGATCTTCGCTACGTTGTGATGTACTCTGCGGACAATGGAACCACTTGGCATCACGTTCAGGATGGGAGTGCTGCGACGATAGGGCGGCTGCCGAGCAACTCCTCCTACATCCTCTGGGATACCGGTGTCGGGGATGAAAGCTACGTCTGGAACGTGCCGAGCGGGAGCTTCCCTGAGGCTAGTTACCTGATTCGGGTCGAGTGTTACCGCGGCAACGAAGCGCTGCACTATTCGCACCACCAGGCCAAGATCTATATCCAGAGGTGATGCGATGACAGTTGCTAAGCTACGTATGAGTGGGCAGCACGGCATGTCGCTGCTTGAGGTCATTATCGTTGTGGCCCTGATGTTTGCCATCTCGGCCGTCGTTTCCGGCCTGGCGCTGGGGAGCACTCGGGCTGAGGGGTATGTCCAGCGAAGTGTGCAGTTGACTGGCGCGACTCAAGACCTGATCGAGATGGTTCGCAAGGATGTGAGCGGGTCGACGCATTTCTTTGTCAATGACGCGGCGGGTCTCTCCTATTGGCAGCGCCTGGATAGGTCTGCGGCTAATGCCTATTCCGCGAGACTACCAAAGCTCTCAGCGACGGGCATCTTCAAGAAAGACCTGTTCGGGAACGAGAAAAGCGGCAACGCCCTGCTCTTTGGTCTGCTCGAGCGCAGCGACATCTTTGATTGCGGGAATCCCAGCGGGCACACGGTGCGTGTCGATATCTATCGGTTCGTTGCGTACTACTTGCATCGAATCGATGGCGGAGCCCCTGGCAGTAAGGTTGATGGCCTCGAACTCATCAAGTGGGTTTCGGTCCCCGTTGCCGATATGTCGCAAGTTGAGGGGGTTACGGATTCCATCGAACTCGAAAATCTGCTGAAGCACTTCTATCAGGGCAGCAATCCGGTTGATTCTAATCTGCCGTACCCGGCTGTTCGTTATCTATGGCGGCAGAGTGAGCCGATTGCTTCAGCTTTTCATGCGATCAAAGCAGATGGATCGTTTGTACCTGTCCCCGCTACTTGGTTGATTCCGATGGATGTCAAGCGGAGTAAGTTGGATCTGCTCTCGCGCAACGATTTTTCGATTGCGAGCAATCAAGCTGGGTCGTCTAGGGGGATCGGCCGCTTTGGCCTGGTGAACCTGACAGGCAATGGGTTTCCGCACGGCTTCGAGACCCAGATCGTTGGGCCGGCGAGCGCGAGGCAGATACTGATGCATCTGACGACCGTCAGCGGCAAAGGCTTGGGCTTACGCAGCTGGGGCGACGTCCTGGGTGTTGCCGAGACGAGAGATCTCTAGCGGGCTGCCAGCAGCGGGCCTGCTTGGAACGCTGCGCGGAAAAAACGAAAACCGCGAGGCCGCAGCAGTGTCGAGCCTCGTGGCTTTTTCTGCAGTCTGCTATGTGCTCAGACGATGATGTCGGCGCCGACTGCCGGCTCCTCGTCAGGTGCGAGTTCGATCAACCCTTGGCGCATCTCTTCGAGCGCGATTGCGATGGGGTTGGTCTCGCGGGTCTCGTAGAGGGGCTTTTGGCCACGGACCAGTTCCCGCACCCGCTTCTGCAGCAGGGAGGTTTTCTGGTACGAGCCCTCTACGAGTTCTTGAAGCTGAAGGGGCAGGGATCTTGGAAGCAGGTCGCCTTTGCTCATGGCAGCTCTGGGGCTCGCTTGGCAGGGGATACGGCGGCTCGTTTGGCTAGGGGCCGAAAACGAGCCGAGCGACCCTAGGGATCTGCTGCTGCCTCGTCAAGGCCTCTCGCTGCGACGAAGTCCCTTCGGGCCTCTGCTAGCGAGGGGGGTCAGTTTCAGATTTCGGAACTCGATGGGGCCGCCCTCAGACTGGAGGCAGATTTTTCCCGGATCAGGGAAGCAGCCCCAGGCCTCGTTGACCAAGCGGCCGTTGATTTCGAGCTCGACCTTGCCGCCGCTGACAAAGATGCGGTAGTGGTTCCATTTGCCGGGTGCCAGCTCCGCTTTTTGGAGGTGGCGGGTATTGCTGCCCTTACGCCGCGCGGGCTCGGTCTTCATGGTCACTTTGCCGATGGCCCAGAAGTCGCCAGCGCGTCCGTGCATCAGCTGGGCCTCGATGGACTGCGGCCAGACCTTGTCCGGGCCGGTCATGCGGAGGAGCACGCCGCTGTTGCTGGGTTTTCCTGGCCAGCGCCAATCGAGCTCGAGGATGAAGTCTTGGTAATCCTTGAGCGTGCGGATGTAGCCAAAGGTCTCGCCCGTGCACTTGAGGACGCCTTTCTCGACCGACCAGACGGCGGCTGGGTCACCGTTACCGCGCGCGACGAAGCTCCAGTTCTTCAGGGTCTTTCCATCGAAGAGGGCGATGGATTTGCCGCCGCTCATTTTTTGGCGGGAGAGCGGGCGCAGCTTGATGTTACGGAACCACACGTTGCTTCCGTGCTCTTGAAGCGCGATGTGTCCGCAGCCGACCGTTCCGAAGAAGGGCATCTTGCCGAACTTGCTCTTCGCTACGCGCTTGTACCAGTCGGGTGAGTGCATTTCACACTCGAGCAGTTTGACCCCATTGAGCCAATGCTCGATGTGGTTGCCGACCACGATGATCCGGGCACGGTTCCACTGGCCAATAGGGCTTAGCTTCTTGGTCTTGGCGCTGTCGTAGAGGGCGTAGAGGCCTCCGGCGCAGGTGCTCACGGTGCTGGGCTTCGGATCGCCAAGGATTTGCATCTCGGGGCCGGTCTGCCAGGTCCAGTCGAGCGCCTCGGAGACGCGATAGATAATGCCGCTGTTGGCGTTGGGGACGTCGACTTTCCAGTCGAGGACGAACTCGAAGTCGCGATGCTTTTGCTTGGTGATAATGTCGCCGCCACCGCCGCCGGCGATGACGTGCAGGGTGCCGTTCTCGATCTTCCAGCCCTTTTGCGGGAAGGCCTTCTTCTTGAAGCCCCGCCAGTGCTCGCTGCTCTTGCCGTCGAAGAGCAGCTGCCAGCCAGCTTTCTGTTCGGCCGCGCTTAAGGTGTTGGCCGGGGCCACAGCGGCAGGGGGGGCTTGCTCCTGAGCGTTTGAGGCTCCGGCGCTCAGTGCCGTGGTGAAGAGGATTGCCAGGCATCGTGTCTCAAAATTCATGCGTCCTTCCTGGGCTCAGCTAGGGGAGGAGGCAAGGTCGAGGATGCTGGCCCTGGAGTCAACAAGGAAGGGCATGCGAGCCGGAGCGCCGGGCTTTTCGGGCGGCATTTCTCCAAAGACTAGGGGGCACAGCTTGGCCGTCGAAGGAAGGGGGCTGCGCTAATGCCTCAGCCAGGTCGATCCGCTAGCGTCACCGGCTATGAAAACCCTGATAGCTTTCCTTCTCTGTATCTCCTCCCTTTGGGCTCAAGGGGCTCGGGAGATTACCGCGTCGACCCTCTCCGCCTTGAAGTTTCGGAGTATCGGGCCCGCGCTTATTTCTGGTCGCATTTCCGATATTGCTGTCGACCCAAGCGATAGCTCGCGTTGGTTCGTTGCGGTTGCCTCAGGCGGCGTTTGGCGCAGCGAAAACAATGGGACGACCTTCGTTCCGGTTTTTGACGCCCAGTCTTGCTACTCGATCGGCTGCGTGAGTATCGATCCAAACAACCGACATGTGATCTGGGTCGGGAGCGGCGAAAACAACAGCCAGCGCAGCGTGTCCTGGGGCCATGGGGTCTTTCGTTCTCGCGATGGCGGCAAGACGTGGCAGAACATGGGGCTCAGCAAGAGTGAGCACATCGGCAAGATCGTTGTCGACCCAAGGGACTCCAACATCGTCTGGGTTGCTGCTCAGGGGCCGCTTTGGCGCAGTGGCGGCGACCGTGGGCTCTATAAGAGCATCGATAGCGGTAAGACTTGGCGGAAGGTGTTGGCGATCAGCGAGGACACCGGCGTCAACGAGGTGCACCTCGATCCACGTAATCCAGATATTGCTTACGCCAGCACCTACCAAAGGCGGCGAAAGGTCTGGACCGTGGTCAACGGCGGCCCCGAGTCGGCGATCTATAAGACGAACGACGGTGGTGCTTCTTGGAGGAAGCTCCAGTCGGGCCTGCCTCGGGTCGATCTGGGCCGCATTGGTATGGCGATCTCGCCAGTAAACCCCGATGTGGTCTATGCCATTATCGAAGCTCAGCGCGGACAGGGCGGGACCTTTCGCTCTAGCGATCGCGGTGAGAGCTGGAGGCGGATGAGCGATAAGGTCGCGCGCAGCCCTCAGTACTACCAAGAGCTGGTGGCCGACCCGGTGGATGTCGACACCATCTATTGCCTGGACACCCACACGACGCTCTCCCGTGATGGCGGCAGGACTTGGGTCCCTCTGGGGAATAAGGGTCGCCACGTGGACGATCACGCATTATGGATCGACCCAAGTAATCCGAAGCATCTGGTGATTGGCGGTGATGGCGGGATTTATCAGAGCTACGACGCCGGTGCAAACTGGGATTATTGCGAGAACTTGCCGCTGGCACAGTTTTATCGTGTGAGCGCGGACCAGGCTCTGCCCTTCTACAACATCTATGGGGGCACCCAGGATAACAACTCGGTAGGGGGGCCCTCGCGTACCACCAGCCGGGGTGGGATCTGCAACGAGGACTGGTTTGTGACCGTTGGCGGTGACGGTTATGAGGTGCAAGTCGACCCGACCGATCCGAACATCGTGTATACCCAGTCGCAGTATGCCGGGATCGTTCGGCACGACCGCCGTAGTGGCGAGAACACCGATATTAAGCCGAGGCCGGTGCCGGGTGGGCCGCTGCTCATTTGGAACTGGGACACGCCGCTGCTACTCAGTGCGCACAGCCATAAGCGCTTGTACTTGGCGGGAAACCACCTCTTCCGCACGGACGACCGCGGCGACAGTTGGAAGATGTTGAGCGGTAACCTCTCGCGGGGAATCGATCGGGATGGACTGCCGGTCATGGGGCGAATCCAAGAAGTCGATGCCGTAGCAAAGAACCGCTCAACGTCGGTCTATGGCAACTCGGTGTCGCTAACGGAATCGCCGTTGAATGAGAACTTGCTCTATGTCGGGACCGATGACGGCCTGGTGCACATGACCCGGAACGCTGGCGCGACCTGGTCGAAATACGCGAGCTTCGATGGGGTGCCCGATCGCTGCTACGTGAGCCGGCTTGAGGCGTCGCGGCATGTCGAGGGGCGGGTCTACGCCGCTTTCAACAACCACAAGAATGGCGATTTCAAGCCGTACTTACTGGTCAGTGAAAACTACGGTGCGACCTGGCGCTCGATTGCTGCCAACTTGCCGGCCAGCGATGCCGTCTGGTCGATCGCCGAGGATCATGAGAATGAAAATCTCCTCTTCGTCGGTACCGAGTTTGGCGTGTATGTCAGCTTTGATCGCGGCGGGCGTTGGATACGGATGCGGGGCGGGCTGCCGACCATCGCCGTGCGCGATATCGAGATTCAGCGGCGCGAAAACGACCTGATCCTCGGCACCTTTGGCCGGGGTTTTTATGTGCTCGACGATTATTCGATGCTGCGCACCCTTTCGAAGGAGCTGCTAGCCAGGCCGGCACAGCTCTTCGCGATCCGCAAAGCGCCGCTCTACATTGAGCGGAGCCGCCTTGGCCGGGCTTCGGGGCTGGGTACCCAGGGGGCGACCTTCTTCGCCGCGCCCAATCCGCCCTTCGGTGCGATGATGACGATCTATCTGCGGGATGGTCTGCGGAGCAAGCGTGAGCGGCGGGAGGCGGCGCAGGCCAAGGCGCGTCGAGGCGGGAAGACGCTGCCCTATCCGAGCGACGAGGATCTCAGGGCAGAAGATGCCGAAAACACGCCTGCGGTCTTCGTGACGATTCGTGATGCCTCTGGCGCGGTGCTGCGCCGCATCGATGCCCCTCGGCGCAAGGGCTTGCACCGGATTGCCTGGGACCTGCGTTATCCCAGCGCGATGCCGGCCAGGCTTGGCCGGGAAAGCGGCAAGGGTCCCCTGGTCTTGGGGGGCCGTTTCACGGCGACGCTTGAGCAGGAAGTCGAGGGGATCGTGACGGCGCTGACTGAGCCTGTGCCCTTCGAGGTCGAGGCGCTCCATCTCGCGAGCTTGCCGGCTGCGGATCGTGCGGAGCTACTTGCCTTCCAAAAGGATGTGGTGGAGCTGCGCCGGTCGGTGCATGCGAGCGTGCGCTTGCTCGCCGACTTGCAGGCACGGGTGGATCTGGCCCGGGTCGCGCTGCGCCGTAGTCGCGCCGCCGACCTGAGGCTGCTGCGCAGTATCGAAGCGCTGGACCAGCGGCTCGCAGGCCTGCGCCGGGTCTTGAGTGGAGATTCCTCTCTGAGTTCTCGCTACAAGCCGAGCCCGATGTCGATCCAGCAGCGCATCCAAAGCGTGGCCTCCGCCCAGCTTCGCTCCTCCTCGGCGCCGACGCAGACCCAGCGGGACGCCTACGGTTATGCCGCCGAGGCCTTTGCCCCGGTGCTGAAGCAGCTGCGGGAGCTTGCCAGCAAGGACTTGCCCGCAGTGGAGCAAGCTCTTGAGCTGGCCGGCGCCGGCGATACTCCGGGGCGCCTGCCGCAGTGGAAGAAGCAGGGCTAGCGAGCAGGACCGTTTTATCGACCTGCTACGAAAGAACTCGCGCCGCGGGGGGCGTTTGGACTCCCTGCCACGCGAGTTGCTTCGGGCCGAGCTTGCGGGGTTCGGCTCCTGCGTGCCGGCCCCTACTGCGCCTTCTTGGCGTTGCGCGACTGCAGGTTCTGCACATCGAGGGCACCGCGGCGCATCGTGGCGATGGCCTGCACCGCGGCGGCGGCTGCGGCCATATTGGTGATGCAGGGCACCTTGTAGCTGACGGCGTTGGAGCGGATCAGCCGATCATCGCTGCGTTCGAGCTTGCCGCTGGGCGTGTTGACGACCAGGGCGATGTCGTGGTTCTTGATCATGTCCACGACGTGCGGGCGACCTTCGTGGATCTTGTTGACCCGGGTCACCTCGACTCCCTGGTTGAGCAGGGCCTTGTGGGTGCCGTAGGTGGCGACGAGTTCGAAGCCCATGGCTACCAGGCGGGCGCCTAGCGCTGCGATATTGCGCTTGTCGGCGTCTTTGACTGAGAGGAAGACCTTGCCTTCCTTGGGCAGGTCGACGCCGGCGGCCTGCATGGCCTTGGCGAAGGCGGCGCCGAAGTTCTCGTCGATGCCCATGACCTCGCCGGTCGACCGCATTTCCGGGCCAAGCAGGGTGTCGAGACCGGGGAACTTGACGAAGGGGAAGACGGGCGCCTTGACCGAGAAGTGCTCGGGGATGATCTCCTTGGTAATCCCGAGCTCCTTGAGGCTCATGCCTGCCTGCGCCTTGGCGGCCAGCTTGGCGAGTGGCACCCCGATCGCCTTGGAGACAAAGGGCACGGTGCGCGAGGCGCGAGGATTCACCTCGAGCACGTAGACATCGTTGCCCTTGACCGCGAACTGGACGTTCATCAGGCCGCAGATATGCAGGGCGCGGGCCATGGCCAGGGTCTGCCGACGAATCTGCTCGACCAGCCCGTCGCTGATCGAATACGCCGGCAGCGAGCAGCAGGAGTCGCCAGAGTGGACTCCGGCCTCCTCGATGTGCTCCATGATGCCGCCGATCACGAAGTCGACGCCGTCGCCGATCATGTCGACGTCGACCTCGATCGCGTCTTCGAGGAACTTGTCGATCAGGATCGGCTTGTCCTCGCCGACCTGCACCGCCTCGTTCATGTAGTGGGTCAGGCTGGCATCGTCGTAGACGATCTCCATCGCCCGGCCGCCGAGCACGTAGGAGGGGCGGACGACGACGGGGTAGCCGATCTCGTGGGCGATGACGAAGGCTTCTTCGACGGTGCGGGCGATGCCGTTGTCCGGCTGGCGGATGCCCAGTCGCTCCAGCAGTGCTTTGAACTGCTCACGGTCTTCGCAGATGTCGATGCTCTCCACCGGAGTGCCGATCAGCGGGACGCCGGCGTTTTGTAGGTTCTTGGCCAGGTTGATCGGCGTTTGCCCGCCGAACTGGACGATCACCCCATCGGGCTTCAGTCGCTGGCAGATGTTGAGCACATCTTCGTGGGTCAGCGGCTCGAAGAAGAGTAGGTCCGAGGTGTCGAAGTCGGTCGACACGGTCTCGGGGTTGCTGTTGATCATCACGCTCTCGACGCCCATCTCGCGCAGGGCGAAGGCCGCGTGGCAGCAGCAATAGTCGAACTCGATGCCTTGGCCGATGCGGTTGGGGCCGCCACCGATGATTACGATGCGGCGCTTCTTCTGGTCGAAGCGCACCTCGTCCTCGTGCTCCCAGGTCGAGTAGTAGTAGGGGGTATAGGCCTCGAACTCCCCGGCGCAGGTGTCCACCATCTTGTAGGTGGGCGCGATCTTGTGGCTCTCGCGGTGGCGGCGCACGGCCTCGATCGGCATCCCCGACATGTCACCGATCTGGGCGTCGCTGAAGCCGAACTGCTTGGCTTGGTGCAGCAGCTTGTTGTCGGCGGCGAGCAGCCCGCTCGTTAGTTGGCGCCCGAGAGAGATCTCTTCGCAGACGATCTGATCGAGCTGGTCGATGAACCAGGGGTCGATCGCCGTGGCCTCGCAGATCTCCGCCGCCGTGAAGCCGTGGCCGAGATGCGCCATCCATAGGGCTGTGCGCAGCCAGGGCATGCGCGTCGGCCGCGGGGTGATCAGGTGCTGCCTGACCTCTTCCTTGCTGGGGACCGGACCCTTGCCCCAGGGCACCTGGCCGGCGTTCTTGCCGAAGCCGATGTAGCCCTCTTCCAGCGAGCGCATGGCCTTTTGGAAGGCCTCCTTGAAGGTGCGCCCGATGGCCATCGCTTCGCCGACGCTCTTCATCTGCGTGCTGAGGGTGCTGTCGGCGGCCGGGAACTTCTCGAAGGCCCAGCGCGGATACTTGACCACCGTGTAGTCGATGACCGGCTCGAAGGAGGCGGGGGTCTCCTTGGTGATGTCGTTCTGCACCTCGTCGAGGGTGTAGCCGACGGCGAGCATGGCGGCGATCTTGGCGATCGGGAAGCCAGTGGCCTTGGAGGCGAGGGCGGAGCTGCGCGAGACCCGCGGGTTCATCTCGATCACGACCATGCGCCCGGTCTTGGGGCAGATCGCGAACTGGGTGTTGGAGCCGCCGGTGTCGACGCCGATTTCGCGGATGATCGCGATCGAGGCGTCGCGGAGCAGCTGGTATTCCTTGTCGCTCAGGGTCTGGGCTGGGGCGACCGTGATGGAGTCGCCGGTGTGCACGCCCATCGCGTCGATGTTTTCGATCGAGCAGATGATCACGACGTTGTCGGCCGTGTCGCGCATGACCTCGAGCTCGAACTCCTTCCAGCCGAGCACCGACTCCTCGACGAGGATCTCGCCGATCAGCGAGAGGTCGAGGCCGCGCCGGGCGATCTCTTCGAACTCGTCGATGTTGTAGGCGATGCCGCCGCCGGAGCCGCCGAGGGTGTAGGCCGGGCGGATCACGCAGGGGAGGCCGATCTCCTGGACCACCGAACGCGCTTCGTCCAGGTCGTAGGCGAGGGCGCTCTTGGGGACCTCCAGGCCGATATTGGCCATGGCGAGGCGGAACTCTTCGCGCCCCTCAGCCTTGTGTATGGCTTCGCGGCTGGCGCCGATCATCTCGATGCCGAGGCGATCGAGCACGCCGAGGTCGCTGAGCTGCAGGGCTAGGTTGAGCGCGGTCTGCCCGCCAAGGGTCGGCAGCAGCGCGTCCGGCCGCTCTTTCTCGAGCACCTTGGTCACGGCCTCGACCGTGAGCGGCTCGATATAGGTGGCGTCGGCCATCTCCGGGTCGGTCATGATCGTCGCGGGATTGCTGTTAATCAGCACGACGCGGAAGCCATCGGCGCGGAGCGCCTTACAGGCTTGGGTCCCGGAATAGTCGAATTCGCAGGCCTGGCCGATAACAATCGGCCCGGACCCGAGGATCAAGATGCTCTCGAGCTCGTTCCGACGGGGCATGTCGCCTCTGTTCTTGGCCGCTGTCGCGGCTACCTGGTGCGCGGAAGATACCGGCCCAGAATCGAAGCAGATTGGCGCCCGCCAAGGAAGGATGAGGCTCGGAAAAGCTTGCCCGATACCTGTCTTCTCTCCTGGCCGCGGCTCCGGAGCTTCTAGGCTTGGGCGCCGAGCCCAGTTGACGAGATCTTTTCTCCGATTTCGAGCAGGCCGAGCCATCAGGGGGAGGCTCGGCCCCTATCCTTGTGCCCTTGCTTGCGAGGCTTGTTGAATCCGGCCTTGGGCTGGAGCCTCGTCTTCCCATCAGAACAGCTGAGGTGGCTGCAATGACTGCTCCCCGCTTTGCCCTCGGTCTCATGGTCCTGGCGTCCCTCTCCCTCGCTTCCTGTGGCGGGCACGGCCGCACGCCTGTCGTGCACGGGCCTACGACTTTCCCCGATAGTCCCGATGGCACCCAGAACAAGCTGGTCAAGGAGCTGTGGGGTTCGGGCAATGTCCGAGCCGCCTGGGATGCGCTGCCCGTTCGGCACCAGAAGGATGTCAGCGATCTCGTCCATAGCTTCGGCAGAAAGATGGATGCCGAAGTGCATCAGAAGCTGTTTGAGGCTTTCCGTTCGGCACTGGACCTGGCTCTGGAGAAAAAGTCCATCGTGCATGAGCTCTTGCAGAAATCGGCGAGGTTGGAGCCAGCCGAGCTAAAGAGCCTAGAGAAGAAGTACGACAGCATCATTGCGCTGCTCAAGGAGGCCGCTGAGAGCGAGATTGCTGACACCAGCAAGCTCGCTTCCCTAGATCTCCCCTCCTTCCTCGGGGGCAAGGCCTCGTCTCTCTTCTCGAAGCTTCTGAAGCTCGCAAACACCTCGTCGGGACCCGATATCCTCACCTTCCTCTTCGGCGGGTTAGGCAGGTGGGAATACCGGGTCGGGGAGGAGCGTGACGGCGTGGTGATTCTCCATGCTTTTTGCGACGGCTCCCGTTTGAAATGGGACTGTCCCCTCATAAAGGTCGACGGCAAGTGGATGGATCCGGGTCTTGCCAAAGATTGGCCCAAGATGATGAAGGAGGCCAAGGAGTGGATCGCCAAGCTCGACCTTTCCAAGGACAAGAAGCTGATCCTGGACTCCTTGGACAAGTTCGAGAAGCTCATCGGCAAGCTCAAGGCGGCCGAGACGGCTGAGGACTTCAAGCGGATCGTCCAGTCCTCGGCGATGGACTTCCTTCCGACCATGAGTCTCTTGCGCAAGTATGGACTCTGGGAGGATGACGGCGCTGCCGATCCTGCGGAGCAGCCGAAGCAGGAGAGGGCGAAGCAGGAGAGGGCGAAGCAGGATAAGAAGGCGATGAAGCGCGCGAAGCAGGGCGCGAAGTAGCGCGCGGCCGCTTCGAGCGGCGACAGCAAGTCGACGGGCATGGGGTCTTTGTCTTCGATGAGGAGGCCCGGCCCCTCTATTGTCTGGCTTTTGCTCGCGAGGCTTCTCGGGTCCCGCCCTGGGTCGGAGCCTCGTCTTCACATCAGAACTGCTGAGCTTGCTGCAATGAATACTCCCCGTTTTTCCCTTGGTCTCATGGCCGTGGCTTCCCTCTCCCTCGCTTCCTGTGGCGAGCGTGCCCCCACCACTTTTCCTGATAGCCCAAACGGCACCATGACCACGCTGGCCAAGGAGCTGAACTCGGGCAATGCCCGGGTCCTGTGGGATGCGCTACCCAATGGCTACCAGAAGGATGTCAGCGATCTCGTCCATAGCTTCGGCAAGAGCATGGACGCCGAAGTGCATCAGAAGCTGTTTGGGGCTCTCCGCTCCGCGTTGGACCTGGCCGCGGAGAAAAAGAGCATCGCCATCGAAATGGCGAAGGGGATGGGGCTGGAGTCGGACAACTTGAAGAAGCTCGAAGCGCAGTACGGCAGCATCGTTGCGCTGCTCAAGGAAGCTGCTGAGAGTGATCTTGCCGACGCCAAGAAAGTGGCTTCCCTGGATCTCGCCTCCTTCCTCGGCGGCGAGGGCTCGTCCCTGTTCTCGAAGTTTCAGAAGGTCGCAAGCGCCTGGGGCGATGACAATCCCTTGGCCAGATTGGCCAAGATGGAATTCAAGGCCGGCGAGGAGGTAAACGGCGTGGTTCCGGTCGAGGCCTGGGTCGACGGCAAAGTCGACGGTCCGGCGGCGCCCTTCAAAAAGGTCGACGGCAAGTGGTTCTTCGCGGATCTTGCCAACGATTGGCCCGAGATGATGAAGGAAGCGAAGGGGAGGATCGCCAAGCTCGACCTCTCCAAGGACAAGAAGCAGATCCTGGACTCCTTGGGCAAGCTCGAGGAGCTCATCGTCAAGCTCAAGCCGGCCAAGACAGCCAAGGACGTCCAGCAGATCGCCATGTCCTCGGTAATGGACTTCCTCCCGGCCATGGGCTTCTTGGGCAAGTCCGGCTTCCGGATGCATGACCGCCCTGCCGTTCCTGTACAGCAGCCGAAGCTCATCGAGGCGAAGAAGGATGCGGTGAAGGGCCTGAAGAAGGATGCGATGAAGGGCCTGAAGAAGGGCATGAAGAAGGCCCCGAAGTAGCGCCTGGCCGCTTAGAGCGGCGACATCAGATAGACGGGCATTGGGTCTTTGTCTTCGAAGAGGAGGCCCGTGTCGCTGAGGAGATCGGCAGCGCTGGGTATGGGGCGCTGCCGATGTTCTAGGTCCAGGGGGACCGAGTCGTGGGTGCTGAGGGCGAGGCTGGCGCCTTCGCTCCATTGCCTCAGCTTTTCGGGGCTAAGGCAGACGGGAGCGGCGAGCCGCTCAACGCCAGATTCTTGGCGGCGGTAGCGGGCTCCGAACCACTGGGCGCGGCGGGCGTCGAGGACGACGACGAAGTCTTGGCCGGCGGGGATCTCGGTGGCGGCGGCGGCGATGAGGTCGGTGCTGTAGCTTGCGAGGATCCTCGCGGGGTGCATGAGGACCCAGGTGCGCACGAAGGCGAGCCCGACGCGGAGCCCGGTGTAGCTGCCGGGGCCGATGTCGACGTGGATGGCGTCCGGGCGGACTTCACTCGGGCCGTCGCTGCCGAGCAGCTCCGCGACGGCAAGGTGCAGGGCGGATCCTCTCTTGGCGCTGAGTTCGGTCGTCGGCCGCCGGATCTCGCCGTCGACGGAGAGGGCGACATCCACCTTGGGGAAGGCCGTCTCGATGGCCAGAACGATGCTCATTCTGGTGCCCCAATCGCAAGTCGAACGGCGTCGGCGAGCTGCTCGGTGAGTTCGCGAACGAGCCCCTCCTCGGGCCCTTCGATCATCACTCGGCAGAGATTCTCGGTGCCTGAGTAGCGGAGCACCACGCGCCCGTCTTCTCCCAGGCGCTCTTCGACGGCCTTTTGCGCCTCGACCACGCGCGGGAGCGAGTCGAGTGCCGGCTTCTCGTTTACCCGCACGTTGACGAGGAGCTGGGGGAAGGGGCGGAAGTCTTGGGTCAGGGCCGAGAGCGCCTTCCCACTACTCTTGAGCAGGCGCAGCAGCTTGAGGCAGGTGTAGAGGCCGTCGCCGGTGTAGTGGTGCTCGGGGCCGAAGATGATGTGTCCCGAGGGCTCGCCGCCGAGGCTCAGGCCCTGCTCTTCCATCGCGGCGACCACCGAGCGGTCGCCGACCGGAGTCTCGACGATCTCGATGCCGCGGGCGCGGAGGCGCTTCTTCAGGGCGAGGTTGCTCATCACTGTTACGGCGATCTTGGACTTGGCCAGTTCGCCGCGTTCTAGCTGGGCCTCAGCCAAGAGGCAGAGCAGGGCGTCGCCGTGCACGACCTGGCCTGCGTCGTCGACGAAGATCGAGCGGTCGCCGTCTCCGTCGAGGCAGAGCCCCAGGTCGCAGCCCTGGGAGCGCACTTCCTCGCTGATGTAGTTCGGATAGAGGGCGCCGCACTGCAGGTTGATGTTGCTGCCGTCGGGGCGATCGTTGCGGATGACCAGGCTGGCACCGAGATCGCTGAGCACCCGAGGCGCAAGGCGTGAGCCGGCACCGTTGGCGCAGTCGACCAGGATGCGAAGGCCCGAGAGGCTGAGGCCGGCGAAGGGAGCTTCCTCCAGCCAGCGGCGGTAGTCGAGGCCGGGGTCTTTGAAGCGTCCTGACATCCCTGGCTCGCCTTCGGGTAGAGCAACGCCAGAGGCCATCTCCTGCTCGATCTTTGCTTCCAACGAGTCGGCGAGCTTGCGCCCGTCGCCACCGAAGAGCTTGATGCCGTTGTCTTCGGCGGGATTGTGCGAGGCCGAGAGCATGACGCCGGCGCTGTAGTGACCGAGCCGGGTTTCATGTGCTAGAGCCGGTGTCGTCAGCAAGCCACCGTTGCGAGTGGATGCTCCCGTGGACAGGAGGCCGGCCTCTAGGGCGCAGCGGATCTGACCGGAGGAGCGGCGACCGTCGTGAGCGAAGAGCACGAGAGCTTCCTCGCTGGAACGATTCAACTGGCGTCCGAGGACGATGCCCAAGTTGACGAGGGTCTGTGAATCGAGGGGCGGCTGGTTGGCTTTGCCGCGAATGCCATCGGTGCCGAAGAGTTTCATGCGTTGCGGATTCTCAGGTCGGTGTTACTTCCGGCTCAACGAGAGCGGACTGGTGATTTCGATCTCGTAGTGCTTGCCCTGGACGAAGCTCTCATCACCTAAGAAGAAGAACTGGGCGCGCAGCAGGGTGGTGAACTCCGTGCTGCTGGTGTCGGTCTCGCGCGAGATTCTGCCAATATCGGCGATGGCGCGGAACCAGCGCTGAACCCATTGGTCGCCGCCTTCTTTGACCAGCCGCGTTAACTGTTCGTCGAAGCTGCGGATGCGGAACGTAATCGTGTCTCGGTCCAGGGCGAACTCTTTGGGGCTGAGGTGGCTGGACGACCAGTCGGCGATGACCTTCAGCTCGAATTCACCGGAACTCCATGCTGGCGGTGCGACCTCGACGCTGGCCAGAAGCTGCTCATCCTGCACGCTGAACTCGTTGGCGTAGCGCGGCAAGAGCCGCAGCGAGAAGGTGATTCGTGGACGTTCTCTTCCCGAGCCCTGGGGCAGGAGGAGTTTTTGCATCCGGGCCAGTTCGCGCACATCGAGTTCGAAGAGCTCGGTCGAGTCCACGAGGCGACGCAGGCGGGCGCTCGGCCCGCGCAGCCGCACCACGGCGGGGGTGAATTCGAGGGTGTCCAAAAAGACGCGGCGACTCCACTGCTCCTGCGGGTCGGGGTAGCGCAGGGTGAGAGACTTTGGCACGAGGGTGAAGCGCGCGGTCTCGCTCTGCTCAAGCACCACCTGGATCTCGTCGTATTGCATCTTATTGAGGTAGCGAGCCAGGGTGCCTCCTTGGCTGCGCAGGTCGCGCAGGTCGAAGCGGCGGGTTGTGCGCGAACTCGCGTTTTGCTCCCCCGCCGTTGGCGGGTCGATATCGACGAAGAAGTCCACCCGCCCGTCCAGGGCCTGCAAGGCGCTCTTTGGTCCGAAGAAGACTAAGGACAGGGAAGGGGGGTCTTCGGTGGAGCTGGACTCTTGCCCTTCGCGACTGGGGCGAACCGAGCTGATCGTGTAGTCGTCCCGGACTCGCAGGTGCAGGATGCCGTCATTGCCTTCCAAAGCATCCGGCTCGACGCTGCGGTCGGTGACGATGCGGCAATGGTAGGTCCGCTCGATACTGACTTGGCCGTCCAGGTAGAACCAGAAGGCTACGGCCAAGACGAAAGCCAGTGGCAGCGGCCAGTGCTCGGTCCAGCGGCGGGCCGGGTGTTGCTTCTCGCGGGCGACTGGGGCGGCCAGAGTGGATCGGCTACTCATGCGCGGCCTCCCGTTTGGGCTTGCGCTTGATGGGCGCGAGCTTGAGGAAGCTGCGCAGATCGTCTTCGGCCAGGCTCATGTGCAGGCGTCCTTTGTGGGCGACCGAGATGGCCCCAGTTTCTTCGGAGACGATGAGTACGATGGCGTCGGTTTCGACGCTGAGGCCCAAGGCGGCGCGGTGCCGAGTGCCGAGACGTTTGGGGATACTGCGCCGGCGAGTGACGATGCGCTGTTCGAGCCCTTCGCCCTGGAAGACGGGGAAGACGCAGCCCGCCGCGACGATGCGGTCGCCGCGGATGATCGCGCCCCCGTCATGCATGGGGCTGCCAGGGAAGAAGATCGACTGCAGCATCTCGGTGGTGATGCTTGAATCGATGCGGTGCTCCGAGGCAATGATGCGATTGAGGGAAGCGACCTGCTCCACAGCGATCAGGGCACCGGTGCGGCTCATCGACATGTTTTGCAGGGCGGTGACCACGTGCTCGAAGACCCGAGTGTCCTTACGCCTGGCTACCCGCCGCATCATCATGCCGAAGAGGCGCTGGTCGCCCAGATGCGTGATCGCGCGGCGGATCTCCTGTTGGAAGACGATGATCACCCCGATCAGCGTGGTCGAAACCAGGTTGTCGTAGACCAGGCGCAAGCGCTCCAGCTCAAGCCACTGGATCAGAGCCAGGGAGATTACGAAGCCCAAGGTCACGATGACGGTGAGCCCGCGGATCACTCCCGAGCCACGAGTCTCGCGCAGGAAGCGCAAGATCACGTAGAAGAGACCCGTGATGATCAGGATCTCGATGACCGCAACTTGGAGATTCGGGATAGGCACGAGGGCCATGCTTGCTTCGCGGGGCTAGTCTTGGGGCGGCCGCTCCCCGGGTCTGATAGGCCGCCGCCGCTCAGTGTTTGTGGCCTTCGAGAGCCACCAAGGTACGGAGAAACTCGCTAGCGTAGCGCACCTGGTGGACCCGGTGAACTGCGACTCCGGCCCGGTGTCCGATCGCGATGCTGGCGAGTGTGGCAATGTCACGTTCGGCTGGCGGCGGGGGAGAACTCTCTCCCCCCAGGGCCCGGCCGAGGAAGCTCTTCCTCGATGCCCCGAGTAAGATCGGGCAGCCGAGGCTGTGGAGGGCGGCGAGCCCGCGCAGTAGCTCGAGGTTGTCCTCGTAGCGCTTTGCGAAGCCGAGGCCGGGGTCCAGGATCACCCGGCGCTGGTCGATTCCGGCGGCCAGCGCCACCTCCAGTCTTTGGCCCAGCTCCGCCCGGACCTCGCTCAGGACATCCTCATAGCTGGGCGAGTCCTGCATGGTCTTCGGGTCGCCGCGCATGTGCATCAGCACCAGTGGGCAGTCGAAATCACGGAGTACGGCCGCGAGTTCGGGGTCGCTGCGGAGCCCCGACACGTCGTTGACCCAATCGGCGCCTAGCTCCAGGCAGGCCTGGGCGACCTTGGCCTTGCGGGTGTCGATCGACAAGGCGGCCTGGGTCCGCGGGCGAAGCGCCTTGAGCACCGGCAAGAGGCGCCGCAGCTCCTCGTCGCTGGAGACGTAGTCGGAGCCGGGGCGGGTCGATTCGGCTCCGAGGTCCAGGATGCTGGCGCCATCGGCTTCGAGGGCGAGGGCGGCCTTGACCGCGGCCTCGGGTCCAGCGAAGCGTCCACCGTCGGAGAAGGAGTCCGGGGTGAGGTTGACGATCCCCATTACCAGAGGCTGGGCGGGGTCGAGCGTCAGCTCGCGCCCGCCGCGGCTGGGGAAGCGGCGGGCGGCGGCGTTTCCTCCCTGCTCCTTGGCCATCATCGCGTCGCCGTCGCCATCAGGTCGCAAAGCCCTCGGCCCCGGAGAGGTCGACCTCATCGTCCCCATCCTGAGCTTTCTCTCCCTGCTCTTCTTCCGTGCTCTGGTCCCTGGTGCTCGGGAGCGGCGGCGGGCTGGGCTTTTCGGCTTCGGGGCGCAGTCCTTCGGCTGTCGCGCCTTCGACGATGGCGCGGACCTCCTCGCCCGAGATCGTCTCGTAGCGCAGCAGCGCCTCGGCGATCTCGTCGAGGATGACGCGATCCTCGATCAGGATCTCGCGGGCGCGCTCGTAGCACTCGTCGAGGATCTTCTTGACCTCGATGTCGAGGCGCTTGGCGGTCTCCTGCGAGTGCTCACTGCCGAGGCGAAACTCGCGGCCAAGGAAGTCATTGTCGCTCTGGGTCGCGTAGTTGATGGCACCGATCTCTTCGGACATGCCCCACTCTGCGACCATGGTGCGGGCGATGCGGGTCGCCTGTTGGATGTCGTTCTGGGCGCCAGCAGAGATGTCACCGAAGACGATGTCTTCGGCCAGTCGCCCGCCGTAGCTCATGGCGATCATCCCCAGCAGCTTGCTGCGCCGCATGTGGTAGTCGTCCTTGTCGGGCAGGTACATCGTCGCTCCGAGGGCCATGCCGCGGGCGATGATGGTGACCTTGTGCACGGGGTCGACTTCGGGGATGCGGGCACCGACCAGAGCGTGTCCGGCCTCGTGGAAGGCCGTGACCCGGCGGTCCTCTTCGAGCATCTTGCGGGTGCGCTTCTCGCGGCCGAAGCGCACTCGGTCTCGGGCCTCTTCGAGATCGCGCATCTCGACCTCGCTGGCGCCGCGCATGGCCGCGAGGATGGCGGCCTCGTTGATCATGGAGGCGAGTTCGGCGCCGCTGAAGCCGGGGGTGGCGCGCGCGAGCTTTTCCCAGTCGACCTGGCGGTTCATCTTCACGCTGGCAGCGTGGACCTTGAGGATCTCTTCGCGGCCCTGGACATCGGGCATGTCGATCACGACTTGGCGGTCGAAGCGGCCCGGGCGCAGCAGCGCCGGGTCGAGGACGTCGGGGCGGTTGGTCGCGCCGATCAGGATGATGCCCTCGGAGGTGTCGAAACCGTCCATCTCGACCAGGATGGCGTTGAGGGTCTGCTCACGCTCGTCGTGGCCACCGCCCATGCCGGTGCCGCGCTTGCGGCCGACGGCGTCGATCTCGTCAAGGAAGACGATGCAGGGCGAACTTTCGCGCGCCTGCTTGAACAGGTCGCGCACGCGGCTGGCACCGACGCCGACGAACATCTCGACGAAGTCGGAGCCGGAGATCGAGAAGAAGGGCACGTCGGCTTCGCCGGCGATGGCCTTGGCGAGCAGGGTCTTGCCAGTGCCCGGGGGGCCGACGAGGAGGACACCGCGCGGGATGCGGCCACCCAGCTTCTGGAACTTGGCGGGATTCTTGAGGAACTCGATGACCTCGCCGACCTCTTCCTTAGCCTCGGCCATGCCTTGGACGTCGGCGAGGGAGACCTTGACCTTTTGTTCCTTGTTGTAGCGATTGGCCCGGGAGCGCCCGAAGGAGAGCACACCACCGCTGCCGCCCGGCGAGCGCATCTGGCGCATGATGAAGAACCAGAACAGGCCGAAGAGGATGATCCACGGCAGCAGCGACATCAGGATCATCATCACCTGACTCTCGCCAGCCTGGACCTCGTAGGAGGCGTCCTGGCCGATCGCGACCGTGCTGACGTCGACCTTCTTGCTCTGCAGATTGGCGACGGTCGCTTGTAGGGCCTGCTTGCTGGCGCCGCCCTCGATCAGGGGGGCGCGGACATAGGCGTGCTCATTGCCCTGGAAGATGAAGGCGCAGAGGTAGATCTGCTCGGGGCGCGGCTGCTCTTTTCTGGGCTGGGCGGCGCTCGGAATGACGCGGGTCTCGGTTTCGTGGACGACCCAGGCGCGGCCGTCGATGACGATGCGTCCCTTCTCGAGATCCTCGAGGAAGCCGCGGATGCCCCGCTGCTCGTAGCGGGGGTCGACCTTGTAGGCCTGGATGCGCTCAATGGCTTCGCGCTCGGCATCGGGGAGAGTCCGGAAGGTGGTCTCGATGCGACGCAGCTTGCCCGACTCTTTGTAGGTGCCGATCAGCTGGTTGTTGCGCGTGACCTGGACCGTCTCCAACTGGCCGTTGTAGAGCAGGCGGCGGAAGTCGTAGAGCGTCTTCTTCGAGCCCTCGCTCGATTGGCTGACGATGAAGAAGAGGGCCAGGATCAGTAGGAAGATGACGAAGACTCCGCCCATGCCCTTGGGCTTCTTGCCGCTAGGGCCGGAGTTCTCAGGCTTCTTCTCGGGGGGTTCCGGGCTGTTGGGACTCTGAGTCATGGCTCACATCAATGGGAGGCAGCTGGATGCGGGGGCTCTCGGCCTTGCCTCTGTTGCGGGGCGCGCGGATACGCATTCTTCGGGATTTCCGAGGTCCTTTCTTAGGACCGGAAGGCTCCGAGTTCATTCCTAGCAGGGCCTTTTTCAACGCTGGGCTAGGAATCTGAGGACTAGCAGCTGGGTCATAAAGATGCCCCAGCTGCTCGCGGAGGATTCTGCGCCCTGGGCCGCTTGGGCTGCGACTTCGCCTCGCTGTCGCTTGCTCGCGCCCAGAGGCCGAGCTTTCGCCGTCGCCCTGCTAGCGTTGATCTAGGCGTGCTGGGTATTGCTCTGGGGCGAGTTCACGCCGCCTGCGCTCTCGCTGGTCCAGAGGGGCTTCGTCTTGGTGGGTGCGTTCCTGGCCCAGGCTGATCAGGATTTTGCGGCTCAGGTCGGCGATGACCTCGTCGTAGGCCGAGCGGCGATTTTCCCCCATCGAGAGCCGGTATTCGGCCCGGTCGGCGTGCTTGGACTGGTGCAGAATCCTGCCTGAACTGCGATCACGAAGTATGGCTCGGCACTCAAGCCAGGCCGAGCCCTCCTGCTGCGACCCCATGCCGCCGCCGATCAGGGCCTGGCCGCCGGCCTGCAAGATGCTCACTTCGAGGACGGCATCTGCGTGCTTCCAAGAGGCCGGGATCAGTCCGGTCATCGGCGTGAGGTCCTGGCCAAGGCGGAGGCTCAGCTGCTGATCGATGCCCTGGACCAGGGTTTCATTGCTGACGGTCTGGATCGCGAGGGTGCGGATTCCGAGGCGCTGGGCGGAGTAGCCCTGGACGTAGCCGCAGCCGGAAAGCAGGAGGCAGCTGCCCCAAAGCATGGCGAGGATCCTCGCTACTGCCGACATCAGTTTTCGCTCCCGATACGCTTTTCGAGTTCTTCGACCTCTTTGAGCAGGGCCCTAGCCTCATCCTGGCGTTTGGATTCGGGGTCGGCGAGCAGGCGGGCCAGGGCCTCGCGAGCTCCCTGCGGCTTTTCGATCCGGAGGTAGTAGCGGGCGGTGCGCAAGTGCTTCTCCTCGATCCATTGCAGCACCGTTGACAGGCTGCTGCGGGCTTCGTCGAGGAAGGCGGCATTGGTCGAGTTGCTTTGCAGGTAGCCGACGAGCTCGGCCTTGGCCCGGCGTAGGCCGGCCGCGTCGTAGTCGGGGCCCTGGGTCTTTTTGAAGTAGGCCATCGCGATGCGATGGCCGGCAAGGTCGATCCAGGCGCGGTCCGAGGCCTCACGCAGCGATACCCGCTCGCGCAGCTCTTGGTAGCGGCGGATGGCTTCGTCGTAGTCTCGCCCGATGTAGGCCGCCTCGCCGAGAATGCGCAGGGCATCGAGGGCGTAGCGCGAGCGCGGGTAGTAGAGGAGAAAGTGGTCCAGGACGACGATGGAATCTTCTAGGTCGGAGACGATGCCCAGGAAGGTCCATCCTGTCGCCGCGAGCGCGGCCCCGCTGCGGTAGCTCAGCCACTCGGCACGCGGGAGGTAGTCGCTGAGCGGGTAGAGGCGCGGGAAGTCCTTGAGCGTCTCGTAGGCGTCCCAGTAGTTCTCCGTCAGGTAGTAGGCATTGGCGAGGGCGACCAGGTAGCGCTCGCGTTCGATGCCGAGGTATTCGCCCTTGCTCCGCTCCTCAAGCAGGCGCTGGGCCCGCTCACCCTTGCCCTCCTCGATGAGCTGTTCGGCCTTGGCCAGGTATTGGCGCGGTGTCTCTAAGCGCTCACTCGGAGGAGTATCGCTGGCGCAGGCACTGAGGAGGGTGAGGGCGGCAGCCAGGGCTATGCGGGGCAGATTCACGCCGGGATTCTGGCAGCTGCCGCCGTCACTTGGAAGAACCGGCTGGGCTCTGGATGACTAGGCCCTCCAGCATGCCCCTCTTGCCAGTGCGATCGCTGAAGATCCACACGCCGCCCTGATCCGTTTGGTCGGCTCAGTGCTCATCGAGCTTCCCAGCCGGAGTCGAGGAAGACCTGGATGTCATCTGCATCCATAGGGACGGCCCGAATCCCGTTTTTGTCGCGCTCAAGGCGCAGGAGCTGGAAGTCTTTCGAGCCCATTTCGCTCAATGCTTCCCAGGCAGCGGCAATGCACTCGAAGGAGTGGGTCGTTGCGATGATCTGACCGCCGTTGGCCTTGGATGTCGTCACCAGGCCCTGCCAGATGCTCTTCATCTGTTCGTAGTAGATGCCGTTTTCGATCTCGTCGATGAGCGCGATGGCGCCTGGCAGGATCATGGTGGCAAGAGCGAAGGAGACGAGTCGGTGCAGGCCGCGGCCCATTTGGTGGATGGGGATCTTGGTCTTGAGCCCGACGTCGACGTGCAAGACCGCCTTGTTCTGGATCGGGATCAGAGCGAGATCCTGGATGGCAGGCTCAAGGCGCTGCAGGAGGGCTACGAGCTCGCCCGTCTTGTTGTCCCGCTCTAGCTGACCGAAGGCCATGGATTCGGGGTCCCCGATCGTGTTACCCGCGTGGACCAGGATCGAGTTGCCTCGGGTGGACTTGGCTTGTTGAAGGCTCTCGATGAAGAGCTGGAGGTTTCCTGCGGCGGTGATGCTGTGCGACCCGCGGAAATAGCCCTGCGCCCATTCCGCTTCCACTTCAAGGCGTCCGGGAAGAAGCTCAGAATCCGGGCCCCGCTCATGCACCGCATTGGGGCCTGGAGCCATCAGCATTTTGCTATCTGTCTTGAAGCTCATCGCGAAGGAGGCGTTTTCTACTTTCTCCTCGCCGTGGACTCGTTCGGTGCTGTCGATGCGAATCTCCTGCGCCGCGTCGAAATCGGCGAAGAGTGGCGCCCAGAGATCGGCAGGATTCGAAGGAAGCGGTCGCTGGCCTCGCATGCCAAGGCTACGAATGCTCGCCTGAGGGTCTTGCAGCTGACGGCTCAGGTCGATCGCTTCGAGTAGGGATGTCTTACCCGTGTTGTTGGCGCCGGTGATCAGGGTGACTTGAGCCATGGGGACGTCCAAGAGCTCGTGGATCGCCTTGAAGTTGCGGATGCTGATGCTCTCGATCATGGCTATCTCCCCTCGCCCTTCACAATGGACTGTGGCTGCGTCTGCCGAGAGTGTAGCCAGGGGATGGCGTTCGAAACGAGTCTTGCCGTTCGAAGCCTGAGGCGGGGGGGGACTTCCCACCAACAGTCAATAGCGAAATCGGCGGGTAGCCGGACCCGCCGCCGTCTTCATCAGGCTGCGGTCTTTGCCTGGCGAGGTTGA
>PDSF01000052.1 GCA_002748355.1 Planctomycetota bacterium | reverse complement strand
TCCATGCCCGGCAGCATACCTAACATCCACCTAAACTCAAAAGCCATTGACCCGCCCGCTCCCAGCCGCGAGGCTCCCGAGATACATCATGCTTGAAGACCCTCAGACCTGCGCCCGGCTCGTATTGCTGCGGCATCCCCAAGTTGCCGAACCCTACCGCGCCCTCGCCCTCGGCCAGCGCGACGCCGAACTCTCTCGGCGCGGTCGTGAGCAGACGCTCACGGTGCTGCAGTCCCTGGAGGGGCAGGGCTTGGACCGGCTCTACTGCGCGCCGAGCCGGCACTGCCGCGAGACGGCCGAGGCGCTTGGCGAAGGGCTCGGCTTGCCGGCAGAGCAGGTCGAAGCCCTGCACGATCCGGCTCTCGGCGATTGGGAGGGCAAGAGCTGGCAGGAGCTGCAGAGCAGCGACCAAGCCCTGCTCCGTGAGTTCTTCAAGGACTATGGCCTCGTCGCCCCGCAGGGCGGCGAAACCCTGGCGGATGCGGTCGATCGCGCCCTGGCCTGGTGGGGCGAAGGGGTCGACGCACTCTACCAGAAGAGCATCCTCCTGGTGGCCGGCGCGCCGCTGATCTCCGGCTTGGCCTCGCGACTCCTCGGCATGCCGATCCGGCGCGCGGCCGCGATGGCCCTGCCACCCGCAGCCTATGGGGTCCTCGATGTCTACCAGGACGGCGCCGTGCTGCGCTCCTGGCACCCGCTGGCCCTGCACGACGAAATGCCCTGAGGCTGTGCGCGTTCGGGCGGCAGCGCGAGCGCATCCTCCTCGCGGCCGCGCCCCGGCGGGCTGCTGCCAAAGCCCCGGCAGCGACAGCAGGCGTCGCCGCCGCGACAGAGCCACTGGGCGCCTATTTCCACAGCAGGCTAGCCCCAAGACAGGACGATGAGGCCCTTGCCGTCGCTGGGATCCGTCTCAAGGACGGCAAGATCCGTTGAAGCAGCCCAGCCGCCCCCTACCCTGGCGCCTCGGTCTATCTGCCTCCGTTTTCATCGTCCCGGAGCGCCCCTTGTTCGAAACACTCTCGACCGGCATTGACGGCCTCGACTCCATCCTCGGTGGCGGTATCCGCTACCCGAAGGACACCGCCGCCTTCGTCTTCCTGACTGGCCACGCCGGCACCGGCAAGACTCTACTGGGTCTCGAAATCCTGACCCGGGCCTGGTGGAGCGACTCGGAGGATGGCCGCACCTTCCTCTTCTACTCCGTCGAGCAGAGCCCAGCGGACCTCTACAAGAAGCTGGTCCAGGACTTCGGCAACTTCTTCGGTGCGCCACAGCCCGTGCACATCATCGATGACAGCCACCCGCGGAAGCTCTGCCTGGAGACCACCGGGCCCAAGGGCGAAAACAACCGCCTGGTCATCACCCAAGCCAACCCGGCCACGGGCGATGGCAATGGCTTCGATATCAACATCGAGTGGATCCAGGCCGAGATCGGCAACTACGGCCGCGCCGCACCGGTGGGCATGGTCTGCATCGACAACGTCGGCCTGCTCCTCAACGACCTGGAGCACGATGACCGCCGCGGCGCCCTGCTGCGGACCCGCACCGATCTGATGCGAAAGGGCGTGCACGGCATCTTCATCCATGAAGAGAGCAGCCAGCTAACCTCGCGCTTCCCAAGCGCAGAAGAGCTGTCGACCGACGTCTTGATCCAACTGTCCTTCCAAGACTCGGGGCACAGCTTCCGCGAACGGACCATCGAGATCGTCAAAGCGCGGCACCAGTACTACTACCGCGGTAAGCACCACTTCTCGATCGCCGGCAAAGGCAGACAAGAGGTCATTCTCGGCGCCCGCGGCGAGCGCGGCCCGGGTGCCCACCTCTACAGCTCGGTTCCCGCCCAGCTCTCCATCGCCCGCGACGAAAACTGCATGGTCATGCCGCCACGCGGCGAAGAGCCGATCTCCTTCGGCCAGGAACCGCTCGACCAAGCCTTCCACGGCAACTGGGGCCCGACCCACCTCTCCTCCTCCATCCTGCTGGCCGAGCCTGGCACCCACTACACCAGCTTCGCCCTGCGCTTCCTCGCCAAGGGCATCGAGGCCGGCGATGCCGGTATCTGCATCTCGACGAAGGAGGATCCTGACGCCATCCACCGCATCTGCTGGCGTCTCGACAGCCTGAAGGCTCTTCGCGACGAAAACGGGGAAGAGACCCGGGCTCTCAAGAAGGACTTCAAGCTGCTCTACCTGCACCCGGAGTTCATCACCGCCGGTAAGTTCGTCTCCGACATCGTGCGGGCGACCGAACAGGTCAACCGCAGCACCAACGGACAGCTGCGCCTCGCCTTTGACAACGTGAGCCAACTAGGCCGCCGCTTCCCCCTGCTGGCCGATCAGGACTTTCTGATCCCGGCGATGCTCGACATCCTGCGCTACAAGAGCGTGACCCCGCTCTTTATCGACATCGTGCCTCCGGGCACCGCCATGCACGACCCCCATTACAGCCCGGCAGCACATCTGGCTTTGTTTGACAACGTCTTCCACCTCTACCTCAAGGAAGAGGAGATGGACGGCAAAATGCAATCTCGAACCCAGATGCGCATCCTCAAGTCCGTCGCCAACAACTTCGATTGCTCGCCCTTTCCGCTCAACTTTTGAGGCCTTACAGGCCGTTGACCCATTAGCGCGACGGCCTAGTTCCGCCCGCGACTCCCCAAACTCAGGCCAGAAGGTCTCAACGAATCGATGGCGTAGCCCGCGCGTTTTTCGGCAGCACCTGGACTGCGCAAACCAGCACTCTCACCCTCGCGACACGTTTTCAACAGCCAGCTAGGCGCTCCATGACCAAGACTCTCGGCATTTTCTGCGGCGGAGGCCCGGCTCCGGGTCTGAATGGCGTTATCTCCTCGGCCACCATCGAGGCTATGAACCGCGGCTGGCGCGTGCTCGGCCTACGAGATGGCCTGCGCTGGATCGGCGAAGGGCGCACCGACCAGGTGCGCGAGCTCGACATCAACGCGGTATCGCGCATCCACTTCACCGGTGGCTCGGTGCTGGGTATCTCCCGGCGCGGCAATGTCGACGACCCCGAAGAACTCGGGCGCATGGTCGAGGCCCTCAAGGAACTCGGCATCGACGCCTTGATCTCGATCGGCGGCGACGGCACCTCCCACGCAGCTCGGGTCATCGCCCGCGCCATCGACATCCCGGTGGTCCACGTGCCCAAGACCATCGACAACGACATCCCGCTCCCGGGAGGCATGTCCACCTTCGGCTTCCAAACCGCCCGCGACTTCGGCGTCGAGGTCGTGCAATCGATCATGGAGGATGCTCGCACCTGTCAGCGCTGGTACTTCGTCGTCACGATGGGCCGCAACGCCGGCCATTTGGCGATGGGCATCGGCAAGGCCGCCGGAGTGCCGCTCACGCTGATCCCCGAGGAGTTCGAAGACAACTGCAGCATCGACGACTACGCCAAGCTCTGCGAAGCGAGCATCCTCCGCAGACTCATGCTCGGTCGCCGTGACGGCGTCGTCGTCATTGCCGAAGGGCTCGCGCACAAGCTGCGCCCAGCGGAGCTGCACCTAAGCGACGAATGCACGATCAATGCGCACGGCCACGTGCGCCTGAACGATCTGCCGCTCGGCTTTGCCCTGCGCCAGAAGGTCGCCTGGACCTTCGAGCAGCGCAAAGTCCCGGTGACGATCATGGAGAAGAACATCGGCTACGAGCTCCGCTGCAAGGACCCAGTGCCCTTCGACATCGAATACACCCGTGACCTTGGCTTCGGCGCAATGCGGGCGATTCTGCGCGGCCAACGCCAAGGCATCGTCTGCCTCGAGATGGGCAAGATCCGCGTGATCCCCTTCGAGGAATTCGAAGACCGGCGCAGCGGTCGCACCAAGGTGCGCCTGGTCGATCTCGACTCCGAGTCCTACGAGGTCTCCCTGGCCTACCAGATGCGGCTCAGGGACTCGGACTTCGAAAACCCCGAAACCATGCAAAAGCTCAGCGAAGTCTCGGGGATGAGTCCGGAATACATCACCGAGCGCTACCGCGGCGTCGCGACCCGCAGCTAGTTTTCTGGCGGCCGTTTCTGGGAGCCATCCTCTGGCTCCCAGGGCCAAGAACGAAGGAGCAATACAGCTCGACGTGCAAGGCGGTGACAGAAAAGACGCAATCCGAGTAGCGGTGCGAGCCCGCATGCGCCAGCTGCGCATGATCTCGCCCCTCAGCTACCGCGGCGGCTTCCACACCAAGGCACTGCTCTACGAGACCCTGGTCAAGCGCGACGACGAAGCGCGGCTAGCGCCAGGGCTCGCCGAGTCCTGGCAGTACGAAGACCACGGACGCAGCCTGCGCTTGCGGCTGCGAGCACACGCCAAGTGGCACGACGCTAGGCCCGTCCATGCCAAGGACGTCGTCGTCCACTTTCGCCGCTGGCTACAGCTGCCCGAGCATGCCTGGCTGCGCGCCTGCTCCGAGATCGCCGCGGTGGAGGCCCCCAGCCCTCACGAAGTGCTACTGCGCCTGCGCCGGCCAGCGGCCGTCCTCCCCGAGCTGACAGCGATCAATCCCTGTGCGATCCGCGGCCCGGGCTCGCTCGACCGCGAAGGGGAGTTTGTGCATCCGGTCGGCAGTGGCCCCTGGCGTCTGCTGTCGATGGAAGAGGACCATTACCGCTACCAGCGCGTCGCCGATGGCCAGCGTATCGATCTCGTCCCCTTCCCTCGCCAAGACAGCCAAGAGCTGCTCCGAGCCCTAGGCCGAGGCGAGATCGACGCCTTCATCAGCAGCTGGGATGACCCGGCCCCCGGGCCGGCAGCAAGGGCCGCGGCAGAAGACCCCAAGCTCCAACTGATCTCGACAGCGGGGACCTCGCTGCAGTATGTGAGCTTCCTCCTCCACGATGGGCCGAGCTCCGATCCCAAGGTCCGAGCTGCCATCCGCGATGCCGTGGACCGGGCGGCGATGATCGAAGCGCTTGAGGATGGCCTGGCGGAGCCCTGCACAGCATGGGCGGCGCCGTCCCTGCCCTGCTCGCCCAAGGCCGCAGGCCAGAGTCCAGCTCCGCGCCCTGTCCCAGCCGCCCTAGCTGGCTGCCAGCTGCGCATCCTCTGCGGCCACTCACAGAACCGTGCCTACCAGATCGCCCAGCTGCTCGCAGCACAGCTGGGTGACGCCGGCTTCGAGGTCGAACTCAAGGCGCTCGAAGGCAACGCCTATCGGCGAGCCCTGCAGCGACAGGAATGGGATCTTCGCATCGAGCGCAGCTGGGGCCTCCCCTACGACCCCTTCATTACGAGCGTCTCCCGCTTCCAAGCGCCCACCGCCGAAGCCTCCGCCGCGAGCAAGCGGCATCACAGTCTCGACCCGGAGCTGGAGAAGCTGACGCGGGAGCTGCTGCAGGCCGTGAGCGAGTCCGAGCAAGAAGCGCTCTACACCAAGATTCAGGCCCGCATCGACCAGGCCGCCCTGCTGCTGCCGCTCTACGCACCAAGGCGCTTTGCGATCTGCCGCAGCGGCATCTCCGGGATCCGGCTGCCGCTCGATCCCTACCAGCTCGACCTGGACAAGTTGGCGCGGCGTTGAAAGGCGCCGCCTGTCGGCAGAGTTTCTAGCCCGGGGCTGCCAGCGGTCCCTCTAGCAGGCGCTGCTAGCGAGCCTTGGAAAAGCGCAGGCGAAACAGGGTGAAGAGGATCTTCCAAGAAGCGCCAATGGTGCCGCGGATGGTGCCCGTCACCTTCGACGTGCCAATACGCGGGCGATAACGCGCCGCGACCTCCGAGTAAGAGAGCCCCAGGCGCCCGGCCTTGGCCTGCATCTCCACCGTCCAGCCATAGTCCTGATCGCGCATGCCCAGCCGCTCAAGGCAGTCACGCCGGATCGCCCGCATCGGGCCAAGGTCACTGCAGCGCAGCCCATAAAACATGCGCAGCAGCCGAGCCGCCAGCCAGTTGCCGAAGCGCCCCTGGGGCAGCAACGCGCGCCGCGACTCAGGAAGGAGCATCCGCGAAGCAACAACGAAGTCGCTGTCGCCCGCCTTAATCGGCGCCAGGACCTCGGCAATCTGCTCGGGATAGTCCGAATAATCGCCGTCACAAAAGGCGACGACACTCTCGTCACGAAGCTGCTCGATGCCCTTCAGGCAGGCAGCTCCATAGCCCCGCTTATCTTGGCGAACCAGCTCGACGCCGGCCTCAAGCGCGCGCTCGGCGCTGCGGTCCGTCGAGCCGTTATCGACGACGACGACCCGCAGCCCCTCCGACTCGATCGGCAGCGCCGCCAAAACCTTGGGCAGGCCCTCTTCCTCATTGAGGCAGGGAATAATCAGCAGGGTGTCCTTCAACATCGCGGCGAAGCCTAGCAGGCCATCAATCCTTTTGGAGCAGCTCCTTTAGCGAGAGATCCCACTTGGCATCTTCTCCCTCGCGCAGGACGCGCTGGGTCTTGTGCAGCGTGGTCTTGCCGTCCTTTTTCTGGGTGACTTCGAGGGTGTAGGTGTCGGGGGCTAGGGTGCCGAAGTCCATCCAGGCCTCGTCTTTCTCGTTCTTCTTGCGGAAGAGCGTGCCCAGCACCGAGGCCAGGCTCTTGCGCTTGCCCACTTCTTGGCCCTTCGAGTTCAGCACCCGAACTCGGCCGAGCGCGACCATGCTGCCGTCGATGTCCCGGACCCGGACCTGCACGCGAGCACCACGCAGCATCACGATGCGCTGCTCGGGGCTGTTGCGCCCCAAGACCACGCCTTCCACGCGAGTCGTGGAGAGACCGCTCTTCTCGACCTCGAGGTTCCAGCTGCCAAGGGCGATGCCGCGCAGGCGAAACCTGCCCTTGGCATCGCTGCGCGCACTTGCCCGCATTTGCTGGACCATGCTGCGCAGCTCGGCGCGCCGCGAGCTGGCCTCGGCCACATCGATGGCCTTGCGTTCGCCTTTGTCGCGAATCACCCGGACGACGGCGCCGACCACCGCTTGGCCGCGACCATCGACGACGACGCCGCTGAGGACGGCGGCTTCGGGCAGGACCATGCGAACGCCATCGAGCTGCTGCCCCTCGGCGATGCTGATATTGCCCAGCTCGGCGCTGCCGTAATGGTCGGCCGCTTTGCCCCGCGCTTCTGCACGAAGGCGATAACGACCAGGCGAAAGCCTGCGGATGTGAAAGCGGCCTTCGGCATTACTGCGGCCACGCTCGCGCCCTCCGAGTTCGGACATGGCACCAAGCAAACCGCCCGGCGTCGGACGATCGTCGTCGGCGATGGCGCGCACGCGCACGCCCTTGACCACTTCGCCCTTGGGGCCGACGACGACACCGCTGATCTCGGCGGAGGGGAAGACGAGCTTGACGCGGTGGCGGCTAACGCCCTTGGGCACCTGCAGCGAGAGCGAAGCCGGCACCGGCCGCGAGCGGGTGAAGCGCGTGAGCCTAGCCAGGTACTTGCCCGGCGGCACCGAGGCGATGCTGAAGCGTCCGGCCTCATCCGCCGTGCCCGAACGAACGCCGACACCAAAGGGCCCACCCTTGTCCTGACCGAGCAGGGTGATGATGGCACGGGGCACCGGCTTGCCGCCCTCGCTGACGGTGCCGACGAGGTCGACACCATCCACGCTGCGATCCTCGATATCGACCCGGCTCTCGCGCCCCTCCTTCACGCTCGTCGACTTGAAGCGCAGGTTGCCCATGATCTCCTGGAGCAAACGCGAGGAGAACGAATCGGCCTTGGTCTTAATGACCATGTAGTTGCCCGGATCGAGGGCATCGATTTGGTAGTAACCGCGCTGATCCGTGGTGCCTGAGCGCATCACCCCGGCCCCAATCGACAGGGCCATGACCGTGGTGCTAGCCACGGGACGCCCGTCGAGGCCGCGTACGAAGCCGAGGATCTTGCCTCCCTGGCTCATCTCGATCGTGAGTTCGCGAGTCGCGGAGTTCTGGTCCAGCTTGAGCTTGCGCACATTGCCCTTGGCATACTCGGGGTGCCGAGCGGTCAGGCGCAGTTCCGTATCACGCGGCAGTCCTGTGAGTTCAAAGCGGCCCTTCGAATCGGTAAGGGTCGAACGCACACTCATGGCCGAGGACAGGGCCATGAAGTCCATGTCCTCGGGCTGAGCATCGATCTTGATCGGAAGGAAGCCGAGCCTGCGCGGCTCTCGATCCTTGCGCCAGGTCACCTGGACATCGGCGATCGGCTGCTGCCCTGCCTTGCTCAGCACACGACCACGGACCGTCGCCCCGCGGTCGAGCTTGAAGCTAAGCTCTTGAGGATCCTCTTCGAGCTTCACTTCGACGCTCTGGGCTGGGCTCGGCAGGAAGCCCTCGGCCTCGACACTAACCCGCCACTTGGTGGCGGCAAGCGGGCCGATACGGAAGCGCCCGTCCGCAGCGCGCAGCTCCTCCTCCCCAGGCTGACTCCAAGGAGCGCGCTTGGTGTAGGGATTGGGATGGCGCTGCGGCCTGGCCCAACGCGGTGCACCGAAGCGGCGCCTCCGCCCATCGTTTTCGGGGCGATGCCGGACACGAAAGCGGGTGATGGCCTTGCCCTCCTGATCGACAACGCGCCCGCTCAGGAAGCGACCCTTGCCCATCTTCAGGACCAGCTCATCCTTCTGCCCCTCACGATGCCGGAAGCTCTCCCTGGCCTCGAGATAGCCGGACTTCTCGGCGGTCACGAACAAGCGCGAGGCACTCAGCCCCTGCACGACGAACTTGCCGTCAGCGTTACTCGTCACTTTGATCGGACGCAGCTGGGTGATCACGCTGAGGTCAAGGCCCATCGGCCGCTCGAAGCTGCGCACGGTGACGCTCGCCCCGGCGAGCGGCCGCTCCTGCTCGTCGACCACACGCCCTTCGAGCGCGTAGCCCTCCCCGAGCACCAGCTCGGTCTCGAAGACGCCGCCTTCGCTGATGAACAAACGCTGCGGCTCGGCGAGCCCCATGCCGTCGACCATGGAGGTGACGGCGACTTGGCCCGGGCCGACGTTCTCGAGAACGAAGCGTCCCTCGGCGTCGGTCTCGACCAGGTTGCCCTTGCCTGCCGTGAACAGAATGCGCGAGAGATCCAGGTAGACGAAGCCAGCGATGGCGCCGCGGGCCGGCGCCCCACTGGCGTAGCGCACGGTGCCGACGATCTTGGCGCCACGCGCCCCACGCAGATGGCGCGTCACCCGCTGCCCGGGAGCCAGGTCGACGTCGCGAGCCTCAGCCGGAGCCATGCCTGGGCCAGCGGCGAGGATGGCGTAGTCCTGACCCGGCGGCACCCCTGGAAAGGCATAGTTCCCCTCCGCATCGCTGCTCACCTCAAACCAGCGATAACTGCGCTTGGTGATCTGCTCGAGGAAGGAGCTGACGTCGGGGCGCAGGATGACCCGCGCCCCGGCCACCGGCTGGCCATCGGGTCCGCTCACCGTGCCGACGACTTGGGATCCGGGGCTCAGCAGCAGCTCGACCCCGCCTTCGGCATCACCGCCTGCGAGCCGCGCCGCCGGATAGCTCTTGCTGTAGTAGCTGGCGCTGCGCGCATCGAGAAACACACGGCCCGGCGGCAGCCCTTCCAGCTCAAAGCTCCCATCGGCCTTGCTGATCGTCGTCGCCAGCACCTCGACCTCCGGCATCTCCTGCCGGACCCAGAAGCCCTTAGTGAGGATCTCTCGGAAACGCAGCTCGATCTCGGCGAAGGCCGGATGCCGACTTAGGGCCCGGACCTCGACGCCGGCGACGGGCTGGCCACCCTTGGCCAGGCGAACGCTGCCGCGTAGGACTGCGGTCTCGCTCGGCCGCTCGATCGCCACACGCTGCGAGCGCCGCTGGGCGCTGGCTTCGATCGCCTGGCCGCCCTGGCCAGCGCTAGCCGCGACGGCAGTACCGCTAGCGAGGGGCAACGCCGAGCCTAGGTCTTTAGCCTCACCCGCCTGCGGCGTAGGCGGAAAAAGGACCAGGTAAGCGAGGCCAGCAAGAGCCATCGTGGCGAGGAGGAGGGACAGGGTCTTGCGCATCGATATCTGGAGGGCTGAGCCGTCGGTTCGGGGAAGGGCAAGCTTGCCAGCAAAGCCTCGCTAGGGGACAGAGAATGCACGGGAGCAAAGCGCCTAGGGTGTAACAGAGTTCTCACAGGCCGAGGAGCGAGCCTGCCAGGGCCTGCCAACCACGCCAGGGCCTGCCAACCACGCCAGGGATAGGCCGAGACACGCAGAGATAGGAAGCGGCCCCGCTACGGCATGGAGCAGAGCGGGGCCGTCTGGAGCCTAAGGCCTAGGGGCTGCTTTCGGGCGAGGATCAGTCCTTGCGGATCAGTTTTTCTAGCGGCCCGGAGTCCTCTCCGACCAGGGCGGCGATGCCCTCGGGGTTCACCGTCGCGACAATGATGTCACCGACCTCGGTGCTGACCTGACTGAAGACGCCGAGCTTCAGCATGCCCTGCGTCTGCCGCGCATTGTCCTCACTCGGCGTCACGAAGTGCACTGAGTCAACGTGGTAGCGATGCACCAGGAAGAGCTGGCTCAGAGTCATGAAGCGCTTCTGCCGCAGCTCGGCGTCAAAGCAGTTCTGGTCACGCACCGAGAGGATGGTGCTGTTGCGGCGATCCTGGATCGTCGTGAACACGATGTTGGAGAGCTTCTTGCCGCCCTCGCCGTTCACACTCAGCTCCAGGAGCTGCGAACTCGCCTTGTAGGGGCGCAGCTGCACCTTCAAATCCTGATCGATGCCGTAGTGTTGAGCCCAGAGCTTCAGCCAGCCCTCGAGCACCTGCTTGGGCACTTCGGTCTGAACCAGGTGCTGGAACTGGGTCGAGCCCTTGCCCATCGCCTTGGTCGTCGCGGTGCGTCCGGACGAGGCTGCGAGGGCACTGTCCAGTCGAGGTCCACCGACGTGGCTCTGCGGCGTCCGGTAGGGCGACTCGAGCAGACGCAGCTTCCGCTGCAGCTTCGCCAGCGCCAGCATGCCGTTCTCCTGCAGCGACGTGACGAACTCTTCTGAGGCCAGACCGTCGACCTGGTGACCGCCATAGGTGATGAAGTTGAAGACGAAGCCCAGCTTGCCCAGCTCTTCGGGGAAGGCCTTCATCTGGTCTTCGCTCATTCCCGTCGTATCCCAGTTGAAGGAGGGCGACAGGTTGTAGGCGAGCATCTTGTCCGGGAAGACCGCGTGCACCGCCTGGGCGAACTCGCGAGCATCCTCCAGATCGGCAGTCTTGGTTTCCATCCACAGGATGTCGCAGAACGGCGCCACCGCCAGCGACTTGGCAATCGCGTAGGGAATGCCGCCCCGCACCTGGTAGTAACCTTCCGGCGTGCGCGACGCCTGCGGGTCCCAGGGAACGCTGAGTCCGAGCTCGGCAACCTTGGCACTCGCCTTGGCGAAGGACGCCGTCTTCGCAAAGGCGTCCCACTCTTCGACCGTCATCGCCAGTTCGAGGCCGTCTTCCGCAGCCAAACGCATCGCATCGATCACCGCTTCCCGATACGTCGTCAGACCAGAAGAAGTCTCCCAGGCCGCCACCATCGTATTCAGGCAGTCGTCGAGCGCCCGGTCCAGCAGAGGCTCTTCACCGCTCTTGTAGGCCTTGATCTTGGCGTCGAATTCGGCAGCGATCCCGGTTTCTTCGAACCAGGCTTCTGCGGGGGCGAAGTCTTCGGCTGCGAGCCCGTAGAGCTGGTAGCCATTGACCTCCTCGATACCCGCCGCCGCAAAGCGGCGCTGGATCGCCAGAGTGCAGAGGGCATAGCTCGGGATCTGTAGGTTGGTGACCCCGAGGATGAAGGGGTGATCGCGGCCGTCAGCGTTGTTGTCGAGCAGGGTCGCGGCTTCGGCATCGGTGCGGGCGACGATGATCCCAGGCACCTGCATGATGTCGAGCTGCAGACGCGCGGCGTTGAGTCGCTTGATCTGTTCTTCGATCGAGACCAGCACCTTGCCACCCTGGTGCCCGCACTTCTTGGTGCCGGGGCGCTGATCCTCGATGTGGTAGCCTGGAACACCAACCTCGACGAAGCGGCGCACCAGGTTGCGGACGTGGGCGTCACCGCCGTGACCGGTGTCGGCATCCGCGATGATAAAGGGGCGGAAGTCGAACTCAGGCGTAGAAGCGCGTTCCTCATCCGTCATGCGGCTGCGCTGGAACTGCTGGTTGCGGTCGGCAGCGAGGAGGGAGCGCACGATCGGCGCCGCCTCATCCGGCACCTGGCTCAGCGGGTAACTCGCCAAGTCGGCGCCCGGGTCCTCGCTCACCGAGCCCTTGGCCGAGGTCGCCCAACCGCCGAGGTAGATGCCCTGCACGCCAAGGCGCTTCATCATCACGGCCTGTCCAGGCGAGTACGGACCGAAGGTAGTAATCGACTTGCCCTCGACGTAGTAACTGCGCAGAAGCGAAAAGAACGCCGAGGCGGCGTCGCGTGCAACGGGATATTCCGTGCTGATCTTGCCGCGCTGCGCCACGACCTGCTCGGCCGTGTACAGGCGGGTGATTTCTTCGAAGCGGGGCTGCGCGAAATACTCACGCATCTCCTCGATTTCTTTCTTTCGGTAGCTCATCGTTTCGCTCGCTGGGTGGGCGGCTCGCAAGGCGAGCTCAGGAGATCGGGAAGTCGAGATTGTCAGTAATACGAATACCTCGCTTGGCAAAAGCGTCGGCGTAATCCTTGATGCGCTGCCGAGCAAGATCGCGGCTTCTATTCTCGAGATTGAGATTCAAGGGATCGATATACCAAGGCAGCTTGACCGGGCTCGCCAGGTACGCTTCGACAATGTCGCGGACGATCGGCAGCGTCGTCGTCTTCGAACGCTCGTGGACATCGCGGTCGTCGGCAGCCAAGAGCTTGGCATATTCCTCCTCGACCAGCCTCTGCACCAGCTCAGCGCTCAGCGCGGCACCGACCGACAGGCCAGTCTCTGGGTCGGCTTCGGTAAGCATCGCCCCCTTGTGGATCCACTCCCAGAGGATGCTCATCCGGATTTCGCCGGTGGCCATGTCCTCCATCAAGTAGAGGATGTCGTCATTGCCGAAGGAATCCGCCGGCTTGAGCGCCGCGGCTTGCGAGCCGACGAGAAAGGCATTGCCGTATTGCAGGGCAACGCTGAGGAGATTCCTCGCGCCCCGAATCGTACGCGGAGCATCCTCTAACAGCACCAGCGCGTCAGAGTCTGCCGGTTCATATTCCAGCGGCGGGAACTCTCTCCCCAGCTGGTTATCTTCGCCCTGCTCCTCCCAAACCGGACGAACGATGTGGACCATGCGCCAATGCGCCACCCACTTGCCGCTGGCGCCAGCCTGCTGTTCGCGAACGGCTCCAGCGACGGCCCGGGTCATGCCGTCTTCGACGCCCTTGGCCGAACCGACCGGGATGTTGGGCTCCATGCCTCCTTGCCAGAGTGCGAAGTTGCCGTTCGCATCCGGGGTATTCACGCAACGGCGCACGCGGTCCTCGTAGTTCCGCATGTAGCCGTAGCTCATCGTGATCGATTCGATATTGGGATTTTGGAACTCGGGATCCCAGGCCATCGCGTCGGCCACACTATTGATGTAATCCCAACGCCCGGTATTGAATCCGACGAAACGCTTACCCAGAGCCGCACGAATCTCCATAAGCTGGTAGGCGGCTTCGAGCTGCTCGACGAGCACGTAGGTCTTGATACAGCTCGCGGCTAGCCCGAGCTCAGCCTCCAGAGCACTGAGCATTTGATCCCAGAAGGCGGCCTCCGCTGCAGTTTGGATCTTGGGTAGGTAGAGGACGATGGAACGCCCCTGCTCCTGCAGCACCTCATAGTTGCTGGTGACATAGAGCGCCGCATCGATAATCGACGCCGACATGCCACGCCCCTGCGAATCGCGGCTATGCCGATCGTCGAGGTGCAGGCCCCGGGCGCGGAAGATGCGCGTGGTAAAGTTCAGCTGCTCCCGCCAATCGCTGATGATTTCGCCGCCAAAGAAGCCCTTGGCCCAGGCGTTCATCTGAGTAGCAACACTCTCGGCCACTTCCAGGAACTGCGGATCTCCGCGAAACGCCAGCTGGAGGTTGCGGAGATTATCGAGAGACATGGTCCCGACTTGCCCGAGAGCATCCTCGCCATCGAACATCCAGCCATCCGCCCCCGATAAGAGCGCGTAGGCGACGTTTCGCAAGCTGCTGGCCAGGGAAGCGCCGGGCTTTGCCCCTGGACCCGTGCCCTGAATCCACTGCCGCTGGAGATCTTTGGGGATCTCCGAGCCCTCGAAACGACCAGCCCGCGCATCGCCGACCAAGAGCTTCGTGCCGGGAATCGTGGACTCCGGATCGAGAAAGTCGATGCGCTCGCCGCTCGCCATGCGTTCGGCTCGGCGCCGAAGTCGCTGCTGCATCAACTCGAGCCTTCGCTCCTGGAAGGGCTCGAGAGCATTCACCACGGTGAGAGCTCGGGTCGAGAGGAGCTCGGGATACGAAGCCGGAAGCTCATCACGGAAAAGGACACGACTGAGAGACATCGGTACCTCCGAGAAAGCAAAGCCAGAGTGCTGGATCGCTTCTCCTGAGGATGCCTAGCCAAAATGGCTCTTGCTAGCGATTTTTCGCTCGACCGTAAACTTCTTGGAGTCGGAGCCTTCGCTGCCAACGCGGTCCTGGCCGAAGCCCGAGCTGGCCGGCCGTGGATCACTCACGAGAACCGAGAGGATGCTCCCAGGGATCGTCCAAGACCTGCCGGTGCGCAGCCCGTCGAAGCAGGGCGCATGGCTGCCGCGCTCACCGGCTTCCTGGCAGGAGGCTGAGGAACCGGAACGATGAATCAACGAGCCGCGAGCGGCAGACGCAGCTCAGCGATACAGCCTGCCACCGCCCTTGCGTTCAGACTCAGGCTCCCGCCCATCGCCTCGGCACTACGCCGGCTGATCGCCAACCCCAGCCCGGTGCCCCCCTTCTTCGTCGAGAAGTAGGGCTCGAAGAGTTGCTCGCCGTCCTCGGGCAAGCCAGGGCCATCGTCAAGGACCTCGGCGCACCAGCCTTCATCCGTAACGCTCGCACGCAGCAACACCCGCTGGGCGCCCGGCTGCGCCGCGGAGGCTTCGACCGCATTCTTCACCAGATTCACCAGGATCTGCTGCAAACGCAGCGGGCTGCCCAAGAGCCAGGCTTCGCGAGCATCCTCTTCGATGTCAAACTCGACCCGCACCCCGTCATCGTCAATGGCAGAGTAGAGCTGCTCCACCTCGTGCAGCACAGCAGCAGCCTGGAAGCGTTCGTGCGTCTTCGCCGGCAGCCCAGCACTCGCGAACTGCGAGAAGTCCGCGACAATGCGCTGCAGGGCATCGACCTGGCGCAGGATGACCTCGTTCGAACGCAGCAGCTTGTGCCGCAGCTCTTCCTCCAGCTCGGCACGGCTCAGCTCGCGATACAGGAGTTCTCCTTGCAGACGCACCGGCTGCAGCGGATTCTTGATCTCGTGCGCGACCTGCCGCGCCATCTTGGTCCACGCGGCCTCGCGCTCGGCAACGCGGCGCCGCTCCCGGTCCTCGGCCAGCTGCTCGGCCATGGTGTTGAGGGCATTGCCCAGTGCCCGCACTTCGCGGGGACCGGTGGGCCCGGCCCTTGCCTCCAGCCGCCCGGCGCCAATCTCCTGGGCAAAGCTCTCAAGCTCACGCAAGGAACGCGTCGCCGCGACCAGGAGCACGGCAGCAATGCCCAGGGTCAACAAGAGCACCAAGACCAAAAGGCCCAGGAATGAGGCGCCCAGCTGGTCGACACTGCGAAAGAGTTCGCGCTCGTCAGCGCTGACGCCAAAGGCCCAGGGGAGCTCGCGTTCAGCCGCCAAAGCCTCCAGCTTGATCACCTGTTCCGTCGACGCAGCGGGCATCTCGCCAATGCGGCTACGATCACTGTGCAGCAGGAAGCGCCCGGCCCCCTGGTCCATGAGGAAGGCCGCCCCCGAATCCAGCCCCCAGTCCTCGGCGAGCACCCCTTCGGCGGCCGCAACCGCATGCTGCACGTCCTCGAAGGGCAGGAAGAACAACACAACCCCGAGCGGCAGCTGGTTGGGCCGACGCAGGGGCAAGGCATAGGGCAGGACATAGCCGGCTGGATCGCGCGGATGCGAGAGGGTGGTCCGCTCACTGAACTCTTCGGTTCGCGGCGCGAAGAAACGCGCCTCATCGCGCGATTCCGCCTCCTGCAAGAGCTCCCGCACCGAGGCCGGGAGTTCGCCCCCCAAAGTGCCGGGATGCTCGGCGCGCGTGCGCAGGATCAGCCGCCAATCACCGTCGGGGCCGCGTTCGGCCAGCAGGAGGTCGCCCAGCGAACGCACCTCGGGCCCCGCTTGCAAAAACCAGCGTTCGAAGCGCTCACGGCCCTGCGGCCCTTCGAAGGCCGCCTGCAGCTCCCCAGCCGCAACCACCAGCCTGGCCGCCCGTTCGGTCCGGGTAAACCAGGCATCGAGCCGCTCCGCCCCCCGCCGCGCCAACCCCTGCACCAGGTGCACGATCAGGTTGTCACGGGTGCTTCGGCGCAGCTCCTGACCTCCGAGCCAGCCGAAGAGCAGCAGCGGCAGCGCCGTCGCAATGGCGAGGCCGAGCAGAAGACGGGTGCGCAGGCTCTGCACTGCACGTAGTGGGGCGATCGCTGGGCCGGTCACTCCCCCATGCTGCGACATTCGCCACGCTGGAGAAAGGCTCAGCCCCCCGGCAAACTGCCGACCATGACCCGCATACTCGATTCGATCACGGATGCCGTCGGCAAGACGCCGATGATCCGTCTCGCCCGCATTGGACAAGACCTGCCCTGCGAGCTGCTCGGCAAGTGCGAATACCTAAACCCTGGTGGCTCGGTCAAAGACCGCATCGGGGTCCGCATGATCCTCGACGCCGAGAAGGCCGGGCGCATCAAGCCCGGCGATACCCTGATCGAACCGACCTCCGGCAATACCGGCATCGGCATGGCCATGACCGCAGCCGCACGCGGCTACCGGATGATCGTCACCATGCCCCAAAAAATGAGCCGCGAAAAACAAGTCGTGCTCGAGGCCCTCGGCGCCGAAATCATCCGAACCCCGACGGAAGCCGCCTGGGACGCCAAGGAATCGCATATCGGCGTCGCCAAGCGACTGCAAGAGGTGCTGCCGAACGCGCACATCCTCGATCAATACACCAACCCTTCGAACCCACTCGCCCATTCCGAGGGCACCGGCCGTGAGATTCTCGAGCAGTGCGACGGCAAGCTCGACGCCATCGTGATCGGCGCCGGCACCGGCGGCACCATCACCGGCATCGCCCAGACGATTAAAGCCGAAGTCCCGAGCTGCAAAATCATCGGCGTCGACCCCATCGGCTCCATTCTGGCCGGCCCCGAAGAGATCAAGTCCTACAAGGTCGAGGGCATCGGCTACGACTTCATCCCCGACGTGCTCGACACCAAGCTCGTCGACCATTGGTACAAATCGACCGACGCCATCTCCTTCCAGCTGGCGCGCAAGCTGATCCGGCAAGAAGGCCTGCTGGTCGGTGGCTCCAGCGGCTCCGCCCTCTGGGCGGCACTCGAATATGGCAAGGACATGCCCAAGGGCAGCCGCATGGTCGTGATCCTGCCGGACTCGGTCCGTAACTACATGACCAAGTTCCTCGATGACCGCTGGATGCGCGAAAACGGCTTCACCGAGCCCGACTGGGCCCTGGAAACCATCGGCGATATGTACCGGAAGCTGCCGACGCAAGACCTGGTAACCGCCGATATTTCGATGACCCTCGGCCAGCTGGTCGATATCTTCCGCAAGGAGGGAATCTCGCAGCTCCCCATCACCGACGAAGGTCGCCTCGCCGGCATTCTGACGGAAAACGACCTGCTACGCCCCCTCGTCGACGGACGCAGCAGCAAGGACAGCTCGGTTGCCGAACTCATGGAGCGCAACGTCACGACCGTGCGCGCTCACGAAAGCGCCGGGCAACTCCCCGCCATCTTCGATCGCGGTGAAGTCGCCCTGATCATCGACGAAGAGCGACGCCCCATCGGCCTGCTCACCAAGCTCGACCTCATCGATTACCTGACGAAGCGAGCCGAAGAGAAAACCAAGTAATCGCCCGCTTGCTGCGCGGCAGTGCGATCAGGCAGAATACAAATCCCCCAATAGGAAGAGCTGATGGACATAGCAGAAGAGCTAGAAAAGCTGAACGAACTCAGGAAGTCCGGTGCCCTCTCCGAGCAGGAATTCACCAAAGCCAAGGCCACCCTCCTCGCAAGCAAGCAGCCTCCAAGCTCTCCAGTTCAGAGCCTCAAGCAGACGCTAGAGGAGAACCGCTCCAACGCCAACATGTGGGGGATGGCCATACATCTTTCCCAGTTCTGCGGCTACCTAGTCCCCTTGGCTGGCCTGATCGTGCCGATACTGATCTGGCAGACCAAGAAAAACGACTCCCCCATCATCGACCGCCATGGCCGCATCGTGGCCAACTGGATGATGACCGTCATCCCACTTGCCGCCATTTTCTTTGTATTGACCCTCGCAATCATCGGCCTCCCCCTCCTCATCGTCCTGGGCGTTATCGTTATCATTTTCCCGGTGGTCGGTGCCATAAAGGCGCAGTCCGGCGAGGCCTGGAAATACCCCGGATCCATACCCTTCTTTCGGGTAAGCGATCCTGAGTAACGGGCGCCCCGCGCTCATAACGTTGAGCTGCGGGGGAAAACTGCACGCTGCTCGGCGCATTCGCTCGGCCCGCAAGCGGATGGCCTCGAAGCGGCGCGCAGGAAGGGCATGGGCCCGAGGCAGGCATTTGAGGCAGGCATTTGAGGCAGGCATTTACTGCCGGCCCGCCACGCCGCGAGCATTTCGTTCGGAGAAAAAGACTCCCGGGATCACCAGCGCCCGGGCATCGAGGGTAGCCGGCGCCAGTACACAGAAACGCCCGACGAGAAGGCCTGTGCTCGTTAGCGAGTCTCAGCCGCTCCATCGGGCGTACTGTGGGTCTTTGCTGTTGTTGGAGCGGGTGATGAGATTCGAACTCACGACCCTCACGTTGGCAACGTGATGCTCTAGCCACTGAGCTACACCCGCTTCCAGGGCGAGGAAAGATACGGAAGCAGAGAGCCCGGTCAAGCTTTGGCCCAGCTAGGCCGCTGAAAAAGTCTGGCGAGGAGCGAAAGGCCGAAGTCGGCCCCCCATTGCTGCCAGAAAACGCAGGCGAATCCACCGATTCGCCGAGACCTTGTGGCGCAGCGGAGGCGTCGCTGACGCTGTTTTGGCGCCGTGCGTTTCTTCCTGGCCCTCGGCTAAGACTCAGGAAGGTCTGGCTCAGAGCCGGGCTTGCCACAGAATGGCTGGCATGGACGAGCATCTATCGGCGGCGCCTGCGGGCGCCGCCCTCATTCCCCCCCTACTCGAAGCCACCCGCCACAAACATGCCGAGCTGATTTTCCTGCCGCGCGACAGCCCCCAGCAAGAGGGCGAAGCCTGGAGCTTCGCCCGCTTCCACGATGAAGTGCGCTTCCTGGCAGCGGCCCTGCTCTCACTCGGCTTCGAACGCGGGCAGCGCATTGGGCTCTTCGCCGACAACCGGCGCGCCTGGATCCTCGTCGACCAAGCCCTGGCGGCAACAGGACTCGTCTCGGTCCCACGTGGACGCGACACGGCCCCGGCCGAATTGCAGATGATCGCCGAGCACAGTGGCTGCTCTGCGGTCTTCTTCGAGGACGAGGAGCATGCGGCGCCGATGCGCACGCGCCTGCCACAGCTGCGCTGCTGGACCCTGGATGGCGACGGGGCAGACAGCCTCCAGCAGCTACTACAACTGGGCCGCGAACTCTTCGCCCGTGGCGAAGCCGAGAGCCTGCTACTCCAGGCCCGCGAAGCCATCGAGCCCGAGGACATCCTCACCATCGTCTACACCAGCGGGACCACCGACTCGCCCAAGGGCGTGGTCCTCACCCACCGCAATGTCCGCTCCAACGTCGACGCCGCCTGCGCCGTCCTCGACATCGAACCCGGCGGGAGGATGCTCTCCATCCTGCCTGCCTGGCACATGTACGAGCGCATCAAAGAATACGTCGCCCTAGCCCGGGGCTGCCCGATCATCTACACCGATACGCGCAGGCTCAAAAACGACCTACGAGAGCTTTCTCCCCAGCTCGTCGCCTTCGTCCCGCGCATCTGGGAACAGCTTGCCGCAGGGCTGAAGGCGCGCCTGGAGGAAGCTCCTCGCTACAAACGCGCCCTGCTGGCACCGGTCTTCGCCCTCGGCGCCCGAGTCGCCGCTGGCAAAGCCGGCCCACTCACCCGCGCCCTCCACCAACGCCTTTCCCGCACCCTACTGGCGCCACTGTGGAAGGCCCTCGGCGGCCAGCTCCGCATCGGCGTCTCTGGCGGCAGCGCCCTTCCCGTCGAGGTCGACCGTTTCCTGGTAAGCCTCGGCCTACCCATCGTCCAGGGCTACGGACTCACCGAAACTTCCCCGGTGGTGAGCGTGCGCGACCCGCAGCACAACCGCGCCGAGACCGTCGGTGCCCCCCTGCCCGAAACCGAAATCCAGATCCGCAGCCCCGAAGGCGCGGTGCTCGCCCCAGGGGAAAACGGCGAGATCTGGATCCGCGGCCCGCAGGTCATGCGTGGCTACTACCGCGACGAGGCCAAGACCCGCGCGGTGCTCGACGACAACGGCTGGCTGCACAGCGGCGACCTGGGCCACATCGACCAAGGTGGCGAGCTAAGCATCCTGGGCCGCTGCAAGGACACCATCGTGCTGAAGAGCGGCGAAAACGTCGAACCCGAGCCCATCGAGTGCCAACTCCGCACCAGCCCCTGGATCCACCAGGTCATGCTGGTCGGCCAAGACAAGAAGCAGGTCGGAGCCCTCGTCGTCCCCGACTATGAGCGGGTCGCCAAGGAGGCCTCCCACGGCGAAGAGCCCAAAATCAGGCTCCACCAAACCCTGCGCCAGGAGTTCGATCGACTGCTCGGCGAAGGCTCGGCCTTCCGGCCGGTAGACCGGGTCGGGCCCTTCCACGTCATGGACAAGCCCTTCAGCTACGAGGACGGCACCGAAACCGAGACCCTCAAGCTGCGCCGCAAGGTGATCCACCAGAGCTTCGCGCGCGAGATCGAGGCCATGTTCGAGACGGGCGAAGCCAAGATGCGAGGAAGACTGTGAGCGGCTCCCTGGAAAAGAAGAGGATCCTCTGCCTCTCCGGGCTGGACCCGCGTGGCGCCGCCGGACTGCTCCGCGACGCCTGGGCCGTCGAGCGCTCCGGCTGCCAGGCTCTGGGCGTCGTCACCGCATTGACCGAACAGAACCTCGGCGAGTTCTTCAGTGCCTATGCAGCGCCCAGCGGCAGCGTCATCGGCGCCCTGCGCGCCCTCGCCGAAGAAGGCCCGCCCGATGCCATCAAGCTCGGCCTGGTGGTCTCCCCCGCGACTCTGGTCGAGGCCCGGCCGCTGCTCACCCGCTGGAGCCGCGACGGCGTGCCCATCGTCATCGACCCGGTGCAGGCCGCCAGCGCTGGTGGCTACAGCGCCAGCAGAGAGCTGCGCGCCGGGCTCTTCGAATGGCTGATGCCCCTCGGCGCCCATTGGACGCCCAACCTCCCCGAACTCGAGTGGCTCGGCGACGACCCAGAGCTGCTGCTCAGTCATGGCGCCAAGAGCGTCCTGGTCAAGGGCGGCCACGCCCGCCCCGGCACTGACCTCATCGACACCCTGCACAGCGCCGAAGGCAAGGTCGAGTTCGTGCATCCCCGCCAAGAAGGCCCGGCCCGGCGCGGCACCGGCTGCAGCCTCTCCTCCCTCCTCGCCTGCGAACTCGCAAAGGGCGCCCCCATCCACCGCGCCGCCGAGAAAGCCATCGCCAGCCTGCAAAGCCTCTGGGGAGAACTGCTATCCCCGGCCAAGTAGCCCCTGTGGCTTCGCTCGGCTGCGCGATTCGTCTAGCTCCAGGGAGTGAGAAACGAGGCTTGTCACAAAGCCCCAGATCTTGCGAGCGCTGATCTTGACGACAGCTCCGATTTTGAGGAGTCGAAGTCGTAACGTGTCACACTGTGCCCGCCGCATATCGCTTTGATAAGGACCAAGTCGAGGCTGATTTTCTCCGGAGGATCCTCAAAAGGGTCCAACAACAGGTCAACCAGAAGCGCATCAGCAGCCGCTGAGTCGAGTGCAATGCGCTTGTATCGGTGGTCGGCTGGCTCCAGAAGGAGAATGTCCGCCATGGTCAAGAGACGAAAAGGCACAGCCTGGAGTTCAAACTCGAGGCGGTGAGGCAGGCCGTCGAGCTAGGTCGTGCCATCAGCGATGTCGCCGATGGGCTCGGCATCAACAGGAACATGCTGACGCTCTGGAAGGCGAGGTACGCGCCACACGGTGTCGTTTCGCCTACCCCCGCCGACCAGCAGCAGCGTGATCTCGAAGCTGAGAATCGTGAGCTGCGCCGCGAGCTAAGCATCGCGCGTCAGGAGCGCGACATCCTAAAAATGCGACGGCCTACTTCGCGAGAGAATCGAGCTGAGGTTTCAGTTCGTTCGCGACCACCGGGAGATCTTCGAGGTGGGCCTGATGTGTACGCCTTAGAGGTCTCCCGGAGTGGTTTCTACGCGTGGCTCAAGCGGCCAGAGAGCCATCGTGAGATCGACAAGCGACGGTTGACTGGGCTGATCCGCGGGGTCTTCAAGGAGTCCCGGAAGACCTACGGTTCGGCCCGCATTCATTCGCTGTTGATCCGCCGCGGCATTGAGTGTGGCCTCAATCGGGTGGCGCGTCTCATGAGGCGTGCTGGGCTGCGGCCGATACCCAAGAAGCGCTTTCGACCCCAGACGACGGATTCGAAGCACAGCAACCCCGTGGCTCCGAATCTTCTCGATCAGAACTTCGCGATGGCGAAGAAACCGAACGAGATATTCGTCTCCGACATCACTTACATCGCCACCGACCAGGGATGGCTCTACCTGGCCACGACGATGGACCGTTGCTCGAGGAAGATCGTCGGCTGGGCGATGAGCGCATCTCTCGCGGCGACGTCGGTCACGTCGCCGCTACAGATGGCAATTGAGCGTCGCTCGCCGCCTCCTGGACTGATCCACCATTCGGACCGTGGCGTGCAGTACAGCTCGAAGGAGTTTCGCGACTTCACTCGCGATCACGGGATTCGGCTCAGCATGAGCAGGAAGGGAAACTGCTACGACAACGCGGTGATGGAGAGCTTCTACCACACGCTCAAGACCGAACTCGTCGACCGCCAGCGCTATCGCACGCGCGCGGAGGCCAGAGCCAGCTTGTTCGAATACATCGAGGCCTTCTACAACCGGCAGCGCCTGCACTCGAGTCTCGGCTATCAGTCGCCGGCCGAGTTGGAACTCGCTGCGGCATGAGTTTCGAAGCTCGGCCAAGCAGCAGACGAAACCGCGCATCGAAGCCATTCTGAGGCAGGGGGGGGCTCTGTCCCCCCTGATCCCCCCCCTGAGTCTGGAATTCCTGGGAGAGGAAATGTGCCCCGTGCAGGGAGTGCGGATCCGTTTGTCGGGAGCAGCTTGCGATGCGAACCGCTGTGCGAGTCTTGCCCCCGGATCATAACGTCGACGAGATAACGGAGAGAGAATCCTCAACGCGAGCACCAGAGCGCCGAGCTCGACAGGCGAGACAGAGTTCCCAGCGATCCTCGCAGCGTCAGAAAACGCCGGCGAATTGACTGATTCGTCGAGGTTTTCTGCGCTTATTCCAGGGCTAGGCCAGACTGAGCGCGGTGCTGTCCTGCTCGCCCAGCACTTCGAGGATGCTGTTTTGCAGGCGCCGTTCGAGCCGGCGTATGCCGCGCTGCGAGTCGTCCGTCACGGGGATGCTCGCTCCGCCGACGGTGCCGTGGCCGCCGAAGCTGCCTTCGCCCTTGAGCGCTTCGTGTAGCAGGGACCAAGCATCACGGCCGTAGCTCTTGGCGCGCACGGAGAGGTAATAGGTCTCCTCATAAAGCCCCCCCGTAATCACCCACTCCACGTCTTGCATGCGCAGCAGCAGGTCGGCCAGCTCGGCAACGGTTTCGGGATTTTCGGTGCGCCCGAGGCTGCAGAGCACCACCTTGCCGTAGATCCGCACGGCGTTGAGCGCTTTACGGAAGATGCGGAAGTAATCGATCGGCAGCTGCGGCTGACTGATGCGCGCTAAAGCCTTTCGATCCGACAGCTCCATCAGGTGCATATAAGCGCGCTCATCGAGCGCACTCGTATTGCGCGATAGGTCCGCGGTATCGGTACGGATGCCGTACAGCAGCGCCGTCGCAATCCTGTCGGGAATCGGTAAACCGACATGGATCAGATACTCGGTAATCATCGAGCAGGTCGCACCGACGTCGGCTCGCACGTCGCGATACTCACCGATCATGGGAGAGGCATCGGGGAGCACGTGGTGATCGATCACCCCATCAATAGGCTTTCCCTCGGGAACAATCGTGTGCCCAAAGCCTGGCTGAGTATCGACGAGGACCACCCCGTCGAATCGGTCCATATCGAGATCCTCGACCTTGACCATGCCCAGGCCGAGGGTCCGCACCATCTCCTGATTCTCGGCCCGGAAGATGTCGCCGCGGTATCCGAAGATGCTTGGGATCCCCAGCTTCTTTTCGATCAGGTAGCGCATGCCACAGGCAGCCCCCATCGAATCGGGATCGGGGCTGTTATGGCTAAGCACAAGAATGCGCGTACGCCCCTTGAGCAGCGTCAGTAGATCTTGGACTCGGCACTGGGTTTCGACCAAGGTACTCATCGGTTCAAATCTCGGTGTTTACCGTGGGTCGGCAGCAATACCCGCAAGCAGGCTATGGAGAAAGCCTCGCGAGCGACAAAGCGATGGGTCCACTGTCCCCTTGGTACCGGAGAAACTAGGCGAATCTATCGATTCGTCGAGGATTTCTAGCATCAATGAGGCAATGAGGAATGAGGCATTGAGGACCGCGCACGACGTCCGCCGGGCCTTTTCGGCGACCTACTAGGGGCATGTGATCGGCTACGCAGCGCCCCCGGCTTGAAGCCCGAACTTCTTCAGGTATCTCATCGCCTGCGCCAGCGCCGCCGGCGCCACGCCAGGAGCAAGGTCAAGGACCACGGGCAAATCGCCACGAGAGCGCCTTGTGAAGGGAAGGACCATGCCGTAATCGACTTGGCCCGTCCCAGGTAATTCTTGGAGGCCGGCGGAGGAAGCATCTTCCACACTCATACCCCGTAAATACGGGGCCAGGGCCTCCAAACAGGCGCCAGCCTCTTCGCCGTCCTCGATGCTGGCCCGGCGAGCGACCAGCCCCGCGCGGTGCCAGTAGCCCAGCGGCTGCCGCGGAACCTCATCGAGCAACAGCCGCAGATCCTGGGCAGAAGACAGGGAGCCGAGCACGGCCGATTCGCTCAGACAGATCTCGAAGTCGGGGAAGGCCTGGTGCAGGTCGAAAAGGCCACGGCAAGCGCTCTCAAGATGGCGGTCGCGCTCTCGCTCAAGCCGCGAGCGTATCTGGGCCCGGGCTTCGGGCGCGGGCTCGGGCAGCTCCGCATAGCTAGGAGTCGCGGCCTCCAGCCCCGGCAGCAGCGGCGCTTCCAAAATCAGCGTCCGGCAGTCGAGCGCCGCCCCCAGCCTCGCGGCCCTGCCAAGTCGCTCCCGAACCTGCAGACGTTCCTCCGCTTCGCTACTGCAGAGGCTCCCAGGCGCGAGTTCGAGTGGCGACTCCACGCGGATGGCAGGAATTCCAAGGGGGAGCCGGTCCAGAAGGGCAGGAGCCTCCTTCCACGCCAAGGGCCGAGCGAGGGGAGAAGGGAGAACGCCATCGAAGCCGAGTTCGAGGGCAGCGCAGAAGCTGTCTTCGAGCTCGGCGTGTCCGAGTGAAGCGAGATAACTAGCTCCTATGGCCAGGCGAGAGGGACGATTCATCCGCCCCTACCTACGCCGCTCGCCCATCCCTGGCAACCAGACAGCCCGGATCCTTCCGGGACAGCATTGGGACAGACCCAGTTTCTTTGCAGTTCCAGGCTCAGGTGGTGAAGCCGCCCACCCAGTATTCGTTTCCTTGGGCCTTGCCGCATTCCACCTCTTGTTCCCCGAAACGGAGTTCGAATCGGCCTGCTGAGAATCCCCGGGTCAGCGCGCAAGCCTGAACACCCAAAGACAAATCGAGAGACTCATGAAGACGACGAAATGGATCGTGCCTGTACTGGCCTTGACCTTCCTTGCTCCAGGCGCCTTTTCGCAAAAGCGAGGAGAGCGTGGCCCCGAGCGTGCCTCGCTGAAGCGTCAACTCGCAGAAATTCAGAAGGAGATGGCCCAGCTCAAGCAGCGCATGCTCCGGCTGCAGAAGCTCGCGGCACAGGCCCCAAGGGCCTCGAAGCGACGAGATGGCGAGCGGCAGCATGGCGAGCGGCAGCATGGCGAGCGGCAGCATGGCGAGCGGCAGCATGGCGAGCGGCAGCATGGCGAGCGGCAGACGCGCGGTCATGCTCGCCCCACCGAAGGTCGCTCGATGCGGCGATCGGACGCCTCGCAGGATAGGCGTGAAGCTTTCCGCAAGCGCATTGCAGAAATTCGGCGCAAGCGAACGGCTGCTCAGAAACACCAAGGCGAAGGTAAAAAGACGCAAAGCCACCAAGAGATGATGAAGAAGTGGCATGCTGCGGCCGTGAAGAAGTGGCAAGCTGCCTCCTCGAAGAAGTGGCATGCTTCCTCCGCGAAGAAGCGGGGCGCTCACGCCGACAAGAAAGCCAAGATCGAGGCCGCAAAGAAAAGGTGGATGGCCGCTCGCAAGCGTTTCGCAGCGAAGCATGGCAAGACCTCCTCTTCTGAGCACATGGCCAGGAAGCAGAAGATGCCGGCCAGCGACCGAGCGAAGATCCGGCAGCACATCGGCCAGTGGCTGCGGCAGCGCCACAGCCAGGGGCAGCACGGCATGCAGCGCGGCCACCGCGAGATGCCGGGCAAGCGCCACGAGATGCCGCGCGGCCACCGCGGAATGCCGGCCAGCCGCCACGGCATGCAGCGCGGCCACCGCGGGACGCCAGCCAGCCGCCACGGCATGCAGCGCGGCCACCGCGGGACGCCGGCCAACCGCCACGGCATGCAGCGCGGCCACCGCGGGACGCCGAGCAGCCACCGCGGCATGCAGCAGCCCCGCCGTGCCGGGATGAAGAGGTGTGGCATGCACCGCTGTCCTCAGCATGGCGCACGGAAGCAGCGCAGCGACTGCGGCAGCAACTGCCAGCGCTGAGCCAAGCGCAGCGAAGCTTCCTTCAAAGCGACGCGAGAACCGTCGGGAAGCCCCCGCCCGACACCCTTTCCAGAAAACGCCCGCCGTCGAGATACGGTGGGCGTTTCGCTATGCTGCCCCCCCCCATAGTCGCTCGCCGAATTGCCAGCTGAGGAAGCGTATGAAATCCCCGCTCGACATCGCCAGGTCCGCTTACGAGCGGCAGAAGGCCCTTCACCACCAAGCCCGCGAGGCTCTGGGTCGCCCGATCACCCTCGCTGAGAAGATCCTCTTCGCCCATCGCGCCGACCCTTCTCGCCCCCTACCCGAACGTGGCAAAACCGTCGAGCCTCTGCATCCTGATCGCGTAGCGATGCAAGACGCGACCGCCCAGATGGCCATCCTCCAGTTCATCTCGGCCGGCCTGCCTCAGGTCGCACTACCGAGCACGGTGCATTGTGACCACCTGATCCGCGGCCGCGATGGCGCAGAGGCCGACCTCGAACGCGCCGAGGAAGAAAACGGTGAGGTCTACCGCTTCCTCTCCTCCTCCGCGGCGAAATACGGCATGGGCTTCTGGAAGCCTGGCGGCGGCATCATCCACCAGGTCGTCATCGAGAACTACGCCTTCCCCGGCGGCCTGATGATCGGCACCGACAGCCACACTCCCAATGCCGGTGGACTCGGCATGGTCGCAGTCGGCGTCGGTGGCGCTGACGCTGTCGACGCCATGGTCGGCATGCCCTGGGAAGTGCTCTGGCCAAGGCTCGTCGGCGTCAAGTTGGTCGGCGAACTCGGCCCCTGGGCCGCGCCCAAGGACGTCATCCTGGAGTTGCTCGGCGTTTTGACCTGCGCCGGCGGCACCGGAAAGATCATCGAGTACTTCGGCCCGGGAACCTCGACCTTCTCCTGCACCGGCAAGGGCACCATCACCAACATGGGAGCAGAACTGGGCGCGACGACCTCGCTCTTCCCCTTCGACGAGAGCATGGCCGCCTACCTGCGCTCCACCGATCGTGCAGAGCTGGCGGCATTGGCCGAAGAGAACGCAGCCGGCCTGACCGCCGACCCCGAAGTCCTGGCCAAGCCCGAGGACTTCTACGACCAGGTCATCGAGATCGACCTGTCGACGCTCGAGCCCGGACTCGTCGGCCCCCACACTCCGGACCTCTTGCACCGCGTAAGCAAGATGAAGGAGGACGCCGTCCGCGAGAACTACCCCTTGGAGATCAGCGCCGGACTCATCGGCTCCTGCACCAACTCAAGCTACGAGGACATGGGCAAGGCCGCGCACATCGCCCAGCAAGCGATGGCCAAGGGCGTGAAGCCCAAGGTCCCCTTCTTCATCAGCCCCGGCTCCGGCCAGGTGGAGAACACCACCAAGCGCGATGGACAGTTGACGGTGCTGAGCGAGTTCGGCGGCACCGTGCTCAGCAGCTCCTGCGGCCCCTGCATCGGCATGTGGCAACGCACCGATGACGTCAAAGAGCGCAACAGCATCGTGACCTCCTTCAACCGCAACTTCCCGGCGCGAAACGACGGGAACCGCGAGACCCTGGCCTTCATCGGTAGCCCCGAGCTGGTGACGGCGATGGTGGTCAGCGGCCGCCTCGACTTCAATCCGCTAACCGATGAGATCGAAGCCGCGGATGGCAGCATGTTCCAACTCGAAGCCCCGGTCAGCGATCAGCTACCGGGCGAGGGCTTCATCAAGGATGAAGAGGCCTACGTGCCCCCAGCTGAGCAGGGCAGCGCCATCGAGGTTGAGGTCGCAGACGACAGCGAGCGGCTAGCGCTGCTGACGCCGTTTACCGCGCCAACGCTACCGGATGACTACAAGGACCTAAGCGTCCTGCTCAAGGCCGTCGGCAAGTGCACCACCGACCACATCAGCCCGGCCGGCCCCTGGCTGCGCTTCCGTGGCCACCTCGACCGAATCAGCGACAACATGTTCATCGGCGCGACCAACCAGTTCGCCGATGGGCCCGGGCGCGCCCTCAACGTCTTCACCGGAGAAGCCGCCAGCTGCGCCTCGGTCGCCCGCAGCTACAAGGAGAAGGGACAAGGCTGGGTGGTCTTCGGCGACGCCAACTACGGCGAAGGGAGCTCCCGCGAGCACGCCGCCATGGAGCCCCGCCACCTCGGCGGCCGGGCCGTCATCGTCAAGAGCTTCGCCCGCATCCACGAGACCAACCTCAAGAAGCAGGGCATGCTCCCGCTGACCTTCGTCAACGAAGCCGACTACGACCTGGTCAAGGCCGGTGACCGCGTCACCCTCGAACAGCTGGAGGACCTGGCCCCAGGCAGCGAAGTCATCTGCGTGCTCACCCACAGCGATGGCAGCGAGGACCGCTTTGCGCTGAAGCACAGCTTCACCAAAGATCAGGTCGAGTGGTTCAAGAGCGGTAGCGCCCTGAACAAGATCAAGGCGGGGATCTAGGAGGGCGAGAGCGGACTGTTCCTGGATTCAGGAGCAGTCCCCTCCCACGGACCTCATTCTCCCCCGAGACCTCATTCTCACCCGGACCTCATTCTCACCCGGACCTCATTCTCACCCGGACCTCATTCTCACCTGTGACCTGCACGCGAACGCGCCCGCGAGGCTTCTTGCCTCGCGGGCGCGTCTGTATCCATCGGGTATGCCCCTTAGGGGCCCGTCAGGCGCGACGGCCCGCCAGGCATTCACCCAACGGGCCTCAGAGTTTTGCTGCTTACATCACCGCTTCGATGCCCAGCTCTCCCAGACCCTTGTCCTGGAAGTTCTTCTGGAACATGCCGCGTAGCTTCTCCGCGGCCACGTCGTAGGCCTCCTTGTCTTCCCAGGTGTTCCGGGGGTTGAGGATCTCGCTCGGCACGCCGGGGCAGCTCTTCGGCATCTGCAGGTTGAAGATGGGGTGCTTCTCATACTCCACCTTCTCCGGATCAAGATCGCCACGAAGCGCCGCGTTCAGCAAGGCGCGCGTGTGACCGATCGAGATGCGCTTGCCGACGCCGTAGGGGCCACCACCCCAGCCGGTGTTCAGCAGGATGCAGCGTGTGTGGTGCTGCTCCATCTTCTTCGCCAAGAGCTCGGCGTAGACCACCGGCTTCTGCGACATGAAGGGGGCGCCGAAGCAGGCGCTAAAGGCCGCCTGCGGCTCCGTCACCCCAACCTCGGTGCCCGCGAGCTTACTCGTGAAGCCGGAGACGAAGTGGTACATCACCTCCTTCGTGGTCAGCACCGACACCGGCGGCAGCACACCGAAGGCGTCCGCAGTCAGCAAGACGATCGTCGACGGGTGCGGGCCCTTCGCGCCCTCCATGACGTTCGGGTTGCAGGTCAGCGGATAGCTGAAGCGCGTGTTCTCGGTCACCGAGTTGTCGCAGAGATCCAGCTCTTGGGGATCGGTGTCCTCGAGCTTCTTGCCCGGGAGCGGCGGCACGTTCTCGATGATGGTGCCTTCCATCGACAGCGCTGCGGCGATGACCGGCTCGTCATCTTTGTCGAGGTCGATGAGCTTGGCGTAGCAGCCGTCCTCAAGGTTCGACACGCCGCTGGCCGTCCACGCGTGCTCGTCGTCACCGATGAGCTTGCGATCCGGATCCGCCGACAGGGTGGTCTTACCGGTGCCCGAAAGCCCGAAGAGAATCGCGCAGTCGCCGTCAGAGCCAACGTTCGCCGAGCAGTGCATCGACAGGTGCTGCTGCTCAGGAATGATAAAGTTCATAACCGTGAACATCGACTTCTTGCAGACGCCGGAATAATCCGCGCGCCCGACAACGAGGATGAAACGATTATGGATATCGACCGCAACGGCACGCTCGGTCTTACTGCCGTCGCGCTCGGGGTCGGTATGGAAGGACGGAACGTTGAGCATCGTCCAACGCTTGCCTTCCGCGTTCACGATGTTCTTCAGCCCCTTCGGGAACATGTTGTGGATAAACAGCGCATGCGCGGCGTACTCACCCACGAAGCGGAAGGGCACCGCGTATTCCTCGTCTGTGCCGCAGAACACGTCCTGCACGTAAAGACGAGTCTTGTTGGCGTTGATGTACTCAACCACTCGCTGCTTGAGCGCGTCGAACTTCTCCGGGTCGTACTTCCCGAAATCCTTCTTCCACCAGACCTTGTCTTCGATCTCGGGGCGGGCGACGGCGAAGGTATCTGCAACCGGCCGACCGGTGCAGGTCGGATCGGTATAGAAGATTAGCGGCCCCTTATCTCCGAGCTTGGTCTGGTAGGCCTTGTGCTCATCATCGGGCCCGTCCTTGCGGATGCGCCCCTTGTCGTATTGCAGTGCTTCTTGGAAGAGCTGCTTCTTGTCGAGGTTGTAATGAAAATCGACGCCCTCGATACCGAGGAGATCTTTGAGTTCCGCTGCGAACTGCGTCATGCGCTGTCGTCCTTGTAGGCTGGCCTCGAACCCCAAGCCTCCCGTAGGACGGGTAGCAGTACTGAGCCTGGGGAAATGCCAGGAATTCAAGCCCCACAAGGCCTCGGGCGCAATACAAAGCCATTATTGACTGACATTGCGAGAAACAAGTTCGCCGCTTCTTGGCTCATCCAGACGCAGGACGAAGAGTTGCTCTTCGTTCTCCAGAGCCCCGGGCCTCCCCACCTTCTCCCCACTCGGAGAATGGATCCCGATCCGAGCGCCGACGTATCGGGGATAGCGATGACTTTGCACCTCGACTTTCCCGTGCTCCCCGAGCATGGCCAAGAGCTGCTCTCGGCTCAGGAAGCCGTCGCTACTAAAGGACACCAGCACATAGCGCACCTGTAGGGCTCCAAGGACCTCCTTGAGCGCGGCGGCGCAGCGAGGCTTGGAGTTAAAGGCGCTCCTGCGGCTCTTGGCGTCCATACGCTTACGGGTCATCCCATAAACCTCGGGCCGATCCCAGCGGGCGAGGGTCTCCCAGATGTGATAGTTGCCGAGGTACTTGTGCTGGTTGTAGGGAGGATCGAGATAGGCCGCATCGGCCTGGAGCTCTTGCGCAGCATCGAGGGCCTCAAGCTCGAAGGCGCGGCAGGGCCCCATGGCGCTCGCCGACACCAGCTCAGGCAGGCGGAGCTCAAGATCGTTGTGGGCCCGCGCGGCATAGCGCTTCAGATAGGCCATTTGCACGCCAACCGTGCTATCGACCCGGTCGGCAGCCTCCATCAGTGAAGTCAGCAGTATCGCCTCAAGCTGCTCGGGGAGGCTTTCCGCCGCGATTCGCTCGCGGATGGCCTCGATGCGTCCGCCATTTTTTGGATGAAAGAAACGGGCTTCCTCACAGTAGAGCCGGGTGAACCAGCCAGGCGCCGGCGGCAGCTGCGAGAGCTCCGCGAGCCAGCCCCTCGCCTCCTCCAGCCAGCGCTCTGCGTCGCTCTCGACATAGCAGCGCGCGAGCACAGCGGCGTAGCGGTTGTGATCGTTGGCGAAGACCTGATAGCCCCGCTGCTTGAGTGCGTGCCCAACACGGGCCGTTCCGGAGAACAGGTCGATCACCGAACGGACGCCGTCCAGCTCGGAGAAGGCTCGGCAAATCGCGGGCAACAGGCTGCGTTTCGAACCCAGGTATTTGATCACCCTCGCTTCGCTCCTCCCCCGGCACAACACCGATTGCGAAGGCGACAGCCCCCACAGGGCCTGCTATCCTCTGCGCCTCTTAAGGGGATTGCACGCCTAGACTGTGCAGATAGAGGGGAACACCGAGGGGAATCGAATGCCACCGTTCCGCAAAAGCGGGAGCTTCGTCCGTTTCTTCGTCGACGGCGAACTGCCGGCGATCGAGAGCGACGAGTTCCTGGTAGGTCTCGCGCAGCAGCGCTTCCGCAGCATCGAAGGAGCCGCGTCCGAGGAGAGCAGCAGCGGCTGGGTCTGCCCCTCCGACGCTTCGGGCGACGACTTTTTGCGCGAAGAGCTGGTCTGTGACGACTTCGCTCGCCTGCGCATCCGGATCGACAAAAAGAAACTGCCGCCGGCCTGGCTCAAGATCTACATGGACGCCGAGATCAAGGCGCGAGGCGGCAAAAGGCCGTCGGCCAAAGAGCGCAAGGAGATCAAGGAAGACATCGCCGACAAGCTGCTGCCGCGCATGCTGCCGAGCGTGAGCTTCCTCGATGTGCTCTACTCGCCGCGCGAACACACGGTCTATCTGTTCAGCTCCTCCCAGGCGGCGCGCGAGGCCTGCCAGAAGCTCTTCTTCATGAGTTTCAACGTGAGGCTCAAAGAGGCAGGTCCCTTCGAGAGCGCCTTTCGCCTCGGTCTAGCCGCCGAGCAGCTACAGCATCTCGAAGAGAGCGCCCGACTCTCGCTCTTCGAAGAGGGCGAGCTCGAGGCACCGAGTTCGCCACGCCGGGCGGCATCAATCGAGACGGCATCGATCGAGACAGCATCGAGCGAAATGAAGGCGAGCGAAGGCGACACCCAAAGCATGCACGAGGCCCTCTGATGCAAAACGTCGACGAACACGGATTTCTGGGCGAAGACCTCCTGACCTGGCTTTGGTTTCGGCAGGAACAGGGCCGTTCGCTCTACCAGATCAAGGACCCGGTCACCGGCGACACGCGCGAGGTCGGACTGACCATCAGCGACCACCTCAGCCTGGTCAGCCAAGATCAGGAGGGCCCCGAGCAAACCCTGCGTCGCGGCCTCCCAACTCGATCGAGCGAGGCCACGATCGGCCTACGCGCCGGCAAGAAGCTCAGGCGAGCTCGCATCGTCGTCGCAGAGGACGACGAGGAATGGGAGCTGACTCTCGACGCCGCCAACTTCGACTACCTCTCCACCAAATGCCCGGAGCCGGACCCCGATGAGATCGAGGGCGACCCCCGACTGCGCGATCAAGCGCGGATGAGCGCCTTCGTTCGCCTCACTCAGCTGATCGACGGAATCTACCGGGTCTTCCTCCACGAGCGACTCAGCCCAGGGTGGAAGCAGCAGGTCCTGCCGGCCATGCGTAGCTGGGTCGAAGAACGACGGAGCGCTCTGGTCTGATCAGGCATTCGCCGAATTTGGCACTCGCCGGACCAAGGGCTCCCTGGTGATGGAGAGCCCTGCTGCGATTAGGGCAACCTGAACCAGAGGAAGAAGTGCCAAGCGAGTAGGAGCAGGTAGACGGCAAGCACAATGCCGATGCCAAGCTTGGCGCCCTTGAAGTTCTTGACCATGGTCAAGAAGGCGACGCAGATGCCGATACCGATGGTCTTGGCCCCGATGAAGGCAACGGGGCCGATATCGATGAGGAGCTGCGCCAGGGGGTTCAGCTCCTCGCCGCCGAGGCCCAGATAGAGCATGGTGAAATAGGCATCGAGGGCGTTGAGGGCAACGATCAGCACCATCACCAGGAAGAGCAGCTGCCCGTAGGCATCAACGAAGCCGGAAGCCTCAGTGCTGCGTCGAGCGGATCGACGACGACCACCAAAAAAGGTGTAGCGGGAGAACATCGGCGTGGCGCGCCGGCGGCGATCAAGACCACTCCGTTGCTCGGGCAGTTGGGGCAATAGCTCAGCGCTCATGTCGTCCTCCTCGTTCCCGGCAAATCCAGGCCTCCATCCACAAGAACCGTATCCCACTGAGAGCGAGCGGGTCAGTGATTCTCGCCGCCGATCGGAAGAGCCCTTGGCAAGGATGCTTGGAGGGAGCATCCGGGAAAAAAGCCTGGCCAGGCAGCCCTGGCCAGAGCGTCAGCGCACCCCGCGACGCTGCTCAGACGCAATCAACCACCAAGGTTGACGAAGACGCCACCATTTTCGGTCGCGAGGCGCTTGAGGAAGGCAGCTTCGAACTCACCGATGGAGATGCAGTGGATCACGATCTTGCGCACCTCGTTGACCTCGCGCACCCCGTCGAGAATGTCCTCGGTATCGACGTATTTCCCGATCGAAGGACGCCCGTCGGTGAGGAAGTAGATCGTGTCTAGTTGCTCGGCCTTCTTGTTGGACTTACCGGTAATCACGACGTCCTTGGCCGGATCGAAGTCGAAGGCTCGCATCAGCGCCGCATAGGTATTCGTCTTGCCACTACCGTCGGAGCCAGAGCCAAAGGTGCCGCCTTCGGCCACCCCCTTGGGCGCCAGTCGCTTGACGTAGGAGATCGCCGAAGCCTTGTTGAGGACGTTGCCGGGGGTCAGCCACTTCTTCCACGAGTCCACCTTGGTCGCGAAGGAGATCACGTTGAAGTAGGTGTTGCCATCGAGGCTGTTGATGGTGTTGATCAGCTCTTGCTTGACGATGTCGAGCTTTTTGAAGGACGAGTATCCCTGGAACTTCTCGCGGTCGACCACCAGGTCATTCATCGAAGCGCTGACATCGATAATGAACACCACGCGCGTGCTGTGCGTCGGGATCTTGGCAAAGGACTTACCGCCGGGCTGGCCCTTGTACATCGCCGCGTATTCTTTGCGCTTCTTCTCAGCCGCTTCGAGTTCTTTGTCGGTCGGGAGCCGGAAGCCCTTGGTCGCCGAAAGAAGGTCCCATTGCCGACGCCACATACTGTAGTCGAGGGCGAAGTCGTAGGTGGTGATACTGAACAAGGCCTCGGACACGTCGACCTTGAGGCGGTCCTCGGTCTTGAGCATCTCGATCAAGGGGCTAACCGCATCGATCTCGCGCAGCTTTGCTAGGCATTGGATCGCTGCAGCCCGCACCTGCCAGGTCTTGTGCTGCAGGAGGGGCACGAGGGCCTTGCCGGCCTCCTTCTTCTTGTTGACCTTGATCGAGTCGAGGGCAGCGACCTGGATCTCCCAGGCCCTGTCCTTAGTGAGATCCAGCAAGATGGGAAGTTGCTCGCCAATCCCGACATGCTGGAAGGCTCGCGCCATCTCGTAGCGCTCACGGAAGTCGAGGCGCTTCCCCTCTTTCTTCCAGATTTGCTCCAGGATCGGGCGCAGCTGCTTCTGCTTGGCTCGCGCCAGAATCCCGATCAAGAGCGCCCGCTTGTCACGGTCCTTCATCTCGGCCAGCTCTTCGAGCATGCGTGCGAAGGTTGCGGGCTCCCGAAAACCCGCAATCACCATCCGCGCCGCTCGGGCCACGTCCGGGTCCTTGTGATCGATGATCGGCAGCAAGGCCTCCACGGCGTCCGGGCAGTCGGCGTGGTCTAGAGCCAGCACGGCCTCGATCCGCTGGGCCGGCTTCTTGAACTTGCGGAAGAAACGCTTGAACTCCTTCACCATCTCGAGCTTTTGTTCGAGCGACTGAGCCGCAAGCGGCTGCGCAATCAAAGCAAACGAAAAGCAGAGGAGGAGAAGCGGGAGGATGCGGAGGCGAAATAGACGCATGCGTCTGGGCTCTCTTGGGGTCATTCGTGCAGGTGGCGACGGGGGGAGCTCGCTACACAGCGAAGCAAAGATGATAACGCCGATCGCAAGGACCCACAGGGACGAATAGGCCGATCAGTCCTTCTTCCACCAGGAGAGATGCCGATCCGCCGCTACGAAGACCCCTAGCTGCTCACTGTCCTGGCCGGCGTCATCGACCCTCTGGGCCGGCACCTGCGCCGGAAGGGCTTGAAAGTCGGGCTTGAGCACATAGAGCAGTTCTTCGGCCAGATCGAGCTGGACGACCCAACGGCAAGACAGCTCGCGTTGGTGCAAGGCGAGGCAGCGAAGCAGCATCGCCAGCTGGCGCACCCCGCGCTTATCACACTGCATACCGACCTGGGGGAAGGTCATGGCCCAAGAATCGCCATCGACCGCCTTGCGGACCCGGAGGCCGGGCAGGGCTTCTAGCTCACGGACGAGAGGGTAGATGCGCTGGCCAAAACCCCGTTCCTTTGCCTCGCGCTCGAGCAGGACACGACTAACTTCGCCATCATCGCCGGTAATCGCCCCGCAGATCGAACACTCCAGGAGCTCGGAGCCACTCTTGCCGAAGGGCTCTAGGGAGTGATTACCACAAGACTCGCAGGCGTATTCGTTGCGCATAGACTCCGGATTGGAGCGGGTGAGTTCCATGGTTTCCACTGCGGCCCCCTCCGACAGATCGTTGAAATAGCCTTTCAAGCGCCAGGGTGCTGGAATTGGCCTTCCAGCGCTGGCAGGAATGCCCAGCGAAACGAACTCCTCGTCGCTCGCGGTTTTCCGCCAGCTATGGGCAGCAGAAGCGACTCCGCCGCCTCAGGGCTCAATCGCGTTCCGGCGGACAGGCCCTCTACAGCGAGTTCTGTCCGCCCTCACCCCAAGCTATTTTTTGGGTGCGGCTGGCACCCCAAGGTCCACCCGAATGGCCCCCTTCGGCAAGGTCTTTTCGACCTTGGGTAGTTCGTCCGCTGGCTCCGGGCGGGGCAGATTGTCTTCCGAGAGCCAATCCTCTTCGTCGTCAGGCGTCAGCCGGTACTTCGGGTCCGCCCTCTCGCGCACCTCAAGGATGGCCTTACGCGGGATCACGATTTTGGCGCCACCTTTCTGGATGGTCAGAAGCTCTGCCGAGTTCTCGACGATGCGACCACGAATGGTCTCGCGGTTGCGCAGCTTGACCCAACCTTCCGGCGAGTTCTCGATGCGCTTGGCGACGGTATCCGAGATGGGCGTCAGGGTATTCACCTGGTCCGGGTAGAGCGTCAGCTCCCCCTCTTTGAGGCGCAGGGTGACCTCTACCGCCGTGATTTTGTGGATCCGGCCAACGAAGAAGTTGCCATTGCGTAATTGGGCGATCGCCTGGGTGCCACGCAATATCGACTGATCGAAGCGGCGGCCGACATAGCCCCGTGGCTGCTCGCTAGGCACTGCCGCAGGCAACTTGGACTGGCTGACGACTTCTCCCCGGCCGGCCTGACTCGGCGCCTTGCTCTCAGGCAGCTGCGGGTCGAGGGGAAGCTTTTTCTCCGACTTGCTCTTTCCAGCCTGGGCCAGCTTCTCGCCGCTTTGCTCCACCGGAGTTTTCGCCCTGGCTTCGGCTTCAGCGCGTCTCTCCTTCTCCGGCTGAGCCCCGGGCTGCTGTGTCTCCGGCTGCTGTGCCACGGGCTGCTGCGCCACGGGCTGGCCCACGACCGGCGGAGTGAGCGGTGGCTGCTTCTCCGGCCTATGGCTCTCTTCGGGCCGGCTAGCAATGGGATCCATCGGCTCGCGCTTCTCCGCCTCTGCCAGTTTCTTCGCCGCGTTCTCGGTGATCTTGCTGGCAATCGTGACGCCCAAGCGGAGCAACTGAAGCTTGGGATCCTTCGCCAAATACCCATTTAGCGAACCGGGTCCACCGCGAAGCGGCAGCATCCCCGGCTTTTTCCCGGTCCGAGCAGCCACTTGTCCCTCGACGCTCGGCATCGCATAGCTGGTATCGACCTTGGGCCGCTGAACCTGGCTCACCGTGATTTCGTGAGTCTGTGGCGGCTTGAGGCCAATCGTCTCACGCAGCTTCTTGGAGAAGGGGAGGTCCGGACGTGCCGTCAGGAAGCCGATGCTGCCCAGGACCAGGACGCTGGCCGCCATACCCAGAACCATGAAGCGCCGTGTCCAGCTGCCGCGGCGAGCGGTGCCAATGACCACGGGCTCGGTCCCTGGCAGAACGCTTGGATCCTGCCCGTCGACGTAGAGTCGCTCACTCTCCCGGTAGCCGAGAGCATCCTCCGAATCACCCGATCCGTAGCCCGAGTTGTTCAGCGAAGCGCTTCCATCCATCGGCTCGCCGTAGATGGGATCCACGTCTTCTTCATCGAAGCCCTGGTCTTGGACCTCAAAATCACTCGGATCAGGCAGCGATCCGTTGATCTCGTAGCCCTCGTCCTCCTCTTGCATTCCGGCGTAGAGGTCTTCTTCCTCCTCGGAGGCCTCGATCTGCCCCAGAGGCTGACTCCCTGGCCCAGATCCACCAAGCCCAGCAAAGAGTTCGGCACTGCTCTCGAGATCTTCCTCCTCGGAGACATCGTCGTAGTCGGAGGAGACATCGTAGCCGCCCTGAGGAGCATACTCTTCCTCCTCAAGGTCTCCGACCTCTTCGGCACCCTCATCCTCCTGATCCCAAACGGAGTTGCCGGTGATCTCTAGCCCAGAGCCCGGCTCATCTTCTGGCTCAAACAGCGGGGCGGGCTCTTCGTCCACCGGCCCGGCTCCGTGGCCTTCGAGCAGTAAGAAGTCCTCAGCGCCACTGGTGGAGATGGCCTCCGAAACTCCACCGAAGACCGAATCCTGCTCCCAGCTATCCGAATCGGCCTCCGCCTGGTCGCTTTGCTTCTCGGACTGCTCCAGCCCAAGAGACTCGGCCTGGAAGTTCTCCTCGCCTTCCCAGCCCTGCCCATCGACATCAAAGGGGGTATCTTCGACTTCGAAGCTCTCCAACTTGTCGAAGTCGTCCGACAGCTCTTCGCTGCTCTCAGGCTGGTTTCCGAACAGCAGCTCCTCGACATGAGGCATGGTTCCCGAGCCGCCAAACTCACCCGATCCCTTTCCTGCTGGGTCTCCTTCGAAGTCCAAATCCTCCTCGAAGTGCAGGAAGCCCTCTTCCCCTGCCTCTTCGCCAGAGCCGAAAAGCTCACCCGAATCCGAAGCTTCGCCGGGCTCCTCTGGCTCCTCGCTGGCGGCTTGGAACTCCGAGTCCTCGATTGCACCGGGCTCTTCGGGCTCTTCGGGCTCTTCGATGTCACCCGGCCCCTCGGAAGCCTCGAATCCATCGATCTCTTCAAAGTCCTCGACCTCTCCGAAGCTCTCGATCTCCCCCATGTCTTCGGGCTGCTCAGAATCCTCGCTGAGCAGATCAAAGGCATCTTCGGCCACGATATCCGACTCTCCTGAAGGCGAGGATTCCTCGTCCTCCAAGAGGAAGAACTCATCGTCGAAGTCATCGAAGCTCGCAGGAGGATCCGAGTTCTCGTCCCCCTCCGCAGCTCCCTCAAACAAGTTGTCCTCGATCTCGAAGAGCTCGTCGTCGAAGCCGTCTTCGCGTTCCTCGAAGTCTTGTGACTCGTGGTCCTTACTCGACATCGGCCTGGCCTCCAGGTCTCCTGCGTACGGAGCCGCCCCCGCTCGGAGGCGGACCAGCGATTCCTATCGGCACGATTCCCTGGGTAGCCGCAGCCGCTACGGGGAAAATCCCTCGCACTTGCTCGCCCGCGCCTGGAGAGGGCTACGCCAAAGGAACTTGGTAAAGAACCACGCGGCAGCAAAGCAGCGCCGGCAAGGCCCCCTCGGCGCCAAAAAACCTCGCCGAAGCCGGGGCCCCCTGGCCCCTTGCAGCGGCCAGCTAACGGCGGCGCAAGATGCGACGATCGCCCTTGCGCGCCGTAACCCCAGTGCGATCGAGGTGCTCTAGGAAGGGGATCAAGAACTTGCGTGAGGTATCGAGCCGGTCACGCAGTTTCGGGATGTCGAGCACGCCCCCTGGCTCGCCACAAAGCTGCTCGACATGCTCGATGGCGGCATCGAAGCTCTTTCGCCCCCAAACAAAGCTCGGGCCGACGGCGACGGCAGCATCACTCTCGATCAAGCGATTGAGGAAGGTCTGGTGCTGTTTTCCAAGATGGCTGGCGATTTCGTCGCGGGAACGAGGCCGAGCCCCCGCCTCCTCCAGCCAATCGCCAAGCCCCTCGAGCCGCTGCCGCTCCTCGGGCGAAAGTGGGTCGCGACGCTGGAGATCTCGTAGCTGTCCGCCGCTGAGGACTTCGATCCGCCCCTCTTGCACAAGCTTCTGCAAGAGCACCCGCTGTAGCCCTTCGGCGGTATCACGCCGGAAGCGCACGGTCGGGCAGGTCATGCTGAGAGGATGCTTCCGGAACCATCCAGCGAGGATCCTCTCGAAGCGTTCTTCTTCGCGCCGCAGCGACTCCGCAGCGAAGAGCCGGCCGCTTCGCTCCTCTGCGAAGGCCATGCCCTGGTGCAGAACCTCCTGCACCCAAGGCGCACACTCTTGGGCCGTGCGCCCCAGACGCGCGGCAAGCTCATCGCGGCTAACACCCTTTTCTCCGCCCTCAACAAGGGCCAGGCGCACACAGGCCACCGGATCGCTAAGCGCCTCACCCTTCTGGGCCAGCCGCTCGATGGTGTCCTCTTTGAAGCGGCGCAGCTTGCGCCCGCCCACTCCGATCACTCGCCCACCGGCGATGGTCCGCGCCGGCGACAGCCGCCGCAGCAGCACGTGGTCACCGGCGAGCGCCACCGTGCTCTCACGGGCGACGACCTGCACCAGGCCACGCTCCCCAGCGGGGAGCTCTTCGCGATCGAGGAGATAGCAGCGAGCCACCAACTCGCGGGTGCCAACGTGGAGATGCAACTCTTCGGCATGGCGGAGCGGCAAGACGTCCTGGACGATCTTGACCTCCAGCTCGAAGCGATCGTTCGGCTCGATGGTGCCCGGCACGACCAGGACATCTCCGCGCTCGGCACGGTCGACCGGGATGTCCGGCACACAGATCGCTGTCGAGTGACCAGCGCGAGCTTCCTCCACCTGTGAGGCGTAGGCCTGCAGGCTGCGCACTCGTGACTCGAGCCCCTTGCCTGCCAGCGCCAGCCGCTCCCCCACTCGGATGTTCCCGGCGAGCGGAATACCGGTCAGCACCGTGCCAAATCCTGGCACCGTGAAGACCCGCTGTACCGGCATGCGGAAGATGCCATCGTCACTACGAGGCTCTAGCTGGGACGCGAGCTCCTGAAGCCGACGCTCAAGCTCGTCGTAGCCCTGCCCGGTCTCGGAGGAGACCGGCAAGATCGGCGCCCCCTCAAGCACCCGCCCCTGGAGTAGCTCCCGCACATCCTCCTCGGCGAGTTCGCGGGTCTCCTCGTCGACGATGTCGATCTTGGTCAGCGCCACGAGGCCACGCTGCACGCCGAGGAGTTCGAGCACGTCGAGGTGCTCACGGGTCTGCGGCATGACGCCGTCGTCGGCCGCGACCACCAGGAGGGCAAGATCGATCGAAGTCGCTCCCGCGACCATGTTCTTGAGGAAGCGCTCGTGCCCTGGCACATCCAAGAGGCCGACGATACGCCCGTCCGGCAGGGGGAAACGCGCGAAGCCGAGGTCGATGGTCAGCCCGCGCGCCTTCTCCTCTTCCCAACGATCCGGATCGATGCCGGTCAGTCGGCGAACGAGGCTGGACTTGCCGTGATCAACGTGCCCAGCAGTCCCAACGATGATCGGATGGATGGAAAGCTCTTCCGGCACGCTACTCAGCCTTTGTCCTATCCGCCCAAGAACCGGACCCTCTCAGTCCCCGTCCTCTTGCTTCAACAGCCTCAGTCCAAGAGATAGAGGATGCGACCACAGGCCTTGCAGGCAATCAAACGCCCAGCGCCCACCAAGCCCGCCATGTCATTGGGGGTCACCCGTGTGTAGCAGCCCTGGCAGACCTCGCCTTCGACGGGGACGACAGCCTCGCCGTCTCGCATCTGGAAGATGTCCTCGTATTTCTGCAGCTCGTTGCGGGGCACGCCCTCCAGCGCCGCAGCCCGGTCATCTGCAACCGCAGCCTGCTGTGCCTCGAGCTCGCCGCGCAGCTTCTCGGCCTCGCTCTGGAACTCGCTGAACTCTTGCTCGAACTCCGCCAGCTTCTTGTTGGCATCCTCAACCTGAGGCCGCAGCTGCTCGACCTTCTCCATGAAGCGGAACTGCTCGTTCTGCAGCTCATCCTTGTCCTGCCGCAGATACTCGATCTGGTGCTCGGCGGCGGCGAAGGCGGCGGAGTTGGGCGCCTTGTCGCGGTGCCCCATCTGCTTCTGGATATTGGCCTCGATCTCGCGGACCCGCAGCTCAAGCGCCTGGGTCTCGACCTCGGCCTCTTGCAAGGCCGCCTTCAGCAGGTCTCGCTGCTGCTTCTGCTTGCCGATCTTGGCTTCGCGCTGGGCGGTCTCGACCGGCAGGCGCGAGAGCTTCTTGCCAAGCTTGGCAATCTTGCTGTCGATCTTCTGGAGTTTCAGCAGCTGCTTAACGGAGGGATGCAAGGGCACGAGGAACTCACCATTCAGGCTGATCGAGAACGTTCCGGCGCAAGAGGCGCCGAATTCGGGCGGCCAGTCTAGCGAGCAATATGCAAAGGTGCACGCGGCGTCCGCACTGGCTCTTGAATAAGGCCCACGAGTGACAAAGCCCGAAGCCCCACCCCCTAAACAGCAGAAAACCCAGGCGAAGCGTTTGCTTCGCCTGGGTTTTCTGCCGTTTAGGGGGTGGGCGCCAAGGCGGCGATTGCCGCGATGCGCCCTTTGCAACGGCCAGCTAGACCTCCAGCTGCGCCTCCTGCCCCAAAAAGCCCGAGAGCTTGCGGGCCCGAACCGGGTGCTGCAGCTTGCGCACCGCCTTCGCCTCGATCTGCCGGACCCGCTCGCGAGTCACTCGGAAGATCCGGCCCACCTCCTCAAGGGTATAGGTGTAGCCATCGCCGATGCCGTAGCGGAGCTTGATGATCTCGCGCTCGCGGAAGGTCAGCGTGTCGAGGACATCGGTCACCTTGTCGCGCAACATGACCCGCGACGCGCTCTCCACCGGGGACTCGATCGAGTCGTCCTCGATGAAGTCGCCGAAGTAGCTGTCGTCGCTCTCGCCGATCGGACGATCGAGGGAGATCGGGTGCTTGCTGATCTTCATGACCCGCTTCGCCTCCTCGACCGAGATCTGCGAGGCCTCGGCGATCTCTTCGATCGTCGGCTCGCGGCCCTTGGCCTGCAGGAGCTTCTTGGTCACGTTCCGCAGTTTGCTCATCGTCTCGATCATGTGCACCGGGATCCGGATGGTCCGGGCCTGGTCCGCAATCGAGCGGGTGATGGCCTGGCGAATCCACCAGGTGGCGTAGGTCGAGAACTTGTAGCCGCGGCGGTATTCGTATTTCTCCACCGCCTTCATCAGGCCGGTATTGCCCTCCTGAATCAGGTCCAGGAAAGAAAGCCCGCGGTTGCGGTATTTCTTGGCGATCGACACCACCAGGCGCAGGTTGCCGGAGCTGAGCTTGCGCTTGGCATCCTCGTAGTCGGCGTAGGCCCGGCGCACGTCGAGCAAGCGCCGCTCCAGGCGCACCAAGGTCTCGAGACCCTGCTCCTCGAGCTTCTGCAGCTGCTCGGCCGCATCCTTGCCCAGCTTGGTGCTCTTGAGTTCGGGGTTCTCCGCGCGCTGCCGCAGGCGACGCATGTCGAGGACACGAGCCTCCAGCATGTCCACCATCGGCCGCACCTTCTTGATCTGGAGGTTGAGCTCCTCGATCAGCAGGCCGCACTTGCGCATACGGCGGTAGAGCTGGGTGCGCAGCTTGCGCTGCTCGACCTTGGCGATGCGCTCGGTCTGCAGTCGGTGGAAGACCGCGCGATTCTGCCCGTAGAGATTCTCCAGGGTCGAAATCACGCCCGGCAGGCGGTAGTTGAGGTCGGCCTTGCCGACATCGGGGTCCTGCTGGTTGACCTTGATCGTGCGGTCGAAGGCCAGCTCGCCGGCAACAACGTCCTTGAGGATCGAAATCGCCTCGTGCGTGCCAAAGCCGGAGACCAGCACCAGCTTGCGGAACTGCTTGCGAGTCAGCTCGATCTTGCGCGCCAGGCTGATCTCCTCGTCGCGGGTCAGCAGCGGGATCTCACCCATCTGGGTCAGATACATGCGCACCGGGTCGTCGATACGCTCGACCATTTCCGGCAGCAGCGTAACCGCAGGAATCGGGCGCCGGCCTTCAGGATCCTTAACCGGAGCCTCATCAGCCGGGGTGGACTCGAATTCCTTGGCCTGCTGCGCCTTGCGGTCCTCGATGTCCAGCGGGTCTTCCCCCGCGGCCACGAGATCCAAGCCGGAGCTGTCACCATCGTCGATCAGCTCGATGCCACGCTCGTCCAAGACACCGATGATTTCGTCCAGCTGTTCAGGGCTGGCCGCGAGGTCCTCGGGGAGCAGGGCATTGAGTTCGGAATAGGTCAGATAGCCGTTCTTCTGGCCTTCTGCGACGATCTTGCGGATCAGGTTCTGATGTTCCATGGCTCCTCGTTCCATGGGGGCTTTCCTCGGGTCCCGTAGCTGGGTGAAAGGGCACGCTCGTGCTGGAGCTTCCACTCAACCCGGGAGTCTCGGTGCGGAATGCGCACGCTCGTACGCCGTGGAGGGGCGACCGAACAAGACATTCCTTTGCAGCTGCAACCAAGCTTTGGGCGTTCAAACCAAGAATCTGCAAGGGGAGACACCAGCGCGCTTGAAGTAGCGCGGCGAATCGAAGCGCCGCGGCCGAGGGGAGATAGCGCGGGTCTCGCGGTGCAAATTGGCAGGGAAGCAGCAATCTAGCTCTGTCAAGAGCTGGCGAAACAACGATTTTACTCGGCTTCTTCTTGACAAAGATCCCTCATCTTGCCTCGGGAAGCCCGAAATTGCCTCTGCAAAAAAGGGGAAAAAAGTTGGGGGAAGGGGGGCTGCCCGAAGCCCGGCCTTGGGTAGCGGGGGAAGGGAAACGCCGCGGATCCACGCTCAGTTCCGACGGCGGGAGGCCGAAGGTTCAAGGAGCGCGGCGCCGGAGCGCCTGCTGCAAGGCCAGTTCGAGCTCACGCGCAGCAGCTTCGTCTCCGGCAGCAAGGGCTTGACGATAGCCCTCCTTGAGGCGACTCAGCTCACGCGCATGTCGTTTTCTGTCGAGGAAATCTACCCCACCGAGTAACGCCAGGCGGGGATCTTCGAAGGTCCTTGCGAGATCGGCCAGGCTACTCAGGTGTTGGACGGCGCCGGGGATTTCGGCAGCGGTCGTCATCCAGGAGCTGAGCAGTTCGTCAGGCGAAGGGACATCACCGGTCGAAATAACGCTATCCCGCAGCTGCCCCAGCAGCAGGCGAGGCAGCTCCTTGGGAAAGAAGCTCTCCTCATCCTCCATGCGCTCCTCAAGCTCAACGAGGAGCCCGGGCTCGGCCAGGAGAGCAGCGAAGATGGAGTCCCGGGCATGGCCCTCACTGTCGCGCTCGACACTGGCGGGTGCTGGACGCGCTGCCGCCGCCGAGCCCTGCCGCCGCCGCTGCGGCAGCAAGACCTCCTCGGGAATCATCAAGACCCGGCCCAGCTGCTCGGCCAGGAGCCGGCGCCGACGAAACTCCTCGATCCCCGAGAGCAGCTCCCGGCAGCTGCCAGCCGCCTGCTGCCGCCCCTCCGGACTACTCAGATTGCAGCGGTCACCGAGCAACTCGACGAAGACCTGCCAGGCAGGCCTCGCCGCCGCCAGCACCTTCTCCAGGGCCTCCGCGCCCTGCTCCTGAACCAGGTCGGCCGGATCCAGCCCTTCGGGCAGCAGGCAGACGCTCGCCTCCAGCTCCTCGGGCGCCAGCACGTGAAAGGCCCGCTCCGCCGCCCGCCTTCCGGCCGCATCGCCATCGAAGAGCAGCACCACCCCATCGCTAGAGAAACGCCGCAGCAAGCTCGCATGCTGCCGGGTCAAGGCGGTGCCGAGCGTCGCCACCGCCCCAGCCACCCCCGCCATTTGCGCGGCGATCACATCGGTGTAGCCCTCCATCACCACTAGGCGCTTGGCCTTTTGCCGCCGCGCCTGATGCAGACCAAAGAGCAGCCGCCGCTTGCTGAAGACCGGCGACTCCGGGGAGTTCAGGTATTTGGGCTCTCGCTCGGACTCATAGCCCGGGAGAATCCTCCCACCAAACCCCACGACCCGGCCTCGCTCATCGTGGATCGGAAAGCTCAGGCGATGGCGAAAGCGATCCAGCGGCCCCTGGCGCGTGTCGAAGATCAGGCCGAGCTCGAGCGCCAGCTCTTTGGGCACACGCTGCCCGCGAAGCCAGCGCGCGAGTTCCTCGGGTACCCCCCCTGCCCGCGGCCCCGGCATATAGCCAATGCCGAAGAGCTGCTGCGCCGGAGCCAGGCCCCGCTGCTCCATATACTGGCGCGCCTCAGCCGCGTCCTCCGCCCGCAGGCGCTCGAGGTAGAAACCCTGCAGCTCGGAGAGCAGCTGCAGGGCTGTCTTGGCAACCCTAGCCTGCTGCCGCGACTCCTCGCTCTGCTCGGGCAGGGCGACGCCAGCGCGCTCGGCCAAGAGCTTCATCGCCTCGAAGAAGCCCAGGCTCTCCGTCTCCATGACCCAAGTAAAAACATCGCCGCCCTTACCGCAGCCAAAGCACTTGAAGGTCTGCGACCCGGGGAACACGTGGAAGGACGGCGTCTTCTCGCCATGGAAGGGGCAGAGCCCCTTGAAGCTGCTGCCCGTGCGCTTGAGCGGCACCGACTCAGCGACCAGCTGCATCAGGTCCACGCGGTCCTTGATCTGGACCTTGGCATCATCGAAGTCGCGGGGAGAGCTGGACATGCCAGAGACTTTACTCGCGAAAGCACTCGGGGTCCGGAACGAAACCCCGTGCACCCCCAGGCCGTCGCCAGCATGATCGCCGTGATGACGGCCACCGCCCCCAGAGTCCACGCCAAGCATGAGACCATGCGCATCGGCGCCGCCTCCATCCACAGGAGCGGCCCAAGCTACAAACTCGCCCTCGACGTCGGCGACGACAACGACAACCCACATCTACCGCCGAGCTACCGGCGCTGGTGGCACGCAGAAATCACCGGCCTCGCTGAGATGCGGCCACGGCGCCTGCACATCGAGCTTCGCAACTGCGGCTATGACGACGTAATCCTGCCGGTCTGGAGCCAGAGCCGGGACGGCCAGAGCTTTGCCCCCTACCAGCGCATGCCCCTCTCGGCGATGCCGACGCGGACCGGCCAATCGATGCGCCTCAGCCTCGAAGTCCCCGAAGGCGTGCAGGCCCTGCGCATCGCCAAGTACTTCCCCTGGAGCGTCCAGGACTGCCAGGAGTGGATCGCCGGGCTGCAAAGCCGCCCAGGGCTGCGCCGAACGACGACCCTCGGCGAGACGGCGCAGGGCCGCCCCATCCAATTGCTGGAGATCACTGGAGAGGATGCTCCCGACAGCCACAAGCACCGCGTTTGGGTCCAGGCCGGGGTGCACCCGGGCGAAACCCCCAGCTACTTCGTAATGCAAGGTCTGGTCGAATGGCTGCTCTCCGGCAGCGCCGCCGCCAAGCGCGCCCGCCAGCAGCTACTGCTCGACGTCGTGCCCATGGTCTGCCCCGACGGCGTCGCCCTCGGCAACTACCGCTGCAACTCCCGCAGCGTCAACTCGGAGATCGAGTGGGCCCATCCCTACGATTGCCCAGAAGCCGAGGTGGCCTCGCTGCGCCAGGCCATCGAAGAGCGTATGGGGACGCCCACAGCCCCGGCGCCCAAGCCCATCGAAGTGCTGCTCAACCTCCACGCCACCCACGACCACTGCTTCCCCCTGCATTTCCAGCACGAAGCCAACCCCGGCTTCGACCTCAACAAGAGCCGCCGCGGCGTCCTTCCCGCCGTGCATGCCCAGGAGCAGCGCTGGATCGAAGCCCTCGCCCGCCGTAGCCCATGGATGCGCTGCGGCACGGTGCTGAGCAGCACGGCCGGAGATCCACAGCGCCCCTACCTAGAGTCGATGCTGCACGACCGCTGGAGCGCAAACCCAAGCTGGCGCGACCCAGAGCGTGGCCTGCCTCAGCCCATGGCCATCACCTTCGAAGCCAGCTACGGCAAAGGGCCTGATCGCCGACGCTGGAACAGCATCGAAGACGGCAAGGAACTCGGCGCCGCGATGGGACGGGCACTGCTCGACTACTTTGGGATTCCGCAGCAGGGCAGCGAGTAGCCCCTGCTGCGGCGGCTCTCAGCCTGCCCCCTACTCGCAGCAGGGCCCAAGCAAACGCCACAGTTCCTCAGGGCTCAGCGCCTCCGGCCTCAGCTCCAGCCAGTCCAAGGGCAGCCCCTGCTCTTCGAAGTAGGCCTGGGGCTCCAGCCCCAGGCCCTTGCGAAGAAAGGCCCGGAGCATCTTGCGCCGGGAGGCGAAGAGCTTCTGCAAGAGGCGGAGGAAGGCGCGGCGGCGCTGCTGTGGCAGCCGGAGCCACTCGCTTCCTTGATCGAGCAGAATCAGCCCCGAGTCGACGCGCGGCCGCGGGCGAAAGACCTCGGGTGGCACCTTGCGCAGCAGCTGGCCCTGCCAGGCCAGCTGGGTCGAAACACTGAGCGTGCCATAATCGCGCCCCCCGCTCTTCGCGAGGATCCTCTCAATCATCTCCAACTGACAGAGAGCCAGCACCGCACGCGGCGCTGGCTCGGCCCCGAGCAGCGCCGCGAAGGCCGGCCCCGCCACCGAATACGGGAGGTTACTGACGCAGGCGTAACCGCGCTCCGCGGCTCCCGCCGCAGCCAAAGCCTCACTCACGGCTTCGGCGAGTTCGCCTCGCCTAAACGCGTCCCCGGCCAGGAGCCGGACCCGCCCGGCCGCCTCGCCCCAAGTCGGTATCTCACTGCGCAAGAAGGCACAGAGCCGCTTGTCGATCTCGCATGTCAGCACTTCGCAGCCGCGCTCGGCAAGGACGCGTGTCAGCACTCCTGGCCCGGCGCCAATCTCCAGCACCAGATCCCCCGCCGCCACCGGCGCCGCCTCTCCGATCGCGCTCAGCATCTTGGGGTCAACCAGGAAGTTCTGGCCAAAGCGCTTACTCGGCATGAAGCCAAAGGCCGCTAGCCGATCCCGCAAGTCCTGGAAGCCGCCGCCGCTCACAGGCCGAGCGCCTGCCACGCGCCTGCCGCCCAGCTCCCGGCGGGCGGCGCCGAACCAGCCCCCGGATAGAGGCTCTCCGCCAAGCTCAACGCAGCCGCACGAAACTCCTCCCGATACTCCTGAAGGAAGAGCCGCAGCGCCTTCCGATCCGCAGCCGAGGGCCGGCCCTCGGTCTTCGCCAAGAGCGCCAGAAAGGTGAAGGGATCGGTGGCCATTCGCATCCCAATATGCGAGGACGAATCAAGAGGAGCATGCTCTTCGTAGAGCAGCCGGCGCCCGCCTTCGTTGGGCAGCACCCGGTCGGCGAAGCTCCGCCCCACGACACTCAGGTCGACGCGCCAGTTGCTTGACAGGCGCAGCCATTCGGGCGCCGCAGCGATCCACGGCTCCACCGGATCAAAGATCGGCCAGCGCCCAAGCCAGGCCAAGAGTCGCCTGGCATCCCGTAGCGCCAGCTCCGAGTCGAAGAGCGGCCACTCCCACGCTGCCGGCTTCCACCAAGCCAGGGCCGGCGTCAGCGTCCACTCGGCCACATTGCCGACGAGGTCGTAGCAGGACAAGGGACTCGCCGGGCTGCGCCCCGACTCGAAGCTCCCAACGCGCGCTCGGCGCCAAAGCCCAAGCTCGGCGGTATTGGCGCGAAGCGCGGCGTTGAAGCGATCGCCCCAGGGAAAGCGGAAGCCAGCGCTACCGGCGACGGCCTGCGACCACTCATCGACCCGAGGCAAGCGCCCCCAGAAAAAACGCGCGACGGCCAGCGCCTCCAAAACGTCGATCCGGTCCACCGGGAGTTCCCGGTCGGCATCGCTTCGGCCAGGCGCATCGCCGCGCGCAACAACGCGGTCGCTGAGGCGCCCATCACCGCGAACAACAATATCACCGCGAACAACAATATAGTCGGCGATTCGCGTTTCGAAGCGATCGAGGAAGTAGAGCTCCCCATCCCCAGCCCGATGCGGGACCCACCTCTGCAAGAGGCGAACGCGGGGATCGAGAGTATCCTCCCCAAAGCCAGGCTCATGCCCGCAGGCAGCAAGCCCGGCGAGGAACGCCAGCCCAAGCAGCCATACGAGCCGAGGGCGGAGCAAGGTCAGTCGACCAGGTAGATCTCGACGCGCCGGTCCTTGGCCTTGTCACGCGGCTCCGCATCAGAGGCGGGACGCGCCGAGCCAAAGCCCATCACCGACATCTGCTCATAGGCGACACCGAGCTTGCGCAGCTCTTCCGCCACCGCGACCGCACGCGCCGAGGAGAGGTCCAAGTTCGACTTCCAGTCGCTGTGCTTGATCGGGTCGGTGTCGGTATGCCCCACAATCCGCAGCTGCCTCCGCTCGCGCAACAACGGCATCAGCGACGCGAGGGTCTTCTTGCCCTCAGCAGTCAACTCTGTGCGACCAGAGGGGAAGAGGAGCTTCCCCTCGATGCGGAAGCCCTCGCCCAGGTCATTTCGAATGACTTCCACGCCCTTGCTTAGGTTCCCGGCAGCGCTGGGCCGCAGCTGCCCGAATTCTTCGATCAGCTTGCGCAGACGCGCCTTTTGCGCCTCAAGCTCCTCGCGCGAGCTGGCCACCTCGCTCAGCTCCTTGTTTTTGCGCTCCAGGCGCGAACATTTGTCCTCGGCTGCCTTGAGGTAAACATTCAGGTCGTCGATCGACTCTTGCAGATTGCGGTTCTGCTGTTCGAGACGCTGGTATTCGACAGTCGAAGCACAGGACCCGAGCGACAAGAGCGCGAGCCCAAAGAATACGGCGGTGCTTTGGCGTACTTTCATGACAATCTCCCCTGACCTGCCGGAGCCCTAAGAACCCCAGCCTCCCTTAACAGGGCTGAGCCTATACATCCCTCGCGATTGGCGGAACGGCGAATCCCGCATTCCGCTGCGGAGGATGCCAATCCTTGCCCCATGATGCCGTGCCACCGGCTCCGCTGCGACACCAAGGAAAACATGGATACTGGGCCTTTCCCCGAACCTGTGCAAAAGCGCCTCTGCGAAGGGCTCCGCTACAGCCCCAGCCGAGTGCTCTGCCTGGCGCCCCCTGGCGAACTCGGCCCGGTCGCCGCGCTCTACCTCGCCGCCCCGCAGGCCGGGCGCCAGGTCCGGGCGCTGCTCGCCGGCGACCCCTACCTGCATACCCCCCTGCCCGCTGGCCTCAGCCTTATCCAAGGCGACCCCGGTCGCGCCGAGCGGCCAGGCGGCCCCTACGACCTCGTCGTCGCCTGGGCCAGCGAAGCCTTCATCCCCGAGCCGCGCCAATGGCTGGCCCAGGTCATCCGCTCCCTGCGTCCCGGCGGCCGACTCCAGCTCGACCTGCCCTGCGCCGGTTTCTGCCCAGTGCTAGAAGCCTGCCACCCCGACGCCGCCTCCTGGACCCTGCCCCAAGCAGCCGAGCTCCAAGGCTGGCTCCAGGAGCTGCGCCTGCGCGAACTCGAGCTCTCGACCTGGATCGAGCTACGCATCTACCAGGAGCTCGGCGACCTGCTCGAGGACTGGACCCGCCCCTTCCCCCTCCACTTCGAAGGCCAAGGCGGCCAACAACGCCTAGCCCAGCTCCGCCAAAACCTAGCCAGCGCCTTCGAAGGAGCCAGCGAGCTCAGCCTCGCCCTACGCCGCGCCCATATCCGAGCCATGCGCTAAAAGACAGCAAGCTGCGGAACTGTGCAGCGCCTAAGCTGCCGGTACGACCCCAGAGCGTGCGTGACGCTAAGCCGCGCACGCCGAACTCCCAATAGAAGGAATCCATCGATGCCAGTTACACGGCCGAAGTCGCTTCTCGGGATGGTTGCTGTTCTCGCTCTGAGCTTCGTGGCAGCAAGGTTCTTTCTTTTTAACGACAGTGATGGCGGCGGCGAGCGACGAGATCCGCCAGCATTAGAGAATAGCCCTCAAGCTGAGAGCCCGGTGCAGCTAGCAGCACCCGAACTTCAGCAGCCTGGGGTCAGTCCGACGCGACGACCGGTAACGCCCAAGGCCGACGCAGGCGAAACAAGAAAGATCACTTTGCGGGTCCTGATCCCCAGTCACGGTAACGAG
>PDSF01000051.1 GCA_002748355.1 Planctomycetota bacterium | reverse complement strand
ACCTGAGGCCCCCTCCTGGCGATGCGTTTTGTTTGCAAACACATGCATAGCGCAGCGAGTGCGGGCCTCAGTGCTTTTTTGCGCTTATTTCAGGACTAGCGGAGCACGGGTACTGCGCTTGGAGCCCTACTAGCGTTGGCCCTGCGGTCTCTGCTTGTCCTTTCGTAGCGGCTTGCGTTTTCGGCTTAGCCTGAAAGAACTGAGATACACAGGAAACTCGCTCAGCTGGATATGGGCTGTGCTGGAGGCCTAACGCCAATCCTCACCAGGCTCCAAGTCGAAGAACGCACTGCGGCCCCGAAAACTCGAGGCCGCAAATACCTGATACTGTGTCGCTGGACGATCTAGCCGTTCATTTCGTTATGCGCAGCGTCGCGGCATTACTCAAACGGTAGCTCGATGGCTTTGAGGTATCGTTCAGGATCAAAGCTTGGCAGCTTAGCGTTACCCCAACTAAGTTGGGGTCCTTCGGGATTGCTAGGTCGAAATCGACCTGTTCCTGCTTGACGCCTACGAGGGATTGCATGGGGAGCAGTAGCAGGGCATTAGGATCCAAAAAGAAAGTGCCCCAGTTCCTTACGCTCACGCCACGGGTGGGCGCATGCCAGGAGAGCATCGGCAGGACAGGGCGGGGATTCGTATGACCCTGCGCAAGCGCGTGTACGGAGATACGCAGTCGAGCGCCCAGCCTTGGCAGGTTCGGGAGATGCAGCTGCTGGCCTAAACCCCAGAAGATGCGGTCCGGGACCATTTCCCAGTCGCCAACGACGAGTAGGTCCGAATCCTGATCTTGGTCGAAGTCCGCGGCGGCCACGCTTGCGAATGCGGTGAGTGGAGCGCCAATCCCAAGATAATGGAGTTGGAAGCGACCGCCGCTTTGCTGCAAGAACACCCCTACCTCGGAAGCGTTTCTCGCAGAAAATACCGCGTCCTCCAGGCCGTCATGGTTGATGTCAGCCGATTCGAAGCGATTGATCCCGCTCAAGAAGGAATGGCCGGGCCGCCCAATCCTGCTGAGCTTGCCCTTCCCGTCGTTGCGGAAGACCTCGGTCATACCACGCGACCAGACCAAGAGGTCCGGGTCTCGATCGGCATCCACGTCGAGCACCAAGGCGCCAAAAGGTTTCGCCGGAAGGCCGAGAACAAAGACTGAAAGCGTGGCCTCCTTGAACATCCCCTTGCCATCGTTGATCAGCGCCAGACCAACTCGATCGATATTTGAGACAAAGAGGTCAGGGTCTCCATCACCTTCATAATCGATTACGGCGATATGCACCGTCTGGTCCACAGCCTGTGGCAATTGCGTCGAAGCATCCCGGAACCGGCCCTTACCATCGTTGAGCAGGAGCAGATTCTGCGCTCCCTTCATCGCGAGCAGTAGGTCTACGTCACCATCAAGGTCCACGTCGCTACACACAACATTGGCGGCGGCGCGGGACAAGCTGGGCAGCCGGCCCTTGCTCACGTCTTGAAAGCGCCCCTTCCCGTCGTTGAAGAGCAGCTGAGCCGGCCCCTTGTTCGAAACGAAGACATCGATATCGCCATCGCCATCGAAGTCCGCGGCCCCGCCGCACTCACTCTGGGCAATGACTCCGGGAAGGTGCGTAGTACTAACATCGCGGAAACGACCCGCCCCGAGATTCTCGACCAGTCGATTCGCCCCGCTGCTCCGCACGTGCCGCTGGTTGAGCACCAGGTAGTCCGGATCCTTATCACCATCCATATCGAAGACGATGACCGAGCGGCTCGCATCGAGTTTCTCCGGCACTCGATGACCACGCAGCTTGGTAAAGCTGCCGCTCTTGGTCTTATGCAGCAGAACCGTCTCGAAAGGCTCGTTCAGCAGCAAATCCTCACGCCCGTCGCCATCGAAGTCGGCAACGCGCATCGTACTGCCCGGAACAAATAGTCTCATCAAACCTTGTGGCGTAGAGCAGCGAACTTGCCCAAGCTTGGACGCAGAAAGATCCTGGAACCCGCCTTGGCCGTCACAACGCAAGAGGCGGAGATCGCCATGGCTGAGGGCCGGACTGATCGGCCGCGCCCAGAGGTCCTTGATTTTGTCGTTATCGACATCGCTCGCCAGCAGAGCATAACTCAGACTGGGATCGAGTGAGATACTGGTAGACTCAGTAAAGGAGCCAGAGCCATTGTTCTTATAGATATCGATACCACCGAGCACACCGAAGGCCAGGTCCTGATCACCGTCCTTATCGATATCCAAGGCTACGACGGAGTCGCGCTTGCTCGCGTCGGCCGGCATACTGAGCAACGAAGCGTCAACGAATCTAAGCTGACCTTGGTTGATCAAGAGCCGCGCCCGCCCTGTCTCCATCGGGTCTACGAGATCTAGATCCTTATCCCCGTCAACATCGACGAAGATCGCCCTCTCGGAGATGCGAGGAAGACTCTGTTTTGACTTCGAAAGCAGTCCCTTGCCGTCGTTCACGAGTAAAACTGGAGTAAGACCGGGGATAATGGCATCCAGGTCGCCGTCCTTATCCACATCCCCCACGCATACGGCATAGCTCCGGATCCCCACAGGTCCCGCGAGGGCCTTCGCTGCGAAGTTACCTTGCCCATTTCCGAGGAACACGGTGACAGGGGTGTACTTGATAGGACGATAGCCAGTAATAGCTCCACTGTAGATCAGATCGAGAAGGCCATCGCCATTCATATCCACAACAGCCACCGGAGCGCCAGCAGAGGCAGGGGGCAGCTTGGCTTGCTTCCACGGCCAGTAGTTGCCTCGCCCATCGGTTTCGAAGAGTTTCGATCCGAAAAGGATTTCGACTTGGCCATCCCTATCGAAGTCCCCGTGAACGAGCATCCGCAGTTCCGCCTGACGATACAAACGATAACCAGCCCACTTGGGGCCGCTCGCCGGGGTAGCTCGCGGTTGCGGCTGCTCTGCGAGGAACTTATGGGGTACGCCTTGGGCATGAAGCGCCGGAGTCTGAGCGACAACGGCGATGAGAGTGAGAAGCAGCAGGGTGACGCAGGGTCTCAAACAGTTCATCGCTGACCTTTGGGTTGAGTGTGGATAGAAATACTAGCCGAAAAATTGCGGCAGCAATAACCCTTGATGAAGCGCCCCGGCTTCCAAGAGCTTCGCTTTTGTGAGCACCGCAGGCACTGCTTACCCGAGCATGCCAGTAACCCCATTATCTCGGGGAACTTAGCGCAGAGCCCGCTGCGGAGGCGCGGGCCCTCGCCTCATCCACCCAGCTTCCTTCCAGCGACCTTCTGGGGGGATCTTCTTGGCTGGTTTCTGGTACTTACTGGCCCCAGAAAAGCTAGCCCCCTATCCCCTTTCTCCAACCCCTAAGCCCCAAGCAAAAGGGCGTTTCGAGCAGTGAAGCTCGAAACGCCCTGAGCGCATCATCGCTTTGGCGGAAAGGCATGGGAATCGAACCCACCGTCGACGACTCGGGTCGCCGACCACTGGTTTTGAAGACCAGGCGGGACACCAGCCCCGATCCCCTTCCAAACGGGGAGCGCAGTATCTTGGCCAAGCTCCCCTGCCAAGCAAGTCGGAGCCTGGCTGATCTAGCGAGAAGCTGGCCGGCGACGGCAAAGCCTAACGCCGGCGCTGGGACCTAAGCTCGGGGAGGATCCGTTCTCGGCGCTGCTGCCGCAGGCTGGGGCGTTCCGCAGGACTACTGGGCCGGGCGCTGCCAAAGAAACTCGCGTAGCCGTAGAGGACGAAGCCCTTCGCCCCACCCTCGCTAGCCAGACGCATCTGCCGCAGGCTCTGCTCGGGGTCTGGCTGCTGGTAGACCCCAATGCCCATAAAGACCGAACGAGGCTGCGCAGCGTTCAAACAGGAGTTCAGAGCTGCGCTGAACTCAGCATCGTCGCTGGTAAAGACCATCGGGATCACGGCGTCGAGCCAAGCAGCCCGCAGCCAGCGAGGCCAGTCCTGGAGCACCTGATCACGAGCGCGCTGTGGCGGAGCGAAGACTGCCGCCGTCAGCAGCAGACCCTCGCGTGTCTCATTCATACGCACGCGAATCCTGCGCACGAGTTCACTCAGCTGCTGACGCTTCCACTCCGCCCATCGCTCCACATCCTCGTCAGGGTGCCGCCCCGTCGCCGCCGCATAGAGCTCCAGGCTGGCCTTATCGCGGGGATAATCCCGCTGCACCAACATGTCGCCCTTGCGGACAAAGCGCGGCTCCGGGAAGCGGAGATAGTCCAGATGCAGGCCGGCGACGTCGTAGCGCCGGACGATGTCTTCACAGAGGCGAACCAGGTGCTCGCGCGGCTGCGGAAGACAGGGGTTGAGCGATAGGTATCCACCGTCCAAGGGCTCGCCTTCGCCAAACTGATCGACCAAAAACCAGTCTTGGTGCTCGGTGTAGAGCTGGGCCAAGCGCGCGGGTGGTGCCTGCTCGCCGCGCCAACCCGGGAGCATGTTGAGCCAAGCATGCACCCGCACCCCCCGCCGATGCCCCTCGTCGATGGCGACGGCAAGGGCATCGAAGCCCGGGTCGCGATGCCCAAACTCCCGGGCCCAGGGCTCGATCCGGCTCGGAACCATCAAGGTGCCATTGCCGCGAATCTGGAAGAAGACCGTGTCGAAGCCCGCCTCGGCTGCGCGACGTAGTGCCAGGCGCACCTCGGCTTCGCTCTGGTAGTCGAAGCGCGTGATCCACAGGCCCTGGTGCATAACGGCCTGTGGCACTGGCGTCAGCATGCCACCGCAGCTCGCTAGCCCGAGCAGCAAGGCAGACAGAACTCGCGAGAGCATCCTCATCGGATCGGGGCCGGCAGTATCCCTTGGAACTCAAGCCGCCCGAAGAGCCCATCGACCATCGCCTCAAGCTGGGCAATGCGATAGCCAAAGGGCGTCACCGCCGTGACCTCACTAGGGACAAAGACCTGGTCGAAGGGGTTGCGCAGGTGGCCGATCAGCAAACGATCGCCAAAACGCTCAGAACCCGCAGCGATCAGCTGCTGCTGCCCCGGGCTCTGCATCGCATTCCAGGTCAGCAGCACCACGCAAGAACTGGAATCCGCGAGACCCAGCAAACGCTCGACCTCAGCTCCATCCAAGTCGTAGTCGAAGCACTCGACCTGCAGCGCCGCCTTGTGCCGCTCGGCGAAGATCCCGTGCAAGAGCCCGCGCCAATCGCGATCCGCCCCCTCCTCGACACCGACGACAGCGTGGGGAAACGGACTGAGCACCAGCATCTCGTCCTTCTGCGAGAGCGGCAGCAAACCCTGGGCATCGCCGAAGCAGTGCAGTCCCTTACGCGCGATCTGCACCGCAACTTCGTCACCAGCAGCAGGGTCGATCGGGGCCTCGGGACGCTCGTGGAGGATACGCTCGTCGATACGCTGCAGGCTGCGAGCATGCTCTTCGGCATCCAACTCCCCGTTCGCAAGCGCTTCGCACAGGCGCCTTGCCCCGGCAAGTTGCCAGTCCTCGCTGTGGCAGATCGGAATCAGATCGTGCCCGGACTGCGCTGCCGCCAGGACCGCCCCCGGCACCCCGTGGTGCTTGACGATGGCTCCCATTTCCATGTCGTCGGCGATCAGCAGCCCATCGAAGCCGAGCTCGGTGCGCAGCAGATCGTGGGCGACGGCCCGAGAAAGCGTGGCCGGCAATTCGGGGTCGAGTCCCTGCACCAGCATGTGCGTGGTCATGACCGCGAGCCGTGGATCGCAGCCGAAGAGCTCAGCAAAGATGCGCAAGTGCGGCTCTTCGAAGTCTTCCCGCTTCTGCTCGATCACGGGGAGATCCAGGTGGGCATCGACCGAAGCCGAGCCTTTGCCGGGGAAGTGCTTAAGGCAGCTAGCGACACCGTGCTCGCTGTGGCCCTGGACCAGGGCGCGGGTCAACGCCAGCGCCCGCTCTCGATCCGAACCGAGCGAACGAATACCGATGCCAGGGTTGGCCGGATTGGTCTGGAGATCGACAACGGGAGCGAGATTGATATCGAAGCCCATTGCCGCGAGCTGGGCGCCACTGGCGCGGCCTTGGGCAAGGGCGAGTTCGACATCGTTCGCCGAACCCAGAGCCATATTGCCGGGGAAGACGGTCGCCCCCTCGAGCACCCGCAGCACGGCTCCCCCCTCCTGGTCCACAGCCAGAAGCAGCGGCCACTCGACCAGCTCGCGAATGCCATCGATCAATGCCCGGCACTGAGAAGCACTCTCGATGTTGCGAGCAAAGAGGATGACCGAGCGAGCCCCCGTCTCATGGAGAACACGCTTCAAGTCATCACTCGGCTTATGGCCGAGAAAACCGATCATCAGGCGGCCGCCGCCACCATTAGGGTCACCCGCTGTCATGACTCTGCTCCGAGAAAACCAAAAGGAAAACGCAGGCGCAGCAGCCTAGCGGGGCCCCAAGGCAGGTCCACCAGAACGCAGGCACGCCCCAGTCCGGAGATGATCCCGGAATGGGGCGCGAAGCTTTCAAAGCGACCCTCAGCCTTGGCGGGGCGTGGAAAAACCCCTCCTAGCTAACTAGCAGGCGCCTGAATATGGATCCATAGCAGCGGTCGATTGGCCCTGGGGGACCGCAGTATCTCGGCCCTTCGGTCAGCGGGCGCCAATACGGAAACAATCGACGTTGAGCAGCCTGACAACCGGCTTCTTGGGATTCCTTACGTCGACAAAGGATCCCTGGTTGCGGATCTCCATACCGATGAGGGTCTTATCGTTTGGGATCCGAATCATATCGAGGGTGAATCCCAGGGCGGCGACCTTGAAGGAGTGCACGTAAAGAGTCAGCGGATTGATCTGCAGGGTGCCGATCCTTGGGATGGGCAAAAAGCTCGGCTTGGCTCCGAAGGTCAGCGGCACGACCGCGAGAAAAGGCGCTGTTGTGCGCCAAGTCATGAGGTCGCCGATGCGAGCCTTATTGAACAGTGCAGGCCTGATTTTCAGGTCATAGCGGGCGCGGGCGAGCTTGTTGACCTTGATCGCGACACCGAGCGCCAGCTGCAGCCGCCCCTCAAGATCGACGGTCTTACCCTCCCACTTGCTCAGGTCGAGGGGCTTTTCTGCGACCAAGTAAATCTTGGTGCACTTGACCCTGTGGGTGGCCTTGGGGAAGAACACAGGTGCCTTGGCTAGCTTCTCAACGATGCCGGTGAGCGAGACCCGCCCAAACTGAGCCTTTGCCGTTTGGGTAGGAAGTACAAAAGCGAGTAGGAAGAGGAATACAGGGAAGCATGAGCGCTTAATCATCGTCGGCATCGTTTGGTAAGGGAATCGATCGGGTTTAGAGTTCGAGGGCGCGGAAGCTGGCTTGATGGCTCCCGCGAATACCTGCTTGTCCCCGAGAAGTTACTGGGGACAAAAATGCTTCTCATATAGCAAAGGAGAGCAGCACGACCCGGAGTGATTCACGGCCCGGAATTGCAACGAGGACAGCCAACAAGGCTGTCCTCGTTACTGCCCGTACTCGGGAACGAATCACAGGGCCCAAGAAAGGCACGCCAGGAGACGGGGGGGCCTCCTGGCTCCTATGAAGGGGAACTCAGCCGTCGAGCTCGGTGCTCGGGTCAACCCGCAGCTTGCGGAGGAGTTCCGCACGCTCGCTGGCTGAGATCGGGCTCTTGCCGAGGGCAGCGACGGCGGCGGCGCGGATCTCGCTGCTCTGCTCCATGTCAATGGCCAGGCTCTTGAGCGCGGCGAGGGCGTCACTGCTGAGCTTGCCACTGCGGCCCATGATGCTACCGATGGCGCTCGCAGCCGCGATACGGACCGAGGCGGCAGTCTCGGAGCGCTTCAGGATCTCGATGAGGGTGGGAATCATGTCATTGCCAGCGCTCCGACCCAGGGCACGGATTGCCGGGATGGCGACGGCGGCCCCCCGCTTCGCGACCTTGCTCAGCTCGGCCGAAGCCTCACTGATGTTGAAGCGCTTGGTATCGAGACTGGACAGGGCCTCGACGGCCTGCACCGCGGTCTTGTTGCTGCGCTTGTCCTTCTCGCTCAGCTCGACTCCTTCCAGAACCTTACCTACACAGGCCTTGAGCTTCTTAGCCGTGACCGGGGCGGCAACGAAGCCGTCCACCTTGTCACCGAGGCGATCCTGGGCCTTCTCGACGTCGTTGGAGACGACGACGATCTTGGCATTGGCCAGGGCGCTCGTTTGCTTGATGTAGCGAATGATCTCACTCGCCTTGTAGTTCTTGAGGTTCTCGTTGAAGACGATCACGTCGACGTTCGGGAAGAGGCGCAGATCAGCCAAGAACTTGGCGGTCTTGGAGCTGGCTTCCACGATGGTGCCGGTGCTATCGGAGCTAGCTTCCTTGGCAAGCGCCTGCGAAGACGCGCTCTCGTCCAGGTAACGCACGATGCGCACCGAGCGCTCGAGCGAAGCGCGGGCGAGGTTGCGAACCACGTCCTGGGCCTGCTTCACGCTCAGCTTGGCGCCCATCTTGCTCAGGGCCACCGAGGATGCGGTGCGAATGCGCTTGTCCGGGCTCTTGAGGCCTTCGACGAGCGGCGAGCCATCGAGCTGCTGCGAATCTTCGAGTTCGGCCAGGACGTGCATACCGCGAACGGCCGTGCTCCACATGCCCGCCGAGGTGCTGGCGTTGACGGCTTTGCGAATCACCTTCGGGCCAGCAGCGAGGACCGTGATCCCGAGCTCCTTCACCGAATCGCCCATCTCAGCCATGTCGCTGTCCGGATCCTTGGCCAAGGTGTCGTGAACAATGCTCTGCTGGGCCAGGTAGACCTGGGCGAGGCAGACGAGAGCTTCCTCGTTGTTGGGGTCGACCTGGAGGGCGCCATAGGCACTGTCCTTGGCCAACTCGAGGGCGAAGAGCGAAGTGGGAACCGGGCGGCTCTTCAGCTCGCCATCCTTGAAGCTCCAGACGACATTGGAGATATCGCCTTCGCGAAGCAACAGAGGATTGCCGCTGAGATAGTCCTTGGAGTAGGCGAGGTAGGACTCAAGGGCGCTTCCGCTCTTTCCAGAGATCTTGGCGACGGCACGGCTCGCGACCTCGCGAACGCCAACGTCTTCACCCTCGGCCTGGGCTAGGCGCAGGAGGCCGGGGACGGCGCGGGTGTCACCGATATAGCTGAGCGCCAAGGCGGCGTTGAGACGCAGGGTCTTATTGCTGCTCTGCAGGCACTGAATCAGCGGCAGCGTCGCGTGCCGGCCAATGGCTTCACAAGCAAGGATCGCATAGTCCTGGCGCGTCCCCTCATCGACATTGCCGAGAGCTTCGACCAGGAACGGCACGGCAAACTCTCCGTGATCGCTCGCGAGTTTGAAGTTGGCAGCGCGGCGAGCGCTGGCGTCATCGCCAAGGGCTTTCTCAACGAGAGGCGCAATCAAAGCCTCATCGCTGCTACGGGCCTGGCGGGCGATCGTTGCGCGGCGGAGCAGGGCGCGAGCGATCTTTTCGTATTCGCCACGCTTCATGAGCATCGCGGTCCAAATGCGCTGCTCGGTCTGCTTCCACAGCTCAAACGCCTCCTCATTCGAGGGATCGGCATTGAGCGCTTCGCGGAACGCTTCTAGTGCTTCGGCATCCTTGCTCTGCTGTAGCAGGCGGACGCCCTTCTGAAAGGACTCTTGTGCATCCTGCGCCTGGAGTAGACCCGCGCTCAGAAACGCGGCGGCGGAGTAAGCGAAGAGGCTTCTGACGAAACCGGTGAGCATCGAACGGGCCTCCATGAACGCCTCTCAAGCAAGTGGGCTCGTCCGTCGAGCACACTGCGCAAAAGAACGTCCTAGGGATTCAGGGAGTACGGGACTTCGGTCGGGGACCGGGAAGCGGTGCGGGCTAGCGCCGACCTCCATGGCCCAAACCCTTCGGAGAAAGAAGCTTGGGGGCAGCTACCAAGAAAGCGAAAGAGTCTAGTTCCTCACCTTCTTTGGTCAAGGAGCGGTCGACAGACACGCCGTATCGCATCCAGTCGCAGAAGACTACCCCACAGCCTCCTTGGACGCGTCTTCCCATCCAGCATTTTCCACCCGGCAGCAAAGCGGCGGTAGCAGCGGAGCCTCCACTCAGGCTTGAGCGCAAAGGACCTGGGACGCAATATTCCGCAACATGTCGACTCCCGCCGCCAACCCCCTCCCCAAAGCCCGCATCCTCGTCGTCGAGGACGAACCGGACATCCGCGAGAGCTTCTGCGCCATCCTTGAGAGCGAAGGTTTGCGGACCCAGGGCGCCGGCTCTCTTACCGAGGCGCGGCTCGCCCTCGACAGCTTCCGGCCAGCCCTGGTGCTTCTGGATTTGGGCCTTCCCGACGGCACCGGACTGGAACTCCTTCGCGAGATCAAGAGCGGCGATCGAGCCAACGCGACCGAGGTCGTCGTGATTACTGCCGAAACAAAGATCGAAGTCGCAGTCACGGCCATGCGCGAGGACGCCTTCGATTATCTCGAAAAGCCAATAGGCCTCGATCGACTGCTGACGACGACGCGCAATTGCCTTGAGCGCTTGGCCCTCGAGCAATCCAACCGGAATCTGCGCGAGCAGGCCATCGAACGCTGGTCGCTCATCGGCGAGTCGCCGGCAATGTGCGAGCTGCGGCGCCAAATGGAACGAGTCGCCGCGGCCGAAATCCCGGTACTCATCACCGGGGAAAACGGCACCGGCAAGGAGTTGGTCGCCCGGGGCCTGCACCTGCGCTCGCCGCGCTTCTCCCAGCCCTTCGTCGCAACCAACTGCGCCGCCGTGCCCGAGACCCTGATCGAGGCCGAATTCTTCGGACACGTCCAGGGGGCCTTCACCGGTGCGGACCAGGCACGAGCCGGGCTCTTCCTTGAGGCCGGGGCAGGCACCCTCTTCCTCGACGAAATCGGCGAGATGCCGCTGGGCCTGCAGGCCCGGCTCTTGCGTGTGCTGCAAGAGCGAGTGGTAAGTCCGGTCGGCAGCTCCGAAGAACGGCAGATCCAATGCCGCATCGTGACCGCAACCAATAAGGAGCTCGAAGAAGAGATCCAAGGCAGTGGCTTCCGTGAAGACCTCTACTACCGCATCCGAGGCGTCGAGCTGCGGGTGCCGCCCCTGCGCGAGCGCGGAGACGACGTCACCCGCCTAGCCCGGCATTTCCTCGAAAAGCACGGAGAGCTGCGAGCTGCGGGAAGCCCGGCGCTGCGTCTAGGGAAGGATGCCCCCTCCTTCCTTCTTGCCCAGAGCTGGCCAGGCAACGTCCGGCAGCTAGAGAGCCTGATGCGGGCGGCCTCGTTACTGGTCGACGAAGACGAGCTGGGGGCTGCCGAACTCGAGCCCTTGATGCATCCGAGCACCGGGCAGGCGGCCGGTGAGGGCAGCAACGACGCGCGCTGGTTCGCAATCGAAGACCTAAAGGAGTTCCGCGACCGCGTCGAGAAGGAGTTCCTGCGCCGCAAGCTCGACGAAGAAAACTGGAACGTCTCAGCGACCGCACGGCGCATCGGCATCCGCCGAACCAACCTGCACGATCGCCTAAAGCATCACGGGCTGAAGTAGAGAAACGCGGCTCCGGCTCCGGGCTAACGCGGAGCGATCACCGGCACGAGCAGCACTTGCCCGACCTTGAGCTTGCTGGCGTCGCCCAGCCGCTCACGATTGAGGGCTTCCAAGCGCTTGACCAGCGAGTATGCACTCACGCCGGGGGGCACCCGGCGCTGAGCGATTCCCCATAGAGAATCGCCAGGCTGCACCCGATATTCCTCGGTCTGCTCTTCACCCGCTGCAGCCCCCCCCTTCGGAGCAAGCTGCGGCGACCGGTCCTCAGCTCCCGTCTTCGGGCTGGGCGTCTGACGACTCTGCCTTGCCAAACTCGAGCTCGATCTTGAAACCGAAGGGGTCGCATTCACGCTGGCACCTGCCCAGGAACGCTCCAAGCCAGCATTGCTGCCATGAAGCAGCTCAACCGGGATCAGAATCCTCTGCCCCGGACGCAGCCGCCGCCAATCAACGCCTTCGTTAAGCATTTCGATGCGCCGCTTGGTCTTGGGGCCAGCGAAGCCACAGTAACGCTGAAGGATGCGATCGAGGCTATCCCCACGCCCTACGACATAGCTGCCAAACTTCTCCTCGCACCAGTACATCGAGGGCGAGACTTTGGCACTGCTCTTGTCGTCGAGCTTGATGCTCTTGACCATCGCCGGGCTGTCTTCCGACTCGGCCAGGCTGGGCGTTTTCTTCTTTGCATCAAGGCCCAGCAAGTCCGTGAGCACCTGCTCCTCCGGCTGTGCTTCCTCGTCCTCCTTGAGCGAACGACCTGCGCGCTCGCCTTGCGGCGCGTTGACAATCGAATCCGTATTCTTTGCCTTCGGCTTAGCCTCAGCGCCAGATTCGAAGGCGAGCACGGCAACGATTGCGAGAGCAATCCCGAGCACGCCGAGCATGAGAAGTTTCTCGACTCGGTCCATGATTTCCTCCCATCCTCGCGTTTCGAAAGAAACCCGAGCTTTTGGACTGGCCCCCGCCTGGGGGCGCTAGGAACGGCCTGGTGGAAGCGGTCGTTCCGGGATGCGTAGCAGCGGCTTGCCGCAACTCTCAACATCCATGTCGATGAGCCCGCAATCCGCCCAGCGGACTTGCATCGACGGCGCGGATCATAGGCACATTGCCCCGCTTGGCGCCAGCCTCCTGTCGATGGGATTATCGCCCAAGGCATTTCTGGCCCGGCTCTCCCGCACAGAGAGCTGTGCCCAAGCGCAATGCCCACCTTTCGCTCGCGACACTGCTCGCCATGGCCGTTAGACTCCGATCCCGCTTGATGCGAAAGCGTGTCCGCAAGTTTGGGGTCGGGTAGCTCGCGATGAACAGCGGGATACTCTCCGAACAAGGACCGGCCTCGCAGCCCCGTTCCCAGAGATCCCAGCTTGCCCGGGCTCAGTTCCTGGCTTTTGGGCTCCTGACTTTGGGGCTCTCCCCGAATCGTCCCGCGACCGCTCGCCGGTCCACAGCCCGCTGCCTTCAGGCAGCGCAGATCCCGCACCTGTATGCCAAGCGACTCCTTCCTAGGCCTCTGCCGTCGTAGCTCGGCCCTGCTTCTTACCGGCACCCTCCTGGCCCTCGGAGCCCTGAGTTCCTGCCAAGGCAGCGGCAGCGCTAGCAGCCCCGCGGCCGGACTCCGCCCTGGTGACCCGGTGTATATCGAGCTCGTCCGCAAACTTGGCTCTGGCCAAGAGCTGCACCTGGTGATCGTCAATGACAGCCTCTTCGCCAAGATGCGCGGAGAGAAATCCCTGCCTACCAACCTCAGTCGGCACAGCGACGAGAACATCATCGACCTCGTTCGCGACTTCCAGACGACCGGCTTCTTCCGCTTTGCCCAATCGGCACCGCCCGCCGCCGATTGCTCTTATTTGGCCATGCGGATCCAGGGACGAAACCACTACCTCGCGAACCCCCTGCAAGGTGGACCCAAGATGCAAGGCATGGAGTGGGCCAACAGCATTGGCCTCTTCCAAGTGGCCTACAATGCCGGCAAGCGCTACCGCGGCGAAGTCAACTACGGCAATCGACGCGCCTTCGATCCCGGAGCCGAGAAGCAACGCCTCCTGCGTGAAAACCAAAGGGCGCAGCAACGTCTGCAGCAGCAGCGCTGACCGTGCCAGCGCCGACCGTGACAGCGCCGACCGTGACAAAGCCCCGCCTAGCAACGCGAATCGGCATCGTCCCAGTTCGCCTGGGTTCCTCCCGGCTTCCCGGCAAGGCCCTGCTTGAGGAGAGCGGCCAGCCCCTCTTCGTACACACCGTGCGCGCAGCGCGAGAGGCTTCTCTCCTCGACGAACTTGTTGTTGCCAGCGACAGCGAGGAGGTGCTCGCCAGCTGTGAGCAACACGGCATCCGCGGCCTACGAACCAGCGACGCGCCACGCAGCGGCTCCGAACGCTGCGCCGAAGCGCTGGCGCAGCTACCCGACGCCAAGATCGTGATCGACGTGCAGGGCGATTGGCCCGAAGTCGATGGCGAGGACCTAGACCGTTTGGTCCGCAGCCTGGACTCCGGCGCTGCCGGTATCGCCACCCTCTGCTGCCCCTTGGACCACAAGGGGGACTTTTACGATCCCCACGTGGTCAAGGTCGTGCGGGCCAGCAACGGCCAAGCTCTCTACTTTTCGCGAGCCCCCATCCCTGGCTGCAAGTCTCCCGAAGAGGATGCTCAAGGCTGGACGCAAGCACGCCGGCACGTCGGGATCTACGGCTTCAGGCGCGAACTCTTGGAAGGGCTGCAAGGGCAGCCGAGCAGCTCCCTCGAAGAGCGCGAAGAACTCGAACAACTCAGCTGGCTGCACGCCGGCCACAAAATTCTCGTCCTCGACGCAGCGGGTCGCCCCCGCGGTATCGAGACACGCAGCGACTACGACGCGTTCGTCCGCCGAATCGCTGCGGCGGACAGCGCAAAGCGGAACGAAGGTACAGAAAGGGCATGACGAAGCACATCTTCATCACGGGCGGAGTCGTCTCAAGCCTCGGCAAAGGGCTGACCTCAGGAGCCGTGGGCATGATCCTCGAGCGCATGGGGTTGACGGTCTCGATGCAAAAGCTCGACCCCTATATCAACGTCGACCCTGGCACGATGTCGCCCTACCAGCACGGTGAGGTCTACGTCACCGATGACGGCGCGGAAGCCGATCTCGACCTAGGGCACTACGAGCGTTTCACCCACGCCCAGATCACCAAGAACTCCAACTTCACCACCGGCAAGATCTACAGCGAGGTCATCCGGAAGGAACGGCGGGGCGACTACCTCGGCCGCACGGTCCAAGTGATCCCGCACATCACCGACGAGATCAAGCAAGCGATTCGCCAGGGGGTCTCGGGAAAGGCCGACGTCGCCATCACCGAGATCGGCGGAACCGTGGGCGACATCGAGTCCCTGCCCTTCCTCGAAGCGATCCGGCAGTTCTCCATCGACGTGGGGCGGCGTAACTGCTTCTTCATCCACCTGACCCTGCTGCCGTACCTTCGCGCTAGCGGCGAGCTGAAGACCAAACCCTCGCAGCAGAGCGTCGGCAAGCTCCGCGAAATCGGCATCACCCCGGACATCCTGATCTGCCGCACCGAGCAGCCGATGAGTTCGGAGATGCGGGACAAGTTATCGCTGTTCTGCAACGTCGAGCGGCGCGCTGTCATCGAAGAAAAGGACGTGGACTTCTCGATCTATGAAGTCCCACGCAACCTCGTCCGCGAGGGCACGGCCGATCTTCTGGTCGAGTGGCTTGGTCTTCCGGAGGGCACCCGCCCCGATCTGACCGAATGGGACGCCCTGCTCGAACGCGTGCGCAACCCGCGCCGGAACTTCGAGATCGCCGTCGTCGGCAAGTACATCCAGCTCGACGACGCCTACAAATCGCATTACGAGGCGCTGGCCCACTCGGCCATCAAGCACCACAGCAAGGTGAAGTTCCGCAAGATCGCAGCCGAAGGCCTGCGAGATACCGACCTCGAAGCCAAGCTCCGCGGCGTCCACGGGATCCTGGTGCCGGGCGGCTTCGGCGAACGCGGCTTCGAAGGCAAGATCCGCGCGGCGCGCTTCGCCCGCGAGAACAAGATCCCGTATTTGGGGATCTGCTATGGGATGCAGGCGGCGGTAGTCGAGTTCGCCCGCAATGTTCTGGGCATTCCAGATGCGACAACGACCGAGTTCGCCCCCCAGGCCAAGGAGCCGGTAATCTGCCTGATGGAAAAGCAGAAGGCTGTCAAAGACTACGGCGGAACCATGCGGCTCGGGGAGTATCACTGCGTGCTCAGCGAGGGCAGCAAGACCGCCAAGGCCTACGGCAAGCTTGAGATCGGAGAACGACACCGGCACCGCTTTGAATACAACAACGAGTACCGCGAGCGCCTCGAAGCTGCAGGCCTGCACTCGGCAGGTGTCCACCCTGCTCTCGATCTGGTCGAGGTCGTCGAGATCCCCGAGCACCCCTTCTATGTCGCGGTGCAGTACCATCCCGAGTTCAAATCGCGACCGCTTGAGCCCCATCCCCTCTTCCGTGACTTCGCCGCAGCAGCCCTGGCATACGCTGAAAAGCCAGAGGCCGAGCGCCGGAACCCGGCAAAACCGGAACTCACCCGAAAAGTCGAGCAGTCCTGACCCCTCTTCCTACAGCCCTCCCCATAAGGACGACATGAGTCATGAGTGAATCACAGAACGAGGGGGCCTTCGCGCCGCCACCCGTAGACTTCCGCCTCTTTGTGCAGGGTTTCGCCATGCAGGCCTTCATGGCGCTCGGCAAAATCCCCCACCCCGAAACCGGGGAGCAGAAGGTCGAGCTAGGCATGGCTCGCTACTTCATCGACGTCCTGGGCATGATCGAGGAAAAGACGCAGGGCAACCTCAATAAGGAGGAACAGGCTTTTCTCGACAACCAACTCGAGAACCTGCGCCTCAACTTCGTCGATGTGCAAAAGACGATCGATGTGGAAAAGACGGAAGGGGGCGGCGAAAGCGGAGAAGATGCCAGCCAGTAGCGCCTGGGGCAGCAAGCGCTGGGGGTAGGGCTTCGGCCGCGGAGCCTCTGGCAGAGAGTATCCTCCCGCTACTGAGTCAGGGTCAGGGCTGTTGCAGCCCCGCTCAGAGTTCTTCCTCGACCAGCGTGTGCTTGGCAATGCGTTTGGCGAAGTAAAAGAGCCGGTAGAACATCTCCACCGCTTCGCTCTCGTAGCGGAAGGCTTCCAGGCTCTGCTTCGTGCCATCCCGTAAGCGCGCCCCCACCCGCTCAAGGACGGCGTCACACAGGGCGCGTATCTTGCGTTTGCTACCTTCGATCTCGCGGGCCAGCTCGGTGTCGACCCGGTCGAAGGCCCGCGCAGCATGCCGCAGCTGCCTGCGCACACTCTGCTGCAAGTCATCGAAGCCAGCCTGGATGGACGGGATGGGCGTGTATTGATGCCTTTCACTCATCTCTTCGGCGGCATCGAGCTGCGAGGCCAAGGTATCGACCACGTTCTGCAGATGGGTGGCAACGTGGAGCATCCTCTCATGTTCCTCGGCCATCTTCGCGCTCATCTCGCCCGAGTTCAGGACCCTGAGGTAATCGATGATGGCCCGGTAGAGACGCTTGAGATCCCGCGCTTCACTACGTAGTTCGAGTAGCTCGCGCTCAGTGCCCGCCTGCGTGAGATCAAAGAGATCTCGCGCCAGCATGCGATCGAGCAGGCGACCAAAGCGCCCGAGTTCACGGCGAACCTGGTCCAGGGCCAGCGACGGCGTATCCAGATACACCGCCTGCAGAAACTTCGGCTGCGCGCGACGCGCAACTTCGTGCGAGGCGCCGGGCGCCAGCAGCTTGGCCATCCAGGCCAACACGCCGGCGATCGGCAGGAAGGCGAGGGTGTTGAGCAGGTTGAAAATCGTGTGCGCGTTGGCAATCTGCCGTGGAGCTTCGGCGGCGAGCTTGGCCGCTCCTTCGAGCTCACTGGAGCCAGAGATACTGCGCACAATCCAGGCAAGGTAGGGGATCAGCCCGAGCCAGATCAAAACGCCGAAGACGTTGAAGAGGATGTGCACATAGGCCGCCTGACGAGCGACGCTAGGCTTACCCAGAGAAGCCAGGAGCGCGGTCACGCAGGTGCCGATATTGGCACCGAGGGTCAGGGCGATACCGGCCTCAAGACGCACCAGACCCTGCGACGCGAAGGCAATCACGATGCCCGTGGTGGCGGCACTGCTCTGGACCACGGCAGTGAAGAGCGTTCCGGCGAGGATGCCCCAGAGAGGAGTCTCCATGCTGCGCATGAACTCGGTGAAGGGCTCGTAGCTGCGCAGCGGCGCCGTGGACTCCCCCATCAAGTTCATGCCGAGGAAGAGCAGGCCGAGGCCGAAGAAGGCGGCCCCCAGAGCACGAAGCCTGGCCTTGCGGCGCGGTAGCAGCTGGAGAAAGAAGCCCGCTGCGATCAGCGGCAGCGCTAGCTGCGTCGCCTTGAAGGCCAGGATCTGCGCAGTGACCGTGGACCCGACATTGGAGCCGAGGATCACGCCCACCGACTGCGTCAGCGTCATCAGGCCAGCGCTGGTAAACCCGACGACGAGCACGGTTGTGACCGAGGAACTCTGCACGAGCGCGGTCAGGATCGCCCCCATGAGCGCTGCAATCGACCGATTGCGTGTGAGCCCAGTCAGGAGACGCTTCAGTCCGCCGCCGGCAGTCGCACGCAGCGCGTCGGTCAATCGGTCCATGCCGAAGAGAAAGATCGCCAGACCTCCGAGGAGGCCAGCGAGGATCGAGAAGGCATCGATCGAGTTCGACAAGGCCGGCATGAGAGGATGCTACGCTGGCAGCACCAGCTTCGAAAGCAAGGCTTGGGCTCGAGCCAGGGTTCTTGCCTGAAACGGATCCACCGCGGAAAGAATCCGCGGACGCTAACCGGAGTTCGTGCACCCGATTCGCCTACCTGCTAGCTTCTGCGCTTCGAAGAAAAACGGGGAAATGCCCATGCGCCGGAAACTTCTCTTCCTCGCCTTCCTCTTTGCAACGCTGCTACCCGCGACCGGCTGCACCTTTTATTCGGTCGCGACTCACTGGAATGGTCGAGTCGGGCCGGAAGGCGAGCCCATCCACTACGCAACCGTCACCAAGGTCGGGATCAATCTCCTGATCCTGATCCCCTTCCTCGGAGCCACGAACATCGATTCGATGGTCGACGTGATCACCGAGGAGGTCCAGCGGCGAGGCGGCAACGTCGTACGCGTCGTCCAAAGCTCCAACGGGAACTACTGGTATGGCTGGTCGCCGTTGACGTGGATCATCACCCCCGTCGTCTCGACGATCGCGGTCGACTACCAACCTTCCGAAGAAGAGCTCGAGAGATACCGCCTCGAGCGCTAGAGCGAGGAAGACGGGAACGAAAGCTTAGCTAGGTGTTGGAAGAACCTGCCGCGGCAAAGCACCGTCTGCGGGCAGTGAGTGCGGGCTTCAGTGCTTTATTGCGCTGATTCCAGGACTAGCCGTCGATGGCATCGAGCCCGGTCAACTCCTTACCCAGGATCAGCGTGTGGATGTCGTGCGTCCCTTCGTAGGTCTTGACCGACTCGAGATTGCACATGTGCCGGCCGACTTGGTATTCGTCGGTGATGCCACTGGCTCCAAGGATGTCACGTCCGAGGCGAGCGCATTCGAGGGCCATCCAGACGTTGTTGCGCTTGGCCATCGAGACATGGAAGTGCTTCATCGTCCCGGCGCTCTTCATCTGCCCGAGTCGAAGCGCCAGCAGCTGCCCCTTGGTGATCTCGCTCAGCATCCACACAAGCTTGTCTTGGACCAGCTGGAAGCCGCCGATCGGCCGACTGAATTGGATACGGGTCTTGGCGTATTCGTTGGCTTCTTCGAGCACCGCCATCGCCGCACCAAGGGCTCCCCAAGCAATCCCATATCGAGCCTGGGTCAGACAGGAGAGCGGTCCTTTGAGTCCCTTCACACCCGGGAGCATCTTGTCCTTGGAGATGCGGCAGTCCTCGAAGACGAGCTCGCTGGTTACCGAGGCGCGCAGCGAGAACTTGTGCCCGACAGGACGCGCGGAGAAGCCGGGCGTCCCCTTATCGACGAGGAAGCCACGAACTTCGCCGTCCAGCTTGGCCCAGACGACGGCAATGTCCGCCAGCTCGCCGTTGGTGATCCACATCTTGGAGCCGTTGAGGAGGAAGCTGTCGCCATCGGCCACGGCACGAGTGATCATGCCGCCGGGGTTACTACCATAGTCGTGTTCGGTCAGACCGAAGCAGCCAAGGCACTCGCCCGTCACCATCCGTGGCAAATACTGCTGCTTCTGCTCTTCGCTGCCGTAGCTGTAGATCGGGTAGATGCAGAGCCCACTCTGCACCGAGGCAAAAGAGCGCAAGCCGCTATCGCCACGCTCGAGCTCTTGCTGGATCAAGCCGTAGGCGACGCCATCCAAGCCGGTGCCGCCATAGCCCTCGATGCCAGCACCAAAGATCCCAAGGTCCCCCATCGCCGGAACCAGCTCGAGCGGAAAGCTACCGTTCTTGAAGTGCTCGCGGATGACCGGGAGAAACTGGTCTTCGACAAAGTCCCGCACCGAGTCGCGCACCATGCGCTGCTCCTCGGTCAGCAGCTCGTCCATCTGATAGAAGTCCAGGCCTTTGAAGCGCGCCATGTTGAGTCCCCTTCACTCGATCACAGGTGAATCCGTCGCACCCCATACAAAAGAGCAGCTTGTCTGGGTCGCAGCGACCGAGGATATGATCCCCCATCCATGCGGGCAAAGACTGGAAAGCGAGACCTGATGAAGCCGTCGGCAGCCTCCGATGCGATTGTGTGCAGCATCTGCTCACTACCCAAGCCGAGCATGCTTCGCTGCCGAGTTTGTGACGAAGCCAGTGCAAGCCCCCGGGCTCTACGCGGCCCCCTCGCCGTAGCCCAAGGCTTCCTGCTCTTCTTTCGCGCCCTCTTCGAGCTGCTCCAAGACCGCCGCCATCGACGCATACTCGCCTATGCAAGCTTGGCGAGCTTCGTACTGAGCCTCGGCGCAATCGCACTCTTCGGCTACGGGGCCTACGGCTATGTGAGTGAGTGGACAACCGAGCTACCCGACTGGCTCAGCCTTGGCCTTTCTTGGGGAGCAGTAGCCCTAGCCCTCCTGCTAACGATCGGCCTCGGCCTGTACCTCTTCCCCACCCTTGCCTCGATCTGCCTCTTTCCGACTCTCGAACCACTCAGCCGAAGCGGTGAAGAACGCATCCTTGGCTGGGCACCGCCGCCAAGCACGCGCGGCTTCTGGGGTGATAGTTGGGACGCCGTGCTCACCCTGTTCTTTACCCTGCTTTGGCAAACACTCGCCCTGCTTCTCATCATCCCCATCGCTCTAACTGGCATAGCAAGTCTTCCGGTCGCGATGGCGATCAGCAGTTTCTTCGCAGGTTTCGCTTGGATCGACTACCCCTTGGCGCGCCGCGGCCTGGGTTTCCGAGCAAAGTGGCGAATCAGTGTGCGCAACGGCTTCCTACTCTGCGGCTTCGGCCTCGGCTTCCAAGCCTTGCTTTTCGTACCGGTACTAGGACTCTTCCTTGCCATCCCCACGGCTGCACTCGGCTCGGCATCTCTCTATTACCACTTGTCGAAGAGTAGCGCCCGCGATTCGCGCAGCTAGCGAAGGTCAAAGAGCCTTGCCTTCGACAGAGTCATGAATGCAAGGCTGCTAAGCGCAGGGGACAGCTTCTCTATACGCACAGCGCGGCGGCAGGCCATTCCGCCTGCCGCCGCGCTGTGCGAAGCGTGTGCTTCTTGAGCAAGCTCACGGCTAAGAAACCGCGAGCCAGCACCAGAAACAGGAAACTACTTCTTGCTGCGCCGCTTGGTCGCCTTGCGCTTGGTCGCCTTCTTCTTCGTCGCCTTCTTCTTCGTCGCCTTGCGCTTGGTCGCCTTCTTCTTCGTCGCCTTGCGCTTGGTCGCCTTCTTCTTCGTCGCCTTGCGCTTCGTGGCCTTCTTCTTGGTCACCTTCTTCTTCGTGGCCTTCTTCTTGGTCGCCTTGCGCTTGGTCGCCTTCTTCTTGGTCACCTTCTTCTTCGTCGCCTTGCGTTTGGTGGCCTTCTTCTTGGTCGCCTTCTTTTTCGTGGCTCGACGGGCCGTCTTCTTGGCAGCGCGCTTGATGCGCTTCTTGGTGCCGGCCTTCTTCTTTGCAGCCATGCTTTGGACTCCTGCTAATCGTGGAAAGGTTCTGCGGTACGCCGCTCAGGGTCCGAAGTCAGAACAGCAAGGAGCTTCGCTCTCTGGCTTCGCACTTTCGCTAAATGAATTCGTCCGGCGACCGAACGAAATTCAGTGCTCTTCGCGAGTTTCCGCTTTGCGACAGCTTTTGAATCGCAGAGACGCATATGCAAACAACTGCAAACGCCACATCAATCGTAGCGTTGCGCAGGCATTGCGAGCATTCTCTCAAGCTTCACTTTCTCTGCTTTTTTTTAGCCGCCCCTTACGTTTGCTTAGCCGTACAAACATCGAGCCGACCACTTTTGGTCGGCTCGTGCAAGCAGAGTGCGTAGATCGCAGTCGCTGGTAGTGCTCAGTCGAAGATGTTGTCGAGTGTACTCTTGGCGTCAGAGCCAAAGCCACTGTCCATCTGCGGCATGCCTTCTTGTGAACTACGGGCCATCGTCTGCTCGAAGATCTGCCCGAGCTTCTTGCATGCTTCTCCAGAGTAGAGCCGCACCATGCCTACCGTCGTACGCTCATCGAACATCACGGTGAGCAGCGTGCGATCGCCGACCAAGGACAACTGAATGTTGTCACGCTCGCCCTGGTGGAAGAGACAGGTGAAGTGCTCTTCACCAAGGAGCTTGGCCATCTCCTTCGTCGCGGCAAAGGAACCGGCCACAAGTGCGGAGATCGTGTCCATGTCGAAAGACTTGACCTCTCCCTGCTTGGTCACCATGTGACCTTCTTTGTCGACCAAGAGGGCGCACTTGGCACCGGAGAGTCGCAGGAACTCGGACAAGACCCGATTGATGACCTCGATGTCGTCCTTGTAGAAGACGAGCCGATCGTAACGTAGCTTTTCGTTAGCCTTCATAGCGCGCCCTCCCTTAAACGCCCTGACCGAGGACGACGTAGGCAACTCCTGCAACCGCTGCAATCAATAGGACCAGGAACGCAACCAGGAAGCCTTTGCCTTCGCTCTTTGCCTCCATGCGTTGCTGAGCCTGAACGACGGGAACCTGTCGCCTGGGCTGCACCTGCTGGGGCTGCCGGCGAGATCCACCCTGCTTCTGTCGCGTCCGCCCTCCTGCCGAGCGGACCTTGCTGCCAGCTGCTGCACGGGCTGGCCGTTGCGGAGCTGGGGCGGCAACGGGCTCACTCTGCGGCGGTGCCGACTGCGGCGCCTTGGCGGGAGCTTGGGCCCGCTTACGCGCCGGACGCCCACCGCCCTTCTCTTGCTTGTTGATGCTTTCGAGCACCATGCCAGCCAGGGTCTTGAGCGTTGGGAAAACCCCTTCACCGCTGTTCGCAACAGCCTCGAAAGTCGGCACGCCAAAGCGATTCAGCTGCTTGTCCGCTTCCTCGACCGAGAGGGCGTTCGGCAGGTCACGCTTGTTGTATTGGATGACGTGGGGCAACTCCCGCACGTCCTTCCCATACTCTTCGAGGTTGTCAATCAGGTTCTGGTAGGACTCGATGTTCTCGTCCATCTTCGTCGGATCTGAATCTGCTACGAAGATCACACCATCGACACCCTGTAGCACGAGCTTCCGGGTCGAGTTGTAGTAGACCTGACCGGGCACGGTGTAGAGCTGAAACTTCGTCTGCATGCCGGCGATTTTTCCCAGATCGAGCGGCATGAAATCGAAAAACAGTGTCCGGTCACCATCGGTCGAGATCGAGGTAAGGTCGCCCTTATGCTCCTCCGGAGCTTTCTGGTGGACAATCTCGAGGTTCGTCGTCTTCCCGCTCATACCGGGGCCGTAGTAGACGACCTTGCAGTTGACTTCTTTGGATGCGAAGTTGATTTGGACCATCTTGGACAGGCTCCTCTAGCTGACGCGCAGCGCTCCCGCACCTGGATCGACCAGTACCGTCAAAAGCTTTAGTGCGCCAAGAAACTCCCCTTCCAGGCTGCCTAAAAAGGCCCGCGTGTAGCGGGTGACATAGCAGACGGCGCATCGTCACCGTGCCCGTGTTTCAACAGTCAACGGCCTACGTAAGAGCGCAAAGCTCGGGCGAGGCGTCATCAAACGCGGATCGTAACGATCTCGCGGAGACGCTTACTGGCACTTTCGACGGCGGCTTTGGCCACCTCCATGCTCGCGAACTGATCGGTGAGCAAGACGAGGAAATAATCCCCCAAGCTCCGCAGTACGAGCTTGCCGTGAGTGGCGGTCAAGACCAGGCGATGTGCGGCCCCGATTTTGCCGCGAGACAAGCTGCGGCTCGCTGCCGAGATCAAGAAGGAACTCAGGGCGCTCACAACATCCTTCTTGAGGCTGGCATCCATCTCGGAGGCCACAAGGATGCCGTCTTTGGTAACGACCAGGCTACCGCGTGCCTGGGCCTCTTCGTTGAGCCTTATCAGGATCTCATTCATCGTTCGCGGCTCCTCTTTGCACCCCCACCCACGAACAGGGAGCCAGCAACCAGCTCCTGGAGATCGGCGAGCAAGCGGTCGGTGCTCACAGCTTCGCCACACTGCACTGCCGCGCTGACATCACCGAAGCAGCAAATCACGATGTGCCCAAAGTCACCGTCGATGACGCCTTTGCTGAAGTTGCCGAGCTCCATGCGCCTGGCGACACGCTGCGAAGCTTTGGCGACGATGCGCACGGTCTTCAGGAAGGAGTCCTTGCCCGAGCGGATGTTGCCCTTCACCAAAGCCTTGCTGCCGCGGATGTAGGCAGCCTTATAGACGCCTTCCAACTCGACGATCCGGCTCAGCCCCTCGCGGATGGAACAGACCGCATCGTCAGAGGCGATTTTGCGCTCGCGACGCAGACCACTGACCGAGCGATTCGGTAAGCCACCGCGTTCCTGGACCTCTTCGAGGAGCTGGCCGAGGTTGGGCACCGGGCCGTGCTCTCCCTTGCACTCAGCGAGCAAAAGACGCCCATCCTCGTCGAGATCGTCTTGGCGAAGCAGAATCTCCAGCTGCTCCTTGGCCTCCAAGATCGCGCCCAGTCGGAAGAACAGCTCGGCCAACTGCCGCCGCGCCGTCACGTGCTCAGAGCGCAGCTCAAGCACTTTGCGCAGCCCGGACACAGCCTTCTGCCCTTCGATGGAATTCAAAGAGCGATAGAAGTTCTGCAGCCTTGCCTCGGCCACGCAGAGATAGGACTCGACATCATCGGGGAAGTGGCGCACGCACTCGGTACAGGTACCGATCAGTGCCTCGGTATCCCCCATGTCCAAATACACACGAGCGAGCTCGTGAAACAGGTCAGGCTCAGGTGAGCGCGTAATCTTCGCCCTCAGCTCGTCGCTGCGTTCGCCGAGGCGCTTCCGCCGAGCGAACTTGTGGACTTTGCGCAGCTCCTCCGACCTCGGGAAGAGCAAGAGGCCCTCCTCGGCAATGCGCAAGGTGTCCTCTATGCGACCGAGGTTGATGTAAACCTGGGCGAGATCGACGAAGGTCGTCGGTGACGGCTCCTGCTTCGCCTGACGCTCCATCCGGTGTAGATCGCGCGTGATCTTGAACCGCTGTAGTAGGTTCACCGGTCTCCTCGTTCCTAGCCCGCCCCGCGAACTACGGGACCTAATCCTCTATCGACGCTCCAGCAACTGCACTGGAGTACCGTCTGCGATTTGCGTACTAGCGCAGCACATGCACCTTGCCATCGATTTCGGCAAGAACGCTACGCCCCTGGAGCTCAGCCTTGGCTCCCCTTCGCTTGCCTAGCGAATAGCTCCAACAGATCTCGAGGTCGGGCACTCGCAATGCAACGATGCGAGGACCTCGATCCTCTCCCTGCGTTCCCACGTAGATCCTCTGATCGCTAGCAAAGCTAGCTCCGTCCAAGGGATCGAGAAGAGCACGCTCCAACTCGATTGCGCCCTTCCCGGGATCGATCCGGTAGACCACGCCCTTGCGATCCGCGACGAAGAGCCAGCCCTGGGCGAACAACAGATGCCCACGCCCCCCGTAGGTGTCGAATTTCTTCTCCCACAGGACTCGCCGCTCACGCAGTGAATAGCTCTGCACCCGCCCATCGGATAAGAGGTAGGCACACTTCGATTCGGGCAGCAGGATCGGCCCCTGGTGCAGCCCTTGCGGGAGTTCCCAGCGGTCCACGATCTCGCCATCGTCTTCGGCAACGCAGAGCAACTGTCCTTCGCGATTGGCCACCCAGACACGATCTTGGAAGGATAGCGGTGGCAGCAGCGCAGCCCCCCCCACGGGCACCGTCCAAATCGGCTCTCCATCTCTGAGGGAGTAATAACGCAGCTCGCCACTACCGGTCCCGACGACAGCGCCCCCGCTCATTTTCAGAATGCGCGTCTGAACGCCTCCGGGCACCTGGGCCGTCCAAGAACTCTTGCCGTCCTTCAAGTTCAAGGCACAGAGCAAGCCACCCGAAGTCGCAAAGACGGCTTGGTCCTTATTGACCAGCGGCGTTCCCTGAACCTCGTCGAGTCCGGGCAGGCGCAGCCGGAACTTGGCTTGGCCGTCCTTCATGGAGAAGGCGAGGAGGCGCCCCTCCTTGAGCCCGACAACTCCGAGCTCCTGACCAACGGCGACCCCGGTCACCACCTCTTCACCGAGAGGAATCACTCTCTCCGGCCGCACCGGCAACACGACGCGACGCGGAGACTTTGCCTTACCTGTTGTCGCGATTTCGAGAGGCTCATAGCCGTCCATTCGAAGCTCGAAGCGAACGACTTCCTCATACGGCACCTGCACGTAGGCTGGCGTGCGCACGACCTTGCCGGTGTCGTCTACCAGTTGCACGCCCTTCGACCACAGCTCAGCCCCAGAAGGTTGGCTGCAAAACTGCATCGGCACGAGCGTCTTGTGCGTGTTATTCGCGTGCGGATACTCCTCGTGCATTCGGATGGCAATCTGGCGAGCATCCTCGAAGTTGCCAGCAGCAAGCGCCGCCCCCAGCTTCTCGCGCAGACTCCGGGCCTGGACCAGGTAGTTGCGCTGATCACGCAAAGCCGCCTCAATCTCCTTCTCCTTGCGGAAGTTGAAGTCCTGCGGCTCTCCAGCTTTCTCGATCAGCTCCGCAACCTCTTCGAGCAAGTCAATCGCTCGCTCCAGGTCGATGCGCCGATCCAAACCACCAACAGAGGACATCGCCTCGTATTGAGCGTAGATCCGCCGGTAGAGCGTGCGGTTTCTCTTGGCGGCCTTTCGCCGATCGGCAGCCAGGCGTTTCTTCTCTGCGACGTATTCTTGTTTTTTGGCTTCGATACCGGCAATCGCGACATCGATTTCCCCAGAGATCAAGCTAAGAGGATACTCTCTCTGGAAGTCGCGATAGAGCTTGATCGCGCCGTCGTAATTCCTCTCAGCGATAAAGGTTTCGGGGTCGAGGGTCCGGAAGACACTCTGCACGTGCTGCTCATACAGATAGAACAGCACGCCGATGGCGCCGAAGCAGAAGATCCCGGCAAAGGCCAGGGCAACGCTGCGGCGCCGAGAACGATACCGCTCGTCCATCACGTAGAGCTGCTTGACCCGATCGCTAATGTCCTTGCGCGTGCGGTCGAGCATCAGGATCTTTTGCAGATAACGAACCGCGCCGATCGGATCCTTCTGCTGCACCAGATCCTGGGCAATGGATTCGTAGAGTTCCATCACCCGTTTCTGATCGCCGGCCTTGGAATGAATCGTGACCAGGGATTTCTTGAGTTCGATATCTTCTGGAGCGACCTGGAGCAGGGTTTCCAGCACCTGGCGGGCCCGGTCGGTTTCATCCAGGTCGAGGAAGATATCGATCAGCTTGCGCCCAACCTCCATGGGATCGATGGGCGGTGACTCCATCTGGGCAAGCACACGAAGCCAGCGCTCGCGAACATCCAGATCGGTCGGTAGCAGATCAACGCAGTGCGAGAGCGTTCCTTCGGCAAGACCCCACTCGTATTCCTCGACGCAGGCGTTGGAATACAGCTTGTAGTGATAGACCGCCTTGGCGTATTCGTCCTGGGTCTCGTAGCCCTGAGCGGCCATCAGGTAGGCATCAGGCAGCCCCACCTGGTTCTGAATAGCCTTCTCCAGCAGGTAGATGCCGTCCTCGACGCGCCCTTCTCCTATGCAGGAGTTCGCCATGTCGAGCAGCGAGGTATCCGGCACCGGAAGGATCAGCCCCTCCGTCACCAGCTGCGACAAGCCCTTGTAGACATGGAAAGGAGTGACCCCGCTCATCTCGATGATGCGTGCCACGTTGCGCCGCCCATCAACGAAGTCGAGCACACTCAGCGAGAAGTCATCGAGTTCGGAGACGGTCCCGGCATCGATACTCGGATCCGGCTCATAAATCTCGAGGGGTCCAGGAACCTGCTCACGCAGGAAGGCCCACTCGTCGAGACGCCGAGCCGCCTCCATGACCAGGGAGTCGGGACTGAGGAAGAAGTTCTCGTTGATGACCCCTTCGCGCCCTTCCAGCTCATCCACGCCTTCGTGGAACTCCCAGTGGACGTTCTCCCAGAGGAAGAGGTCGTACACGTCCTCTTCCATCTGCTCGCGGAAGCCGTCGAGGAAGAGCTCTTCGGCCAGAACCCCAGCACCGAGCATCGATTCGACGGTAGCTATGGGGTCGCCCGAGTTCTCCCGGCGAAAGACGTCCAAGTTCTCGCCGACCAACTGGCCACGTTGCATCAGTCCATCTAGGAGGCGATCGAGGAAGACGTGCTCGTTGTAGTAGAGGGTGACCCCTCTACGGTCGAAGTAGAGCGCCCGCCAGTGGTCGGCATCGAAGATCGACAAAATGCCAACCTTCTGATTCAGAGCGAGCATCTGGAACACGTCCGCGAGGCCCACGCTCGTGAGGTCGCCCTTCAGAGCCATGTGCTTTCTCCCTGGTTTCCGAGGCGCGGCATGGGCGCCGCGTTCCCTCCGGCTCCTATCGGCGCCTAAGGTGCTCTGGCTTGTGTACTGGGATAGCTTTTCACCGAAGCCCGCACGGCTAGGGCAAATCAGGAGCAAGCCCAGATCCACCACCTAGCAGGCCATCCATTGCCGCCTTGTTCCTCCGTGCTTTGGCTGTTACAAACGGCACCCGCTCATCGCTATGAATCCAGGGATTCCTTTTTCGCCCCCTCCTTCGCCTCGGGTCTCTCCTTGATCGTCTCCCACAAGCTCTTGCCGGCGCGCTTGCGTGGCTACCTGCATCTCTTTTTGGGCAAATTCTGGCTCAAGACAGGCCGCATGGAGCGCGCTCGACCCTACTTCGAGTCCGCGGCCGCCTGCGGTGCCGACGAGTTCGGCGCCCGAGTCGCCCTAGCCCGGATCGAGCTCGAAGCAGGCCGTCTCGGCCCGGCCAAGGAGCAAGTTGGGCTTGCTCGGCGCTGCAATCCCGAACGTTTTCTGAGCCTCGAAGACTCGCTGCGGAGCGCCTGGAGCGTCACGGTCGAAGAAACGCCAAGAGCCTCTTCCGCCAGCAGCCGGCCCAGTTTTTGGGTCGATTGGCCGACGAGTTCGCAGACCTCGGCACCCTTGATCGGAGCCGCCCGCATCAACGAGGGCTCGGCAACCGGCCTGAGTTGGGCAGATTTCGACCAGAGTCAAGCGCTGTTCACCGCCTGGCGACGCCTGATCCAGGGCGATGCTGCGGGCAGCGACGAAGAACTGAGCGATGACGACTTGCTGGACGAGATCGACGCGCTCTGGACAGATGAGGACGAACAGAGCTTCGATCACATCTGGAACGCACCGATACCGCCAGCCGAGGGCAAGCCCTCGGACTCGGTGGACTTTTGGTCGGAGGCCGCCGATGCCGCCTCCTCGGAGCCAAGGCCCAGCGAGCCCGGGCTTCCCGATCAAGAAGAAGCCCTCGACATCGAACTGAGTTTCCCCCTCGCCGGCTTCTACTCCCAGCTCTTCCAACAACAAGAAGGCTTTGACGAAGGAGAAAACGAAGAGCAGGGGCCGGATTCAGCTCATGGAGAGAAGGGCCCTTCGGCGGCAGATCCAGGGGATCATCCAGCGTCAGAAGACGCTGCCGAAGCAGGTCTGCCGCCCGAGCTGGAGCCCAGACCCATCCGCCGGGAAGAGATCGAGACTCTCGACTGGGGTGAGTTCATGGCGCAGCTTCGTGCTCATGACGATTCACAGGGGGAAGACTGAGCGGCAGGGGGAAGACTGAGCGGCAGGTTCCTGGCGGGCAGGCCCTGGCGCCAAGAGGACGGTAGGCAGCCTTTCCCCAGCATTCTAGATCTCTGCCCTCCGGTCTCTGCGCTCGTGGACTTTCTACCCTGCGCACCTATGCTGCTCCGCCCTCGGACCTCAGCAGTAACGGGAGATAGGAATGCGCGAGACTCCACTGAAGGAGCAGCACGAGAAGGCAGGCGCACGCATGGTGCCCTTCGGCGGTTGGAACATGCCGGTCCAATACCGTTCGATCTTGGAGGAAGCGCGGCATGTCCGCGCCAAGGTCGGGCTTTTCGACCTCTGCCACATGGGCCGGGTGCGGGTCGAGGGCCCGGAAGCCGAGGCATTCTTGCAGCTCATCATCACCAATGATGTGACGAAGATCCCTTCCGGAGCCATCCGCTACGCCTGCCTGACCAAGGAGGACGGTGGCGTCATCGACGACGTCCTCGTCTACCGCGACCCAGCAGCCGAGGGCGAGTTCTTCGTCGTCATCAACGCCTCCAACCGCGAACGCGACTTGGCGTGGATGAACCAGCATGCCCAGGGCTTTGACTGCGTCGTCCGCGATCTCTCCGATGAGATGGCGATGATCGCCCTCCAAGGCCCAGCTTCGGAAAAGGTCCTGCAGAAGCTGACCGACTACGACCTCTCGAGCCTTGGCTACTACAAGTGGTGCCACCCCCAAGTCGACGGCCTCGACGTCTCGGTTTCGCGCACCGGCTACACCGGCGAGGATGGCTTCGAGATCTACTACCCGGTCAGCGAGGCGGCCCGGCTCTGGGATCGACTCCTCGAAGTCGGCCAAGAAGAGGAGGAACTCCTGCCCATCGGCCTCGGCGCCCGCGACACCCTGCGTCTCGAAGCCGGCATGGCGCTCTACGGCCACGAGCTGAGCGATGACATCAACCCGCTTGAGGCGGGACTCCAATGGGCGGTTCGTCTCAAAACCGAGTTTATCGGTCGTGACGCCCTGCAGAAGGTCAAGGACGAGGGCCCGGCCCGCAAGCTCATCGGCCTAGTGACCGAGAGTCGCCGAGTCCCCCGGCATGGCTATCGCGTTCTGCACAATGGCGAAGATGTCGGACATATTGCCTCCGGCAGCTTCTCGCCGGTGCGGGACTGCAACATTGCGACTGCCTTCGTGCGCAGTGACCTTGCTGAAGAAGGCACTGAGCTGAAGTTCCAAATTCGACCCGGCAGTGAAGAGACGGCCACGATCGTCGCGCTGCCCTTTTACAAACGCCAAAGCTGAGGTAGAGAGATGGCCGCGCCGAGCGACCGGAAGTACCTAACGTCCCACGAGTGGGCCCTTGAGGCTGACGGGCTGATCACCATCGGAATCACCGACGTTGCGATTGCCCACCTCTCCGACCTTGTTTTCGTCGACCTGCCCGCACCCGGCAAAGAGCTGGTACAAGGCGAGCCCTTCGGCGAAATCGAGTCGGTCAAGGCCGTCTCCGATCTGATGTCACCGGTCAACGGTGTCGTGGAAGAAGTGCACGAGGAAATCAGCGACGAACTCGACATCCTCGCCAGCGACCCCTTCGACAAGGGCTGGATCATCAAGGTTCGCCCCAGCGACAACTCGGGGATGGCGCAGCTGCTCGACGCCGACGCCTACAACAATCTCGTCTCTGGCGAGGATGCCTGAGCGTCCCGCCGCTGCAAACAAGCCGGCACCGTTGAAGCTGCTGCCCTGCGCAGCCGCCTCCGGTGCCTACAACCTGGCTCTCGATGAAGCCCTGCTCGAGGACGATGGATCCTGGCTCCGCTTCTATCGATGGGAACCGGCCTGCCTCTCGCTCGGCTATTTCCAAAAGCACCGGGATTTCGCCGATTTGCCCAGCGGCCTCGACCGGGTCCGACGCCCGACCGGGGGCGGCGCCATCCTGCACGACAAAGAGCTCACGCTAAGCCTGGCTCTGCCGGACCATGCGCTACCCGAGCAGGTGCAAAAGAGCTATGAGCTGCTCAACAAGGCGATGATCGCTGGGATCCAGGCCACAGGCATCCGCATCGCTGAGGAAGGCGATGGCGCTAGGGCCAAGAACGCCAGCCCCGAACTCTTGCGTTGGTGCTTCTTCCGCCCGACCGGGCTCGACCTAGTCGATGCCGACGGCGCCAAGCTCTTCGGCAGTGCCCAGCGCCGACGCGGCAAGCGTGTCCTCCACCATGGCTCTCTGATGCTGGGGCGCAGTTCCTTGACCCCGTTCACCGCGGCACTAAAAGCCAAGCCCCCCATCCCCGAACTCGAAGCCCGCCTCTCCGAAGCCATCGCCGCCGCCCTGGGACTCCCGCTTGAGCCGGCCGGCCCACTACCCTCGGCCATCTTGCTCCGCGCCGAAGAACTGCGCGACAACAAGTACGCAAGTAGCGCTTGGACCAAACTGCGTTGAGCTGGCCCCCCTTTAGCGAGGGGTTGAAAGAGGCCTGCTAAGGCAAGTCAGAGGACAGGAGCAGTCTGGCACAAGGAGGGCCCGATCCTCGCCGATAAGAGCGAGAGATCAGGTAAAGCATATGACCATGACCCTCCGAGAGCTCGGTGAGCAAATCGAACAGACCGTCACCATCCCGACGGTCCCGACGACACTTTTCGAGATCGATAGGATCGTTAATGATCCCGACGGCTCTGCAGCAGAGGCAGCCGAGGTCATCGCCAAGGACCCAGCTATCGCCAGCAAGGTGTTGCGCCTGGCCAATTCCTCGATCTACGGGCTCAAATCCCAGGTCTGCGACATCCCCCACGCAGTGTCGATCCTTGGACTGCGCGTCCTGCGCAACCTCGTGGTGCAAGCGACCATACTCCAAGAATTCGGCGACAAGGGCGACGGCGTCGCCGACTTCGACCTCGACCATCTCTGGGACCACTCGATCAAGGTCGGCGTCGCCGCCAAGGAGCTGGCTCGCCTCTCTCCGCTCGACTTCGAACTCGACGAAGAAGTCGCCTACACCGCCGGGCTCTTGCACGACATCGGCAAGATCCTACTGATCGAAAACTCGCCCGAACAATACGCCCAAGCCATTCAGATCTCGCAAGAGCGAGGCCTCCACCTCTTCCACGCCGAGCACAAGGTCTTCCATTACACCCACGCCGAAGTGGGCGCAGTTCTGGCCAAGGCCTGGAACCTGCACCGAAACCTCTGCAACGGCATCCTCTACCACCACATCCCCGGCAAGGATCCCGACTCCTGGGCCCTCGGCTGCCTGGTCCACGTGGCCAACGGCCTCGCACACCAGGTCTGCGAACGGCACCCCTATCGCGGACACGAGCTACGCCCCGAGGCGCTCAAGATCCTGCGCTTGCAGGAGGAAGATCTGGACTCGGTACGGGAGACGGCAAGCCTGTCCAGCTTGTCCGAACTCGGCTGAGACAGCAGCGCCCGCCCCGTTACCTGAAGCCCGCGATCCAGCCCGCCAGCTCGCCGGGGGGGGGAAGAGGGAGTAATAAACTCACCAGTCGAGAATCATTTACACCGATTATCGGGCATAGCTACCGGAGCGCGCTTACTTTTTCTTCTGACCCGGAGTTAACAATAACTTGCGAATCTTCCTGGCTCTTACAGCACTCTTGGAACTGCCTAATGCCTCGTGCACGCTTACCTTCCGAGTAGCTTGATTCTTGAACAACCTCAAGGCGTGCTCATGACTGATACGCTTAGGCTTGTTAAGCGCAGGGGGAGAAACCCGCCGCCCATCCTGGGTCACGCCGCCTATCAGCGTGCAAAACACATCGGTCGCAGCCACTTCATTCAGCTCGCGATCTGTGATCACGACCTGGAAGCACAATTTCGTCCCGATCAAGCCAGGGTCATTTGCGATCGGCAAGAAAGCTCCGCCACTGCCATACGTTGACCCAGAGCGGACCAGGCAGTCGAAGGGCACGATGAAGTCAGGAGCAGTCAGAACAGCTCCTCCACCTGGCAGCATCACAACGGCTGGGTCTTGGCCACCAGGAGCAACAGCGACCCAGAGCTGCGAAGGAAGCGAGCGCTCAGTAGATGAAGCACTGCTCATCGTAACAGTAGCTCCTGCTGAAAAGAGCTGAGAACCGATCTTGGCATGGCGATCGATCAACTGGCCTCTTCCTGGCTGGATACTGATCGAAGCCGTCACATCGCCAAAACGCTGCTTTGGCACGAACGAGTCCTGAATCGCCCCAAGGAGAACATCCTTGACCAAGTAGGTTCGCCCGGGAGTCAATGCTGGCTGAAAGTTGACATCCAGATATCCGGGATCAGCAGGGACTGCACCAACATAATGGACAGATGCATCCACACTGTCGATCACTTGGAACATCACTGTCCCCTTTGCCTCGAATCGTAATCTGGCGGTCGAGATTGAGTGTTCAACGGACCGGCACGCCCAGACCGACCTCGCTCTCCCGCTCCCAGCCGCGCTCCTAAACCCCGATAGCTTCCATGTAGCCCCGTCCTGCGTCGCCAAGAGGGTACCGGTCCCATGTATCCCATCTGGGATAATCAGGACTCCAGCAACGCCAATAGGCGGGCGGGCGATGAACCCCCTCTTCGCAGAAAAACTCGCCTGATGGAAGCCTATGACCCGGGAAAACACGGAGGGCAACGGAGAACCCGGCCCCTGCCATTGCGCAAACACGATCTCAGAGGAACGCTGGTCAACAGCATAGAGCCTGCGATCCGCCGCATTGTAGCGCAGGTACATGAGATCTCGCCCCGGGTACATCTTTGGCGCCGAAAACACTGCGCGCCGGGGAGTCACATTATCAAGCAATACGACGTGATATATAACCCCAGCGCCCCCGTCAGCGCCAGAGACAAGCGCCTTGCTAGGCGTAAGGAATAACACCCCTCCAGCCAAGAACGTAGCGCTAGGGTAGGGGGTCTGAATCAGCTTCGCGGGGGAGGAAGTTGGAGCCCAGCGCCAAGACAGATCCCGTGATTCCGCAGACGCTTGCAGGAAGCGCAGCTCCCCCCCTACCGTCTCGCAAGAAGAATCCACCACAACGCTCCCACGCCAATCGGATTGAGCCAGCGGTGAGCTGAGCCCTAGGACAAGAAACAGGCAAGCACTTACGGCTACGCGACATACAATACTTATCATCACTTGAACTCCTTGCTCTAGTCCTTGGGCTCGACCAACTTTAAATACTTTCTTAGATCTTTCATGCGCCGCCGGATCTCGTCCTTTGCCTTGTCGGGAGGAGAGCCAAGCGGACAGCAATCCAGGTACTTACCACTAAGAATCATCCCCAGAACTTGTAGCTCATCCTTGATGGCCCTTGTCTCACAAGCATTCTTCCGACTCAAATGGCCAGGCATCCATTTGGTGCCAGACACTCCCGCAGCAAAGTCGGGGATGAAATACTCATCCTCCAAGTGACTCGCCTCATGGTACAGCATCGCAGCGAACAACCCAAGATCGACACTATGAGGAAGAGCAAGATCATACCCCTCTCCCCAAGGAGAGCGAGGAATAAAGCGCAGGCGCCCCTGGGGAGGCTGCGCCTGCAATTGCTCGTAAACAAATACCCCCCCCTTTCAAAGTGAACCTCATTACTCGTATTCTTGGACTGATAAACAAGCTGGGCGCCGTGCACAGGGTCAGTCCTGGTATCGTTGTGCATCGTTTGAGCATAGATTGTAAAATCGTCCACCTTAGCCGAACTCGCCTGCACGTATCCCACGCCGTTTCTGACCTTGACCATGAGTCGAACGCGGCTGGCCTGGAGGTCATCTAGGGCAATTGCCGAACTGCTCCTCCCAGAGACAAGACTTTGAACCAACTTAATTCGATTCCAGTCTAGAGGCGCTCCGTGTTTTTTCAGGCACAACAACATATCTGCTGCATCGCCAGCAAACTCATAAAGATCTGGGGTGGTAGGAGGGGAATACGTCTGGGACCTAGCTAAGGGGGCTACACAGCCAATCAAAAGACACGCCAGGGCTCCAGGGAGAGAAATAACTACCATGTTCGCCTCTATTTTTTTGCAATCGTTGTTTTCGCTCACCTAGATTCCGCGCGTCGAATGCGGAAGCTGCAGGCATGCGACGATGCCGCGAGGAAAGGCAGGCGCTTCAGGCTATCCGCGTTCTGAGGGTCTAGTTTGGAGGTCGCTAGCCAGGCCAATGAGGGGGCGGCGCCCCGAGTGATGCACAGGTCGCCCCCTGTACCACTGAGGTCGTCTGATCGGGGCAGCAAAAGTGCCCCAATCAGACGAGTTCAGTGGTACCGGGGGGGCGCAGGGAAGGCGCGGCCGCCCGGCTACTGCTCGCGGCGCGCGTGTTTCTTCGCGTAGACCATCCAGTAGACCATCGGCACCAGGATCAGCGTGAAGGCACTGGACACCAGAAGTCCGAAGATCAGCGCCCAGGCAAGGCCGCTGAAGATGGGATCGAGGGTGATGGGAAGGGCTGCCAACATTGCGGTGCCAGCCGTCAGAAAGATCGGCCGGAAGCGCACAGCACCACTCTCGAGGATGGCGTCGAAGAGGGAGCGACCTTCGTCTAGCGCCCGGTGCAGGAACTCGATCAGCAGGATCGCATTGCGCACAGCGATGCCCGAGAGAGCAATCATCCCGATCATCGCCGTCGCCGTGAAGAAGACAGGACTCTCGACGCCGGGCACCGGCGAGTCCGCCATCATGCGCAGAAGCCAGAAGCCCGGGAAAATCCCGATGATCGTGAAGGGGATCGACAGCATCAGGATCAGCGGCAGGAAGTAGCTGTCAGTCTCGTAGACCAGCAGCACATAGATCCCGAGACAGGCGGCCAGAAAGGCCAGCCCCAAGTCACGGAAGACATCCAGGGTGATCTGCCATTCGCCCTCGCCGGACCAGTCCAGCTCTATGCCCTCCGGAACCGCCCAAGGCATAGCCGAGCCGTTGTTGAAGTAGCTGCGCTGCTCCAGCGGGCGCTGCTCTTGCGGCGCAGCCGCGAGTGCCGAGGCTAGCTCAGACTCCGCCACCCGATCGGCCTGCATGTCGAGAATGAGTTCGGCCGGGGCGCGACCGGCGACCTCGACGAAGACATAGGCCACACGCCGCAGGTTCTTGTGGTAGATCGTCGGCTGCCGCTGCTCCTGGACAAAGCGACCGATCTCACCCAAGGCCACGGCGTCGCCAGCCGGCGAGACCACGCGCATGCGCTCGAGCTCGGCAACGCTGCTGCGCAGCTCCTTGGGTAGACGCAGGATCAGAGGCAGCGGATGCGACTCGGTCAGGTGATGCAGCACTGCCACCTGCGAGCCCTGAATCGCGGTCTGCAGGAGCTGGGCAACCTGGGCTTCGCCGATCTGGTGCAGGGCGGCCTTCTCGCGGTCGAGCACGAAGCGCAGCACCTTCTGCGGCGCCTCGCCGCTGTCGTCGGCATCCACCGCCCCAATCTCGCGGTCTAGACGTTCCCGCACCATCGCCGCTGCCTCCGTCAGGCGCTGGTATTTGATGTGCGGCGGTCCATAGACCTCCACGGTCAGCGTCGCGATCACCGGCGGTCCAGGTGGGGTCTCGACCACCTTGATCCGCGCGCCATGCGCTGCTGCCAGCGGCTTGAGTTCGAGCCGCAGCTGGGTGGCAAAGTCGTGACTCTGGATCTCGCGCAGCTCCTTATGCACGAGATTGACTCGCAGGTCGGCATGATGCGCCTCGCCCCGAAGGTAGTAGTGCCGCACCATGCCGTTGAAGTCCATCGGCGACGCCGTGCCCGCGTAGCTGGTGACGTCGACGACCTCCTGGTAGCCCCGTATCCGTGCAGCAAGCTCAGCAGCGACGGCTTCGGTGCGCTCCAGACTGCTGCCCTCAGGCATGTCGATGACGACTTGCACCTCGTTCTTGTTGTCGAAGGGCAGCATCTTGAGCGGGACCTGCCGCCCCATGGCGAGGTAGCCCGAAGCCCCAAAGAGCAGCGCTGTCACCAACAAGCAGAGCCAGCGTAGGGCTCGAGAGTGGAGCAGCGGCCGCATGGTCCCGGCGTAGGCCCGGTACATGAGCCCTTCGGTATCCACCGGCATCTCGGCATGCTCATCGGTCAGCGGCTCGTCCCCGCCATGCTTCTCGTGCTGCTTGCGCAGCACCAGGTAGCTCAACCAGGGCGTCACCGTGAAGGCCACAACCAGGCTCATGAACATCGACAACGGCACGTTGAGCGCCATCGGCCGCATGTAGGGCCCCATCATGCCGGTGATGAAGAACATCGGCAGGAAACTGACCATGACCGCGAGCGTCGCCAGGATGATCGGCGGCCGCACCTCGTTGATCGCGTCCAGAACCGCCTGCAGCGGCTTTTTGCGCCGCATCGCCAAGTGCCGGTGGATGTTCTCGACGTCGACGATGGGATCGTCGACCACGAGTCCGAGGGCCAAGGTCAGCGCGAAGAGGGTCACGCGGTTGATCGAGTACCCGGCGAGGTAGTTGACCAGCAGGGTCAAAGCGAAGGTGATCGGCACCGCGGTGGCGACCACCAGCCCTTCGCGAGAGCCGAGCGAAAGCGCGATCAAGGCGATCACGATGATGATCGCGACGACGAGGCCCTCGATCAGCTCGTTGACCTTGTGGTTGGAGGTCTCGCCATGGTCCCGGGTGTAGTGGATGAACACGCCTTCGGGGATGATCTCCTGTCGCAGCTCTTCGACGCGCTTGCGCAAATCCTTGGCGACCCAAACGGCGTTGCTGCCTTTGCGCTTGGCGACCGCGACAGTAACCGCGGCGTAGTCCTTGCTGGGATCGCGGTAACTTTCGGGAACATCGTCGCCGGCATGGGTTCCAAAACCAATGCGGACGTAGCTGCTCACTTCGCTGGCGCCGTCGACCACCTCGGCGACGTCTTCGAGGTAGACCGGGGCCCCGTACCGCATGCCGATGACCAGCCGCTGCAGTTCGTGCACGGGAATCTGCAGCGCCCCGGCCTCGATCAGCACCCGCTCGCCGCCTGTATCGATGCCGCCCGCTGGCAAGGAGGTCGACACCGCCTGCAGCGCCCGCTGTACCTGCCCCAGCGGGACCCCTTGTGCCTCGAGGCGGGTCGGATCGATATAGACGCCGACGCGGCGCGGACGGCCACCAATGATCTCGGTTCTGCCGGTGTTCGGCACCGCCTGCACCCGAGTCTCGATCTCTTCGGCGACCCGCCGCAAGGCATAGTCGTCGAGTTCTTCGGACCAGAGGGTAATGCCGAGCAAGGGGACGTCATCGACCTCCACCGGCTTGACCACCCAGCCAGCCACCTGGCGGGGAAGACGGTCGACGTTGCTCTGCAGCTTGTTGTAGAGCTTGACTAGGCTTTTCTCTCGCCCTTCACCCACGAAGAAGCGCACCGTCACGATGGACCGGTGCGGCATGCTCATCGAGTAGACGTGCTCGACGCCGTCGATCTGGTTGAGGAGTTTTTCTAGCCGCGTCGTGACCTGGTGCTCGACCTCCTCGGCACTGGCGCCGGGGACCTCGATGTAGACATCGGCCAAGGGCACGACAATCTGCGGCTCCTCCTCACGCGGCGTCAGGAGCAGCGCGAAGGCTCCCGCAATCAACGAGACGAGGATGACCAGCGGGGTCAAGTTTCCGGTCAGGAAGACCTCGACCATCCTCTGGGTGAAGGAACTCTGCTCGGCGCTCGCTGGCACCTGCTTCTGGGGCCCGTCGGTCATGGACTTAGCCCTGCTTGCCAGCGTGCAAGAGGATCTTCTCACCGGCCTTTAGGCCAGCGAGGACTTGGACCTCTTCACCGAAATCTTTGCCTAGCTGCAAGAAACGCCGCAGGATCCGCCTTTCCGCATCCACGACGAAGACCATGCGCAGCTGCCCCACCGCTTGGATGGCGCTGCGCGGAATCCGCAGCTCTTCGCCTGTCCCCACCCCCAGGGTCATGCGTCCAAACATTCCGGCCATGAGCTCCGGCGAAGACAGGCCGGAGACCTTGACTTCGAATGAGCGGCTACCTCGCTGCGCCTCCGGCACGATCTGGTCGATTCGGCCCTCGCAGTCCTTGTTCAGCGCTTCGATGTGGACATCGACCTTCTGCCCGATCTCAAGGGCAACCGCGAGTTTCTCTCGCACCGGCGCGACCAGCTGCAAGCGGGCGGGGTCATACATCACAAAGAGCGCCTGCCCCGGCGAAACCAGATCCCCTTCATTGACCAGCTTGTCCACCAGCTCCCCGGCGTAGGGCGCCTTGATTCGGGCATAGGACAGGGCCGTCCGCGCGGCCGCGACCATCTGAGCGCTTCGCTCGACCTCGGCCTTTGCCGTGCGGACCCGGGTCCGATCACGATCCAGGTCTTCTTGAGATTTGAGTTTCTTCTCGAAGAGCTTCTTGCTGCGCGTGAGATCATTCGCCGCCTGTTCGGCCGCCGCCTGGGCGGCCCGCTCCGCAGCCTTCACTTCTTCGAGCCGCGCCACCAGATCGCTATCGTCCAGCTCGATCAGCAACTGACCCTGCTCCACCTTCTGCCCAGCTCGGAGGATGTGCATCTTCTCGACGCGGGCAAGGATCTTGGAGCCGACGCGGGTCTCAGCAATCGGGCGCACGGTGCCGACCACCGACTCGGTCAACGGAAAGCTCCGAGCCTGGACCTCCAGCAGTGGCTCATCCTGAGCCAAGCGCCGGGTCTCTCGCGGCGCTTGCATCGGGACCTTGTCGTGGAAGACCCCCATCAGCCAGGCGAGCAATAGCGCCATGGCACCAATGCCAATGAGGTAGGGAAGGCTCTTGCGAAGAAGGCTCAGCACAGACTTCATGTGGACTCCAGCTGCTTGGACCTGGAAGTGTTCAAAGATCGAGCCCGACTTGCAAGGCAGCAGCTGGATGCCGAATCAAAGCCCAACAGCCCAGTCCCCTCAGTCGAGCGGCAAGCGGATTTCGCGGCACTCGCCCTGGGCGAACATCCTCAGCCGTGTGCCTTCTCGGTCTGCGATCAAGAGTTCGCCGTCTGGACCGTTTGCGAGCCCGGTAGGAAGCTGCAGGCCGCCCAAGACCAGGGGCTCGGCCCGCTCCATCTCCCGGTCGAGGGCAAAGACGCGTGGCTCAGGCTCGAGGAAGAGCACGGCCAGCCCCCCAGCATAAGGCGCCAGGTCGATAGGCTGCCGGGCAGCACCGCAACGCTTCTCTAGCTCGTAGTAACCGAAGAAGCTGCCGTCATCGCGGAACTGTTGCAGGCACTGGTTGCCGGTATCGGCAAGCCAAACTCGATCCCCAAAAATGCGCACGGCGTAGCCCGGGCCGTAGAGCCGATCGCGGGCGCCAAAGGCCGGAATCGACTGCAGAAACTGGCCCTTCGGCGAAAAGACCTGGAGCCCGTGCACCCGTGGCCGGTCGCCGCTACTGACCCAGAGGCGCCCATGCGAGTCCATAGCCAAACCTCGCGCCTGCGCCGGAAGCCCGCGGCGATCCCGGGGCTGGCTCTTCTCCGGTGGCAGACCAATCGCTGCCAACTCACTGCCGAAGGCGCTGAAGCGCCGGATCTGGCATGCAGCCCCGTCGGCCAAAAGAAGGCTGCCGTCTTCGTCGAGGCAGAGGCCTCCGGCCTCGACACGTCCTCCCGAGACGCTCGGGACCACGATGTTGGAGCGCAACTCGCCGCTGGCGAACTCGACGATCCGAAGTAAACCCTCCGTCCCACCGCTCGCTAAGACCAGAAGCTTGCCGCGCACTGCGATTCCGCCAAACATGGCGCCATGCTAACTCGCCCGCGCCACCTCTTCCTTCTGCTTGTCACCAGCACGGTGCTTGCCGCTCTCACCCTCCTCCCCAGCTGCTCGTCCTTCGAGCCCGGGCCCTACCCGAAAAAGCGCCGCCTGTTGATGGAGATGCGCGCGACGCTCCACGCCCTTCCTCCGGGCATTGAGCAGGCCACGATCTGGATGCCCACCCCACTCTCCGATGCGCAGCAGACACGCGGCCCCCTTGAACTCTCCGCCTTGGGCGGCGAGGCGCAGCAGCGCTTCGACAAGCTCGGCAACAACATCGTCTCGGTCACCGGCACCCCGACAAAATCTCGTCCCCTCGAGATCTATTACCGAGTCGAGTTGACCCGCGTCGAGCGTTTCGCCCCGAAGCGGCTCATCAGCAACGGCACGCTCAAGCTCGACTCTCCTTGGCTGGTGCCGGCACGCCGCGCGGTGATCCCCGGCCTGGCACGGCAAGTCCTCGAACGCACCGCGCGCATCCCTACGATCGACGGACGCGTTCTGGCGATCTACGACGACACCCTCGACCTCTTGACCCTGTCGGCACCGCCGGTCAATCGACTGGCCTCCAGTCGCTACAGCGAAGGAGTCCTGGCCTGGATCATGAAAGAGCATGTCGGTGACAGTATCGATATCGCCACCTACTTCATCACCCATTGCCAAGCGGCAAGGATCCCGGCCTCCTTCGAACTCGGCTACCGCCTGCCCGCCAACGAACAGCTACAGGCCTATGAGCCGAGGGTTCTGCACGCCTGGGCTCGCCTCGATCTCCCCGGCCTCGGCTGGATGCCTTTCGATCCAGCCATGGCCGAAGAAGAACCCGGCAAGCGCAAAGACTGCTTCGGTGGTCTCGACTCGGACCGCATCCTGATCTCCCGCGGCCGTGACCTGACCCTCAACCCTCCGATCGAAGGCGAACCCCTCAACTTTTTCGGCTGGCCGATCGCGCGAGCGGGCAAGCTTGACCTGAGTTCCAATCTCAAAGTTCAGATCCAGATCCAGGACCTCTGAGCTTGCTCCTCCGCGGCGCCACCCTCCTGACCATGGTGCCCGGGGCTTCGCCTCGTCGCTGTGACCTTCGCATCATCGACCGGCGCATCGCCGCCATAGGCGAGCTCACAGCCGAGCCGGGCGAAGCCCAGGTCGAGCTCAACGGCCGGACGATTTGCCCCGGCTTCGTCCAGGGGCACGTCCACCTCTGCCAGACCCTGTTTCGCGGTCAGGCCGAGGATCTGCCGCTCCTAGACTGGCTGCAGACCCGGATCTGGCCTCTGGAGCATGGCCACGACCAGGCGAGCCTTAGGAAGAGCGCAGAGCTGACCCTGAGAGAATTCGCCTGCAGTGGCGTGACCAGCTTCCAGAGCATCGAGAGTGTTCGCGGGACGCGCTACATCCTCGAGGAGATCGCGGCCACACCGATGCGCGCCATCGTCGCCGCCTCCCTCGTCGACCTAGACGAGGCCATCTATCCCCCGGGCTTTGCCAGCAGCAGCCAAGAGGCCCTCGATGAGACCGAAGCCCTGCAAGCTGATTGGGATGGCTTCGAGGGCCGCATCGAAATCGCCTACGGCCCGCGCTTTTTGCTCTCCTGCAGCGAGGATCTCCTGCGCCAGCTCGGCCAACGACGAGCTGCCGGAGCGAGGATTCACACCCATGCCAGCGAACACCCCGGCGAGCTCGCGGCCGTCGAGGCGCGCTTCGGCAAACGCTACATCGAAGCACTGGCCGACTTCGACCTACTGGGTCCGAGCACCGGACTGGCCCACTGCGTCCACGTAGATCCCCACGAAGAGGATCTTCTAGTGCAGAGCGACACCGCCGTGCTGCACTGCCCCTCCACCAACCTGAAGCTCGGTTCCGGCATCGCTCGCGTGCACGACTTCCTCCGCCGGGGCCTGCGCATCGCCCTCGGCTCCGACGGGGCACCGGCGAATAACCGCCTCGACATGCTGACCGAGCTGCGCTCCGCTGCTCTCCTGCAAAAGCTCGTCGCCGGTGAAGCCGCGCTCTCCGCCGAAGACGCCCTGGCACTAGCGACCAGAGAAGGAGCTCGCGCCCTGGGTCTTGGGGACGAGTGTGGAACGCTTGAGCCCGGCAAGAGCGCCGACCTGGTGGTCTTCGACCTAGAGGATCCTCTATTGGGCGAAGAAGCCAGCCCCTACACCAAGCTGGTCTATGCCGCCTCCCGTGCCCACATCACCGGGGTCATGGCACGCGGCGAGTGGATCCTCCCGGCCTAGGCGGCCGGCAAGCTCAAGGTAGCATCGCTTCGAGCTTTTCCCGCTGGGCCGGTGGCTCCCCCTCTAGCTCGACGAAGCAGGGCAAGAGGCTCCGCGCCAAGGCCTTGCGCCCGCGATCGTCGTAGAACTCATCGAGCACGCTGCCAAAGGCCTCGGTTAGGGCAAGGTGCTCCTTGGCGTCGTTACGGTCGATGAGGCCAGCCAGGGTCGAGATGGCCAGCTCGGTACTCAGCTGTTTGCCATCGATCACCAGGGGGCTGCGGTCCCCGTCCAGATAGCGATCAACGATGAGCGGCAAAACCCCGGCAACCTTGAGTTCGGTGAGTCGCACTCGCACCAGTTCGCGGCCGCGGCCGCAGAGGCGAGCGTAGAGCGAGAGCACCTGATCGGCATCGGCACGCTCGAAGATCAGAGTCGCGGGATCACGGCCCAGTTCCTCATGCCCGAGGAACCAGGGCTGCAAGGCATCAAAGACCCGCTTCTGGCGCTGGACCCGGAGGGCACGCGCCCCAAGACCGGGGACTTCGATGCGATCGGCAACGACGTTTTGTAAGCGCTGGTAGCCGTGCTTGGCACTGAGCAGGCGCCCACTCGAACGCTCGCGCTCCAGGCGCAGGATCTCCGCGTCCACCAGTCCGAGCACCAACTGATCGACCGAAGCCCGTGTCGGCGAAAACGGGTGGGCATCACGAACTCGCCAGGCCGCCTGAATCGCCTCGGTGCCCCGCCCTTCCAGCACGGCACTGGCGCTCGAACGCAGCACCGCACCGAGTTCGAGGGAGAAACGCAGCTCTTCCACCAGGGCCAGGCTCAGCAGACTGCACAACAGCACCGCCGCCGCCAGGAACATGCGCCGTCGCCGTGCGCGACGCTGGCGCTCGCGCTTGTGGCTGCGCAGGTCCGCGAGTCGCTGGCGAAGCTCCCCCTTCTCAGGAAAGACCCGCTGCGCCTCCAGGTAGAAGGCCTCGGCAAGTTCGCGTTCACCGCTCTCCTCGGCCTGCAAGGCCTCGGAGAGCATCCTCTCAAAGCCCCGCTGCGGCTGGCCACTGTCCTTCTCGATACGCGCGATGCGTCCGAGAAGCCCCGGGCGCTTGGCGAGATCGGGACGCTGCATGGCCAACTCAAGCGTCTCGACAGCTCGATCAAAGAGCCCCAGCTCGAAGAAGCCCTGACTCACGTCGATGGCGGATTCGAGCACCTCGCCCGTCGTCCCCACCCGGCCCAGGATTTCAAAGCAACGTTCGCGCAGGCCGACATCAACCGGATCCAAGGCCACGGCCCGCTGGTAGGCATTAAGGGCCTCGGCGTCATCGCCATCCATAGACTCTTGGTAGCCGAGCACGGCCCAGGCCGCGGCGGCGTCCTTCAGCCGGTTTTGTTGCTCGTAGGTCTCTGCGAGCATCCTCCGCAGTTCGTGGTCGCCGCGTTCGATCTCCACCGCGTGCTCGAGCAGGACCCGAGCCCGTTCATAATCGTCAGTTTCGATGGCCTGCCGGGCCAGACTGGGAATATCGGCGGGATGAACGGCACGGGCCAAGCCCGCTTCCACCAGCTCCGCCACGATACTCTGAACTTCGAAGTCATTGAGCGGCAGCTCCTGCCCGAATTCTCGCAGTTCGGTTTGCCCGTCCAGAACGCTCCAGACCATCTGCATATCCGGATCGTCTTCGGGAGCTTCCTCTCCCAGACGCACGAAGAGGTCGCGATCGCTCTGCACGACCTTGCGGATCCTCCCCCACTCGTCATCGCGCCGGGCCGCTTCCATGACGATCGGCGCGGGATCCAGGCGCAGCCCCAGCGACTTCTGCTCAAGATCGAAGATGCCCGAGGGTGGCTTGCCCTCCTCGAACTCGAACTGCGCCTCACGAACGCCAAGCAACTCGTAGAGAAAATCCTCGACGCGCTCCTGCATCGCCGCCGAGAAGTCCTCTTCACTGAGGATCCCGAGCTTGGCGAGGAAACTGCGCAGGGCCGCCCGACTGCGACCACGAGCCCGCAAAGCCTTCTCCAGGTCGGTCTTAGCCACGTAGCCACGCTTTAGGAGGTAGTCCCGGATAGGAAGACCTCGCCCACGGCCATAGGAGACCAAATGCACTAAGCCATCGTCAAAATGAACGAATCGCTCTGAGCGCTCGCTCCTCACCACCAGGGTGCCGGTCTTCCGGTTCTGATGGACGTTTTGGAAAACATCAAAGAGACCCAGACTCTGGAGGTTGCCCTGAAAACTCATGTGTCGCTCCTGTCCCCTTTCTATCGGCCAGGGCCGCGGCTTCGGGCAACAAGCCGACACAGCCATGTCGCCGCCGCAAGGAAAGTCGCTATGCCAAGGGCCATTTCCGCCCAAGCCTTGAGATGACTCACCGAGAAAAGGACTCAAGCACCAAGCCGTGAGTCCAACTGACCCTCGCTGTGGATCCGCCAGCGCGCTTCTGCTCAAATCCCCCCATGGCTCAACAACCCTTCGTCGACCTGTCAGAGATCGATTTCGAGAAGACCGCAATCGAGGAAACCCGCGTGCGTAGCTTGCTACCGCAGCGCCACGAATTTGCGATGGTCGACCGCGTCGTCCACGTCGACCACGAACGTCAGGTCGCTGTCGCGACCAAACGACTCAGCGAAGACGACTGGTGGTGCCGTGGGCACTTCCCCGGCAATCCCATCTTGCCTGGCATCCTGATGATCGAAGGCGCGGCCCAGGTCGGGAGCATCCTCTGGAAGCTCTTGGCGGATCTCCCCGATGACCATCTCATCGGCTTCGGCGGGGTCGAGTCCTTGCGCTTCCGCGGCCAAGTTGTCCCCCCCAATGAACTGGTCTACGTCGCCTCTGGCGGCCGCTTCCGCTCGCGTCTCGCCCAGCTTCCGATGCAGGTCTTTGCCCAAGGCAAGCTGGTCTGCGAAGCCACCATTATCGGCGCCTCCATCTAGCGATGTTTCGTCGACGGGCCCGAATCGATAGGCCCTCGGCCACGCCCCGGCCGCGACAACTCTTTGACCAGCGCGCTAACAAGCTGCGCCTCTTCGGCCTCCTCCTCTTTGCCTTGTGGTATTGGTGGCCGGGAGGCTTGGCCTTCCGCTCGGACGACTTCCTGGCCCTTCACTATGTCCAGGACTGGGACCGGGTCTGGCAGGACTTCGTGGCTCCCCAGTACGACGCCCTGCGCGTCGCCCTCTTCCATCGACCGCTGATCACGCTTTCGATCGCCATCGATGCCTGGATCGGCGGCAATAAGCCGTTCTGGCCGCTACTGGCCAATGTCCTGGTCCACCTCCTCAATTGCCTTCTCGCCTATCGCCTACTGCGGCGTTTCTTACCGGCGACACCGGCATTGGCGGCAGTGGCTCTCTGGTGCCTGCATCCAGGACACAGCGAAGCTCTGCAGTGGATGGTCGGCAGAGTCGATACCCACGCGACGTTTTTCTACCTGCTGACGCTGATCCTGTACTGCCGGCACATCGAAGGCCGCTGCAGGCTCGCCACCGTGCTGCTGAGCTTCTTCCTCGGCTGCCTGAGCAAGGAACTCTGCCTGACGATTCCAGCCCTGATCTTCGCCATGGAGTTGGGCTATGGGGTGCACTTCGACAATCGCCCCCTCCTCACCCGTGGGCTAGCGGCGCTCGGTCGCCTTTGGATCTGGGCCATCGCACTCGCCCTGGTCCTGCTCATGCGCTACGCAGTCTTGGGAGAATGCCTCGGCGGCTACCAGGCGGCCGTCTTCCAGCCCCTTGCAGCTTTCCGCGTCCAGGGTCTCTTCCTCGACTTCCTAGAACCAGGGGTCCAGATTGCCCTGGTGGCGCCGCTGCTGCTTTTATTGCTGGTGGCTTTCACCCTGCGTCGCAAGCTCGGTCGCACCCTGTTCGCGGTCGCCATCTTCTTCGTCGTCGCCCTGCCCTCGACCAGTGCCAGCAGCCAGGACCAGCGTTCGAGTGCGCGCTACTACTACGCGCCCAAGCTGGCCATCGCCGGGGCTACAGCTCTCGGCGGGCCGCTGCCGCCGCTCTTCTTCCTAGTGACCCAGCTGGGTCCTGCGAGCAAGCTGCACCAGGAGAGCCTTGAGCTCGCCGCCGAATCTCGGGCCGTCCAAGAACTGGCTCGCCAGGCCATCGCCAGTAGCAGCCAAGATCCGGTGCTGGTGCCCGCCCCCCGCGGGCTCTCGGGCCGGGTCCTCTTCGCCATCGGCAGCGACCGACTCGGTGTGCCGCCCTTCAGCGAGGAGGCTCGCATCGTCCTCCCCTGCCGCGACTGGAAGAGCGGGATCCTGCGCAACCCTCCGTGCCTGGGCGAGGCCGAAGCCTTTTTCGACGGCCCCCAGAGTCTGGATGCCAACGCCCTCCAGGCCCTGCTCGCAGACAGCCAACCCATGCGACTGGGACTGCGCGACGTCCACGCCGCGACCTTGCAGGTCACTGTCGCCGACATCTTTGGCATGCTGACCCTGCGCTTCCCCTGCGAGCAAAAAGCCGAAATCTCCCTGCGCCAGCTCATGACTGCAGTGCCCAAAGGCATCGACAAGCGCCAGCTCTTCGACCTGCTCTGGCCAGCTACGGAAATCGCCCTGGATCCTCGCCCCTGGATCTATCTCGAGGCCTTCGACGCCGAGGGGCGGTCGGTCGCGGCGGGACGCCAGGCCATCGCCCTGCCCTTGCAGCGCGACTACGGTCTGCCGGCGAAGGACGGCCAGCTATGGCTGCCCTTCACCTTCCTGCTCCTCGCCGCCGGGCTGTTCTTCCTGCGGCGCTGAGCTGGCCGGCTTCTTCTCCGCCAGCTGCCCTCCCATCGGTTCGGGTTCGCGATTCTCTGGCAGCAGTCCCCAAGGGTCCTCAGCCAGCGCGGGCGAGAGCGGATCGGACAAGGGGTTTTCGAAGGATGGCGCGGCTTGGCCCCCTTCTCTCGCACCCTCGATCTCGGGAAAGGGTCCCGGCACTTCGAGGACATCGAGCGCCACACAGGCCGTAGCGCAGCCGAGCAAGTCCGCGAGGCTGGGCTGAGTTCTGCCCTGCTCACCGCTGACCCACTCCTTGACGTAGGTGCCATGCTGGCAATCGATCTCGATGCGAAGCCGCTCTGGCTCCTCGAAGTGTGCATCCAGGATCAAGACCTCGCGCTTGCGATCGATGTCGGCACGACGGTGAGCAACCCGCTGCGGGGTACGCTGGGTGAGTTCGATGCTGCGGCCGACAAGCTCAGCGACCCGAGTGGCGAACTTTGGATCGGCATCGCTCCCGCCCGCGAGGGCGACGAGGGCGGCGTAGATCTTGCGCGAGCGGGTTTCTTTGATCTGGGCGACGCGCTGCCGCGGCACTGGACGCAGGGCGGTGATCTCGATGCGGCCCTCGGCATAGCGGTTGATCGCATCGCGGAGCTCGCCGAGATCCACATCGCCACGCTTTGGACCCAGGACCTCGAAGACGAAGGGGCGGCCCTGCCCCAGCATGCGCACGTCCAGGTCCTCGCGCCCAGCGCCGTGGAACTTGCCCTTGCGGGCCCGAAACCAGCTGAGGATCTTGCGCGCGATCAGCTCTTGCACCGAGTCTTTGGTGAGCTTGCCGAAGCGCCCACAGTTGCGGCAGCCACGCCCTTTGCAGCGGGGGCAGTAGAAAATGGTCTGCGGGAGCCCACGCACGAGTTTGCGGTAACGCCCTTCAAAGAAGAGGCGGGTGCGGGGCTGGGCTTGGCGGGGCTGAGAGTCGGACATTTGCGAGGAGTGTCGCGACTCTGGCCAGGCGAAGGAAGGGCCGCCTTGGCGGCTTTTCTCAGATCCGCCCGGCGGGTGCCGAGTCGTTGCGCCTCAGCCGGGCGACAACCCGGAAGAAATCCTCGGGATCCAGCGGGTCCTGCAGCACTGAGGTGATGTCGAAGCGGGAACGCTGGCTGATCAGCACCTTGGCCTTCTTGGCCTCGGCCACGACCACCAGCTCCGTCCTCTCGTCGTGGCTGCGAAAGCGCTCCACCAGCTGAATCCCTTCCGGCTCTTCATCAGTGCAACCGATGACCACCGCGTCGAAGCGCTTCTGATGGGTCCGATTCAGCCCGGAGAAGCCCTCGGCAATCTCGACCGTGATCTCGGGAAAGTTTTGCAGCCCGACAACGACCTGGTCACGAATCGGCTTGTTGCGCACGAGGACGAGGATGTTCATCGGCTGCTCCTTGGTCGGCGTCGCCCGGGACCTCTATTCTCCGGCACTGATCGGCCAGATCGGCCACGGGAGTTGAGCTTGGAATCCGAAGCGCGAGCACTGCTAGGAGGGATCGACGAGGCTGGGCTAGGCCCCCTGCTCGGCCCCCTTGTCGTCGCCGGGGTCCTGATGGAGGGACCCAGCGGCCAGAACCCCTGGGACCTGCTCGATGCGGGCTTTTGCCGGAAAGCTACATCTCGCAAGGACCGGCGGATCCGGGTCGACGACAGCAAGAAGGTCAAGACCGGCAAGAGTGGCCGCGCCCAGCTCGAACGCAGCGCCCTCTGCTTCCTGGCCGCACGGCACGGAGCCATACCCAGCAACCTGGCCGAACTCTTGCGCCTCGATGTGCATGGCGCCCAAGAGTGGTGGCTGGACTATCCCTGGTACAGTGATGCGGCGGACGTGCCGCTACCGATGTGGAACGAGGCCCCCACCCTCGAGCTCGAGCTGCACCAGGCGGAGCGCTGCCTGCGCCGCGCCGAGGTCTCGCTGCGCGCCGTGGCCTTCCACAGCGTCCACGTCATGGCCTTCAATCGCCTGATCGAGCGGCACGACAACAAGAGCCTGGCTCACTTCGACGCGAGCCTACCGGTGATCGGTATCAACCTGGACGCCCAGCCCAGTGAACAGGGCCCGAGCCAGCGCCGAATCGTCGTCGACCGGCACGGCGGGCGGGCGCATTACCTGCCGCTGCTGCGACGGGCCTGGCCACAGCGCGGCTTCGAGATCCTGGAAGAACGCAAGGAGCGCTCCCGCTACCGCGTCTTTCGTGGCGCCGAACTGATCTTCAGCGAGAACGCCGAAGCCTTCGCCTTCCCCTGCGCCGCGGCCTCTTGCCTAGCGAAGTACGTGCGCGAGCTGCTCATTGCCCAGATCAACGCTTTCTTCGCCGCCCGGCACCCAGGGCTGAAGGAGACCGCTGGCTACTACCAGGACGGCCGCCGCTTTCTGGGGGAGCTGGGAGCAGATGCCCAGGGCCCCTGGCGAGCGCAGCTGCTGCGAATCCGCTAACGCCTCGGCAGCTTCGCGCCCAGGATCAGGCCCGCCGCAGCTTTCGATGGCTGCGTAGCACCAAAACCACAAAGAGAGATCCAAAGCCCAATAGCAGCAGGAACTCAACGCTGTCAGAGCTCGGTGGCCGTTCCCCTTCAGGAGCCTGAGCTTGGGGCCTGCTCCCCAGGACCGAGGCAATCTCTTGCCGGCTTGGGGCCGGGGCAAAGCGAACAGCGAGGCTGGGCTCTGGCGCCAAGCCGATGTTTCGCGCCCCAGGATCGGCAAGGAAGAGCCGCAGCGCGACCGCGGCCAGCTGCGGCTTGTGGGCGCCCTTTGCCAAGAGTGCGTAGTAGCGAGCGCCGTAGAGCCGAGCCTTGGGCGGCAGCACATCGCCCTGCTGGGCGAGGAAGCAGAGCCAAGCGCCCTTGCCCGGCCGCTGCCGCCGGATGGCTTCGCTCTTCAAAAGATGATGCCGGGAGAAGCCAGCCAGCAGTCGCTTCAGGCTCTGCAGCTGCCCGGCGCTGCGCAGCTGCGCCAGGGCAATGCCGAAGGGGTGCTCGGCCACCGGATCGGGGGCGAGCTCCGCCTCACTGTCGCCGGGAGGAAGCTCTTCCAGCGATTGCAAGCGCCCTGTCGTAGCCGGCGCCACGACGTAGGGCAGCAGACGCAACAGCCGGGCCGGGTGCTCGGGGCTCTGCCCCGGAAGCGGCTGCAGCTCCTCGCGCCGCGAGGCCACAGTGTGCCAGGAGTAGCCAATAGCAAGGTCCCAGTGGCCCGCTGGAGGCAGGCGTTCTTCTCCTCCAAGCCGATGCGAGCGCAGGGAAAAGCTGCGCCCGAAGTCGAGGCCTTCCCTAGCGCAGTGCTCGGCCAAGGCGGCACGAAAGCTCTCCGTCTGCGCATGGCTTCCGCGGAAAAAGATGCGAAGTGGCCGGGCAATCGGCTCCTGCGGCGCAGCTACGCCCGTGAGCACCCAAAGCCCGAGCAAGATGCCGCCCAGCATCAGCGTCCCCGTTTTCGTGGTTTGCCTGGCCCAGTAGTAGGTCATGGAAGGAAGCTCTCGATGCCCGCGAATTCGAACAGGCGCTGCCCTTGTCATGGGGGGCGCCAAGAGCGCGGCCTTAGTGCCGCGCGACTCGGGAAGCGGCTTGGTAGACTTCTCGGCTCAACTGCTCCCCGTCCCGCTTCTCGTAGCCCCACAAATCATCCTGTGAAGTTCGCGATCCTAGGCGCTGGTGTCACCGGCCTCACGCTTGGCCGCCTTCTCCGAGAAGACGGTCATGACGTAAGCATCTTCGAGAGTTCGTCGCAACTAGGCGGCCTTTGCCGCTCCTCGGAGCACGACGGCTTCACCTTCGACCATGTCGGCGGCCACATCCTCTTCTCCAAGGACAAGCGCATCCTCGACTGGATGCTCGATCGCGTCGGCCGCGAGCAGCTGGTGCAGAAGAACCGCAACACTCGCATCCTCTGGCACGAGCACCGCTACGTCCCCTACCCCTTCGAGAACGGCGTCGGGCACTTGACCCCGGAAGCCAAGTTCGACTGCCTCAAGGGCTATTTGGAGTCGGTGGAACGCCGCAAGAACGGCGAGCCTTGCCCCGAGAACTTCTACGACTGGATCCAGTGGAAGATGGGGAGCGGCTTCGCCGAGCACTTCATGGTCCCCTACAACGAGAAGATCTGGAGCTGCGACCTACGGCGCATGTCCTCGAGCTGGGTCGCTGGGCGGGTGCCCGACGCCCCCATCGACGACATCTTGAAGGCGGCGGTCGGCATCGACACCCAGGGCTACACCCACCAGGCCTTCTTCTGGTTCCCCCTCCACAAGGGCTTCCAAGCCCTCCCTGACGGTATCGCCAGCAGCATTCGGGACAGCATCCGCCTAAGCAGCCCCGCCACGAGCGTCGTGCGCAAGGGCGAAGCCTGGCGCGTCAACGACGAGGACTTCGACCGGGTGATCAATACGGTACCGCTACCGCTGATCCAGGACGCGATCGAAGAGCTGCCGCAGTGGCTGCGTGCGGACATCGCCAAGCTCGAACCGATCTCCCTGGTCAACGTGCTCTTCGGACTCAAGTCGGACAAGGAACTGCCGGACCTGTCGTGGATCTACCTGCCCTTCGTCGACCAGGGCCCAGCCAACCGCGTCACCTTCTTCAGCAACTACAGCCCCAAGAACGCGCCTGAGGGGCACGTCAGCTACATGGCCGAACTCACCTTCCGCGGCCAGATCAGCGTGGATCAGGCCTTCCTCGATGGGCTGGCGCAAGCACTCGAAGGCCAAAAGCTCCTGCGCCGCTCGGACCTGGTCATCACCCAGCCAAAGATCACCCGCTTCGCCTACATCGACCAGGACCTTGAATTCAACGAGCGCATCGCCCGCGTGCGCAAGTGGTTCGACGAATCCGGAATCGTCACCGTCGGACGCTTCGGCCGCTACGAATACCACAACTCCGACCAGTGCATCGCCCGCGCCTTCCAAGTGCACGAGCAGATGCAAGCCTTCGCCGAGACCGGCGACGCAAAACCGCTGCGCCTCGACTAGCCGCGGCGCGAGAGGAAGCTCCAGACTTCGTAAACCGGCGCGAGGCCCTCAGGCGCCGAGTTCCTCATCCTCGGGCCAGGGCTGCTCTTGGCCCTGGCTCCAGTAGCGGATCGGCTGGCTGCTGGATTGGCGAGCGTGGCCAGCGGCCTCGGCTTCGAAAGCAGGCAGGATGAGATAGCGGCGGGCCTTGGGGTCTTCCGGCCACAGGCCGTGCCCGGCTCGGTGGATGTGCCCAAAGATCAGTTCCTGGGCCGGCAACGCCAGCAGTTCGCGAAAGGCCCGTTGGCTAGGCCGCATCGACAGCGGCTCTTTGGCCGAGATCGCCTTGCCGCTGTGCTCACGGAGCCCACCCGCGATGCGCTTGCTGAGGGCGTAGGGCAGCAAGCGGCTCAAGAGACGCATCCACCAGGAACGCAAACGCCGCTTCGCCTTCTGGTAGGCCTGGTCATTCAGACAGAGTTCGTCCCCGTGCAGACAGAGCAGCTGCATGTCGCCAGGCCTCTGGACCAGGAGGCCGCCAGGAACAACGACGGCGCCCGTCGCCCGCTCGAACTTGCTGCCGAGCAGGAAATCGCGGTTACCGTGCAGGATCCAGATCCGCAAACCACGCTCAACATGTCGGCGCAGCAGGTCGAGCAGGGGCCGCCACCTGGGATCGCGACTTTGCTTGTCGCTGCACCAGTATTCGAAGAGGTCGCCGAGGATCAGCACCGGCGCCCCAGCGGGAACGGCATCGAGCCAGGCATCGAAGGCCTCGAAGCTGGCAGTATCCCCTGGATGCAAATGCAGATCGCTGAGCAGCCATAGCTCTGGGTCAGCCCGCAAATCGACGGAGAAGAGCGGTGTCCCCAGCACAGGAGTCAGCGGCGGCCCCAAGGGCAGCTCGGGAGGCCGGGAAGCGTTCAAAGCGCCTCCACCACGAAGAAGCTACCCCGCAACGGATCCAGGCTTGTCTGGATCTGGTCGCCGACGCCGATGCGGCGGCCGGTCCACAGATCGTAGACCTGCGCCGGAATCGGCAGGGTCAGCTTCATGGGGCGCGGCCCCTCTTCGACGAGCTTCTGAAAGAGCGCCGGGTTCTCCAAGCAATTGGCGCGCACGACGAGGATTTTGCGTCGCCCCTCTCCCAGCAACTGCCGCTGGAGAATCGTCGGGTAGCCCTCGACCTGGGCCAGGGCGACCGGAAGCACTCGGTGTTGCTCAAGCAAGGAGCGGAGACGGCGGCGTAGTTCTCGCGCCTTAACGAAGCCGCGCTTCTCCTCTTGGAGCCGCAGTTGCCAGTAGCGACTGACCTCGACGTTGAGCAGGACAGCCTTACCCTCGCCAAAACCGCGCTCGAAGTGGCAGGCGTCCTCGCCGACCCGCTCGCAAGCAGTCAAGCCAAGGGGCTGCAAGCCCGTCTCGATCAAGGGCAAGCCAGACGGAGCCTTAGGAGCATGCTCCAAGCAACGCCCTTCCCGCAAATAGCGCCGAGCCCCATTGCGCACGACGCCGAAGAAGGCATCGAGCGGCGACAAGTCTCGCAAGCGAAGCGACTCGTCGTAGCGGCCCGGCACTTCGTCGGCGATCACCAAGCCGCCGAGGCTGGCAAAGCGGGTAATCGATCGCAGCGCCGCTTCGGAGAGCGCCAAAGTCGAAGGGAGGATCAGCACACGCGGCGCCGGCCCCTTCCCAAAGTCACCGGCAATCAGCTGCCGCGGACTGACGAAGCGGAAGGCGTAGCCGCCATCCTGCAGCAGCCGAATCCAAGAAAGCCTGGCAGCTTGGGAGCTGGAGTGCTTGGCCTCGTAGCTGCCGAAGCGGCGCAGCCAGGTGCTGCGGTCCTTCGCCGAATCGAGCATCCAGTGCAGGCGCACGCTCTCCTGGCTCTCAAGGATGGCAATGCTGCCCGGATAAAGCGGCGCCCCGGCGAGTTCGGCCGCCCGCTGCGAAGTGACACGCGGCAGCTCGGCCGCAAGCAGCTGACCGTAGCTGCTGAGCCGGGCAGCATTCTCCCCGCCAAAGAACAGGCCAGAACTCCAGACGATCACCCCATTCAGGCCATGGGCCAGAGCCTCATAGAGCTTGGCAACGCTGAGCTGCGCCGGCGTCTTCTCATTGGCCGGGAACAGGGTCTCGTAGTGCAGGGTGCCGCGCTTGGCGAAGGAGCGCACCAGCATCCGCGTGCCGCCGATGTCGTAGGGCTCGATGAAGTCGACCTGATCTAGCAAGCGCGCGTAGTCGAAGCCGCCAAAGGCCGAGGGAGCTTGGCCGCCTTCGAAACCCACCGGCACCCCCGGAGCAAGCTCTCGCGACTGCTCGCAGAGACGGCTAAGAACCGAGGCCAACTGCCAATCCATGAAGGCGCGATGGTCGTTCCAGTCGCAGAGGTTGCGCGGCCAACGACGCTGATACAGCTCGCGCATCCGAACCTGGTCCGTTGTCGGTGGCAAGAGCTGCGACCAACTCGGGATCTCACGTCCCCAATACTCCTCAAGCTTCTCTAGCGTTCCGTAGCGCCGTTGCAGCCAAGTGCGGAAGGCAGTCAAGCTCTCGGGCGCAAAGCAAAAGTCGAGGGGGTTGGCCAGCCGAGTCGTCGAGATCTCGTCATCGAGAGAGATCGCCAAAGGCGCCAAGGGGCCGGCCCGCGACACTCGCTCCTCAACCAGTCGATGCAGCTCGGCGAGGGTGCTCGCCTTCGAGAGCGGCATCGGCCGCTGCAGGTCGAGGGCCGAACGGGATTTCTCGTATCGCTCGAAGATGCGGCGCCAGGCCTGTTCACGCAAATGCAGGATGCCCTTGCCGGCAGCGTGGTCCAGGTAGAAGCGCAGGCCCAGCTCTTGCGCCTTGCGAGGATCCTCTCCCTGGTCGATGCAGATACCGGTGAGCCCGGACTTGTGGACAGCGGCCGCAAAAGCCGCGTCGAGCTGCGGCCCTTGGTGCCGCCAGAGAAGCGCCTGGAAGGGCAGGCGCGGCGGCGGCAGCTGCCGAGGCTGGGGAGCGGGCGCCGCGGCCGCCTCCACATCCTGAGCTTGCCCCTGGCCCTGAGCCAGCTCCGCGTCCGGAGCCAGCTCTGAAGCCGAAGCTCCGCCCGTTCCGCTGCTGGCCCCAGTGCTGCAGGAAAGAAGCGCGAGCAGTATCGAGCACTGAGGCCCAGCGAGGGAGCGAGACAGAAACTCAAACATCGATTTGGTAGTCCTTCAGCTTCTCCCAGAGCACCTTGCGACTGATCCCCAGGACCTTGGCTGCCTTGGTGCGGTGGCCACTGAGGGAGGTCAGCACGAGGCGGAGATGCGCTTTCTCCGCCTCGACGAGCACGTCGCGCAGGGTGCGTTTCTCTTGATCAGGCGGCACCGCCCGGACTTCGCTCGGCTGCAGGCTTTCCGGAAGCAGGTGCTCCACGCGCAGGGCCTTTTGGCCGCCGGACAGCGCAATCGCCCGCTCGATGTGGTTCTCCAACTGCCGAATGTTGCCGGGCCAGTCGTAGCGCATCATCGCGTCGAGATCGTCAGGCCTGACCTCGAAGCTCTCGCCCTGGCCGAAGCGCTGCACGAAGTGCGCGGTCAGCAGCGGGATGTCGTCGAGGCGCTCGCGCAGCGGCGGAAGTTGGATAGGCACGACCTTGAGCCGGTAGAAGAGGTCTTCGCGAAACTTGCCTTCGCGCACCCGCTCCTCAAGCGCCACCTTGGTGGCCGAGAGCACCCGGATGTCGACCTGCACCGTCTTCTCACCACCGACGCGCTCGAACTCCCGCTCCTGCAACACGCGCAGCAGCTTGACCTGCACGCTCATCGGCATGTCGTCGATATCGTCGAGGAAGATGGTGCCGCCGCTGGCCAGTTCGAAGCGCCCCTTACGCGCCTTCGCGGCATCGGTGAAGGCGCCGCGCTCGTGCCCAAAGAGCTCGTCCTCAAGGAGGCTCTCCGGTAGGGCCCCCACCGAGACCGCGACAAAGGGGCCGCGGCGCCGATCGCTGAGCTTGTGGATCGCCCGCGCGAAGCGCTCCTTACCCGTGCCACTCTCCCCCTCGATCAGGACCGTGGTGTCCGAAGGCGCAACGGTGCGCGCCAGCTTGAGCACGTCGAGCATCTTGCGCGACTGCCCAATCAAGTTCTCAAGCTCAGGCTCTTCCTTGCCGTCGATCTCGCTGCGCAGGCGCTCGTTCTCTTCCTGCAGCTCGCGAAGCCGCCGAATCTGCTCCAGGCGCTCCACCAGCACTTCGTTGAGGAAGGGCTTCTGGATGTAGTCGAAAGCGCCCGAGCGCATGGCCTCAACGGCCTGCTCGACGGTGGCATACCCGGTCACCACGATGACCTCAGTCTCGGGGCGCTTGGCCTTGACCTTCTGCAGTAGCTCGATGCCGGAAGCTCCCGGCATGCGCACATCGGTCAGGATCGCATCGAAGACGGCCTCATCCACCGCCCGCATCGCCTGCGCTCCCGTGCTCTCCCAGCGGACGCTGTGCCCAGCCTCCTCCAAGTCCTCAACGAGCGGCAGCGCAATCGATCGTTCGTCTTCGGCGATCAGGACTTCCATGGGTTCCTCCCAGTCGGGTGGCGAACAGCGGGGCCTGAAAGCTCGCACCGGGGCTGGCGAGCCGGGACGGCATCATCCTGGCCCCTACGCGGGCTCAGGCCAAGAGAGGAGCAGGACCTCAGTCAGACTCAAGTCAGGGTAGGCCAACCGCGGTTGAGCCCGAGGTAGGCCATGACCTTGTAGATGAGCTTGGCCGCCACCAGCTGTGAGACCTCCTGCTCGGGCAAGGGCACCGTCTCCACCACATCCATGCCGACGATATCCCTTTCCTTGGCCACCGCCCGCAGCAGGCTCAAGACCTGACGCCAGGCCAGGCCACCAGGCTCAGGCAAGTTGACCCCAGGGCAAAGCGAGGGATCGAACACCGTCATATCGACGTTGACGTAGACATGGTCCGAGAGCGACTCCAGTAGCTCGGGCACGACTTCCGACTCGAAGCTGCGCCCCTGCATGTCATGGGCGAACCAGGTCGTGACCTTTCCCTTGTCGGTCAGGTCGGCCTCCTCCTCGCTCATGCTCCGCACTCCCACCTGCACGATCGGCAGGTCCTCGCGAAGCCTGTGGAAGGCGGTCATGCGCCCGTGGTGAACCTTGCCCAGGTACTCCGAACGCAGGTTGGGGTGGGCGTCGAGCTGCAGCACCGTCAGATCGCGATAGCGGCCCAAGTAGGAGCGGATGAGCCCGTAGCTGATGCTCCCCTCGCCTCCGAGCCAAAACACCCGCTTGCTGGCAGGCACGGCATCTGCGAGCTGCTGGGTCCAGTGCGCCAGTTGCCCAGGGTCCTTGGCCGTCACTTCCGGCTCCATCGTAGCAATGCCGTAGCGCGCAGCGTTGACGAAGCTCTCAGCGTCAAAGAGCTCGATACGCTTGGAAGCTTCCAATACGGCGGCTGCACCCTTCCGAGCCCCAGCGCGGCCGCCAGCACTCCCCTCAAAAGGCAGGGCGACAACGACGAAGCGACTGGTATCGAAGTCCGAGAACGGACTTCCCAAGCCGAGGAAGGCTCCTGTAGATCGCCCGAGAATCGTCATGGCCCAGTCCCTCCCTTTCAACTTGAGACCCGGGCATTGTTACGGGCCAGTTCAACTCATAGCAAACCCAGCTCAGCGCGGGACGCGAACCAAGACGCGCAACCCAAGAGGAAGCTCCCTAAGAACGAGATCGCTAGCAAAGCTCTTGCGTAGCTTTACCGCCGAGCCGCTGCCATCGAAGGCCGCCAAATAGGCCTTGGCTCTGGTCTCCGCATCGAGTTCGGCCAGCGGCCCCGTGCTCAGGCGCCGACTTCTAAACCACAAGAGAGCGGAACGATCGGGGCCAAGCACATGCAAATGAGCTCCGGCAGGGACCAGCACCAATGCGCGCAAGGCCCGAACTCTCCGCGCCAAACGTTCACAAACCTCAACCCCAAGCTTTTCGCGCATATAGGGCGAACGCCCTGGCTCGCGCACGAAGTCATCCAGCGCCCAGACATGGAAACGCCCGCGCGAAGCACGCCTAGCCCCAGGAAAGGCCTCATCGAGCAGCGGCACAAACTTGGCAAAGTTCTGGGGGATCACCCCAAACATCGGTCGTTCCATCTGCCCCAGCGTCCCAAGCTCCTCGATGAGCTGAGACCAACCCTTGGCCTCCTCGCCAGGGAGAAACAAGCGCTCCGCGTCGTGCACCGGATGCTCACGCCAAAACTCCAGGGCCCAAGCCGCCGGAGTCCGAAAGGCAAAGAGCACAGCTGTGTCTTGGAACTCAGCCGCGAGTTCCTGCCCCATTTCCTGCACCGGCGGCTCGGCTCGCTCTTGCCAGATCCGCTCCGAACGCCAGGTGGCCAGCACGCAGGATAGGAGCAAGACCGAGTAGCACAGAAGCCGAGGCAGCCTTGAGAGCATCCTCGCACTAGCCAGCGCCACCAAGGGCGCCAGGTAGCAAAGCCAAAAGTCATGGCGCCAGGCATGCGCCGGGAAGGCGACAAAGTGCAGCCCGGCGACGAAGCCAAAGGCATAGGCCCAAGGCCAGCGTTTCGCGTCCCGGGCCAGGAGCACACAGCCGACGAGGGTGCAGAGAAGCAGCGGCAGGGTGTATCCCTGCGCCAGGAATTGGCCCTGGGAAGCGAGGAAGTCCCCGAGCGCTGGCAGGCTCTGCGCGCCCTTGCTCAGCACCTGCAGGATGTATTCATCCCAGGAGGGCCCATGCCCTGCCCGCAGCCCCCCCATCGACCAGAGCAGGTGTCCGAGGTGGGTGCCGATGGACGCCAGGCAGGTAGCGGCGAGAGCTCCCGTCCAGAGCCCAAGGCCGAGCCAGCTGCGCTCCCGGCGTAGCAGGGCAACGAGCGCAAACCAAGGCCCGAGGTAGAGCACCGGATAGTCGATGAGCCCAAAGAGCCAGAGCAGGGGCAACAAGCGCCAGCGCCACCCCCGCTGATGGAGCAGTAGCAAGCCGAGCATGGCGGTGATGCAAAGCGGCTCGTAGCTCAGATTGATCCCATGCACATTGCTCATCGGCAAGAGCGCATAGATCCCGAGCACCAGAGGAGGATCCACTCCAAGCGCTTGCGCCAGTCGTGCCAGCAGCAATAAGCCGATAAGGGCCGCGATCAGGGGGATGAGACGATGCGCCCAAACAGGCTTGTCCCCCAGGATCAAAAACACCACGCCCACCAGGGCATCAAGGGTGCCCGGATGCGCGTGGTAGACCAGGCGATCCTCCGGCGGCGCCTTCTCCAGGTTCCGCAGCTGCGCCCCACCGGTGACGCCAAAGCCATAGCGCACGTGGTTCCAAGCAAAACGCCCGTTCTCATTGCCGATCCAGTCAGCGAAGCCAAGAACGCGGGAGAAAGGGGTATCGAGCCTGCGCCCCCAGGAAAACAGGAGGATGAGGAGGGCCAGGACGCAGAAGAGCAGCGAACCGCGCGAGCCGCCCCCGAGAACCTGGGGCGCCTCGGTGCTCACGAGGACGGGCCTCGGCGTTCTTCCCCTGGCGAGCGCTTCTCTTGGCCACCCGCTTCGCGATCCTCTTCGCCACCCTCTTCGCCACCCTCTTCGCCACCCTCAGTAACTCGCGGCTCCGGATCAGGAACAGCTGGAAGAGGATGCTCCTCGACCAGATTGCCGCCACGGCCCTGAGCCCGCTCAAGCGCCTGCTCGGCCTGCATCAGCAAAGAATCGAAGAAGAGAGTGCTTTGCCCAAAGCTGCAGGCGAGGCCAACGCAGAGCGTGACGTGGATGCTCCGCTGCCCAGACTGCAGCTCCAGCTCTTCCACGGCACAGCGCATGCGGTCCGCGGCGACGCGGGCCCCACCCAGCTCGGTGTGCGGAAGAACCCAGAGCAAGCGATCGTCCGAAAGCCGCCCCAAGAGATCCGTGCTGCGTGATCGAGACTGGAAGAGCCGGGCGACCTGCTCAAAGAGCAAGGGGCGGGCCTCTTTTCCATAGAGATCGCTGAGGTTCTCAAGCCGATCCACCCGCGCGACGCCAAGGCTCAATGGATAGCCGTAGCGGCGAGCCCGGGCAAACTCCTGCTTGGCGAGCGCAAGGCTCTGGCTCAGCGACAGCAGCGGCACGACGCCGGCCCCGAATCCTCGCGGGGCAGGGCCCGAGCCTCTACCACCGCTCTCTCCTTGTCTAAATCCCACAGGATGCTCTCCCTAGTCGCTTGGCAGCGAGGCTACGCGCCAGAGGAGGGTGGGGAAAGGATGGAAGCCGGAAAGCCGGCCAGGAAGGCAAAAGCCACGGAGGAGAAAAGCCCCCGAAGAGAAAAACCTCAAGCAGCCGCGGCGCCATCCCCCTCCCGAGAAACATCGCTCTGGAAACGCCGCCCCAGAACCACCACCCACAAAAACAAACAAGCCCCACTGGCGCGAACGCCAACAGGGCTTGTCCACCTTCCGACCGACCAGTTTCCTCGCCTGGGAGGCGAGGAAAAAGGGGGATCCGCTGCGGGATGGGGAGGGCGGTTAGGGAGGGGAGTTCCCCAACCCGCAGCGGCCACCCGGGTATCGATCGGGATCCAGGCTCGAAGGATGGCCTACACAAAGGCAGGCGCATCTCGGGAACTCGGATCCTACTCCCAAGTGGGGGTTCCACCTCCCCAACTCGGAGCGTTCGGATTCGATACGTCCTCTTTTGCAGGGGCCTGCAAGAAAAACAAGCGACCACTAGGAGGACGGAGCTATCAACAGATTATCAGTGCCTTTCCTCGGGCTGCCGCAGTCGACAGCTCCAGCGCGCAAAGCGCGACTCACAGCAGTCCCCTGCTGCGAGTCGAGGCATAGTGGCCCCTGCCCCAGCCCTTTTCAACAGGTTATCCACAAAATCTTGCACGCCGCTTGCGGGGCTAGCGAGAACGAGAAACTCCGCCTGCTCAGACCCGAGTCGGCGGCCGGAACTCGGGGGGTGGCGTAGGAGCTCAGCCGAGCCCCAGCAAGAGCCTGACCTTATCACCGAACTCGTAGATATCGATGGAAGGCCAGTGGTGGTGAAGCATATACAGCAAGGCGACCAGGACCAAGGTGTAGAGGGCTGAGAAGATCAGCTTCGCGGTCAAGCTCGCCCCGGCCCGCACGAGAAGGGCTCGTGGACGACGACGCCGCTTCCCTCCCCCATCGCTTACAAAACGAGAGCGCAGGGTCCCCAGCGAACGCTGGGCTACTCGCTGATCGTCAGCGGCGCGCCCTTCCAGGCAGATCTGGATGAGCCGCGCCCCATCAAAGTGCTCAGGGCTCGCCTTGAGCAGCTCCGTAGCATCGCTGTGTTGCTTCGGGGTCAGCAGCCCAAGCTCCACCCGCATCGCCGCCAATGCGCTCTTTTCGAGGAGGGAATCCAAGGAGATCGATGGGTCCGTGCTTTCGCTCATTCGTCCTTCTTCTTTGCTGGTGATTTCTTCGCCGCCGCGGGTTTCGCCTCTGCGGGCTTTGTCTTCTTCGCCGGAGCTGGCTTCTTCGCTGCGGCCTTCTTCGCCGCGGGCTTCTTCGCCGCGGGCTTCGCTGCTGCAGCCTTCTTCACCGAAGCCGGCAGCCGGCCCTCTTGCTCCTTCTTCTTGGCCGCCAAAACGGCAAGCTGCTTGCTCAGCGCCGCGATCTCAGCGGGAAGGGTCTTCGCACGCGCCTTGAGCTGCGCCAGCTGCTTCTCCTGCGCCTGGATGGCCGCAAGCTCCTTGCGGACCGCATCGGCACGCGCTTTTTTTGCGACCACCGCAGCTTCGAGCTTGGTGAGTTCACCGAGGGACGCCGCGAGCACGCCACGCTGCTCGATGACCCGGCTCCGCACCAGCAACTCACGATTCTCGATGTCCTGGAGTTCTTCCTGCTTCTGGGAGAGGGCAAGCTCGAGGCGCTTCTTACGCCGTATCAGCTCGCGCCGCCGGATCTCCCGGTTCCCCACCTCAGCGCCGAGCATCTCCAGCAGGCTCTCGTTGTGTAGGAGGAAGTCGTCCTCCCGCGCATCGGGAACACGGCAGCCCAAGCTGCAGAGGGCAGCGCTGAGGCAGAGCCCCCAAGCTGAGCAACGCGCCACCAAGCCCCGGGCTCGCGCTCTCGGTGCTTCATTCGGACGCCGACTCTGGCTATCGTCTTGGGCCATTTTTCGCATCCCTTGGGCCGCGCGAGCATAGCCTGCGTGTCCCCGCCTCGAGAAGCACCTGCCCCGCAGGGTCCTCCCAATCTGGAAACTCGCCATGGAAATGCAACGCACCCTCATCCTAGCCAAGCCCGACGCGGTCCAACGTGGTCTTATCGGCCGTATCTTGACCCGCTTCGAAGACAAAGGCATGAAGCTCGTCGGCATGAAGTTTATGCAGATGAGCGACGAGCTCGCAGCTCAGCACTACAGCGCCCACAAGGACAAGCCCTTCTACAAGGGCCTGGTCTCCTTCATGACTTCCTCGCCGATCGTCGCCTTCGCCTTCGAAGGCATCGGCGCCATCGAGATCTGCCGCAAGATGATGGGCGCCACCTTCGGCAGCAAGGCCGAGGCCGGAACCATCCGTGGCGACTTCGGGGTCAGCAACTCCTTCAACCTGATCCACGGCTCGGACTCGCCGGAGGCTGCCGCCAAAGAGCTGAAGCTCTTCTTCGCAGCCGAGGAACTGATCGAGTATGAGCACGCCGCCCAGCTCTGGATCTACGATCCGGTGGAAGAGCTCGGCCGCGATAGCTGAAGCCATGGACGCCGCGGAACTCGCGAAAGCCTGCGCCCTGGTGCAGGCCGCGCTCGATGCTCTCGAGCCAAAGGAACGCGAGCTCCGCGGCCTCAGCCTCCTCGGCGGCAGCCTCGACCTCTGCCTCTTCCTTCGCGGCCGCCTCAGCGAGGCGAGCAACGGCCTGCGCATCGCCAGCGGCCCGCCGCAACGCGCGAGGATCCTCCCAGAGTTGATCCAGCACCGCAAGGACGAGTGGATCGAGGGCGAGACCCCGCGCCGACTGGAAGCGGAACTGCACGCAGCGCGGCTGCTCAGCATCCGCGCCTTCCCTGGCGAAAAACGGGCAGAGCTGCGCTTCGAACGCGAAGCTGCCCCCCCCCGCTCTCTCGTCGCCGAATGCTTCGGACCCCAGGGCAACTGGTTCCTACTCGACGAGAAGGGGAGCATCCTCGCCAGCGCCCGGCGCCCCAAGGGCAGCCGCAAGGCCCTGGTCCCAGGCGCCAGCTATTCGGCTCCGGAAATCCCCAAGGCACCCAGTACGCAGGACGCCGCCCTCGCCCCGCCTCGCAGCGAAGACAGCCTTCTCGAAGAGAAGCATCTCGACCCCACCTGGCTCGCCGAGCGCATCGCCCACTATGTCGACGGCGATGCCAGGACAGGCTTCGAAACCTTGCGCCGTCAGCTCGCCCGCGGCCTGCGCCGTGAACGCAAGGGCCTCGACGCGCGCCTACGCGGGATCGAAGAACGCCAGCGCAACGAAGCCCGCGCCGAGGAGATGCGGCGAGAAGCCGAGCTCCTGCTGATGCAGCCCGATCTCGAGCACCGTGGGCGAGACACACTTAGCGTCCAAGACTGGTTTCAAGACGGCGTCCAGGTCGAGATCGAACTCGACCCCAAGCTCACGATCAAAGCGAACGCGCAGAAGCGCTTCGAGCGAGCCAAGCGCCTCAGCGAGGGTGTCGCCCACAGCGAGCGCGAACTGGCCCAGCTCATGACGCGCCGCGACAAGCTCGCCGAGCTTGAGCAGCGCGAATCCGAGCTACAGGGGCCCGAAGACGCGAAGGCGCTGCAGCGGCTCCAGACGGAGCTCGCCGAGCTGAGTGGCCGAACGCCGGGGCGGAGCCCGACGCGGCAATCCCACGACAAGGCCCTGCGCCGCAGAGCCTGGCGCAGCTACCGCAGCAAGGCCCAGCTACCCATCTGGGTCGGCCGCACAAGCCGTGACAATGACGAGCTCCTGCGCAAGGCCCGCGGCCACGATCTCTGGCTACACGCCGGCGAAGGTCTCGGCGGTAGCCATGTCCTGGTGCGCCTGCCTCGCGGCAAGACCGCCCCCCTCGAATGCCTCCTCGACGCCGCCGAGCTGGCCCTGCATTTCAGCAAGGGCCGCGGGCGCCCCTCCTGCGAAATCCTCTACACCCCCGCCAAGTGGGTGCGCAAGCGCAAAGGCAGCGCCCCCGGCCTGGTCGAGGTCCAGCGCAGCAAAAGCCTTCGCCTTGAACACGAGCCCACCCGGCTCGCCCGTATCCTGGCGACACTGGAGCAGGGATGAGCCCGCGCTTTCGTCCCTGCCCCCACTTTGGCCACTGCGGCGGCTGCACCAGCTTCGCTGCCGAGTATCCCGCAGAGTTCGAGGCCAAGCGCGCCAAGGTCGAACAGGGCTTGCGCACGGCGCTCGGCACCGAAGAGCTTCCTCCCATCCTCCCCTTCAGCGCCGCGCCTCGGCGAGGACCGCGCCACTTCCGCAGTCGCCTGCTCTGGCCGGTGCAGGCCAAACGCCATGGCCACCTTCGCGCCGGCCTCTATGCCGCCGGCTCGCACCAGCTCGTCGAGCTGGAGAGCTGCGAGGTGCAAAGCCGCGAGATCTTTACTCTCGCCCACGAGATCCTCGACCTCGCCAAGCAGTTCCGCCTAGCGCCCTACCAGGAAGCGAGCGGCAAGGGCTTCTTGCGCGCCATCGATCTGAGGATGCTCCCGCTCGTCGGTGAGGCCCTGGTCACCATCGTCACCAAAGGCGGGCTCTGGCCCGAGGGGAAGGACTTCGCCAAGAGGATCCGCTCACGGGCTAGCCAAGTGCGCACGCAGTCGCCGCGAGGCTTCCGCGTCGCCGGCGTCGTGCGCAGCCTGCACGATGAGGGCGGCAACCGCGTGCTGGGCCAGCGCTTTGTGCCCTTACTCGGTCGCGACCACCTGATCGACAACATCGATGGGCTGCAGCTGCGTCTCTCCGCCGGGAGCTTTTATCAAAGCAACTGGCGAGCCGAGTCCCTCTTGTTCGCCCCAGCCCTGGCCCTGCTCGGGCCCCTGCACGGAAAGGTCGTCCTCGACGTCTTCGCCGGCGTCGGCAGCTTTGGCCTGCGCGCCGCCCGGGCCGGCGCCAAGAAAACCATCCTCATCGAGAGCCACCCCCAGGCCACGCGCGACGCCGAGCACAACGTCCAGCGCAACCAGCTCGCAGACCGAGTCCTGGTGCAGAGAGCCGACGCCACCGACCCTGCGGTTCTCGCCGCTCTCGATGGCGACATCGCAGTGCTGGACCCACCGCGCAAGGGTCTGGGCATCCCCGCAGCCCAAGCCCTCGCCAGCTCAAATCTAGGGCGCATCCTCTATGTCAGCTGCTACCCCAAAAGCCTGGCTCGCGACTTGGCGGTGTTCTTCCGCCAGGGCTGGCGACTCCAGGAGCTACGCAGCGCCGACCTCTTCCCCCGCACCGAGCACCTCGAACTAGTCGCCCTGCTCGAGCACCAGTAAGCTCTTTCGCTTCGTATCCACTCCGGGCCCTAGCCCGGGCCAAGGCTCCAGAGAGACGCCCCATGACCCCACACCGTCTCGGCCACCTGCACGGCCTTCTCCTCACCCTGCCGCTCCTACTCTGCTCCTGTAGCAGCGGCCCTGAGGACGGCCTGACCCTGGGCACCTATGTGCAAAACGCCCAGATCTACTTTCGCGGCGGCGACGACGCACGCGCCCTCGATCAGATCGAACGCGGCCTTGAGCTACGGCCAGAGCACTACGAGCTGGGCCTGCTCAAAGGTCAGATCTTCGTCCGCCAGGCGCGCCAGAACAGCGCCGTCTATGACCGAGCCCTGGAGCAGATGCGCAAGGTCTACGGGCTGCGCTCGCTCAGCGACCACGACTACCGCTGCTTGCTCTTCCTTGGTCAGGCGCACCTAGGCCTCGCCATCCGCAATCGCCGCAACTCCAGCAAGGCTCGAGAAGCCGCGGGCGCGTCCAACATCGAGCCGAGCGAGCGCACCCATCTTTTGGGTATGGCCGCCGAGCACGAACGTCTCTACAAGCGGCACATCGCCGACGCCGAGCGGCAGTTCGAGGCCATGCTGAAAAAGGGCGATGGGGTCAATCCCGCCCTTCGCTTCCTCTTCATCGTCTCGACCTACAAGAGCGAGGGGCTCGAAGCTGCGGCACAGCTCAGGCAAAAACAAAAGGCCATCGAGGTCGGGGAGAAGTACATCGCGGACGCGCGCAGCCGCCTTGCCCATTACAGCGACCTACGTGCCCGCACCCTCAACCTCCAGGAGGAAGCCGAGGCCGACAAACGCCGGAGCTTCTACAAGAATCAGGTCATCGACTGCCTCGGTCAGCTGGCGCACCTGCACTACGGCCTCGGTCAGTACCAGAAGGCTTTGACCCTTAACGACGAGCTGGTGAAGCTGCAGCCCAACTTTGCCGCGCACTACTACAACCGCGGCAAGTGCTCCTACCGCCTCGAAAACTGGGGCCTGGCGATCCGCGACTTCCAGGACTTTTTGCGCATGACCGGCGAGGAGCAGGGCAAGCGCCGCGAGGAAGTCGAGAAGCTGCTCGACAAGGCCCTCGCCGCTCGCCGCGCGCAGCAACGCAGGAGATAGGAACGCCGCAGGGGCTAGCAGCAACTAAGCCGGCGCCCAGGACGGTCGGCGCCGAGCTAAGCACGCGCCGGAGCAGGCTCAGACCCGCACTTCGTCCTCGTACTCAAGCTCCAGCCCCGCGAGTGCCGGCTCCAAGACCTCGGTCAAGAACTCGTCGACCTGCTCCGGAGCACGGCCAATGAAGCGCCGCGGCTGCAAGAGTTCGGCAATCTTGCCGTGGCAGAAGGCAAAGGCCGGCTCCGCTTCGAGCCTCTCGATCAGCGGGTTGGCCACGCCCTCTTCCTTCATGCGGCGCCCGGCTTCGACGGCGTGCACCCGCAGCAGCTCGTGCAGATCCTGGCGATCGCCGCCCTGCCGCACCCCCTCCATCAGCAGTTCTTCGGTTGCGAGGAAGGGCAACTGCTCCCAGAGATGCCGCTCCATCATCTTCGGATAGGCGCGCATGCCTTCGGCGATATTGGCGACCAGGAGCAGGCAAGCGTCCACAGCCAGGAAGGCCTCGGGAAGGTTGATCCGGCGAATGGCCGAATCGTCGAGGGTGCGCTCGAGCCACTGCGTGGAGTGGGTCCAACCGCCCGTCACCGCGAGCGACTGGGCATAGCGGGCAAGCGAGCAGATGCGTTCGCTGCGCATCGGGTTGCGCTTATACGCCATCGCTGAGGAACCAATCTGCTTGTCGGTGAAGGGCTCACTCAGCTCCCCCTCGTGACTGAGCAGCCGGAAATCGACGCCGAACTTGGCACAGGACTGGGCAATCCCCGCCAGGACATTGAGGATGCGGCTGTCCTGCTTGCGCGAGTAGGTCTGGCCACTGACCGGCACACATTGCTCAAAACCGAGCTTCTTGGCCACCAGGCGATCCAGCTCGCGGACCTTGGCATGGTCTCCATCGAAGAGCGAAAGGAAGGACGCCTGGGTCCCGGTCGTGCCCTTGACCCCACGAGCCGGCAGGGTCGCCTGCAAATGCCGAAGCTCCCCCAGATCGAGGACGAGATCGTAGAGCCAGAGTGTGATGCGTTTACCCAGCGTCGTCGGCTGCGCCGGCTGATAGTGGGTATAGCCGAGGCAGGGAAGATCCCGGTATTCCCGGGCCCGCTTCGCCAGCATGTGCATGGCCGTAGCGAGGCGCTGCTCGATCTCGGCCAGCGCCTCGCGGAAGAGAACCAGGTCGCCGTTATCGGTGACAAAGCAGGATGTGGCGCCAAGGTGGAGGATGCCACGTGCCTTGGGAGCGAGATCTCCGTAGTGGTGCACGTGCGCCATCACGTCATGGCGCAGCTCGCGCTCGTATTCGGCAACCTTGGCGAAATCGATCTCTTCGCGCTGATCTCGCAGCTCTTGGATCTGCTCGTCTGAGATCTCAAGGCCAAGCTCTTGTTCGCTTTCCGCCAAGGCGATCCAGAGATCACGCCAAGCAAGGCTGCGTCGACGAGCGGAAAAGAGTTCCCGCAGCGCACGGCCGGCGTAGCGGGTTACGAGAGGGTTCTGGTACACGGAGTCGGCGTCGCTCATCCCGGAAGGATAGCGACGCCGACTCCTCGAATCCCTGCTTCAATCGCCCGGACTCAATGGCCGTAGACGACACGGCCTCGAAGCGGAGGCCGCTGCAGCACCGGCGGCGCAGGCACCCAGACCTTACGTTCGATGGTTTTCCAATAGCCCCGGCGCACGCAGTATCGGATGAGGCGCCCACAGCGGTCCCGCCGATAGCGATAGATCGGCGGCACCCACACGCGCTCACTCACGATCACGTAGTGACCTCTCGGCCGCTCCGGCTCGCAGCGCGGCCTTGGCGGCGCCGGCCGGTGACCGCGGCAGCCCCCACCAATGTCGATGTGCACGCGCGGGATGATCCGCGTGCCGCCATGGCCAAAGCGGATGGTGACGCCCCCACCGATGCGCACCTGCGCCTGGCTCTCGGCGACAGGAAGCAGCGTCAGAAAAAGGATCCATGCGAAGTATTTCATTTTGCTCTCCTGGCTCTCGCTTCTCTCTCGACCTGAGCTGGGCTGCACCAAGCAAGTTCGGTGGGTGAAACACCCTGCTAGCCAAGCGCCGATCAAGCCGGCCGCCGCGAAAGGAGCGAATACCGTGCCAGCTCTGAGAGCGGCATCTGGGACGGATTCACGAGCATCGCGGGACGTTGCTTGGGGCATCGCCCCCCTCGCAAGACAGTCCGGCCGCCCTGCTGGCAGGCTAGTGCAGCGATTCGGCCAAGGCGGTGGCCGAGGCAAAGAGCACCGAGAGCCCAAGCAGGAGCCAGAGCAGGGGACGCTCCTCGCGGCGAGCACTGAGCCAGAGCCGGGCCAGAACCCCGAAGAGGGCACCGAAGATGTCCGTGCACCAATCGAGGAAGGAGGGGGTGCGGCCGGGCACGAAGAACTGATGCATCTCGTCGCTGGCACCGAGCACAACCGTCATCAGCAGCGCCACCAGCAAGCTGCCCCGGCTGCGAGGAACAGCAAGGGCAATGAAAAAGGCCAGGATCCCATGGACCGCCGCGTGCATGCCGTTGGAGAGGAAGATGAAGAGGAAGCTCTTCTCGCCACCGCCGCCACCTTCGACGCTGCTGGCCGCAAAGATCACCCCCCGCCACAGAAGAGCCAGAAGCCAAAAGACCGGGCGCCCGCGCGCGCACTCAGCCCCCGCCGCAACCTGGCTCATGCCGAGGGGACCTCGCTGGTCAACATACTCAGATCCACCGAGGGCGCAGAATGGGTGAGCGCCCCAACCGAGAGACGATCGACTCCAGCTGCGGCAAAGTGAGCCGCCGTCTCCAAGGTAATCCCGCCTGATGCTTCGAAGAGCACGTCACGCCCTTCACTCCGGCAGAAGGCGCGCAGGGTCATCACCGTTTCGTGCAGGACATCGGCAGACAAGTTGTCGAGCAGCAGGACGTCGGCGCCGCCATGGATCGCAGCCTTCGCCTCGTCCAAATCACGCACCTCGACGCAAACCGGGCCATAACTGCCGCCAAAGGCTACGGCCTTCTCCACGGCATGCCGATAGCCCTCCGGCTGCTCACCGTGCTCGCTGAGAGCGAAGTGATTCTCCTTGAGGAGGATCCTGTCAAAGAGCCCGAAGCGGTGGTTTTCTCCACCGCCAACCCGCACCGCATACTTTTGCAGGAAGCGAAGACCCGGCACGGTCTTGCGGGTCTCCAGGACCACGGCGCCAGTGCCTCGAATCTCCTCGACGAAACGCGCCGTCAGCGTCGCCACCCCGCTCAACTGCTGCAGGAAATTGAGCGCCGTTCGCTCGGCGGCAAGCAAGGCACGCGCAGAACCCTCGACGGCCAAGATTTCGGTCCCTGGGGCGAGATGGGCACCGTCCTGCGCAAGGACCTCGATCCTTAGCTCGGGATCGATTTGGAGGAAGCTCTCTATCGCCAGAGGCATTCCACAGAGCACCCCTTCGGCCTTGGCAAAAATGCGGCCACGAGCTCGGCGCTGTGCAGGAACGACCGCCTCGCTCGTCAGATCTCCCCGCTCACCGAGGTCTTCGAGCAAAGCGGCTTCGACGTGCTTGCGAACCAGATCCGGGGGCAATTGCATCGAGGCTGCTCCGCTGTCTCAAAGCTTCGGGTGGGGCCTGCAAGAGGCCTGGGAATTTTGCGAGCGAAGGATCTTGGCGAGAGATCTCAAGGGAAGCCAGTGTGGCCTGCACTTCAGTTTTCTCGCTCCGGGCGAGCATGGATCCACGGCAAGAGCCGCTGAACGCCTCGCGGGCCGATTCCGGGCACCGAGAGCAAGCGCTGCCGTGGAGCGAGATCACGCCGCTCATGCCAACAACGCTGGGCACGCCGTCCCAGGCCTGGCCCTAATCCCGGCAAAAGCGCCCACTCAGCAGCCCGCATGGAGTCGGGGTCGACCTGCAGCGCCTGGAGCAAGCCATCGTCAGGACAGTGGCAGCCAGGACTCGCACGAACCCCATAGAGCAAAACGCGGGTCAGGGCGAGGATCAGGAAGATCGCGGTCAGGCGTCGCGCACGTCTCTCTGGAAGGGATTGCACGGAGGTGGAGTCGTGGGGCGACCCGGAAAGTTTCGCCCATTCTCCTGCGACTTCCGTTTTTCCTGCACAGCGCGCTTTTCGAGCGAATCCCGCTCGCCCCCCTGCGAGCGTGCTCTAGCGCCGTTCTCCGCAGCAGAAGGCTTCGCTGGCGCATCCGCCTTTGCTTGCGCATTTTCCTCCCGCGCGAGAAGGGCACGAAGGACGCCATCGATGATATGGTCGACATCCAGGGAGCCACGCAGGGGCAGAGCCGACTCATGGCCAGGCAGCCAGGCCCACAACTCCGCCCGTTCGAAGAAGAGATGCAGAACGACTTCGCCATCGAGCCGCAGGTGGCGACTGAATCGATCGCCATCGGCCGAGAGCAGTCCCGGCAGCATGCGAAGCCGGTCGAAAAGACGCTCAAGGGATTCTTCGTGCTCCGCCCCGGCGAAGCCACCGGGCCAATGGCCAAGCGAGCCCTCAAAGATGCCGCCGTCCCACGGCGGAACCCCGCTCAGAACGGTGCGCCGTTGACCGGCCACGTAGAGTTCCCTCAGCTCGAAGACGGACAGTTCGACATCGCCGAGGCGGCGCAGGCGGGCAAGCACGCGCTCTTGGCAATCCTGCAGGAGGACGAAGATTCGCAGCCGCTCGGGGAGGACCATGTCCCCGACCTTCTGGAGGAGGTCTCCGCTCCGTTCATACCAGCAGTCGAGATCGACAACCTGCTGCAGAGCCTCATCCTGGTCTTCGCTATCAAAACCGAGGAGTGCCACGGGCTCATGAGCGGCATCGCAGGCCAAAGCATGAATCTGGACCCCATCGTCGAAGGTCAAATCACGAACGAGGGGACGGAGGCCAAACTCGAAATCGAGCCCACCCCCACCCTCTTGTTCGCACCACTCGCGAAGGAACTCTCGCGGATGCGGCGCTGTTGGTCCAAGAATCATGACTCCCCTCCGGTGCCGAGTGCTGCATCGCTACAGCGTCAGGCTTTGCAGTTGGGGCGTTGTTGCCCCTTGGGCACCGGAGCCCCCAGCCCCGTTTACCTACCCTTTTGCTCGTTCGAAGCAGAAAACACTGCCGGAACAAGTCTGGAGGATTGTCCGGACTGGAAAGTCCCAATACCAAGGACTTTTGTGATCATTTTGCTCGGCAATTTGCCTGTTAACCTCCACCGAGCAAGTTCTTCCAACCAGCGCTGCGCTGCTCTTGTACGTGGCACCAAGCGATAGCCAATGCATCGCTGGCATCCAGCGGCAAGGCCGCTACTGCCTCGCCAAACTCCTGCTGCAAGATCCGCGCAACGCTTTCCTTGCTCGCACTACCGTTTCCGGTAACTCGGCGCTTAATCAAGGCTGGGGGATACTCGGCGATTTCTAGCTCAAGTTCGGCTGCAACGAGGAGGATCACGCCACGCGCTTCTCCAAGCCGCAGGGCCGAACTCACACTCTTGCCATAAAACGCCGACTCGACAGCGAGCACGTCTGGCTGAACCGCACGCACCTGCTCACGGAGCAAACGCGCAAGCTCACGCAGGCGCATCGGAATCGACCCCGAGCGCGGCCCCAGCTTCCAGACCCCCAGCGGCCCAAGCCGAGAGCATCCGCTCTTGAAGCGAGGGCGCACGAGGTTTCTGATCGGCGACGGGCTCGGTTCTGAGCCGCGCTCTTCGGGCATATCCAAGATGGCATAGCCGACGAGACGGGTTCCGGGATCGATACCGAGGACTTTCACCCCGCAAAGGTAACAGGCGACCGCCTCCCAGGAAAAAGCCATGCAAGAATCGAGCAGCCACTGCGACTTCGTGGCCCTGCTGCTGGCCGCGGGACAGGGCCGGCGCCTGGGCCTGGGACGCCCCAAGGCCCAACTTGAGCTCCGGGGCCGCAGCCTGCTCGAGTGGTCGGCGCGGCGACTGGCGCGGCTCCCCGGCTGTCGCGGGGTGCAGATCGCCATGGACCAGGACACACGCGACGCTCTCTGGAGCGAAATCGCCGAGGAGCTCGCTCCGATCGTCGGACTCCCTCCCTGCCTCGGCGGGGCGACACGCCAGGACTCTTGCCGCCTCGCCTACGAAAGCGCGGCCTCCCACTTGCCAAGCTTCTCCCTGGTCGCCGTCCATGACGCCGCCAGGCCCTTCTTCGACCTGGACGCTTGCCGAGAAGGGCTGCGGGTCGCCGCCGCACACGGGGCCGCAGTGCTCGGCCACGCCGCGATCGACACCCTCAAGCGCGTCGACAGCCAAGGACGCATTCTCGCGACCATCGACCGCAGCGAGGTCTTCCAAGCGGCAACACCGCAGATCTTCCGCCGCGCCGAGTTCGAACGCATCCTGGCGCACGCGGCCAAGACCCAGACCGTAGGGACGGACGAGGCCGGGCTCGCCGAAGCCTGTGGCGTTCCGGTCCGAGCCGTCGCCGCCCCGGCCAGCAATCTCAAAATCACCCGCCCCGAGGACCTACTCCTCGCTCGCGGCCTCGAGGACATCCTGGATCAGGCATGAACGACATCCCCAGCATCATCCCCCGCGTCGGCCTCGGCACCGACCTGCACCGCATGGTCCCCGGACGCCCCTGCCGCCTCGGCGGGCTCAGTTTCGACTGCCCGGTCGGGCCCTTCGGCCACTCCGACGGCGACGCCATCCTCCACGCCCTGACCGATGCCCTGCTCGGCGCCGCCGGCCTGCCCGACCTCGGCACCCAGTTCCCCAACGATGATCCGCAGTGGAAGGACGCTCCCTCCGAGCGCTTCGTCCGCGCCGCCAGCGAGGCCATCGCCGCAGAGGGACTCGCCATCTGGTCGGTGGACTGCGTCGTTCACTGCGACCGCCCCCGCATCGGCCCCCGGCGCGAGGAGCTGCGCCGCCACCTAGGCCAAGTCCTCGGCCTCGATCCGAGCCGCATCAATATCAAAGGCAAGAGTCTCGAAGGCTGCGCTGGCGAGCACGAGACCGTGTCGGCCATGGTCGTCGCCCTCCTAGGCCCAAGCCCCAAGCTGTCGCCAGAGCAGTAGGGCAAGCCGCGCCGCCCCTTCCGGCTTGAGACTTCGAGCCCTTTCCTTTGGGCTTTTTTCTGCCGAGGCCAGAGCTTCGGCAAAGCCCGGCCGGGAGTATTCCCCCCTTGCCTGCGTCGCGCCCGCGCATCGGTTGACAGGGAGATGTACCGATCCCTACCATCTCCCGCCCATTTTCCCGGCGAACGCGTCTCGTCTTAGCTTGCAGCCGCCCGGCCCATTCCGGGGCTGCACCTCGTTCGTCACCTCCCAGGCTGGAGTTCTCCGGATGATCAAGGTCCAGAATCTGATCAAACACTATGGCCACGCGATCGCACTGCGTGGCGTTAGCTTCGAGGTCCCCTCGGGGCAAGTGCTCGGCTTCCTAGGCCCCAACGGCGCCGGCAAGTCGACGACGATGAAGATCATCACCGGCTACCTGACGGCCACGTCAGGCAAGGTGATCGTCGACGGCCTCGACGCCTCGGAGCATGCTCTCGAAGTGCGGCGCAAGGTCGGCTACTTGCCCGAGAACAACCCTCTGTATCGGGACATGCGTGTCGACGACTACCTGCGCTTCGCCGGTAAGATCCGCGGCATGCGCGGCGCCCGCCTGGGGGATGGCATCGACCGCGTCGTCGCCTCCTGCGGCATCTCCAAGGTCTTCAAGAAGGGCATCTCGGAGCTGTCCAAGGGCTTCCGCCAGCGCGTCGGTCTGGCGCAGGCCATGCTCCACGACCCCGAGATCCTGATCCTCGACGAACCGACCTCGGGCCTCGACCCGAACCAGATCGTCGAGATTCGCCAGCTGATCCGTTCCATCGCCGATCGCGAAGATCGCACGGTCATCCTCTCGACCCACTACCTCCAAGAGGTCGAGGCCACCAGTGACCGGATCATGATCATCTCCCGCGGCGAGATCGTCGCCGATGGCAGCATGGAGCAGCTCGTCGCCGAGTTCCCCGCCGGCTCCATCGACATCGAAGTCGAGGCCGAGGGCGGCGAGGCCGAAAGCGCGCTGCAGGAGCTGTTCCCGAACTCGCAAGTCCACCGCACCGACGCCAGCGGCGGCATCGTCCGCTTCGAAGTCGAGCTCGACAACCACTACAGCGGCGACCCGCGTCCCCAGGTATCCACACTCGCGGTCCAGCGTGGCTGGAAGCTTCTCGAGCTGCACCGCCGTCAGGCGACGCTGGAGACGGTCTTCCGCGCCAAGACCATCAGTGACGACGTGGACCGTAGCCCCGCAACCGCGGTCTAGGAGACAACGATGGCATCCTTCGTGATCTTCCAGCGCGAACTGCGCTCCTACTTCCTCTCGCCGATCGCCTACGTGATCGGCGTCTTCTTCCTTGGCATTGGCGGCTACCTGACCTTCCAGCTCAGCCTCTTTGAGTTCGGTCGCGCCCCCGAAGCCAATATGAGCTACTACTTCACGCAGTATCTCCCCTATGCCTTCGGCATCATGACGCCCGCGATCGCGATGCGGCTCTGGGCCGAAGAACGCAAGCTCGGCACCCTCGAGCTGCTCCTGACCTTCCCGGTGCACAACCGTCAGCTGATCATCGGCAAGTTCTTCGGCGCCCTGGTCTTCATCATGGCGCTGCTGGCACTGACCCTGATCTACCCGCTGACCATGTCCCTCTACGGCAAGCTCGACTGGGGGCCGGTCATTGGCAGCTACCTCGGTGCCTGCCTCCTGGCGGCGTCCTATCTGTCGCTGGGGCTCTTCGTCTCGAGCATCACCAGCGATCAGATCATCGCCTTGCTGGTCTCGGTCGTCGCACTCACGGTGCTCAACCTCCTCGCCCACCCGGCCATCGGCTTCTTCTTTGGCCCCGGGATGACCGAGTTCTTCTCCGTCCTGAGCCCCTTGACGCACTTCTCGTCCATCGGGCGCGGCGTCGTCGATCTCGGCGACATCATCTACTACGTCGCGTTCTGCGCCTTCTTCCTGGTGCTGAACGGCCTGGTCCTCAACGTCCGCAAGCAGAAGGGCTGAGGTAGCTAACCATGAACGACAGCAACAACAACGACGTGATGACGAGTAGCGTGACTCCGGAGCAGCAAGATCCGGAGAGCAGCCCGGTCCGCAGCGAGAGCAGCGCCGGCAACTGGATCACCGCCTTCCTCCTCTTGGGCATCCTCTTCCACCTGGTCTACTTGACCAAGGACCTGGGCGTCCGCGTCGACCTGACGGAGGAGAAGCTCTACAGCCTGACGCCCTCGACGCAGAAGGTGCTCGATAGTCTCGAAGAGACGCTCACGATCGAGGCCTACTTCAGCAAGAAGATCCCGGGCTACCTCAAAGCCCGTCGCAGCAAGATCATGAACCTGCTCGATGAGTACGAGCAGATGGGCGGCGATAAGGTGCGAGTCGTCTACTTCGATCCCTACGACGACGAGCGCATCCGCGAGAAGGCCGACAACCTGAACATCCGCGAGCTGGAGCTGCAGGACACGGCCCGATACAGCCTCTCGGTCATGAAGATCTACCAGGGCCTCCGCATCCGCTACGGCGGTGACCGCCAGAAGACCCTGCCGATCCTCGTAGACGACGCCACCCTGGAGACCAAGCTGACGCCGGCCATCCGCGAGCTGGTCCTTGAGAAGAAGCCGAAGCTGGCGCTGGTCTCACGCAAGTTCCAGGAAATGGGCATGTTCCGGATGCAGGGCATGCAGTCGCGAGACAGCTTCCGGCAAATCGAAGAGAGCGTCCGCGACAACTTCGAAGTCGTAAGTGTGGATCTGAGCAGCGGCGATCTCCTCCCCGAGGACCTCAACCTGCTCGTCCTCCTCCAGCCGCTGAACCTCAGCGACTGGGAGAAATACGTCATCGACCAGCACGTCATGCGCGGCGGCAACCTGATCGTCTTCCAAGAGTCGGCCGACTACTCGACGGACATGATGCTGACGCTGATGCGTAAGCAGGGCCAGGTCGACGCCCCTGAGAGCAAGCTCCCTTGGAAAGAGCAGCTGGCTGGCTACGGCCTGCGTATCGGCGACCAAATCATCTCCGACTGGAGCCTGAGACGATCTTTCGTCTTCCTCAAGCAGGGCCAAGGCCGCTTCGCTCCCTACCAGGCCCAGATGCCTTTCTGGTTCAACGCCGTCCAGATCGACTGGAGCAAGACGGAGCCCAAAAGCGGCGACTTCGACAAGAAGCTCTGGAGTAGCTTCCAGCCCGGCATCAACACTGATAACCCGGTCATGGCCGGCCTCGAGCAGCTGCAGTTCTTCTGGCCCAGCGAAGCGGGTCTGGTTCAGGAACTCCCGCAAGGTGTCGAAGGCGAGATCCTCGCCCGCAGCTCCCCCTTGGCACTGGCCGAGAGCCCGATGCCGAGCAGCGACCCCTTCGGCAACAACTTCATCCATAGTCGCCGCGAGCGCCTACGCTCGGCACCGCTCAAGCAGTATCCCCTGATCGCGACCGTGAGCGGCAGCTTCCGCTCGGCCTTCGCCGATCGCGAGCTGCCCAAGCGCCCGGGCCAGGACAAAGCCGATGGCAACGGTGGCCTGCAAGAGGGCGCTGCTGCTCCGCAGCCGCAGAAGACCCCGCAGCCGGAGAAAACCCCGCAGCCGCAGAAAAGCCCGCAGCCGCAGAAGACCCCGCAGCCGCAGAAAAGCCCGGAAGCCGAGAAAAGCCCCGAGCCAAAGCCGCAAACCGCCATCCTCGGACCACCGCTTGCACAGCCCCAGGACGCTGATGCCGCCAAGGATGCCAACAAGAAGAAGCTGCCGGCGAAGATCGTCCAGGCCCAAGGCAAGCCGCGCATCCTCGTCGTCGGCGACGCCAGCCTGGTGCGGGATGACTTCCTGCAAGGCTTCCGAAACATCGGGGTCCAAAGCCAGTTCGGCCTGGCCCTCTTCCGCGGCCTCATCGACTGGCTCGCCCTCGACACCGATCTGATCGCGCTACGCAACCGCCGCACGACGGACCGTAGCCTCAAGTTCGGTGACTTTGACCCGAAGGGCAACGAGAACCAAAACGAGTATGAGGCCCGGATCGCGAGCACCAAGAACTGGGTGCTCACCCTCAACACCCTGCTGCCCGTCCTCCTGCTCGTGCTCTTCGGCACCCTGATTTGGATGCAGCGCAGCAAGCAGAAAAACCGCTTCCTGGACCAGGTCGAGAAACAGGGCTGAGCCCGAAGGAGAAGCTCACGTGAACACACAGAAGCTCAATATCGGCCTAGCCGGCCTCTTCCTGGTGCTGACGGTGCTCAGCCTTATCAAGTTCTTCGGCTCATCGGCGAACTTCGTCCAATACGACGAGGCCCAGCGCCTGATCCCCGGCTTCACGCCCGAGAACGTCGCGGTCGTCCAGCTCACCCGAGGTGAGTCGGAAGACCCGGAGACGCCGCCCAAGACGCAGATCATCTTCCAGCGTAAGGAAGAGGGCTGGGTCATGCAGAGCAACGCCTTTCCCGGCGCGCAGCTGGCAGCCCAGGGCACCCTGATCGAGGAGCGCATCCTCGCCAGGATCCAAAGGATCGAAGCCAACGTCTCCACCATCATCAACGAGAAGGCAGACGAGGCGGCACTGAAGTCCTACGGCTTCGGTGCTGAGGCTTGGACCGTCACCTGTGTCGGCAGCAACGGCAAGGCGCTGGCCAAGCTGCAGATCGGCCGCAAGGCCGGACGCGAAGGCGACGAGCAGGGACTGCGCGTCAGCGGCAGCTACGTCAAGAAGGATGACCGCGACGTGGTGCTGATCTCCGACAAGCCCTTCGAACTCTTCGACGAGGCCGGTGACTGGCTCGACAAGACCATGGTCTCCGTCGACGAGAGCCAGGTCGCCCAGATCCACGTCATGAACGAGCAGGGAGAGATCCTCTTCGAGCGCATCGAGAAGAAGGGCGAGGACAAGAAGAAGGCAGAGAAGGCCAATCCCAGCGACGCTCAGCCCCAATCCGACAAGCCGAGCTGGAAGGTCGTGCGCGGGCCGGAGAAGGTCGGCAAGCTGCGGGACTTCTCGGTCTCGACCCTGCTTGCCCGCGCCACCAAGATCACCGCCAAGGAAATCCTCCAAGGGAGGATGACGGAGGCCGATGCTCAGCGCACAGGTCTGCTCTCGCCGGCCATCCGCGTGGTCCTGACCCTGCGCGATGAGGCCAAGACTCGCTACCAGCTGGGCATCGGCTCCCGCATGGAGGGCGAACAGGCCTACTACGCCACGACGAGTGGCAAGCCTGGCGTGCTCTTCACCCTTGCCGACTGGGACATCGCCGAGTTCAAGAAGGACCCGAAGGAGCACTTCGACGCCCTGCCTGAGCCGAAGAAAGCTGAGCCGAAGAAGCCTGAGCCGAAGAAGGCTGAGCCAAAAAAGACTGAGCCGAAAAAGCCCGAGCAGCAGCAGGATGCAGACGCCGGCAAGCAGGCAGCAGCGGCCAGCAACTTGCCTGAGAAGAAGCTTCCGGCAAAGAACGCGCCCAATAAGCAGGCGCCTGCCAAGCTGAAGAAGCCCGGCAAGGAAGCCGCCGCCCCCAGCAAGTCGCCGAAGCCTGCAGGCAGCGACGCTCCGGCTAAAGAGCCGAAGAAGAGCAAGTGAACTGCGCGAGATCGTGCTCCCATCTCAAAAGCAGAGGGAGCACGGTCCACAGCTATGCGTTGACCGGGCACTTGGTCAGAAACAGGCCGCTAGCCGGAGCCTTGTATGGCCTCGCAAGCGGCAGAGCGGCGGATTCTGACCTTCCCTTGATGGAGATCATCGCCGGTGAATCCTTCGATTCGTCGTGAAGCTCCGCTGCCAAGGGTGGCAACGCAGATCTCTCGTGCCAAGGGACTTCTTCCCTAGCCCGCGAGCCTTCGGCTCGTGCCCCAGCGGACGATCCGCTATTCTCCTCAGCCCTTTCGGTGGCTCTGACACTCAGCTGCCACAGCCATGGACCCCGAGCAAGCAATCCCAATGCCCCACCTCAAGACCCCCCTCCTCTGCAGCGCACTCCTCGCCTGCCTCTGCCCCTGGACGTTAGCGCAAGAGGCTACAGGTCAGCCTGGAACCGCGAGCCAAGCTCAGGGCGACGCCCAGAAAGCGGCTGCCACCAAGGGCCAGTCCATCGTGATCCCCAAGGAGGTGGCCCAGCTCGGTCAGAGCGCGCGTAAGCGTGCCAGCCTGAACGATGCCCTTGAACGCGCAGCGGAGCTAGAGAGCATCCTCTCCAAGCCGCTCATCGTCAACGGCAAGACCCTCGATCCACTCGAAGTCCAGCGCCAGACGCTGTACTTGGTCGGCCAGCGCCAGATGCAGCAAAAGCTGATCGAGATGTTGATCGACGACCAGATCGAAGAGCAGATTCGCGACGGCCGCAAGCGCAGCGAATTCGACGTCATCGAGAACGAGGTCAAGAAGTCGATCGCGAAGATCATCAGCGAGTTCAAGACCAAGAACCCCGGCAAGAACTTCTGGGAAGAACTGCGCAAGACCAACACCTCGCGCGAAGAGTACTTCACGATGCAGCGTTCGACGCTGCTCTTCGACAAGATCTTCTTCCCGGGTATCCCCCGCAACTGGCCCGAGATCACCAAGGAATGCATCGTCGCTGCCGGTGGTGAGCAGGGCACCGAGTTCTTCAAGAAGTTCGAAGAGTCGGTCAAAGAAGGCCAGCCGGTGCCACCGCTGTGGCTGCACATCTGCCGCCAGTGGGTCATGAGCAAGCTCCAGGACTGGACCGAGGTCCGCTACGCCAGCGACGGACTTGCCCCCGACGTTTGCCTCGAGGTCAACGGGCGCCAGTGGAAGACGACGGAGGCCATGAAGGCCCTCGGTCTCAAGATCACCCCCACCGACCGCCGCCGGGCGCTGACCGAGATCGTGCTGCAGACCGCCATGAAGCAGCAGCTCCAGGCCGAAGGCCACTGGCTGAGCGACGAGGAGTTCAAGAAGGAGTTCGCCGAATACAGCGCGCCTTATGACAAGACCCCGTTCACGGTCAAAGTCATGGCTCTCAACTTCAAGGGCTTCCCCAACTTCGAGATCTACAAGCAGCGTTGGCGCCTTGAGCGCAGCTACCAGCGCAAGATCGCCAAGGAGGTCAACGACGAGAACCTCAAGAAGCACCTGGAGCAGGCCAAGTCCTTCCTGGCCGATGGGCGGGCCTCGATCCGGCTGATCCGCATCGCCGCCTTCGATGATATGACCGGCACCTGGAAGCCAGGCGGCTGGGCGCAGGCTGAGCAGAAGGCCAAGGCCGCGATGAAGGCCCTCGAAGGGGGAATGAGCTTCGACGAGGCCGTGCAGAAGTTCAGCTTCTGGCCCGAGCACATGACGAACCAGGGCTCGCTGACCAATAAGTCGCTCAACGAGATCCGCCAGGAACTGCGTGAGAGCGAATACAGCGACTTCATCGCCGGCTACTCCGTCGCCGAGATCCTCTTTTACAAGGTCGCAGCCAATCAGGTCGCTGGCCCGCTTCGCGGTCAGGATGGGTACTACCTTGGCTACGTCGTCAACAAGCAGGAGCCCGTGGGCTCGGTCGATCTCGCTGACAAGAATCAGCGCGACCTGGTCAAGCAGGACTACCTGACCCACCGCTTCCTCACTTGGTCCAACGAGATCGCTGCCAAGACTTCGATCCGGTGAGCAAGAAGCTGGGCGGCCGTGCCTGTCCTAGCTAGGCCGCCCGACCTAGCTGAAAGCCCGCGAGAGAGATCTCTCGCGGGCTTTTTCGTTTTCTGAGCCTAGCTCGCTAGGCTGCCGGCCCACTCCTGGCCACAGGGTTCTCGGCGACATGCAGAAGAAAGCCTCGTTCCACCGTCTTCTGGCGACCCTCTTTCACTACGTCTTCCGCTACCGAAAGCTCGCGCTGCTGATCGTCGTGCTCGGAGCCTTCCAAGCCGTTGTCGTCAAAGCCCCCTTCCTCTTGCTGAAGATGGTTTCGGACGCGACCAGGATCTTCGTCGCCCAGAACAGCGAGGCGCCGCCACCCGCCCTGATCCCCGCGCCATCCAGCTCCTCGCAAGTCGACGTCTTCGCCTACCTGGACTCCTTCAAGGACTACCTGCTCGAGACCCTCGGCCTTGCGAGCAACGACCCAGAGAACATCATCATCGCCGCCGCGTTGATGCTGTCGATCCTCGCGGTGCTGGGAGCCATCCTCGTCTACTTCCATCGCATGCTCGCCAGCCTCGCCGCGACCCGGGTCGTCGTCGACATGCGCAATCGCCTGGCCTCCCACCTACTCGGCCTCTCGCTGCGGCACTTCGGCGGCCAACGCACCGGCGACCTGATTTCTCGGGTCACCAACGACAGCAATACGGTGATGTCGTCCTTCAACATCGTGTTTGAAAACGCGGTGCTGCAGCCGATGTTCCTCCTGGTCAACCTCATCTGGGCTTGGATGGTTTCCCCCTGGGTGGCCCTGGCGGTACTGCTCATCATCGCCTTTCTGCTCGTGCCCATGCTCAGCTTTGGGCGCAAGGTGCAAAAGGGCTCAGGGCGCAGTCTCCAGGCCTTGGGCCAGAGCGCCGACGCCATGTCGCAGATGTTCACCGGCTTCCGCACCGTCAAAGCCTTCCAGCTGGAGGGCCACGAGATCGCCGAGTTCGAACGGATCAACGAGACCTTCTTTCGGCGCAAGATGCGGATGTTCAAAGCCAAAGCCAAGTCGCAGGGCTTTCTGCAGCTCATCTACATGCTCGGCGTCGCCGGATTCTTGATCGGCCTCACCTACCTACTCAAGAACACCGAGGATCCGAGCAAGCTCGTGGTCGCCTTGGGGCCGCTTGGCACGACCTATACCGACGTCAAACGCTTGGCGCGCACCTACAACATGCTCAAAGAGTCGCAGGGCGCCCTCGACCGCATCGACGAGCTCTTCGACCTACGCAACGAACTGCTGCGTCCCGCTGACGGCAAGAGCGCCGAGGCGCTCAGCGGGGCCATCGCCTTCGAAGACGTCCGCTTCAGCTATGGCCGTGAGCCAGTGCTCGACCAGCTCAACCTGCAGATCAAAGCCGGGCAGCGCATCGCCTTCGTCGGCCCCAGTGGCTCCGGAAAGTCGACCATCCTCAACCTCGTCGCGCGCTTCTACGACCCCGATGCGGGACGAGTGCTGATCGACGGACAAGACCTCAAGGAATACGAGCTGGACTCATACTTGTTGAAGCTGGCGATCGTGGATCAGCAGCCCTTCCTCTTCAACGTGAGCGTCCGGGAAAACATCCGGCTCGGCCGGCCAGGAGCCAGCGACGCCGAGATCGAACAAGCGGCGAAGGACGCCCTGGTCCACGACTTCGTCAATGGCTTGCCCGAAGGCTACGACACCATCTGTGGTGAACGCGGAACCGAGCTCTCGGGGGGACAAATGCAGCGCATCACCATCGCGCGAGCGCTGCTGCGCAGCCCAAGGATCCTCTTGCTGGACGAAGCGACCAGCGCCCTCGACACCGAGAGTGAGCGGCTGGTCCAAGCTGCCTTGGACCGACTCAAAGAGGGGCGAACGGTGCTCTACGTCGCCCACCGGATGTCGACGGTGCGCGGCGCCGACCAGATCTTCGTGCTCGCCGGCGGCCGGGTCGTCGAGCAAGGCACTCACGAAGAACTGATGGCGAAGCGAAACGGGGCCTACCACAAGCTGGTCAAACTACAAGGTGAAGGCAGCCAGGCTGAAATTGACGTGCCAAGCATCTGAATCCAGCCTGGTCGCCAGCGGGGCTCCTTGCCTACCCTGCCGACATGAGTTCATCCGAACTAGCGCTGGCCACGACAAGGCGCCAGGTCATCTGGCGCGGCGACGCCCGCCCCCGGCTCGGCTTGATGCTCCCGGCCGCTGATCAAATCGACTTCGCCCGCGCCCCTAGCCTCTGGGAACAACGCTGGGGTGGCCAACTCGCAGAATGCGCCAAGCTGGGCCTAGCAGCCGCCGCCCTCCCGCCCTTCTTTCCCAACGCCGAGCAAGCCCTCCAGCGCCTCAGCAACAAGGCGCGAGAACTGGGCCTCTTGCTCGCCATCCCCTGCAAGCTGGAGCATCTGCTCAACCCCAATAGCGTGGCAGCTCTCTCGCGAATCGCTAGCCCACACCCGGGGAGCTTCCTCCTGGTGCCGCTGAGCCGCAACGACGACGCTCGCGTCCTCGAAGAGCGCTTCCACACAGTGCAAGGATCCAAAGGGGCGAGGCGCACGCCCATCGCCTTCAGCGACCGTGATCCCCTCGGCGCCGGCAGCAGTTCACTAATCGCCTATGGCAGTAGCACCCTCTTCCTCGATGGCATCGAACTAGGCTCTGAGCTCCCCACCCAGCAGCTTCTCGCCTCGCTGCTCGCCGGGCGCCCTGAAACCCACCCCGGTCTCTGCATCCTCCGTGAGCCCTCAGCCACGCAGCTCCACCTACAAGCACTGGCAGCGCTGGGTGCGGGACATGCCCTGGTCCTGACGGAAGCAGCATGGCAAGAAGCAACGCTAGCAGAGCCTTTTTCTCAGCCGCTACGCGCCCTGCAGGCAACGCTGAACGAGCTCCCCAAGGAGCTTCCTCCCCCCATCGATGCCGCACTCAAGGTCTGGCTCGATGCCCCCGGAGCCCAACGCAACCCCGGCCCAGAGTCCGCCGCTGGCGCCATCGAGCTGCTGCATCGCGCCGGCTTCAGCGCCGACATCCTGCACGCTCAGGCACTCGACCGCCGTGCTCGCAGCTCCGCCCTTTGGGTGCCGTGCAGCGCCCCGATCTCAAGCGAAACCTGGACCGCTCTGTGGAGTCTCGCCTACCACGGCAGCAGCGTGATGATCACCGGCTTCTCCTTCGACGAGCTGGCACGTGAGCGGATGACCCGCCTCTTTGCCGGGCCAGGTGCCGGCAGTGCCCCCATCCACGAAGCTCCCGCATGGCTACAACTGCGGCACGGGAGCGGCTCCTTCGTCTTCAGCAAGCACCAGCCCGAACTCGCGCCGGAAACGACCGCAAGCCAAGCCTTCGTCGCTCGCTTCGCGCGTTGGGCTGAACTCCCCCAGTCCATTTCGGAGCCAAACGGAATGCAGCGGCTTCTACGCCTGGGCCCAGGCCTCGCCCTGCATACGCGCCTTGAGCCCGCGGAACTCAGGGTGTGGCGAAGCTAAACGAAATCGTCGACATCCTCTCGACGTAACGCTCTCCGACCCCCAGCGACTGCAGCCAGCCCTGGATACGGCGATAGCCATCCTGGCGATCGAAAACCGAGTTCGGGGCCAGCGCCTTCGCCCGCAGTGTCAGGGTCCAAGTCCGCGCTGGAGCAAGCAGCTCCTTCATCTCCTGGCGCAGCCCGCCAAAGGTGAAAGAGGAGCGATCCCCAGGAAGTAACACCCGCCAACTGTGCACCGAACTGCTGTTTTCGCTGCGGATCTCCAGCTCGTAAAAGCTCACATCCTGGTGCGGTGTCCAAGTCACCACGATCTTCTCCGCCGAGGCAACCGTGCTCCCCGGGGCAGGGGCGGTGAGCACCGGAACCGGCAAGAAGGAGCGAGTCGGCAGATCCGCCTTGTTCGTGTCCACGAGATAGTGCTGCGACCTGGTGACTCCAGCGCTCACGCCCTTCACCGAAAGAGCCCCAAGCCAGGCCCGCGCCGAGCCCAGCGCCGGCACCTTGAGCAGCAAGTCGCTGGCGGAAACCTGCACCCCACCGTGGGCTCCATGCAGGGCAATCGCACGATCATCGCCCAAGTCGAGCCCCAGAGCGAAGCGGAGCTCGGCGCTGCTCAAGCTGGGGTCGAGGTTTTGGAGCATGCTCCTAAGGCGAAGCGAGTGGTCCAGGGGCAGGTCCAGGGCGATATCCCGGGCGATGCCACTGCCATTCGCGCTTGCGAGTTCGCGGACGTAACCGACACGCTCAGGGCTAAGCACAGCGGCAGAGAGAGAACCCTCCACCGCCGAAACGCTGTAGAGAGGAACCGGCACCCCAAGGTCATAGTCGAGCTGGCCCGTTAGTTCCGGATCCAAGACTCGGGGGAGCTTGGGGAGGCGAAGCGGGCCGCCCAGCTGAATCCGGCGCCAGTCGTTGGGGCGAAGCGGAGCACGCACCAGCATCCTGCGGGCAAGCCCAGAGCCAGCAGAGCCGCGAAGCGTTCCCCGGAAGCGAGCATGCTTGCCGTAGCTGCCCAGAGCTGCCGGAGGCGCCAGCTCGAGAGGAAACTCCGCTAGGTTTTGCGAGTATCCATCCACCGAGTAGGCCGAGTGGTAGGTCCGTCCCTGCTGCGCTGATCGGTAATAGGCCGTTGCGCACTCCCCCTCACTCACTTCGACGCTGACGAAGCCGGAGCTATCGGTCGGAGCAAAACGCCCGGTATCAGAGCGCATCTGCCCCTGCACATAGGCAGCTTCGATCGGAGCCCCACTCTCGGCCTGAACCACAAAGGCGCGCACGAAACCCGAATAACCAAAGCGCAGGGGGTCGTACCAGAGCGGCAAAACGTTTTGATCGTGATAAAAACCGCTGTCGAAGCGCCCCACAGTGACCGCGGAATAGAAGTCCTTGCCGTCCATATAGCCCCAGCGGAAGCCGGTAAGGCCATAGCTCATATCGCGTGCCACCGCGGTCCCAGAGCTGTCGGTAATGAGGTAGCGGATGCGCGCCTGATTGCTGCTGGCAACCGCAACGCTGCGTCCAGGCAAAGCCCGCCCGCGCTGCGCCAAGAGCACTCGAAGCTGGCCACAGCGCCGACTAGCAAGCTGGCTCTTGGCGCTAGCCGTCAACGGCCCAGTGGCTGGCAGAGATCGATCGAGGAGCCGGGGCTCGTGCGTGGGCGGAGCACTGATCCGCAGCGGCAAGCTGCGGGCGCTCCCAGCCGCATCCACGGCGGGCAGGGGGCCGAGGGAAAAGCTGCCGTCTTGGCCAGCACGCACGAAGCGACCGCCAGAGCTGGCGACGATGGCGCCGGGAACCGGTTTATCGTCGCTGTCGACGACCTGGCCACTCACCGTCGTCGAGCTCGCGACCTTGGTGCTAAAGACATAGAGCCCCCCACCCGGCAACTGGTCGACGTCGATGCGCAAGCGCGAAGAAACCAGCGAAGCACTAGCGAGCAAGCTCCAAACGCCGCTCACCCCATCAAAGCGCCAGAGCTGCGCAGTGCCGGAGGCGGGTAAGGCCAGATCGTTAGCGAGTTCGAGGCGAGCACCGGGACCGAAGGCGACATCGAGCGGCAAGATCCAAGCCCCCCGCGAAACCAGGGTCGTGCCCGCATCGAGCGGCAGCGGCACCGGCGGCAGCTCAAAGTCATCGACAGTGGACAGCGAGATCTCGACCTTGCCACTCGCGCTGCCGCGGGAAACGCTGGTTCCAGCCCCTAGGCTGAGCGTGGCGCCGCCCTGGCTCAGAGTGACGCCGCTGGCCAGACTGCCAATCGCCAGGGTCTGCCGAGCACCGGCCGCAAAGTCCGGCAAAACAATCGGGGCCGCCAAACTGGCCCTGCCCCCCGGCAGGTTCAGGCGCAGCGCAAAGCCTGCGAGCCGATCACTGCCATCGGCACAGGCCTGACTCGCGTCCACAGCAAGGACTTGCGAGCCCATCGGCGCCGAGGCGAGAAAAGCCCGCCCACTGCCCTCAGTGACCCCAAGAGCCGAGCTGCCCTTGACCGTGAGCCGGGCAGCGACCACAGCTTTGCCATCGGGATCCCGGACCTGGACACTGAGTTCTCTCTGGGGAAGCTCCCCCAGTGCGGGTCCGATCTCGCTCCCAGCCCCATATTTGCAGGCGGTTACCGAGAGCAGCGTGAGGGCAAACAGGATGCGAGGCGACATAGCCCGAAGACGATAGCGGCCCGCCCGGCAACTCGCTATCAACTGCCCTGCTGCCCTGGGACCACGCCCAAGAGCGCAAGACCCGGGCGCCGAGCAGGCTCTTGAACAAGGCCCGTGAGCGACAGTGTTCTGGATCCGCCCCCCATTGCTGCCAGTAAACGCGGTCGACCTTACGGATCGAGATATGGTCAAGGGTTGTGGAGGAGCGAGGAGACGCGCGGCGTTCCTTGGCAGTTGTTAACAGGTCCAAGAAGCCCCCGAAGGGCCGGTACGACACGCTCACGGGAAGTACGTCCACCGTTTTCTCCGGTTCAGACTCCTCCGAGGACGTTCGTACCGAGCTCTGCCGGGAAGGCGCAGGGCAGACGCTGGCGGCCGCCCTCAAGGCCGAGCTCGCTGCTCACAATAAGGCACATCGGCCGTTCTTAGACGAGGCTGGCCACCGCCTGGTGAGGCGCAATGGGCGAGTTCGGGCACGCAGCCCCCGGGCCCATGATCCGTCTCCGCCTACGCAGAGCGGCCGATACTTGAAACTG
>PDSF01000050.1 GCA_002748355.1 Planctomycetota bacterium | reverse complement strand
CCTGAGGCCCCCTCCTGGCGATGCGTTTTGTTGGTAAACACATGCATAGCGCAGCGAGTGCGGGCCTCAGTGCTTTTTTGCGCTTATTTCAGGGCTAGTATTGTGACCCCCAGCCCCTCTTAGTGAGGCAAAGCAGTCGGCTGGCACGCTCGTCCAGGTGGCTGGTCCAGACTCTTTGCTGATGCGCCATGTGTTTGGAGAGGCGAAGGCGTAGCGTGCAGCAGTCTTGCCTTCAGAAGGGATCCCACATGAAGCTGAATCTCAGAGGATTGATCTCGGCCCTGCACACCCCGATGCACGAGGATGCCTCCTTGCACCTTGAGGCGATTACAGGGCAGGCGGCGGAACTCGCGCAGGCCGGTGTGGTAGGCGTATTCCTTGGCGGGACGACGGGCGAATGGTGCTCGATGACCAGCGCGGAGCGGATGGCGCTGCAGGAGGCCTGGGCAGGGGTCGAGACGCCACTGAAGCGCATTGCCCACGTCGGGCATAACTGCCAGCAGGACGCCATCCACCTGGCGCGGCACGCGGGCGAAGCGGGGCTCGACGCGGTGGCGGCGGTGGCGCCGTCCTTCCTGTGCCCGGGCTCGGCAGAGGCGCTGGCGGCCTTCTTCGCGCCGATCGCTGCGGCCGCTCCAAAGCTGCCGTTTTACATCTACCACATCCCCGGCCTCTCGGGAGTGAGCATCGACCCGGTCCAGCAGATCGAGGCCTGCGCCGCCCAGATCCCGAGTTTTGCTGGTGTGAAGTTTACCGACCCGGACCTGCAGGCCTTTGCCCGTTGCCAGGATCGCTTTGCAACGCAATACGAAGTGATGTGGGGCGTAGACGAGTTGCTACTCGGGGCGCTGGCTTATGGCGCCGAGTCGGCCGTGGGCAGCACCTATAACTATGCAGCGCCGCTTTATCTGGACATGATCCAGGCCTTCAAACGCGGCGAGCACCAACACGCCCAGAGGCAAGGCCAGCGCGTGATCGAGTTGGTCGACCTACTCATTGAGTATGGGGTACTCGCGGCGGGCAAAGCCCTGATGTCACTGCGCGGTGTCGACTGCGGCCCGGTTCGAGCCCCCATGCAAAACCTCTCCCCGGAGCGCCGGCTTGAGCTCTTTGAACGGGTCAGGGCCGGGAGGTTCATGGAGCCGACCTACGAGAGTGAATCCTCCTCCGTCGCCGCAGCCCCCTCCCCGGATAAGAACTCATGACTTTGATAACGCGGCGCACAATGTTTTTCCGGGCAACGTTCTTCCGGACAACGTTCTTCCGGGCAACGCTCTACCGCAGGGCAGTTCCTTCCCCTCATAAATGCAATCACAGCTTGCAGGAATAGTTGCGGAGCGAAATGAATTCGCTACCCTGCACACCAAAGTCAGACAACAATAAGATGTCATTTGCTTCGAGGAAGACACCGATAACTAAAAACAAATAACTAATCACCAATAACCAAACAACTGCAAATCAATGCTCAATAACGACAAGGATAATCCTGAGCCGCCGACAGAGCCAAGTCATCGCGCCCCCGACGACCCAGCGTACCAAGAAACCTATGATACCCTTCAAGCATATTGGGAGAAAATCGGGGCTGTTGAACCAGATGTAATTTCATACATCATCAACCCTATGTTTTTGGGGGCACCCCCATGGCCGAGCGGCAGGCAGGCTTTCAAAATTATCCGCACGGCAGACAGCTTGATTATAGCATCAGACGGGCTTTCCGATCCATTCAATGAAGACAAAACCGAACAACGCAACGGATTTGAAATAGAGGTTTTCATCGAGGTGAAAGGCAGGCAGGATCTAGCCTTCGATGAAATCATGTCATCTGCCGCCTTTGCACTCATCGAACAAACAGCAAGGCGGGTCGCAGACTGGGGCGGGATCTCCAGACTGCTTGAGGAAATCAATGTTGCGTCTTCTGAAATCCCTGTTTCAAGCGACGCTATTCCAGACGAGATATTAACCCCAAACGGAAGTGTCGGAGTTATTTTTGGGATGATAGCAAAAGGTCGCCCCAAAATCGTTCCAGATACACCTTTGTCGCCTGTTCGCATGGTGCCCGTAACCGTCTTGTTGCCAAGTGAGGTGCCGGAGGTTGCCAAAAGCAAAGCCGGACTGAATAGGATCGCCAACAAGCTCAGAGAAGCTGGGTATCATCACATATCTGATTTCAAACGAACTAGCCTCGTATGAATGATCCATCTTGCATCACGGAGAGGCGGCCTTCGGCGATGGAGGGTGGCAGATGTAGCCGGATGAGGCGCTTGCGGCGCTCTACGGCGCAGGGGTCGATCGTGGGGGCGATCGTGGGGTCGAGTGAGCCTTCCCCGTGGGTATCGGCGCTCTGGGCCAAGGATCTGCTTGGGGCAAGGAAGCTGGATATGTATTTGATAACGCTCTTCCGAACCATGCTGCTGCTCGCCGCCCTGCTCTCAGGGCCGAGGGTTATGGCGCAGGTCTCGTGGCAGGCCCTGCCTGACCTGCCCGATGAAATCGGCTTCGCCGGCGGTTTCGCCGGGTGCAGTCACGGAGCCTTGGTATTCGCCGGCGGGGCGAACTTCGCCAAGCCCTACTTTGACAACGCCAAACGCTACCACGACCGCATCTTCGTCCTACCCAGCCCCAAAGCGCAATGGATCGAGGTCGGCAAACTGCGGCGGGCGCTCGGCTACGGCGCATCGCTGAGCTATGGCGACGAGCTCATCTGTATCGGCGGCGAGGATCAGCAACGAGCCTATGCCGAAGTCTTCGCGCTGAGCTGGGACGGCAGGGCGCTGAGCCAGCGCGAGCTGCCCAGTTTGCCCACCCCCATCAGCAGCGGCGGGGCGGCACGGATCGGCGCCATGCTCTACGTAATCGCCGGCCAAACGAACCGCAGCATCCAGTCAGCGACCAGCAAGGTCTACCGCCTGGACCTAGCCGATAACAAAGCGCAGTGGCAGAGCCTTCCCGATCTGCCGGCGCCAGCGCGGGCCTTCCACCTCGTCTCCGCCCAGCACGACGGACGCAGCAGCAAGCTCTATGTCGTCGGCGGACGCCACTTCCAAGCAGGCGGCCCGGCAAACCTGGCCTTCCTCAAGGATTGCTGGGCCTACGACCCCCAGACGCAGACCTGGCAACGACGCGCCGACAGCCCCACCCCGCTCATGGCCGGCACGGCGATCGCCTTTGGCCAGTCCAGCATCGTGGTCCCGGCCTATGCCGACGCCTCGGCACTCATCGCGATGCTGGGCTCGGGCATCCCCGCTCGCGAATACCAACATCCGGGCTTCCCCAAGCCGGTCTACCGCTACCACACGATTACCGACGCCTGGGCCAGCCTGGGCAATCGACCCGCCGAAGTCGCCAACCCGGTGACCACGCCCGCAGTCTGGTGGAACAAGCAAATCGTGCTGGTCAGCGGCGAGGTGGCTCCGCGGGTGCGGACGCCCAAGGCCTGGTCGATGCGGATCGAAGCCCGCAAACGATCGTTTGGCGCCGTCAATATGGCCGTGCTCATCGTTTATCTCCTGGGCATGGTCGGCGTCGGCATCTTCTTTGTTTTCAAAAACAAATCGACGAACGATTACTTCCGTGGCGGCCAGCAGATCCCCTGGTGGGCCGCGGCCTGCTCGATCTACGCGACGATGCTCAGCTCGCTCACCTACGTCGCACTGCCGGCCCTGGTCTTCGCCACCGACTGGGTTTTGTATCCGGGGATGTTCCTAATCCTGGCGACGGCGCCGATCGCGATCTATGTGGCGATGCCGTTCTTCCGCCGGATTGATGCAACGAGCGCCTACGAATACTTGGGCAAGCGCTTCAACCTGCCGACACGGCTCTTTGCCAGCGGTCTCTTTACTCTCTTCCACATCGGACGCATGGGCATCGTCATGGCCCTGACCGCCTTGGCGCTGGCAGCCGTGACCCCCTTATCGCCGGCGGCGGCCGTGCTACTCATGGGCCTGCTCTGCCTGGTCTACTGCACGCTCGGCGGCATCGAAGCCGTGATCTGGACCGACACCATCCAGACCTTTGTGCTGCTGGGCGGCGCGCTGCTCTGCCTGATCTTTATCCTCATGGGCGTGGACGGCGGATTATCGGGCATGATCGAGTCGGGCCGCGCCGCGGATAAATTCACGCTGTTCAACTTCGATTTCTCCTCAAACAGCATCTCGACAACCGCGATCTGGGTCATTGTCCTCGGCGGCCTGGGGCAAAACATCTCGAGCTACACCTCCGACCAGGCCGTCGTGCAGCGCTATATGACGACCAAGGACAGTAAGGCCGCAGCGAAGTCGATTTGGGCCAACGGCGTTATGGCCATCCCAGGGGCGCTGCTCTTCTTCCTCCTGGGTACTGGGCTCTACGCCTTCTACCGCAGCCACCCCGAGAGCTTGGACCCGGCGCTGCAAAACGATCAGATCTTCCCGCAATTCATCGCCACGGAATTGCCGCTGGGACTCGCCGGTCTCATCGTCGCCGGCATCTTCGCCGCGGCGCAGTCGACGGTCTCCACCAGCATGAACTCGACGGCAACAACCCTGGTGACCGACTTCCTCCGGCCCTTCCACCTGCTCAAGACGGAAAAGGCCTACCTCGGCGCCGCCCGGCTCCTGACCCTGCTCATGGGCTTGCTCGGAACGGCGGCCGCCCTGATCTTTGTCGATCCGAATATCCGCTCGCTCTTTAACGAGTATTTCAAGGTCATCGGCATGTTTATGGGCGCGCTCGGCGGGCTCTTTATCCTCGGAGTCTGCACCCGTAAGGCCAGCGGATACGGGGCCCTGCTCGGCATCCTGCTCGGCGTCGCGGTCATGGTCACGGTCTGGAAGCAAACGCAGGTCAACGGCTACCTCTACGCGGCGATCGGCATCGCCTCCTGCGTGGTCTTTGGCTACTTGGCCAGTCTTGTCCTGCCCGGTTCGCAACGCGACCTAAGGGGCCTGACCCTGCACACGGTGAAACTCCGAGAGCCCAAGGAGACGGAATGACCGCCGCAAGCCCAAACAAGGCGATCTCAGCCGAACGCTTGGCGCAGTTAGACCGGGACTATCGCGGGGCGCTGCTCGACGACACGCTGCCGTTCTGGCTTGAGCGCTGCCCGGACTTCATCGACCCGGAGCACGGCGGTTATATGACCGCACGCGACCGAGATGGGACGCTGCTGGATAGTGATAAAGGCATCTGGCAGCAGGGCCGCAGCGCCTGGCTCTTCAGCACCCTCTACAACAGTTCTCTTAGCAGCACCGAAGAGCCGCGCAGGCGCTGGCTCGATGCCGCAAGCAGTGGCATCCGCTTTCTCGAAGAGCACGGCTTCGACCCCAAAGACGGGCGCATGTGGTTCCACGTCGCCCGCGATGGCAGCCCCATCCGCAAGCGTCGTTACGCCTTCTCCGAGAGCTTCGCGGCCATTGCCTTTGCCGCTTATGCCAAGGCAACAGCTAACGGCCGGCTTGCCGAACGATCCGTGCAGTGCTTGGACGCCTTCCTTTGCCACCGCCCCGAGCCGAAGTTCACCAGCGCTCGCACGGGTCAAAGCATGGGCCCGCCGATGATTGCCATGGTCACAGCGCAGACGCTGCGCGAATGCATCGGCTTTGACCGGGCGGAGACGGTAATCGACCAAGCCATCGAAACCATCGAGAGCTTTTTCGTCAAAGACGATATCCGCTGCGTAATGGAAAACGTCGGCCCGGCCGGCGAAGTACTCGAGCACTTTGACTTTCGCACCCTCAACCCCGGCCACGCCATCGAGGGCGCCTGGTTTATCCTGCACGAAGCCAAGCACCGCGATCACGATGCTCAGCTCATCAATCTAGGCTGCCGCATGCTCGACTACATGTGGGAGCGCGGCTGGGACCAAAGCCACGGCGGCATCCTCTACTTCCGCGATGTCCACAACAAGCCAGTCCAGGAATACTGGCACGACATGAAGTTTTGGTGGCCGCAAAACGAAGGGATTATCGCCACCCTGCTGGCCTACCAGCTCAGCGGCGACGCCAAGTACGCCCGCTGGCACACTCTCCTCCACGACTGGGCCTACCAGCATTTCCACGACCCAGAATACGGCGAGTGGCTCGGCTACCTGCACCGCGACGGCAGCGCCAGCTCCCCCCTCAAAGGCAATCTCTGGAAGGGCCCGTTCCATATGCCGCGCATGCAGATGTACTGCGCCCAGATCATCCAAGAACTCATGGCCAGCACAGGTCCAGCGAAGGGCAGACAAGAAGCATAGGACCTTTTTGAACCCCGCCGATCGGCAGGCCCTCCTCGGCCCCGCCCTATCCCCCGGCGAAGGGCTCGGAGCATGAGCAGCAGGAAAGCGAGGAGCGCCTCTCACAGGGATAGATCGCACACGTAAGCGTTTCTTGACGCCCGCTCAGCTACGAGCCCCGGCGATCCGTTCGCGAAAGAGGCGGATCTCTGCCGCCATGTCCTGGGCGCCATAGAGGGCCGAACCGGCGACGAAGCTGTCGCAGCCATACTGGGCACAGCTTTCTATGGTCTTTGACGAGACCCCGCCGTCGATCTGGAGACGGCCTTGGAAGCCATAACGCTCGCGAAGAGCGCGGAGCTTGGGCAGCACTTCCGGGATAAAGCTCTGACCGCCAAAGCCCGGATACACGCTCATCACCAGCACCATATCCACGTGCGGCAGCAAGGGCGCTAGCTGCTCGACTTCGACGTCGGGGTTGATCGTGATCGTCGGCGATGCGCCCTGCTCACGCAGCTGGGTGCAGAGGGCAATGCCCTCGGAAACCGGGCGCTGCGGCAAATCGGCGTAGCGCCCGGGAAGCGCTCCCACTCCGCTCAGCATTTCGACGTGGAAGCCGACGCGAGCCGCCCCCGCCTTTGCGAACTGCGGCCCATAGCTCCAAGGATCGGTAATCATCAAGTGCACGTCGAGAGGGATGCGCGCCACCTTGGCCAGCGCTTCGACGACGAGCGGCCCAATCGTCAGGTTAGGGACGAAGTGCCCATCCATGACATCGACGTGGTGCCAATCGGCACCGGCATCCTCGCTGCGGCGCAGCTCGTCCCCGAGCCGGGCAAAGTCGGCCGAGAGCAGCGAAGGGGCGATCACCGGATCGTGCTGGCTCATAACGCGGGGCCTCACAGGAAAAGCTGGGCACATTCGACGTAATGCTTCGCCCCGAGCTTTGCCCGGGCGGCCTGCTCCTCGCTGACCTCTTTCTTGACCTTGGCCGGCACCCCCATCACCAGCGAACGCGGCGGCACCCGCACGCCTTCGCCAACGACAGCACCAGCCGCGACGATGGCGCCCGCGCCGATGTGGCAGTTGTTGAGCAGAATGGCGCCGATCCCGATCAAAGCCCCCTCCTCGACCGTGCAGCCGTGCAGCATGGCCTTGTGCCCCACCGTGACGTTGGGACCGATCAGCAGCGGACAGCCGTAGTCGACATGTAGGCAGGAGAGATCCTGGATATTGCTATTCTCGCCGATCTCGATCGGCTCGTCGTCACCTCGAATCACGCAGCCAAACCAAACACTGCTGTTCTTTCCCAGCCGTACATCGCCAACAACAATCGCGTTATTGGCCACAAAGGCGCCGCTCTCGGTCTGATGAAACAGCCCGCGCATATTGTCAAAACGGCGCATCGCGGGGATCTCTTCGGGCATTTCCATAATGAGGGCTCAGTAGCTCAGATAACGGACCAGGACGAGGACCGAGGCATTGTGCACCAGATGCGCCGCGACACAGGCCAAAAGCCCGACACGTTCGCGGAGCCAGGACAGCAGCACGCCAAAGAGGGTGATCGGCACCGCAAACTCAAGGCCGTGCACGAGACCGAAGATCGCTCCGGCAACCAAAGCCGTAGGCCAGAGGCGGAGATGCTTACGCAGCCAGCCGTGCAATAGGCCGCGGAAGAAGAGTTCCTCCGCCAAGGCAGTGAGCCCCGCGACCTGCAGGAAGATCGCGCCGACGAGGATGGGCCTTAGCTTCTCGTCCCTCACCAGCTCGACCGCGAATTGATCGGGAAGCTCTTCCCCAGCCAGATAGGTCCAAAGCAAGCGGTAGGCGAGGATGCCCCCCCACACCGTGACGCCAATCGGCAGGTACCAGAGCAGACCCTGCGAGAATTCTCTCAGAGGCCGCCCGGCAAAGCCGAGGCTGCGCCAGCCGTTCTCGCGATCGAGAAGAGTGGCGAGCAAAGGAATGCTCAGGATCCAGAAGAGCTGCGCCGGCAAGGAGCCAAAGAGCAGGCGCCCGTCGACGGGAGGGCGCTGGCCCAGCTCATAGCCCAGCAGCAGCATGATCCCGAGTATCCCGAGCTGCAGCAAAAGTAGCCCCGCCAGGCCAAAACCCAGCACCGCATGCCATCTCCAGGCAGCGACGGGCCAGGGGCCCCTACCCGGCTCCCTATCCTCCATCTTGGCCAAGGCTCACTCGCCCGGGATCGATGGCGTAGAACCGATGACCCCAGTGCTCGGCGAACTCGCCGTGGCATAGGGCTTCTTGGGGATGCGCCCGGCAAGGAAGGCCTCGCGGCCGGCCTCGGTCGCCAGCTTCATGGCCCGCGCCATGCGAATCGGATGCTTGGCGCCGGCGATCGCGGTATTGAGGAGGATGCCGTCCGCGCCCAGCTCCATGCAGACCGCGCAATCGCTGGCGGTTCCGACGCCGGCATCGACCAGGACCGGCACGCTGAGCTCTTCGAGGATAAAACGCAGATTGAGGCGATTGATCGGCCCCTGGCCCGAGCCGATCGGCGAGCCGGCCGGCATCACCGCGGCACAGCCAATATCCTGCAGTTGCCGGGCGACGATCGGATCGTCGCTGGTATAGCAGAGGACGGTAAAGCCCTCGTCGACCAGCTGCTTGGCCGCCTCGAGCGTGCCCACCGGATCAGGCAGCAGGGTCCGCGTATCGCCGAGCACTTCGAGCTTGACCAGGTCACTGAGGCCGAGCTCACGGCCGAGCCGCGCCGCCCGCACCGCGTCCTCGGCGCTGAAGCAGCCCGCCGTATTGGGCAGCAGGGTGTAGCGCTCGCGATCCAAATAATCGAGCAGGCCCTCGCCCTTCGGCGCATCCAGGTCCAGGCGCCGCACCGCGACGGTGACGCATTCGGTGCCCGAGACATCGAGGGCCTCGGCCATCTGCGGGTAGCTCGCATACTTGCCGGTTCCGACCAGGAGACGCGAGGAAAACTCGTGCTTGCCGATCACGAGAGGCCGGTCTTCGGGCTGCGAGAGATCGCGGAAGGCGCCACCTTGGGGCTGCTCGGTCATCGTTACGCTTCGGGTTAGGGTCGTCGGAGAGTTGGCGTTCGAAACCGAGCATTCTCGCGTGCCCGCCAGGAGAAACCAGGACCGATCTCAACCACCTCCGACCAGAGTCACGATCTCGAGCTGGTCGCCGTCGGCGAGCTCCTGCTCCGCGTGCCGATCCCTGGGAACGATCTCCTTGTTGCGCTCCACGGCAACCCCGCTCTTCGGCAGCGAGAGCCGATCGAGCAGCTCTCGCACCGTCAGCGGCCCGAGTTCCTCGCGCTCGCTGCCGTTGATGGTCAATCGCAGGCGCTGCCGCCGCTCCGGCTTCTGCTCATCGACTTCGCTCACCGGCTCTTCCTCCCGACTTTTCCAAGGGTCTGCTAGGCTGGCCCGAATGACACCCGACGAGGGCGAAATCCTGGCCCTGCTCGTGCATCACGGCTTTCTGGATGCGGACAAGGCCCGCAGCCTGCTGGCCATGCGCCAAGAGCAAGAGAGCCTTGCGGCATTACTGGCCAGGGGCAAGGTCCTGAGCCCTTCCGAAGCCAAACGCCTCGTCCGCAACCGGGTCGGCGAACAGCCCCAGCTCACCCGCTACGAGATCCTTGGGCGCTTGGGGTCGGGGGCCACGGCCCTGGTCTTCCGCGCCCGCGATCGCAGGGACGGCAGCCTCGTCGCCCTCAAGATCCTGCGCGAGGAGCTGGCCCGCAAGCGCCATGCCCTCGAGCGCTTCGTCCTCGAAGCCCAGCAACTCTGTCAGCTCCAGCATCCCGGACTCGTGCACGGCTACCGGGTGGCCCGTGACCAGGGCTCGATCTTCGTCGCCATGGAGTGCGTCAGCGGCGAAAACCTCGAAGACCTGCTCCTGCGCGGCGAAGTACTGGACGAGACTGCGGCCCTAGACCTAGCCCGGCAGGTCGCAAAGACCCTGTGCTACCTACGCGAGCAGGGCCTGGTGCATCGCGATCTCAAGCCGGGCAACCTGATGCGGCGCAAAGACGGCCGCATCCAGATCATCGACCTCGGCTTCTCAGTCAAGGCCGGGGCCGCCGCCGGTGGCGAGACCACGGTCGGCACCGTCCAATACATTGCCCCTGAGCAGGCCCTCGGGCAGAGCGACCTCGACTCACGCGCCGACATCTACTCCCTGGGGGCCACGGTCTATCACCTGGCCACCGGCCAGCCACCCTTCCTCGGCGAAGCTCGCGAGGTCCTGCTCAGCCAGGTCGACACCGAACTCGACTCCAGCAAACTGCGCGAACTCGGCCACAGCCCGATGCTGCATTACTTTATCGAAAAGATGATGGCCAAGGACCGGGAGATTCGCTTCCAGGACCCAGCCGAACTCGTCGCTGAGCTGGACGAGAAATGCGGCTTCGCTACAGAAGAGCATACTCCTGAGCAGCAGCGCCCCCCGAGCGCCGCCCGCAGGCGCCGCTCGATCAAACGATCTCCTCATCGGCGGCGCCGCCGCTGAGCGAAGGCGCTGGGCCGGGAGCTGCTTGAGTGGCGTGTCCGAGGCCGAACGGGTCCTGTCCCTTCGCTAACACGCGGACCTTAGCTGAGCTTTCGATCTGCCTATCCGCTGCCCCCGTGCCCTGCAAGCGGAGCAAGCGCAGCACCTCGAACATCAGCAGCGCAAAGGCTAGCGAGGATAAGAGTTCCCGAAGCTCAGGGACCCGCAGATAAGGCATGGGGTCAACCAGACGATACACGAGAACGTCCTGGACCATCGAAATCAATAACATCCCGAAGGCGAGTCCCAAGGAGGGGACCGGCAGTCCTACGCGAAGGAATAATCCTCGAAAGAAATCTGAATATTTGCGAAGCAGGGGAACAACGCAGCCCCAAAGGAAGAAGCACAAAACAAACAGGTGGTCGAAGAAGTACCCAAAGTCGTTATGGAGATTGAACTCACCCTGGACATTGATGCCTTGAAGGGCTTCCGGGGTCTCAAAACCTAGCACCCGCTGCCCCCAGCTAATCTCTTCTCCACACATCGCGAAGAACAGCAAGGCCAAGAAGCAATGCATTCCCACCTGGGCGCGTGTGGCCTGTCCATGCAGGGCAATACGCCCCGACAGCAGGGCGGCGAACAAAACGATAGCCGCCGAAGACCATTCGATCACTCCGTCCTCGGGGTTAATGGCGGCCAGGTACTCGAGTGGGAACAGATCCTTGCCAAAACGAAGATAGAGGCCGATCCCGAAGAGGCCGATGAGAACAATTAGCAGAGATCGATTCCAAATGGAGCCGAAATGCCGACGAATCTCGGCGCTCACTTTCGAGCCCAGTTGTGCCGTATCAAGCACCCACTTGGTATTGATCAAACGACCCCAGAACAATCCAGTGACGAGCAACAAAGAGGCAAGGATCCACGCTCCCCATCGATATATAACGATCTCCATATTAGCGGACTTACGTACAAGCTCATTCTCATGCGTTAACGATCCACGCATCAGCCCAAGGCTCATGATGAAGTCGGCGCTCAAAACCAAACCGAGTGCAAACAAGATCGTTGCAGAGATAAAAAGGAGTCCGCGCCTCATCAAATACCCTCTTCAAAGAAAAGCTGAAATCTCATCGGCTGGCGCAAGGACCATTCTTAAAACGAATAAGGTCAATCCGGTGAGTGCCCTCGCCTCTCCCCCCCCCGCGTGGATGCCCAGTGCCGTCCCGCAACCAGGTATCGCAGTGAGCAAACTTCGAAGCGAAGCTCTCCCCTTCACGGGTGGAGAAGCTTGCTCTGGGCTCGGCTTCGCTCTTCGCTAGGGGGATCCTTTCGCATCGACGGGCACATCGACCGGGATTCCGGCTCATGACCAAAACACAGGACACGGAACTCGGCTCGGCATGGCCCTTCCGGCACAGGTGCCGCCGCAGCGGCAACTGCTGCAGCCGCCCGGAGGGGAGGGTGCGTTTGTCCCCGAGCGACGTCTTGGCCATCGCTGAGCTGCTCGGGCTCGAAGCGGAGGCCTTCCGAGCCCGCTATTGCCGCTCCGGGCCCGGCGAGGACCTGCTGCTCAAGGACGGCCCACGAGCCCCCGAGTGTGTCTTCCTCGAACGGGAGGGCTGGCAAGCACGCTGCCAGGTCTACCCGGCCCGCCCCGGGCACTGCCGAAGCTTCCCGCATTGGCCCGACTTGCGAGAGCCCGGGCCAGCGCTCGACGAGTTCCTGCGTTTTTGCCCCGGGGCGGAGCCTGGCGACTGAGCTCGACCAAGAGGCGCCGAGACCCGTCCGCTGAAAGCAGCCAGCCCACAGCCCAGGCCCGGCGGAAATCCGAGTTTGCGAGAAACCCCGGCCCCGTTGGGTCACTCAGTTCTTGCCCCCCCGGAACAGCGAAGCGTGAGCGCAGAGTGTGACCCAGCCTCCGACCCGACCCGATTCTCCACAGCTGGCCGAGCTGCGCGGCTTTGGTCCGCGCTCCCTCAGCGACCCCGAGCTGCTGCGACTGCTGCTTGGCCCTGAGGCAGGACGGCTGCACGAGCTGCTCGCCCCAGACCCCGGGGGCCTGGAGGCACTTCGCGAACGAGAACCCCGCGAGATCGAGGCGCGATTGAGCCCCGAGCTCGCCAGCCGCCTGGTCGCGGCGATCGAACTCGGACGCCGGGTGCACAGGACCTCCCTGCGCCGTGGGCAGTCCCTGCTCAGCGCCAGTGAGGCCGCAGGCCACCTGCGGGGACAGCTCTTTGCACCAGGACGAGAGGAGTTCCACGCCCTTTTCCTCGACACCAAGCACCGGGTGATCGGCTCGCGACTCATCAGCATCGGCTCCCTGCAGTCGAGCCTGGTCCACCCGCGCGAGGTTTATAGGCCCGCAGTCCGATGCGGGGCCGCCGCCATCGTCGTCGGACACAGCCATCCGAGCGGCGACCCCGCGCCCAGCAACGAAGACCGGGCTGTGACCGAACGCTTGCGTGAGGTGGGCCAGCTCCTTGGCATCCGATTCTTGGACCATTTGGTCCTGGGCGCTGATCGCTTCTTCAGCTTCGCCGAAGAGAGCGACTTCCGCTTCGAGGATATGAACGATGCCCCTGCGAGCAGGTGACGAGTCCGGGCCAGACGCCGCTATACTCCGCCGCCATGGCAAAGGGAAGGCAGACCAGCGACAGCAAGGAAGCGAAAGCACCCCACTTGGTGGGTCCCGGGGATACCTGCGTCGCGATCACCGGACGCTTCGCGACGATGTCGCATGAGGAGTGCATCCAGCTCCTGCAGCGGAGCGGCTACCAGCACCACCACCGGGTTCAGCCGGAGACCAAGCTCCTGGTGATTGGAGCGATCGGCTGGCCGCTCCAGGAGGACGGTCATTCGACCCAGCTGCTCCGCGACGCGATCCAGCGTCGCAACAGTGGCCAAGAACTCTCGATCCTAAGCGAACGAGACCTGCTCGAACTGCTCGGACTCGACCAGCAGCGCCAGGACCTGGAGCGGCTCTACACCACCCAGCAGCTATCCCGGATGCTCGATGTGCCGACGCAGCAGTTGCGCAGCTGGACGCGGAATCGCCTCATCGTGCCCCGCAAGATCGTCCACCGCCTGCTCTACTTCGACTTTCCCCAGGTCGCGCGCGCGCGCAGCATCGCCAACCTGGTCAAGCAAGGGCACAGCCCCGGCCAGATTCGCCGCTTCCTCAAGGACCTCTCGCATTGGCATCCCGAGGCCGGCGAAGCTCTGGGCCAGATCAACAGTCTCGACGCACGGGGACCGCTGCTGGCAAGGATGGGCGACGGGACCCTCCGCTGCTCGAAAGGCCAGCTCTGGTTCGACTTTGAAACGCAGGCCGAACAGGAACTGAAGTCGATCGAACTGCCGCAGCTCGCTCCGGACACCCGCAGCGAGACCTGGTTCCGCCGCGGTGTCGAAGCGGAGGAGCGGGGCGACTGGGAGGAAGCTCTTCACTGCTACGAGGACGCACTGCTCTGCGGCGGCCCCGACTCCGAGATCGCCTTCCACCTGGCCGGAGTCCTCTATGTCCTCGAAAGGGTGGCCGAAGCCTCGCAGCGCCTGCGACAGGTCGTCGAAATCGAATACGACTACGTCGAAGCCTGGTACGTGCTCGGGCGGGTTTTGGCCGAGATCGGCCGCTCGGAAGAGGCTCTGCGCAGCTTCCAAGTCGCCCTCTCGATCCAAGCGAGCTACGCAGACGCCCATGTCGAGATCGCCGAACTACTCCTGAGCCTCGGCCGGGAGACGGAGGCGGCCCGGCACTTCGAAGCCTTCCTTGAGTACGAGCCGAGGAGCCCCCTGGCCAAAGAAGTCCGGGCCCGGCTGGAGTCCCTAAGAGGCCGCTGAACCGCCGTTTCTGTCGCAGAAAGCCGGCGGAGCGGGGCCCGGTCGAAAGCGATTGCCTGGAACCCAGAGAAACGGAGCCGTGCCGCAGCAAGCGCCGCTTGCTATTCTCCGCGGCTTTCCTGACCCCCTCTGAAGAGAGAAATGCATGGCCACAGCCCGCGCGCCCGAGATTAAGAAGGGCATGACCGTCATCCTGGACGGCGAACTGTTCGAAGTGTCCAAGCGCGACCACGTAACCCCCGGCAAGGGCCAGGCCGTGCACCACGTCGAGCTTCGCAACCTCAAGACCGGCAACCAGCGACGCCTGCGCCTGGCCTCTGGCGACTCGGTCGAGCTGGCCTACCTGGACAAGAAGTCCTGCACCTACCTGTATAAGGACAACACCGGCTACGTCTTCATGGACGAGGCCGACTACGAGCAGTACGTCCTGCCAGGAAACGTGATCGAAGACTCGATGCACTACATCAAGGACAACTCTCCGATCATGGTGACCTTCTTCGATGGCGAGGCGGTCTCCGTCGAGCTTCCGACCTCGGTCGTGCTCGAGGTCATCGAGGCCGAAGAGGCGGCGAAGGGCAACACGGCAACCAACGTCACCAAGCCGGTCAAAGTCGAAACTGGCCTGGAAGTCCGGACCCCAGCCCACATCAGGGTGGGAGACAAGATCAAGATCAGCACCGAGGATTCGAGCTTCCTCGGTCGCGTAAAGGAGTAGGCTGGCCACTTCAGCCAAGGGCTGGATGGGACGACTGAATTTGGGCGTGGAACGAGTGCGCTAAACGGATCCGTTGAATCGGGAAACGAGGAGAGAGGATGCAGCAAAGACAAGACGCAAGCATCGCCGGCCGGGTCCTCGGCTGGCTCCTACTCCTGCTACCGCTATGCCTCAGCTCCTGCCTCTGGCTAAGCGCCAAGGATCGCGTCTTCGTCTACTCCGATCCGGCGGGTGGAGAGGTCTGGGTCGACGGCATCAACACCGGCAAAACCACGCCCGCTGAGCTTGAGCTCGGGGGGCTGATGGGCGGTGACCATCTCATCGAAGTCCGCAAAGAGGGCTACGAGACCGAACGCCGCATCGCCAAACACTGGGACGACTTCAGAACCTCACAGTGGGACGAAGGGCACCCCGACCTGGTGACGCCAGCCTTCCCCTTGTGGTGGACGGTCGGCGACCTCTTCTTTCCCTTTGCGATCGAGTCGTTCTATGTGCCCAGCGACCTGTACGTGCGGCTCTTCCCTCAGGGCACCTTCCAGAAGCGGCCCCAGGACCCTCAGCTTGAAACAGAGCGTTGAAGGGTCCTGGACATAAGGCGGTCTTCCTCGATCGGGACGGAGTCCTCAACGTAGAACAGGGCTTCATCACCTCAGCCGACCAGCTCAAGCCGGTCCCAGGCCTAGTCTCCGCGCTTCGACGTCTGGGCCAGGCCGGCTTCCTCCGCATCGTCGTCACCAATCAATCGGCGCTGGCTCGTGGCCTCATCAACTTCCATGAGCTCTGCCGCATCCACCAAAAGCTCCGCGCCCTCTGCGAAGAAGAGCTCGATGCCATCCTCGCCTGCCCGCACCACCCCGAAGCTGGCAACAGCGCGCTGACCCGCAGTTGCCCCTGCCGCAAGCCCAATGGCGGAATGCTCCGCCACGCCGGCCAGGTCTTTAGCTTGGACCCTGAGCGCTGCGTATTGGTCGGCGACGCGGTTCGCGACATCGAAGCCAGCCACCACTTCGGAGCCAAGGCTGCCCTCGTCCTAGGCCCGAAGCTAGCTCACAGCAGAGACTGGCCCCAAGACCGGACGGCGCCCGAGTTCTTTGCCAAGGACTTAGAGCAAGCCCTGGAGTGGATCCTCTCCACGGTCCGCTGAAACACCGGGAGACAGCCTCAGGGCAACTCGCGGAAGACCCGCCCCCCCATCGCCCGGGCCAGTCCTCCCGGCAAACGGCTCCACATCCGCTTATAGATGCTGAGCTTTGGATTGCTCGGGTGGAACTCTGGCATCGAGACGCCTTCGCCAAGGGCAAAGTAGTAGTGCAGAGCTTCCTCTGGGAAGCCCATGTTCTTCTTGAACTTCGCGGCACCCGTGCCGACACGGCTGCGACCGAAATCGAAACGACGCAGACCATTCTCGACCGCCCACTCCATCAGCTTCCAATACATGAAGTTGTTGACGCCCGTCTTCGAGTAACCCGCGAGGGCCCCCGAGTAGTAAGGAAGCAACTCGTCTCGGAAGAGAAAGCTCATCACGCAGGCGATGCGCTTGCCCTCCGGCAGGCAGACCTCGTGCATGACCATGCGATCGCCGAGATGGCGCTGGATCATCTTCAGCATCGACAGCGGCAGACAGGGAGAGCCCAGGCTCTGCTTATTGACGGAAAAGAGCCGATGGAAGGCCTTCAGGTCGTGCATCGGAGCAAAGCTGAGCTGACTCTTATCCCGTCCCTTCCGCGCTTCGGCCCGTGCCTTGCGCGGGATCTGTCCGAGACAGTCTTCGACGGTCTCCGGAAGATCCTTCGCGTACCCGACGTAGAGTTCACGCCGCTGGAGTTCGAGATCAAAGTCTTCGGGCAGGTCCAAAGGCCAACGTTGTCGCAACTCCAGGTAGCGGCGACCGCGGCTGCGGCTGCGCTGGCAAGCCTCACGCAGCAAGAGCAGGCTGCTCTCCAGGTCGTCGGCGACGATGCCGCCATAGACTGCGAAAGGCATCGAAACACTGATCTTCCCGAGGAAGAGGGAATCGCAGTCGAAGAGCGGCAGCATGCCGACCATCTCTCCGTCACGCTCAGCGAGCAGGATGGAGCAGTGGCGATTCAGTAGCTCCTCAAGCATCTTCCGCCAACAAGACATATGGAAGAAGGTGCCTTGGGGATGATTCTCGATGTAGTGGTCGAGAAGAGAATCCTCGCCAGGAGCTGGATGCCGCAGCGAAAGCCCCATGCGTGGCTGCTGGGAGGTAATCTCGATGGGAAGCTCTTCCCCATCCAGAGCCGGTAGATTCTCCTCGGCAAGGCCAGGGTCCGAACTCAGAAAGCGTTCGACCTTGTAGTCGCGGAGGTTCTTCGACTGAGTGTAGATGATGATCTCGCCCACCAGCCCAAAGCCAATGAACTGCAGGCCAAAGGAGATCAGCACAACGCCCATCAAGAAGATCGGGCGGTTCTGCAGACTGCCGAGATCCAAGATTCGCTCGACCAGCGGTGGCGCTGCCAAGAGCATGCCGGCCGCAAACAGCGCCAAACCGATCACGCCAAAGAAGCGCAGCGGCTTGCGGGTAAAGCGGGCCAGAAAAGTAACGGCGAGAATGTCCAGGAGTCGGCGGAAGTAGACGCCAAAGCCGAAGAAGCCGGTCTTGCCCCGCTCCTCCATGTGCCGGACTTTGACCTCTTGAACCTTGAAGCCACGCTTCTGCGCCAGGATGGGCAGGAAGCGGAACATGTCGCCGTAGACCGAGATCTCTTCGAGGACCTCGCTGCGAAGCGCCCGGAAGTTGCAGTTGAGATCGTGCAACTCGACGCTGCTCAGTAGACGCAGGAAGCGGTTAAAGAAGCCCGACTGCAGCCGATTGAGCAGCGGGTCGATGCGGGGCCAGCGCCAAGAGCTTACCAAGTCGGCCCCGGCATCGAGAGCAGCGAGCAGAGCCTCAAGGCTGCGAGGGTCCACCTGCAAATAGTCCGTCGCCGTGACCAGATAGCGGCCCGAGGCATGACTGGTGGCCGCGCGGTAGGCAATCGACTCACCGTTGCCACGCCCCTGCAAGGCAAGGATCTTGATGCCCTTCTCTTGGCGCTGCAAGGCCTCCAGCTCGGCGATCAGAGGACCAGCGACACCGTCAAGCACGAAGACCAGCTCGTGGCTGCGGCCGAGCTCGGTGAGCGCCAGCTGGTAGGCACGCACCAGGGTTTGCAGGTCAGCCTCAGCATCGACGACATGCACGATGACCGAGACCTCGGGCGCGGCCAGCGCCTCCGATACCTGAGCTTCATCCATGGTCTGCTTCGCAGTCATAGGGACCTATCCACCAGCGACTCGCCCCGCCCCTCTTCCAGCTCCTGTCCAGTCCGCGCGAAGTAGGCGCTAACGCTGACCGAGAGCTCGGCGAGCAGCCCGAGCACGAAGAGATTGAAAGCAGCCACCATCATTACGATCGAGGCCGTCATGTAATGGTTCTCCCAGCGCTCTACTAGAGACAGCCCTCGCTCCGGATCAAAACGGAAGAGCCCCAGGATGGCGAGGAAGCTGCCGCCAAGGAACAACGGAACGCTCGCCAGGGCGAAGTAGCGCAAGGGATGCTTAGAAAAGCGGACGATCAAGCGAACGACCAGAAGGTCGGTCAAGACCCGCAGAATCCGGCCAATGCCGTATTTGGAATGGCCGTAGCGTCGCGGATGGTGCTTGACGACCAGCTCACCGACACGAGCGCCAGTCCCAACAGCGAGCGCCGGAATGAAGCGGTGCATGTCGGAATAGAGGTGGAGTTTTCGTACAACCCAGGAGCGATAGACCTTAAGGGTGCAGCCCGTGTCGTGGATAGCCACACCGGTAAAGCGCTGGATCAGCCAGTTCGCAACCCGCGACGGGACCTTGCGGGTGAAGGCACGGTCCTGGCGATCACGCCGCCAGCCACAGACCACATCGAGCTCTTGTTCCTGGAGATACTCAAGCATGCGGGGGATATCGGCAGGATCGTTCTGCAGATCCCCATCGAGAGTGACGACAAAGCGTCCGCGGAACAAATCGAAGCCAGCTGCCATCGCGGCCGTCTGCCCGGAGTTCGTGCGCAGCAACACGATGCGGAGCCTCGGATCCTCCTGCGCCAGGCGGCGCATCAACTCGCGACTCCCATCGGTCGAGCCATCGTCGACAAGAAGCAGCTCATATTCGAGATCTGTCGGATCAAGAGCCCGACGCACCGCACCCAGCATCGGCACGAGATTCTCGATCTCGTTATAGATCGGAATCACGACCGAAAGGTCGGGGACACCGTCAACGGTTCTCCCGTGCTTCATGGAATCGGTACTGGGGCTCTGCATCCGGCAATCAGGCGGAGGAGTATAGGCCGAGCCGTGATCCCACTCCCAGCGTGGATCCTCTCCAAGCACGGACTCAGGCCTACGTCTCTTTTCGGACGCCGAGCCCCCCGAGCCGAACATCAACGAAAACAGGCAAACAGGCGCCTAAAGAGATAGGATCCTAAGGATCGCCCTTTTTACCAAACCCAAGATGGACCCGACGCCACACCTCGCCCTGCTCTGCACCCAGGAGGCAGCCGAACTCGCGATTCGTTTGCGCGAGCTCGGCTTGGGGCTGCAGCCAGAACGGGTAGCCCAGCTCCCCGAGGCCGCACCGGCCATGGCATCGAAGCGTCGAGACAGCCTCTGGTTCGATGCCGACGCGATCGGGCCCCAGGAGCTGGGAGTGATGCAAACCCTGCGCGCCCTTGGCCCCGAACTACAGCTGCTGGCGCTGGTGAAACCGGAGACGCCGCCGCTCGACTCCACCCTCCTCAAACTGGGCGTGAAGCGACTGCTGTGGCCCTGCGATGCAAAGACCCTGCGCGCAGCCCTGCAGGAGCCAGAGGGGGAGGGCAACCCCCACGCCTGGCTTGCAGGCCTCGCCGACCTCCTCGCCAACCCACTCGCGGCCCTCTCGGGGCGCCTGCAGCTACTCCGCATCCTCTCTGGCACCGAGAGAGACCCGAGACCGCAGGTCGACGCCGCGATGGAATCGCTTCAACGCCTGGAGCGGAGCATCACCACCCTCCGCCGCATCGGCGCCCCCCACCGGCCCCGGCTGCACGCGGTCGATGCCTTCGCCATTGCGAGTCGCTGCCTCCTGGCCCTGGCCCCCAGTCGCATTCGCCTGGAAGAAAGCGGCGAAGAGATCCTCATCGCCGCAGATGCAGAGATGCTCGAAGAAGCCCTCAGCTCGCTGGGGCAAGTCCTCCTCGACCTAGCCCCTGCTCCAGACCCCCTGACCCTGCGCCGCGATGGGCGCCACCTGGAGATCCGCCTCGATCCCCCCGGCCTCCCCCTGGGTCTGAGGCCCAAACAGTTCTTCGCCCCCTTCGCTCTGGATGAGGCGCTGAGCAACCCCGAGCTCGGCCTCCACGGCCTCCTCGCTCGAACCCTGCTGGCCCAACAAGATGCTCGGGTGATCGCCCTGGTCGATCAGGGCCTCCTGCAGGGGATCCGCGTCGAGTTACGCCGCCGGCACAACAGCGGCAAGCCCTGATTCTTTGCGGCCTGGCGCGGGAAACGTTGCATAGAGTCAACCCCTTCGGCAGCAGCGTCCGAAGAATGCGACATGAAGGTCCCGCACATCCTCGTCGTCGAAGACGATCCCCAGGCGGCTCACCAGCTCAGGCACTGCCTCGAGAACTCCGGCTACCAAGTCTCCCTGCGAACAGATCCCGAACAGGGGCTCGCCAGCGCCCGGCGTGAGCACTTCGATCTGGCTGTCGCCGACCGGGAACTCCAAGGCAGCCAAGAGTTCTTGGAGAGCCTGCTTGCCGAGCAACCCGAACTCTCCGTCATCCTGCTCTCGGGCTTCGGCACCGTGGAAAGCGCAGTCGAGGCGATGCGGGAAGGAGCCTTCGATTTCCTCAGTAAGCCGGTCATGAACGACGAGCTGTTGATCGCCGTCGAACGGGCCCTCGAGCAGCGCCGACTGCTGAGCGAAAACCGCAACCTGCGCAAGAAGCTGGAGCATCGAAATGGCGCCCGCGCGCTGATCGGCAACAGCGAGCGCATGAGCAAGATCCTGGAAACCGTCGCCTCGGTGGCCCCCACCCGGGCCACCGTCCTCCTCACCGGCGAGTCCGGCACCGGCAAGACCAGAATCGCACGCCTGGTGCACGAGCAGAGCCCCCGCGCCTCGGCCCCCTTCGTCGAGGTCAACTGCGGCGCCCTCCCCGACACCCTGCTCGAGAGCGAACTCTTCGGACACGCCAAGGGCGCCTTCACCGGCGCCATCCGCGACAAGGCCGGCAAGTTCGAGGAGGCAGACGGGGGCACGATCTTCTTGGACGAGGTCGGCACAGCCAGTCCCTCGCTACAGATCAAGCTGCTACGCGTCCTCCAGGATCGCTTGCTCGAACGAGTCGGCGAAACCCGCACCCGGGAAGTCGATGTGCGCCTAGTGCTCGCGACCAACAGCGACCTACTCGAACTGGTCCAGTCCGGCAGCTTCCGCGAGGACCTCTACTACCGCATCAACGTCGTCAACATCGAGCTGCCGCCACTTCGAGACCGTCAGGAAGACATCCCCTTTCTGATCGAGCACTTCGTCCAACGCTTCGCCGCTCTGCACGACAAGGACACCCTGGCACTAGGCCCCGAAGCCCTCGACCAGCTCCTGGCCCACCCGTGGCCGGGAAATATCCGAGAGCTTGAGAACGCCGTGGAGCGCGCGGTGGTCCTGGCTCAGGGCGAATACATCGAGGCTACGGATCTGCCTCAGGCACTTGCCTCGGAGGAACGTCCAATCGTCGAGTTCCAAGGCGAAGAGATCCTGCCACTGAAACAGGCTCTCGAAGAACCAGAGAAGCGCATCATCCAACGCGCCCTCGACTTATGCGGCTGGAATCGCCAGAAGACGGCGGACATGCTGGAGATCAACCGAAGCACCTTGTTCCACAAGATGAAGAGATATGGGCTGATGCCCAAACGCAAGGTCTAAGCTTCCCCCCCCCTGTGGCCCCGCTGCCCCAACCACCAGAATCGCCTTCGAGAACGCTGCATGCTCCGTCGATCGCTCTACGTCTTTCTGGCGTTCACCTTCCTCGTCCTGGTCATGACCCTTGGCTACTCGGCCCTCAACCAGAGTGGGCCGAAGCAGGCCATCGCCCGCGCGGAGACCCAGCTCAGAGACGGCGAGGCGCCACAAGCCATTCGCCTCCTGCACGAAGCGCAACGCGCGCTCGGCCCAGCCGGCGACAAGGCCTTGATCGAACGCATCGGGCGCCTGCGCTACCGCGCTCAGATGGCTGTCGGGAATTTCGAACGCGCCCTCCGCGACCTCAACTGGCTGATCGAGGACCGCAAACTTGCGGACCCCGCCTTGAAGCGCGACCGGGTGCGCGTCCTGCTCTTGGCCGGAAACACCGACAAAGCTATCAGCAGCGTCGAAGCAGTGCTCGCCGAGCAGCCGGGCCATACCGAACTCTTCGAGCTCGCCGGACGTGCCTTGCAGCAGCGTTACAGCAAAGAAATCCGCAAGCTCCGCTCGACCGAGTTCCCAACCCTCCTAGGCGCGAGAAAAGGCGCCCTGGCCACCAAAGTCCTGCGACGCCTCGTCTTTCGCCCCAATCAAGACCAGGCCGCGGAGAAGCTCCAAGCCCAGCTCTTCGGCCTGCTGCGCGAGGAGATCGCCGACAGCTCAAGCTACGAGGAACTGAGCGCGCGCATACGCCTGCTCCGCGTAGATGTCCGCCGCAGCCACGAGTACTACCGGCAAGCCCTCGAATCTGAGATCCCCAGGTTGCCAGCCCTCGCTGGTTTCTCGGAGCAACTGAGCGCAGGCGGACACCTACTGGATGCCGCGCTTCTCTCCTGGATCTACCTGCAGCGCTCGGCCAAATCTGCCGTTGACCCCGACCTCGAGTTCGCCCTTGAGTTCGCGCGGGACGAAAGCGAGCAAGAGGATGCTGACGAAGAGCATCCTCTGCAATGGAGCAAAGGCGCCGACTATGCCCGTGTCGTAGCAGCCGATGTGGCGATCCGAGCCTTCGACGCCCTCAAGCTCCCGCGCATGGTCCTCGCGGCCGGCCAGCAGTGGCTGGGCAAGGGAGGAGCGCAGGCCTTCCTCGCTCGCCACGCCAAACGGAAATCGCTGCAACGCTGCCTTCGTTGCTTCGTCGGCATCGGCCGCGCCCAAGCCAAACTGGGAGACCAGGACGGGCTTGAGGATCTGGTAGGCGAACTCGAAACGTTCCAACAGAAGGAAGAGCGCTGGCTCGGTCCCTCCTTGATTTTCCTGCAAGGTTTGCTCGCCTCCACACGCCAAGAGCAGAACAACGCGGCTGGACTCATGAAGGAGTTCCAGCGTCATGCCAACCCCACTCCGCCCCCCGCCTCGATCCCCGACATCTGGTCCGAATCGATGCGCATTCGGATCGCGGCCGCTGAGGCCCAACACAAGGACCAGCTATCCAGGGATCTCTATTCCAAATGGATCGAGGCCCGACCCAGCAAGCCTGAAATCCGCCTCGAACGGGCCAAGCTGCGCCTGCAGCAAAAAGAAGCCCTCCTCGTTGCCTACGACGCAGAGGTTCTGATCCAAGCCGGAGCCGAATACCGAGAGGAAGCTCTTGGCCTACTACTCCAGGCTAAGGAGCTGCAGTATCGCCCAAGCAAGCGCGGCTCCATCGACCTCTTTCATGAGCTGATTCGCAAGGGCCGCACCATCCCCCTGCACACGGCACATCCGGTGCTGCACCTGGGCATTGCCGGCTATGCGCTGAGCCAGAGGGCCTTGGCGATCGCCGAGCGCAATGCGCGGATCGCACTCCAGACCTATCCCTGGTCAACCCAGGCCCGTTCGCTTCTGGCGACCGCGCAGTTGCTCCAGGGCGATGCCGAGCAGGCCGCACACCAGTGCCGCGCCTTGCTGCTCGATGACCCCCAGCACCTGCTGGCCCTAGAACTCCAGCTCCAGGCCTTGACCAAGAGCCAGGCCTCGCAGCTTGAGATCCAAAGGGCAGCCCTCGAACTCATGCGCGCGCATCCGACCCATGCCCGGTCGGCGCTGGCCTTTGGCGAAGCTCTGCTACGCCGCGAAGCCTACAAGGAAGCCCTGCTGCTTGTGGAGAATGCTCCCGCTGCCAAGTCCATAGCGCACGAGGCGAGCTTCCAATGGATCGCGGCTCGTGCCCATGTCGGCCTTGGCGACTTGCCAAGCGCCACCGCAGGCATCCTCAACTTGCCCGAAGGTTTTGCAGCCCTTCCCCAGGCACTACAGCTCGGAATCGAATGCGCGGCAAAGCTCGGAAGCACGAAAGAACTCGGAGCCCTGCTCGACCAGCTGCTTAGTTCGGCGGCCAGCGGCGCTCAGCTCCTCGAAATCGCCGAAAAGCTGCTCGAGCTTCGCCATCCGCGCGAAGCCCTACGGCTTATCCAGGGCATCAGCGATGGCGGCGACCGGACCAAGGACGTACGTGACGGCCCCTTCTTCCTGACCTGGGGGCGCCTCCTCCTCGGTGCCGGGAAGGTGCAGCAGGCGAAGCCGCGGCTTGAAGCCTCCTTGAGCTTCGAGGGCGGAAGCCCAGCCTTAAGCCTCCTCGTCGCCGAGAGCCTGCTCGAAGGGCGCCCCAAGGAAGCCGCCGAATACCGGGCGCAAGTGGCCCAACTCGAGGCCGGGCCGGCCCTGCTCGCCTGGATCGAAGCGATGACTCTTGAGCGTTCACAGGCTCTGGCCAAAGCGAGAAAGCTCTCGCTGCCGGTTCGCCGCCTGGGTCCCGCTCTCGAATATGCCATCGCCCTCTACGATCCCGAGCGAGACAGCCCAGCAGAAGAAGAACCTGCCGGAGCTCCCAAGCTGGAATGGTCGGGGCTGAAAGCACTGGTGCGCGCTGCGCCGCAGGAATTCCTCAATGCCTTGTTATTGGCGCAAGAACCAGCCTTCGCCGAACGCGCTCTGGATGCAGCCAAGCTGATTCTGGAACTCAAGGTCCCCGATGCCGTGAAAGCCCAAGCCTCCGGCTGGCAACGCATCGTCCAGGGCAACGTCCTAGAGTCGCTTGGCCGCGACAAGGATGCTCTCAAGGCCTACCTCCAGGTCGTACACGACCTCCCCCTCTTTGCCCCGGGCTACCGCGAGCTCTTCCGTGTGGCGCGACGAGTCGACCCCGAGATCCTCGGAAGCGCCGACCTAATCGCACGCTACCTGGCCTTCTACAAGGCAGGCTTCGCAGCCATTGAGCCCGAGGTGCTGGTCGTGCTCTGCCAAGTCGTCGCCGCCTCCGAAGAGAAACAGGGCAAAAGCGATGAGGCCAAGACCTTGCTGCAAGCGGCCAAGAACCTGCTGCAAAAGTCGGAGAACTTGGATCCGGAACAGCCCCAACTCCTGAGCGCATTCTTCCACTCCAAGCTCCAGCGAGGCGAAACGATCTCGGCACTGGCCGATGCGAGCATCCTCCTCCGCAAGCAGAAGGGCAAGGAGCTGCGGGAGACCCTGAACCTCGCCTACAAGGCGGCCTACGAACTCGTGCGTGCCGACGGCCCGGGCGAGCCCGATTCTGAGCACCGTAAGGAGATCTTGTTCTGGGTGCGCCAGGCCGCAGCTCATCTCAATCAAGATTCGGATCCTTTGGCCTATGCCCTGGCCCTGCGCCTAAGTGCCCTACCCTTCGAGGCGATGCTCGATATCCAAGGACAGGTCATCGAGAAGCCCGCGCGCCAGCTCTGCTCACAATGGATAGACAAGTTCGAACGCAGCAATAAGCGAGTCGTAAAGCTCAGGGCCTTGGCCGGAGTCTTTCGCGCCTGGCTCGAGCAGGATGATCCGAGCTTCGTCGAGACCCAGATGGAACGGGTCCTAGCTCGCGACCCCTCTCTCCTCGATCTCTGGCTGCTGCGGGCCGAGATCTGCGAGAAACAAGGCCGCAGCAACGACGCCATCAAGACTCTCGCCTGGCTACGCCACCTGACTCCGGTACCGGTCCTGCTGTCCAGACTGGCACGCTTGGCGGCCCTCTATGGCCAAGGGCATGCCGAGCTTCGCAATGACTTGCTTGCCAATCTGCCGGCAGATGACAAGCCCAGCCTCGAACTCGCTCGCGGCCTCCTCCTCTTCCGAGCAGGAGACTTTGAAAAGGCGCAGCTGCTGCTGCGGAATTGCAGCAAGCAAGGCCGAACAGTCTGCCGCTACGTCGCCGATCTCGCCGCCATCATGCTCAAACAAGAGAAGAGCTATGCCGCAGCAGCCTCGCGACTAGAAGCGCTGCCGGCATCGACGCCGCCCTTCGAAAACGCTGGCGCAGTGGCAACACAACTGCGCTTGTTACTCCAGGAGAAGAATCGACCTCGGCCAGCCAAGTGAAGCCCGAGAACTGGCTGCAAGCCACTCGAACCCGCGAGCGGGCCCGCCACCCGCGGTGAATGGACGCAGCGGGTGATAGGGGCTCAGTACCATTACGTCTTACGATTCCGATAAAGCGGCGGTTTCTATGTTCGATATCGACAACACGGTTCTAGTTTTGGTCGACGTTCAGGGCAAGCTCGCCCAGTTGATGGCAGACAAGGATGAGCTGTTTATCAACCTGCAACGCATGGTCAAAGGCGCTCAGGCCCTGAATCTGCCCATACTGTGGATGGAGCAGATCCCAGAAAAACTGGGGGAGACCATCCCCGAGCTGCAGCAATTGCTGCCCAAGCAATCCCCCTTAGCCAAGAAGAGCTTCAGTTGCACCGGAAAGGACGAGTTCAATAAGGCGCTGAAGGAGAGTGGCCGCAAGCAAGTGCTGATCATGGGCATCGAGACCCATATCTGCGTGTATCAGACGGCACTGGACCTAGTGGCAGACGGATTCGAAGTCGAAGTCGTTAGCGACGCGGTCAGCTCTCGGGTCGCGGCCAACAAGGACTTGGCACTACGAAAAATGCAGGACTGTGGCGTGGGCCTGACCAGCACCGAAATGATCCTCTTCGAACTCATGCGTAGCTCCGAACATGGAGCCTTCCGCGACATTCAAAATGCCATCAAGTAGCCGAGATCACTCGCTGCGCTGTTTGCTCTGCGCACCCGGAGGGCGCTGGCGCCAAGCTGCTTCGACCTTCTCCATGGTCGTAAAGGCGTGCCTTTCGAGGAGGAAGCGCAGTTTTCGCTCGGTCTTGGCCAGCCCGACATAATGCCGGAAGCCCTTGAGGCCACCCGCCCCCATACGCGGCTGCCCGGGATCGAGTTCCCATGGGTGCAGGTAGATGCACGAGGGCTCTCCGATTCGCTCCCGATGTCTGAGGGCTTTGTGGATCCAGCGCACAGGGAAGAGCCGCAGGTAACCGCCACCACCTAGGGCGAGGCGTTTGCCGAAGCGCTCGACGACCAGAGGAGGCAGCTCGAAGAGTTTTTTTCCGGACAGCGGCTCTAGCTCGTGCGCGAAGAGCGGCGCTTTGGGCATACCGTACTCGGGGTGCGGCACCGGATGTATCGAAGAGTCGCGGCGATAGCCCTCTTCAGCGAGTATCGGCAAGGCCCATGGAGTTTTGTCGGTGATCGACCAAGTGCAGGCGCGAAAGCTCTTCGGACGCTGGCCACTCAACGGTTCCAGAATGGCTGCGGTGCGCCGTAGATCCTCACGGAAGCCATCGGGCCCCAGATCAGGCAAACACTCATGGTCATAACCATGCGAGGCCACCTCATGGCCGCGAGCAGCGATTTCTCCGATCAGATCCGGCAGACGTTCGGCAATCCAACCAAGGCAAAAGAAGCTCGCCTTCGCGTCATACTCGTCCAACAGATCCAAGAACAGGCGGGTCGGCGCCGCGCAGCGTAGCTCGATTTGGTCCCAGGAATCCTTGGGGCACTGCTTGCGCAGATTGAGGACTTGGAAGTAATCCTCGACATCGAGCGAGAGGACATGGGCTAGGGTCATGCGTCCTGGACCAATTTTCTAAGCATCGGAAGCAGCTGACGAAGGAAGCGAGCGAGCTGAGCCTCATGCCGAGCGGAAGGAGTCGTTTCTCCCAGTGGCAACTCGATACGCACCATGTAGCTCGCCCCACCCCGTCGCAGTAAGGCGCGCGGAACGTTGCGCCAGAAATACCCGGTAAACGAAGGCGTCTCGTATCCCGGCCCGCCAAAGAGATAGCAAATCAGGTAGATGTCCCGGCCACGGTCAGCACGTAGGAGACTGACTTCGGTGCGCAGCTCATCAACATCCAAGTAGCGGCTTTGCCGATCCTCGATTCCTAGGCCTGCGGCCTCAAGACAGAGCTCCGGCGGGTGTAGGGACTTCCAATTACGACCGGAAAAGACAACGGTAAGGTCCAACAACTCGCCACTGGCCGACTCTCGCAAACGGCGCCAAACCACATCACGGGTACCAAGGAGTTGGTAATCCCGATCGGAGAGAGCATGCTCTCGGACATGGGTATAGCCCTCGAAGCTCCGCGGCACTCGATCGGCGAGTCCCAGCGAGGAATCTTCTGGTCGCCAAAACCCCATGCCAAGAGCCGGCAGCCCAAGCAGCAGCAACAGGGCTAGGGCCAAGCGCGAGACGGGCTCAGAAGCAGCCACCTTGAGCTGTTTGTCGGCGGCAGGAGCATCCTCTTCGCCTAGCGCACCCGGCAACAAGCGATCGATGAACAGCAAGCACAAGATGGCCAAGCCATAGAGTAGGTAGCCCGACACATCGTGCGCCACCCCACTAGCGAAGCTCACCCCCTTGGCCTTGGCGATCATCGCCAGCGTCGTGAGCCGGAGGAGGTTGGCAAATAGCGCCAGCAAGACCGATATGCCCAGAAAGAGCAGCCGCGACCAGAGCCTTCGTCGCCGCAGCAGAAAGGCGAAGACGTAACCAAGGGCCAAGAGCGCCGTCAGCGAGCGCAGCCCCGAACACTCGGCGCCGACAAAGAGGGCTGCCTCCTGTCCCGGAATGAGGATTCGCGCCCCTTCCTGCTGGAGTCCAAGCCCCAGGAGATTCCCAAGGAATACCGCACCGCCGCTGGCGAAGGCCTTCATCTCGTAGGCCAGATGGCCAGTTACGAAGAGCGGCAAAGGCACCGCAAAAAACAACGCTCCCAGCGCTGGCGCTAGGACCCGCGTGCGAGCTGGCCCCTCGAAGCAGAGCAGCAGAGCAAAGAAGGTCGGTAAGAGCAGCCAGCCTGAAAAGCTGTCCACCATCAGCAACTGCGAGCCGAGGTGTCCAAGAAGGCCGATCCCAAGCAAAATGCCGCAGCTGCGTATTCCTTGTGGAGGCAGGCTGGCGAGCACGGAGTTCTGCCGCAGCAAAAAAAGCATAGCGACAAGCAGCATGAGCGGCCCGTGGGCAAAATAGCTCCCCGGCTGCAACCAACTCTGCAGCATCCAGTAAAAGGTCGGTAGGAAGCTGAGAGCAAAGAGCACATAGCCGAGCAAACGCAACGAAAGACGCGGAGCCTTAACCACGCTTGGCTCCCATTCGCAGTGCCGACTCATAGAAGGCGATCGTTCCTTCCAATACCGAGTCCCAAGACAGTTCCCCGGCGCGGCGACGAGCAGCGCCGCGTAAGGCCGCTTCAGCATCGCCCAGACGCGAAAGCTCCTCGCCGAGCGCTTGGCCCCAGGCTCCTCCGCCAGCCTCAAGCGGCAGGAGCCGTAGTGCCGAACAACCGCGAGCGATATCGGGGATACCGCCTATCCCGCAGGCCAATACCGGTAAGCCACTGGCCAAGGCTTCGAGTACGGCATTGGGCCAGCCCTCCCTGCGGCTCGGAAAGGCGAAGAGACTCGCTGCCGCGAGTTCTTCCGCGACTTCAGTACGCGAAAGCTCACCGCAAAACAGCACTCGGTCCTGAACCCCCTTTTCTGCGGCAATGCGTTCGAGGCGACCGCGTTCGGGGCCAGCGCCAATCAGGCGTAGCTCGCGCACCGACTTTGCTGCGGGCTCGGCAAGCGCCTCGATAAGTAAGTGCAGGGCCTTCCCTGGCAGGAGGCGGGCCACACAGACAACCCTCCCCTCGACTCGCTCCGCTTCCTTGCCAAACAGCGACAGGTCGACACCATTGGGCAGCACAGCCACGCTGTCCTGGCCTTGGTCGAGAATGCGGGCCAAAGCTCGTGCCAGTGCCGGAGACACCGCGGCAAGCCGGGTTGCCTGGGGGAGTATCCTCTGCATTTGGCGACGCACTAAGGGATGCTCTGGCAGCACATTGACGTCACTACCTCTCGCCGTTGCAACGACCGGGATGCGGCGTTCACAGGCCAAGGGCACGACAGCGCAGGCATCCGGCCAGAGATACTGGGCATCGATAAGGTGGGGCGAATAACTCTTCAGCACTTGGAAAAAGGCCCGCCGCGTTCCCCGGCGAACGCGCTCGGCATGCCGTGCTGTGCCAAAGCGGGGCACGTGCCAATAACGCGGGTAATCGATCTGTACGCCACCTCGCTCCTCACGCGCGGGTAAACGCGCATGCCGAGCCGCGAGCCCCCGCCCAGGGAACCTAGGGTAACGCGGTAGCGGGTGTATCACCCGCAACTCCCAACCGGTGCGCTCGGCGATACGCCGCCAGCGCTCCTCGATAAAGCTACCGTGGGTCGGAGCCTCCGAGGACGGCCACAGATTGCTGAAAATCAAAACCCTCACCTGCGCCCCCATCGCTCATGCCATAGCTCCAGCATCAGGACCGCCCAGAGCAACTCGCCATGGTCCCGCCGTCCACTGTCATGCTCTCTCGCCGCACGATTCAAAACATCACGATCGAACCAGGTCTGGGCAAAGTTGCCTGAGATAGCAGCATCACGGGCCTCGCGCAGCTCGGTTCTCAGCCACTGGCTCAAGGGGATCACAAAGCCCTGCTTAGGCCGCGCCAGGAATTCGGCCCCAAGCCAGGGCTGGAAAGCTTTCTTGAGGATCCTCTTTCCGGTATGTGCATCGTATTTGTACTTCCCAGGCAGGCCAGCCGCGTATTCGACGAGCTCGCGATCGAGCAAAGGCGATCTCACTTCGAGGGAAACGTGCATACTGGCCCGATCCACCTTGCGCAGGATGTCACCAGGAAGGTTACTCACTAGGTCGAGTTCAAGGATACGGGTCGCATGGTCAGGCGCTGTTGCCCTGTCGTAGATCGCCTGCAACTCCCGGAAGGGATCGATTCCTGGCCCACATAGGGCATCAACCTCTTCCGGCACCAGCGCCGAAACCGAGCGGAAATACGCCCTGGCCGGACTGCGACCAAGCCCCTGCAAGGTGCGCTTACAACGCAGCCGCTGCGGCAAGAAGTCGGCCTTGGGAAACAGCGCCCCTCCCAAGGCTGCCAGCGGACGCGGTATAAAGCGCCGGAGCGAGTGTTCGAATCGATCGAAGCGGTAGCGCCGATAACCGGCAAAGCTCTCATCGCCGCCATCTCCTGAAATCGCAACCGTGACCTCTCGGCGCGCCGCCTCCGAAACCAAGAGCGTTGGCCACAGGGAACTGTCAAAGAGCGGTTCGTCGGCGATCTCCGCCAATCGCAAGAGATCGCGCTGTGGGTCGGGGCGCAGCACTTGCTCGTGCAGGCGTACCGAAAAGCGTTCCGCGACCTCTCGCGCATACACGCGCTCATCGACCCGTCCATCGTCGAAGCCCACCGTAACGGCACTCAGCTGCTGCTGTCCCGACTCGGCCATCGCCGCCACGACGCCAGAGGAATCCACGCCACCGGAGAGGAAGGCGCCCAAGGGCACGTCACTCTCCATGCGGGCTTGGACACAGTCAGTGAAGAGCTGGCGCAAACGCCCAGTCTCCTCGTCAAAGCTCTTGGTGCCCGGTGCTCCCGCTTCGTAGCTCGACTGCCCAAAATCCGGCCGCCAGTACGGCCGGGGAAGAATCTCCTCGCCAGGACGATGCAGGGCATAGTGCCCGGGAGGAAGCTCGCGAATCCCCGAAATCAGAGAACGATTCCCCGGCACATAACGCAGGGCCAACAGTTCGCGCAGCGCCTCTCCATCAACCTGGCGCGCAAAACCCGGCAGTTCCAAGAAGCACCGGGTTTCGCTCGCGACCAGCACCAGCGGTCCCAGCTGCGCGTAATACAGTGGCTTTTTACCGAGAGGATCTCGTGCCAGTAACGTTTCGCCGCTCTCTCGGTCGTGGGCGGCGAAGGCAAACATGCCGCGCAGCATCCCAGGGAGCTGGGTCCCATACTCCCGAAAGCCCTCGACCAGCACCTCGGTATCGCAACGGGTGTGGAAACTCGCTCCCTGATCGCTCAGTCGCTGGCGCAGTTGATGGTGGTTATAGATCTCACCGTTAAATACCACCTGCACCTTTCCATCGGCGCTCCCCATCGGCTGGGCCCCGCCCTCGATATCGAGGATGGCCAAGCGGCGATGACCGAGAGCGGCAAAGGGGAAAACACAGCGGCCTTCACCATCGGGACCACGGTGCTGGATGGCGTCGCACATGATCTGCAAGAGCGCCGGGACCTCAGCACTTCGAACCGCATCGACCTCTCCCCTTCCTGCGAGAATCGCTGCAATACCACACATCGTCAGCGCCCCCATCGAGGTAGAGATCCAGCCCCCCCCGGGGGCAAAGGATCAGGTCGCCAGCCTGGCAACTCTTCGTTAGCTCCCTTGACCCGCAGCGGCGGCAGTTCATCCAGCTCCTCGTACTGAAGCCTCTCGTTCAGGGGCTGGGCAGCGTAGCGATAGGCAAGCATTTGGAAGACCGCCACCAAGGCCACGAGTTGATAGAAGAGATCGAAGTGCCCGCGGTTGAGGAAGCTTGCACCGACAACAAAACCGACAAAGGAAGCTTCGAACATGCGGGAATACTGGAAAATCCAGTCGCCCCCTTCCGTTCGCTTCCCCAGCTTTCGGAGCTTGAAGAGCGAAACAAAAACCGAGGCAAAGAGGGCCAGGTAGGTCAGGATCGCCAGCGTTCCGCCTTCAGCCCAGATCTGCAGATAACTGTTGTGGGCGACGTAGGCGAAGCCGCCCCCAGGCTGGGTGAGACCAGTGCTGAATTCGGCCCAATGTGCCTGGAAGTTACGCAAGCCAACACCCAAGACCGGAAAGGCATCGATCATCCGAAAAGCGATCTGCCAGGCGGTCAAACGCGCATTCGCCGAAGCATCGGCCTGATACTCCCCAATCGAAGCCAGACGCTCAAAAACGTGGGTAGGAGTAAAAAAGACGAAGGCAAGAACCCCTACCGCCGCCAGGCTCAGAGCTTGGAACTTGTAGCGTGAGCGAATCGTGATCACGAAGAGCACGGCTGCCATCGACAGCGCCCCACCACGGCTATGGGTCAGCAATATCGTGATGCAGGTCAGGACCATGCCGACCGCGGCCGCCATTCGCCAAATCCGCTTCTCTTCGATCTGCCCGAGATAAAACATCATCGGCAGGTTCATCACCAATGCCAGCGCGAAGTCGTTGTTATCTTCGAGCATGCCGCCGGGCCCCTGCAGAATCGGCGCCCCACCACTGAGCACGCCGTAGAGCCCGCCTTTGATCCCGAAGAAGCCCAGAGATAGGGCGATGGTCCAAAGGATGGCCCTAAGCCGCACTCGGCTATCGACCTGGCCCACGGTAAAGAGCGCCACAACGATGATCTTGAAGAACTCGATGTAGTAGTCCATCACCTCGGAGCCCTGATTGACCGCCAGGCTAAGAGACACCGTGGTCAGGGCCAGGAGGAGCAAGATCAAGCGGGTGCGGATGTCCCAGCGGGTAAAGGGCCGCTTCCCCCTCTCGTTGAGAAACCAGCCGAGGAGCATGACCGCGCCGATTAGCAGGCTGAAGCGCGCGGTTCTGGCAAAGCCCCAACAAAGATCCTGCGGCCGCATATAGGCCAGCCAGGTGAAACAGAGCAGCGCAGTGAACGGCAAGCGAATGCCGAGCACGGCGCTAAGCATGACGACTCCGGTAACGAAGAGGTCGCGTAGGGTCATCGTCGAAGCTGCTGCCGCCCTCCTAGCGAGGGGGCTTGCGGTGCACGGCGGGGCAGCACGAGCCTCAGCCCTTGCCGCCAAGGAAGCTATCGAGCAGCACCTGCATCCACTCCGGCAGTCGTAAAGGATCGACGAAGTAGATGGTCAAGAGGGCCGCGATAAGCAGGAGAACCAGGCCGATAGCCAGCATCATCCGCCCGCGCCTTTTGCGGGCAGCCTCGATCTCCTCGGGTAGGTCGAGGTGGGCAACGCCACCGAGCACAGCTAAGCCACCCAGGCCACGCGCAACCTCGTCCATGCTCTTCCAGGTCGGTTGCAGGAAGTCGAGAGCCAGGATGGCGACGATAGCGAAAGCGAGACCAATGCCGAGACCAATCAGGGTCAGCAAGAGGCGGTTGGGATAGTTAGGCGCCAGTGGCGGGGTGGCCGGGGCCAAGGTCTGGATAATCACATCGTCGCCGCTCTTCAGCAGCGCGACTTCCCGCCTCTGGGCGTTGGTGGCTTCCTCAGCCTTATCGAGAGCCGTACTAGCGCTGTCGAGTTCACGCTCGATCGCCCGATACCTCCTGAGGATGTCAGGGAGACCGGCGTTCTCCTTTTTCGCTGCGGCGACCAAGGCTTCCTGCATCTCTAGCCGCTTGTTCAAGCCAGCGATTTCCTCACCGCCTAGCGCAATCTCTCGCTGCAGCGCCTGGAACTCGGGGTTGGGCTCGGTGTCGAGACCCTTCTCCGAAATCTCCTTTTCAATCTTCGCCAGTCTCTCCTCATCAGCTTCGATCTCAGCGAGCTTCGTCTGGTAGCCATGGAAGCCAGGCTGCCACTTCTCAAGAGTCCGCTTATTGCTTTCGATGCGCTTGACCAGCTGCGCTCTTTGGATGAGGAGGACATCCGAGCCCGCGACCTGCACCGGGCGGCGCTTATCCATCACGCTAAGACGCTGGCGCTTGAGATCGAGGGTCGTCTTGAGGTCTGCGATCTGCTTGACCAGCTCCTGCTTCCCACGCTCCAGTTCGCGAAGCTCTTGCTGCCGCGAGCGGAGTTCGCGGCGCCCGCCTTGATCCTCTGTGTCCGTGGGGATGTAGCCGGTGCTCTCCTGGAAAAGCTGCATCTCCTTACTCTGGCGATCCAGGACCTCCCGAGCCCTCTTGGCCTCGGTCTGGAGCAGGCCAAGCTGGATTTCCGCACTCTGGACCAGTGCCTCGCGTTCGTTTTCGAAGTAGGCCTCGCGCAGGACGTTAGTAAAGTCCGCGGCCCGCCTGGGATCCTGATCCCGAAAACTGATTTCGAGGGTCGCCGAACTCCGGTTCCGGCTCGGGTCCAAATCGAGGACGTTGACCCGTGAAACAACGTCCCAGATAAAAGCAGAGGCTTTCTCGAAGTCGTCACGGACTGCGAAGTAATCATCCCAGCCGAGCTTTTCGATCGCGTCCCGTACCAACTGGTAGTTCTGGATCGTCATCCGCGCCTTATTCACTTCGCGCAGGAAGGGATCCTCACGATCCCAGCCGCTGACCTGGCCGCCGATCAAGCGGGGTCGCAGCTGCACCTTGGTTCCGGCCTCGTAGTAGCGCGGGATCGACCACGCGACGATGAAGCCAATGAACAGCCCCAGCAGCCCTATGGGGACAAGCTGCCAGCGGCGCCGCTTAACGAGGTCGACATAGCGGCCGAACTCGAGGTTCGGAAGTTCGAGGTCCGTCATCGATTGCCTGGGGTCGGGGCCGGCCGCAAAGCGTACCAGCAAGCCCTGTTGTCATCGGCACTTGGCAGTGCTCAACGCTAGCCGATCTGGCGCCGGGTCGCATCTTCTCAAATCCCGCGAGCCCCCCAGCAGCCACAACTCAGGTGCAGCGGAGGCGAGCCCGGGGTAAGCCCGGCACAGGCTTAGTAGATCAGCGGATAGTAATAGTCGTTTTTCCCGGTCAAGACCCCAATCTGGTGGTTCACGCTGGAGACTTCGAGGAGCCCAGTCACGACCGCCTTGAGCGGGAGGAGCAGCTTATTGAGGAAACGAGCCACCATGCCAAAGAAGGTTGGCGGCACGTAGATGATGTCGTTCTCACGAATCCGCAGGTTGTAGGCCGAGAATCCGCGCCTGCCGATGTCATGAAAGTTGATCGACACCACCAGCGGATTGCGCGGATCGGCTCGGATCAGCCGGATGCGTCCCATGTTCGCATAGTCGTTGCGCTCGACCTCAGCAAAGACGTCGACGATGGTGGTATCACCACGAAGTTCCCGGCGCGCAGGCCCAACCTCGCCAAAGAGGAAGTAGTACTTCGTGTCGGAACTAATCCGCGCGTCGATGCGAGGAGGGGTGCTGTAGAGGGCGCCCAGCTGCTCAGTGATCAGCTGGCCCATCTCTCGCTCGGTCAAGCCCAGCACGAGGAGGGGGCCGACCCCCGGCACATAGACGGTGCCATCGACAGCAACGACCTGGGGGGTGGAAACCAGCAGGGCTAGGTCTCGAAAGGCCGGATCCCGCAGCAGGTCTTGGCTGCTCGGAATGAATTCGATCGTCGAGCCGACGCTGGCGTAGTTCTCAACCTGAGCGTCGCCTTGGGCCCTGCGACCAAAGCCGTTTCGGATCAGGATTTCCTGAGCCCTCTCGCTCGGGACCACCGAACAAGCCGGGAGCATCCCCAGGGAGCCGAGCAGCAAAACTAGGAGCAGCAGTGTTCTCATGTGACTCGGCAAAAGGTAGCGGCGCGCCCAGGTGGAGTCACGCAAGCATTCCGGAGGGCTTCCGCGACAAGAGCGGCTCAGTCGCCGCCAAGGCGATCTCCATACTGAGTCTCGTAGTAGTCCCGGTACGCCCCGGAACGGACCCGTTCGCACCAGTTCTGGTTGGCCCGGTACCAGGCCACCGTCTCTTCGAGTCCCTCTTCAAAGTTGTGCTTGGGCGAAAAACCGAGCTCGGAAGCGATCTTGCTGGCATCGATGGCGTAGCGACGGTCATGGCCTGGACGATCGCTTACGTATTGGATCAACGACTCGTCACGCCCGGTCAACTCGAGGATGCGCTTTACCACCTGGATGTTTTCGCGCTCACTGTTGCCGCCGATGTTATAGACCTCACCCACGCGGCCTTTCTCGAGCACGGCGAGCACGGCCTCGTTGTGATCCTTGACGTGAATCCAGTCACGGATGTTCTTGCCATCGCCGTAGACCGGCAGAGGCTTGCCCTCGAAGCTGTTCTGAATCATCAGCGGTATCAGCTTCTCGGGGAACTGATAGGGCCCGTAGTTGTTCGAGCAGCGGGTAATCAGCGTCGGCATGCCGTGGGTGTGGTAGGCCGCACGAACGAAGCAGTCGCTGGCCGTCTTACTCGCCGAGTAGGGCGAGTTGGGTTGCAGCGGTGTCTCCTCGGTGAAAAGACCCGTCGCCCCCAGCGAGCCATAAACCTCGTCGGTCGAAACGTGGAGGAAGCGCTCGACTTCATGGCGACGGGCGATATCGAGCATGACCTGGGTGCCGACAACGTTGCTCACCACAAAAGCCGTCGCATCGAGGACGGAGCGATCCACATGGCTCTCGGCGGCCATATGCACAACAAAGTCGGGGGAGTGCTCGGCAAAGGCTGCCTCGACCTCTTCGGCCTTGGTGATATCGCCACGAACAAAGCGGTAGCGCGGGTGCCCGTCCAGGTCCTTGAGACTCTCAAGGTTGCCCGCGTAGGTCAGCGCATCGAAGTTGACGACTTCGTACTCGCTCTCTTCGATCAAAAGCCGCACGAAATTGGAGCCGATGAAGCCGGCGCCACCGGTAACGAGGATCTTGCTCATAGGTCTTATTCGCCTGTATCCGCAGCCGCTTTGGCGGCAAAGAAATCGCGAAGGCCGTCCTGCACGCTCGGCAACTCCTGCCCCAGCGCCGCGCTCAGCTTGCTCGTGTCGAGCACCGAATACTTAGGCCGAGCCGCTGCTTGCGCAAGCTCTTCGCTTGAGCAGCGCGCGACCTCGATCTCCCCATAGCCCGAACTCTGTAGCACCGAGCATGCGAAGTCATGCCAGCTCATCTCGCCCACGTTCGCGGAGTGATAGATGCCGGAAGGAGCCTCTGTCGCGATCAGGTCGAGGCCCATGGCCGCCAGATGCGGGGCGTAGGTCGGCTGCCCAATCTGATCATCCACCACCTTGAGCGGCTGGCCGCTCTCAGCACGGGCCAGAATGGCCGCAGGGAAGTTGCGGCCGATGGGCCCATAGACCCATTGGGTGCGCAGGATGTACCAGCGCTCCAGCCCAGCCGTCGCCACGCGCTCTTCGCCAAGCAGCTTGCTACTGCCATAGACGCTGAGCGGGCGGGGAAGGTCGTCTTCGACATAGTGGCTGCCCTTGGCGCCATCGAAGATGAAGTCCGTGGAGAAATGGACCAGGCCCGCGCCCACGCTCTTGCAAGCATTCGCGACGTAACCGGGCGCCTCACCGTTGAGGGTCCTCGCCCACTCCACCTCGCTCTCACAGCTATCGACCTTGGTAGCTGCTGCGCAATGGAACACCCAGTCCGGCCTCTCGCGGCCAAGGGCTTCGGCCAAGGCCCCCGCATCGGTCACGTCCAGCTCAGGTAAATCAAAACCCACGCAGTCATATCCACGCTGGGCAGCATCCTGCATCAGGGCGCGACCGACTTGCCCCAGAGACCCGGTAATGAAAAGCTTCATCTGGCGAATAGCCCCTTGGCTCAGAGACGCATTTTGTTGGCGCCCCCATCGGCGACCAACTGGTTGGCATACAGGAGACTTTCAAAGGTGCCGGCGTCGGTCCACCAACCCTCGAGGATGCCCGAACTCATGGTCCCGCGCTCGATATAGGCATTATTGACGTCGGTAATCTCAAGCTCGCCCCGGCCGCTCGGCTTGAGCGTCTTGATGATATCGAAGACCTCGGCGTCGTACATATAGATACCGATCACTGCGAGGTCGCTCTTGGGCTTCTTCGGCTTCTCTTCGATCGAAAGCACCTTCTCCCCCTCGAGTTCGGCCACACCGAAGCGCTGCGGATCATGGACTTTCTTGAGGAGGATCCTCGCGCCCTTCTCTTGGGCCTCAAAGGCCTCAGCATCGGCCTTAATGTTGCCCTCGATGATGTTGTCACCAAGAATCACGCAAACCTTCTCGCCCGCCGCAAACTCAGCGGCGATCCCCAGCGCGGCAGCGATGCCTCCCTCGCCCCGTTGGTAGGCGTAGTGGATGCGCTCAAGACCGAAGGCGTCACCGTTTTCTAGCAGACGCAAGAAATCCCCAGCGCTATTACCGCCGGTGACGAGAAGGATGTCCTCGATCCCCGCATTCACCAGCGTCTGGATCGGGTAGTAGACCATCGGTTTGTCATAGACCGGGAGGAGGTGCTTATTGGTCACCTTGGTCAAGGGGAGGAGTCGGCTGCCAAGGCCGCCCGCCAGGATGATTCCCTTCATGGATCTGCTCTTCTTTTCTCTGATGGCTCGGGTTCTATAGCTACGATTCCTGCAGCTACTCAGAAGCAGCCTGGGTTTCTCGATACCAGTCGAGGGTGCGCTTGAGCCCCTCGCCAAAGTCTATTTCGGTTCGAAAACCGAGGAAGCGCTCGGCCAACTCGGTTGACGCTTGGGAGTGCCTGACGTCTCCCGATCGTGCGGGGCCATGCTCGCGCGGAATCTCCCGGCAGAGGATTTTGCCGAGAGCATCGAGGAGATCGAGCAGGGAATAGCGCCCACCACCCGCAAGGTTCATACGAGTGCCGCTTGGCAAGTCCTTGCTCATCGCCAGCCAGTTGCCGCGGGCCACGTCTGCGACATAGGTAAAGTCGCGCGATTGCAGACCATCGCCCTCGACTCGGCATACAGCTGAGTCCAAAGCCAGCTTGCAGAATTTGGCAATAACCCCCGAGTAGGGCGAGTCCGCACGCTGCCGCGGCCCAAAGACGTTGAAGTAGCGCAAAATCACCGTCGGCAGCCCGTACACACGACCAAAGGCCTGGGCATAGTGCTCGACGTTGAGCTTTTGTACCGCATAGGGCGAGAGTGGCGCGGCGAGCATGCCTTCGTGCTTGGGCAAAGTTTCGGTATCGCCATACGCGCTTGACGAGCCGGCATAGACCAGTTTCTTGCCATGCTCCCGCGCTGCCAGCAAAACTACGAGCGAGCCATTGATATTGACGTCATGGCTCGTGACCGGATCCTCCACTGAGCGAGGCACCGAAGGAAGGGCGGCTTCGTGAAAGATACCGTCACAATCCTTGACCAGCTCTTGGACCAGTTTTTCGTCTCGAATATCTCCTTCGACGAAGTCCAGGTTCTTATTAGACCCGAGCCCGATGGCCTCGAGATTATCCAGCTTGCCAAAGAACAGATTATCCAGAACCACGATTTCGTGGCCCAGAGCCAATCCATGCTCGGCAATGTGGCTGCCAACGAATCCGGCGCCGCCGGTCACGAGATAACGTCCCATCAAGCAATCTCCCCGCGGCTGCGGGCCGCACGATACCATTCGACGAATCGACCCAACCCCTCGCTGATCGAGACCTGTGGTTGATAGCCCAGCTCGCGGCCAGCGAGTTCAACATCAGCAAAGGTGCAGAGCACATCCCCAGGCTGGAAGGGCTGCCAATCCAACCTGGCATCTTTGCCAAGCGCAGTAGCCACTCCGTCCACCAGCTCCTTCAAGCTCGTCGTCTGCGCCCCGCCGAGGTTGTAAATGTGAAAGCCCCCTGTCCGGTCGAGAGCCGCAAGAATGCCCTGAACGATATCGCTGACGAAGGTGTAGTCACGGCTGCTGGAGCCATCGCCGAAGAGAGGCACAGGCTCGCCATTCTCGATGGCGCGGGTGAACTTGTGGATCGCCATCTCAGGCCGCTGCCGTGGCCCGAAGACCGTGAAGAAACGCAGACAGGTAACGCCATGGCCATGTAGGTGGTGGAAGGCATGGCACTGCAACTCGCCGGCGCGTTTGCTGGCGGCGTAGGGTGAGACCGGGTGGTTGACCGGATCGCTCTCGCAGAACGGCACCTTTTTGTTGCCGCCATAGACCGAAGACGAGGAACCAAAGATGAAGGGCACGTCCGGCCGCTGGCGGATCCCATCAAGGAGCCGTTGGGTTCCCACCAGGTTGACATCCCAGTACTCGGCCGGGCGCTCAATGCTCGGACGCACACCGGCGAGGGCAGCCAGATGGATCACAGCATCAATGCCGTCCAAGGCCTGGCCCAGAACCGCCGTATCCCGAATATCACCTTCGAGCAACTCGAAACGCTCCGCGCCGGGAGCCGCAGTGATCGCAGCGAGATTCGAACGCTTCTGCGACTGGGCATAGAAGGGGTCGAAGTTATCGAGTACGCGCACGCTATCGCCGCGCGCCAGCAGGGCTTCGCAGACGTGGCTGCCGATAAAACCAGCACCGCCAGTCACGAGGATATGAGCCAAGGTCAGCTCCAGTTAGACGAGAAGCGATGCCTCTGGCGCAAGCACCAAAGAAAACGGCAAAAAAGACTAGGCCGGGCACAAGAGACTTGCGAGTACAGCATCGACAAACTCACACCGCATTGAAAAACATAGCTCATAGACACTCATAGCCCATAGACACTCATAGCCCATAGATATGCGGGAGGTCGAAATCGCTGAGAGCATTGCGCGTATCCAGTATCGGGATCTCACGCTCAACGTAGATCGCGTAGTCCAGAGCCGAATGATCGGTCGTGACAATGATGAGATCGTACTCCGTCCCCATGACCTCCTTAACCGTACGACCTTCGACGTCTTCATTGCCAAGGCGGAAGCTGGCGACATAGGGGTCGTGGAAATCGACCTCGGCACCAAGCTGGCGTAGCTCACCAAAGACATCGAGCGCAGGCGACTCCCGAACGTCATCAACGTCTTTTTTGTAGGCGATCCCCAGAAGCAAAATACGGCTGCCGTTAATCGGCTTTTTCTGGGCGTTTAGAAGCTCCCCAACCCGCTGGACGACGTAGAGCGGCATACCCGAGTTCACTTCGTCAGCGAGGTCGATGAAGCGAACCTTGTAGTCAAGAGTCTTCATCTTCCACGACAGGTACAGCGGATCGATGGGGATGCAGTGCCCGCCCAAGCCCGGACCCGGCCGGAACGGCAAGAAGCCAAAAGGCTTGGTCGCCGCCGCATCGATGATTTCCCAGACGTTGAGCCCCAGACGGTGGCAAACCATCGCCAGCTCGTTGACCAAGCCGATATTGATCGAACGGAAGGTATTCTCTAGGAGCTTGACCATTTCCGCATGCTCGGCCGAACTCATCGGCACCACGGTTTCGATGGCCTGGCGGTAGTAGGAACAAGCCCTTTCGGTGCAGGCCTTAGTCAGCCCGCCAACCACCTTGGGAGTATTGACGATGTGCCAAGTATCGTTCCCAGGATCGACACGCTCAGGCGAAAACGCGAGAAAGAGATCTTCGCCAATGGTGAAGCCGGCCTCCTCAAACTCACTGAGAATGACCTCGCGAGTCGTGCCGGGATAAGTCGTCGACTCAAGAACCACGGTAGCGCCCTTGCGCACATGCGGCAGGATCGCCTCACAAGCATCCACGATAAAGCTGATATCTGGGTCCTTGTGCTTGCCGAGCGGTGTTGGCACGCAGATCGAGATCAACTCAGCATTGCTGATTCGGCTCCAATCCGTTGTCGCCAGAAGCCGGCCGCTTGCCACCATGGCTGCGACCTTCTCGTCTGGGATGTCGGGCGTGACCGTGCGACCAGACATGATCTTGTCGCACTTAGCCTGGTTGATGTCGAGGCCGACGACATCAAAGCCGGCATCGACAAAGGCTGCCGCCAGCGGCAGACCGACATAACCCATACCGATAACGGCCATGCAGATAGGATTATCTGGCATCATTCTTCCTATTCTACGGTCACGCTCTTAGCGAGATTACGGGGCTTATCAATATCGCAGCCCTTTGCATGAGCTACATAGTAAGCAAAATACTGCATTGGCAGGATATGCAGCATCGGCGCGACGAAGGGATCGGTCTCGGGGACCAGAATCACATCGTCAGCAAGCTCGATGGCTTCCTTTCGTCCGGGGTTGGTCACAACCACTACGTGACCGCCGCGTGCTCGGACCTCCTGGATGCTGCCGAGCATTTTCTCGTAAGCCCCCGTCTGCCCAGCCAACGCCACACAAACCATGTCATCCGAAACCAAGGCCAAAGGACCGTGCTTCATCTCGCCGGCAGGATAGCCCTCGGCATGGACATAGCTGATCTCTTTGAGCTTGAGTGCCCCCTCCAGCGCAATTGGATAATCTGCCCCGCGCCCAAGGAAAAAATAGACTGGCTTGTTCGCGTATTTTTTGGCGATACGGGCGATCTCTTCACGGGCGCCGCCCCCGATCAAGGACTCCATCGGGCTGCGCAAAGAGCGCAGCACCTGCAAGCGCCCTCGAAGCTCCTGCTCATCCATGACCCGCCGGGCAATCCCCAGACGTAGAGAAAGCAGGTGCAGGGCCAAAAGCTGAGCCGTGAAGGCCTTGGTCGACGCAACGCCGATCTCCGGACCGCAATGGGTCAAGATCGAGGCTTCGGCGAGCCGGGTCAGACTCGAGCCTTTGACATTGCAGATGGCAATCGGCGTGGCGCCGCGCTCCATCGCCACCTTGAGCGCACCGAGGGTGTCACTGGTTTCGCCAGATTGAGAAATCGCCAGCACCAGATCCTTGGGCCCAAGCATCGGATCTCGATAGCGGAACTCGCTCGCGTAATCGACATCGACCGGTAGGCCCGAGGCCTCTTCGATGACGTACTTGCCAAGCCGCCCCGCGTGCAAGGCCGTTCCACAGGCCAGAATCACCAAACGGTCGAATCCGCGAATCCTCTCGTCATCAATCTCGAACTCCGGAAGCACGCGATCACGCTCGTTCGTCGTGCCCTGCAGAGTTTGGGCCAGAACGACGCCCTGCTCCTCGATCTCCTTGAGCATGAAGTGCTCGTAGCCCCCCTTTTCGGCAGCCTCTGCGTCCCAGTCGATGTGGTCGATCTCCAGTTGGACCGGGTTGAGCTCCCTGTCAAAAACCCTGAACTCGCGGTCCGAAATCAAGCCGAGTTGATCGTCTTCGAGGTAGACGAATTCGCGAGTGCGCGCCAGCAGCGCGGCGACATCAGAGGCTAGAAAGTGCCCATCACCGGTAATACCGAGCACGAGCGGGCTCTCTCGGCGAGCAAAGAACACAAGTTCGGGCAGAGCCTCGTGGATGACCGCGAGGGCGAAGCTGCCTTTGGCCTTGGCCATGGCCCCGGCAATCGCAGCGAGCATCTGCTGTTGGCTCGGCGCATCCTGATGCTCACCGAGTTCGTGCCAGATCAGAGCCGCCCATACTTCGGTATCGGTATCGGAGAGGAAGTTCGTGCCAAGGCCTTCGTAGTCGAGCTTGAACTGGTCGAAGTTCTCCAAGATGCCGTTGTGCACCAGGACGAGACGGCCCATGCGGTGCGGATGCGCATTCGGCTGCGAGGGCACGCCATGGGTCGCCCAACGGGTATGAGCGATACCCGCATGCGACTCCGGCAGCGGCTCGGCTTCGATCAGATCGGCGAGGTCCTGCACCCGCCCCTGGGCCTTGCGCAGGGGCAGCCCTGGCGCCTGCACACAGACGCCAGCCGAGTCATAGCCTCGATACTCCAGACTGCGGAGTCCAGCGAGCAAGGTATCAAGGACATCGCCCTGTTGAGAACAAGCTCCGACGATTCCACACATAGTGGCCCTCTCAGTGAGCGTTCACCCGCTTCTTGAAGTATTCAAGCGTCACGGCTAGCCCCTGGTCGAGATCGACCTTGGGCTCCCAGTTAAGAACCCGCTTGGCCTTACTGATATCAGGCTGGCGCACCTTGGGATCGTCTTCGGGCAGAGGCTTGTAAACAATCTCCGACTTATTGCCGGTCAGCTCGCGCACCTTCTCAGCAAACTGCAGGATCGTCATTTCGCTCGGATTACCGATATTGGTCGGCTCGGGCTCGTCGGATTGCAGCAGGCGCAAGATGCCCTCAACGAGGTCGTCGACGAAGCAGAAGGAGCGCGTCTGCGAACCGTCGCCAAAGACCGTCATCGGCTCACCGCGTAGTCCCTGGCTCATGAAGGCCGGCAAAACGCGACCATCTTCCAGTCGCATGCGTGGCCCATAGGTATTGAAGATGCGTACGATGCGCGTCTCGACCCCATGCACTCGCTGATAAGCCTGAGTGATCGCCTCAGCAAAGCGCTTGGCCTCGTCGTAGACCCCACGCGGCCCCACCGGGTTGACGTTTCCCCAGTAGTCCTCGGTCTGAGGGTGCACCAGGGGATCGCCATAGACCTCGGAAGTGCTGGCCAGCAGCAAGCGGGCCCCCTTTTCCTTGGCTAAGCCCAGGGCCTTATGCGTGCCGAGGGCACCGACCTTCAGCGTCTGAATCGGCAAGTCCAGGTAGTCAATGGGGCTAGCTGGCGAGGCAAAATGCAGGATGTAGTCGAGCTCTCCAGCGACGTGGATGAAGTTCGTGACATCGTGCTTCACAAACTGGAAACCGTCTTGTCCCAGGAGATGCTCGATGTTGGCGAGGTCCCCAGTGATCAGGTTGTCCATGCAGACGACCTCAAGGCCGTCGGCGAGGAGCCGTTCACAGAGATGGGAACCGAGAAAACCGGCGCCGCCGGTAACGAGTGCACGCTTGGTCATATCAGGAGGGCTGGAGGGGGAGAGCCACACGGTCTACTCGCTTCGCTTTCGACAGCACTGGGCCGGCGTCTGTAGGAAGCTGGAAGATAGGTCGGACACGGGACATCATCGCTTCGCCTTGCTCGGTTCATCGCGCTTTGCCTCGCCCGCCCGGGGCTTGGCTGGCGCAGAATCCGCAGCAGGCTTTGCCTCCTTGGCTGGGGCGAAGGGGCGACCACCAATCGGGTCGACACGCAGACTGCGCCCGGCCGGAAGCAAGAACTCCACTCCGCCCCAGCGCAGGCGACTGGCCTCAAGCTCGCTACGAACCTGGAGCACCGCCCCCTCCTCACGGATCGCCGCGTGGACATCGAAGAATAAGGAGCTTCCTCCTCCAGGGTGAGCTCGCGGCAATTGGCGCTCGGAGCTCTGCTCGAAGCGCTTAGAGAGTTCTCGCGCCCGAATTTGACGTCGCCCGCCGACGATGGGAAGCAGGGCAAGGCGGCCAGAAGCGACCTCGATTTCTACTGGCACGCCGTAGGCAGCTGGGCCCGGCAAAGGGGCCAGACGCAGGAGCAACTTGCCCGGGCCCCAGTTCCGGACCTCCATGCGATCCTCGGCCCCGCTTGCCATCCAGGGAGCATCCCGCCGCTGACGCTGGATGGAGAAGCGCGCCCCGGAAGCGCGGATCTCAGAGCCGTCCGGCAAAAACAGTCGAGTCTCTCGGGTGCCAACCTGGAACTCCGCGCGACTGACCCAAATCAGGTCCAGCTCAAGCAGTTCCTTGCGGCCAGCGCTGAACCAGAGCTCAAACTCGTTCAAGGCATCGATGCGACAAGCGTCGCTGAAGAGCAGATTGGCGCGGCCCCCACCATCGATACGGACCCCACTGCCCGGACTCAGTACTCGCAGCTTGTCCCAGAAGTGCAGGGGCAAGAAGGTCTTCTCCTCACTCGGCTGCACCAGAACCGGGTCCGTATAGCGAATAAGGAGCAAGCTCTTCGGGTCTCGGCTTGCGGTTCGGCGCTGGACAGCGCTCAGCCCCCGCCGCCCGGCCCCGCCGATCTCGACCCAGGACGGCCAACGCTCCTCGCTGCGAGGCTGCGTACGTCGTGGATCAAGGGCTGGCCCCAGCTCGCCGGGCGCCAGGCCGGGTAGCTGAAGGCTCAGCCCCCCCCCGATCGGCAGTATGCCGCCGCCAGCGAATCCGCGACCATAAAAGAGAGGAAGCCCGGTGCCAGCACTCGGCATGGGCAAGCCTCCCTGCTGCAGCAGGTACTGCAGCAGCTGCTGGCGATCGATGCCCGCTGGCGAGCCCTTCGCCTGCGCCGCCAGAGGCGCAGCCAAGCAGAGGCCCAACAGTCCGCAGAGCCTGGAGCGCCCCAAGAGCGAAAGCGCCATCAGGAGACCGCCTCGTCATCATCAATGGGATAGCGCGGCCCGGTGAAGGGGTGCACGGCCGGTCCTTCGCCCGTGGCATCCGCCTCCTCGGCCCTTTCCTTCTGCGCGTCGGGCTGCGGGCTGCGCAGCTTGCCGTGGAAGCCCTCGAAGGTGATCTCGATATCGAGTCGCGCCTCTTTTTCGAGCTGGACCATGCCGAGAAAACGCTCGCGCAGGACCGTGCGCAGCTTGCCGCTGAGATCGAGGATGGGAACGCCCTCACGGGCGAGATATTGGGCAACGATCAGGATGCGCCGCTTGCCTGGGTTGCTGACCTGCACCCGCACCCGACTGACCTCATCCAGAGCCTCCCCAGCCGAACGCAGGGCGGCGACAATGGCCTCGCGCGAAACTTGCACCGAGCCATTCGCCGCACGGCTGGTCAGCGGTCCCTCCTGGTCCCGACGCCCGGAGCGCAGGTAGACCAGGCGCAGGAAGTTCATCGCCAAGACAGCGAAACCAAAGATCGCCAGCACCCCCGCCCCGACATTGGGCAGTTGCCCCGGCGGATGCTCCGCCGGAGTCAAGAACTGCGCAACGAAGTAGAGCGCCGACAGTAAAGCTGCGGCTGTGTTGGCGATGGCAACGATGCGTCGCCCGAAGAGCTTCAGATCTTCTTCCATCGGCGTTTCTCTCTCGCAATAGGAGCCGCGATCCGTGTCACCCGCGCAGTGTTCCGTGTCGCCTGCGCAGCATAGTAAGGCGGCCGCGCGGATCAGAAGTAACGTTCGATGAATCCGGTGTCGAAACGCCCGGCAAGAAAGTCCGAGTGGCGGAGGATCCTTTCGAACAGCGGTCTCGTCGTTTTGATGTTCTCGGTGATGAACTCCGACAGTGCCCGCCTCGAGGTGCAGATCACTTCATCTCGCGTATTTCGATGCACGATCAGCTTGCCGAGCAAGGAGTCATACTGGGTCGGAATTCGATAGCCCGAATACACGTGACCATCCCAGCGCACCCCAGGCCCCCCCGGCGGGACAAAGAGCCCCAGGGTGCCAGGACAGGGGCGGAAATCGTCATCGGGGTCTTCGGCATTGATGCGGAACTCCATGGCGTGGCCAGTGATTTTGACATCATCCTGGCGATAGCCGAGTTCCTCCCCACCGGCGATCCGAATCATCTCGCGAATGATGTCGATGCCGGTAACACACTCGGTCACCGGGTGCTCGACCTGGACCCGAGCATTGACCTCGATGAAGTAGAAGTTCTGATCCTCATCGACAATGAACTCGACCGTGCCGGCCGACTCGTAGCCTGCGGTAATCGCAAGCTGACGAGCCGCCTTGCCCATGGCCTTGCGAGTTTCCTCGCGCAGACCCGGAGCGGGAGATTCCTCCACCGTCTTCTGGTGCCGTCGCTGCAGGGAGCAGTCCCGCTCCCCCAAGGAAACGACATTGCCATAGCTGTCGGCGAGGATCTGCACTTCGACATGCCGCGGGTTTTGGATGAACTTCTCGAGGTAGACCTCGTCGTTCTTGAACGCCGCCTCGGCCTCTCGCCTGGCAGCGTGGAAGCCGTTGGTCAGGCTCATGTCATTGTGCGCCAGGCGCATGCCGCGCCCGCCGCCGCCAGCCGAAGCCTTGACCAGGACCGGATAGCCAATCCGCCGGGCGATCTCGAGGGCCTCGGCCTCGCTCTCGACCACCCCGCCAGAGCCGGGCACCGTCGGCACCTTAGCCTCCAGGGCGAGGGCGATAGCACGCGCCTTGTTGCCCACCATCGCGATGGTCTCGGGCGAGGGACCGATGAACTTGATGTTGCAGCTCTGGCAAATCTCGGCGAAGTGCGAGCTCTCGGACAAAAAGCCATACCCCGGATGGATCGCTTCGACGTCGGCAATCTCGGCCGCCGAAATCAGCCGCGGAACATCGAGGTAGGACTGAGCACTGGCGGCCGGTCCGATGCAGACCGTCTCATCTGCGTAACGGAGATGCAGCGAGTTGCGATCGGCCTCCGAATAGACCGCGACCGTCTCGATGCCGAGTTCCTTGCATGCGCGAACAATGCGCAGGGCGATCTCGCCGCGATTGGCGATGAGGATGCGGGAAATACCCATTCCTGCGCCTCGGCCTAGAGCTTCTTCAGCAAGAACAGCGGCTGGCCAAACTCGACCGGCGCACCGTTCTCCACCAGGGCTTCGACGATCTCGGCGTTCTGCTCAGCCTTGATCTCGTTCATGACCTTCATCGCTTCGATGATGCAAAGCGTGGTTTCCGGGCCGACCTTATCCCCATTCTGCACGAAGGAATCCGACTCCGGGGACGGCGCCCGATAGAAGGTCCCGACCATCGGCGAGGTGAAGTATTCGGTGCCAGGAGGTGGCCCCTGATCGGCCGGCTTCGCCGGCGCTGCGTCGCCCATCGGCAGGCCGGCGACAGGCGCGGCTGCGCCCTGCGGGAAGCTCCCCACCGCGACCGGGAGGACCTCGGTCCTGGCGTTGACCTCGCCGATCCGAATCCGGAGCCGCGATTCGCCGTGCTCAAGCTCGAGTTCCAGTCCTCCGGCATCGGAGAGAATGCCGATGAGACGCTCGATCTCATCCGTCTCCAAAAACTGCGGGCGAGCCCCCTCCAGGTTCTCGTTCCGATTCTCTTCGTCTTTTTTGGCCACGATGCCTGCCTTTGCTAATCCTGGATGTCGCGCTCGATAAGGACTCGCCTCTTGGGGCGAGGGGCTAGGGGAGCAGCAGCTCCGCGATCTGAATGGCGTTGAGGGCCGCGCCCTTGCGCAGCTGGTCGCCACAGAGCCAATACGAAATGCCGCCTGCGAAGACCTCGCTGCGGCGAAGCCTTCCCACGGCGGTGAAGTCACGGCCACTGCAGTCCAGAGGCATGGGATAGCGTGCGCCGTCCGCTCCGTCGATGACGCTCAGGCCAGGAGTCTCAACAAAGAGCGCCCGCAGCCGTGCCGGATCGACCTCGGACTCGCATTCGACGCTGACGCTCATCGAATGCGAACGGAGCACCGGCACCCGGACACAGGTCACGTCCATCGCTAGCTGCTCCTGGCCGAGAATCTTGCGTGACTCACGCTGAATCTTGCGCTCTTCCTGGCTTTGCCCGGAAGCGTCGAAGTCGCCGATCTGAGGAATCACGTTGAAGGCCAGCTCCTGCCCGAAGTAGTCCCTGGATCGACCAGGGCTCTCGGCCAGAGCCTTCCTGGGGGCGAGCATCTCCCGCAGGTCGCAGACGAGGGCTTGCATCGCCTGCTGGCCGGCCCCCGAGGCCGCCTGGTAGGAGGAGACGACGACCCGCCGCAGCCCAAAGGCCGCCTGGATCACCGCCAGGCTCTGGACCAGAAGGATGGTCGCGCAGTTGGGATTGGCGATGAGCGGTGTCTCCTTGCTCAGCGCCTCGGGATTGACCTCTGGGACGACAAGCGGCAGTCCCGCATCCATGCGGTAGGCTGAGCTGTTGTCGATGACGATGGCGCCGCTGCGCATCGCTGCCGGAGCGAAGTCCCGAGTGCGACTGGCGCCGCAGGAAAAGAAGGCCAGGTCAATCCCAAGAAAACTGTCTGGACCCAGCTCCTCCACCACATAGCTCTCGCCACGGCAGCCGAACTCCCGCCCCTTCGAAGCGGAACTCGCCAGCAGGCGCAGCTCAGCAAAGGGGAACTGGCGCTCGGCGAGCAGGGCCAGAAACTCTCGGCCCACAGCGCCGCTAGCCCCAGCAATCGCAAGCCTGGGCCGCGCCGGCAAGCGGCCACGGATCTTGGCGCGCCAGGACTCCGTCATCTCGCCGCTCCCTCATCTCGCGGCTCACTCGTCTGGGGCTCCGTGTCGGCGCGCCAGGGGCCCGACTTGCCGCCATCCTTGGCGAGTAGGCGCAGCCCCTCGATGCGGATCGACTTCGACGCCGCCTTGCACATGTCGTAGACCGTCAGCGCCGCCACCGAACAGGCGGTCAAGGCCTCCATCTCGACGCCGGTCTTGCCCTCACACTGCGCCTCGGCGAACACCCGCAGCTCTCCCCGCGCCCCCTCCTCAAAGTCCACGAGCAACTGCGACAAGGGCAGAGGGTGGCAAAGCGGAATCAAGTCGCTGCAACGCTTGCCCCCTTGGATGCCAGCGACCCGGGCCACCGCCAGGACATCTCCCTTGGGCAGCCCGCCGGCGAAGACCCGCGCCAGCAGCTCCTCACCCAACACAATCCGGGCTTCGGCCTGGGCGCGCCGACGCGTCACCGCCTTGTTCCCGACATCCACCATGCGCGCCCGACCGTTTTCGTCGAGGTGACTCAGGGGCTCGCTCTGGGGGGGCTCTTGGCGCACGGAATCGCTACGGTTCGGGAGACTTGGGGAAGATCGACCGCCCTTGCGCGTCCTCGGCCAGGGCACTGAGCTTCCAAGGGATCGCGCCGAGCGATCCTAGAAGGGCGGGCAGCGTGATGCGAGCTTGATCAGAGCCCCACCAAAGCAAGCATCCGAGCAGGAGCCTGCCCCTTCTGCAGCGGAAGCTCCCACCATGTCGATCGCTTGGGCCAGACTCGATTCCCTGCTAGCTTCCGGACGAAAGCCTGGACGACCCGGGAGGAAGCCGCCGGCCTGCTGCTGGTCGGCGCCTACAGGCCGTTCCCTCAGCCGTCAGCCACAAAACGAAGGCAGCTATGACGTCACAACCGTTCTGCGCCACCGCGCTCACAGGCCCCCTGGCCCTAGTCTCCCTCCTGACCCTGAGCGCGACATCGCTCGCCGCGCCCAAGGCTCAGGAGAGCGAGAGCAAGATCCTCGCCCTGGTACTCGAAGCGCAAAACCTCCCGCTCAATCGCGCCTGGGCCGTCCTGCCTCGGATCGAAGACCTCGAGATGAGCGAAGACCGACTCCTCAAGGGGCTGGAGAAGGCGGCCGCCTCCGCCAAGTCACAGGGCAAGCTCATCGTCGCCCGCAGCATGCTCAACCTGGACGAAGAAGGAGCCTACAGCCGCAAGGCCGTCGGCCTCCTCGCCCCGCTGCTCTCCGGCCAGAAGGAGCCCCTCAGGCTCCGGATCGCCGCCGCCAGCATGCTTGGTGACCCAGGTCTCCGCCTGCGTGCCGGTCGCGAGGCCAGCGCAGCTCTCAGCGAAATCGTTGCCGAGGACACCGCCGAGCCAGATCTGCGCCTGGCCGCCGCGAGTTCGCTCTACCGCAACGGCCGCAGGGCCGCGGACAAGACCCTCGCCCGCAAAACCCTGAACGCCTTCCTGCTTTCGAGCGACCGCCAGCTGCGCATCAACGGCGCCCTCGCCCTTGCCGAGATCGACGACATCTTCAGCGCTCGCGCCATCCTCGAAGAGATCGAGAACGAACCGACGGAGCAAGGCCGCCTCGCCCGCAGCTACCTCAATATCGAGCGTAAGAACCGCGAAATGCAGCTCCTGCAAAAGCAGGTCAACCGCATTTTGATGCGCACGAGTGGGGCGAGCCCAAAGGGAGCCAAGAAGGACAAGCTGGCCGTGCTCCGCGAACTCATCCGCATGATCGAAGCCGCCCACATCGAGGGGAGCGAAGTCGATGAGCACCATCTCATCGAGCTCGCGGCGAAGGGCATGATGCGCGGGCTCGACCGCTTCTCCGCCTTCCTATCCAGCGACGACTACCGCGAGTTCGCCTTCGACCTCAACCGCGACTACGGCGGCATCGGCGCCTACGTCAACATCGGCAAGGACGGCATCTTCCGCATCTCGCGCCCGATCTATTCCGGCCCCGCCTACAAAGCCGGCCTGCTCTCTGGCGACCGCGTCCTCAAAATCGATGGCTGGGAAACCACCAAGCAGGACCTAGGCGAGATCATCAAACGCCTGAAGGGCAAACCTGACACTGCAGTCAAGATCAACGTCTGGCGCCCCGGCTGGCAGAAGGGCAAGGACATGGTCCTAAAGCGCGCCCAGATCCAGATCCCCTCGGTCAACTCGACCATGCTCCCGGGCAAGGTTGGCTACGTCGAGCTCGTGACCTTCGCCCGCCGAACCGCCGAGGAGGTCAAAGAGGCCGTCCTCGAACTCAAGCAGCAGGGGGCCAAAACCCTGGTGATGGACCTCCGCAATAACGGCGGTGGTTATCTGTCCCAGGCCCGCGGCGTCGCCGAGCTCTTCCTCCCCGAGGGCAAGCTCATCGTCTCGACCAAGAGCCGCGTCGATGACGAGGAGCGCCTCTATTCACGGAAGGGGCGCCAGGTCTTTACACACGAGCCCCTGATTATCCTCGTCAACGGCAACACCGCCTCCGCGAGCGAAATCGTCTCGGGGGCCCTGCAGGACCACAAACGCGCCCTCATCGTCGGCACCCAATCCTATGGCAAGGGCTCGGTGCAGAACCTGCTTAGCCTGCGCAGCGAACCTGGCGAGCCCTTCATCGACGGCAACGGCGATCGGCGCTGGAACGCAGGGGAACGCTTTACCGACACGGACAAGGACGGCAAATACGATCCAGGCCCCCGCGCCCGTATTACCATCGCCCATTACTTCCTGCCGAGCGGCCGCCTCCTGCACCGCCGTATTGATAAGAAGGGCAAGATCATCAATCCCGATTACGGCGTCATCCCCGACGTCGTGGTCAAGGCCGAGACCCTCGATCCGGCCGAGCTGTGGAAGAACGCTCTGATCGCCGATCTCTGGACCGAGCGGACCCTCCATCAATACGTCGAAGAGCACTACGCCGGCCACGAGAAGCTCTTCCTGGAGCTGGCCGAGAGCGACGGCGGCAAGACCGATCGCTACCCGGACTTTGAGGCCTTCTACAAAGGCCTCAAAACCACCCTCTCCAAGGACGATGTCCGCCGCTGGCTGCGCATCGCCGTGCGCGAGAAGGTCCAAGACCTGCGCCACAAGGCCTGGCCCGGTGGCCGCTTGATCGGTGACATCCAAGAAGACCTGCAACTCCAAGTCGCCGTCCGCAAGGCCCTAGAGAAGGTCGGCGTCGACCCGCTGAGCATCGAACGCTACCAGCAGGTTTTGAAGGACTGGAAGCCCGAGAAGAAGAAGGCGAAGAAGTAACGACGCCCAAAGTCGAGAGCTGAGGAGCCAGTGATCCTGGCGCCCGCTCCTGCCCGGCCAAAGGCCCCTGGCCACGCCTGGCTGGCTGGCTGGCTGAGGAAAACGCCCCGCCCCCTGCTGAGTTTCAGCTACGGGGGCGCTCAGCTACGGGAGTTCTTAGCAAAGGAGCTGGCAGCAAGGAGCTGGCAGCAAAGGCTCACTACCAGCCAAAGGCTCAGTAGCGGCCTTCCTCATCCTCCCAAGCGCGAACCGCTCGGCAGGGCCCCAGGGCAAACATCATCGCGAACGCCGTTTTCGGGCGCACTCCGCTAGGCAAGCCGGCCCCATCCGAGCGCCTGGCCTGTTCAGCAGCCAAATCGATCGCCTCACTGGAGGCCGTGCCGAAGCTGCCGGCCGCGAAGGGATCTTCCACCAGGCCGCGGTCCAAACCGGTGTAGTCCAAGAACTCGCTACCGATACTGCTCTCGAAGGACGGCGCCTGCTTGGCGACCTTGGGGCGCGGCCGACCGCCCTGCCGAATGCGCTTTTCTTCGGCGAGCTGCGCCTCGGTTTTTTCGGAGTCGAAGGCGACATGGAAGTCCTCGGCCAAGGCCCCCTCCTCCGAAGCCCGCTCGTTTCGCCGGGGGGCGACCGCTGCCGGACTAGGCTTTGGCGGCGTTTGCACCTGAGCACTGGGCGACTTCGTAGGGCCACCTTCGAGCAGGTCTCGAATACGGCGCGCCAGCTCGTCTTCGCCAGTCCCCGCTTGCGGCTGCGTAGGGGCGGCCTTGGGCTTGCCGCCCAAAGAGCCGCCGCCCAGAGGTGCAGCCGTGCTCTGCCCAGCTCCGGCGCCTTGCCCTCGCTGTGCTTGCCGCCGCTCAGCCTGCCGCTGCTTACGCTTCTTCGTCGCCGCGCTCTGGCCGATGTTGCCGATGATGCCGAAGACAATGAGCACGACGATGAACAGATTGTCCATCAGGATGTCAAGGATCTGTTGCATCTACCAAGCTCCTGCTTCTTGGCGCTTACGAGCCGGTGGCGCGACCGAGATAGAGGCCGCGCCCGGCAAGGCCATCAACGGTTCTCTGGGCCGCTCTGCGGCTTCTCGCCTTCACCGAAGCTCTGACGCATGCGCGTGTCCGCTTCGATGTTCTTGAGCTTGAGGTAGTCGAGGAAGCCGACGTTGCCGGACTCGAGCGCCTTCGCCAGAGCGGTCGGAACCTGGGCCTCGGCCAGCACGACCTTGGCACGGTTGCTCATGACCTCGGCCTTCATCTCCTGCTCGTGCGCGACCGCCATGGCCCGCCGCTCCTCGGCCTTGGCCTGGGCGATACGCTTGTCAGCCTCGGCTTGGTCGGCCTGCAACCGCGCACCGATATTCTTACCGATGTCGACGTCGGCGATGTCGATCGAGAGGATCTCGAAGGCGGTGCCGGCATCCAGGCCCTTGGACAACACGGTCTTGGAGATGTTGTCGGGGTTCTCGAGCACGTCCTTGTGCGAGCCCGACGAACCGATGGTCGAGACAATGCCCTCGCCCACTCGAGCGATAATGGTCTCTTCGGTCGCACCACCGATCAGGCGGTTGATATTGGTACGCACGGTCACCCGCGCCTTGGCCAAGACCTGGATACCGTCCTTGGCCACCGCCGCGACCTCGGTCTTGCCCGAGCTCGGATTGGGGCAGTCGATGACCTTGGGGTCGACGCAGGTGCGCACAGCCTCGAGCACGTCACGGCCGGCGAGGTCGATCGCGGTCGCTCGCCGCATATCCAAATCCAGCCCAGCGCGATCGGCCGCAATCAGAGAGCGGACGACGTTAACGACGTTACCACCCGCCAGGTAATGCGCTTCGAGATCGGTGGTGTCGGCATCGACACGCGCTTGCACAGCGCT
>PDSF01000030.1 GCA_002748355.1 Planctomycetota bacterium | reverse complement strand
TATGCCGTGGAAACTGGTGAATTCTGGGGTATTGATGGCCTGCATTACGCTGTCAATATATATGTCCCTGGCTTTGAGACCAGTCCAGGGCAGCCCGTAGTTACCGCACCTGCTCGCCTAAACTTCACGGTAGGAGAGCGGGAGAAGGACGCCATCCTCATCATCATTGAAGACCAGAACGGAGAGATCGATAAATTCGCCGCAGGATGGTTCTGGGCCCTCTGGGGGTATCGCCGCAGGTCTTTACTCCCCTTTCATCGAGGGGTGGGGACTGTCTACCTAAAAAAAGACAAGACCGCCCCCATACCGCTAAGAGGTAAAGATGGGGCCGTAACTGTCAGGTTGGAATCCGGTAAAATCATCACCAAGCCGGTAGATTGGCGGACCGTTAAGGAAATTCGGGTCTCCATAACTGATGGCGCAGACCCCATAACCGTAAAGACAGGGCGCAAGGTTGCCTGTGGGTTCGTGAGGAGAAACAGCGCTGCGATTGAACCTCTAAGTATCGACCCTTGGTCCTCTGCGAGGGGCGAGGGGATTCTCCATGTTACGACGAACAGTTGTACCATTCAGCCTGGGCCGAAGGCGTGGGACACAGTTTGGCTAGTGGCCAAGGACGGCTCGATTGCCATAGTCAAGCCGGAGGACTCGGGCAAAGAAGTTACGTTCTCGCAACGCGCTAAGGTCGAAGTAGACCTCGCGATACTTTGGGCCCTACCGTCAGGGGACTTCAAGGCCAACCTTTTCCTGGAGATCCGAGCTTCATCGGCAGGCAAACCCACTCATTGGCAGGTATTTCAACGGTTAACCGTCACCTCCCCACAAAGATTGACGGTATCCGTTTCCGAAGACATACCCGGCGTCGAATATAAAATATCAGGAGCACTAATCGTCGGCGGCAAGGATTCCTCGCTAGATCCTCGCCCCATCCGCTGAGCTATCCCCTTTGCCCAGCGAAGCGCCCAGCGTCGACACGCCCCTCCCCTTTCCGCCAATCCCGAAAACCGACTCTGCCGCGCCCTCATCCTCTCAAGCCGAATCCTGTCAATCAGAGCGCTTCGCCTCTAGCGTCGCTGGCTGGCAGGAGCGGCCTGCTCGCCGCTGCCCCCTAGGAGCCAGACCCAGCAGCCAGACCGCGCCAGGGCAAGATAAGCCCCGCCCAGCTCGACAGACTCGCCGCCATGGGCCTGTGCGGCGCGATTCAGCACTCGCCTATGAACCGCCCCGGGTTTCCCGGAGACTCGGTTATGTGAGCATCGCCACTGAGGCAGATGCTTCCTGCTGATTGTAGTAGTGTGCCTCGTATTCTGTAGGCGGAATGTGCCCGATGGGCTCTAGCAGTCGCCTGTTGTTGAACCAGTCGATCCAGTTCAAGGTCGCAAACTCGACATCCTCGACGCCTTTCCAGGGCCAGCTGGGCTGCCTGCTGCTGACTACTGCCCGCTGGGCGACTCGCTGCTGAGTCACTCGTTGCTGAGTCACTCGCTGCTAGGCGATCGGATCGCGGTCCTTCTTCGAGCAGAGTACCTGGGCTTCCCCGTCCAGTGCTGCCTCGAGCATCTTGGCGAAGCGGGGTAAGTAGCCGCGCTCGCTGTTGCTGTGCTCGGTGAGCAAGACGCTGGTGCCGTTCTCCGTTGCTGCCAGAAGGTCATGGTGGCGCATTTCGCCGGTGAGCCAGACGTCCGCTGGAGCCTGCTGGAGGACCTCTGCCCCTGCTCCTGGGCAGAGGGCGATGCTCTCGATCGGCTCACCGGCCATGTGGCGTTCGGAGGCCGCGACCCGGAGGCGGGGGAGATTGATGTGTTTGGCAATGCGCCGCCGAAGGCTGGGCAAACGAATCGGGCGAGCCAGGCGCAGGTAGCGCCCCATGCCCATCACCTCGTTGCCCGGAGCCTTTTCGATGGCTTCGCTTGCTTCGACGTCGAAGGCTTCGGCTAGCCAGTCACAGATGCCACCCTGCACCGAGTCCAGGGCGGTGTGCGGGGTCCAGATCGGTACTCCTTCGCGAATCGCTCGGAGCAGAGTGCGCTCGCGGGCTCGCTCTTGGGTGAGTCGCTTGAGCCCGGCAAAGATCGGTGGGTGGTAGGCGACGATCAAGTCGGCCCCGAGGTTCAGCGCCTCATCGAGGACTTCGCCGGTCAGGTCGATGGTCATCAGGACGGTTTCGACCCGACGCGCCCGCATCAGGGGTTCGATCAGGAGGCCGACGTTGTCCCAGTCGCTGGCAAGAGAGAGTGGGGCAATGTCTTCGAGGGCGGAGCAGGCCCGGTCGAAAGGGACACCACTGCGTTTGGAATCGGCCATGGTTACAGCCCTGGGGTCAGCGGCGATAGCGGAGGATTCTCTTGCCGTCGGCTCGGTACTCGACTTCGCGCACCGGCATGGCCCGCCTGGCCTTGGCGAAGGCTTCGCGCATTTCGCTGAGTCCGGCGAAGAGGAGGAAGCGCTTGCCGTTGTCGAGCTCGGCGGCAGCCTTGACCAAGCCGACTAGGGCGAGGCCGGCTTCGGTCTCGCGGAAGATCCCTAGCCCCACGGAATCGGGCCTGAGCTGCAGTCCCGCGGGGTAGTGCAGGGCCGTTCCTCGGACGATCTCGTCCTTGGCGAGCTGGACATCGAGGCGCCAAGGTAGCTGACCCTCCATCCCCATCAGGACCAGCTGCTCTTCTGGGGCAACGGGCTCGAAGCTGATCGGAACCGAGGGGATGGGGACATCGGTGCGGATCCTATGCACGGGGCCGCCGACCACTTCGATTTCTCCTGCCTCGATCAGCGGCGAGGGCCCGAGCCAATAGAGCAGTTTGGCGGGGCCCTTCTGGGCTGTGCGGCCTAGGAACAGCACTCCGAAGTCGGTGCTGACGCCCTGTTCGAAGCCGCCCGTCGTTTGGATGCGCACGAGGGGGATGTCGGCCGATTCGATGCGGTCGATATGGCAGGAGCTGAGACCAAGGCTCAGCGCGAGTGCGAGGGAGGGGATGGCGCGCATGCGGCGGAGCATAGCGTCTCGCTTCCTGCTTACGACTCAGAGAAACTGGGAGGGCTGGGCTGGGGTTCTCGACTGGCGTTAGAACGCGCCACGACCCTGATGCTGCCCCTGGGGCAGAATCAGCGGCTGGCGCTCTATGCCGAGGCCTTGCCCTTTGAGCCCTTGCCTTGAGAGCCCTTTTGTTCCGAGCCATTCTGCGCCGAGCCCTTGGTCTCGGAACTCTTGGCTTCGGAGGCCTTGGGGCTTGCAGCTGGGCTGCTGCTCGCGCCCGCTTCCTTCTCCGCGGCGCTCTTGTAGCTCTCGCTGCGATAGTCGGTCTCGTAGAAGCCGCTGCCCTTGAAGAGGATTCCTCCGCCGGAGCCAAAGAGGCGGCGCAGCTTCGGCGCATGACAGGAAGGGCAGGTGTCGAGAGCCTCTTCCGAGAAGCGCTGGAAGGCTTCCATCTCGTGCCCGCAGGCATCGCAGACATAGTCGTAGGTCGGCATCTCAGTCCCTCTGCTTCTTGTCGCCTTCCTCCGCGCCCCCGTTCTCCGACTTGCTGTCTTCAGGGTTCGCCTCCGGGGTGGCTTCGCCTGTGTCGGTTTCCGTCTCGCTGGGGCTGGGAGCGTTTTCGCAGGCCTGTTCCTCGGCGCTGGTCTCTTCTTCAGAGGAGCTTTCGGCAGGCTCTTCACTCGGAGGCCTTTGGCTGACGACGACCCGGGCGGCACGCAAGACCTTGTCGCCCAGCATCAGGCCGTCTTGGTGGACGGCGACGCAGATTCCTGGCTCCACGTCTTCGCGAATGTCGACGGCCAGGGCTTCGTGGCGGTTGGGGTCAAAGGGTTCGCCCTCCGGCTGCACGCGCTTTACGCCGTGCCGCGAGAAGAGGTCCTCGAAGATCTGCTTGAACAGCAAAAAGCCCTGGCGGATCTCGTCGCCATCGCTCTCCGTTTTTTCGGCGAAGGACAGGGCGTCGACCACAGGGAGCAGCTCACCCAACAAGCGCTCGAAGGAGCCCTCGCGCGCGCGCTGCAGCTCCTCGAACTGACGGCGACGGACGTTCTGCAGGTCAGCCTGAACTCGAAGGAGCTTGTCCTCAAGGGCCTGCTTTTCTTCGCGCAAGGCCTCGAGTTGTTCGAGAGCTTCCTCCTGCGCCTTCTCTTCCTTCTTGTTCTTTTTCTTGCCCATCACTGATTTGCTCACGAAGGCTTGTCTACGAAGGCTTGCTCACGTTGGGCCCGCTGAGGGGGCCTAGAAAATGTCTTTGATGCGGTCGAAGAAACCGCGCTCGTCGCCGCTCTTGCCAGAATGACCACTAGAGTCACTGCTGCCGTCGCTGGTCTTGCTGCGTGGATTCTTGCTGTCGAGTTCGTCGAACTCCTGTAGCAGTTCTTCCTGGCGCGAACTCAGCTTCTTGGGCACGTCGATGGTCAGTCGAACGAGGAGGTTGCCGCGGCTACGGCCGCCGCCCATCGGCAGGCCTTGGTTACGGAGGCGCAGTAGCTGGCCGGGCTGGCTGCCCTTGGGGATCTTCATCTCCACCGGGCGGCTCAGCGTGGGGACCTGGGTTGAGCCACCGAGGGCGGCCTGCCCGAAGCGAATCGGGATCTCGCAGAGGAGGTCGGCTCCGTGACGCTGGAAGAACTCGTGCTCTTGCACGTGGACGACCACGACGAGGTCCCCGGGAGGGCCACCTCCTTCACCAGCTTCGCCCTGTCCGGGCAAGCGCTCGACATGGCCTTCTTCGGCGCCTGGTTGGATGTAGATCTTCTTGGGCTCCCGTCGCCGCACGCGGCCACTACCGTGGCAGCTGCTGCAGGGATCCTTGATGGTCTTGCCCGTGCCGCGGCACTGGGGGCAGGGGCGTCTGACCTGGAAGAAGCCCTGAGACTGGATCACCTCGCCGTGGCCCGCGCAGGTATTGCAGATCACCGGGGCGGAGCCAGCTTTGGCTCCCGAGCCGGAGCAGCTGTCGCAGGTGACGTTGCGGGCGATTTCGATGCTGCGTTCGACGCCGGTCGCAATTTCTTCGAGGGTGACCTGTAGGTCGACGCGAAGGCTGGCGCCGCGCCGGGCGCCGCCGCGTGAGGCTCGGCCGCCACCGAAGAGCCCTTCGAAGACGCCACCGCCGCCACCACCGAAGATGTCGCCGAAGGCCTCAAAGATATCATCGACGGAGAATCCACCCTGGCCACCGAAGCCGCCGCCAGCAGCACCGCCGCTGAGGCCGGCGTGGCCGAAGCGGTCGTATTGGGCGCGCTTCTCTTCGTCCGAGAGCACGGAGTAGGCTTCCGCCGCTTCTTTGAAGCGGGCCTCGGCGCCCTTGTCATCCGGATTGCGGTCCGGGTGGTTCTTCATAGCGATCTTGCGAAACGCCGACTTGATCTCGTCGGCGCTGGCGCCCTTCTGGACACCCAGGACCTCGTAGTAGTCGCGCTTGTCGCTCATCGCTGTATTCCGCTCTTGCTAGCAAAAATGAAAGGGTGGAGCGGAGGCTGCTGCCCCCGCTCCACGTCCTAAACCGGGGCTATGCGGATCAGCTCAGCGGATCGCGCCCTCGACACCCTTCTTCTCGTCGTCAAGCGAAGTGATGAGGGAGTCGGTGGTGAGCATCAGGCCGGCGATGCTCGCTGCGTTCTCAAGGGCACTGCGCACGACCTTGGTCGCGTCGATGATGCCCATTTTGAACATGTCGCCATAGGCGCCGGTCGCGGCGTTGAAGCCCTGGCCTTCTTTCTTGTCCAGGGTCTCGGCCACCACGACGCTGCCGTCTTCGCCAGCGTTGATGGCGATCTGCCGGATCGGCGACTGCAGGGCCTGAGCGATGATCTGGCCACCGAGCTTCTCGTCACCACGCAGGCCCTTCATCTCGGCCACGGCCAGCGAAGCGCGGAGCAGCGTGACGCCACCGCCGGGGACGATGCCCTCTTCGACGGCTGCGCGGGTGGCATTGAGAGCATCCTCAATGCGCTGCTTCTTCTGCTTCATGTCGGCTTCGGTGGCGGCACCGGCGCGGACGACGGCAACGCCGCCGGTCAGCTTGGCCAGGCGCTCTTGCAGCTTCTCGCGATCGTAGTCGCTGCTGCTCTTCTCGATCTGAGCGCGGAGCTGCTCGGCGCGGGCTTTGACCTCGGCCTTCTTGCCGGAGCCTTCGATGATCGTGGTGTCGTCTTTGCCGACCTTGACCTTCTTGGCGCGGCCGAGCATGTCGATGCCGAAGCTCTCGAGGTTGGTGCCGGTTTCCTCGCTGTGCACGGTGCCGCCGGTCAGCGTCGCGATGTCCTGGAGGATGGCCTTGCGGCGATCACCAAAGCCCGGCGCCTTGACGGCGCAGACGTTGAGGATGCCCTTCAGGCGGTTGACGACCAGCATCGCCAAGGCCTCGTTCTCGATGTCCTCGGCGATGATCAGCAGCGGGCTGCCCTTGCCGTTGACCGCTTCGAGTAGGGGGAGCAGGTCGCGGACGTTCGAGATCTTCTTCTCCGACAGCAGGATGTAAGCATCCTCGAGGACGCTGGACATCGAGTTGACGTCGGTGATGAAGTAGGGCGAAACGTAGCCCTTGTCGAAGCTCATGCCCTCGACGAACTCGAGCTCGGTCTCCAGGCTCTTGCCCTCTTCGACCGTGATCACGCCCTCTTTCCCGACCTTGCCGACGGCTTCGGCGAGCAGCTCGCCGATCTCCGGGTCATTGTTGGCCGAGATGGTGCCGACGCTGATGATCTGGTCCTTGTTGCGGACCTGCTTGCTCTGGGAGGCAATCGACTCGACGGCGGTGGCGACGGCCTTCTCGATGCCGCGGCGCAGTTCGACAGGGTTGACCCCAGCGACGAGGAACTTCTGACCTGCGCGCAGGATGGCCTCGGCGAGGATGGTTGCGGTGGTCGTGCCGTCACCGGCGATGTCGTTCGTCTTCGAGGCGACTTCGCGGATCAGCTTGGCGCCCATGTTCTCAAAGGGGTCCTCGACCTCGATCTCCTTGGCGACGGTGACGCCGTCCTTGGTGATCTGGGGGCTGCCGAAGGACTTCTCCATGATCACGTTCTTGCCGGAGGGGCCGAGCGTGACCTTGACCGCGCGCGCGAGCTTCTCGACGCCGGCCAGGAATTTACGACGTGCTTCGTCGTCGAACAGAATCTGTTTGGCCATGGTGTTTGCTCCTAACGCTTGATTAGCCTTCGACGCGAGCGAGGACTTCGCTCTCGCGCATGATCTTGAACTCCTCGCCGCCGACCTTGACGTCGGTACCGGAGTACTTGCCGTAGATGACGATGTCGCCTTCGGCGAGATCGAGGGCGGCGCGCTTGCCGTTCTTCAGCATGCGGCCGCTGCCGACGGCGACGACCTGGCCGCGCTGCGGCTTCTCCTTGGCGCTGTCCGGCAGAACGATGCCACCGGCGCTCGTCTCTTCGGCGTCTTGGACTTTGATCACGACACGGTCATCAATGGGGCGAATAGCCATTTCACTAGCTCCTGAATCTTTCAAATCTGTAGTGCCGACACTCTGGGGTCGGCTTTGTGCTTGGGGAGGCGACGGGGGCGGATGGGGATACGGAAGGCGCCGGCAAGCTCATCCCTGCTGGCGCCTTGGCATCACATGTCCATGCCGTCGTGCATGTCGTCGTCCTCGTCGTCCTCGGGCTTGCTGGTCACGATCGCGTCGGTCGTGAGCAAAAGCGTGGCAACGGAGACAGCGTTGGTGAGGGCGCTCTTGGTGACCTTGGTCGCGTCGACGACGCCGAACTCGATCATGTCGCCATACTTGTCGGTCAGAGCGTTGTAGCCGTAGCTGCCCTTCTCCTTGAGGAGGTTGCGGGCCACGACAGCCCCGTCGACGCCGGCATTGTCGGCGATCTGGCGGCAGGGAGCCTGGACCACCTGCTTCATCAGCTCGACGCCGAGTTGCTCATCGCCCTCCAGCTTCAGCTTGTCGATCGCCTTGAGCGTGCGCAGCAGGGCGACACCGCCACCGGGGAGGATCCCCTCTTCGATGGCTGCGCGGGTGGCATGGAGAGCATCCTCCAGCAGGGCCTTGCGCTCCTTGACCTCGGTCTCGGTCGCGGCGCCGACACGGATGACGGCGATGCCGCCGGTCAGCTTGGCCAGTCGCTCTTGCAGCTTCTCGCGGTCATAGTCGCTGGTGCTCGCGTCGATCTCACGACGGATCTGCTTCGCGCGTGCGGAGATGTCCGAAGCCTTGCCGGCCCCCTCGATGATCGTGGTGTTGTCGTTCGAGATGCGGATGCGCTTGGCGCGACCGAGCTCCTCGAGCTTGACCTTTTCGACGTCGAGACCGAGGTCCTTGAAGATCGCTTCGCCACCGGTGAGCACGGCGATGTCCTGGAGCATGGCCTTGCGACGATCGCCATAGCCCGGCGCCTTGACGGCAGCGATCTGCAGGTTGCCGCGGAGCTTGTTGACGACGAGGGTGGCCAGAGCCTCGGACTCCACGTCCTCGGCAATGATCAGCAGGGGCTTTTTGGCCTTCATCGCCTGCTCGAGCAGGGGCAGGAGCTTCTTGACCGAACTCAGCTTCTCCTCGTGAACGAGGACGTAGCAGTTGTCGAACTCGACCTCCATGTCCTCCTGGTTGGTCACGAAGTGCGGGCTCAGGAAGCCGCGGTCGAACTGCATGCCTTCGACGACGTCGACCTCGGTCTCGGTGCCCTTACCCTCTTCGAGGGTGATGACTCCGTCCTTGCCGACGCGCTTGAGGGCGTCGGCGAGCAGCTTGCCGACACTCTGGTCATTGTTGGCCGAGATCGTGCCGACCTGCTGGATGGCCTTGCTGTCTTCGAAGGGCACCTTCTTCGACTGCTTGTTGAGCGAGCCGATGATGCTGTCGGTCGCGCTGCGGATGCCGCGGATCAGCGCGCTGGGGGCGACGCCGGCGGCGAGGGCGCGGTTTCCGGCGCCAAGAATGGTGTGGGCGAGGAGGGTCGCGGTGGTCGTGCCGTCGCCGGCCACGTCGCTGGTCTTGCTCGCGGCCTCACGCACGAGCTTGGCGCCCATGTTCTCGTTTGGATCCTCGAGCTCGACCTCTTCGGCGACGGTGACACCGTCCTTGGTGATCATCGGGCCGCCCCAACCGCGGTCGAGGACAGCGTTACGTCCCTTGGGACCCATCGTCGAGACGACGGCGCGAGCGAGCTTCGCTACACCCGTCAGAACGGCCTCGCGGGCCTCGGACTCGAACATCAACTGTTTGGCCATGCGTCTTAGATCCTTCCTGGACTCGCAGGGAATATGGCTTGTTTTGGGGGGGGCCCACGCAGGAGAGGCGGCCGCGCCCGCAGCAAAGGATGGCTCGCGCGCTAAGCAAAGCCCGTGCCGTGTTGCGGCCAAAAATAGAAGCGAAGCTAAGCTGCTGATCTATAGGGGCTTGACGGATCGCTGCCCATCAGCTTGGGACTAGGGTCCAGCGTCTCGTGCCAAGCTGGCAGAGCCGGGGCGCTGGGCCTGCGGGAAGGCTGCCTTCCTGGCATGAAGGTTCCTGGCATGGACGTCGCGGGGCCCAGCTGCGATGCTCCGCTGCATGCTGATGCCTTGCCTTGCCCTGTCCCTCCTCTCGCCCCTGCTTGTGCCCCAAGAGCCTGCGGCCTCGCTGAAGGCCCTCGACACGAGTGGGAACTCCGTTCCCGGCCTGCTTGCTTCCTTCGATGCCGAGGCGGCCAGCTTCGTTGTGGAAGGAAGGCAGCAGCGGCTGCCGTGGGCGAGCCTGCTGTGGCTGCGCCCCAACAAGGGCAAGCCCGGGCAGGGCGCCCCGCTGCGTCTCGACCTGGTCTCCGGCGGCCGGCTTTCGGCTCGCATCATTGGTGGGGATGAGGGGGGCGAGAGCTTCGACATCGAGATGCCGGTGCTGGGCAGCCGGCGCTTGGCCATCGACCTGGTGCAGAGCATCCGGGTGCAGGTCGATGGCCGGGTTCAGGCGCCTGAGCGCATCCGTCCCAGCGGCGATGCTCTGCGCGAGATCTTCTATCGCCGGATCGCAACGGGCCTGGACCCGGTGCCTGGCTACCTGGAGGGGGCCAGCAACAAGGGCCTGCTCTTCCAGTGGACCGGTGCCAAAGAGCCCAAGCTCTATCCCTGGGCCGAGTTCGGCGGGCTCTGGCTCGGTGAAGACGCCGAGGCCCGCCAGGCCGCGAGCAAGCCGATGCTGAGGGTGGTGCTGAGCGACGACAGCGTTTTGCGCGGGCGACCCAAGAGCTTCGACGGCAGCACCCTGATCCTGGACGGCGGGGACTTGGGCGAACTCAGGGTTCCGGGCAAGGACTGCCTCTTCATCCATGTCGAGCACCCGGCCTCGCGGCTGCCGTTGTCTGAGCTGAGCCCCAAGAAAGTGGTGGAGCGCTCCTTCTTCGGTGCGGACGCTCCGGTGCACTGGCCCTGGCGCCGAGATCGCCCGGTTCGGGATCCGAGCCTGCTGCATAACGAGACCCTGGTTACGGCGGGGCAGGTCTACCTGCGCGGGCTGGGCGTGCATAGTCGAAGTGAGCTCAGCTACGTCGTGCCCGCTGGGGTGAAGCGCTTTGTGACCCTGGTCGGAATCGACGACGGGGCGCTGCAGCTCGAAAGGCCGGGGGCTTGCGAGTTCAGGATCCTCCTCGATGGCCAGCTCGTGCGTGAACACAAGGCGCTGCGCGCTGGCGCCGCGGCCCTGCTGGTGGATCCTCTCCCGGTCAAGCCCGGGCAGGAGCTGCGGCTCGTTGTCGACTTCGGGCCGGCCCAGCATCTCGGTGATCGGGCGAGCTGGCTTGAGCCCTGCTTCGTGAAGTAAGGCGCAAGGCCCGATGTCCCGCTCCCTCTTCTCGATCCTGCGCCTTGGCCTCCACCTCGTATTGGCGGCTGGGCTGCTATGGCTGGTCTGGGAGGGGCCGCTGCTGCAGCGCTCGCAGCAGCCTCTTCCCGTCGAGGAGGCGGAGCTCGGGGCTCTGCGCCCGGCGCAGCAGCCCGGCGCGGTGGAACGACACACGCATTTTGGCCTGGAGCGGCGTGAGGACTTGGATGCGTTGGCGCTCGTGCCCGATCCCAGAGCAGTGCGGCATCAGCTGCGGCCTAGCGTGCCGCTGCGGGTCTTCGATCCGGCTTCGCTGCATTTGCAAGCCGGCCGCAGGGCACGAGCTGCCCGTCCTTGGCTGGTGGATGTCGAGCTGGTGGCGGCCCTGGCTTCCGATGAACTCTGGCTGGAGCTCCCGGGAAAGGCGCCGCTGCGCGTCGAGCTCAACCTGGGGCAGGGGCATGCGACCGGGCAGCTGCGCTTTTCGCCTTTGGCGCCGGGCTTGCTTGAGTTTTCGCTGCGCTGGACCGGGCGTCGCCAGGGGCGCGCCGGTGACCTGCGCCTGAGCTATCGCGTTCCGGTGGGGCCCCCACCGCAGCTACGGTTGGGGCCAGGGGTGGCGGCGAGCGGGGCCTTTACTCGCGCTTTGCGTACCCAAGGCTTCGAGCTAGCCGAGGCGGAGGGGTCTGCCGATCTCATGCTTGCCTTGATGGGGCAGGCGCCTGGGCCCGGGCTCGTGGACGCGGTGGATGCTGGGCTCGGACTCCTGCTCGTTGCCAGCGAAGGCCAGCCCGTCGATCTCGGCTATCTGCCCTTGCTCCCGGTCGTGCCCTTGCCGCTGGAAGAGCCCGAGGAGATGGCCGCGAAGGAAGGCGAGGGAGGAAGAGCTTCCTCTTCTAGCTCCGGCGAGGCGCCAGGGCCGGGGAGTGCGGGGGCCGGGGAGGGGGATCCCGAAGCGATGGCCCCGGGGCTGCGGCGCAGCGGCGGGGTGAGCGAGGCCGAGCGGAGCAAGGCGGCCAGGGATCGGGCGGAGCGCGAGGTGCGGGCTGCCGCCGTGGTCTTCTTGATCGACGCCTCCGGAAGCATGCAGGTCGGCAGGCCCAGCCGGATCGCGATGGCGAAGCAGGCGGTCCTCGCCTCGGCACTGCAGCTTGGTGAAGGGGACGAGTTTGCCGTGCTTAGCTTCGGCGAGTTTGCCAAGCTGCTGATGCCTATGGGGCGGGCCGATCGCCGCAAGCTCTTGCGGGAGAAGCTGGGGGATTTGGAGGCGAAGGCGAGCTCCACCTTCGGCTATCCGGCGCTGCGCGCTGCCCACGAGCAGCTCAAGCAGGTGCTCGGGCGCAACCCGCTGCGCCACGTGGTCATGGTGACCGACGGTGAGCTGCAGGATCAGCTCCGGGCTCCCTACCGCAGGCTCTTGGCGCAGATGCGCCGCGAAGGCATTTCTGTCTCGGCGATCGGGATCTGGAGCGAGAACCAGGTGGGGGGCGATCCTTTCGCCTTTCTGGAGCGGGACGTTGTCAGGGCTAGCGGCGGGCGTTTTGCCGTGGCCCGTGATCCGCGTGAGCTGCCTCGCTTGCTGCTGGGCGAGCTGCGCTTGGTGCGCGGTGCCCAGCGCCTGCAAGAAGGCCAGGCAAAGGCTGCGGGCGCAAAGGCACCGGAGGAAAGGGCCGCCGGAGAAGCTAAGCCGGAAGCCAAGGAGGAGGCTCCGGAGCCTGCCGCAGCGAGCAAAGACTCCGAGGCCCCGAAGCTGGACCTGTTCTTGGTGGAGAGCGAGCCGGTCTTGGGCGGGCTTGAAGCGCATGAGTGGCCACCGTTGGCGGGGGCCCTGCCCCTCGAAGCGCAGTTGCGGACGCGGGTGCACCTCGCGCTCGGTGAAGAAGGGCGCATCGCCCTCGCTACGGCGCCCTTCGGGCTCGGCCGCGTTGCTGTCTTTGCTGGGAGCGATGGGGGCCGCTGGGCTGCGGACTTTGTCGAGGACAAGAGCTTCCCGCAGCTGCTGGGACAGCTGGGCAGCTGGTTACAGCGGGAGGATGGAAATGCGTCGCTCACCTTGGAGCCGCGAACTAGGACTTGGCTCGCGGGTTCTGGGCGGGAGCCGGGGCTCCTGGAGCTGGCAGCTTCCCGGATGGCTGCCCGCTGCGTTGCCGATTTTGCTAAGGACCTGGCCGTGCAGTCTCGGGAGGAGCCGCGGGCGCCCTGGTTCAAGATTGGCCTGCTCGGCGCGGGCTTCCTCCTCCTTCTCGGCTTCGAATGGCTCTTCCGAGCCCGCCTTTGATCGAGGCTCGCCTTGACCCGTCCTGCCCCGAAATCCTGCCCCGAAATCCCGCCCCCGCTTTGGAGGCGTGTCCTAGCAGCGTGGGCGAGTGCTAGCTCGTGCCGTCGGCGGAGGCGCTCTGCTTCAGACGCGCGTCCTCCGGCTCTTCGCCGCCGGAGTAGAGCCAGATGCGGTTCTTGCCCCGCTTCTTGGCCTCTTTGAGCGCCAGGTTGGCGCGGCGTCGCAGGTCGTCCGGGGAGCTCAGGCCGCGGCCGTCGAAGGTGTCGATGCCGATCGAGACCGTGATGCGTTGCTGGTAGCTACTGTTGTCGAAGGTCTTGCGTTGGACCTGGTTCCGGATGCGGGCTGCGACCTGGACCGCTTCGGCAGTCGTGGTATTGGGCAGGAGCAGCATGAACTCGTCGCCGCCGAAGCGGGCCGAGTGGTCGATGTCGCGGACGTTGCGAAGGAGGATCTGGGCGAACTCGTTGAGCACGTAGTCGCCGAAGCTGTACTCACAGCTGTCGTTGATGGTCTTGAAGTCGTCGACGTCGAGCAAGAGGAAGGAGAGAGCGGTGTGGTGCCGCTCGGCGCGTTGGAACTCCTGGCGCAATAGATGTCGGAAGTGCCGCTCGGTGTAGAGACCGGTCTTGAAGTCGCGAATGACTTGGCCTTCGAGCTTGCGGGTGTGCGACTGCAGCTGGATGAAGCGTTCTTTGGACTGGAGCTGCAGCTCAATGCGATGGAGCAGCTCTTCGCGCCGGAAGGGCTTGATGACGAAGTCTTTGAAGAGGGCCGGGACTCGTCGCAGCTCCCGGAGTTCGCTCAGCTCGTCCACGAGGACGACGAGGGGGATCGGGTCGAGTTGGCCCTGGAGCTCCGAGACGGTTTCGAACTCGACCGCTCCGGCGGAGCAGACCAGGGGATCCAGGACGATCAAGCTTGGGCGCACAAGCTCGAGCAGGCGCCGGGATTCGATGGGGCTACGGCTGAGCGTGACCTGGTAGCCGTGTTCCTGCAGTAAGCGGAAGAGCAGGGAGGGTAGATCGTGGGTCTGCTCGGTTCCGTCACTATGCCGCTGCCCCTGCCGTCCCGAGCCATGTTCTCCTAGACCAGGATTTTCTTCGGGATGGAAGAGGGCTTCCTGTGCCTCAGCGCGGTGGCACATCAGGAAAACGTGGTGAATCTTGAAGCTGTCGGTCACTGAGTTTTTCGCTCCCGGGTTCGGCCTCCCCGGAAGTGGAAGTGGCTGGATGGTTTTTGCTGACAAGGGGGTATAGCAGCAAAGGCGCTCGGTCACATGCTTGGATACCCGTGATAGTGGAGTTTCTCATGTAGCGACATAAGTGCTCCTGCGTCACGCTCTTCTTAATACAAAGATTCAAATTTAAGGGGGTTTGGTTGATCCATGTTATTCTGCCGCGATTCTCGCTTGCTGGGGCCTCGGCCCTGACTATACTGCTCGGCCCTTTCGCGGGCCTTCGCCAGCGAAAGACCCCCTCGGGATCGGGCGAGAGGCCCAATGCTCCGTGTGGGGGAAGATTCTCGAAGACCTGGGCCGGAGCCGCCTCGCCTCCTTTTCAGCCATGTTGCTGAGCTGCGAGGTCGGTGCTTCAGGGGCCATCTCGAACGCGACTGTGGGGTCGCGGGGTAGAACCCCTCGGTAACCGGGAGTACAGCCAAGGAGAGCCTCAGTGCCCATCGTCACCGTTCAGCAGCTCGTCGACCGCGGGGTCCATTTCGGCCACCAGGCCAGTCACTGGAACCCCAAGATGCGCCCCTACATTCATGGCAAGCGCAACATGATCCACGTGATCGACCTGCGTGAGACCATCAAGGGGCTGCTTCGTGCCCGCAACTTCCTGATGCGCATGGCCTCGAAGAAGGCGCAGATCCTCTTCGTGGGCACCAAGCGCCAGATCAAGGACATCGTCGCGAGCGAGGCCGAACGTTGCGGCATGCCGGTCGTGACCGAGCGTTGGATCGGCGGCACCCTGACCAACTACAAGACCATTCGCCGTCGCCTGGAGCGTCTTGAGGAGCTGGAGCGCCTCGAGAGTGAAGGCACGATGGAGAAGTTCTCCAAGAAGGTCCAGTCACGGATGCGCCGCGAAATGCGCAAGATCCGCCGCAACCTCGGCGGTTTGCGCGAGTTGGCGGGCATGCCCGGTGCGGTCGTGGTGATCGACCCCAAGCGTGAGGACATTGCGGTTCTTGAGGCCGCGAAGACCAACGTGCCGATCATCGCGATCTTGGATACGGACTGTGATCCGGACCGCATCGACATTCCGGTGCCCGGCAACGACGACGCCCTGCGCAGTGTCGAGATCCTGCTCAGCAAGCTGGTCGACGCCGTGATCGAGGGCAAGGCTAACCCGACCGATGGCGAGTTCTTCAATAGCGAGATCCCCGAACTCCGCGGACGCGAAGACCAGTCGCGTGGTGGTCAGCGTGGCCGTGGTGGCCCGCGCGGTGGGGACCGCGGTGCCGGTGGGCGCTTCAACAGGGGCGGCGGCAGTGCCGACTCGGCTTCCTTTGGGCGTATGACCGCAGAGGAGCGGGAGGCGCAGGAGAAGAAGGCGGCCGAGGGCAATGCCAAGCCCGCCGATGCCGCAGCGACCCCAGCCACCCCCGAGGCCCCGACCCCCGAGGCCCCGACCCCCGAGGCCCCGACCCCCGAAGCCCCGGTTGCCGATGCGCCGAAGCCCGAGGCTGGCGAGCAGCAAAGCGAGGAGCCCAAGAACAACGAGGGCGGCGAGGCCTGATCGGGCCGCGTGCACTCGAAGGAGAAGCTCTGCCCCGCCATCGCGGGGCAGTTTTGAATCTAGCGAGAGGACGCCGGGTCCTCGCCCTGCCCGTTCTGGCGCTTGGGCAAGACCTGGAACTTTTCCAAGCATCCGTTCCAGCGCTCACTGTGCCCTTGGCTGGCCGAGTCGCGGAGCATTGAAACAGACACAACAAGCACCGGGACCGGGAGACTGGGACCGAGAAGCCGGGACGAAAAGACCGGGACGAAAAGCAAGAGAGAACGATGGCAAATATCGACGCGAAGATGGTGAGCAAGCTCCGTAAGGAGACCGGCGCCCCGATGATGGACTGCAAGCGCGCCTTGCAGAACGTGGATGGGGATTGGGAGAAGGCCAAGGAGGAGCTGCGTCTCGCCGGCCTGAAGGCCGCTGACAGTCGCTCGGGTCGTCAGACCGCCGAGGGCCGGATTTTCAGCTACATCCACGCTGGCGACAAAATCGGCGTCATGGTCGAACTCCACTGTGAGACCGACTTCGTGGCCAAGAACGAGATGATGAGCGAGTTCGGGCACGATCTCTGCCTGCACCTGGCCTTCGCCAAGCCGCAGTACCTGGACGCTTCTGCCGTCCCGGCCGAGGAAGTCGAGAAGGAGACCGCCTTCCTGCGCAAGCAGATCCAGGAGCAGGCGGCGGACAAGCCGGCGGAGATCCAGGAGAAGATGGTCGAGGGCCGCTTGAAGGTCTTCTTCGAAGAGCGCTGCTTCCTGAACCAGAAGTTCGTCAAGGACAACGCGAAGACCATCGAGGACTACCGCAAGGAGTTGGTCGGCAAGATCGGAGAGAACATCAAGATCGCGCGTTTCACCGTCTTCGTCCTTGGTGAGTGAGCTAAGACCATGCGCCTCAACCGTGTTCTGCTAAAGATCAGTGGCGAGGCTCTCGGTCGATCCGAGGGCGTCTCGCTCGACCCTTCGATGGCTCGCAGTTTGGCGGAACAGGTCAAGGAGGTGCAGGAGCTCGGCGTCGAGATCGGCATCGTGGTCGGCGGTGGCAATATCCTGCGCGGTGCCCTCTTCTCGGAAGCGGGCACCAAGCGCCCGACGGCTGACCAGATGGGGATGCTCGCGACCGTGATCAATGCCCTCGCGCTCAGCGATGCCCTTGAACGCATGGGGGTCGATACGCGGGTCTGTTCGGCGGTTGACGTGAACCCGGTCGCCGAGCCCTTCATTCGGCGGCGGGCCATTCGGCACATGGAGAAGGGGCGCGTCGTCCTGCTTGCGGGCGGCACCGGCAATCCCTACTTCACTACCGACACGGCCGCGGCGCTTCGGGCCATGGAGATCGGCGCCGACGCCTTGCTCAAGGCGACCAAGGTCGACGGGATCTACGACAAGGATCCGATGCGGCACGACGACGCGGAGCGTTTCGATGCCCTTACTTTCGAGGAGGCCCTCGGGCGCGGCCTCAAGGTCATGGATGCGACGGCGATGACCCTCTGCCGTGAGAACAAGCTGCCGATCGTGGTCTTTGATCTTTTCCAGCCTGGGAACATGGCCCGAGTGGTTCGAGGTGAGAAGCTCGGAACATGGCTCAGGAACTGAGAGCGACTCGACGTTAACCTGCCTGTTTTACGTCCCCTCTCGGCCCTAGCTCGTGGCCGAGGAACCTGTCGGAGTGCACGATGAACGATCCCAAGGCCATCCTCGAAGACGTCGAAGAGCGCATGCTCAAGGCTGTCGAACATCTCAAGGACGAGCTGCGCGGCTTGCGTACCGGCCGCGCCACCCCCGCACTCGTCGACACGATCAAGGTCGACTACTACGGTTCGCCGACGCCGATGGGGCAGATCTCGCAGATCAGCGTTCCTGAGGCCCGGCAGATTGCGATCAAGCCCTTCGACAAGAATGCGCTCAAGCCGATCGAGAACGCTTTGTTGACCTCGAATCTCGGTCTGCAGCCGAGCAGCGATGGCAAGCTCGTTCGCGTGACGCTGCCGCCACTCTCCGAGGAGCAGCGCAAGAAGCTCGCGGCCAAGGCCAAGGACATGGGAGAGGAAGCCAAGGTCTCCCTTCGCAACGTGCGGCGCGACGGTAACAAGCATGCCGAGTCGCTGATGAAGGATAAGAGTTCGGGTTTTTCTGAAGATCAGGGCAAAGATCTCCTCGACGAGATCCAAGAGCACTTGAAGAATCACGAGAAAGAGGTCGACACGATCCTCAAGGCGAAGAACGAAGAGATCATGACGGTCTGATGACCCTCTGGTCTGATGACCTGTGACTGGCCTCGCCTGCGCGGGGCCCTGCATGGGGGCGTAGCTCAGTGGTAGAGCAGCGGCCTTTTAAGCCGTCGGTCGAAGGTTCGAGTCCTTCCGCCCTCATCATTTTCTCCGTTTGATCCTTGAGACGATGACAGAGCCCTTGCTAATCGATGACGCTTGGTTGGCGCGTTTGCGCTGCCCCGAGGATCACAGCACGCTGCGGCGTGCCAGCGTCGAAGAAGTGGAAGCTCTCAATGCTGCCATTCGCTCTGGGGAGCTTCGCAATGTGGGGGGAGAGGCCGTCACCCTTGAGCTGAGCGAAGCCCTGGTTCGCGCTGCTGGAGACCGCGCCTATCCGGTCTGGCAGGGCGTGCCTCGGCTCTTGATCGAAGAGGCGCTGCCGCTGGCGACTGCTTGAGGGGCCGCTGAAGGGGCCTTGCGAGTGGCTGGATACTGAGGGCGCGCTGCTGGAGATTCGGGCTCTGCCTTCGGGAACTGTGCGGCTTTCTCAATGGCTTGCTACTCGCGCTTGACCAGGGCAGCGCGGCGGCTAATCTCTCCCGGCCTTTCGCTGCGTAGCCCCCCCCATATCTTTTGGCGGTCAACGCGTCGAAGAAGCTTCCCAGTGAGTCCCGTTCGTCTAGTCAGGCCTAGGACACCAGGTTTTCATCCTGGCGACAGGGGTTCAAATCCCCTACGGGATGCCAGGCACTATGTGTGCCGTTAACGAGCCGCAGCCATCAGGCTGCGGCTCGTTTTTTTTGCCGGAGCTAGCCTGCCACTGCTGCACGATGGATGGCTCGCAGGACTGAGCTGTGCGGTGTTTCTTCGACATGAGTGACTGGCCTAGACCGATCGTCGTGGTCTCTGCTTGCCTGGGCTTCGAGGCCTGCCGTTATGACGGCCAGCAGCTCAGCTCCGGCTTCCTCGAGCTCCTCGCCGATCATGTCGAGTTCCAGATCCTCTGTCCCGAGCTGGCGATGGGCTTGGGGGTGCCGCGGCCGACCATCCACATCGAACGGCATGATGCTGCGGAGCTACTCATCGAAGCGGCGACGCGGCGGGAGCTGACGATTCCGATGCAGGAATGGGCGAAGGGCTGGCTCGCCGAGCGCACGCGTGTCGATGGCTTTGTCCTCAAGAGCAAGTCGCCTTCCTGCGGGATCCGCGACACCAAGATCCACGCCAAGGGTGGGCATAGCGTTCTGGAGCGGGGGGCCGGCTTTTTTGCCCGGGCGGCGATGCAGCGCTTTCCGGAGGCGGCTGTGGAGGATGAGGCCCGGCTGAGCCAGCTCGCCCATCGCGAACACTGGCTTAGCCACATCTTCACCAAGGCACGTTTTCATGCCCTGCCTGCCCGGGAAGGGCTGGCGGCGCTGCAGCGCTTCCAGGCCGAGCATAAGTTCCTGCTGCAGGCTTGCGACGAAGCCCGCATGCGCCAGCTCGGCCGCCTCGTGGGAGAGGGGAAACGGCTCGGTGCCGCCCAGTGCTTTGCGCGCTATGGGAGGATTCTCTTTGAGGCCCTGACCCAGCCGCCCAGCCGCAAGAGCCAGGTCAACGTGCTTGAGCACTGCTTGGGCTTTCTCAAAGACCGGCTGAACTCCAGAGAGAAAGCTCGCTTCCTCGATTGCCTGCATAGCTACAGGCAGGGGGAGCTTCCTCTCTGTGCCCCGCGGCGGCTCCTAGCCGCTTGGGCGAAGCGCTTCGAAGTGAGCTATCTCCTGGGACAGCGTTACTTCGCTCCCTTCCCTGAGGGCTTGCTACAGGAGTGTGACGACTACCCAAACACCAGCGCCGAGTAAGGATCGGTCGGGCGCTGGGGGCTAGAGCGTGCCGCAGCAAGCTCCTCGTGTGGCCTCGTTAGAGCGTTTCCTTCAGCCAGCGGCGGAAGCGCGCGTTCACCTCGCCTTCGTCCAGGCCCATCGCGTCGAAGATCTCCTGGGGGCGCTCGCGTTCCTTCTCGGCTTCAACACAGCCACGGATGACCCAGGGCACGTCTTCGGGGCGGCCTTCGATCAGGTAGGCGGAGAAGGCGAAGGCAAGCAGCACCTCCTTGTCGTTCATCGAGCTCAGGCTGCGCCGGAAGCAGTTGCGCAGGCTCGGGCATTCTTTGGATTCGATCAGCTCCTTGGCTGGGGGCAGCCAGTCGAAGTCCTTCTTCATCGCGCGTTCCCAGCGCGTGGACTCGCGTTTCGCGTAGCGGGTGGGGGCCACGAACCATGTCAGGCGGGTGCCGCAGACGAGGCCGGAGATGTAGAGGCCCATGCCCTCCATGATCCAGGCGTGTTGGTCGTTGACCCCAAAGTATTGGTTGGCGAAGAGCTGGATGACTTGGCGGCAGACACTGTCGATGCGGGCCTTCCGCTCCTTGGACCAGATGGCCAGCTGGCCATGGCCAAATGAGAAGCCTCCGAGCTTGCTGAGCTGGGCGCGGCGTTGCGGCGGCAGCTTCGGGATTTTGTCCAGGAAGCTTTGCCACTCGGCCTTCGACTGCATCACGTGAATCTGGAAACCGGCGGGGAAGCGCGCTGCCATGCGCATCTGGCTGCGCCCGAAGATGCCGGCGGCCTCGGCGTAGCGGGCGATCAGCGCCGCCTCTTCCTGGCCCGTTGTCGTTACCACGCGCAGGTGTTTGCTCCGAGCGGCGCCGTTCCAGTTACCGAGCTTCTTGGTCGCTGCCGAAATCTCGAAGGCTTGTGGCGCCTTCACGGCTTCGAGTTCCTTGCGGGCGAGGTCCATGAGCTCGGCGCGGCGGGTCATGGTCAGGAGGCTCTCCTCCAACAGCCATTTTCCGTCCTTGCGCGCCTCGCCGTTGAGCTTGCGGACCTTGGGGTCTTCGGGGGCGACGGCGACCAGGGTCTGGCGGATCATGCGGTAGCGCTCCGCTTCCATCAGGTCTTCTTCCTGCTCGTCCTCGGCCTGGCGCAGCTCCTCGATCAGGCGCAGGGCCCGGGTCACTAGGCTTTGCTGCACGGTCAACCAGCGCAGCTCAAACTCGTCTTTGTGCTTGGAATTGCGGGGTGGAGGCAGGCGATAGCGGCCTCGACGCTCCCAGCTACCGGATTTGGTCTTGTGGTATTTGAGGACCTTGCGGGCCCGCGGGTGCTGGGGCTGAAACTGGAGAAGCAGGGCGTAGAGCTTATGGGCCTGGTGGCGGAGGCTCTTTTGGTCGGCCCACTCGGCGACGCGAGCCAGGCCGGGCACGAAGTCCTGCTCAATCTTTTTCCAGCGTGCTTCGAATTCTTCGGCGGTTTTTTCCTGCGCCGAGAGGATGCTCGCTGTGGCTAGGAGGGCGAGTAATGGCAGGACGGAGCGGCGAAGCATCGTGGACCTTTCGATTTGTGGTTTAGTGCTGCGGCTGCTGTAGGCGCAGCTCGTTTTCGCGGACACGACGGTAGTAGTCGCGCATCGTCAGTAGCGATGCCGAATCGGCGTCAAGGAGGAAGCTCACATGCGGATGCATTTGTAGGACTGTCGCCGGACAGAAGCTGGAGATTGCGCCCTCGATCGCCGCATGGACAGCTGGCGCCTTCTTCTGGCCGAAGGCCTGCAGGAGGATGCACTTTGCATCCATGATGGTGCCGATCCCCATGGTTGTTGCGAGCTGAGGCTGCTCCTCGCCTGGGGAGTAGAAGCGGGCGTTGTCTTCGATGGTCTTGCTGGCCAGTGTCTTGAGCCGTGTGCGCGAGGCCAGGGAGGACGTCGGTTCGTTGAATCCGATATGGCCGTTTGAGCCGAGGCCGAGGATTTGGATATCGATACCGCCGCAGTCTCGGATCGCTGCTTCATAGGCGGCGCAGGCTGCGGCTAGACCTTCGAGTTCGGTAGGGGGGAAGTGGACGTGCTCCTCGGGGATGCCGGCTTCGGCAAAGAGCTGCTCGCGCATGAAGTAGCGGTAGCTCTGAGGGTGCTCGGCCGATAACCCGACGTATTCGTCGAGGTTAAAGGTCCGAACCTGGGAGAAGTCGGCGCGGCCTTCGCGCTTCGCCGCGACCAGCCGTTGGTAGACGCCGATGGGGGTCGAGCCCGTGGCTAGGCCAAGCACCAGGTCGGGCTTCTGGGCCAGGGCGCTGAGGATTTCGTTGGCGACGAGTTCGGCGGAACTCTCGGGACTATCAAACTCGATGACGCGCATCTTGGGGACGAAAGCCGCAGAGCCGTGAACTTGCAAGGATCGGCATGGGCAATACGCCGGACTCTTCCTTGTTCGTGCCCCTCGCCTGCCAGGGCCATGCGGCTCCAGGGCCCCGGATTCCCGGCGGCATCGCGTCTTTTCCAAGCGCTTGTACGCAGGCCCTTGATAAAGTTGTTCGCCAGAAAAGCACCGTCTTCGGTGTCCGGTGGTGCCGAATCCGGCACTCTGTCGCTCGCGTACTTTTCCAACGGCCTGCTAGAGGAGATCGACGTGGATATCCGTGAAATCAAAGTCGAGGGCTACGAGAAGGTCCTCCGTGCCGAGGACTCTGAGACTGGGCTCCTGGGCTTTATCGCCGTGCATTCGACCGTGCTGGGCCCTGCGGCTGGCGGCATGCGCATCTGGTGGTACGAAGACGAGAAGGATGCCCTGACCGATGTGCTGCGCCTGGCCGAGGGCATGAGCTACAAGAGCGCGGTCGCGCGCACCGGGCTCGGTGGCGGCAAGGCGGTCATGGTTTCCAAGCCCGAAGGCAAGACGCCCGAGAGGTTGCGGGCCATGGGGCGCTTCGTCGACTCCTTGGGCGGCGCTTATCGCATCGCCGAGGACGTCGGCTGCACGGTGGATGATCTCATGATCGTGCGGGAAGAGACCCAGTGGGTGACCGGTCTGCCGCAGAATATCGGCGGCTCAGGTGACCCGAGTCCGGCGACGGCCAAGGGCTGCGAGTTGGCGGTTCGGGCCACGCTGAAGCGGGTTTTTGGTAGCGATAGCTTTGAGGGGCGTCGCATCTCCGTGCTCGGCACCGGCGCTGTCGGCGGCCGCCTGGTGCGGCACTTGGTCCAAGGCGGCGCCCAGGTCCTGGCCTTTGATATCAACAAGGAGCGGCAGCAGCAGCTGGCGACGGAGCTGGGGATCGAGCTGGCGGCCAGCCAGGACGAGCTGATGCAGAGCGAATGCGACCTCCTCTCCCCCTGCGCCCTTGGCGCCATCCTCAACGACGAGAGTATTCCCAAGCTGCGCTGCAAGGCGGTGGCTGGCGCTGCCAATAACCAGCTGCTGGCGCCGAAGCATGGGGCCATGCTGCAGGAGCGGGGCATTCTCTACGCGCCGGACTATGTGGTGAATGCTGGTGGCATCGTCAACATCGGCGTCGAGTTCGCACCGGGGGGCTACAGCGAGAAGCTGGCCTACGAGAAGATCGAGCGCATCCCCGAGGCGCTGAACGAGATCTTCGACCTGGCCGAGCGCGAGGGGCTTCCTACAGCCGAAGCTGCGCAGCGTGTCGCCGATCAGATCATCGAAGAGGGACGTCGGCAGCAGCCTTCGGGTGCTGGTAAGGATCCGGCGTGAGCGCTTCGCAGCCGGGGGCGTCCGTGCCTTCGAGTGGCGAGAAGCTCGCCTTGCGGGTGCTGGGCATGCGCTGCGCCGGCTGCTCTGGCAAGGTGCAGAAGAAGCTCCTGGAGAGCGACCGCATCGAGAGTGTTCACGTTCAGCTGCCGCTGGCCGAGGCCGAAGTCGAGCTCTCGGGCCCGATGAGCGGCAGCGAGCTGGAGGCTTTGGTCGAAGAGTCCGGCTTCTCCACCACGAGGCGGAGCTATCTCCTCGAGTCGGTGGATGAAGCCAGTGCCCAGCGTGCCTTGGCCGCCCTGCCGGAGTTCCTCGGTGTCGAGCCGAGAGAGGGGCTGGTCGAAGCGCGCTTCCTGGCACCGGGGCCTTCGCGCCGAAGGCTGCGTGCGGCTCTAGGGGATGCAGTGCAGATCCACGAGGGTAAGAGCGCCGACCTCGGGCCGGTGGAGCGGACCGGTGCCGAGCTGCGTGAGTATGCTGGGCGGCTGGTGCAGGCCCTGCTGCTTGGCGTGCCCGCCGTGCTGCTGACGATGACGAGTCTCTTTGACGTGCTGCCTGAGGTGGCGCGTCAGGGGCTGGCCTTCGTCTTGACCGGCCTCTTGCTGCTCTTCCCCGCGAGGATCTTCTTTACCTCGGCCTGGCGCTCCTTACGTCATGGCAGCGCCGAGATGAATACCCTGATTGCCCTGAGCACGGGGACAGCCTTCGTGCATGGGCTCTTGGTCTTCACGATGGAGCGTCTTGGCGAGACGGGGCTGGGGCATTTCTACCTCGATGCGGTGGCGATGATCTCGGTGCTGGTCCTCTTTGGGCGCATGCTTGAGGCGCGGGCGCGGCTGGCTGCCGTGCGCGGGGTCGCGGAGCTCGCCGAACACATGCCCAAGACGGTTCGCGTGGTCGCCGGTAAGCAGGAGGCGGAGATTCCGATTGAGGAGCTGCGCGCTGGGGTGGAGTTTTTGGTGCTGCCCGGTGAGAGGATTCCCCTCGATGGCGAAGTGCTCGATGGCCACAGCGACTGCGACGAGTCGCTGATCACCGGCGAGAGCGCTGCGGTGCCCAAGGCTCCTGGTTCACAGGTTGCTGGTGGCAGCGTCAACGGGCTTGCTCCCCTGCGTGTTCGGGCCAGTGAGGATGCCGAGGGTTCGACCCTTGGGAGGATTCTCGAACTGGTCAAGCAGGCGCAGCGTGAGCGCGCGCCGGTGCAGGAGCTGGTCGATCGCATTGCCGCGATCTTCGTGCCGGTGGTGATTGGCATTGCCGTGCTGAGCGGGCTGCTTTGGGCGCTGTTTACCGGTCACTTCGATCAGGCGCTGCTGCACCTGCTCAGCGTGCTGGTGATTGCCTGTCCCTGCGCCCTCGGGCTGGCGACGCCGACGGCGCTGGTGGTGGCGGCGGCACGCGGGGCCAAGCTGGGAGTCCTGCTCAAAGGCAGCGGCGTGATCGAGCGCGCCCGGCAGATCGATACCGTCTGCTTCGACAAGACCGGAACCTTGACCAGCGGCAAACCCGAGCTGCTGGCGCTGCGGCCTGGGGCTGGCGCTAGCGAAGAGGAGATCCTGGCCCTGGCCGCCGGCGTCGAGAAGCAGAGCGAGCATCCTCTCGCACGCGCCATCGTCGCTGGGGCGGAGCAGCGGGGCGTGGAGCCGGCGGAGGCGAGCATGCTCGAGCTGCTGCCAGGGCAGGGGGTGCGCGGCGAGTCCGCTGGCCAGGAGCTGCTGCTCGGCAACGAGGGGCTGCTGCGTGAGCATGGCGTCGAGCTGGATGCCTCCCTGCGCAGCGAGAGCCCCGGCGAGGGTTGGGCCTCCGAGGTTTGGCTGGCTCGCGGGGGGAAGCTACTCGGCTTGCTCCAGCTCAGTGATGCGCTGCGGCCGGAGACCAAGGCAGCGGTGCAGGGCTGTCGCCAGCTTGGGCTTCGCTTGGCGATTTTGTCCGGCGACCGGCAAGAAGTGGTGCAGGCCGCTGCGAACGAACTGGCCATCGACGATGCCTTTGGCCAGCTCACCCCCAACGACAAGCTGGCGCGTATCGATAGCCTGGAGAAAGCCGGGCAGCGAGTCGCCATGCTCGGCGACGGAATCAACGATGCGCCGGCGCTGTCGCGGGCCAGTGTTGGCATCGCCGTCGGGGGCCGCAACGCGATGAGCGCTTCGTCGGCGGATCTGGTCCTGCTTGGCGAAGGCATCGGGCGACTCCCTGACGCTTTTCTGCTCGCTCGCAAGACCAGCGCCACCATCAAGAGGAACCTCCTCCTGGCCTTCGTCTACAACGTCATCGCCATTCCGCTCGCAGCCGGAGCCCTGCAACCTCTGCTGGGTATTTCGCTGAGCCCCGCAGCAGCGGCGCTGGCGATGAGCCTCTCCAGCGTTTCGGTGGTCATGAGTTCTCTCTGGCTCGGGCGCTCCCTGAAACCGAAGAGCAGCTGAGCCCAAGCGCCGCTGAGCCCGAAGGGCGGCCCTGGAGCATGCTCTTCACACGCGCGTCCTCACCCGGCCCTCGTGGCCAGGAGGGCGCGCGTTTCTCCCGCTAATCTGCGGCGTTGCCGACGGTGATGCGATGCTCCTTGCACGCGGCGCTGCTGCTGAAAAGCTACGCGAGGGTGGAAGGCGCGGCGCGGACGCGCAGACTGGGGGCGTCTTGACCGAGGAGTCTCATGCGTCATGCCTGCTTCGTTCTCGCCCTTATCAGTCTGAGTCCGGCGCTGCCCGCGCAGCATGAGTTCGCGCTCGGGGAGCTTGCTCTCGAACGCGTGGAGAAGGCGGCGCCGAGCGCGGCGGGCGAGACCGTGCTGCTCGCGAGGCCGGGGGGCCGCATCTGGTTTGCGGGCGGCGAGCTCTGGGCGAAGCAGCGCTTTTGGTTCGCGGACCTGCGCTTCGACGGACAGCACTCGGGCATGCTGCGCTTGGAGTTCTTTGCGAAGGGCCAGAAGCGCCCGCGCATCAGCGCCAAGCTGGGCCTGCTGCCCGGCCTGCCGACGCGGCTGGTCTTTCCTCTCTCGATGCTCGACGGGCAGACGATCTTTTGCCCGCGGCGGCCGCGGCAGCTCAAGGGCGTGGTCTCTGGGCGGAGGCTGCTGCCGTCGGCGATCGAGCGGGTGAGCCTCAGGCTCAGCGAGGGGGTCGACGCGAAGGCGCGGCTGCGCATCGAACGCATCGGGCTCTCGGTCGAGGAGCCGCAGCCGGCACCGGCGCTCGCGACGCCGATCGTCGACGAGCTTGGGCAGTGGAAGGCGCGGGACTGGCCGGGCAAGACCAAGGACGTGAAGGAGCTGCTGCAGCGCTTGCGCCGGGCGCGGCCGAGTCGACCGCAGTCTGAGCAGGAAGGGCGCAGTCGCTACGGCGGCTTCCGCGCCGTGTCCTTTGAGGCCAGCGGCTGGTTCCGCACGGCGAAGCGCGAGGGGCGGCACTGGCTGGTCGACCCCATGGGTTGCGGCTTCTTTAGCGTCGGCCCGACCTGCGTTGCGGCTCCGGGCTCGGGGCCGGTGGCGGGTATGGCGGACCTCTTCGACTGGCTGCCGCCGGCGGATGACCCGCTCTTTGGCGCGTGCAGCGGGCAACACCGGGGCATGCGCAGCTTCTCTTTCGGTCGCGCCAATCTGATCCGCGCCTTTGGCGAGCGGTGGTGGTCTTCTTGGTGCGACACGACGCGCGCCCAGCTGCTCGAGCTCGGCTGTAACACGATCGGCAACTGGTCCGACAGGCGCTTCATCGCCGTGGCCAAGCTGCCCTGGGTGCTGCCGCTCGGTGGCTTCCCCTCGACCAGGCTCAGGGTCTACCGCGACTTCCCCGACGTCTTCGCCGAGGAGTATGCCGAGCGCAGTGAGCGCTACGCCCGCCAGCTCAAGAAGCACAGGGATGACCCCTACCTGATCGGTTACTTCCTACGCAACGAGCCGAACTGGGCTTTTGGCCGGCACAACCTGGCGCTGGAGATGCTCGGGGCGGCGAAGCGTTCGGCGACGCGCGACGAGCTGGTGCGGTGGCTGCGGGAGCGACACGGGACGCCCCAGGCGCTGGCAGAGGCCTGGGGGATCGAGCTGGCTTCCTGGGATGCCCTGGCGAGCCAGGCCTTCGATGCCCTGCCCGAGCGAGGCCCGGCCTGGGACGAGCTGTGGACGTTTAGCGAGCTTATGGTCGACCGCTACCTGCGGCTGCCGAGCCTGGCGCTGCGCAAGGTCGACCCGCATCACCTCAACCTCGGCATCCGCTACGCCTGGGTCAGCTCGGAGCTCTGCTATGTCGCGGCCGGGGAGCTCTTCGACGTGTTCTCGATCAACAGCTACCGCGAGCGGCCGAACGCCAAGAGCATCGCCGAAATCACCCGCCGCACCGGGCTGCCGGTGATGATCGGCGAGTTCCACCACGGCGCCACCGACCGCGGCCTGCCCTCGACCGGCATCCGCGGCGTGCGCGACCAGCGCGAGCGCGGCAAGGCCTACCGCTACTACATCGAGCAGGGCGCCGCCCTACCAAGCCTCGTCGGCGCCCACCACTTCCAGTGGAACGACCAGCCCATCACCGGACGCTTCGACGGCGAAAACTACAACATCGGCTTCGTCGACGTCTGCCTACGCCCCTACGCCGAACTCGCCGAAGCCGTGAAAGCGACGCACCGCCAACTGCTGCCAGTGCTACTAGGCAAACGAGCCCCGAGCACCGAGCGAGCCGTCAAAGTGCGCCCGACCTGCTTCTGAGGGCTGGGCGAGTTCTTGTTGTAGAGAGCTTTCTCTCTGGTCATCGCCAGTGTGCTTGCGAGCTTCGCTGCTCGTTCTGTTTGGCCAAGGGGGCGTTGCCGGAGGGCGGCTGCTGCTCTGGCTGGCGCTCAGCGAAGCGGCAGGAGCTGCAGCTCGTCGCTCATGACCTTGCCGTCGCTGGCTCTGCCTTTGCGCGTTAGCGATGCGTGCTTGTTCGGCCTTTTGCTTCGGCCCAGTCGAGAACTTGGCCATCGGCGAGGAGTCGCTGTTGTAGGGCCTTGATCGGAATGTCTTGGACGGCGACGCCCTCTTGGATGGCGAGGGAGGCGGCGCTTGCTGCGGACTGGCCTAGCACCATGAATACTGGCTCCATGCGGATGGAGCCGTAGGCAATGTGGGAGGCGGAGAGGCAGAGCGGCACTAGGAGGTTTTTGCACTCCGACTTTTTGGGGCGGATGGAGCGGTAGGAGATGGGATAGGGCGGGAAGCCTCCGACTTGGACGTCGCCTTCGTTACGCACGTGGCCGTGTTCGTCGACGTAGCGCTGGATGTTGTGCGAATCCATGGTGTAGGCGGCGAGCCCGACGGCGTCCTTGGCCCTGCGGCGGCCTTGGCAGTCGTGCTGGGTCATGACGTAGTCGGAGACCATGCGCCGGGCTTCGCGGACGTAGAGCTGGTGCGGCCAGTTGCCGTGGTCGACGAACTCGTCCTTGGCCGGCCCGTACTTTTGGAAGTGCTTGCGGATTTGCTCGGGCACGCGCGGGTGATGCGCCAGCGACCATAAGAGCCCCTGCTGGTAGCTCAGGTGCCGGGCGAAGATCCTCTCTCGTTCGGCGTAGCTGGCATTGGGCCATTCGTAGTTGTGGCCGATGAAGTCCGTCGACACTGCGAAGTTGTTGTTGGTGTCGGTCTTGCGGTTGGGCATCCAGATCGGACTCCAGGGGATGCGCATGTCGCCGGCTTCGAAGTTACGGAAGAGCAGCTCGTAGAGCTTTTCGTCGTAGTCCTTCGGCTTGACCCACTCGGCGCGGTTCTCGGGGATGTCGGTGATGCACATGCGGAAGCAGTAGGCCTGCACCCGGTGGTCGCCGCTGCCGTCCGGCGGCAAAGGCCCCTCGGTGATACCCGGGAGCAGGCCGCTGCTCTTATCGCCGGCAACGACGTAGGGATCGACGGGGACGACGAACTGATGGTGCACGGCGTTCTTGACCTGGATGCCGTTGAGCGACTCGCCGTAGCGAGACTTGCTCTCGCGGCCCACGGTGAAGGACACACCCGCCAGGGCCATGAGGTCGCCTTCGTAGCTCGTGTCGATAAACATGCGCCCGGCGAAGCTGCGCCCCGACTCCATGCGAATCGCGCTGATCCGCCCGTCGCTCATCTGAATGCCGTCCCTGCGGTTTAAGCGCTCTTTGGTGACGAGCTTGATCTCGTGCTTGGCGAGCATGCCACGCAGGGTTGCTTCGGCGACGCTCGGCTCGAAGGTCCACATCGTGCGCTCGGAGCTCTGCTGCCTGACACTGCGATACTCGGAGCGCTTCTGCCAAGTCCACGACGCATCCTTGGCGTAGTGCTGCCAGAGCAGTTGGTAGAACTGCCGCGCCAGCCCGCCAATCGCCGCCTTGTTGCCGATGTCGGTAGCGCCGAGCCCACCGGACGTGAGGCCACCAATGTGCTCACTGGCTTCGATCAAGACCACCGAGCGCCCAAGCCGGGCGCACTGCAGCGCAGCGGTGACTCCGGCCGAGCTGCCGCCGTAGATGACGACGTCGTAGGACTCGTCCTTCGCCGACTGGCTAGAGGTGCATTGTGCAAAGACGACAGCGAGGACGATCGCCATCCAGAAAAGTCGATACCCGTATCGCATCGTTGCTCCTATCGCAGCCCTGAGTCTCCTACTGGTCCCGACTGCCGCCAGCATTATTTTTTCAGCGCAGCGAGGCCCATGGGGCCGCCTGCCCTGCGCGCAGGAAGCAGGGCTCTGCCCTACCGATGCTGCGCATCGGCAGGGATCCCGCAGCCCAGCTGCAGGACCATGCGACAAGTACCCTGACACAGGGACGTCAAGCAACGCTTACGAGACCTCAGTTGTGCAGGGGGCTTGACGGAAGCTTGGATCGCCCTCAGTGTGCGATGTGTCCATGTATGCCTGCTCTCACAGGCTCTTACCTAAGTCTAGGGGTTTCATGATCTCTCATACTCCGTACTGGGCGTGGCGATCAGTCCTCGCCCTGGTCTTCGTTTCTCTTCTCTTCCTCCATATTTTTGGTTCCGGTGTAGGCTTGCTGAGCCCCGCTCGCGAACTCAATGCCATAGCCCTGGCCGCGAATGCGAACTGCACGGCTTCGCCCCTGGTCGCTGAAGACGCGCGCACGAGCTTCACATTGCACTTCTATGTCGACCCGATTTACGGGGACGATACCCTGGCCAGCCAGCAAAACCCTGATCCCTCGATTCAGGCAAGGATGCCTCTGATGCAGCATCCTACGCTCTCCCAGACCGCCATGCGGGGGCTACTTCAGCACGCTCCATATAGCTGGCGAACTGTTACGGCCGCCCTGGGTTTCATTCGCGCGAAGTTTTTACCCGCACAGCAGGGCCGTTATCTTCCCTGGCACAATTCGAATACCCATGCGTCCGTAAAATATATAGTGATCCACTGCTTGCCGGGCCTTTACGGCCCCAAGAAGACGTCGCAAGAGCACGACCCGGTCTCGGGGCTTCCGTGGAACGGGGAAGCCTTTCCCTTAAATATACCCCAGCGGGTTAGTATACAGGGCGCTTCTGCACTCGACACGATCTTCGATGCGAGAAGCAAGGAGGCGGGGATAGCCAACACGTCGATATTCCACATCGGATATCCTCAACCCGAGCATCATCATGAGTTTGAATACACATTCATTGACAGTGTGACGATCCGTGGGGCACGTGGTGGCGGTAACTCTAGGGCCGGTGCTGGTGTCCTCATCGATTTAGAGACGCCGGTTAAGGCAAGCATTACGAACTGCTTCATCACTGACAACAGCGTCGGGATCGGGATCTGGAAGGACGCGGAAGACTATGAGCACTATCCTATTATCGCGAATAATACGATCGTCTGGAACCAAATCGGCCTCTGGAACGGGAGTTCAGTTTCGATCCCGTCCAGAGGTGAAAGCAAGCTGCGCGTTTTCAATAACATCTTTGATAGCTCAACTCCTCAGGCAATGGTTAGCAATTTCAATACCATTATCGGCGTCTCGTGCTTTGAGGGGTTGGATCAAACGGATCGAACAGTGAATTCGGTGAACGGCAATTGGGTGGGGCGTGACGTTAACGCCTACGAATACTCGACGAATCTGATGCGCCGTGTGAATCTGGGTGATACGCTTTCCGCTCCTCCCACGGCCTGGCCAAGGACGCTATCGCGAACACCCACGCAATCGTACCTGGGAACGGACATCAGTGCCTATACCCAGCCATCGAGTTCTTACCAGAAGGCCAGCGACGGCCGAAAATGTTTATATATAACGGACGTGTTTCGGCACTATATTAGCTCGGTTTGGCTCAAGGTCAGCGCCCACGACTTCCGCCTGGCTCCGATGGCTGAGAACATCAATGGGATGCTTAAGAATCCGCTGATCAACCTAGGTGTAGATTTTGGCGTGACGGTTACGGGGACCGCCCAGAATATCCGGGTGACGCCGCGGCACAGCGGCATGATGATTTTTGGGAACTCTTTGTCGCTGACTCATTCTCCCGGGCTTCCCCCTTCGGGCGTGAACGGCCCTGAGGATAAGGCCGAGTTGAACGCCTGGGACTGGGACGCTGACGGCCATGGCAATCCTCGGATCGTTGATCGTCGTTACGCTCTCACGCATCCTTTGCCTGGGAGCGACTTCCGGATTGATCTGGGTGCTGATGAGTCTGGTGAGCTGACGATAGCCGGGTATCTGACGAGCACGAGGATCTTTACCCGTGCTCATCCATGGGTCGCAAGCCACACGGCTCAGTTCCCGGCCACGGCGAACCTGTGGTTCTTTAACTTTTTCCATGGCAGCGGTAGTACACAGAATATCTATCCTAGGCCCTGGTTTAACTTCTGTGCGGATATCCTGTTCAATATCCCTTTCCCGAGGTTGCAGGGCAACCGCGGTAGCGAGTGGTTCAACCAGGCTCTCGTGAACCCGTACGATAGCAGTGGAACTTCGAACTACACCAATGGTAGGTACGAGAAACGCTCTGTCCCTGCCTTATATAACCTGAGGGAGTGGTTTGTCGCTTCTCCGCCAACGGGAGGGTTGGTGCGCCCCCCGCTGCCGAAGTTCATGCGGAACCTCTGCTGCGATATTGCTCCGCATCTCGTGCACGACGTCCAACCCGAGCAGTCGAATCACCCGGCATGGTATCCCTGGTGGGGCGAGAGATTTGACTTCGTCCGCCCTACGGCTTCTCCGTTTCCCCAGTTCCGATGCCACCCGGGGGTTTTTGACGATATTTTTAAGTCGAACCCCTGGTTTGAGAACCCGATCGGAAGTCCCGATGCTAAGTACTCGGACAATCGTTTTCTCTACTATGATTCGAGTCAGTCAAATACCTGGATACGAAGTGGGCATATTAATCCACCGTTGACGCTTCCGCAGGATGCGCTTGTGCTTTCCACGGAGAGCTATCTCTTTACCAATACGCGGCACCCGCTTCTGGTTTACAACTACGGGAGCGTGTTAGACTTCTACAACGTTGGCGTGAACGGCTTCGACCCTGTTCCTGATGCTGTTCCCTATTATCCGGGCAGCGGTTGGCATGGTGTTCGTATTAACTGCGAACTTATCCTTCCCGACTATCATGAATACTGGTCAAACGCAGGAGTCTTTGATAACAACCTCCAGAGCTTCCTTGCCGTGGATGGCGGGCCTGGTGCCACAGTAGAGTCCTACTTTGGTGAAAACCAGTCGGCGAGCCGCAATCTGGGCGTCAAAGGGAAGGCTAGGCAGCGGGCCATGAAGTTCCTGCAGGCGCTCGAACTTCGCCAAAATAAGAGTCGGAAGTAAAGGATGATCTGCAGAGGAGCCTGGGGCCCTCTCGTTGCACCCGGGCTCCTTTCTTGAAACTATCTCCAACAGGATCGTGACGATGCGTTTTCTTCGACGATTGGTTTTGGTGTTCGTGACCTTTTGTGCCCTTGGCACGATAGCCTTTGCGCAAACGTACTACTTTCGGCGCTTGCCAAAGATGAATTATCCGCATGATGACGTTGCAGGTATTGATATTGCGACAGGGGATGTCGATGGCGATGGCGATATTGATATGCTGATAGGGAAGAGCAGTGGATGGAACGACACTCTCATGCTCAATGATGGATTCGGCGGCCTGCGCCCGGCTCCGCTAGCACAGATGCCGATGAAGCCGAGAGGTTACGTTTCGTATTCCGTTGCGCTTGGGGATCTTGATGGCGACGGGGATCTTGATGCCGTATTCGGCACCTTAGCCTCATCCTCTCACGGCGTGCGCATTTCTCTGAATAATGGTAAGGGGTTTTTCCGCGACGCGGGCAGGGCTTGCTTGCCGCCTCCCAGGCAAAGTTACGTTCCGGTCAATGATCTATGCCTTTCGGACGTTGACCGTGACGGCGACTTGGACTTGGTTCTCTTCCTGTTTGTTTCCAACGCCAGCACTCTGCGCCTTTGGCTGAACGACGGGAAGGGGAACTTTAAGGATGTGACGTCGAAGCAAGTTCAATCTCTGAGCGGGGCGCTTGAACGTGGATTCTTAAAGGATATGGACGGCGACGGCTATCCCGACATCGTATTCGTGCCCCCGTTCGGGGCTGGGCCCTGGCTCTATTTGAATAATGGCAAGGGCAGTTTCTCGGACGCTTCGCGCGTGCGTATCGGCAACCGTGACCCTATTCTCGGACCTAGCATTGGGGACGTGGATGGGGACGGAGATATCGATATCGTTTGTGGGGTTCAATCGGTTTCGCCCGCATCGATGAAGGTATGGATCAACGATGGTAAAGGGCACTTTAAGGAGGAGGGTGCAAGCCGGACGCCCAAAGGTAGTGAAAACTTTTTTCCGCTCCCGCTGATCGACCTGGACTCCGATGGCGATCTCGACTTGTTCCTCATCCGCGTTCACCTCTACCCGAAGGGCACCAGCTCTCGTGTGTATCTCAACGACGGTAAGGGCAAGTTCAGCGACGCCTCCCGCCGCTGGTTTACTTCTTACACCTCTGAGAGGCTGCAATGTTCTGCTCTGGTCGATCTCGACAGCGACGGCGATCCGGAATTTCTCTTCGGCCGGCATATATGGCGAGCGCCCCCTACCCGTCATCACTGGCTTTTTATCAACACCCACCACCAGATCTGCGCGCCTAAGGAGGCGCGGCGCGGCGTTGCTTACCCTATTGAGATCCATGGGCAGGAAAAGGAGGTTGTTGCTCTCGCCATGGGGCTCGTCGCCAAGCGCCAATACGCTGGCTCCCTCGGGACCCTGGGGCTGGACTTGAGTGCCAGTGTCGTTCTCCCTGGCACCATCCTGCTGAGAAGCTCCGGAACAGCGATTGTATCCCTCGCGATCCCTCGGATGCCCAGCCTGCTCGGCCAGAACCTCTACACCCAGGCCTTGTTCTTCGACTTCCTCAATCCCAAAGCCAGCAGCCTGAGTAACGTCATCCACGACGTCGTGAAGTAGGCTGGGAAGGCTGTATGCGTTACTTGACGCCCACCTGGATTCCGAACGCCTGTTGCGGACGCTGTGGGCATGAGATGAGGGGCTCGACCTGCAGCGACGTGACCAAACTCACGCCGCACGGCTGGAAACAGCACCTTATGGCAGACGTCGAAGCTGAGCGGGAGCGCCTACTGGCCTCTGTGCTCTGATACCGAGAGCTACACACTGGAAAGCCAAGGTGGACGTCAAGCAACGCTTACGGGCAGGGTCTATGTCGCTAGCCTCTGCAAAGGGCAGGAGTCCTGCCCGGAGAGCCTGGGCTTCGCCCCCTGTCAGGGGCGCGGGGATCACCGCTGATCGGACACGGCCCGCTGCTGCGTGCGCAGCGGGCGGGTCGGCTGCTTGCTCAGCGCAGCTGCAGGGTCGTGGGGCTGAGGGCCCAAACGTTCCAGGGGCGCTTGTGCGTGAGCGCGTCATGGAGGATCTGCAGGGCATGCTCGAGGCTGCCGTGCTGCTTGGCGATCAAGCGCAGGGTCGCGGGGGCGGGCAGGGCGGCCTTCACGCCGCCGAAGGACTCTGCCAGGCTCTCCATGAAGCTCTTCGGCTTGGGGAAGTGCTTGATCTCGATCTTGCCCTTGATCTTGGCTGCCTTGCGCACGAAGGCGATGGCGTCTTGCAGGCCGCCGAGCTCGTCGACGAGGCCGAGCTTCTTGGCTTGCAGGCCGCTCCACACCCGGCCGCCGGCGAGCTTCTCGACCACCGAGCGCGGTAGCTTGCGCATGGCCGCTACGCGATCGAGGAAGCGGTCGTAGGTGGCGTTGACGAAGCTTTGGATGCGGGCCTTTTCCTCGGGCGTCCAGCCGCGGAACAGGGAGGTCATGCCGGCCGACTCGTCCAAAGCGACCGGCGACTCGTGCAGGCCTAGCCTACCAGCGATCTTGCCGAAGTTCGGCTTGGTGCCGAAGACGCCGATCGAACCGGTGATCGTTGCGGGCTGGGCGAAGATTTTGGAGCCGGTGCAGGAGATCCAGTAACCACCCGAGGCGGCGAGGCTGCCCTGCGAGATCACGATGGGCTTCTTGGCCATGAGCTCCTTGAGCGCGACGAGGATGGCTTCGCTGGCGGTGGCGGATCCTCCCGGCGAGTTCACGCGGACGACGACGGCCTTGATCTTGTCGCTCTTGGTGAGGCGCTGGATTTCCTTAACGGTGGGGCCGGAGACGATGTTGCCGGGCGCAGGCTTGAAGCCGTCGACGATGGTGCCTTGCAGGTGCAGGACGGCGATCGCGTCCTTGCGGATCCTCTCCGGACGCTTCTTCCGGAACATATTGGTCAGCATCAGCATCGGGTTGACGGTTGCGCGCTTGGTCTTCTTCTTCAGCACGTCGATGCTCTGGTAGTCCGTGCCCAGCTCAAGGGCGGCGACCAGGGTCGGCAGGGCATCCCGCCAGGGGACCAGGGCATCGACCAAGCCTTCGTTCTTGGCCTGCTTGGCGGTGAAGATGCGCTTCTTCTGCATCGCCCGCACCCACTTGGGGTCGAGGTCGCGGCCCTTGGCGATGCGCTCGACGATGCCGTGGTTGATGCTGCGGAGCATCGCCAGGTAGTGATTGCGGAGGTGATCACTGATCTTGGGCAGCAGGTAGGGCTCGACCGCACCTTTGAAGTCGCCGCAGCGCACGACGTCCATGCCGATGCCGAAGAGGTCGAAGGCCTTCTTCATGTGCAGGGTCGACATGCTTGGCGAGGGCAGGTCGAGGGTGCCCATCTCCGCCATGTAGATGCGGCCGCACATCGCCGCGAGCTGGAACTGCACGTCGTTGGCGTTCTTGAGGTAGGCGTAGGTGCGCTTGCCGTGCTTGGCCTTGAGGGCGTGGATGGCGGCGGCGACCTCGGGGAGGTTGGCGCGGTCCATTCCAATCGGCTTTGTGAAGTCGAAGAGCACGATGTCGGCGCTCTTGTTGTTTGCCAGCGCTTGCAGCTGAGCGATGAGCTCGGATACCGACTTATTGCTGACGCCGCCACCCATGAGCAAGCTCTGTAGGCTCTGGCCGCCGCCGGCCTGGTCGGCATAGGAGCCGGCCATGGAGACGAGGTGGATCTTGGTCTTGGGGGCTTTCTTCGGGGCCGCCTTCGTCGCTTTCTTAGAAGTTACGGCCGCGGCTTTTGGCGCCGCCTTCTTGGCTTTTTGCGCGAAGGTGTTTGTTTGCGCGAAGGCAGGAGCCGCGCCTAGCAGGGCGACGAGGGCCGAGCTGGTGACAAGGGCGGCGAAAGAGGACTGTCGTTTGCTTGGACTCATGTGCGTTCTGGGAGATCGTGACAAAGGGCGCCAGCATGGAGCGGCGCGGGTCGATGGTCGACACTTGCCGTTTTTTGAACTGCGGGGACCAAAGTTTTCTGCGGGTCTGTTTGGGGGAGTTCGCTGGCAGGGGCAGGGCTCGGCAGCTCGCGCTCCAGCGTGGAATGGCGCGGCCCGATGGCTGAAACTTGCCAGCTATGAATCGCAAAGCCCAGGTTTTCGTGATCACCGGCGCGAGTTCGGGGATTGGTGCGGCGCTGGCGCGCGCTGCGTATGCAGGCGGGGCGCGGGTGGTGCTGGCCGCCCGGCGCCTCAAGCGTCTGCGCGAGCTCTGCGCCGAGCTCGACCCCAGTGGCGAGCGCTGCATGGCTCTGGGCTGCGATGTCACCCAGGACGAGGATGTGCAGCGCCTGGTCGCGGCGACGCTGGAGCGCTTCGCTCGTCTCGATGTGCTGATTGCCAACGCCGGCTTCGGGGTCTCGGCGCCCTTCGACCAGCTCGAGCTCGAGGACTACCGCCGCCAGCTCGAGACCAATCTCTATGGGGTCCTGCGCTGTGCGAAGGCGGCCTTGCCGGCGCTGCGCCAGAGCCGGGGCGTCTTGGCGCTGATGGGCAGCGTCTGCGGCTACCTGAGCATGCCCGGCGTCACGCCCTACTCGGTGAGCAAGTATGCGCTGCGCGCCTTGGCCGAAGGGCTTGGCTGCGAGCTGGAGAAGGAGGGGGTCCGGGTGCTGCACATCGCCCCGGGCTTCGTCAAAACCGAGTTTCGTCAGGTCGACAATGAGGGGGTGCACCATGCGGAGCATCAGGACCCGGTGCCTTCCTGGCTGGCCTGTCCGGCCGATCGGGCCGCCAAGGTGATGCTGCGCGCCATCCGCCGCCGTCGCCGCGAGGTGGTGGTCACCGGGCACGGCCGCGTTCTCGTGTGGCTGGTGCGGCACGTCCCCCGCTTCTTTGGCTTTTTGCTGCGGCGCAGTGGTGCCCTGGCCCGCCAGGCCCCCGGTGCAGGCCCCAGGTGAAGGCGTCCTGCCCGGGAGCGCCGCCGAGTTTTGTCCGTCCCAGTTGCCTTCCCTGGCTTCCGGCCTTGCGCTGGCTCTGGTCTTCCCCGACGCTGCGTCGCCTGAACCGCTACGAATCCCCCCTGAGAAGGTCCTCTACCTTGAAGCACAGCACCCTGCTCGCGGCGCTCGCCGCTACTCTCCTACCCTTCGCTGCGGCCTGCGCCCAGAAGGGCAAGCCCGTTCAGCCCAAGCCAAAGTCCGCGCCCACCGTCACCAAGTCCGGCCTCAAGTATTGGGTCCTCAAGGACACCAAGGGCGGCGCTTCGCCGGCGATGGGGGACCAGGTCAAGGTCCATTACTCAGGCTGGCTCAAGGACGGCGGCGTTCTCTTTGATTCGTCGGTGCAGAGAGGGCAGCCTGCCGAGTTCAAGCTGGGGCAGGTGATTGCGGGCTGGAACGAAGGCCTGCAGCTGATGACCGTCGGCGACAGCTTCTACTTCGAGATCCCCGGCCACCTTGCCTACAAAGATCGTGGCTCCCCGCCGCTGATCGGCCCGAACGCGACGCTGATGTTCAAGGTGGAGCTACTCGGGGTGACGGTGCTGCCCAAGCCGCCGGCCTTCCGCAAGCCCGACCCGAAGAAGCTGGTGACGACCAAGTCCGGGCTCCAATACGAAGTCCTCGCCGAAGGTAAAGGCGAGCGCTGCAAGGCGAACGAGGCCTTCGAGCTGGCCCTCGCCCTCTTCAGCAAAGACGGCAATATGCTGATGTCGCGGATGGAGGAGGGACAGCGGATCAAGGGCAGTGTTTCCGCTATGCGGCTTGCCTTCCTCAAGGAAGCACCGCTGCTGATGAAGCAGGGCGGCAAAATGTGGGTTGCGGTTCCGGCCAAGCTCGCCTGGGGAAAGAAGAGTCCCGGACAGGGCATCGCTGCTGGCGAGACGACCTATTGGTACTTGGAGATGGTGCGGATCATTAAGCCCCTCCCCCTCCCCAAGTTCGAGCTGCCCTCCGACGATGAGCTGCAGAAGACCGGCTCGGGCCTCAAGTACAAGGTCCTGCGCAAGGGCAAGGGCAAGAGCCCCAAGGCCTATGAAAGTGTCAAGGTCCACTACGCCGGTTGGTTGACCAATGGCAAGAGCTTCGACTCCAGCTACTCCCGTGGCGAGCCTTCGCAGTTTGGGGTGAGCCGGGTGATTCCCGGCTGGACCGAGGGCTTGCAGCTGATGAAGGAAGGCAGCAAGTACCTCTTCGTGATTCCCGCGCGGATTGCCTACGGCGCCAGGGCTACCGGCAATATCCCCCCGAACTCGACCCTCGTCTTCGTGGTGGAACTGCTCGAAGTCGTGCGTTGAGCATGCTCTTCGGATGAGCGAACAAACGATCCTGCATGCCGACCTCGACGCCTTCTATGCGTCGGTGGAGCAGCGGGATCGGCCGGAGTTGCGGGGCAAGCCCGTGATCGTCGGTGGCGACGGCCCGCGTGGGGTCGTCGCCACTTGTAGTTATGAGGCGCGGCGTTTTGGCGTGCACTCGGCGATGCCGGGGAGCGTCGCCAAGCGTCTCTGCCCGGAAGCGATCTTCGTTGCGCCGCGCATGGAGGTCTATGTCGAACTCGCTCGTGAGCTGCGCGGGATCTTTGAGAGCGTGACGCCGCTGGTCGAACCGCTGTCGCTCGATGAGGCCTTCCTCGACGTGACCGGGAGCGCCTTGCTCTTTGGGGATGGCGTGGAGATCGCCAAGAGGATCCGCAGGCAGGTTCGTGCGAGCACCGAGCTGACGATCTCGATCGGTGTCGCCAGCAACAAATACTGCGCGAAGGTCGCCTCCGACCTGAGGAAGCCCGATGGGCTCACCATCGTGCCGCGCGGCCGCGAGGCGGAGTTCCTGGCGCCTCTGCCGATCAAACGCCTCTGGGGAGCGGGCCCCAAGACGCAAGCGCGGCTGCTGGATCTCGGCTTGCTCACCATCGGCGATGTCGCGGCATGCGAGCCCAGCCGCCTTGAGCGGGCGCTGGGGCTGGAGCAGGCCCGGCACTTTTTGGCGCTGGCCCACGGCCAGGACCAGCGTGCGGTGGCGCCGAGCTCTGGGCCCAAGTCCATCAGTCACGAGCAGAGCTTCGGGATAGATCTGGAGGGGGAGGCGGCGGCCGCTTCGGTGCTGCTGGCGCTCAGCGAAGCGGTGGGTATGCGCGCCCGGGCCCAGGGCCTGCGCGGCTTCGTCGTCAAGCTCAAGTGCCGTTTTCCACCCTTTGAGACGCACACGCGGCAGCGACGCCTCCGCGAGGCGAGCTTCGACGACCTGGAGATCTACCGCACGGTGTGTGAGCTGCTGCAGAAGCTGCCGCAGGCGGCTCGCCCCAAGCGCCTGCTTGGCGTCGCGCTTTGCGACTTTGTTCCCGAGGGCCGGGGGCGGCAGAAGCAGCTCTTTGGCCAGGAGCAGCGGCAGAAGAGCGAGCGGGTGCTTCGCGCCCTCGATGAGCTGCGCGGCAAGCATGGCCAGAATGCCGTGCGGCATGGGCGCCCGGAAGCCGAAGCGGACTGAGCCTGGGCCCGGGGCGAAGAGGCACGGCCTTGCCGCCGAGCGGCGAGCCGGAGGGCCTCTTAGGACACCGGCGCGGAGGAGCTAGCGGGGGGCGGAGCCGTCGGCAGCGGCTTCGATTTCCAGGCAAGGAAGAGCAGGGCGGGGATGGCCATCGTCAGCGCCCATTGGGTCCACTCGTGGTCTCTACCTAGATCACGGGCGCCGAGGCTGATGCCATAGCTGAGAGCCGTCGTCAGCATCAGGCTACGTGCCGGAGCGCCGGGCAGGAGCCGAGGGTTCCAGCAGAGGGCTAGCCACCAGAGATGGTACCAGGGCCCTGCCCAGCTCAGGCCGAGCAGGATGAGGACGAAGAGCAGGCGCGCGCTCCACAGGGGAGCCTCCTGTAGCTTCTGGCAGCGCCAGGCCGCCCAGAAGGCGAAGAGCACCGCGAGGAGCATGCCCAGTTTTTGCACGATCTCGAAGGGAGCCGCGAAGAGCTGGGCGACGAGGAGCTGCAGCGATGCACAGTGCAGCTGCCCCTGCCTGCTTAGCCAGTCGAGGCCGCCGGGGCCCGACCAGAAGTAGAAGCCCAGCGCCGCAAAGGGCAGTAGCCCGAGCAGGTTGCCGAGGGCGAAGCTGCCAAAGCGTTTGCGGCGCAAGGCCAGCGCCAAGAAGAGCGGGCCTAGTGCCAGTGAGATGAACTTGATCTGGACGCCGAGCCAGAGCCATAGGGCTGCCGTCAGAAAACGTTCTCGCAGCAGAGAGCTCAGGGCAAAGACCAGGGCTGCGCCCAGCAGCAGGTCGTTGTGGGCGTGCACGACGCCCTCCAGCCAGAGCAGCGGGTTCCACAATACGCAGAGGGCGACGCGCTGGGCGGCTTTGGCATCGGGCGCCCAGAGCACGAGTTGCCGTGCGATGCCTAGGAGGGCAATGGCCGCGAGCAGCCTGTAGAAGAGGAGCGAGGAGAGCTGCTGCACCTGCGCCGAGACGCCGGGTAGCAAGGAACTGACCCAGGCGATGCCGCCCTGGCAGAGCGTAAAGAGTGGGCCGTAGGGGTTGGGATAGCTGTGCCAGCGGTTCGCTGGATCGACGAGAGGATCCACTCCCGCATACTGTGTGGCGACGTCGACGTAGGGGTTGCCTCCGTGCAGAGAGAGAATCCTCCCGCGTAGGTCGTAGGCGAAGACGTCATCGGACATGAAGGGCAGGACGAAGAGCGAGGCGAGGAGGATCCAGGAGCTGCCGCGCCAGATCGTGCGTAGATCGATCGCACCTCGCTCCACGCGGCACAGCGCCCGCCAGAGCACCCAGAGCCCGAGCCCCTGGGATAGCAAGAGCGAGATCAGCTCGAAGAAGTGCAAGTAATCAGCGTAGTCTCCGCCCCAGAGGTAGTGGTGGCGCCACGAAGCCGGAGCCAGCAGGAGCAGAGAGGCTCCCGCGGCTAACGCCAAGCGCGGGATCTTTCGTCTCACCCGAGCAGCTCTCCGTAGATCTCGATCAGGCGCCGTGCGTGCTCGTCGTAGCTGAAGCTGCGGGCAAAAGCCTGGGCTTCTGCCTGCTGTTCCCGCCAAGCGCTGCGTTCCTTCCACAGCTTGCGCACGGTTTCGCGGATCGACTCGTTGTCCTTCGGGTCGAAGTAGCGAGCGAATTCGCCACCGGCCTCCGGCATCGAGGTGGTTTCGCTGGTCGCCACCGGCGTGCCGCAGGCCAGGGCCTCAACGATGGGGATACCCCAGCCCTCGTAGAGGCTCGGGTAGATGAAGAGTTCGGCGCCAGCGTAGAGCGCGTGCAGATCGGCCACGTCGAGGTAGCCGTAGAAGCGGACATGCTCCAGGACTCCGGCTTCTTCCGCTGCCTTGCGGCGGAGTTCCATCGCCTGCTCCTGGAGGCCCGTCATCACCAGCACGGCGTCGCCGAGGCTTCCATCAGCCTTCAGTGCTGCGAGCATCGGGAAGACAGCGTCGCAGTTTTTTCGGGAGAGGAGTGCGCCAATGGCGAAAAGATAGGGCTTGCCGTCGGCGAAGCTCTGGCGCACCCGAGCCTGCTGCTCTTGGGGAGGATCCTCGTAGAAGCGTGGATGCAGGCCGTTGTGGGCCACGCGCACGGTCTCGGGGCGCGCCCCGTAGCGCATCACGATGTCACGCTTGCTGTATTCGCTGATGGTGACAATTCGGTCGCTCTGCCTGATCACGCGGCCCATGGCCTTGCGCACATAACGCACATAGGGGTCGTCGAGGTTTTCGTTGACCCAGGTCACGATGAGGTCGTGGATGGTGACCACGAGCTTTGGCCCACGCAGCGGCCAGGGCCGTGGCGGCAGGGTATTGAAGGTGCCGTGGTAGAGGGCGACCCCGTCGGCGAGCAGCCGAGTGGGGAGGGCGAAGCGCTCCCAGAACTGGAAGCGGCTACCCTTGGCCCCGATTTGGCTAGAGCTGCTGTACGCCGGGATCTTGGGCCAGTCGCTCTCGCGATCCCGTTCGTGGTAGAGGACGTATTCGTAGGGCGCGCCTTGGCGGCCGAGCGCCTCGACAACGTGGCCCTGGTAGACGCCGATGCCCCGTGGTTGGGCACGGACGGCCTCACGAATATCTATCCCGATCTTCGCTCGTCTGCTCACCAGAGTATCCCTTTGGCGAAGAGTTCGCGCAGCCTCAGCTAGCAACTCGTGTTGTTACTTCGGCACCGCTTTCGGTGATCATGATCGTGTGCTCGTGCTGGCTGATCCGGACCCCTTCCTTCTCTGCAAGTGGTGGATACTCGTGGATCAGGCGCTTCTTGCGCAGTGTCCCTAGCACGAGCTCGGATTCTGTGCTCGAAAAATGCCGGTGGAGATCGCGACGCGCGAAGGGGAGGCGATTTGTCGCCCTCAGAAATACCTCGATGCGAGAATCGAGCTTGTCCTTCTTCTTGAGTGGGCGGACGAGCTGGAAGACCTCGGCCTTGCCGACTTCGTTGATGTATCCCTCGCCATCGGTGGCGAAGGGTTCGACCGCAATCACTTGGCCTGGCTTCAGCCGGATCGATTTCTTGTCGTCGTAGTTGGGGATTTGCGGCTTGCAGTGCACCTGATACCGGGCGACCCCGTGCCCGGTGAGGTTGTAGACCGGCTTGAAGCCGAGGGCGGTAATCGTGTCGTAGACGATTCGCCCCAGCTCGCTCACGATCACGCCGGGGCCGACGTTGGCGATGACATTCTCCAGAGCCATCTTGCTGGCCAAGCAGAGGGGAGAGTCATTGCCATCCCGGAGGTCGACGGTGACCGCATTGTCGGCGACATAGCCGTCGACGTGGGCGCCAAGGTCGAGTTTGAGGATGTCGCCCTTCTCGACCAGCTGGGGGTCGTCGGGAGCGGGGCAGTAGTGAGCTGCGATGTGATTGCGGCTGATCTGCGCGGGGAAGGCGGGCTCGCCCCCCATCTCCCGAATCTTGTCGTCGCAGGCCTGCACGATCTCAGCAAGGCGGACGCCCGGTTGGATCAATCCCTTGCCGAACTCGCGCACAGTGCCGGCGATACGCCCGGCCTCGCGAAACTTGTCTAGGTCCATATTGGCTGCCATATGGCGGGAGAGGTTCGCGGGGCGGGGCGGGGAGTGCAAGACAGCTGCAACGAAACTGCTTAGCTCGTCGATCAGAGCAAGGAGCAGATCGACGAGCTAGGTTCGTTGTCGCTGAGGTCTTACGGTCGCCAGCGCAGGGCCAGCCGCGAACCAAAGACTCGGCCGGTAACGTCGACGGGCTGGAAGAAGACGGTGCGTCCCAGGCTGTGGACGCTTGGCGGCAGCAGAACCAGCGTTGCAATCCGGCCGGGGTCGGAGACCCCAATACCGACATAGATCAGTTTGTGGGGACGGAAGGGGTCGAGATCGAAGCCGCCCTTCCAGCCTGGAATCGTGATCGGCTTGCTGAGCCGCTGGAAGGAGGCGTAGGCGACGAGGAAGTGCCGGTCGGTAACGTCGTAGGCGTAGATGCGGGTGTTATCGAAGACCATGCCCGGCATCTGGATGGGGCGAACTACGATCTCGTCGATTTGAGCGGTAAAGGCTGAGCCGGCCTGGTTACGCAGCCAGAGTGCGCAGCGGAGCTTCCCCTTTGTCAGGCGAACGGGGCGCCCGACGGAGACGAAGTGGTTTTGGGTGACGGCGCGGGGACCCCAGGTCCAACCTGTGCTTGCAGCGACGAGGTCCAAGGTCACCGAACCGTTACCGCTGATGCGACGACCCGAGAGGCTGAGTTGGTACCAGCCGCTGTGTGGCAGAACGATCTCTTGCCCGATTGCGTAAATGCTGGAGCCGACATTGCCCATTTTGACCTGCAGTGCCCGGTCTTCGATGGCTCCGACTTTGGCCTTTTGCGGGAAACTGACTTGGACCTTGCCCACCGAGGAGCGGAGGGTCCAAGGGGCAAGCGTCGGGGATTCGAAGCTCGGGTTTTTGACGAGGTTGTTTTGGGCGCTAAGGGTTGCGGCACCCAGTAGGGCTGCCGTGGCGATGGCGAGGAACTTCATGGGGGTATCTCCGGAGAAGAGGCGTTAAGGGCCAAGTTAGGCTAGAGGCTCGGTGACAGGGTGCAATCTCGAAGGCAAGGTATCTGTGCCTGGGGGCATGGCCTGGATCCCTAGTTGTCGCTTTGGGGGCTTCCTGCGCAGGAATGCATTCGCAGCTCAATCCAATTGGCAGCGGGGTAGCACCTGTAGAAAGCGTCTTCCGTAGGCTTTGGTCCTCATCCGTGGATCGAGAACCAAGACCGTGCCGCTGTCGCTCTGTCGCCGAACGAGCCTCCCAAAGCCCTGCTGGAACTTGAGTAGGGCCTGGGGCACGGAGAAATCGGCGAAGGCGTTACCTCCGCGCCGCGTCAGTTCTCGGATCCTTGCTGCGGTCAAAGGGTGGGATGGCACCGCGAAGGGCAGCCGCACCAGGATCAGCAGGGTCAGCGCCGGCCCTGGGATGTCGATGCCCTCCCAGAGCGAGTCCAGGCCCATCAGCACCGAGCCCGGGAATTCGCGCTTACGCTCGATGAGCTGCGGCAGCGGGGCGTCGCCCTGAACCAGCAGCTCCAGCCCCTCGCTGCGCAGCCGCCCCCCGATGCGGGTGCGGCAGCGTTCGAGCCAGCGCCGGGATGTCCCGAGCACCAGCGCCCGGCCTTGGTTCTCGAGACAGGCTTCGGCGATTCGCTCTGAGGCCTCGTCTTCGAAGGCGGTGCCGGCACGCCCCGGATCGGGCAGGTTCCCTGGGATTTGCAGGGTGACGTTGCGCTCGTAGGGGAAGGGGGAGGGCTCCTTCAACGCTTCGGCCGAGACGATGCCCAGTCGCTCGCGCAGCCAGCCGAAGTCGCGCTCGGGGGGGCCTAGCGTCGCGGAGACCAGGAGTCGCGCCTGCTCTTCCTGGCCCCAGAGCAATTCGGCGAGCAGCTGGGAGACCCGGATCGGAGCTGCGCGCAGCTTGTCCTTTTGCTGGCGCCGTTCGATCCAGCGCACCTCGTTGTCGGGCGCTTCGCTGCAGATCCGCTGCACCGCCTGCGCGAGTTCTTCGAGCCGAGCGGTGCGCGAGCCGAGCTCCATGCGGTCTTGGGTGCCGAGAGCTTGCTCGCTCCAGTGATCGAGGCCCGAGGCCAGGCTGCGCAGCGGCTGCGATAGGCTGTCTTCGGGTTCGTTGCCGCGGGTCAGTTCGCGGGTCTCTCCCTCACCCGGCGAGAGTCGCGCCAGCTGGGCGAACCAGAGCTCGACGTGGCTGCGCAGGTCCATGATCGCCGCGTTCCAGCGGCTGGGGTCGTGTTTGGCCAGGAGGCCGCGGCGCCCATTGTGGCTTAGGAGTCGCGACAGCACCCAGTCGAACATGCCCGGACTTAGCTGCAGCCCAAGCGCCTGGCTGGCGATGTCTTCGAGGTGGTGGGCCTCGTCGAAGATGACGGCGGCATGCTCGGGAAGCAGGGATACACCCTGCTGCCGCAAGGCGAGGTCGGCGAAGTACAGCGCATGGTTGACGACGATGAGCTGGGCGTTGTGCAGGCGGCGCCGTGAGCGTTGCCAGGGGCAGGGGCTGTAGAACTGGCATTTCTTGCCCAGGCAGTTGCCCTGCTCAGCGCAGATTTCGTCCCAGAGGCCGGCGTTTGGCACAAAGGGCAGCTCGTCCCGGGTGCCGACTTGGTCCGCGCGCGCCAGTGCCGCGATTTCTTCGAGCTCTTCGTTGTGCTGCTCGTCGCGAAAGAGGGTGCTGCGCTGCTTTTTTGCCCGGGACAGGCGCCGCAGGCAGAGGTAGTTCTTGCGCCCGACCGCGACCGTCCAGGTGAACTCCAGCGGCAGCACGGCTTGTAGAAAGGGCAGGTCCTTGGAGTTGAGCTGCTCTTGCAGCGCCTTGCTGCGGGTGCTGATGACGATGGGGGCGCCGCGTTCCTCGGCCAGGAGTATGGCGGGCACGAGGTAGGCGAAGGACTTGCCGATGCCGGTTCCGGCCTCGGCGACCAGCTGGCCGCCGCTAACGAGAGCGCGGGCGCAGGCGCGGGCGAAGCGCAGCTGCCCATCACGATGCTCGTAGCCAGCGAGTCGCCGTGCCAGCGAGCCATCTGGCCCCAAGAGCTCCTGGATTCGTTCCTCCATCCCCTGCATGGCCGGGAGGATACTCGGAGCCGCTGGCATCTGCCCTGGAAAGGCTCGATCAGACCTCGAACTACCTGTTGTTTCCCATTCCTGGGCTGCCGCTGGCGCCTGTTAGACTCGCGCCCATGCAAGCCCGATATGCCACGCTTCTCCTGCTCAGCGCCCTGCTCCTGGTGGGCTGTGTTAGCGAGAGCACCAAGGTCTCACCGGTCCGGCCGATTGCGGTCGAGGAACTCGGGCGTTGGCGCGTCGAGCGCAGTGGCAGCCTGGTCGGTGTCCTCAAGAAACTGCGGCTGCAAGATCGGGCGAAGCCCGATCCCTTCTACCTGGTGGAGCACGCCTCAGGGCAACAGGCGGGGATGATCGACCATCTCGGTCGCGCCTATCGGACAGATCCCTTCAGTGGCGAGCGCGTCCTTGTGGGCATGGGGAGCATGCAGGAGGATCTCCGGCTTCTCCTTGAACTCTCCGAGTTGCCCGAGATCCTGCCCTGGAACAAGAACAAAGACTAAGACAGCAGCAATGACCGAAGAACTTGCCTCCGTCCCGGTCTCTACCTCCTACGTGGAGATGAGCGAGATCGTGATGCCCAACGACACCAATCCCCTGGGCAACCTGATGGGCGGTCGACTCATGCACCTTGCGGACATTGCCGCCGCGATTGCGGCCGGCCGTGTCGCCCGTGGACCCGTCGTGACTGCCGGCGTCGATCGCGTCAACTTCCGCAGTCCGGTGCGCGTCGGCGGCATTCTGGTGATCAAGGCGGCGGTCAACTACACCCATCGAACCAGCATGGAGTGCGGCGTTTCGATGTGGGCTGAGGACCGGGCTTCGGGCCGTCGCTACAAGATCGCCTCTGCCTATCTGACCTTTGTCTCGCTGGATGAGAACACCGGTCGCCCCCGGCCCGTGCCCAAGGTCGAACCCGAGAGCGACGAGGAGAAGCGTCGCCACCGCGAAGCCGAGGAACGGCGCCGCCGTCGCCTCAAGCTCAACTAGCACCTCGATGCCCAAGGTCTTCGGCAAGCTCCAGGGACTCAAGCCCAGCGAGCGCAAGCGGCTCGAACGCCTGACCCGGCGACGCAGTGACCGCGATCGGGTCATTGGCGTGGAGCTGGCCCGTGAGATGGGGGAGGCGGCCTGGGAGCTTGGGCGCAACATTGGCCTGCTCCTCGACCGCAGTGCCCATGTCGAACGCGTCCTGGTCGGCGACATGCACGGGGTTCCTCTGCCCGAGCTTGGGGCGGCACCGGCGCCGGGGCGCCTGCGTGGGCTTCGGCTCGTGCGCACCGAGCTGCGCGGAGAGCGGGAGCTGAGCGCTGAGGACGAGCAGCAGCTGCTCCGCCATCGCTTGGACGCCCACGTGCGGCTCTTGCTCGACGAAGTCGGTGAGGTGCTCTGGGTGAGCCAAGCGAGCATCGATCCGGCGCAGGTCGAGGGTGGGGAGCCGTCCATCGTTGGCGAGCTGCTGCTGCGCCGCTTGAGCGCGCTGCCCCCCGACTATCTGCAGTCGCTGGCGGCGCTGGAAGAAGAGCTGGGGCGCAGCGTCTTGGGTCTCAAGGACCCGGGGCCTGGTGAACGTGCCCTGCTCGTGGGCATCCATTCGGGCGATCTGGAGGATGCCAACACGCGAATGCAGGAGCTGATCGAACTCTCACGATCGGCGCTGCTGGCGCTGGCGGCGACCAGCATGCAAAAGCGCGAACGCCCCGATCCCCGCACCCTGATCGGCAAGGGCAAGGTCCAGGAGATCGCCAGGAGCGCGGTGCAGCATGGGGCGAGCGTGCTGGTGGTCGACCGGGAGCTGAGCGGCGTGCAGCAGCGCAACCTGGCCGATGCCACCGGGCTTGAGGTCATCGACCGCACCGACCTGGTGCTGCGCATCTTCGAGCGCCGGGCTAAGACCCGCGCCTCTCGGGTTCGGGTGCAGCTGGCGCGCTTGCAGTATGAGCTACCGCGCCTGAGCTCGGGGGATCATGGGCTCTCGCGTATCGGCCGAACGGGGGCGGCGGGGCTGGGGACGAGGGGCAAGGGCGAGCGTCGCCTCGACCTCGAACGCCGGCGCATGCGCGAGCGCATTCATCGTCTCGAGAGAATCCTCTCGAAGATCGCCAAGCAGTCGGAGACGCGGAGTCGGCGGCGCAAGAAGAACGGCATCCCCATCGTCGCCATCGTCGGCTACACGAATGCCGGCAAGACCTCGTGGTTGAACGCCCTGACCGAGGCGGCTGGGCTCAGCGAGGATCTGCTCTTTGCCACCCTCGATACCGCGGTTCGGCGCACGCGCTTGCCGATGGGCACCGAGGCGCTCTTCGTCGATACGGTGGGCTTTCTGCGCGAGATGCCCGAAGGGCTGGAGGATTCCTTTCGCAGCAGCTTGAGCGAGGTGGAGAGCAGCGACCTGCTTCTGCATTTGGTTGATGCCTCCGATCGCGACTGGCGGCAGAAAGAAGAAAAGGTCCTGGAGACGCTTGAGGCGACCGGGCTGGTCGAGCTGCCGCGGCTCACGATCTACAACAAACGCGACCTTGTCGATGCCGATCTTTGGCAGCCGCTGGCCAAGTCGCGGGAGGCGGCGCTGGTGAGTGTGCACGAGCGCGGCGATCGCTTTGCCCTTCGCGAAATCATCGAGGACGCCATCCTCGAGCTGCGCTCCGAGGCCGAGGTATGACCGAGCGCTGTCCCTGGTGCGGAGAGGATCCACTCTACGTGCGCTACCACGACGAGGAGTGGGGCTTGCCGGTCTACGAGGGCAGGGCGCTGTTCCAGAAGCTCTACCTCGATGGGGTGCAGGCCGGGCTCTCGTGGATCACCGTGCTGCGCAAACGCGAGCATTACTACCAGGCGATGGATGGACTCGATCCCGAGCGAATGGCGCGTTACTCCGACGCCCGCTTGGCAGAGCTGATGCAGGACCGGGGTCTGATCCGCAATCGACTCAAGATGCAGGCGGCCCGGAACAACGCCCAGGCCTTCCTCGCCATGCAGGAGCAGGGGCTCGACTTTGGTGATTGGCTCTGGGGCTTTGTTGAGGGCCGTCCCCTCGTCGAGAGGCGGCAGAGCATGGAGCAGGTGCCGGCGGAAACGGAACTCTCCAGGCGGGTTAGCAAGGAGCTGCGTAAGCGCGGCTTCCAGTTCGTCGGTCCGACCATCGTTTATGCCTTCCTGCAGGCGACGGGGCTGGTGAACGACCATCTGCTTAGCTGCTGGCGCTGGAAAGCCTGCCAGGCGGCTAGCGGAAGCGACTAGCCGCCCGGGAGCTGTGCTCCGGGGATTGGGGGTGCAAAGGGGACCCGACTCCTGCATTCTCGGGCCCCATGGATGAGCAACTCATCGTGGTCACGATCATCGTCGGCTTCGTTCTTCTGATCCTGCCGCTGATCTTGGCCATCGCTGGGCTGGTCCAGATGGGTAATCTGCGCCGCCGGCTCCGGCGGCTTGAGGCCGAGTTGGCTGAGAGGAAGGGTGGGGGCAGGCCGGCTCAGCCTGATGCTGTGTTCCCCGAAGCTACATCGCCGGTTACCGGGCCCCTTGCGACGCAGCCTCCCGCGACGCAGCCTCCCGCGACGCAGCCTCCCGCGACGCAGCCTCCCGCGACGCAGCCTCCCGGCAGCCAGTCCGAGGTGCAAGCTGTCCCAGGGCCTGAGGATAGGCTGGGAGCATCCTCTCCTGATCCTGGACCGCTCGCTCCAGCTCCAGCTCCAGCGTTCTCTGCTTCGCCGCCGCCAGCTCCGCCGTCTAGTCCGCCGCCACCTCCACCGCTAGCTGCGCAGCCGCTGCCTGAATCGCAGCCATCTCCCAAGCAGGAGGAGGGTCCACTCAGCCAGCCTCCGGCATCGAAACCCGCTGCGCCCGCCTCGAAGCCGGCCAGCTTTCCCAGGCCGAGTGGTGGCTGGGAGAAGTGGATTGGGGTGCGCGGCGCCGCTGTCGTCGGCGGCCTCCTGCTCGCCCTTGCCGGTCTCCTCTTCTACAAGCACGCGATCGACCAAGGCTGGATTACACCTCTCAGGAGGATCCTCTCAGGGGCCGTCTTCGGCATCATCACCCTTGGCATAGGCGAATCTCTCTGGCGTAGGCGCTTCCGCTTCGCCCCAGACGGGATCTCGGCCGCAGGCTGCGTGATCCTCTACGGCACGATATGGGCCGCGTCCCGCCTATACGGCTTCATCGGACTCGCGCTGGCCCTCCCGCTCATGGCCTTGGTGACTGCGGTCTGCGTCTTTGTTGCCATCCGCTTTCGTTCGCAGATCGTCGCCAGCATCGGCCTGCTCGGCGGCTTCGCCACGCCGCTGCTGCTCTCGGTTCACCAGGAGCATCCTCTTGGGCTCTTTGGCTATCTCCTGCTCCTTGATCTCGCCCTCCTTGGTCTCAGCCGCAAGCAGCGCTGGCCGATGCTCAGCACGATGGCGATCGTCGGCACCAGCATCGTCCAAGTGTTCTGGACCGCCGCCCATCGCCACGCCGATATGCTGCCGCTGGCCTTGGTGGCCTTTGGGCTCTTTGCCCTCCTCCTCACGCGACTCACTCCGGCGAGCTGCTCCAGCAAGCGCTCGGACCAGCTGCTTGAGCTATTGAGCCGTGCTGGTGCCGTTCTGCTGCCGATCGGCTTTGCCCTCTATTTCGCAGGGCACAGCGAACTCAGCGCCGAGTTCTGGCCGCTGGCCTGCTTCCTCGGGGTGCTTGGGCTCGCGGCCTTGCCGCTGCAGCGCTTGCCAGAAGGCGACTGGGTTCCAGGAACGATGCTCCTTGCCATCTTGGCCGTCGCCGCGACCTGGATCTTTGGCAACGGCAGCGCCGATATCGGCTACGACTGGGCGCTGTCCAGCGCTGGCCTGGCCCTGCTCTTTACTGGCGGCGACCTGCTTCTGCGGCGACAAGGGTGCCCAGGGCCCAGGTCGGATCTGATCTCCCCCGCTTCGATCCTGATCCTCGGCATGCTGGCGATCAGTGTCCTTGCTGTTGGTCGCCACGGCGCTGCTGGCGCGATTTGGCCCTACCTCATTCTGACCCTGCCCCTGCTTCTGCTCCTGCACCTCGATCTCTACCTCAGGTCCGAGCAGGCGCCCGACGTTTCCTCTCTGCGCGTCGTCGCCGCGCTGCTGGCGGCGATCCTCTTGGGGCAGTATCTCAACGCTTCTGTCGACCTAGAGACGAGGCTCCTCGACGGCTGGACCGTGGTGACTCTCTTCGCCGCTGCGGGTCTCGTGGCGCTGCCGGCACTGCTGCTGCGCTGGCAGCCGCCGAGCGAGCGCCGCAGCGCCAGCCTCTGGGCCAGCGAACTCGCCGCCAGCCTCTTCGTCCTGACCCTGGTTGTTGCTCTGGCAGCCCAGGACAGCACGACCGTGGCGAGCTTTCGGCTCGAACTCTTGCTGGTCCTTGGATTCAGCATGCTGGCGTCGCTGATCTCTGCGGCCAGGGCGCCATGGGTCCACAGCCTGTCGCTTCTCGCCTATGCCGTGCATCGCGGGGGCGAGAACTGCTCCCTGTACGGGCTCTACCCTTCAAACGGTCTAGGGCAGGCCCTGCCCTGGCTGGATCTGCTGGCTTTCCTGGCCCTGCTCTACGTCCCCCTCATGGCGCCAAAAAGCCTCGGGCGCCGTCACCTGCCGATGGCCGCCAGTGGCCTGGTTCTGCTGTACTTTTACTTCCCGCCCCATCGGATTCCTTTTCCGATCTTGTGGATCGATACCGATCCCAAGGGGGTGCTGCTCGTCCTAGTCGCCCTCGGCACTGGCCTGCTTGCGGGGCTGAGGCTCACTTTGGGAGCGAAGGGCAGCGGACCGGCGATCGCTTGGCTTGGAAGCGCCGTGAGCATCCTCTTCGCGTCGCTGCTCGCGCGCTGGCTCACGCCCTCGCCTTTGACGCTGACCTTTGCCTTGACCCTAATCGCCGGCTTCATGACCGTCGTTTGGTCTTGGCGCCGCTGGAACGCCCTGATCGTGGTTGCGGGGCTCTTTGCGCTGGGCGGCCTCATCACCGAGTGTGTGGCGATCGGGCAGGCGGATCCGGCCTACATCGTGCCGCTGGGTTCGAAGCTGCTGTTCTGGAACTGGCCGAGCGGGCTCGCTGGCTTGCCGGTCCTCGTATCGCTGGCGATCAGCCTCTTGCTGCGCAGCGGCCTAGGGGCCAAACACCGGCCAAGGCCGAACCCGTCGGCACAGCAGTGGCTACGCCGCCTGGCCCTGCTCTTTGCCGTGATGACGGCCGTGCACGGCTTTGTCTGGCTAAACCTCCAGGTCCTCGTCGCCTTCTCACCCGGGGATCTTCTGGAGGTCTACGGACCGAGTGTGCCCGCGCGCAAGCTGACGATGTCCCTGGTCTGGGCGCTCTACGCCCTCGTCCTCTTGGCGCTGGGGATGCTGCGCACGGTGCCGGGGCTGCGGCAGCTCAGCCTCGTGTTTTTGCTCAGCACCCTGCTCAAGGTCTTCCTCTACGACCTGGCCGGCCTCGAGGGTCTCTACCGGGTCGGCTCCCTCTTCGGCCTCGCGATCTCGATGCTGCTGGTGTCCCTGCTCTACCAGCGCTTTGTGTTTCCGCGCAACCAGATAGAGGAGAGCCAGCCCAGCGAAGAGGAGGATCTCCGCCCCGGAGAGTAATGCGTTCAGTGCCAGCGGCAGGGGCTGCGTGAGTTCCATGGGGCGCTCCGAGGGGGAAGGGGGGGCGGCGGAAACGCCGGAGACCTCTGATGGAGCGTTACCCTGCCCCGGCCGTGACGCAGGAGCTGAAAAAGAACTGCCGGAGACTTCGGCCTCTGAGCTTGCGGCGCTACTGCTTGGGCTCGGTCACGTAGTTGATCCCAGCCACCTTTTGGGCGACGCGCACGACTTGGGCGCTGTAGCCCGACTCATTGTCGTACCAGACGTAGATGACGCAGCGGTTTTCGCTGACGACGGTGGACTTCGCGTCGATGGCGCCAGCGTGGGTTGAACCGACGAGGTCAGAAGAAGCCACTTCGGTCGAGGTGGTGTAGTCGATTTGCTGGCCCAGCTTGGAGTGCAGCGCCGCCTTGCGCAGATACTGGTTGAGCTCTTCGACGCTGGTCTCGCGCTCAAGGGTCAGGTTGAGGATCGCCAGTGAGACGTTGGGGGTCGGCACCCGGATCGAGTTGCCGGTCAGCTTGCCTTCTAGCTCGGGGATGGCCTTGGAGACGGCCTTCGCTGCGCCGGTCTCGGTGATGACCATGTTGAGCGGGGCGGCGCGGCCGCGGCGGATCTTCTTGTGGTAGTTGTCGATTAGGTTCTGGTCGTTGGTGTACGAGTGCACCGTCTCGACGTGTCCGCCGATGATGCCGAACTCGTCGAGCACTGCGCGCAGCACCGGGGTGATGGCGTTGGTGGTGCAGCTCGCTGCTGAGAGGATGCTGTCGTCGCTGCCAATGACCTTGTCGTTGACGCCAAAGACGATGTTCTTGATATCGCCCTTGCCCGGCGCGGTCAGGATGACCTTGCTGGCGCCCTTGGCCTGCAGGTGCTTGCCCAGCCCCTCGGCGTCGCGCCACTTGCCGGTGTTGTCGATGACGATTGCGTCATGGATGCCGTAGGCCTCGTAGTCGACGCTTTCGGGCGAATCTGAGTAGATGACCTGGATGAAGTGCCCGTTGGCGATCAGGGCCTGGTTCTCCTCGTCGATGAGGATGGAGCCGGCGAAACGGCCATGGACGGAGTCGCGCCGTAGCAGGCTGGCGCGCTTGTGCAGATCCTCCTCGGCGCCGCGGCGCACGACGATGGCGCGCAGGCGCAGGGCGTCGCCGCGGCCGGTCCGCTGGATCAGCATGCGTGCGAGTAGGCGGCCGATGCGGCCGAAGCCATAGAGCACCACGTCCTGGGGTTTGTCGATGACGTGCTCGGGTAGCTTCTCGCAGTCGCGTAGGTGCTCGCGAACGAACTCGGCCGGATCCTGCTTGCGGCCGCCGTGGATCCACTCGACCGCGAGCCTGCCGAGATCGACGCGGCAGGCGCCCAGCTTCATCTTGTCCATTTCGACGAGCAGCGGGTAGGTATCGCGGATCGACAGCTCGCGCTCCTCAGCCATCCGCACCCAGCGATGCTGCCGCAGGATGTCGATCGGGGGCTTCTCGATGATCGGCCGACCGTACATCAGGGTGATGACGCCGTGTTCGCGGAAGAGGCGACCTAGGAGCGGCAGCGAAGCCTCGGCCAGGCGCACGCGTTCGTTCCAGTCCTGAAGATGAAGATTGGAGAGTTCTTTGCTCATGTCGGCTTCTCAGTCCCGATTCGGGCGGCGGATGGTAACGGTCTCGGCGCTGGCGCGCAGCCCCGATTGCGACAAGTTCCGGCGACTCGCTGCTTCTTGCTCTCGCACGAAGCCCGCCTGCCGCTTGTACGTAGCAAGCGCTACCTCCCTAGCAGCTTCGGAATACCAGCCAGCTCCAAGGCGAGGGGCTTCTTGCGTCCTACCCTTGGCAAGGCCCTTCGGGAGTGGAGACCTACGCTGGGCTTTGCTTTGGCCTCTCCCTCGCTCGGGTAGGCCTCGGCTTGCTTCAGGCCCTTCTTCCACCTTGCGAGGCGCTATGGGATCTGGCTCTGGCACCAGCTTGGCGTAGGTAGAAGAGGATCGCCGCGAACTCTGATCCCAGGTCTGCGTTTCGGCGCCGCCAACACTCAAGCGGAGCCTATCCCGATGCATGATCCTCGCCTTCTCTCCCTAGCTCTCGGCTTCGTGGCCTGTTCCTTTCTCGCTTTGCTGCTGCCGAGCTCGCCTTTGTCCGCGCAGAGCAAGGATCAGAGTCAGGACCGCGCCGCTGTCTGTGCCCGGGCCAGCAACGAGTTTGGGTTTCGTCTCTTCCAGCAGATCCGTGAGGCGAAGGGCAATCTCTTCTACTCGCCCTACTCGGTTGCTGTTGGGCTGGCGATGACGCGGGCCGGGGCTGATGGCGAAACGGCCAAGCAGATGGACGCGGTGCTCGCTGCCAAGGGGCTGCAGCTGCCAGCGCTGCACGCGGCGCTGGCCAAGGCGCTCGAGCCCGGCAAGCTCACAGAGGGCTGGCGCAAGAAGCGCAAGCAGGTGCCTGTCTTCACGCTCGATGTCGCCAACCGCATCTGGCTGCAGCAGGGCCTGCAGATCGGCGATGACTTCGCGCTGGCGCAGAAGGAGTCCTACCACGCGCCGATCGGTCGCAGCGATTTCCAAAAGACGGAAGCGGCCCGCAAGCTGATCAACGATTGGGTCGCCGAGCGGACGCGGAACAAGATTCAGGACATCATGCCGGCCGGGCTTCCGACTCCAGATACGCTGATCGCCCTCGGCAATGCGATCTACTTCAAAGCGGCTTGGGCCAAAGAATTTGAGGGAGAGGCGACTAAGGAGCAGGCCTTTCATCGGCAGGACGGCAGCACCATCGACGTGCCGATGATGAATAGCACGAAGACCTACGCCTACGGCGAGAGCAAGAGCGCGCAGCTGCTCGCGATTCCCTACAAGGGCAACGAGTGCGAGATGCTGCTCCTGCTGCCAAAGAAGGGCACCCCGCTAGATACGCTCGAGAAGCAGCTCGATGCCCAGACCGCCAAGGAGTGGATCGCGCAGATGAAGCCATGCGGCGTCAAACTCACCCTGCCCAAGTTCGAGATGACGAGCAGCTTCGAGATCAGCAGGGCCCTGCAGAAAATGGGCATGGTCGACGCTTTTGACGTCTCCAAGGCGGAGTTCAGCAAGATCAGCAGAAAGGAGCCGATCGTGATTGGCCCGGTGCTGCACAAGGCCTTCATCTCCATTGATGAGAAGGGTTCCGAAGCAGCCGCAGCCACCGCCGTGATGCTGAAGCTCGGTTTCGAGAGGAGGCCCGAAAACCCGCTGCACTTCGTCGCGGACCGCCCCTTCGTCTTCGCGATCCGGCACCGCCAAACCGGCGCCCTGCTCTTTGTCGGCCGCGTTGCCGACCCGAGCAAGAGCTAGCAGGACCTTGAAAAAGCGCACGGCGCCAAAGCAGCGTCTGCGACCTTCCCTTGGTGCCATATCGCCTCGATGAACCCGTGGATTCGCCTGCGTTTTCTGGCAGCAAGGGGGAGCCGGATCCGGCCCGCTGTTATTCCCGGGCCTTTATCAAGAGCCTGCTGGCTTTGCTGAGTGTCGGGAGTGCTGGGTGGCCAGTTCTCCGCCCGTGCGAGTGCAGCGATGCGGCGAAAGCCTTGGTGTCTGGAGGCCGGGGGCTTTGTGATGGGGGCTTCCCGTTCCCGGAGTCACGCCATGCACCCACTCTCTTTCGCCTTTTTCCCTGCCCTCGCCGCCATGCTGGCGCCCCCAGTTCTTGCCCAAGAGGATGCTCTCCGGGCTAAGCTGGGGGTGGTTTGGGAGGAGCTGGCGGAGGAAAGCTTCCAGCGGCAGATCGGCAAGCTGCTGTCGACGAAGCCTGGCTTCGCGGAGCTTTACTCGGCTCTACGCGCTGGCCCCTGCTATTCGAAGGATGTCCCTAGGGGCTGGGTCGAAGGTGTGATGCGCTGCGAGGACGGCAAGGAGCGACCCTACCTCGTGTACGTGCCGAAGGACTACAATCCGGCGCAGAGCTACCTCTTGCTGATGCACTTGCATGGGGGGGTATCGCGCCCGCAGGCGCTGACGCATGAGCAGCTAAGGCAGACGCGCTTCTACTGGGGGAAGCAGGCGGAGCAGCACGGCTTCTTCCATCTGATCCCTTCGGGGCAGGGCGGCGCCGAGTGGTGGAGCCGCGTCGGTAGCCACAACGTCCTGGCTCAGATCGATCGCCTGCGCTGCAGCTACAAGATCGATCCGAATCGGGTCTTCTCGACCGGCTTTTCGGATGGGGCGTCGGGCTCCTTCTATCTGGCGCTGACGCATCCGACGCGCTTCGCCGGTTTTGTGCCGCTCAACGGGCATGTCGCGGTCGCGCGCGCGGGAGGGCTGCAGGTGCACTTGCAGGGCCTGGTCAACAAGCCGCTCTACGTGATCAACACCGATAAGGACTCGCTCTATCCGGCTAAGAGCGTCTCGCCCTTTATCGCGGCGATGAAGGGGCTTGGCGTCGACATCGACTACACGATGGTCGAGGGCTTTGGCCATGAGCCGAGCTATTTGCCGAAGGAGCGGCCGCTGATCTGGTCGTGGATCCGCAAGCAGAAGCGCCAGCCGCATCCCGAGAGGATCCTCTGGCAAGGCAGCGGCGACGCTCCGGCTCGCGTGCACTGGCTCGAAGTGCTCGGGGTGGATGCGGGGCTGAAGGGCGCGAAGTTCGCCGACCCCAACCCCATGATGAAGCCCTCGCGGGTGCGCCTGGGCGTGCAGCTCGACCGGGCTTTCGCTGGGCCCGGCTGCCGCCTCTCACTGGTGACCGATGCGAGTCCGGCCAAGGCAGCGGGACTCAAGAAGGGGGATGTGCTGCTGGCGATGAACGGTGTCGAGATCAAGTCGATGCAGACGCTGCGCGCGCTGCTGGGGCGGGTGAACTTTGGCAGCACGTTCACCCTGCGCGTGGCCCGGGGCGAGAAGATCTTGGCGCTGAAGGGCGAGTTCCCCGCCGTGGCTGCGAAGCCGGCTTTCCCGCGCAACAAGCCCTTCGGCAGCATCGAAGCCAAGCGGCAGGGGAATCGTGTGGCCCTGCGCAGCAGCGGCATCTCGCGAGTCGCCTTGCTGCTCAGCCCCGAGGTCTTCGACTTCGAGAAGCCGCTCAAGCTCACGGTCAACGGCCGGGACCTGCGCGAGGTGAAGCTGCAGCGCGACCCACGCTTCCTGCTGGAGCAGGCGCATCGGGACCAGGACCCGTCGATGCTCTATGCGGCGCGCCTGGAGCTGGACCTGCGGGGAGACAAGTAGGGCACGCGGGCGAGGCTGCCGTCCGGCGCCTTGGGCCTGCGCCACTTCTGCGGCCTCGCCACTTCCTCACGCCTACAGGTCCCCCCTAGCCACTCTCCGGGCGCTCGATCTGGGCGCGCGCGGCCGAGCGTTCGGTGACCTCGTGCACGAAGCGCTCGCAGTCGGCGAGGGGGATGTCGAAGCTGAGCTCCACCTCGGTGCCGTATTCGCTGCTGCTGGGCTGGATGTCGAGGGCGGCGCAGAGCCCCTGCATGGGGCCCGAGAGTTCATAGGGAAAACGCACGAGGATGCGCTCCTTGAGCACGACCGTCTCGATCTCGGCGCGGCCTAGGGCCTCGGCTGCGGCCTGTCCGTAGGCGCGCACCAGGCCGCCAACGCCAAGCTTGGTGCCGCCGAACCAGCGCACCACCGCAACGACGCAGTTGCTGAGGCCATGGCCGTCGATCTGCTGGAGTATCGGTCTGCCGGCGGAGCCGTTGGGTTCGCCATCGTCATCGAAGCGAAAGTCTTGGTCGCCGAGTCCCAGCCGCCATGCGCTGCAGACGTGGCGGGCGTCGTGGAATTCGCGGCGAATGCTCTCAACGAAGCTGGCGGCAGCATCGCGGTCTTGGCATGGGGCGATGCAGGCAAGAAAGCGCGAGCCCTTGATCTTGGCGATCTCGTGGCGCAAAGGCGCTTGTAGCGTGCGGTAGCTAGGCGAATCACTCACGCGCTCAGTCTCCCCGTTCGCCGGAGCTATCGCTATCTTCTTCGAGCTCGATGCCGGAAACCCACGCACAGACCTGGAACAGCCTCGCGGAACTGCGCAGCGAACTCGCCGGAGTCGGTGCCAAGGAGCCGCATCTCATCGCCTTGACCAGGACCTGGCTGCAGGGGCGGCGACTCGTCGATATCGAGCGGCGGCGCTTTGCCCCGCTGCCGCGCAGCGTCGACGTCGAGCTCGCTGGCTTCGACGCCCGGCTCGACGCCGTGGCCAAGCTGGACGAACGCCATGGCTCGGGCGACGGCTCCCAGCGGGTGCTGCTGCGGCTCAGTGATGGGCAGAGTGTTGAGTCGGTCTTCCTGCCCCGGCGGGCGCTCTGCGTCTCGAGTCAGATCGGTTGCGCGGTGGGCTGCCGCTTCTGCATGACCGGGCGCTCGGGTCTGATTCGGCAGGCGAGCTCGCTCGAGATATTGGCCCAGGTGGTGCAGGCGCGGCGGGCTGGGCATGAGGTTCATCGCGTCGTGTTCATGGGCATGGGCGAGCCTTCGCACAATATGCCGGCGCTGCGCGAGGCCTGCCGCGAGCTGGGCGGCGAGGGGCATATCCCGCACAAGCACCTGGTCTTCTCGACGGTGGGGCATCCCAGCACCTTCGCGCAGCTGCGCAAATGGCCGGTGCGGCCGGCCCTGGCCCTGTCCCTGCACAGCTGTGATGACGAGCTCCGGCGGCACTTGCTGCCGCGGGCTCCCAAGGTCGCGGTGCGGGAGCTGCTGGCTGCCGCCCATGCCTATGCGCGCGAGATCACCTGGCCGGTGCAGGTGCAGTGGACGCTGCTGCGCGGGGTCAACGACTCCGACGCGGCGATCGACGCGCTGGCGCAGGCGATGCAGGGGGTGCACGGCATGGTCAACGTCATCCCCTTCAACGAGGTCGAAGGGCTCGACTACGAGCGGCCATCCTGGGAGCGCGGTGGCGAGATCGTGCAGCGGCTGCGCCGGGCGGGTCTTTGGGCGACGATCCGCCAGAGCAGCGGCCAGGATGTCGACGGCGCTTGTGGGCAGCTGCGGGCGCGGGCGGCCGCCGAGTAGCGCTGGCTCAACCGCAGGCCAGCGGGTGGGCGCTCTCGTAGACCCGGCGCAGTTTTTCCAGGGAGAGGTGGGTGTAGACCTGGGTCGTCACCAGGCGTTCGTGCCCGAGTAGCTCCTGCACCGAGCGCAGATCGGCGCCGCGGTCGAGGAGGTGGGTGGCGAAGGAGTGCCGCAGGGTGTGGGGGCTGGGGATGCTGGCCAGGCCGGCTCGAATCGCCAGTTGCTCGACGATCTGCCGCACCCGCCGACTGGTGAGGCGCGGGCCGCGTTCGCCGATGAAGAGGGCGCGGGTTTCTTCGCCCAGCTCGCGCAGTCTTTGCCGGCGCTCGGGGAGCCAGGCTTCGATCGCGGCGAGGCAGGGGCCGCCGAGCAGGCCGAGGCGTTGCTTGCGGCCCTTGCCCAGGAGACGGACTTCGCCTTCGCCCAGTGACAGATCTTCGAGCTCGATGCCGATCAGCTCGGAAACCCGGCAGCCGCTGGAGTAGAGGGTCTCGATCAGGGCTCGATCGCGGCATCCGTGGAAGCCGTCACCGTAGTCGAGGGAGAGGAGTAGCTCGACCTCGCCTTCGGTCAGGACCTTGGGCAGCGGCCGCTGCGTCTTGGGGCCGCGGATGCCGACGCTGGGGTCCTTGGCGCTGGGGTGGCGCTCAAGTAGCCATTTGAAGAAGGTGCGCAGGGCCGAGAGTGCTCGGCGCACGGAGCTGTTTTGCAGACCGCCTTGGCGAAGGCTGGCCAGATAGGCGCGTAGGTCGTTGCGGCGCAGCTCTTGCGGGCCGCGGCCGCGCTCGAAGGCGAAGTCCAAAAAGCGCCGGCACTCGCGCTCGTAGGCGCGCAGGGTGTGGGCGCTGAGGTTGCGTAGGTCGGCCAAGCTGCCGAGGAAGTCCTCGAGCTCGGCGATCCTGCGCGGTGCATCTTGGTCCTTTTCTGCCATCGGCGGCGAGCATAGGCACTTGCTCTGGCTCATGGCGAGGGCCTCTCTGCCTCGGCATGATGCCGGCGTGAATGAAGCTTCGAAGAGCCCGGGACTGGTCAGGCGGCCGCTGCCAGAGAGCGAGATGTGCTCGCGGGTGCACGCCTGGCTCTCGGCCTGCCATCCCGAGAGTGGCGCCGCGGCCCTGCTGAGTGGCGGCGAGCTGGCGCCCGATGCCCGCTACCACATCTTGGCCTGCGAACCGAGTTTTGTGGTGGAGGGGGAGCTGAGCGGCTTCCGCGTGCGGCGTGGGACAGAGATTGTCCGGGAGATTGCTCCCAGTGATCTGCTGCTGGCGCTTCGCGAACTCAGCCACGAGCATGGCCCGGGGCTGCCCTTTGCCGGTGCTGACTTGCCCTTCCGCGGCGGCTTTATCGGCGCCTTTGGCTACGACCTGGCCTGGCTCTTCGAATATGGCCTGGCTCGTTATCTGCCCAAGAACTCGCGCTTGCCTGAGCTGCATTTGGGCTGGTACGAGAAGCCTTTGGTGCTCGACCGGAGGGAGGAGTGCATCTTCGGTGGCGAGGCCTTGGTGGAGGAGTTCCTCGCCCTGCCGCTAGACGTGGAGACGACGCCGACGCAGTTCGTGGAGCGCCTGGGGAGCTTTCATCGCGAGGACTACGAAGCGGCCGTCGAGCGGGTGCGTGAGCATTGTCTGCGCGGCGACCTGTTCCAAGCCGATTTGAGCCGGCGCCTGTCGATGCACCTGGACGGTGATCCGCGGACCTTGTTCCGGCAGCTTTCTGAGGCCAGCCCGGCGCGTTTTTCCGCGTATCTACAGCTGGATGCCGAGCGTGCGGTGCTCTCATCGTCTCCCGAAGAGTATCTGCAGCTGCACGGGCGGCGTATTCGTTCGCGGCCGATCAAGGGGACGCGTTCGCGAGGATGCTCTCTGGAAGAGGATGCTCGCCAGCGCGAGGCGCTGCTCGATAGCGAGAAGGACCTCGCCGAGCTGACGATGATCGTGGATCTGGTGCGCAACGACCTGGGGCGGGTCGCTGAGGCAGGCTCGGTCTTGGTCACGGAGTTTCCGCGCCTGATGGTGTTGCCGCAGGTGCACCACCTGCTGGCTAGCGTCGAGGCGCGGCTCGATCGCGGCCGGGATGTTTGGGACTTGCTTGGCGCCAGCTTTCCGCCGGGCTCCATCGTCGGAGCGCCCAAGCCCAAGGCCATCGAGGTACTCGAACGTGTGGAGCGCAGCCGCCGGGGCATCTATACCGGCGCGATTGGATATTTGGATCCGTTCGGCACAGCGCATCTTTCTGTGGCTATTCGCACGGCAGAGTGGGATGACGGGGTGCTGCGTTTCGGTGTTGGTGGTGGGATCACGGCCTTGAGTGATAGCGCCGCTGAATTCGAAGAGACTGTACACAAGGCGCGTGGACTGGCCGCAGCGCTAGGGATAGGAGATTTTGGATGACGACGCATCGGGCGAGTTGGCTCAATGGTCGAGTCCAGCGGGGCGAAGAGGAACTGTTTAGTGCCTTCGACCCTGCTTTGCTCTTGGGTGATGGGCTCTTTGAGAGCTTGGCGGTGTCCTTGGAGGCCATGCCGGGGCTTGAGCTGCACGAGTCGCGTTTGCGCTGGGCAGCGGCAAGGATGCATTTCGTTTTGGAGGACGGCCCCAACTGGGGCGCGGTGATCACGCAGCTGCTTGAGCTCGCCGAGCTGGAAGCGGGCCGTGCGCGCATCAGCCTCTTGGGGCCGGCCGAGCGGCCGCGATTGCTCTTCACGGTGCAGGAGCTGCCTGAGGATCTCGAGGAGAAGCGCCGTGAGGGCATCCGGCTCTGGGTCAGCAGTTTTCGAATGAGCCCCAACGATCCGGTGGCCGGGCTGAAATGCCTCAGCCGGAGTTTTCAGCTGGCGGCCGAGCGCGAGGCCCGGGGGCATGGCGCCGACGATGCCCTGCTCTTGGGGCAGCACGGGGAGCTGCGCGAATGCACGCGCTGGAACGTTTTTGCCCAGAATCCCGACGACAGCCTGGTTACGCCGACGCTGACCGGGGCTTTCTTGCCGGGGATCACCAGGGCGCGGCTGCTGGCACTGTTGCCGGGGCTGGGCCTCTCTTGTCGAGAGCGGACCCTGAACTTTGATGAACTCAGGCCCGAAATGGCCCTCTTCCTGAGCAATGCGGTCTATGGTCTGGTCCCTGTTCGTGAGCTGAACGGAGAGGAACTCACTCGGCCGCGTGGATTGGATCGGCTCTTGCAAGGGTTGCTGTCGTAAGCAGGGGAGCCCTTGAGCTTCGAACGGAGGATGTGATGACACGACGAACCCGCAGCATGATCCTGATCGCAGCGCTCTTGGCGCCGGTCCCCCTTGCCACTGCCAGAGCCGCGATGGCAGCGCCGCTTCCCCTTCAGGCCGCGAAGAAGATCAAGGACGACCCTGAAGTCGACAAGCTGCTCAAACAGCTCAAGGGGGCGATGCGGGACCGCAGGGGCACGCTCGATGCCCAGGGCAGCTCGGCCTTGACGGCGCTGATCGGCAAGTTCGACAAGCTCAACCAAAAACAGCAGCGAAAGATCGTCAAGGACACCAGCTTGGTCTTTCGGGCTACGCGTAAGCCGGCGCAGGCCATGCTCTTCTTGGCGGCGGCCGAGGCACTGTCCCGGTTCGGGGACAAGGGTGCCGAAGCGCTAATGAAGCAGGCGGATAACGGCAAGTTCAAGGGCAAGGAATGGCGGCAGCTGCGCAAGGCCTTGATCCTCTTGCTCGGCCGTCCTGCCCTGCCCAAGCATGCGAAGTTCCTGATCGATATCGCGGTGCAGGATCCCGATGAGCTGGCCCGGGCAGCTGCCGGCGAAGCTCTTGGCTCCTATGCCAAGTACGATCAGAAGCTGCGCAAGGAGATCGTCAAAAAGCTCGCCATTGAGTTGAACGCGATCTTCAACATGAAGAACTCCGGCCAGCTCGGTGACAGGGCTCCGCAAGAGGCGGCCCAGACCTTTACCGCGATTCAGGGCCCGTGGATGAATACGCTGAGCAAGCTGACCGGCCAGCGGCAAAAGGACCCGATGCTTTGGCTCCGTTGGTGGAATAACAATAAGCGGAAGAACTGGGACAAGCTGGGCTACGGCGGCAGCAAGAAGGGCGTGAGCCGCAATAAGAAGTGAGCCTGGGTCCCGGCGCCATGACTGCGTTTCGAAGAGCCTATCCGTTCGCGGCTGGGCTCTTTGTCTTTCTGCTGCTGGCTTTGTTATGGGCTCTCTTCGCACTGGGCTCCGAGCGCGAGGCCAAGCAAGAGCTTGCTGAGCGGAGTGAGGGCTTGGCCGGACAACTCGATGAGCTTCATGGGCAGCTCGATGGGCTTCGCGGCAAGCTCGCGGCTGCAGAGAGCATGCTCCAGGACGAGCGGGAGCTGAGCGCGGCACGCATTACCCAGCTCGAACAGCAGCTCTTTCGCCAGCGAGAGAAGGCTCGTCAGCTGCAGGCGGCGCTGGCGCGTTTGGCCCAGGAAATGACCAAGCCTGCTGCGGAAGCGGAGCCAGGCTTTGACCCCGCAGAGCAAAGCCGCCAGGTCGAGCAACTGCGTGAACTCAATACCGGTCTGCGGGCAGAAGGGCTGGGGACCTTGCGCTTTTTGGACTTCGCGCGCTTCGCCGATGGCAGCTTCCATGGCGTCGACCTCCTGCGCAGCGACCTGGAAGGAATCGTCCGTGGGAACTACCACGCCGATGAGCTGCGCCTCGAACTTGATCGTGCAAGCGGCATCCTCACCCTGCGTATGAAGGGCGCCATCGAGATCTGGCGCGGAAAAAAGCGCAAGCTCAAGGACGGGCACAGTCTCGAGTTCGTGGTGCAAGAGCCGAAGCGCTTGGCCCGGAGCCTTGAGAGCTTTCTCCATCTCACCAAGTCCTGGCCAAAGCCCGAGGACTCAGGGGCGGAGCAGCTCGCGCAACGGGAGGCCTGGAAGGAGCGTCTGGACCGGCTACTGCAAGGCGCGCGCAAGGAAGGCCGCTACGAGATCTACGAACTCGGCAGCGTGTCTGGCTACGAGTTCCGAGTCGTCACCTTGCTCGGCTACAGCGCCAAAGGCGTGCTCGAACGCCGCCTCCGTGCCAAGAAGCTGCGCGTCCACGTCGACGACGCCAGCGGCCGCGTCGAACTACGCTTCTCCGAAGGCTTCGTCGAAGGCCGCGAAGGCCGCTTCGAATTCGGCCAAGAGTGGTATCGCTTACCCCTCCCCGGAAGAAAGCCCAGCGAAGCGCGATCCCTCATGACCGGAGCCGTGTACGGGTTTTGAACCCAGGCGAGGGAAGCGGGCATCGTGTACGTCGTTTCTCTGACCGTCCCGTCGACGTTCAGGTTGGCAGCAGATCGTGATTTGAGTTCGAACTACGTCGCGAACAGCCGCTGAATCCAAAGCCGAAAGAAGCGATCGACAATCACAAAGGACGATTCCTCCCGGTCGATCAAGTCACGCGCTTCTAGCGACGCAGCCGCCCGTTGCGCAGTAGATGCGCTACGAAGGCCATAGCGGCCGGTGAACTCAGCGGAAAAGGGCTTGGGAGCTTCTTCGCTCTCCGCCAGTCCGCGCAGGAAGCGCTGCTCATTCTTGGTCATGGCTTCCCAAAGATTGGTGTATGCGTGACTTTCGCGGCGAAGTAGCTCAGCCACTGCCATATCGAGATCGGCCTCATCGACTTCATCACCTGCTTCCGTCATCGACCAAAGGACGTGACAAAGGTGCTGGGTATAAAAAGGGTGACCTTCTGTTCTCTTGCACAAGGATGCGATGCTCTGCCGGGTGATTTGTTTGTCGGCACCTTGAAATCGCTTAGCAATAAATGGCTGCCAGTGCTTTGTGGCGATGGGCCCAATCGGGTAGTGCATGGCACTGCGATAGAGCGGGCGTGCTTCATGCAGAAACATGGATTGCAGCAAGTGCTTGCGGCTGCCTAAGAAAACGTAGGCCACGTTTTGGTGGTGTTGGATGCTGCTTCGGATCTGTTTTTCGGTGCTGTCATCCTCGTAGCCCAGGATCTGCTGAAACTCGTCAAAGACCATCACGACGGTCTTGCCAGTCTTCTCCGCAAGCTTTTGCGGCGCATCCAGCACTTCGGCCAAGTCCGTTTTCGAGAGCGCACGCCCATCGATTCCAAAATCGATCCTAGGCCTGCCTGCATCATCCAGCGAAACACTGGGCCGCAGCCGTCCAAAGAGTGATTTGCCGAGCTCTAGCAAGCGCTTCGATCTTGACCCCGCCGCCGCCACCGAAAGGGCCTTCGCCGTGGCCTGTGAAAACGCGGCAGAGCCATCCGTCGGCCAGAGGTCCACGTAGACCGTGACAAACTGCTTCTTGGGGAGCTTGCCGAGTGCTCGCACGACGAGCGATGTCTTGCCCATCCTTCGTTCGGCATAGACAAACGACCTGCCCTTCGACTTCATCATCTCTGTCAGGTCAGCCAACTCTTTAGTGCGATTGCAGAAGGCAGCGTCCCCAACGATGCCGCCATACGAAAACGGGTTCATGCCTTGGCTCCAGATTACGCATCTTGCGTAACGCAGTTTGCGTATTCCGCGTGCCGCGGCAAGCCCAAATCCTTCGTTGTTCAGCGAAACCCGTAGCTGGCGGCCTTGACCGCAAACACCACAGAATCCGCAGAAGCTGCCATGCTCCGCGGTATCGCAGGCGCGGCTTGATCGGAAAGCTATTTGCGGAAGAGTCGCCCGATCAAGCTGCTGATGGCGTCGAGGAGATTGGGGCCTTCGATGGTGATTTGTTTGTTGTCGTACATTCCCGCGCTGCGCGAGTAGCTCTGGATTTCGAGGCGACGGCGCTTGTGCTCGAGTTCCATCTTTTCGCGGAGGACTTGCTTTTGCCTAGCTTGTTCGAGGCCGCCGTCACGGACGAACTGGAGTATGGCTTCGATTTCGCCGTGGTCGAACCAGTAGCCGTGGCCTCGGCACCAGTCGATGATCACGCCGGAGGCGCCTGCGAAGTTCTTGCGGTTCATCAGCTGCGAGCAGATCGGGCACTTGAGGTACTTCACCGGCTCGACCCGGCGCTCGGGCATTGGGGCTGATTGCCGGTGGGACATCGCCGCGCTGAGGGCGCCCTTATCCTGCTCGGCTGTTGCCTTCTCGAAGAGATCTTCCGGCAGCCAGATGCCGCCGCAGCTGGTGCACTCGGTGATGCTGGCTTCGATGCCTTCGCGGACGGCGAGCTTGCCGTGGCAGCGTGGGCACTCGGTGTCGTGCAGGGGCTGCAGCACCGCTTCGTTGCGCATTTCGCTGCCGCAGGAGGAGCAGAACTTGGCGCCGGCGACGAGGCGGGCGAAGCACTCCGGGCAGGTCTCGCCCCAGCCCTTGTCGCCGAAGAGCAGCTCCGAGCCGCAGAAACCGCAGTCGCTGGCGCCTTCCTCGATCTTGGCGCCGCAGGAGGAGCAGCGCAGCATCGGGGCGTCGCGGGCTTCGATCTTCTGCACCTGCAGGAGCTCGCCACAGGTGCAGCGCACGCTGGCACCAGGCTGCAGATGGCTTACGTCGTATTGGCGATGGCAGTCTTTACAGGCGATGCGCATATACGTCTCCTCCCGGGGCCTCATCGAGTCTGGGCCTTGGGGCGCCTGAGTTCGCTTTATTGTTGAGCGCCTGCTCGCCCTGCTATGGGCAGCCTGCGAAGTTGCCGAGAGAGCTTTGCCTGGCCAGCTTCGCCAAGATCTTCCGGAGAATGTGGCGAGGCGCGGGAACGCCAAGGCTGCCAGAGCTGGGAGCAGGAGGGCGATCTCCTTCCTGATCCGCCGTCTTCGACTTGGCGAAGTGCTGCTAGTATCCAGCGGATGCAGGCAAATCCCGGTTCCGTGCTCACCGAGCGGCTAGCAGCGCTCAAATCTGAGGTCGAAAAGCAACTCGAGGGGGCGCTGGCCCTCGCCGAGGGCGGGCCCACGCGGCTCATCGCGGCGATGCGGCATGCGCTGATGGCGGGCGGCAAGCGCCTGCGGCCGGCGCTGTGCTTGACCGCCGGCCGCTGGGCCGGGGCGAGCGATGAGCTGCTCTGGCCTGGGGCTCTGGCCCTTGAGCTGGTGCATACCTATTCGCTGGTGCACGACGACCTTCCGGCCATGGATGACGACGCGCTGCGACGCGGGCAGCCGACGGTGCACGTGGCCTTTGACGAGGCGACCGCGATCCTGGCCGGGGATGCTCTGTTGACCCTGGCCTTTGAGACGCTGGCGCGGGGCCCGGCTCCGGCCGAGCGCGGGCTGCGGGCGAGCGCGACGCTGGCGCGAGCCGCTGGCGCAGTCGGCATGGTCGGGGGGCAGGTCCTCGATTTGGAGGGCGAGCAAAGCGAAGCGAATCTCGAGCAGGTGCGCCGCATCCACGCCTGCAAGACCGGGGCGCTGCTGACGGCCAGCGTCGAACTCGGTGGCCTCCTGGGCGGGGCGGACGCGGCGCAGCTGGCGGCGCTGCGCCGCTATGGCGACGCCATGGGACTGGCCTTTCAGATCGTCGACGACTGTCTCGACCAGACCAAGAGTTCGGAAGAACTGGGCAAAACCGCCGGTAAAGATCAGGAGCAGGGCAAGCAGACTTGGCCGGCCTGCGTGGGGCTAGAGGCGAGCATGGCCGAAGCTGAGCGGCTGGCAAAAGCGGCCGAAGCAGCGCTTGTCGGTCTGCCAGGTGTGGAAGCGGAAGCTAGGATGCTCCAAGATCTCGCCCTCTTCATTGTGCAGCGAGGGGCTTGAACTCCGTTTGTGCTTTGGCAGGACGCGGTTTAGAAAGCCCTATTCGGCGTCTTTCTTTCTTAGCCAGGCTGACGATCGACTCCGCGACTGCAACCCCGCTCCGCAGCCCGCTCGGCTGCCCATCGGTGACTCTCCGTGACGGATAAGCTCCTCGAACAGATCAATTGGCCCGCAGATCTCAAGCACCTCTCTCGGGAGCAACTGCCGCAGGTCGCCAGCGAAATGCGCGAGTACCTGATGGACGTTGTGTCCAAGACCGGTGGCCATCTCGGCTCGGGCATGGGGGCTGTCGAACTCACGCTCGCCCTGCACTACGTATTCAACTTCAAAGACGATCGCTTGGTCTTTGATGTCAGTCATCAGTGCTATCCGCACAAGATATTGACCGGTCGTAGAAACCAACTGCCGACGCTGCGGCAAAAGGGCGGGCTTAGCGGATTCACCAACCGCTTCGAGTCGCCCTACGACGTCTACACGATGGGGCATGCGGGCACGGCGACCAGCGCGGCCTTGGGCATTGCCCACGGCGACGCGCTGATTGGGCGCAAGCGGCAGACTGTGGCCGTCGTCGGCGATGCCTCGCTGGGGGCGGGAGTTGCCTTCGAAGCGCTCAACCACGGCGGCGAGCTCGGCACTAAGTTGCTTGTCATCCTGAACGACAATCACTGGTCGATTGCCCGCACCGTGGGCGCCCTCTCCGACTATCTCTCGAGCCTGCGTTCGGGCTCGCTCTACTACCAGGCGCGGCGCACGGTGCACCAGCTCTTGCAGGCCATGCCGGTGATCGGCGAGAAGCTGGATGCCAGCCTGGAGCAGGGTCTGAGGATGCTGCACAGCACCTTGCAGCCGGGGCAGATCTTCGAGGCCTTCGGTCTGACCTACCACGGGCCGATCGACGGGCACGACACCGACGAGCTGATCGACGCCCTGCAGCACTGCCAGAAGAAGGACGGGGTGGTCCTGCTCCACGTCAAGACGCAGAAGGGCAGGGGCATCCCCGGCGCCGAGGACAAGGCCGACAAGGGCCACGCCGCCAAGCCGGCGGCCAAGGCGATCTGCGTGGCTCCTGGAGAGAAAGCTCCCAAGGTCGAGCCGAAGGACCCGAGCGCCAAGGCCTGGACCACTTGGTTTGCCGATGCCTTGATCGCTGCTGGCGAGCGGGACGAGAGCGTCGTGGCGCTGACGGCGGCCATGCCTGCGGGCACCGGTGTCGACAAGTTCATGGCGCGCTTCCCCAAGCGGGGCATCGACGGCGGCATCGCCGAGCAGCACACGGTGGCCTTCGCCTCTGGACTGGCGTCTTCGGGGCTCAAGCCCGTTGCCGCGATCTATTCGACCTTTTTGCAGCGTGGCTACGACCAGGTCTTCCAGGAGGTTGCCCTGCAAAAGCTGCCGGTGTTCTTCGCGATGGACCGTGCCGGTGTCGTCGGCGAGGACGGTGCGACCCACCACGGCATCTTCGATATCGCCTATCTCGGCACCATGCCCGAGGTGAGCATGCTCTCGCCGCGCGACGGCAACGAGCTGCAGATGATGCTCGACTGGGGGCTCGATTGGCGCGAAGGGCCGGTGGCGATGCGCTTTGCCCGCGGCAGCGTCGGGGCGGGGGAAGCCCGCGACCAGCGTCCGCCTATCGAGCTGGGCAAGGGCGAAGTGGTGCAGCAGGGTCGCGATCTGGCCCTGGTGGCCTACGGCAGCCAGTTCGAACACGCGCAGGCTGCTACCCAGCGCCTCGAAAACCTGGGCCTCTCAGTCGAGCTGGTCAACATGCGCTTTGCCAAGCCGATCGACATGGAACTCATCCAGGATCTGCGGGCCCGTCATGAGTTGGTCTTGACGGTGGAGGACCACAGTTTGCGCGGTGGCTTTGGCTCCTGCTTCCTCGAGGCTCTGCACATGCTGCCGCCGGGCCGGCTGCCGCGGGTGCGCTGCCTGGGGGTCCCGGACGAGTTCCAGGAGCATGCGACGCGGGAGGAGCTGCTGGCGATGCTCGGTCTCGATGCTGCCGGTATCGCCAAGAGCGCGATCGAGGAGTTCGAGCTGCTGCGCCACAGCGTTGGTCGTTTTTCACGGCCGAGCGACGAGGAGCCGCCGCTCAGTGAAGCCGAGGCTTCCTGACTTTGAGTCGCCAAGCGCGAGTCCAGATCGTCGCGGACGAGCAAAAAGGCGAGGTCCGCGAAACCCTCCGCTCCTTCCTGCCCTGGTTGGAGGAGCGGGCCGAGCTCGCTGGAGTCCTGCTGGATCGTGAGCGGGGGCTCGAGGGCATCGATGCCGATCTCGTCGTCGTCTTTGGTGGCGATGGGACCATCCTCTCCACGGCTCGGCACATGGGGGAGCATCAGCTCCCGACCTTGGGCATCAACCTGGGGCGCCTGGGCTTTTTGGCCGAGTTCCGCGTTGAAGCGGCGCAGTCGGCGGTCGAGCTGGCGCTAGCTGGCCGGCTGCGGGAAGAGCATAGGCTGCTCATCGAATGTCATGCCCCGGGCCAGGACAGCCCTGTGCTCCTGCTCAACGATGCGGTATGTCAACGCGGGATGCACCGCGGGCTCATTGAGCTCAGCGTCAAGGTCGGGAATCGCTCGGTCACGACCTATAGCGGCGACGGCTTGATCGTGGCGACTCCGGTGGGGTCCACGGCCTATTCACTGTCGCTGGGTGGGCCCATCCTCGCTCCCGAGTTGGAGGCGCTCGTTTTGACGCCGATCGCGCCACACGCCTTGCCGGTGCGCCCCTTGGTGGTGCCATCGGAAAAGCCGGTGGAGTTGACGGTGGAAGCGCCAGAAGGGGAGCCCGTCGGCTCGCTTGTCTGCGACGGCCAGGTCAAATGGCATGTTTGCGGCGGCGATAGGATCCTCTTGCGCAGGGCTAAGTCCTGCTTCCGCCTGCTGACTCTGGAGGGGAACGACTTCTTCAGCATCCTGCGGCAGAAGTTTGACTGGGCTGGCTCGCCGCAGTATGCGGCGCGCATTGCCGATCTCGAATCTCCGAGCGAGAACCAGGACAAAGTGGAATGAAGCGGCTGCAGGTCTTGGTCTTGTGCACGGGCAATATCTGCCGAAGCCCCTTTGCGGAGATCGCGATCCGGCAAGCGTTGGCCGAGCAGGGGATCGTGGCTGTCGTCGAGAGTGCCGGTACCCTCGGGGTTCCGGGAAACCGCTGCCCGGAGGAAGCGGTGCAGGCGGCGCGCGAGTTTGAAATCGACCTGACTCGGCATCGGGCGCAGCGGCTCAGCGCGGAGCTGCTGGCGAAGGCGACGCAGCTGGTGGTGATGGAGGATGCTCACCTGGATGCTGTGGCGCGCATTGCGGGAGAGGATCCTCTGCTGCCCTGGGTGGACAACTGGAACGTAGAGGATCCGTACGGGCGTAGCCCTGAGTTCTATGCCGAGTGCTACCAGCAGCTGCTGGAGCTGGCGGCAGACTTTGCCGCCGAACTCCGTGACGAGCTGGGCTGAGTAAGGGGCGGGCGTTCGAACCGTGACGAGTTTCGGGCGAGGCGCTCAACCCAGCTCTAGCTGCTTCTTGGCGTCGACCATGTCGCGGTTGATGGCGATGCGTGCCACCTCGAGCTCATGGTGCAGAGGATAGTCCTTGGACAGAGCATGCTGCAGCTGGCGCAGCATCTGGATCGACATGCGCAGGGTGCGAACGATGTCGCCTGGTGGGCAGGTGGTGTAGTGCCCGAAGTCCTCGAACTCGCAGCCTTGCGCCCAGGCATAGGCGGCGGTGTAGAGGCCCCAGTCGGGCTTCTTGATCGGGTTGTCGAAGCCGGAGCGGATTTCCAGTGAAGTGAAGCGGCGCACCGCGTCTTCGACTCGTTGAATCAGCTCTTGGTCACGCCGGTCCGGACGGACCAGGCACTGCACGCCTCGGCGCTCTTCGAAGACCAAGGAGGTGAAGATCGCCGCCAGCTCCGGAGCCTCGAGTTCGTCGAGGACACCTTGGAAGAGGAGCTCGGTCAGCTGGATCTCGTAGCCGTTGATCTGCCGGGCGATCTTGGCGCGGCCGAGCAAACCTTCTTTCTGGTCCAGGTAGCCGGCCTCTTCGAGGAGGGAGATGCGGCGTACGATCTTGCTGGTTTCTTCCCTCTCGAGCTTCTGTCGCTTCTTGCCGCTGCCGCCGAGCTGCCAGTAGCTAAAGCTCTTCTTGTAGGCGTCGACCAGTCGTCGCCCCATGTGCTCGTAGAGGTTGATGATGGTCGAGTAGGACAGGTTGAAGCGCGACTTGATGGCTTCGGGTTCGCCCTCGTGGATGCGGCGCAGCGGCGCCTCCATCAGGTCTTCGTTGTCGAGAATGCTGTAGACCAGGCCCTCGTCGTCGATGCCCTGTCGTCCGGCACGCCCGGCCATCTGCAGGTAGTCGCGGGTCTTCATGTAGTCGAAGTCGATGCCGTCGAACTTGCGCAGGGAGTCGAAGCAGGCGGTGCGCGCCGGCATGTTGATGCCAAGGGCGAAGGTCTCGGTCGTGAACAGCAGCTTGAGCAGGCCGGAGGTGAAGAGGCGCTCGACGATCTCTTTGTGGATGGGCAGCATGCCGGCGTGGTGGTAGCCGATGCCGAGTAGGGCGCGGTCACGCAAGTAGCCGAGTTCAGGATCCTCTCGCCAGTCGAGCTGGAAGAGATCACAGATCTTGTCGAAGTGTCGGGCGACGCGGCGCCGCTCCTTAGGCTGCAGTAGGCGGCGATGCGAGTTGCGTTCGGCCTTGATCTGGCATTCTCGGCGCGAGAAGCAGAAGTAGAGGATGGGGGTCAGGCCCTCCTTGGTCAGCTCGTCGATGAGCTTGCGGGCGGCTAGGTGCGGGTGGACACGCGGGCGTCCGTTCCGGCCTCTCTGCCCTTGGCCGTAGCGCGCTCGGCGTCCGGGGTGGCGTTTGCGATAGTCGCCATAGCTCTCGGAATCCTGGCCGCCGCCTTGGTTCCAGCGCCGCTGCTCGTCGCGGAACTTCTTTTGGATCTGCGAGAGGCGCTTGAGGGGGAAGCCGCCGTATTGCCCGTGGTAGAGCATGTGGTGCAGGGGAACCGGGCGTTTGTCGTGGCGGATGACCTCGATCTCCTGCTTGCGCACGCTGCCGATCCAGTCGCCGAAGCTGTCCAGGTTTTGGATGGTTGCCGAGAGGCAGATCATCCGAATGTTCTCTGGCGCGAAGATGAGAGATTCCTCCCAGACGGTGCCGCGGTCGCGATCGTCGAGGTAGTGGATCTCGTCGAAGATCAGGAACTCGACGTCTTGCACCCGTTCGGGATCCTCGAAGATCGTGTTGCGGAAGATCTCCGTGGTCATGATCAGGAGCGGCGCATGCGGGTCGATGGTGACGTCGCCGGTCATCAGGCCGACTTCGATGTCTGGGTCCTGTTGGAAGTCTCGGTATTTCTGGTTGCTTAGGGCCTTGATCGGCGCGGTGTAGATGCAGCGCTTGCCTTGGCGGAGCGCTTCGTGGATCGCGTATTCGGCGACCAGGGTCTTGCCCGCTCCGGTGGGGGCGGAGACCAGGACCGAGCGTCCGTTTTGGATCGCAGTGACGGCGGCGCGCTGGAAGGAGTTGAGGCAGAAGCCCTTGAAGTAGATGTCCTTGCCGTCGGCGCTCTTGGAGAGACCGGCCGCTCGCGGCTTTGTCGACGAGGAGCGCGGGCTGCGCTTGGGGACCAGGTCCTGCTCGGGTGCCTCTGGAGCATCCTCTCTGTGGCGCGCTTGCTTGCGCCGGGCGCTCTTCTTCGACCCTTGGGTTCTGCCTGTCTTCTTTGCCGCTCGCTTTTTCGTGGCCAAGATCTAGCCCTCCTTGGGCACAGAGTAGTCGCTCGGACGCGCTAGGCGCAGCCTTCCTTGACCTGAAGCATGGATGAACTGTCGCCGGATTGTCTGGCGATTTGGATTGTGTTCAGGGCTGCAAGGCCGGGGCTTGGGCGCTAGAGTCGCGGCATCGACGAGGAATTCGGCTCCGATGAGCCCTTCCCTGTTGAGCGGCCGTAGGGGAATCGATCGGCCGTATGGCTTGTGGGGAGGGGAGTCCCGGTTCCACCGGCGTCCGTGGCGAGCTACGTCATGGACCTTGTTTTCCGGAGCGCCTCACCCTGCTGCCACGTCTGCTGAAACGGAGTGCCTCGGTGCTCCGTCTCTCTCGAGATTCAGGGCGGTTCCTGACTCGTTTTCAAGTCGCGTTTGGGATGCTGGCAAGAGCCCAGGCCCAGCGCATCCGGACCCGTATCCGGTTAAGGGGAGTTCCCGATGGAAAAGATGATCGAATCCGAAGGCCAGTTCGTGCGCCGTCACCTCTCGCAGTTGCGTGTTCTTAGCCGCTTGCTCGAGCACGAGCTGGAGCTGGCGAAGGGCGACGAGGTTGTGCTGGACCGGGTGCTCATGGAGAGCGCTCTCGACACGCTTGATATCTTCGTTGAAGACTGCGACCAGGCATACGATGTGGTCGCTCGCCCCGGCATGGCTGCCCGCAAGGGTAAGGTCACGAAGGACGAGCCCCAGGTCACGCGCCTCAACTGAGGAAGCGTGGGCTGGGTCCCCGAATCGTGGGGCTGAGCGCTAGCGCTAAGCCACAGGGTGCCTGGGCTGGATCTCTGGGCTGGATCTCTGGGCTGGGTCTCTGGGTTGGGTCTCTGGGTTGGGGGGCACGAGTCACAATCATCTACTTCCTCTCCGCGAGCTTGATGGATGTCGGAGCCGCCCCGGGTCTTTGGACTAGGCCCGATCACGATCTTGCTGCTCAGCGTTCTGTTGAGTGCGAGCATCTATCTCGGGCGTGTCGCTTGGCGTAAAGCTCGTGCCGCACCGGCGCCGAGCTTTGATCCCGCGCGCATCGAGCTGGGGACCTTGCGTCCAGAGTGGATGGGTTTGGTTGAGGCGGAAGCCTTCTTTGCCGACTACCTGCGGGTGGCCGGCAAGCCCTTTTCGCTCCTCGACGATGCGTCCTACCTCTCGTGGCTTTCGCGCCTGCGCGGCCTGCCGTGGGTGGCTGCGGTTCATGCCGAAAAGCTGCCTCCCAGCGAGCTGAAGCTCACCCTTGAACTCCGGCGGCCGTGGCTCTTGGCGGCCGGACCGGGGCGTTGGCTGAGCTGGGTTGCGGATGCGGGCTATCTATTACCGCTGCCCGTGCGCAGCTTGCGAGAGCATGAAGGGCTTCGTTCTCTTCACCAGCAGCAAGAAACGGGGCCTGGCGTCTTTGCTGTCCCTGCGGCCGGCACGGTTCTCCCGAAAGACCCGCCGGGCCTTTTGCCTCGTCTGCTTGGCGTGCCAGAGCTACTGCCTGGTGAGGAGGGGCGTCGCTACTGCGTTAGCGCCTCCGCCATCGCTCGCGTGTGGCATGAGTCGATGCGCCCGCTGATCAAGGGCACGGGCGTCGAACTCTTCGGCATCGATGCCTCGAACCAGTCCTGGCAGGTTTCGCCGCGGCTCGCCCGCTACCGGCTGGTGCTGCGCAATCGTGAAGGCCGGGCCCTCCTGGCCTCCTGGGGCCATGCTCCGGGCGGCCAGTTCAGTGAGATCCCGCCGGAGACCAAGCGCGCAGTGCTGAAGGAGCTTCTTGCCCAATACCCGGGGCTGGTCCAGGTCGAAAGCTGTGACCTTCGCTTCCCCAAGACTTGGAGGGAGCGGCTGCGGCTGCGCGAGGGGAGCCCTCGCAGCTTGGCTCCCTCGCCTTCCCGGCCGGGAACTCTGGCCCCGTTTCGGCCAAAACTGCGAGAGGAGCGGGGCTCGCGGCTGCGCCAGGATCGCTGAACAAGGCGGCAGAGCAGGGCTTGCTTTGAGCTTGCGCTGAGCTGGGAGGGGATCTTCCGCATAGGAGCGGCGGCTTTTCCTCGCACGGGAGTTGATGCGGGAGCCTGCGGCGCTAACGTGCTGCGCTTCCTTTCGCCGATGTGCGCCTCCTCCAAGGGAGCGAGCTGCGAAGGCCCCCTGCAAGTGAGTGCCGGGGAGGCTTCGGGATAGGCACGCGGCAGCGACATAAAGGTTCGGCAAGTTCACGCTCGGGATGGAGGGTCGCCTTCACTCGCGCCCTCGCCGCGCCACTGACTTGAGACTCGATGGGAGTGGACCCGATGACCGGAACCAGCTGGGCCAAGGCCGACGCACCGTTCGATTGGTTCGTCGTTGACGCGTCCGAGCATAGGCTCGGCCGTCTGGCGGTGGCGATCGCCGAGACCCTGATGGGTAAGCGCAAGCCGATCTACACGCCGCACGTTTTTACTGGCGATGGCGTGATCGTATTGAACGCTGGCAAGGTCCAGACGACCGGCATGAAGCACGAGCGCCGCGTTTACACGCAGTGGTCGGGCTATGTTGGCGGTCTCAAGAAGACCACCCTCGGAGAGATGCGCGAAAAAGACCCCCGCAAGCTTCTGACCCTCGCGGTCCGTCGCATGCTGCCTAAGAACCGCATGGGCAAGCTGATGCTCTCGCGCCTCAAGATCTATGAGGGCGCCGAGCACCCGCATATGGCGCAGCAGCCCAAAGATTTGGTCGTCGAGCTCCCTCGCTGGACCCCCGGTAGCTAACCCTCTCGGTAGCAATCGAGTCTGGCGCGCTGGGCGCGGCGTACTCTGAGCACGACAAACGCATAAACATCTAGTACGGAAAGAACTGCATGGTCCTCGCAAGCGATCCTTATGTCTGGGGCACCGGCCGCCGCAAGACCGCTGTGGCCCGAGTCCGGATCAAAGCCGGCACGGGCAACGTGACGGTCAACAAGAAGGCCCTCAAGGACTTCTTCCATACCGAAGCTCAAATCAACTCCGCCTTGGAACCTTTGGTCGTGACCGAGACCCAGGAACGTTACGACGTGTTCGTGAACGTCAAGGGCGGCGGCACCACCGGCCAGTCCGACGCGATCAAGATGGGGCTCGCCCGCGCGCTGGTGAACGACAACGAGTCCTTCGAGCCGGTGCTTCGGCAGAAGGGCTGCTTGACCCGCGATAGCCGCATGGTCGAGCGCAAGAAGCCTGGCCTGCACAAGGCGCGCAAGGCGTCGCAGTTCTCGAAGCGTTGATGCGCCTGTGGCAGCGGCATACCGCTGCTTCCACAGCATGGCTGGATGGCTGCAGGGCTGGATGGCTGGCAATATCGCATGCAGAGCATGCTTGCGGCTTTCGGTTTCCGATCTCGATTCGCTGGGCGCAGCTTTGCTGGCGCCCAGCGATCGTGTACGCGTAGTAGGTTGACGAACAGCCCCAGCTGTCGGCAGTGGATGGCTGCGAGCGACGGACTGGGGGCGAAAGGCGGGCGAAGATGGCGGGACATTCACATTCAGCGAACATTCGGCACCGTAAGGGACGGGTGGACGAGGCTCGGGGCAAGCTGTTCAGCAAGCTCGCGCGCGAGATCATCTCGGCGGCCCGCGAGGGCGGAGGCGACCCCGAGGCTAACCTGCGGCTGCGCTACGCGATCGATCGGGCCAGGAAGAGCTCGATGCCGAAGGACAACATCGAGCGGGCGATCAAGCGAGGCTCTGGCGATGGCGGCGGGGCCGCGCTCGAGGAGCTGATCTACGAAGGCTATGCCTCCGGCGGTGTCGCGGTGCTGGTCGAGTCGCTGACCGATAATCGCAACCGGACAGCTCCGGAGCTGCGCAAGGCCTTCGAGAAGAAGGGCGGCAACATGGCCGAGTCCGGGGCCGTCGCTTGGATGTTCGAGCGCAAGTCGATCTTCATCCTCGAGAAGGAAAAGTGCAGCCTCGACGAGGAGGCGCTGATGGAACTCGTGTTGGAGCTGGGAGCCGAGGATTTCCTCGTTCAGGGCGATAGCATCGAGATCACCGGCGAGCCGACAGACTTCCACCAGATCGTTCGGGGTCTGGAAGAGCGCAAGATCGAAGCTTCGGAGGCCAAGATGGCTTGGATCCCGAAGCAGAGCGTCCCGGTTCAGGACAAGGACCAGGCACGAAAGATCCTGCAGTTGATCGAGGGCATTGAAGAACTCGATGACGTCACCGAAGTTTCGGCCAACTACGACATCCCCGAAGAGATCCTGGCCGAGCTCGACGCCGAGGAGTGAGGGGCGGTGCCCGAGCTGCCCGAAGTCGAGAGCGTGCGCCGAGTGCTGGCGCCGGAGATCGAGGGCCGCGAACTAGAGGGGGCGCTGTTTCGGCGAGCCGATCTGCGCTGGCCGATGCCGCAGGCCAAGATCAAGGCCAATGTCGGCCAGCGGCTGCTCAGGATCCAGCGCCGCGGCAAATACCTCATCTTCCTCTTTGAGCGCGGGGCACCGTGGAGCTTTGTTGCTCATCTCGGCATGAGTGGCAAGTTGCTGCTCGACGAGCCTGGGCAGCCCCGCTGGCGTCTGCATGAGCACTATCGCCTGCGCTTTGCCGGGCGGCTGCTTCGCTACGTCGACCCGCGTCGTTTTGGGGCGCTGCTCGTAGCTGGGGCCGGCGAAGAGCATGCGCATCCTCTCCTCGCCAAGCTGGGACCAGACCCCTTTGAAGCAGCGGCTGACGCCGATTGGCTGTTCGGCCGGGCCCAGGGGCGCAGCGCCAGCGTTAAGTGCTTCCTCCTCGATAGCCGGGTGATCGCGGGAGTGGGCAATATCTACGCGAATGAGGCGCTCTTTGCCGCAGGGATCGATCCTCGGGCCCAAGCCGGCAACCTCGGGCGAAGTGATTGCCAGCGCCTGCTCGCTGCCCTGCGCCAAGTCATGGCTGCTGCCCTCGAAGTCGGGGGCACGACGCTGCGGGATCATGTCGATGCGCATGGCGAGCCTGGGTGGTTTCAACTGCAGCTGGCGGTCTATGGCCGGGCCGGTCAGCCTTGCCACCGCTGCGGCGGAGAGCTGGTCGAGCTACGGCAATCTGGGCGGCAAACGTGCTTCTGCCCGGCCTGTCAGCGGCAACCCAAGCGGAGTGGTGCCTGAAACTCTCTCGTTCCGAAGGGGCTCTTCCTGCACACTGCGTGCTCCGAGGCTGCGATGACAGTCTCTTAGCAGGAGGGAAAGAGGGATGACGCCAAATCGCGATACCAAGGAACTGGGGCTGAAAAAAGTATGGATCGGGCACCCCGATGTGCCGGAACGCCTGCTTGAGGACTTCGCGGCCAGTGGTCTCGAGATCGCGGAACTCAATCCCGCGACCATCGCGGATGAGGTGCAGGACTTGGACTTGCTGCTCCTTCCCTCCTCTCGAGCGGACTGCAATCCCTTCCTGCTTTGCTCGCAGCTGAAGGCGCCGTATCGCCCTCGAATCTATATCCTCTTTCTCTGTCCGGAGGAAGAGTTGTCGTATGTGGAGCCGATTGCCCAGTTCTGCCTTGCCGATGGCAGTTTTGCGACCGGGCCTCAGCAGGATGATCGCTTGCTGGGGCAGATGCTTCGCATCCTCGACCGGCCAAAGCCCAAGGTGAGTCCTGACGAACTGCTGAAGAAGCTTGAGGGCAAGATCGGCGGTGAGCCGGAAGCCCTTGCCAACCGCGTCATGACCGGGCTTTCCGCTGAGCGAGAGCGAAGCTTTGTCGAGAGGGTGACGGATCCCGAATCCGGTCTTTTTGAAGGCGAGTTTATGGCCTTCAAGCTGGAAGAGGAGTTCAAGCGTTCTTGGCGCTTTCGGATGCCGTTATCGGTGCTGCTCTTCGATCTACCGGCTACGCGCAAGTTGGAAGAGCAACGGAAAGAAGTCCTCTCCCGCATTGCCGGTGTCTTTCTCAATGAGTGCCGGGACATCGATGTCGTCGGCCGTTTCGATGAGACCAGCTTTTTGCTGCTCTTGCCGCAGACCGGTTCGCAGGGGGCCAAGGTTCTTGCCTCGCGTGTTCTGCAGGCCATCCAGGAAAGCGTGGAGAGTCCCATACCGCTCGACCCCGCCGTGGCCATCGTCTCGACGCCCCGGCATGGCATCGAGCGCAAGGACGAACTGCTCGACCTGGCGCGCTTGACCCTGATCCAAGCGTGGTCAGCGACGGGCGAAGGGCGGATCCAGCTAGCGAACTGAATCCTGCGTCGCCACACTTGGCTCGCAAATATTCCGCGGCTACTGCGGCAAGGGGCTTCGTTTTTATCCACGAGTGCTTCGGAGACCGAGGGAGCCAGCCGAGATGTGGAGTCGTCTGATCCTGCTGATGCGAGCCAAGCGCGCCCTGCGTGCGGGGCGCTTGGAGTCCGCCTTGGCCGTGCTGGAAGACCCGGTGCTTCGGAACGAGCGGCGGGCCCGCGACCTTCGCGAGGAGCTGCTGGGATCTTTGGAGCAGCGTTGCTTGCAACGGCAGGAGCAGGGACGGCTGCGGCTGGCTTTGGCCGATGCCCGCCGGCTGCATGAACTCGATCCGGAGCGGCTTGGGGCAGCGGAGCGCATCGAGGAGATGGAGGCTGCCTTGCGAGCTGCGAGCGAGGAATCGGCGCGGTTGGAGCAGCAGCGTGAGAGCTTCGAGCGGGCCTTGGCAGAAGGGCGGCTCAACGAAGCCCGAGACCTACTTCAGTCCCCGAGCAGTGAGTTCTCGGGCGAGGAGCGTCAGGCCCTTGAGCTGCGGCTAGCGGAGCGGCGCAAGGGCGCTTCGCAAGCCTTGGTGCGGGCTCGCAAGGCCGTGTCCAGCGGGCTTCCAAGTCAGGCGCGCGAGGCCTTTGGCGAGGCGCGGCGGCTTTGCAGCGATTCGCTGAGTTTCCGCGAGCGTCTGCTTGGGCTCTCGGCGAACTGGGCGCGCGAGCGATTCCATGAGGTGCGGGCGGCGCTGGCGGAAGGGCGGGCCTTCGATGCGGCGCAGGCCCTAGCCAATTGGATCCAGAGCGAACCCGAATCCGAGGACCTGGTCGAGGCGCAGGATCTCTTGCTGAGCGTCGGCGAGCAGCTCGCGGCGCAGATTCGAGAGACCGCACGCGAGGGGGACTTTGCTGCGGCCCATTCCTTGGCTTGCCAGGTGCCGACGCCCTTTGGGAAAATCGCCGCCTTGCGCCAGCTGCGAGAGCGGGTCGAGCGAGCGCAGGTCCTTGTCGGTGAAGCCGAGCGGGATCCCCGGCGGCGGGTGGAGGCCTTGCGAAGGCTCCAGAGAGAGACCGGATGGGAAGCGCTGGGTGCAGTCCTGCGCCAGAGCGAAGCAGAGGCTGGCGAAATCGACAGATCCCTGCAGGAGGCGCGAGACTTGCTGGAAAAGGGGGAGGTCGAAGCCGGGCGGGCCAAGGTCGATGCCGTTCTCGATCGTTGGGCCGGCTGCGAGGAAGCGCGGGCGCTGCTCGACGGGCTGCTGGAGGACGAGCGCGATCGCCAGCAACGCCTCGAGTCTGCTCGCGAGGATCTGCGGGTCGGGCGTTTGCGCCAGGCGGAGAAGCAGCTGCTGCGGCTCGTTTCCGGCGGGCGCGCTGCCGATGCGGCCCGGGCCTTGCTCCGCGACATTTCGCGCCTGCAGAAGAAGATGGCGCGCGAGCTTTCTTCGGTTCGCGCCCGTCTTGAGAGCGGAGCTAGTCCAGAGTCGCTACTCGCTAGCCTTGAGCGGCTCGAACGCATCCAGTCCGATTCTCCCGAGCTGGAGGAGCTGCGAAACATCGCCTTGCGCCGAAGGAGTCAGGGAGAGCGGGTCGGCCAATTCCGCGAAGCTTTGGCCGCACGCCGATCCCAGCCCCTGATCGCGGCCTTGCGTAGCTGCTTCGAGCAAGGGCACTTTGATGCCGACGATCGGGAAGACCGCCGCGTCTTCTTGGACTTGGGCAGGGAGCTGGAGAAGGCGCTGAGGGAGGAGCTGCAATCGGGAGACGTGCTCTTTGTCTATGACGTGCTCCGCGGCCTGGAGGTCTTTGTCTCCAAGCTGGGCTTGGAGGCCGGGCCCCTGCTTGCGAGTGCGGAGGAGCGAATCGACGCGGCTCGCCGCGAAGCTGAACTCGGCCTTGCGGCGCTCGATGCACGCCAGGCGAGCAAGGCCCAGCAGTGCCTTGAGGACGCAAGGGCGGCCTGTGCCAATGAGCCGAGCGTGCTGCGCCTGGCCCATAAGATGCGGCGCCTGCAGGGCACGCAGGAGGACTTGCGTGAGGCGCTGCGTCTGGCGGAGAGCGATCGCGCTGGCGCTTGTGAGCGACTCGCGGGGGTGGGGCCGACGCCGCGTCCCTTGATGAGCCTGGCCTTCGATGTGAAGGACAAGTTGGCGCGCAGCGGGGACTTCGAGCGTGGCTGTCGCCTCGAAGTGGAAGAAGCGGGGGAGTATTTGCTCTTCACCGAAGATCGGCTTCGCATCGGAAACGCCTCCTCGACTTCCTACCCGCAGATCCCGGTTTTGGCGCGCATCCGTCCGCAGCATGCGGTGTTGGAGCGCCGGGTCTCCTTCCACGGCGGCGTGAACTATGAAGTCCAGAGCGAAGAGGGAAGCGACACTCGCCTGAGGGGCCGTCTCATCGAGAAGGCCCCTTTGCAGCACGGAGATCAGGTCCTGCTCGGCGGGGTTCTGCCGATCAGCTTCCGGCGGCCGAGCCGACGCTCCGTTTCGGTCCTGCTCCGGCTGGAGAAGGGCTTTGAGTCACGCGGTGTCACCAGGATGCTCTGGGTTAAGCAGGGGGGGCGAGACGGCAAGGTCTTGATTGGGCGGGGTAAGGACTGTCACGTCCGGGTCCGCGCTGCGGAGCCTGAGCTTTTCCTTTGGGCGCCAGGGCCAGGGCGGCTCTCGGTTCACTTCGCTGGGCTTGGAGACTGCGATGGCGCCAGCTTCACGGGAGAAATGGAACTCAGGCCGGGAGCAGTCGTGCGCTGCGGAGAGATTGTTTTCCGAGTTCTTCCGCTGTGAAAGCTCCCTGCATCTGGGAATAGATCCGCGAGTCTGCGAAGGGGGACCCCATGATCTGCCTCGTTTCTGCCCTCGTCCTCCTCCTCGCGAGCTTTCCTTCGGCGCAGGGTGAATCAAAACCCCTTGCTGTCGAGCTGCATGGCCGGGTCGAGCTTGATGAGGCGGCGGCGCTGCGCGGAGTTCGGGAGAAGGCTCTAGGGGCCGCCTGGGAGGAGTTTGGTGGGCTCTGGCTCGAGGTTGTTGGGCCCTTGGTGCCGAGAGCACGCGCCGAGCGCGAACTCCGCGCTTGGCTGGCTCGCGCTCTCCCCAAAAGCAAGGCGCTCGGCGAGCTACGCTTGCGGCGCTTTGAGAGTTCGGTTGGCGAGGCCTTTCGCGGCGAAACTCGGTTTTCGACCCAGGGGGAAGCGGCTCGCCAGCTGCTTGCTGCGGGGGAGGAGCAGGCGCGTAACTTGCGTGGGAGCTTTTATCGCCGTTATCTCGCCATCGTCCTCTCCTGCATTCTGCTCTTCGTCGCAACAGGCCAGGTGGATCGAGCGACCCAGGGCTATCTCACCGGTCGCTTGCGGGTGGCGGCTCTGGTGCTGGCCGTCCTTGCTGCCTTGGTGATCTGGCCGCATGGGCCCCTGCTCCTGGCCTGAGTTAGGGGGGCAGCTTGTTTTCTCCCATTGGGCGAGCCAGGGCAGCCAAAAGATTTACTACCTCCTCGAAATCCTGGGGCAGAGGCTTCGCAGCGGGGAGGACTTGCGGGAGCTTCTCCTGCGCCTGCGGCGGCCGGATGCCGTAGCATGTCCTCCTGGATCAGCAGTCATGGAATACGCAATGGAACTGGGGCGCGAAGCAGGTGGAAGCAACGAGGCGAATCAAGGCCGAGATCCCGTGCCCTTTGAGTCGCTGAACTGGGAGCGCTTTTACCAGAACTATCGCAAGCCCGGATACATCCCTGGTTACGAGATCGGGCATAAGCTCGGTGGGGGTGTCTTTGGCATCGTCTACAAGGCTCGCAAGGAATCGATCGGTAAGGCCTATGCGATCAAGTTCCTGAAGATCGACGACCCGAGCGTCAAGGGCCAGGTCGTTCGTGAGCTTGAGCAGGTGTCCCTTTTTGCCCAGGTCGACCACCCCAATCTCGTCAGCATCGAAGACAAGGGCGTTGTCGATGGCATCCCCTTCATCGTGATGGGCTATGCCGGCGAGGACACCCTTAAAGACCGGCTTGAGGACGGCGCTTTGTGTGAGGAGGATGCTCTCAGTATCTTTGTCCAGGTTTGTCGGGGGGTGCAGGCCCTGCACGATCGCTCGCTGATCCACTTTGACCTCAAGCCCGCCAATGTCTTTCTCAAGGGCGACATTGCCCGCGTTGGCGACTACGGCCTCAGCAAGCTCGTTTCCACATCGAGGATGTCGCTCTCCTTTGGCCGGGGAACTCCCTATTACATGGCGCCGGAGATGCTTGAGCGTCGAGGGGATCACCGCTCGGACATTTACTCGCTCGGTGTCATTTTCTACGAGTGCTTGTCGGGCGAAGTGCCTTTTCAGGGCGACAGCGAGTGGGAGGTGCTGAGGGGGCACGAGAAAGGCGCGGTGCGTTATCCGGGGAGCATCCCCTTGCCGTATCGACGCATCCTGGATCGCATGCTCGAGAAGGACCCGGAAAAGCGGGTGCAGAGTTTGGGAGAAGTCCTGCAAGCGCTTCGTGCTCCTGGTCGACTTGGCGAGTCGATCATCCTCGATCTGGCTAGCCGTTCTTCTCAGGTCAGCCCTCAGGGCTCAGCTTCTCGTCGCAACAACGAAACGACTCCGCCGCCGCCACCGATGACTCGAACGGCAAGTTCGGCGCCCACGGCCCCGTCCGACCCGGCCCCAGCGAACGCCGCTGCGCTTCCTTCGCCAGGCTCCAGGCAGTCAAGCACCGATTCACCGCAGGAGCTGAACCAGAAGGTGGGAGTCGTTTCGGGGCTTTTGCGAGCCCTGGTCATTGCCCTCCTGCTCCCGATCAAGGTGCTTGGTGTCGGCTTGCTGCGGGGCTTACAGATCACCTTGCGCCTCCCCATGATGATTCTGTCGTTTCTTGGACAGGTGACTCTCTTTGCCCTCGCTGGGTTCTTTATCTTCCTGATCATCATGTTGATACTCGGAGCCTGATAGGTCGTTGAAAAAGGCTCGCGAGTGGCCGGCTGTGTTGGAGTGGCGCTTTCTTGGCGCTGGAATACGCGGTCGAAGCCTTCGATTCGTCGAGGATGCTCCATTGCTGCCCCACGACGATTCGGCCCGCCCTCTTCTGCTCCTCTCCCTGTCCGGCCTTGCCCCAGCTAGCTTTGAGTGCTCATGACGAACAGCGCCAGCGGTTTTTCGATCGAGAAGTTGCAGGCCCTCGATGAGGGCGAGTGGGCGCGATTGCAGGACGAGTTCTTTCAGCGCATCTACTTCTATTGCAAAAAGCAGGTTCGAGAGCATCAGGCTGCGGAGGATCTAACCCAAGATGTCTTCCTCGGCGCCGTGCGCGGAATACGGAACTTCGATCCGCAGTTCAGTCTTGAGCAGTTCTTGTTTGGTATCGCGCGGAACCGGGTGATCGACCACTTTCGCAAGAAGCGTCCGCTGCCGATGTCGGGTGGCCATGACGATGCGATGGAGCGCAGCTACATCGGGATCGAGCGCATGGCTAGTGAACGACGGTCTCCGGATCAGAGTGCGGTGGCCCTCGAATCGGCCAACGTGCGCCGCGAGGCGCTGGCCAAGGCCCTCAAGATGCTCGTAGAGGAATACTGGCAAAAGGGCGACTTCGAGAAGCTCAAGGTGGTCGAGTTTTTGTTTGCGCTGGGTGGTCGAAACAAGGAGGCCGCGGAGCGTTTTGACGTGCAGGACGAAAAGGCGGTTGCCGGAATCAAGTATCGAGCGATCGAGCGTTTGCGTGGTATTGCCCGTCAGTTCGATCCCACGCACGACTTGTTTGAGGGGCTGTGGAAGCCGGGAGCGCGTTGAGATGAGCCGAGAAGCGGAAGAGCCCCTGGTCCCCGAGCGCAGTGAACGGCTAGTGGTCACGGTGGGAGAGATCTGGCGAGAGATGCAGGTCAGCTGCCCGCATCGAGACCTTTGGCGGCAATATCTCGAAGGCGAGATGGCCGAGGATGCCGCGGGCTATTTGCGCTTCCATTTGGAGGAGGCGCAGTGCCCCTACTGCTATTCGACGGCCGAGGATTTGCGCCGTGCTGAGGCGGAAACGTCGAAGAAGACGCTGAATCAGGTGCGGGAGCGTTTGATCCAGTCGACGCTGATTGGCATCGGAGAGGCGCGCCGCCGCCATTAACCGGCGCGGTTTCATTGGGCGCCTCTGGCGGGTTTTTGCGGGATTTCTGGATGTCTCGAAATCCTTTGCGCTGGCCCTCGCATCGAGGGCCGTGCCGGGCGGACTCACTGCCCTGGCCAGCGGATAGCCCAAGCGGAGAACGCACGATGCGCAAGTTGATCAAGTGGACCTTCCTTTCCGCTGCCGTCCTCGGGATCGGTGGCTTTTTCTTTCTCGGCACCAATGCTTTCAGCTACGCCGAGACGGCCTTTGAGGACATGAAGAAGTCGGTGCGCGAGAACGTGCCGATCGACTTCGAGCTGCGGCGCGCCCGCACCCTGATCGAGAAGATCGATCCCGAGATCCTGGAAGCGCGTCGGGAAGTTGCCCGGGCAGAGGTCGATCTCGAGGGGCTGCAGGCCGACATTCGCCGTCTCGAGGGAGCGATTGCCAAGAACGAATCCAAGGTCAAGCGCCTGCGCGGCATCGTGGCTGTGGCTCAGAGCGACGTCGTGCCGGCCAGCGCGAGCTATGCCGAGCTGCCACCGATCGGGATCGTGCGAAGCGAACTCGCTCGCAGCTTTGACCTCTATAAGAACCAACTCGAGTTGCGTGAGAGCAAGAAGAGACTGAGCGAGCGCCAGGCCCGAGTGCTTGAGGCCGCTCGCAGCAAGCTGCACGCCGTGCGCAGCGAGCGTCAGCAGGTTGCGGAGCTGGTGGCGAAGCTAGAGACCCGCAAGCGCCAACTGGACGCGATGGCAGCTACTGCCCGGCGCTTCGATATCGACAGCTCGGCTCTGGGCGAGGCCCGGGAGCTGCTCGACTCGATCAAGAAGCGTCTCGATGTCACCCAGAAGATGATTGCTGAGAACGTCTACTACGGCGAGGAAGAGGGCAGCGACGAGCCGGGACGCGATGTCATTGGCGAGGTCGACAAGTTCTTTGGCGCTCCCAGCAAGGAGGCCCAGGCCCAGGGCAAGCTCGGGAACGATCGCTGATCCTGGAGGGGCGCCCGCTATCTTGGGCCGAGTGAATGCAGCGCTCGACCCAGATCTGAGGATGAGCCCGAGAGCCCGCTGGGGCGCGATGTTGGTCGCGCTCCTCGGGCTCTCGGGCTTGCTGCTGTACTTGTGCCCTCCAGGTTCTTGGCCGGTGGGCTATGACGTTTGGTGGAATCTCCACATGGCCGGTCGCTTTGCGAGTGAGGGCTTCCCGGCGTCGGCGCCGGAGGCGGCCTTTACCCCGCTCGCTGAGCACTTCGCCTCGCGCCAGCTCGGCTTCCATTATTGGCTGGCTCTCTTGGGGATTGATGAGCCGGGCAGGGTGTGGATCGGCTTGCAGCTTGCCCTCCTTGTGCAGCTGCTCTGCCTCGGGCAAGCGCTGCGTTGGCTGGCACCGAAGCTGAGTCCGCTGGCGCTCTTGGCGCTGCCGTTGCTTTCGGCGACCTGGCTGTTTCGCCTTTGTGCCCTGCGCGACTTGCCGCTGGCGACCGGGCCGCTGCTCCTCCTGGCTGCCGCCCTGGCTCGTCCTGAGGGCAGGGAAGCTGGGCGACGCCTCTGGGCCTTTGCCTTGGCGGCGCTCTATGTCTACTTGCACGCGGCGGTGGTGCTGCCACTGGGGATCGCTGGACTCTGCCTGGCGGGCCGCTGGCTGGAGTCGCGCCGCTTGGATTGGGCCTGCGGGCTCTCTGTGCTGGCAGGCATCGCCTTGGCCCTGCTTGCCCGCCCCGATATCCCGCAGATTTGGTCGCTGCTTTGGACGCTCAACTTCTCTTTGCCATTCGCGGCGGCGACCGGGGAGCTTCCTCTCGTGCCGCTCGAGTATGCCTCCTACCCCTTTGCCATGCTTTGGCGCTGGGAGCTGGGATCGCTGCTGGCGCTCGCCTTGCTCGCCTACGCTTTGCTTCGAGGATGGGGGCGTCGCGGCATTCTGCTGCCTGCCATGTTTGTGCTACTTGCCTCTCTTGGTAGTCGTCGCCTCTTCGAGCTTGCGGCTCCGCTGGCCTTGCTGGCCCTCTGCACGCTGCCGGCGAGCCGGGCCTTCCGGTCATGGCCAAAGCTGGCCTTGGGGCTAGCTCTGCTCTTTGTCCCCTTTTTGGCCTTCCAGTTGCCCCGAATCGAGAGGAGCAGCGAGGCCAATCGGCAGCGCATCTATCCCAAGCTTGCGAGCTTCCTCTTGGAGGAAGGCCGTCCTGGCGATTTGGTCTTTACCTTTGATTGGGCTGACAGCGCCGGGCTCGCCTTTGCTACTCGGGGGAGTTTCTTGCGCTTTACCGGCATGAGTGACCCGAGCCTGATGTGGGCGCAGGATCCAGCTCGCTTTCGGGATTGGCTCTCGATCAAGGAAGCTCGCGCCGAGGATCCGTTACATCTTCTTCGCGAGCGGCTGGGGGTGCGCTTCGTGGTCATCGACCAAAGAGAGACCCGTGCGGGGAATGCCTCCGGTAGCACCGTGACGTGGTTGCTGCAGCAGTTCCACGAGGCCGAGCGGCGGGGCGCGGTTTTCGTATGGCAGAGGCAGGGCAGCCGTCTGCTGATCCGCTTGGGGGCGGCATCTGTGCGTTGACCGATTTCTTGGGGCGGACTAGCCTTCGACCTAAGACTCCGTGGTGCCTTTCCGTGATCCTGATCCTCAAAGCTGAACTCGACCCTGCCGCCATCGAGGCTGTCTACGAGCGCTTGCGCGCCCGCCGGCTCTCGTTCCAGAAACTCGCGACCAGCCAGCAAGGACGGCGCTGTATCATCGAGGTCGAGGAGCCCGCCTCTCAAGATCAGCGCCCCGACTCGACCTTAAAGGCGCAGCTGGCGGAATGGCCGGAGATCAGCAAGGTGCTCAGCTTCCGGGAGAGCTACCCGAAGGCGCAGCGCGCTCCCCGGCGTTTTTGCTTTGCCGACCGCTTTGAGTCCTCAGAGTTCTCGGCGCAAGGCCATGTCTTTGGGGAGCTGGATGCCAACAGTTTTGCTTGGATCGCTGGCCCTTGCTCGGTTGAGGATCCGGCTTCGGTGGGGGAGATTGCCACTTTGGTCGCACGAGCTGGGGCAACGATGCTGCGGGGCGGCGCCTATAAGCCGCGCACTTCGCCGTATGCCTTTCAGGGGCTCGGACGCGAGGGGCTCGTCCTGCTACGCCAAGTCGGTCAGGACTTTGGGCTCCCGATCGTGACCGAGGCTCTCGATCCCCGCGACGTTGACTTTGTTGCCCAACAAGCTGACGTCATCCAGATCGGCGCCCGCAGCATGCAGAACTTCACGTTGCTGCGTGAGCTTGGGCGCTGCGGTCGACCGCTACTGCTAAAGCGTGCTCCCTCGGCGACGCTCGACGAGTGGCTGGGTGCTGCCGAATACTGCCTGGATGCAGGGGCGCGTCATCTCGCCCTCTGTGAACGTGGAGTGATCGGTCACGATCCTTCGCGGCGCAAGCTCCTCGACCTCTCGGTGATCCCAGCGCTGCGTGCCCGCTGTGATCTGCCGATTGTCATCGACCCGAGCCACGCGACCGGCAAGCGTCCGTTCGTCACGCCCATGGCCAAGGCTGCGGTCGCTGCCGGCGCCGATGCGGTGATGACCGAGGTCCACGTGCGGCCCGAAGAGGCACTCTCCGACCAAGCTCAGGCGCTGCGACCAGAGAATCTGCCGGGGCTCTCGCTGGCGATGCGGGTGCTCTGCCGACTGGAGGGACGGAGATTCTTGAAGGGACCATGCTTCCGAGAAGATGCCGCCGAAGCTAGTCTGCTTCGCAACCTGGCTCATGATGAGCTTCAGGCTTTCCCGGGACCCATGTCGGAGCTGCCGAACCGTGAGCGACTCGCCTTCTCGAAAGCCCTACCTCGCCGCCAACTGGAAGATGAACCTGGATCGGAGCAAAGCTCTCGATCTGATCAAGACCCTCAAGGCCCGTCTCGGGGACGGTGACGATCGCGAAGTCGCGGTCTTCCCGCCCTCGATCTATCTGGCGGACGTGGCCGCTGTTTCCCAAGGCTCGCCGATTGGCCTTGGAGCCCAGAACATGCACTGGGAGGAGTCCGGAGCCTTCACCGGCGAAATCTCGGCGCTGATGCTTCGTGGCATCGGTGTCGAACGCGTTCTCATCGGCCACTCCGAGCGCCGGCACCTCTTCGGAGAGAAGGACGAGTGGATGGGACGCAAGGTCCGCGCCGCCCTCGACCAGGATCTGCTGCCGATGCTCTGCATCGGAGAGACCTTGGAAGAGCGGGAGAGCGGGAAGATGAATGAGGTGCTCACCCGGCAACTGAAGACGGGCCTGGAATGGATCAAGGGCGCTGAGATCTCCCGTGTCACTCTCGCCTATGAGCCGGTCTGGGCGATTGGCACCGGCGTCACGGCGAGTTCCGAGCAGGCGCAAGAGGCGCACGTCTTTATTCGCAAGTGGCTGCGGGAGCAGCATGGGGAGGATGCCGCGGCACAGCTACGCATCCTCTACGGCGGTAGCGTCAAGCCCAGCAACGTCAAGGAGCTGATGTCCAATCCCGACGTCGACGGCGTCTTGGTCGGTGGGGCCAGCCTCTCGGCCGATAGCTTCTTGCCGATCGTCGAGTTCGATAGCTGAGCCGTTCCGGCCATAGTGTCTCTGTGGCCTAGTGTCTCTGTGGCCATAGTGTCTCTATGGCCGCAATGTTTCGGCGACCGCTGGATCCCGGTTCTCGCCTGATGGCTGCGGCCGGGACGACTTGGCCTCGAAAAGAGCGGAGGGAGCACTGGCAATGCCTCTGGCTCCCCGTATCTTCTTTGCGCTCTGATTTTCCGTCTGCGCCCCCATTGCCCTCTCATCCGAGGTCTCGATGTCTGCTGTCCTGAGCCTCATCTTCTGGATCGCCTTCTTCGCTAGCGCCATCCTCCTGATCATCGTGATTCTTCTTCAGGAGCCAAAGGGTGGCGGGCTGGCCGAAGCCTTTGGTGGCATGGGCGCCCAGACCTTCGGTGTGAAGAGTGGCGGTACCAATCGCTTCACCTTCACGGTCTTTGCGGTCTTCCTCTTTTCCGCTATGGGCATTCATGCCCTCAAGAGTGGCAGGATTGGAGCCCCGGGTTCTGGAGCTCCGGAGCAGCAGGAGCCGAAGCCCAATGAGGGGGCTCCAGCTGGTACTCCAGTCATGCCGCCAGTTGCACCGGCGGGTGAAGAGGGCAAGTAGTTCCGAGGCTCACCCTCCCAAGACCTAGTGCTTCGGGAGCATCCAGAGGCGAGCGTATGGCCCCACGCAGCATGACGGGCTTTGCCCGCGTCGAGGCGTCCCAGGATGGCCATCATTTGACGATGGAGCTGCGTTCGCTCAATCATCGGCACCTGCAGTTCAAGTCGCGGCTCTCCGATAGCCTGGCCCCCTGCGAAGGTCTTGCCGAGCCCATCGTCCGCAAGCGCATCCAGCGCGGCGCCGTCAGCCTCAACGTCCGGCATCAGTCGGAAGCGGCCAGGAGCGCGGTGTCTTTCGATCGCGAGCTTGCCGCTCACTACAACGAGCAGCTTGAGCAGCTCATCCAGGAGCTTGGCCTGGCAAAGGGCCCTAGTCTGCAGATCCTCCTCTCGCTTCCTGGAGTGATGCAGCCTGCAGCAGAGAGCCGGAACACGGAGCAGCTGCGAGCCTTCTTCGTGGATTCTCTGGGCAAGATCCTCGATCTGCTGGATATCGAGCGCGAACGTGAGGGGGCTGAGTTGGCTCTCGATCTGAACGCCCGGCTCGATGCCGTCGACCAAGGGCTCGCCGAGTTCGAGCGCCGCTATCCGGAGCAGCAAAGCGCCTATGAAGCCCGGCTCCTTGAGCGGGTTCGCCGCTTTTTGCGGCAAGAAGGGCACGAGGCCCAGGACCTCGATGTCGTGCGGGAAGTCGCGCTTTTCTGCGAGAAGGTTGATGTCAGTGAAGAGCGCACTCGGCTCCGCGCGCATCTGCGCGAGTTTCGCCGCTTGTTGGATGCGGGAGAGGACGTGGGCATCGGTCGCCGACTCGACTTCCTGACCCAAGAACTCTTACGCGAGACGCACACGATGGGGGCCAAGACCGTCGAGGGTGAACTCTCGCATGTCGTGCTGGCGATGCGTGCCGAACTTGAGCGCGTCAAGGAACAGGTGCAGAACCTCGAATGAGTAGCCAGGGAAGACTCGCGGTGATCTCCGGGCCTTCGGGCTCCGGCAAGACGACGATCTGTCGTGCCCTGCTCGAGGACGAGCGGGTCGTGCTCTCCGTCTCGGCGACGACGCGCAAGAAGCGGCCCATGGAGACCGAGGGCGTCGACTACTTCTTTTTGAGTCCCGAGGATTTCGCGCAGCGGGTGGAGCGCGGTGAGTTTCTCGAGTGGGCTGAATACAACGGCAACCGCTACGGAACTCTCCGGAGTGAGGTCGGGCGCAAGCTAGGGCAGGGGAAGACCGTCATTCTCGAGATCGAGGTGCAGGGGACCCGCAAGCTGCGTGATGCCGGTATCGAAGCCAGCTTCGTCTTCATCATGCCGCCTGGGCTGGAAGAACTCGAACGCCGTCTGCGCGCCAGGAAGACGGAGGACGAGGAGACGATCCAGCGTCGTTTGGCGATTGCTAGCGAGGAGATGAACATGGCTCACCTCTACGACCATGTCGTCATCAACCGCGAGCTGGACCGGGCGGTGCGCGAGCTGCGCATCTACCTTGGCCTTGAGAGCGGTGAGCTTGAGACCCAAGGGAGCGGCGAGGATGACTGAGATCGCCGTTGGGATCGGCGCCGGCGCCGCGAGCTTCAAAGCCGTGGCCCTGGGGAGCATGCTCCGCAAGGCGGGTTATGACCTGCGCTGCTATCTGACCCCCGATGCTCTGGGCTTCGTGACTGCGTTGTCCCTCGAAACCGTGACCCATGGCCCGGTCATCTGCGACGTTCGGAGCATGGAGCCTGCGGGCCCGAGCCACCTACTGACGGCGAAGAGTGACGCCTTTGTCGTATTGCCGGCGACGGCCGACCTGATGGCCAAGCTTGCCCACGGCTTTGGCAGCGATCCGGTCTGTCTGGCAGCGCTGGCGGCGGGAGGACCACGGCTCTTCGCTCCAGCGATGAACGAGCTGATGTGGAACAACCCCTTCGTGCAGGAGAACTGCGCCCGCCTCGAGGCGCAGGGCTGGAGACGCATCGGCCCAGAGCATGGGAGCTTGGCTGAAGGTTGCAGCGGGCTTGGCCGGATGAGTGAGCCGGAGAGTATTTTTGCCGAGATCGAGAAGGCCCTAGCTGAGGGCTGAAGGCTAAGAGAGAGGAGGGTGAGGGCCCTACCGTTGGCCCATGAGATCGCCTTGGTCCAGGTGGGACGGGGCTAGCCTGGCTCTTCTCCCTGGGAGATCTTCGCTCTTGTTTTGCAAGAAACCCGTCGTAGTGCATTGGTCGACTCGAATGTCGCCGTTATTCTCCCTCGCCGATTCATGGGTCAATACCGTGAGGACATGGTGAAGAAGGGATCGAGTAAGCCCTTGTTCCTATTGTCTTCGCACTTGCCTTGGACCCAGAATCGCTCGGGCGTCGAGTTGTGGCTCGGCATCTTCCCGGGTGCTATCGAGAAGGACGGGGCCACCCGTATTCTCGCGGCGCTGCCCTATGCACATCCCCCCCGCGAAGATGGCGGGGTCCACCCCCCTGGCTAGGCGGGGGGAACAGAGTAAGAGCACGATCAAATGACGACCCAGGATGCTTCGGTCGACAAGGATCGGCCGGTCGAAACCCTTGACCAGGCGATCATTCGCTTTGCCGGCGACTCCGGCGATGGCATGCAGCTGACGGGCACGGAGTTCTCGAACAGCGCTGCCCTGTTCGGTAATGACCTCGCGACGTTCCCGGATTTTCCTGCCGAGATCCGGGCCCCTGCCGGCACCCTTCCCGGGGTGAGCGCCTTCCAGGTGCGCTTCTCGAGCCATGACATCTTCACTCCTGGTAACCAGCCGGACGTGTTGGTGGCGATGAATGCTGCGGCACTCAAGGTCCACCTGCCAGAGCTGCAGAAGGGCGGCATCGTCATCGCCAATGCGGGCGGTTTTGGCAGGAAGGATCTCAAGGTGGCGGGCTGGGAGAAGAACCCACTCGATGACGAGAATCTTGCGAATGACTATCGCATGATCTCGGTCGATCTGAATCAGCTGACGAAGGAGACGCTCAAGGACAGCGGCCTCGACAGCCGCTCCCAGATGCGCTGCAAGAACTTCGCTGCACTGGGCATTCTCTATTGGCTCTACAACCGCGACCTCAGCCCGACGATCGAGGGCATCAAGGCCAAGTTCGCCAAGAAGAAGCCCGAGATTGCTGATGCGAACATCGCGGTCCTGAAGGCCGGCTACAACTTCGCGATCACGATCGAGGTCTTCCAGCGCACCTACCGGGTCGATCCGGCACCGCTGCCCAAGGGCACCTACCGAAACATCAACGGAAACGCCGCGACCAGTCTCGGCTGCCTTGCCGCGAGCAAGCTCGCACACGAGCCGCTCTTCTTGGGTAGCTACCCCATCACCCCGGCCAGCGAGATTCTGCAGCAGCTTTCGGGCTACAAGCAGCATGGGGTCGTGACCTTCCAGGCCGAGGACGAGATTGCTGGGATCTGCTCGGCGATCGGTGCCGCTTATGCTGGGCACCTCGCGCTGACGACGAGTTCGGGCCCCGGCATTGCCCTCAAGTCCGAGGCGATGGGGCTAGCGGTCATGACCGAGCTTCCGCTCGTGATCGTGAATGTTCAGCGTGGCGGCCCTTCAACCGGACTGCCTACGAAGACCGAACAGGCCGACCTGCTGCAGGCCGTCTATGGCCGCAATGGTGAGTGCCCGGTTCCGGTGATCGCAGCGAAGTCGCCGGCCGACTGTTTCTACCAGGCCATCGAGGCCTTCCGGCTCGCGATCAAATACGTGACCCCGGTCATGCTCTTGACCGATGGCTACCTCGCGAACGGCTCGGAGCCCTGGCTGCTTCCCAAGGAGGGCGAACTCGAAGAGTTCAAGGTCGAATACCGCAGCGACCCTGAGGGCTTCCAGCCCTACAGCCGTGACCCCGAAACGCTAGCGCGTCCCTGGGTCAAGCCCGGAACTCCGGGTATGCGTCACCGCATCGGCGGCCTGGAGAAGGCCGACGGCGTCGGCAACATCTCCTACGATCCGGCCAACCACGAGAAGATGTGCCACCTTCGCCGCGACAAGGTGCTCGGCATCGCCAAGGAACTGTCGGTTCCCGAGGTCGTTGGTGACGACGGCGGCATCTTGATGGTCGGCTGGGGTTCGACCTACGGCGCTATGGCTGGAACCCTCCAGACGGCCCGTGAGAAAGGCATCCGCTGCGCTCACCTGCACCTGACCAACCTTTGGCCGCTGCCGCCGGGTCTCGACGAGATCTTCGATCGCTATGACAAGATCCTGGTCACCGAGATGAACCTTGGGCAGCTCGTCAAGCTCCTGCGGGCTGAGCGCCCGAGCCACGAGTATCTGTCGTTTACCAAGATCCAGGGCCGTCCCTTCTACAACAACGAGATCCTGGCCAAGCTCGAGGAGCTGAACCGATGAGTTCCACTGCTGCAACCCCGCCGGACGCCCTCAAGGCCAAGGATTTCAAATCGGACCAGGACGTGCGTTGGTGCCCGGGCTGTGGCGACTACGGCATTCTGAACTCTGTGCAGAAGGCCTTCGCCAGTCTCGGTCTCGATCGCGACAAGACCGTGTTCGTGTCGGGCATCGGCTGTTCTAGCCGCTTCCCCTATTACATGGACACCTATGGGATGCACAGCATCCACGGTCGCGCCCCGGCGATCGCTTCGGGTGTCAAGCTCGCCAATCCCGAGCTTGAAGTCTGGGTTGTTACGGGTGACGGCGATGGGCTATCGATCGGGGGAAATCACCTGATCCATGCCCTGCGTCGTCACGTCAACCTCAAGATCCTGATGTTCAACAACCGGATCTATGGTTTGACCAAGGGCCAGTTCTCCCCGACTTCCGAGTTGGGCAAGGTCACCAAGTCGAGCCCGGTTGGCTCGGTGGATACCCCGTTCAATCCTATCTCCTTGGCGATCGGTGCTGGTGCCAGCTTCGTCGCCCGCTCGGTGGACGTCATGGGCGGCCATTTGCGCGAGGTGATCCGGCAGGCGCACGAGCACCAGGGGACCTCCTTCATCGAGATCTTCCAGAACTGCAACATCTTCAACGATGGTGCTTGGATGCAGCTGACGGCCAAGGAGGTCCGAGACGATCTCCTGATCGACGTCCGCCATGCTGAGCCCCTCAAGTTCGGTAAGGATTTCCAGAAGGGGCTGATCTGGGACAAGAACCGGCTGCGCGTGGTTCGCCTCGGTGAGGAAGACGAGGGCCTGGGGCGTCCCGCCGAAGAGAAGGATCTGGTCGTCTGGGATGCCCATGACCCGAACCCGACCCTCGCCTTTGCTGCTTCGCAGCTGATGGAAACGGTGGATCCGACGGCGATCGGTGTGCTGCGCAACCTCCAGGGAGTGCAGTCCTACGAAAAGCTCGTTCACCAGCAGATTGCTAGCGAACGCGAGAAGCGCGGCGACAAGAGCCTGATGGATCTGATCTACTCCGGGAACACCTGGGAGATCTGAGCTTTCCACACACGGGTCTTGGAGAAGGGCCCGTGTGCGGCGCTTCGGGAGGGAGCGCGGCCTGGCCTGAGAGCCGGGTGAAGACCCGAGTTCATGCGGCGGCGGGGCAGGGTGATTGGCGGGGCAGGGTGATTGGCGGGGCAGGGTGATTGGCGGGGCAGGGTGGTTGCGCACTGCCCCGTCGCCGATTTGTTGGAACTCACCCTAGGAAGGGTTCACATCCTCGAGCTGCTTCTTGAGGTAGTCCAGATCGTCTGCGTACTGGGCGAGAGCCAGGCGATCGGACTCGGCGATATCGAGGAAGCGGGCGCTGACGACGATTTCCTTACCACCGGTCTCTTCGTTGTCGCGAAGCTCGCTCTGCTCGACCTCTCCCTGGACTTCGAAGAAGCCCTTCTTGAAGAGCCTGAGGATGAACTTGTGGTGGAGGACTGTGCCGGGAGCGAGGAGCTCTTCGATCTCTGTGGGAGAGAGGTTCAGGTGCCCGCCGGTCCAAGTGAAGCGGATGCGCTGATGGTCGACCGAGAGGACCGTGCCGAGGCCGGTCTTGCGAGTCCCCATCTTCGTAGCCTTGTCTTCGTCGAGGAAGTGGAAGAGCACGTTGCTCTCGCCAATGACGTCGGGAGTCGCATCGTTCAGCATCGCACTCTTGAGTGCGGCGTGAGCTTCATCGAGTGAGCTGTACATCGGCACGATCTTGTCGATGCCGAGCTTGGTGATGACGGATTTGGTGAAGGGCGAGGGCTGCCCAATCACGAACTCGCCGCCTTCGGCCTTGAAGCGCTTGTGGGCTTTGATGATTGCGCCCAGGGCCGTGCTGTTGATGAACTTGACGAGGCGGAGGTTCAGGACGGCGAATAGCGTTCCTTCGGCGATTAGCTTGTCGACCTCTTCGCCCAGCTTAGGGGCATAGAAGGTGTCGAACTCGCCGCGCAGGCGTAGCTCGGCGAAGTGCTCGTAGATCAACTTATCGATCTTCATCTCTTCCTCGTGCGGTGGTGGGAAGGGTCTCAGGGATGCGGAGCCCGTCTTGGAAGCCGGGGCAGGCCAGACTCTCGCTCAGGGGAGCGAAATGCTAAGCTCTTCGTCTCTCCCGTCCACTGTTCCACCGCCTTCGTAGGCAGGCCTTCCGTTGATCTTCTCCCCGTTCCGCCGGCGCGGCGGCAAATCTGGCGACGATGACCCCGCCGCCGAATCGATGGACTTCTTGACGGGCGACCCTCTCGTCGACCGGCGCAGCCTCCAGCTCCTCCTCGACACGATGATCGAAGTCGGGAGTAGTGAGGACTTCGATGAACTCCTCGAAAACCTGGTCGACAAGTCGATCGAGGTGACCCGTGGGGAGCGCGGCTTCCTGCTCCTGCGCCGCGAGGGCAGCGATGAGCCGGCAGATGTGGAGGTCCGCGTCGCTCGGACCAGCGAGGGTAAACCCGTGCCGATCAGCGAGGGCTACAGCACCACCGTGCTCCGGCATGTGCTGGAGACCCGGGAGCCGGTTGAGCGCGTTGTCCAGTCTGGCAAGGAGGCCCTGGATCTCGGGCAGTCGGTCTACGATCTCAAGCTCAGGGCTGTCATGTGCGTGCCGCTGATTGCTCGCGATCGTTTGGTCGGCGCGATCTACGTGGACTCCAGGGCGCAGCGCAAAGAGTTCACACGCCGGGACCTCGCCTTCTTTGCCGCCCTGGCACAGCAGCTGGCCATCTCCCTTGAGAATGCTCGGCTCACCCACGAGAGCCTGGAGCGCATGCGGCTAAAGCAGGAGTTCGAGCTTGCCGAGCGCATTCAGCGGCAGCTCCTACCTGAGCCCAAGGGGCTGCCGGAAGACCTCGAGGTCGCGCAGTGGTTTGAGGCCGCCGATGCTGCCAGTGCGGATACCTACGATGTGGTCGAGGGGCCGGACGGGGCTTTCAGCGTATTGCTGGGTGACGTGAGCGGCCATGGCGTGGGGCCGGCTCTGATCGCCCATTCGGCGCAGTCGGCCTTGCGTAGCTACCTTGAGCTGTCGGGCGATCTGACCGGAATCATTTCCCGGCTCAATGATCGCTTCGAAGGCAGCGTCGATGCTGGCAGCTTCATTAGTTTGATCGTGGCCCGCCTGGAGCGCGACAGCGGGAACGGGGCTCGCTCACTCCGTTACGTCAACGCCGGGCATGGCGGGGCCTGGCTCGTTCGTAAGGAAGGGATAACAGAACTCGCGGCGACGGGGCCGGCGCTGGGGATGGCGGCGGGCTACCCCTACGAGGAAGGTAAGGAGCCCTTGGATAGCGGCGATTTCCTCTTCCTCTGCAGCGATGGGCTGATGGAAGCGCGGAACCCCAAGCGCGACCTCCTGGGGGAACAGGCTGTCATGGAGCTTCTGAAGGACTGTCACGGCCAAGGGGCCGAAGTCGCCGTGAGACGGGTGCGCCAGCTATTGGCTGAGCACCTGCAGGGCGAGGCTTGCGATGACGATGTGATGCTGTTGGCCCTCGCCGCACGCTGAGCCCATGCTCCCTTGCTCGCGCTGACAAGGTCGTCGCAGCGCACCGGTAAAGAAGGCTCCGCTCGGCTCCGATTCTGCGGACATGCGGACTTCTCTTGTATTGCTTTTGTTGCTGCTACTGAGCATGGGGGGCAGGGAAGGGGAGGCCGTCCGTGTTCTTTACACGGACGGCACCCAGGTCGAGGGGGTTCTGATACGAGAGACTAAGAAGGCGGTCCTCGTGCAGATGGATCTGGGGATTCTTCAGATCGATCGCGATCGTATCGATCAGATGCTCGCGCCGAAGGCGGCGGAAAAAGCCGCTACCAGTGAGCATGCAGCTGCTGCCCCGGGTTCTGCTGGTTCTCCTGATGCGAAGGCGGATGAAGGCCCATCGGCTCCAGCTGCCGCACCAGATCCGCGTCTTTCTCTGGAGGATCCTCTCGAGGATCGGCTCGAGCCAGAGCACGAGGACCCAGAAGCCAGCGAGGGCAGCCAGAGTCACGAAGAAGAGCCGGTCATCCCGCCTATGACTATGGATCGAGAGGTCTTTGGGGGCCGGCTTATCGATCGTTATAGCTGGGCGCAGGGGCTTGCAGCTTCGACCGTGATTTCGCTGCTAGGAGCTTTCCTCTGCCTGATGTGGGCGGGTTTCGGCATCGGCTGTCGGATCTGCGATATCGGCAGCGGAGCCCTAGCTTCGTTTGGAGCAGCGCTATTGTGGACCATCGTTATGACGGGCCTGCTCTTCGTAAATGGCTGGACGCCCATACTGCTGGGAGGCATCGGGCTGACCCTCATGATTGCCTGGTTCGTGACGGCCAAAGGGGTGCTCGGATCGACGTGGTTTCAGACCTTCTCCCTCGGTGTGCTCTTCGTCTTCGCTATCGGCATCCTGTTTTTACTCGTCGAAGTGGGGCAGCATTTGCTGGAGTTGCCGACCCTGAGCTAAGAAAGCTGGGGGTAGGGGATAGCTGCTGCTTCCTCTGCGGCCGTACTAGGGGGGACGCATGCCAGGGATAACAAGATCGAAACGAAAGCGCCGTTCACTGCGCCGCATGAGCCGACGATTGCTCCTGGCGCTGCTGGGCCTGCTGGTCTTGCTGCTCTTTGATGGGCGGCTGTCGCTGGGTGGTTCCGAGGAAGGGGATGAGCAGGAGGCGGCTGGCCGCGTGGTTCAGCGTCAGCTGGAACTCCAATCTGCAGCGGCGCCCAAGGCCGAGTTCCGCCCCGAGCCCTTGCCGGATCTGCAACAGGATCCGTCTTCGCTGGCCTCGGCGCTCCACGCCGACACTCTCGCCGGGCTCCGCGCGCAGATCGATTGGCTCTTCAGCGAGCGCCGACTTCCCGAGCTAAGGGCACTGGCGCGACGCTATGAGGCAAAGGAGGAGAGCCCTGAACTTCGGCAGTTGGGGAGCGAGGCTCTCCGCCGCATCGATCTTGAGGGGCAGGCGCTGGAGCAGCAGCTGCGGGATGCGCTCGCTGCCGGCGATCTGCCCTTGGCCGAAGAGCGGCTCTTGGCGCTGCGTGCGAACTGGACTGCGAGAGCCGAGCGCTTCGTCGCCTCCCTACCGAGCCCGGCGGCTGAGCCTGAGTCGGCGCCGGTTTCCGAACTCTTGCGGCCGCTATTGCCGCTTACCCTGAGCCCGGGGCGCATTCTGGCGCGTGTGCGCAATCAGTCAGGCATCCTCCGTGAGCGCGGGAAACGGGCTTGGCGCTATCGCCGTGTGCCTTTGGCTTCGCTGTCACCACTACAGCTCTATGAGTCGATTGGGGAATCGCGCCTGGAACTTAAGAAGCAGCAGGCTGCGTGCGATGGCTTGGCGCGGCTCTATCTCGAGGCGGGTCGGCCGATCGCCGCAGCGCTGGTGCTCTGCGGGCAGGCGACGCTGCCCGCAGGCCCAGCGCAGGGCCGCTGAGTTGAGGGGCTGAGCGGGGCGCCTCCCTCAGCCCCTCGACTCAGCGGCCCCCGGCCTGCGTCCAAAGATCAAGAGGAAGAGGACGAGGGCGCCTGCGCCCAGCAGCATGGACAGTGGCCAAGCCGACGGCGATAGGAAGGCCACCGGTAGGTATCCAAAGAGGATACTCACCAGCATCACGAGCAAGGCGTAGGGCGCCTGGGTGCGCACGTGGTGCAGGTGATCCGATGCGGAGGCCACCGACGACAGGACGGTCGTGTCGCTGACTGGGGAGCAGTGGTCGCCGAAGATGCTGCCTTCGAGCACCGCGCCGATCGACAGCAGCATCAAGGTCATGCCGCCGATCTCACAGCTGCTGCCTAGGGAGTGCGAGAGGAGGACGACGTTGGGCAAAAGGATGGCCATCGTCGTCCAAGAACTGCCGGTCGAGAAGGCAATCAAGCACGAGATCAGGAAGAGTAGGGTTGGCAGCAGCGCCGGTGCGACCTGCCCCTCACTGAGTGCGACGAGGAAGAACTTGGTGCCCAGGTCTTCACAGACAAAGCCGATGCACCAAGCCAGGATGAGAATCAGCACGGCAAAGGAGAGGGCGAAGACCGAAGACCCGGCCGTCTTCATCGTTTCGAGTGGCGAGCAGACCCGATCGACCATGGGGAGTACGGCTGCGAGGATCATCGCCGAGGCTGAGCCGATGAGGATGGCTAAGGCCGAGTTGGCGTTCTCAAAGACCGAGCGGAGGAAGTCGAAGAAGCCGCCTGCGACCTGCTGCTCTGGCCAGCCGGTGTAGAAAATCATCGCGATGCTAACGGCGACCAGGGAGACGATGGGCACGATGGCGTGGCGGGCCAGGCGCGGGCTGCCCTCCTTTGGCTGGGCTCCGGTTAGGCGCTTGGAGGCGAGGGGCTTGGCGTCGTCGGCGATGACCTTGCCCTCCCGGTGGGCTCGGCGTTCGGCCTCGAGCATGGGGCCGAACTCCCGCCGCATCAGCACCGTCATGAGCACGAAGAAGAGGGTCAAAAAGCAGTAGAAGCGGAAGGGCATGGTCTGGAGAAAGACGCTGAAGCCCTGTGCCTCCTGCATCGGGTTCCCATTTGCGTCCTTGACGCTCGGCAACTGCCCGGCGAACTGCGAAATCTCGTAGGCCGCCCAGGTCGAGAGTGGCACCAGGCCGGCGATCGGCGCGGCGGTGGAGTCGACGATGTAGGCGAGCTTCTCGCGACTCACGCGTAGGCGATCGGTGAGCGGCCGCATCGTCGAGCCGACGACGATGGTGTTCGCGTAGTCGTCGAAAAACACCAGCAGTCCCATGAGCCAAGTTGCGAATTGGCTGGAGCGTGCGGTTTTGGCCAAGCGTTTGATCAGCTCGACCAGGGCTTCGAGTCCCCCCGAGCGAGTCATCAGACCGATGGCAGCGCTGAGCAGGAGCACGAAGGCCAGGATCTCGAGCCGGAAGGAATCCAGCAGCGCCCTTTCGAGCACATAGACCGAAAGCAAGTGTTGGAAGCCGCCCAGAACGCCCTGCGAGAGCATCGCGCCAAAGAGCACGCCGGCGAAGAGCGATAGGATGGTCTTGCCGGTCAGCAGGGCGAGGAGGAGGACAAGGAAGGGCGGGGTTAGGGACAGCGCGCTCGGCAGTGGGTAACGGGCGATGGGGACGGCGAGGCGCGGGCCCTTGCCATCGAAGGTTGAGGGGTAATCGTTCAGCGCGTCGACGACGAGCTCGCGGCGCGCGGCTTCGTAGCGGATCTCCAGTTCGTGGCCGACAGGAGCCAGATGCAGCGTTGGCACCGAGGCTGCCCAATCGTTCAGGCTCTGGGTGAAGAGCTCCTTTTCCTTGTCTTTTAGGGCGTTGCCGAAACCGCTGATCTTGGGCAAGCCAAAGACTGCCGGATAGCCATCTAGGGCAGTGGTGATCTTCCGTTGGCGCTCCCAGGACTGGCCTTTGCCTGGGTCTTTCGCCAAGAGTTGCCGCTGTGCCGGGCTCGGATCGGGGAGCTGGCGATGCGTTTCATAGCCGCTGGCAATGCGGCTTTCGCCGAAGGGGATGAGAGTATTCTCCTCCCAGTTGCTAAGCCAGGTATCCAGCAGTTTGGGGAGGGCGTGCCGGGCGATGCGCGATTCGGACGGGGGCGAGAGCCAGAGCAGCCCGAGAACGAGGAGAACGCCGACCACGGCGAGAGTGCGAAAGACCCCTATCATTGCCGCAGCCTAGCTGGTTCATCCTCTCTGGCGAACCTTGTACAGATGAGGGGGCGGTACGGAGGTGATTTCGCCTATCCCTGCACGGTCGTAACAAGTTTCTGGCAAAGCGAACTCCGCTCACAGGGGGAAACTATGGGACGTTGATAGGACCGCTGCGGTATCGATGCCTCGCAGTAGCTATGACCTGATAGGATTTCCTTCTTTCCGTGGGATCCACTTGGTCTCTCTTCTCCCTTTTTTCTTGGAAGGATGCACAGTGCGCTATTCTCCCGGCCTGATCGGCCTTGCCCTCTCGCTTCTCGCTGCGCCTGCTCTGGCGCAACAGGACAGCGAACAGATCCACCTGCGCTTCGGGCGCTTTGATCCTCTTGCGCCTCCGGCGATTCCTGCGCAGCTGCAGAGCCCAGACTCTGCTCGCCTGTGGATCCTGCAGTTCCGCAACCCACCCAAGGAGGCTGGGCGCCAGGCCTTGCGCGAGCTGGGCGCAGAAGTGCACAGCTACTTGCCCGAATACGCCTATGTCTTGCGTGCCGAGGCAAAGGTCGCGGTAGCGGCGCGGCGTTTGCCCAGTACGCGTGCGCTTCTGCCGTACCATCCGGCCTTCAGGCTCGAACCCTTCCTCATGAGGGAGCTGCTCGCCAATGAGCTCAGCGATATCCCGACGCGGCGCTACAACCTCGTCGTGGTCGACAAGCACCGTGACAAGCCGGCGCTGGCTCGGGCCATCGAAGCCATGGGTGGCAAGATCGAGCACGAGCAGCCAGGGAGCATCCTCTTTGAGGCCAGTCTCGACGGTCGGCAGCTATTGAAGGCGGCGCAGCTCGACCAGGTGCTCTGGATCGATCGCTGGACCCCCGCCGAGGAAGACATGGACAACGGTCGCATCCAGGGTGGCGGCAATTATGTCGAGACCCAGGGCGGCTATACCGGTAAGGGCATTAACGGCCACATCTACGAAGGTCTCGAGATTGGGCACAAGGACTTCACGAACAAGCCCATCAACGTACTGAGTAGCGGTAGCGCCGCCACTCACGGCCATTGCACCGCTGGCATCGTCTTCGGCAACGGCACGAGCCTGAAGGCCGCGCGTGGCATGGCCCCCGATGCCCAGGCCTTCTTCACCCATTACGGCAGCGTCAGTTCTGGCTTCTCTCGCTGGAAGGTCGTGGAACGGCTCAAGAAAACGCACAAGGTCATGTTCACGACCGCCTCTTGGGGGAATTCGCGCACCCGCGCCTACACCTCCATCTCTGCAGATAGTGACGACATTATCTTCGACCACGACATGATCTGGACGCAGAGCCAGTCGAATGCCGGTAACCAGGACTCGCGGCCTCAAGCTTGGGCGAAGAACATTTTCTCTATCGGTGGGGTTCGTCACCGCAATAATGCCAACCCTGCGGACGACCGTTGGTCGCGCAGTGGTAGCACGGGGCCGGCTGCTGATGGCCGCATCAAGCCGGACCTTTGCGCGTATTACGACTCGATCCTGTGCTCGGACCGCAGTGGCTCGGCCGGTTACTCGTCGAAGGACTATACGACGAGCTTCGGTGGCACCTCAGGTGCGACGCCCATGGTGGCTGGCCACAATGCCCTTGCGATCCAGATGTTTACCGACGGCCTCTTCGGCCCCAAGCGTAAGCCCAATGGCACGCGTTGGGAAAACATGCCGCACTTCACCACGCTGAAGGCGCTGCAGATCGCCAATGCCGCGCAATATTCCTTTACCAGTACCAGCACGGATAACCGTCGCGAGCATGTGGGCTGGGGTTTCCCAAGCCTCAAGTCGATGTACGACAACCGCAAGTTGCACTTCGTAGTCGACGAGACCGATCTCATCAGGCAGGGCCATGGTTTTGCCTACTCGATCAAAGTGGCGAAGGGCCAGCCCGAGCTGAAAATCTCGATGTGCTACGCCGATCCGGCTGCCAACCCGAGCGCCTCGCGCACCCGAATCAATGACCTGACCCTGCGGGTTACTGCTCCAGGTGGCGCCAAATACTGGGGTAACGTCGGCCTCGAACAAGGCAACTATTCGAAGACGGGCGGTTCGCGAAATCGCATCGATACCGTCGAAAACGTCTTCGTGAAGAACCCTGCTCCCGGCACTTGGAAGGTCGAGGTGCTGGGCTACCTGGTCGTGAAGGACTCCCACGTCGAAACCAAGGCGACCGATGCCGACTTTGGTCTCGTGGTCAATGGCGGTCGCTTCGTTGCAAAGAAGCCGGTCAGGTTTACCGTCGGCTCGATGACGCCCTTTGGCAGCGGCTGCGTTGGTACGCACAAGGCTGATGTCGCCTGTGTCACGGCCAACCTCAGCGGCCGTCTCAGGAACTGGCGAGGCAGGAGCAAGGCGCTTTATCTGCTAGAGGTCCGGGCACCTAGGGCTCTTACGGTTACTGGCTTCGAGATCAAGCTCGCCTCGCGGCGATCGGGCAAGGTCACGATTCCGGCCTATCTCTACGACGCGACGACTTCGAATCGGCCGGGTAAGGTCCTGGCAACGGGCAGCATGAGCGTGGGCTCGGCCCCGGATTTCTATCGGGTGGACTTCGGCAAGAAGCTAGCGATCAAGAAGGGGCAGCGCTTCTTCATCGGTTTCAAGAACGCGAACCCGACGATTACCATCGGCGTGCTCAGTTCCGGAACGCGAGTGCCTTACTGGTACCAGAGCTCACCGACCGCATCCTGGCGTTACTATAAGTACTACTCCTGGAGCTACCGCGTGCTCTGCGGGAGGACGGGTGGCCTGATTCCCGAACTCAGCAGTAACGGCGTTCCGGAGCTGGGCGGCAAATACACCGTCGAGTTGCGCAAGGTGATTCCGAACACCGTGGCCGTGCTCTTTACCGGCGTCTCTAACAAGCTATGGGGACCTGTCCCCTTGCCTTTCGATATGGGGCCGATTGGTGCCAAGGGCTGCTTCTTGCTCTCCAGCACCGAGATCCTGCAAGTCTGGCCCGCCAATGCCCAGGGCGAGGTCGATGCCGTTCTCGATGTGCCAAAGAACAAGGCCTTGCTGGGCTTCACCTTCTTCCATCAGTGGTTGGTGCTGGATAAAAAGGCGAACCGTCTCGGCCTGATCACCACGAATGCGGTGAGGGCACGGGTCGGCGGCTGAGTGCGAAGCCCGGGGCAAGGCCCCGGTTTTCGATAGCCTGCGAACGCGGGGCCGAGGCAAAAGTAACTTGCCTCGGCCCCGCGCTTCCGTACCGGGGAGCAGCCCGAGAAGGCTGCTGCCTGCTAGCGGGTGATGTGGAGGGTTCCGGTCCAGCTGCTCTCGAAGCTATTGGGCGTAAGGGTGAGTGCCGTAAAGCTCAGGCGCGAGCCCAAGGTGAGAGAGGAGAGGTTTGCTGGGACTCGCATCTTGGCTAGAGCCCTGCCGCTCCTGTCCAACCTGCCGAGAAAGCGATCGAAGACCGGGGTATTGATGGCAGCGAGGCCGAGATGGGTCCAGGCATCGAAGTTCAGCGGGATCCGCGGCGAGCCCGGCATCCCTGGCGTGATGCCGCTGCCGCCGACGAGGAGGATGTAGACTTGGCCGGCCCGGTCCTGGCCGCCTTCGATGCTCAGGCTGTGCTCCCAAGCGCCGCTGAGATTGATCTCACCGATGCGGGGCGTCAGTGATAGCCCTAGCGTGCGCAAGGGCAGATCGAGGCGAGGGGCGAAGCGCCGGTCGATATGCGGCTGTAGCCGGTAGCTGTGGAAGAAGGGGGCGGCGAAGAGTCGCGGGTGCTTTGGCTGCATGTATAGGTGCAGGTTTTCAAGGGAAAGCCGGAAGCGATGCCCTGCGGGCAGGATGTATGCGACGTCGTCCAGCTCGATGCGGACTCGCTGGCGAGCACTGCTTGTGCCGCGAACGCCGACGCTGCCCGTGGTAATGAAGCGGGCATTGCCCTGGGGATCGATGTCGTAGAGCGTGGCCACGACTTGGAAGCTGCTGCGTGTCGGCGTCAGCTCGAGTTCACAGACCGCGCGGCCGAAGAGTTCGGTGGCTTTGCTTACGGCCGCTGTATTGAAGGGCAGCTTCTGCTGGGGAATCGCCGGCAGGACCTTCCTCAGATTTGCTCCGTCCTTCAGGAACTGCAGGGCCCCATAGCCGCGTCGCACTCGGTGATTCAGGCTTGCCACGGTCTCTGTAGAGCTGGGGGCAGAGCTGAGTAGTCTCTTCCCGCTACGCAGGTAGAAGCGGCGGCTTGGCTTGGTGATGGGCCAGGTCCGGCTCCTGCGGTGCTGCCACTGCGACCTAGGATCGAGATAGACCCTGGGATTTGCTGGGATTACTGCAGCATCGACGAGAGGTTCCTTATCGATGCCGTTCTGCTCTCCCTTCAAAAACCGGGACATCCAGCGCTGTGTTGACTCGAAGCCCAAGAGATCCTCGATGTAGTTGAGAACCGAGTGGTGCCCGCCCGTACTTAGCAGCAGCCGTCGCGGCACTCCTGGCTTCATCCGAGCCAAGGCATTGGCGTTGGTGCGGACGATGTGCTTGCCATCGTCCCAGCTATTCATGAGGAAGAGGGGCGTGTCGCTCTTCTTCAAGAGATCCCAGATGATGAGGCCTGGTTCGGCGAGCAGGGCCTTGCGGGCAGCGACGGGGTCGTCTTTCAGAAAGGCTTGGACTATGCCGTGCTTCGTGCCCGTTTTGGCGAAGGCCCCGGCTAGGGCTGCTGCTTGGAAGAGGGTCCCACCGGGGAGCAAGTCATCGAGGCGGTCCAGCACCTGAACGTCGGTAACGACTGCAAGGATCTTGGGCATGGTCTTTCGGTAGCCCTTGCCGGGAAGAGCGAGCCCGGAGTAGGCCGCCGCGTGGAGGCCGTGACTGCCCCCTTGGGATTGCCCGTAGACGCCCAGGCGCTTTGGATCGAGCACGCCGCTGAGACGAGTGCCCAGTAGATGAAAGCAGTCCGCCATGTCGATGGTACGCCGTAAGTGGGTAAAGCGGTTCTGCCCATGTTGTGGATTGAGGCGCGGGCAGTCGCCCTGTCCGCGAACGTCGTAGCCAAAGGCGACGAATCCCGCTGTTGCCAGGCGCCGCATCGTCTCCTGGGCCCAGCCGACTTTGCGGCTCCTGCCACCACCGTGCACGACGAGGACCCCTGGCCAGCCGCTGCTGGGAGCTGCCCGCTGCGGATAGGCGATATCGATCCTCGTTCGGTACTGGTCGGACCAGGTCAGCAACACATTGCGCTGCCACTGGATTTTGAAGCCACCAGGCGGAGGGCTCGGATCCTTAGCTTGGAGGGGGCAAAGGGAGAGTGAAGCGAGGACGGCGCTGCCCTTGAGGGCGAGGATCAGTGCATTCATATCGGGGGCCTGGGCTGTAAGTGAGGGAAAGGGGTTCATCCCAGGAAGTGCCAAAGCTGCAGGATTGCACGGCCCCTTTTCGAGAACCTCCTCTCGCGGTGCAGGCGATATGGCCCTGGCGCCAGCGCTTGAGCAGCACGGTCGTCCATGGCCTTTGTGCGGTGCGTCCACCAAGGTCGGCCAGGCTAAGAGGTGGAAGAGTCGCTAAGACCTTTGCCGATTACGCCATCATCGATAGGGCGAAAGGGCCCTGCTTGGGCACTCGATTCGGCGGGCAGGCCGAGCTGGCCTGCCATCCCTTGCTCACAATTTTCAGGGGGCGAGGAGTGATAGAGATAGCGCCCGGAGAGGGCAGTCGCTATCAAAAGGAGTCAGCCGATCAGGGACCAGAGGCAAGCCTCAATGCCTTTCACGGTTTTGTTTCTGAATAGATGCAAATGGTTTCCTCTCTACTTGACCGACATTCTGCCAAGTAGGAGTTCTGCTGGCCTCCGGATACTTGCTTGTTTGAGAGCCTTATGTATTTGCTGGGGCGTAAGGGCTGCGGGTCTGGCGTTATTGCTAATCGTCTAGGTCTTGGGGGAAGCGGCTGTTTTCACAGGAAGGAGAGGAAATGTCTCAAGGATTGAAGCGCGTTCATCATGTGGAGTTTGTCGTCGGCAACGCGAAACAGGCGGCCTTCTTCTACCGCAAGGGCTTCGGTTTTGACCAGGTTGCCTATCGGGGGCCGGAAACGGGCTGCGCTGATCGGGCTTCATACGTCATGAAGCAGAATGATATTACCCTGATCCTGACCTCGCCCTTGCGGCATGACGACCCGCTCAGCACCTGGCTCATGTTGCACGGGGATGGGGTCTATGACATCGCCCTGGAGGTGAATGACCTGGAGGCGGTTTATGGCCGGGCTATTGCCGCGGAGGCGCGCAGTTGCCAGGAGATCGGGGAACTCTCCGGAGACGATGGCAAGGTCCGGGTCGCAGGCATTCATGCCTATGGCGAGCTACGGCATAGCTTGATCCAGAAGGATGGCTACGAGGGCTTCCTGCCCGGCTTTGTTCCGAGCGAGATCAAGGGCGAGTCGGCAGGTCTGGTCTTTATCGATCACATCGTGGGGAATCTGTCTTTCGGTCAGATGAACCTGTGGGTGGATTGGTACGACAGGGTCCTGGGGCTGACGAAGTTCGTTTCGTACGACGACAAGGACATCAGCACCGAATACAGCGCCTTGCAGAGCACGGTGGTGGCCAGCGCCGACCGCACGATTAAGTTCCCGCTGAACGAGCCGGCCAAGGGCAAGAAGAAGAGTCAGATCCAGGAATACATCGATTCCAACCTGACCGCTGGGGCCCAGCATCTGGCCCTGCGCACGGATGATATTCTCGCGACCATCAAGACCTTGCGGTCCAATGGCATAGAGTTCCTGGCTGTGCCCGAGGGTTACTACGACAATGTGTGGAAGCGAGTCGGGGTGGTGCAGGAGGACAAGGACGCGATCAAGGATTTGCGCATCTTGGTAGACAAGGACGACAACGGCTACCTATTGCAGGTCTTCACCCGGCCCTTGCAGGATCGGCCCACCTTCTTTATCGAGATTATCCAGAGGGCCGGTTCCGACAGCTTCGGCAAGGGCAACTTCAAGGCGCTCTTCGAGACCATCGAGCAAGAGCAGCGGCAGCGCGGCAACCTGTAAGGAGGACCCATGCCTTTTTACGCCCGTCGGGGAGATATTCCCTCCAAACGGCACGTCGTTTTTCCCAAGAATGGCGGGGGGATCCATTATGAACACCTGCTGGGAAACCTGGGATTCAATGGGATTCAATCCCTGATCTATACCCTGCGTCGGCCTACCACCGTCAAGAGCACGGAACTCGCCTGGCGGCAGCCCCGGCAGGCGGATCCCGACGGCCGTCTGCGTATGCGGCACCTGCGCACTCATCGCCTGGAGCTGGGGGGATGCCCGGTGCGGGATCGGAAACTGATCATGTTCAACGAGGACGTGGTCATCAGCCTGACCCGGCCAAGCGCTGTCGAGGAGTATTTCTACCGGAACGCCCGTGCCGATGAGATGCTCTACATCACGCGCGGCAGTGGGGTGTTGGAAAGCCAGCTCGGTCCTCTGGAATACCGAGAAGGGGACTATCTGGTCATTCCGCGGGGTATATTGCACCGTCTAGTGCCCGGCGACGGGGAGCAGATTTATATGGTGCTGGAAAGCCGAGGCCATCTGCGTACGCCAAAGCGTTATCGCAACTCCCACGGCCAGTTGCTGGAGCACAGTCCCTTCTGTGAGCGGGATATTCGTGTGCCGGAGGCGCCGGAGCCCATCGACAAGATGGGCGACTTTGAGACCATCGTGCGCACCGATGACACCTGCCACCGGGTGATCCTAGATCACCATCCCTGCGATACGGTGGGCTGGGATGGCTACTACTTCCCCTGGGCTCTGAACATCGCCGACTTCGAGCCCATCGTCGGGCGTTTGCATCAGCCGCCACCGGTGCATCAAACCTTTGAGGGTGATGGCTTTGTGGTCTGCAGCTTTGTGCCGCGTTTGTACGATTTTCATCCCAAGGCCATTCCAGCGCCGTATAACCACTCCAACGCCATGTCGGACGAGATGCTCTATTACTGCCGGGATAACTTTATGAGCCGCACGGGGATTGAGTTTGGCAGTATGACCTTGCATCCAGATGGTTTGCCGCACGGGCCACAGCCTGGCCGCACCGAAGCTAGTATTGGCGTGAAAGAGACGGATGAACTGGCCGTCATGGTGGACACCTTCCGGCCGCTCCATGTGGCCGCCGAAGCCACTAGTTGTGAGGACGAGGATTACGGCCAATCCTGGCTGGGAGAGGACCCCTGTTGAGCGCCGCACTGCAAGCCTTCATGACTGGACTGGTGGATTACGCCGGACTGTTTCCTCCCGCCAAGCTAACGATGCCAGCGGCCGTGGATCAGTATGCTCGTCACCTGGATGAGAACGCGTCTTGGATGCTGGGCCGCTTCATTGTGCCGGCGGGACGGCTGGATGAGTTTGAAGCCGCCGCTGCGGGCTTCGTCCGCGCTGCGCAGCCCTGGCGTCTTTCGGTATTGCTGGGGGATCGGCAGGATCCGGAGAAGACTCTGGCCAGCTTGCCGGATCTTGCCGGGCGGGTGATGGCCTTCGAGCAAGACCAGGCCGGAGCAGTGGCGGTGGAGGTCTTCGAGATCCCCCTACCCGCAGACCTGGACCCTGCGGAGGTCGCGGTTTTTGTGACGCGAGTCGGCGCTGGGCTGGATTCTGTAGGCCTTAGCGGCCGTGAGCAGTATTGGGAAATTCCTCCCACGGCGCCGCCGGAGGCGGAGGCAGCGCTGCTGGATGGCTTGCGTGATGCCGCGAAGGAGCTGGCTGCGGATTCGGTTGCCGGCGGGCGTCTGGGGCTGAAGCTGCGCTGTGGTGGCGTCACTCCTGAGGCCTTCCCCAGCGTGGAGCGGGTGGCGCGCATTCTTGCGGGGGCGCGTGACCGCGGCTTACCTTTTAAGGGCACGGCAGGACTGCATCATCCGCTGCGCTTTCAGGCGACGAAACCTGCGGTGATGATGCACGGTTTTTTCAATGTATTTGGGGCCGCTTTGCTGGCGCACAGCCGGGGCTGGGACGCCGAGCGTCTGGTTCCGGTGGTGGCCGAGACGGACCCCTCTGCTTTTCGATTCAGTGCCGGGGAGTTTTCCTGGCGCGGCGAGAGCGTGACGACTGCTGATGTGCAGCGTTTGCGCCGTGATCTCCTCTCTGGCTTCGGCAGCTGTTCCTTCGCCGAGCCTCGAGAAGATCTTCAGAAACTTGGGCACTTAGCCTGACCCGGATGATCGGATCTGGAGCTTAGCTCTGGGCCGAATTACTCATTGCCTTGACGAAAAGGAATGTCTCCCATGGCTTATAGCCAGGACCCCACGACCGATCCGAAGCTGAAGTCCTTTATCGCAGTCGATTCGGATTCACACTTCCCCATCCAGAACCTGCCCTTCGGCATTTTCTCGCCGACGGCGGAGGATGCTCCCCGGGTGGGAACCCGCATCGGCGATGATGTGCTGGACCTGGCCGCCCTGCAGGATGCTGGGCTGCTGGATAGCGCCAAGCTGCCGGCGGGAATCTTGGGCCATAAGGTGCTGAATCCTCTCATGGAGCTGCCGGCGGAGCAGCGCCGGGCCCTGCGCTTACTGCTGAGTGGCCTGCTGCGTGAAGACGAGGCGACCCTGCGCGATGATGAGGCTTTGCGGCAGCGGGTCCTCTTGCCCGCCGACTCGGTGTGCATGCATTTGCCGGTGGCCATCGGCGACTACACAGACTTTTATTCCAGCCGCGAGCATGCCACCAACGTGGGGATTATGTTCCGGGGCAAGGATAACGCCCTGATGCCCAACTGGACCCAGCTGCCGGTGGGCTACCATGGCCGGGCCAGCAGCATCGGCATCAGTGGCGAGCCCGTGGTCCGTCCCCAGGGCCAGACCCTGCCCGGGGACGCGGAGGCGCCGGTCTTCGGCCCCTGCCGCCTGATGGACTTCGAGCTGGAGATGGGCTTTTTCGTTGGGCGGGACAGTCGCCAGGGTGAGCCGATTCCGGTGGATGAGGCCGAGGAGTACATCTTCGGTCTGGTGCTGGTCAACGATTGGAGCGCCCGCGATATCCAGAAGTGGGAATATCAGCCGCTGGGACCCTTCAACGCCAAGAACTTCGCGACCCATATCTCGCCCTGGGTGGTGACGATGGAGGCCCTGGCGCCTTTCCGGGTGGCGGCACCGGTCCAGGATCCCACGCCCTTGCCTTATTTGCAGGAGAAGGCGCGGGATACCTTCGACATCACCCTGACCGTAGATGTGCGGGCAGAGGGGCAGAGCGAAGGCCTGTGCGTTTGCACCAGCAACTTCAAATACCTGTACTGGACCATGGCCCAGCAGCTGGCGCATCACAGCATTACCGGTTGCAACATGCGAGGCGGCGACATGCTGGCTAGCGGCACCATTAGCGGCCCGGATAAGGGCAGCTTTGGCAGCATGCTTGAGATTTCCTGGGCCGGTAAGGAATCGGTGACTCTGCCCGGCGGCGAGGAGCGCAAGTTCTTGAAGGATGGCGACACCGTCACCATGAGCGGCTGGTGCCAGGGCGAGGGGTATCGCGTGGGCTTCGGTGAGGTGGCGAACAAGATTCTTCCTGCCCGGGATCTAGCGTGAGTTCTCAGCTGGAAGACCTGGTTTGGCAGCCGAGTGAGGCGCGGATCGAAGCCGCGGCTCTGACGGCTTTTCGCCGGCAGGTAAAGCAGAGGCAGGCCCGGGAGCTTGCCGATTATGCTGAGCTTTATGACTGGTCGGTGAGTGAGCCTGAGGCTTTCTGGGAAGAGCTTTGGCGTTTTTGCGATGTGATCGGGGATGGGCCGGGTTCGCCCATCCTGGAGCATGGCGAGCGGATGCCCGGCGCTTGCTGGTTTCCGGCGGCGCGCCTTAACTACGCGGAAAACCTGCTGAGCGGTCCTGAGGACGGGGCCCCGGCCATTGTCTTCCAGGGTGAAAGCGGCCCGAGGGATCGGCTTTCCTTTGGTGATTTGCGCGCCCGGGCGGCGGCCTTTGCTGCGGCCCTGCAGGGCGCGGGGGTGCAGCCGGGCGACCGGGTGGCAGGCTTCCTGCCTAACCTGCCGGAAACGGTGGTGGCCATGCTGGGGGCCGCCAGCCTGGGGGCGGTGTGGTCCAGCTGCTCGCCGGACTTTGGTGTGCAGGGCGTGTTGGATCGTTTCCAGCAGATCGAGCCCACGGTGCTGGTCTGTGCCGATGGTTATTTCTACGGAGGAAAGGCCCATGACAGCCTGGAGACCGCCACTCTGGTGGCCGAGAGCCTGCCGGCTCTAAAGCAGACCGTGGTGGTCCCCTTTGTCGCTGGCGATTCTCTGGAACTGCCCGCTGGCATGATGAGCTGGGATGATTTTATATCGCCCCATGCCGGGGCGAGGCCCACGTACCAGCGCCTGCCCTTCGCGCATCCTCTGTTCATTATGTTCTCCTCAGGGACCACCGGGTTGCCCAAGTGCATGGTGCACTCGGCCGGGGGCACCTTGTTACAGCATCTCAAGGAACACCGCCTGCACGGGGATCTGCGCCCGGGGGACCGCCTTTTTTACTTCACCACCTGTGGCTGGATGATGTGGAACTGGCTGGTCAGCGGTCTGGCCGTGGGGGCCACGCTCCTGCTCTATGACGGGCATCCGCTCAAGCCTGCCCAGCAGCTCTGGGATTACGCGGCAGCAGAACGCTGCACCCACTTTGGAACCAGCGCCAAATACCTGGAGATGTGCGCCAAGGAGGGTTTGCGTCCCCGGGAAACCCACGACCTAGATGAGCTGCGCTGTCTGTTCTCCACCGGCTCCCCGCTGGCTCCGGAGAGCTTTGACTACGTCTATCGGGATATCGCAGCGGATTTGCAGCTCAGTTCCATTTCTGGCGGCACAGACATTATCTCCTGCTTTGTCCTGGGGAATCCGGTTTTGCCGGTGCGGCGCGGCCGCTTGCAGTGCCGTGGCTTGGGCATGAAGGTCGATGTCTTCGACGCGGAGGGGAAGCCGCTGCGGGAGGCTAAGGGAGAACTGGTTTGCGCGGCGCCTTTCCCGAGCATGCCCACCGGTTTTTGGAATGATCCCGATGGCGAGCGTTATCGGAATGCCTATTTCACTCGCTTTCCGGGTATCTGGTGCCATGGCGATTTTGCCGAGCTGGGATTGGATGGCAGCATGGTGATTCATGGCCGCAGCGACACGGTGCTCAACCCGGGTGGCGTACGCATTGGCACCGCCGAGCTGTACCGCATCGTGGACCGTTTTGACGAGGTCCTCGAGAGCGTGGTTGTGGGGCAGGAGCACGAGGGTGAGCTGCGAGTCTTGCTCTTCGTGGTGCTACGCGAGGGCTTGGAGTTGGACCCAGGTCTGGAAGATCGCCTGCGCCGCTCTCTGCGTCAGGAAGCCTCGCCGCGTCATGTGCCGGCCATCATCCGGCAAGTGCCCGCCGTGCCGCGTACCATCAGCGGCAAGATCGTGGAGCTGGCGGTGCGTGACGTGATCCATGGCCATAAGGTGCCTAGCACCGAGGCCATGGCGAACCCCGAGGCCTTGGAAGCCTTCGTGCGTTTGCGCCCGACCTTAAGCTAGGGCAGACGAAGCTAGGGCAGACGAAGCTAGAGCAGACGAAGCTAGAGCAGACGAAGCTAGAGCAGGCGAGGCTAGAGCAGACGAAGCTGGGTCAACGGGTAAGGACGCCTATCTCCGCTGCCGAGCTATGAGCTTTGTTCTCAACAGAGTGCAGGCTGGTAAAGCGAAGGTATCTGATCTGTGGGTAGGTTGTAGAAAAGCGGATCTCGCGCCGCCTGGGGTCGTTCTTGATGTTATCAAAGCGACCCATAGATGCCGTAGTCCACAGCTTGCCATCGCTACTCAACTCGACCTTGTATCGGTCAACCACTCCTCCAAGTGAGCCCTGTCTTGGCAGGTAGGAGAATCCCTTAAGGCTGTATTGCTCACCGAAGTCAATCGTAAGGCTGTGTGGTAAGGCTTGGGTCCCCCCGCTCCACTTTGAGTGCCAGTGAGTCTCGGGCTTAGCATCGATCGCCTTCTCCGCCGATTCGCCACTTGCAGGGTTTTCACTGCTGACCTGGTGGATTTTCCAGTTCTTCTTGCACAGGTCGTAGCGAGCAATACTCGTCTCGCTCTCTTCCTCGCCCCTTATGGCCAGAGCCTTGATCTCCCCTCCCCTTGGAAGGGAAATCGGAGCCGTGTACCGGAGCGATGTCGCCTTGGGCTGGCTGCCGTCCAGGGTGTAGCGGAGTTCCCCATTGCCTCTAATCGTCACGAGTCCAATTCGGTCGCGATGGATACTCGGTGTTTGTAAAGGAGCCTGATAGAAATGGACTGAAACGTGGGAGAGCTTGGCCTTGAGACGTTGCTGCAGGATCCTGACGCGGATCCTATCCGTCTTTACTGCAGGGAACCGGAGGATCCGCTTGTAGCCAATCGTGGTTGCTCTCGCGATTTCCTTCCATGTCCCATGAACCCACGCATCCACAGCATGGGCTTCGACCCGCTGTCCCTCGGTCTGGATCGGCTCCATGAGCATGACGCGGTTGATCGTGGCAGGCTTATCAAGGAGGTGGGCACCAGAGGGCTCTCGGCTCAGCGTTGCCGCAGTGCTGCCGTAGGTGGCCTTGATTCGTTTTCCTGCTGCAAGCAAGGCTGCGACATCGCGAGGAGCAAACGTGCCGTCGCGGTTTGGCGGCACGTTGAGGAGGAATACACTGTTGCCTCCTACGGCTCGTTCGTAGTTATCGTAAATGGTTTCAGCAGACTTCACCTGCTGTTTTTTATCCCGCCAAAACCATCCGTGCCGGATGGATGTGTTGACTTCGCTTGGCCACCAATGGACAAATCGAGCGTTCTTGAGTTTGGCACGGGAGCCAAGGTCCTGGTCGCAAGCGTCGCCCCAGTCCCAGTCTTTGTAGGGCTTGGTAATGGCCACCGGCGACCACTCACTTTGACGAGTATGGCCGAACTCGTTACCACACCACCTGACATCGGGGCCCTTTACCGAAATGCAGGCGCCAGGTGCCAGGGTATGGATCATTTCTACCCAGAACTCGCGGGTATAGCGCTGGCCCCCCTTGCGCTTCGGGTGTGCGCCATCAAACCAAACCTGATGAATCTCGCCGTACTCGGTGAGCAGTTCATAGAGCTGGTTGAGCACATAGCGATTGTAGTCATCCACCCGGAACTTGAAGCTGGGCTTGCCTTTAGGCGGCCTGCGGCCCTTGAGAGGGTTACTCCGGAAGGAGGCAGGGTCGGTGGGGATGACAGAGTCCTGGTATGTGCTCCGGTTCCCGTACAGGCCATCCTTGCTCTCGATCTGGTACAGATCCGCCGGAGACAAGTAGACTCCGAGTTTGAGGCCAAATTTTTTGCACGAGCCGGAGAGCTGCCGCAAGACATCGCCGCGGCCGCCTTTCCATGACGATTGCTTGACAGAAAAAGCGTCGTTGTAACGGGTCTGCCAAGTGCAATAGCCATCGTGGTGTTTCACCGTTATCAAGATCAGTCGCATACCGGCAGCCTTGGCAACCCTGCACCACTGGTCGGTATCAACCTGAAGAGGGGCAAAAACCTTGGGGTCCTCCTTGCCTTTTCCCCATTCCACTCCGGTAAAGGTGTTGGGCCCGAAGTGGATAAAGCAGGTGTACTCCAAGTGCTGGTAGCTCATTTGCCTTTTGCTAGGCAAGCACTTGCATGTCTTGGCTACCCGCAGATTCAGGCTGTCGTCAGCCTCGAAGGTGATGGTCTGGCCTGGCTTGGTCTCTCGGAATTCCTCGGCTTCCGCAGGGCTCAAACCTTGTGCGGGCACAGGAAAAGCCCCCAGGGTCGCGATCAGTAGTCGGGAGATGGCCTTCATTGAGCGTGCTGCTGCTGGTGGAGGCTGCGCTTGTAATACTCAGCCTCGTAGTCTCGTGCCTCTCGCCGGCTGCTCTCAGCATCAGAGATGCTTGCGCTTACAGGCCGGTCGAACGGCCTTCGAAGATCTTGAACAGATCCATAGCGGCCTTGGTCGGTGAAATCTGACCAGTTGTGACAAGGTGCTCCAGCACTGGCCGTTGTTCTCTGACCGCAGGGTTGTTGTAAAAATTACGGTTCAGGTATTCCTGTACCAGGCTGTTCACCCACTCAATGTTTTGTTGTTGCCGCCGCTTCGTGAAGACGCCTGAGTCTCGGGTGTTTGTTTCGAAAACCTTGATGGTTTCCCACAAATCATCCAAACCTTCCCCTGTTACGGCGGAGCATGCTAGAGCTTTGGACTCCCAACCTTCGGTGGAGGGCTGGAGATAGTGCAGGATCTTGGCGTATTCGGCGCGAGTGGTTTGCGCGCGCGTCTTGTTATCGCCATCCGCCTTGTTGACGACAATCATATCTGATCGCTCCATGACACCCTTTTTGATGCCCTGAAGCTCGTCGCCGGCCCCGGCGATTTGGACCAGAATAAACATGTCGACCATGGAGCGGACGGTGATCTCGCTTTGTCCGACGCCCACGGTTTCGACCAGAATCGTGTCGTAGCCAGCGGCTTCACAGACCACCATGGTTTCGCGACTCTTACGCGCCACACCTCCAAGGGCACCGCCTGAGGGGGACGGGCGAATGAAGGCGTTCTTGTTGCGTGAGAGCTTCTCCATGCGTGTTTTGTCGCCGAGTATGCTTCCACCAGTGACGCTGCTGCTGGGGTCGACTGCCAGCACTGCGATTTTTTCACCACGATCACAGAGCGTCGTGCCAAGGGTCTCGATCAGCGAGCTCTTACCGGCACCAGGGACTCCGGTGATGCCGATGCGGATCGAATTGCCCGCGTGGGGCAGGAGGCGGGTCAGCATCTCCTGCGCCCGCTCCTGATGCTTTTCAGCATTACTTTCGACCAGGGTGATGGCTCTGGCGATGACCGTGCGGTCACCGTCCAGAACTCCCTGAACACAATCATCAATAGAAAGTGCGGCAGGCCTCTTATAGGTCCTGCGACTTACCGTCGCCGGGTCAGCATCGTCGGAGGTACCGTCATGGCGGCTCGTGATGCCGGGCATGACATTTGAGGTAAAGCCGTCTTTGCTATCTGCGTCCTCGGGCACCCATTCGGGTCTATTGATCTTGTCGGTCATGTTACTGGTCGAGTCTTTCCTTGAGGCGTTCGACCATCTTCTTGGCTGCGACCGGAATGACGGTCCCAGGGCCAAAGACGAACTCAGCACCGCTCTTGTAGAGGTGATCGTAGTCCTGGGCGGGAATGACGCCCCCGATCACGACCATGATGTCATCACGGCCGCGCTTCTTCAGCTCCTGGACCAGCTGCGGCAGCAGGGTGTTGTGACCCGCGGCCAAGGAGCTGAAGCCAACAATATGGACATCGTTCTCAACGGCCATGTCAGCGGTTTCTTCAGGAGTCTGGAACAAGGGGCCTACATCGACATCGAAACCGAGGTCGGAGTAAGCGGTTGCGATCACCTTGGCGCCACGATCGTGACCGTCCTGACCAATTTTGGCGATCAGGATACGTGGCCTCCGACCCTGCGACTCTTCAAACTCATCGCACTGCTTCTGGACGGCCTCCATCTCGTTCACTTCAGCATACTCCGAGCTGTAGACGCCGGAGATCGACTTGATCACGGCATTGTGGCGAGGGTAGACCTTTTCGATGGCATCGGAAATCTCGCCCAGGCTTGCTCTGGCTTGGGCGGCTTCGACAGCCAGGGCCAGCAGGTTGCCGTTCTCGCGTGACTCGGCTGCTTTGGTCAGGCCATTGAGGATGCTCTGAACCTTGGTCTCATCGCGCATCTCGCGCAGCTTCTTCAGACGCTTGATCTGGGAAGCGCGAACCGCCGTGTTATCGATGGCGAGGATGTCGATGGGGTCTTGGTGATCGAGCTTGAACTTGTTCACGCCGATAATCGGCTCGGCGCGGGAGTCGATCCGAGCCTGACGACGTGCGGCAGCCTCTTCGATACGCATCTTGGGGACGCCGGTATCGATCGCGTGGGCCATGCCGCCAAGGCTTTCAATCTCAACAATATGATCCCAGGCTTTGCGACGCAGTTGGTCGGTGAGCCACTCCACATAGTACGAGCCGCCCCAGGGGTCGATGGACTTGCAGATGCCGGTTTCGCCTTGCAGATAAATCTGCGTATTCCGGGCGATGCGGGCGGAGAAGTCGGTCGGCAGGGCAATCGCCTCATCCAGGGCATTGGTGTGCAAGGACTGCGTGTGGCCCAGGGTGGCTGCCATGGCCTCGATGCAGGTCCTGGCGACATTGTTGAAGGGATCCTGCTCGGTCAAACTCCAGCCAGAGGTTTGCGAGTGGGTGCGCAGTGCCAGCGACTTGGGGTTCTTCGGATCGAACATCTTGACGAGCTTCGCCCAGAGAAGACGCCCAGCGCGCAGCTTGGCGACTTCCATGAAGTAGTTCATGCCCTCTGCCCAGAAGAAGGACAGGCGCGGGGCGAACTTGTCAATATCAATACCCGCGGCGATACCGGTGCGGATGTATTCCAGGCCGTCGGCGATGGTGTAGCCCAGCTCGATATCTGCCGTGGCCCCGGCTTCCTGCATGTGATAGCCGGAGATGGAGATGCTGTTGAACTTGGGCATGTTCTGTGAGGTGTACTCAAAGATATCCCCAATGATCCGCATGGAACCTTTCGGTTCGTAAATATAGGTATTACGAACCATGAACTCCTTGAGGATATCGTTCTGAATCGTTCCCGCCAGTTGATCAAGGCGGGCGCCTTGCTCGAGGCCAGCCACGATGTAGAAGGCCAGAACCGGCAGCACCGCGCCGTTCATGGTCATCGAGACGGACATCGCGTTCAGCGGAATGCCGGAGAAGAGAATCTCGGCATCCAGAATCGAGTCAACCGCAACGCCAGCCTTACCTACATCACCTTCCACGCGGGGGTGATCCGAGTCGTAGCCACGGTGCGTCGCCAGGTCGAAGGCCACTGACAGGCCCTTTTGACCCATGGCTAGGTTTCGCCGATAGAAAGCATTGCTCTCTTCAGCCGTGGAGAAACCCGCATACTGACGGATGGTCCAGGGGCGCTGCACATACATGGTCGGATAAGGACCACGCAGGTTCGGCGCGATACCCGCCGAGAAGCCGATGTGCTCTACGCTCTCTATATCTTCCTTGGTGTAGAGCGGCTTTACGTCAATCTGTTCATTGGTCATCCACTGAGGTGCTTCACCAATCCTGCCCTTCATGGCTTTTTCCCACTGCTGATAATCAACAGCGCTATCAGTGGGCTTGTAGGGCATGTCGTCGAAGTTCGGGAACTTGCTCATGGCTATAGCGCCTCCATGTACTTGTCTTGGAGTTGTTTGTTCAGGGCGTAGCAGTTGGCTTTGACATGGATGAAGCCATCAACGCCAGCGGCTCGGAAGCTTTCCTCAACATCGGGCTTCTGGCGACCAGCAACGATTACCGTTACTTCGCTGCGAGCCTTCTTGATCATCGGGACTAGGGTGGAGATGTAGTCCGGGTAGGTCTTGTCGCTTGAGCACACGACCACAACCGGGGCCCCAGACTCGATGGCGGCCTTGGCGGCTTCTTCCGCCGTGGCGAAGCCCTCGTTGCCGAGTACTTCAGCGGCGGCCACTTCGAAGAAGCCTCGGGTGAAATCTGCTCGTGGCTTGTGCTGCGGGATCGGGCCCATATTGGCCAGGAAGACCTGCAGCGTCTTGCCGCTCTTCGCCTTGAGATCTTCGGCTCGCTTCCTCAGAGCTTCAAAAGGTTCAGCAGCGCGTACCTGTTGTAAGGGCTCGACGCTCTTGCCTGGTTTTTGATCCGCAGCCAGGGCCGCGGTTATCTGGCCCAGGGTGGCGCCGGCTTCTGCTGCGCTCAGGGCAAGCGCAACGGCCTTGCCCTGAGCGCTCTTCTTGAGCGGCTCAAGATCGGCTGTCTTGGTGCTGGCTGCGACCGCGGCGACACGCTCAGCCTTGAGCTGGTCGCGATCGATAACAGGAGCCTCGATCTTCTCTTCGATCAAGTTGGCATACATGTTGGTGCCGAGAATCTCGTGCTGCCGGGCTTCGATCTTTTTTCTACGCTTGGCGGCGGTGTCCGTAACCATGCCTTGCAGCAGCCCTGTTTCGAGCGCCTTGACGATGCCGCCGGCAGCCTCGATCTTCTGGAACTTGCTCCAGGCGGTTTTGGCGAACTCGTCGGTTAATGCTTCGATGTAATACGAGCCGCCAGCCATATCGATGGGCATGGTGAAGTGCGACTCTTCCTGCAGCATGATTTGCACGTTCCGGGCAATGCGGCGGGAGAAGCGATCGGGCGTCCGGATTGGCTCATCGAAGGGCGCTAGGTGCATGCTGTCGACGCCGCCGACCGCGCCGGAGAAGCCTTCGCTGGTGATGCGCAGCATATTGACGTGGGCATCAAAGACGGTCTTGTTGAAGGCTGAAGTCCGGCCATGGATCTTCATCTTTTGAGACTCTTCGCAGCCACCGAAGGCCTCGACGATTTGTGCCCAGAGCATGCGGCTGGCCCGCAGCTTGGCGATCTCCATGAAGAAGTTGGAGCCCAAGGAAAAAGCGAAGCGGATGCGCGGGGCCACCTGGTCGACGCTCAAGCCACGGTTGATCATCTCCCGGAGGTATTCGGCAGCGGTCGCCAAGGCGGCGGCGACTTCTTCGTTCGAGGCTGCACCAGCATTGTGGTAGGGGTGGCCCTGAATAAAGATGCTCTCCAGCTGGGGAGCATGCTTCTCTGCCCAAGTCAGGACCTCGTACATATCGTCGTAGGCCTTCTCAAGGGCAACGGTGCTTGTTCCGTTGCTGGCGAGCTCGGCAATGGGGTCACTGCCGATGCATGCCTTGACCTTTGCCATGTCTTTGCCGGCGCTTTTTACCGCTGCCGCAAAGAGCGAGAGCAGCGGCATGGAGACAGCGCCGCTGTGGCACAAGAAGGGAACCTTCTCGACGTCGATCCCCTTCAAAACCGTGCTCATGTCTTCCAAGGTCGCCAAAGACAGGCCCCTGTTGCCGACATCTTGCGCCTCAGCATCGGCGGGATCACAGCCATGTAGCGTGGGCTTGTCCAGGACCATGGTGACAGCCGTTTCACCCTTTTCGAGGTCAAACTTGGCCTCGGTATTGAAGTCTTCGGGTTTGCTTTCCCAGATTTCCTGAGCAATCAGCCAAGGAGTAGCCAGGAAGCCCTCAGCCTTGGTGCCGCGCACATAGGATTGAAAGCCCGGCTTGTCATTGACCTGGGGCAGATCCTTTATGTCTTCTGCGGTGTAAATCGGCTCAATCCTGATCCCCTCATAGGTGTCGGTATACATCACCTTGTCGAAAGGGATGCCCTTGAGCGCAGCAATGGCTGCTTCCTTCCACTGCTCTTGGGTGGGACGCTCGAACTCTGCGAAAAAGCCCTCATCGGTGTTGATCGACTTCAGGTCGATATCCAGGTTCTTGTCACTCATGTTCCTTCTCCAGAGTAGTTCCCGTAATGAGGTTCAGGCTTAGGCCCAGCCACACCTTCTCTTGAGAAGTATGCCTATCAGGCAGTAGCGTACGGTCGCTAAGGAGATCATGATGGCTTTGGTTTCCTAGCCTCACATGATCCGCATTACTGCTGATCGGGACACTTCAACTGTTGTTCGGTCTGTTGCTTATTACCCGTTTTGACCAAAACTAATGGTTGCGCTCAAGGTGCTGTTGTTCGCAATGGCGATAGCTGCATCGAGAAATACTGATTGGTGCGAATATGCAGTTTTGCCACAAAGACGAAACATGCTGTGTATTTCTTGCGATCACCACCCCTTTTGCAGTGCAACATTAATATTTGGTAAGCAAAATCAGCAAAAAAAGTTATGTAGGGGGTCGATCTCTGTCAATGGAAAACCCTATCCCTTGGGCGAAAACAAAGCACTACTAGTGCGGGGGAGGGGGCTAGGGCTAGGAGCTGCAGGTCCTAGGCGGGGGCGCAATCTAGGCGCCTCGCCGAGCCATGGAAGTGGACCGTCACCGAAGTCGCTTAGGGCTGGGGGAAGAGCAAGAGGAGCTGGGATAGGGGGGAGCTGGGCTAACAGGACTGGGGAGCTGCAGCCCACTGCACTGAAAGCCAGGGCAGATCTGCCGCCGACCCCCTTCTCGCTGCTGCAAGCGGCTAGCGTCGGGGATGGCTGTTGCTCCGGGTTGCAAGGGACGCTTGCCCTTGGTCGCCCTCCCGTCAACCTAAGGTTGCGCAGAGCCAGCGTCCCCGAAGAGATCCGTAGGGGAATCGCTTCGAGGGGACCAAGGCAAGCGCTGGCGCGAGGCCTTCCTGCGGCCATGAGCTAGGTTGTTAGCACTGTACTGCCACGAGTCTGCCGGCTTTCGAGTGCACGATGGGCTTCGGAGCAATCAGCCAGGGGGAAGGTTTGCTTGATGTGAATCTTTACCTGGCCCGAGCTGACAATCTCAAACAGGCGATTCGCACCTTCCAGTAACAGGTCCCGGGAGGATATATGGGTGGCCAGGCTGGGCCGGGTCACATAGAGGGAGCCTTTCGAAGCCAGCATGCCGGGGCTGAATGCGGCAACCGGTCCACTGGCATTACCATAAGTTGCCAGCACTCCGAAGGGTTGTAGTGAGTCGAGAGAATCCATGAATGTGGATTGACCGATCGAGTCGTAAACGACTGCGACCCCTTTGCCATCGGTGACATCCCTGACCCGATCAGGAATACGCTCATGGCGATAGAGGATGATATGTTCGCAGCCATTGGCCCGTGCCAGTTCGGCCTTGTCTTCGGAGCCGACGCAGCCGATGACCGTGGCGCCGATCTGTTGGGCCCACTGGCAGAGAATGAGCCCGACACCGCCGGCTGCTGCATAGACCAGGATGCTGTCCCCGGCCTTGACTGGGTAGGTGCGGAACAGCAGGTAATGCGCAGTCAGACCCTTGAGCATCATGGCTGCGGCACTGTGGTCATCGATGCTGTCAGGCACTTTGACCAGCACATCGGCATCGATAATGCGTGCCTCGGCATAGGCTCCTAGCGTCATCGGGTAGGCCACCCGGTCGCCTGTTTTCCAGCCATCGATTTCTGTGCCCAGTTCCTCGATCACGCCGACGGCTTCCATACCGAGTGTGGCTGGTAGGGGTCCCACCGGGTAGAGACCGGTACGGCCGTAGACGTCGATGTAGTTCAAACCGCAGGCGAGCTGGCGCAGTCGTACCTGCTGTGGGCCTGGAGCGGCGAGTTCGACTTCCTCCCAGCTGAGTTGTTCGGGGCCACCGGTCTGATGGATGCGTATAGATTTCGACATGCAGGGTTCTGGCGGCCTGTTAGGGCCAGGTAGTCCAATTGGGGCACGGCAGTCACCTAGCGTCGCTGAGCTTGCGGCGGGAGGAGCTGCGAGCGCATTCTTCGGGCACTTGTGGCCGATTCAAGGCAGCGGGGGCGAGCCGATCCGGCCCGGCATCAGGGGATCGGCTGTCGGCTGGTCTCAGGACCGGGGCCAAAGAGCACGGGCTAGATCAGTTGCTGACCCAGGCAGGATTCAGGGCGCGTCGATCAGCTCGCCTTCCTGGGCCCGGGAGCCTGACTGTCAGCCCTTGAGCATTGCCGTCCTTGCCCGTCAGGTCTTCGGGCTTCTCGCACTTCACCAGCAGCTGGTCGATCAGCTCATCGGGGAACGGGACTTGTTCTGTTTCTTCGGGGTCATTGGGGAAGCTCAGTTCGGGGTCAGAGGTTCCCAGCTGCCGGGCATCACCCACACCGTTTCTCTGACGCTCCTAGCGCTAGCGCCGTTACCCTGCGGGGGTGAGCCCCCGCATCCTGATCCCCGTCCTCCTGCTCGTGGCCGCAGCTTTTACGCCGGCTCTGCTTGGCGGCTACGTGTACGACGACCTTATTGTCGTCGAGCGTGCTACCCGCATTGCTGCGAGCGGTGCTTGGGAGCGTCTGCTCTTCGAGCCGTTCTTCGGCAACGTTGCGCCCTACTGGCGACCGCTCACCTCGAGCCTCTTGGTCCTCGGCGACGGCATCGGTGGCCCTTCCGGTATCCATGCGCTCGCCCTCTTGCTGCACCTGGGGGCGGTGACCGCGGCTTTCGGCATCGCCCGCGAGCTCCGGCTAACGCCGGTCGCTGCTGGGCTTGCGGCGCTGCTCTTTGGGCTGCATCCCGTGCAGGTCGAAAGCGTAGCCTGGGCATCCGCCCTCAACGACGTGCTCTACGGAGGCCTCAGCCTGGCGGCCATCTGGGCGACGCTGAGCTGGCGAAGGCGAGGTGCGCGCGGCCTGCCCTGGCTCTCCCTCTCGCTGGCGCTGCTGGCGTTGCTCGCCAAAGAGAATGCTCTCATCGCCCCGCTCTTGGTCATCGCAGCTGCAGTTCTGCCCGTGCCCTGCAAGTCTGGCGAGAGGCAAGATGCTGCTTCGGGTTCCAGGCCCTGCAGCAGGCAGGAGAGTTCAAGGATCGCTAGCCCAGCCGCCAGCCTGGCGAGTCGGCTGCTCCGGAGCTTGGTCCCGAGCTTGCTGGTGCTCGCGGTCTTTTTCGGTGCGCGCATGGCCGTCTTCGGTAGCGCCGCTGCCGGCCTCGACAGGGTGCAGCTCGACGCTAGCTACAGCGCCGGGCGAGCTCTGATTGCGCCTGCTTGGATCTTTTCGCAGCTCCTGCTGACCTTGGCCTGGCCCTGGCCAATGACGCCCTTCCGTACGGTGCCGCTGGCCTTGGGCGGGTGGAGTCACATGCTGCAGATTCTTCTTCCGCTGCTCGTGGCTGCAGGGCTCCTGATCTGGCTGAGGCGGAAGCCGGGCACCTGGCTGCTCGCCGCCCTGCTTTTCGCTCCGATCCTACTGGTGAGCGCTCGCTTCGATGCCCTGGGTGCTCACCCGGTCTCGGACCGCTATCTCTATCCTGGGGTCTTTGTCTTGGCGGCGGGGCTAGCCTTTTGGGCCAAGCCATACCGCTCGCGGCAGCTTGCTCTGCTGCTCCTGGCAATCGGAGGCGCCGGGCTCAGCTCCTGGCAATGCACGCGCTGGCAAACCCAGCAGAGCCTCGTTTCCCATGGCATCCGCTTCTCCCCCAAGGACCCCGCGCTCAGCGTCATGCAGGGCAACGCCCTGCTGCGCGAGAATCCTCCCCGCGTCGATGCCGCGCTCCAGAGCTTCTACAAGGCACTGCGGCAGCTGAGCGACCGCGGCCAAGGCGTCCCAGCATCCCCGGAAAGCTCCGCCATGCTCCAGCACCGCTCCCTCGTCGACGCCTACGTCGGCGTGGGCATGTGCGAGCTGCAAATGGCCCAACGCGGCGGGCCAGCGGCCATCCGCAGCGCGCAGTCTCACTTCGCCAAGGCTCTGAATCATTTGCCAAGCGACATCCACGCCTGGACCGGACGCGGTATCGCTCACGCGATGCTCGGAGAACGCGGTGAAGCGGAGAGGAGCCTGCGCCGGGCGCTACAGATCGATGGCGCGCACGTGCCGGCACTCTTCAATCTCGCACGGCTGCTGCATCTCAGTGGGCGTAACGCGCAGGCGCGAGTGCTGCTACAGAGCGTCCTGCGGCTTCAGCCGGAGCATGCTGCGGCCCGCCAGATGCTCACGGGGCGCTGAGAGGATAAGGCCCGGAGCCAAGCTTGTACCGGGCCTCCTCGAACCCGTGGTCATAGCCGAGGAATTGCGGCTGCAGCCGCCTGCTTATGTCCAGTAAGAGGTCTAGGAATATGACGCCGAGTGGAACGCCAAAACTTGGCACCGCTCGTGGGCTCGCCCGCTCTGTCACTTGTGGGCCTTTCTCCAAAGCCTGCTAGCTGTCTCGCTCCAGCTGCCGGATGGCCCGGATACCGACGTCGCGCAGCTCCTGGCCGGTGCTGCGTTGTCGGCGCGCTCCGAGATAGGCAGCTCGGAGCTGGGTGGTGTAGGAGCCGCCGCGCACGGAAAAGCTCTCTCCTTGGGGGATGTGGTAGTAGGCGTCGTCGGCATCCCGGGCGAAGTAATCGAAGGGCACCGGATAGCTCGATTCTCGGCACCATTCGGAGAGGTTGCCGACGACGTCGAATAGTCCGAAGCCATTGGGGAGGAAGCTCCCGACCGCTGCGGTGAGGGCGTGGCCGTCGTCGTACTTCATTTGGGGCCGCGGATTCAGGATGAAGCTGCGGTCGCGGATGTTGTAGGGCGCTGGGCCGCGATTGCCGGAGCCGTGGGGCAGCCGCTCGTTTGTCCCGCCGCGCGCGGCGTATTCCCACTGGGTCACGCTGGGAAGCTCCAGGCCATGGCGCCTGAGCTGCTTACGGGCTTCAGCCCACTCGATCGCGGCAATCGGGTGACGTGGACTCGGCTGCGCGGCGTTCATCAACTGCTCCAGAGTGAGTCCGTGAGGATCCTCTTCTCCGCCGATGCGCTGCCACTGCGACCGGGTCATTTCGTACTTGCTGATTAGGAAGGGGGCGAGCTCGACCGCCTTGATCATCACTTCGAGTTTTTTCGGACGTGGCTGACGCGAGCCGAGTGCATAGCTCGCTCCGGGGACAAGGACTAGGACGATGGCAGAATCGTCTTTGACCTGGATATGGCCTCCTGCGTCCCGGGTGGGCGGAGTGCCGGAAGCAAGGACGGCAAACTCTTCGAGGGCGCTGTCTGGGTCGGGGCCGAGGGGCTGCAGACCGAACTGCGGAATCAGGTCGAGGCCGCCGAAGCGAGGATCCTCTTTTAAGCGCGCGGCGGCCTCGGCCCAGCTCTGGCGAAAGGCCCGGCTTTGTTGGGCCTGCTGGCGACTTGCTACGAACTGCAGTTCGCGGCGAATCTGCTGCAGCATGCCCTTCTTGCCGCAGAAAGCGTCGAGTTGTCGGAGTAGCTGTGCCAGCGAGTCGTGGGTGACCTGCATTGCCGGCGTGCGCATGCGCCAGGGACGTGCCTTTGCCAGCTTTGCTTCGAGTTCGGCGAGCTGATTGCGATAGCGCGCTGTGGCCACTTCGAGAAAACGTTCGGCAAGCTCGCGCCGCGCCTCTACGAGCCCGCGGTCATAGCCAACGAGTTGCTGTTGCAGCCGACGGATTTCGTCCTGTAGAGGGTGTTCGGCACGAAAACGCGCTAACGAGGATTCATCTTCCTCGTAGGCCTCTGCGCGTAGATCCGATAGTCGCGCGGCAATATCGGGGCGGGCCTTCTGCAGGGGGCGGCCGTAGATCTCATCCCAGCGCCGCAGCGCCGTCACCCGCTTGGGGCTATGGCGCTCGCCGGGGCTGTCGAGGTCGAGCAGCTCCTCGGCTTGCCGATTGGCTTTCTCGATCTGAGGACCCAGTGTCGCGCGCCCCAGAGAATCGCGCGCGGAGAGCAGCTCGAAGGTCATGCTCAGCGTCACCGTGAGTGCGAGTGAGAGGATGACGAAGATCAGTGCTGCGCTGGTAGCGACGACTGGGTTGCGTTTTGCCCAGTCGACAAGCTTGCGCAGGGGGCCGGCAGGGCGCACACGAATGGGGCTGTCTATACGGATGCGGCGCAGGTCTTCTGCCAAATCCGCTGCGCTCTGGTAGCGGCGGCGCCGATCCTTCTCGAGCGTCGTGGCGACGACCACGGCGAGGTCGCGGGGTAAGGCTTTGCCGAAGGCGCGAATATCGGGCGCCGGGCTGGTCAGGATCTGCTGGTAGAGCTCCTGCCTGGTTGCGGCCTCGAAGGGACGGTGCAGGGTTAGACACTCGAAGATGGTCGCGCCGAGGGAATAGATGTCACTGCGCTGGTCGAGCTCGATGCGCTGCGCCATGAGTTGCTCGGGCGACATGTAGGCCGGGGTACCGATGAGGTCGCCGGTCATGGTGAGAGCTTCCTCTTCGACGGCTCGGGCGAGGCCGAAGTCGAGGAGGACTGGCCGCGCATCGGGGCTGACCATGATGTTGCCGGGCTTGATGTCGCGATGGATGAGTCCTGCCTGATGAGCGGCGCTGAGGGCGGCGGCGATGCTATCGAAGAACTCCAGGAGGCGGCGGATGCTATCGGCTTGGCTGCGGGGCTTGCCAAGTTCGGGCAGACTCAGGACCTGTGGACTCCCGCCTTTGGCCAGAGCTTGTCGCTGCTTGGCGATTCGTTGGGCCAGGCTGCGACCCTCGACATATTCCATCGCCAGGAAGGCCGTGCCCGCGAACAGCCCGCGTTCATAGACCCTGCAGATGGCAGGATGTTGGAGTCGTGAGGCCAGTTCGGCTTCGCGGGCGAAGCGCTTCTTGTGTTCGCTGCGATGCAGGCGCCAGAGGGGCTGCACCTTGAGCGCCACCTTGCGGTCGAACCGCTGGTCCTCGGCCAGAAAGACCGTTCCTTGGGCGCCACGGCCGAGTTCTCGCAGGATGCGATAGTGGCCGAAGGCGCTGTCTTCTTCGGGAAGGCCGGTTTCTTCGTCGAAGCATGGAGCCTGGCTGCCGCTGCTGATCGAGTGCAGGGAGGCAAGACTCTCGCTGGGCTTTGGCTCCAAGCCTGGGTCCACTTCGCCGCTTTCGATGAGTCGTTGCCAGAGCCGCTCCAGCTCTTGGCGCTGCTCGGGGTGGCTGGCGCAGAAGGCTGCGAAGTCACGGTCTCCGGAGTGGAAGCGCTCAAGCCATTGCGAGAGCAAGTCGCAGCTGTCGTTCATGGGGCCAGTTGGTCCAGGGCCACGGCGAGCTTGGCTTGAGCGCGCGAGAGCAAGGCCCGGGCTGCGCCCATGCTCGGCACTTGCAGCTCGACCATGATTTCGCGGTAGTCCAGCTCGAGAAAGCGGCGCAGGACAATCACGTCTCGTTCGCGTTCGCTCAGAGTCTCCAGCGCCTGCTCCAGGCGTTCGACTTGCTCGCGGCGTTCGGCATGGAGCGAGGGAGAATCCGAGGAGTCGGCTTGGTTGGCGGCCTCCTCCAGCGGGCGATGGCGGCTGCGGTCGCGTTTCTTGGTGTTTTGTGCTCGAAGTCGCGTCAGGAGCTGGCGTTCGGCGACACGCAGGAGCCAGGCCAGGAGGCTACCCTGACCGCGATACTCGAAGCCGTCGATGTCGTGCAGGGCGGCAAGGATGGCGTCGTGCATCAGGTCTTCGCTGTCGAGCAGGCCCTCCAGAGCCGAGCCGCTCAGGCGGCGGCGCAGGGCCGAGCGCAGCCTGGGGCCGTAGCGTTCGTACAGGAGGGCGACCGCATCCTGGTCCAGGGCGCGGGCTCGGCGGGCTAGCGCCAGCGAAGACAGATCGGAGAAAGGGGGCATCGCCCCAAGAGTCTACTTGACCCAGGGCGCCGGGGGCAGGATACCTCGCACGGCATGTCCTCTCTCGATCCAGTTGCGCTGTTCTTCCTGCTCGGTTTTCTTGCCGGCTTACTCCGCTCCGAGCTGCGGCTACCGCCAGCGATCTATGAGTTTCTCAGCATCGTCCTGCTGGTGGCCATTGGCCTGAAGGGTGGGGTCGAGCTGGCGAAGCAGAACCTGCTGACCTTGCTGCCCGAGGTGCTAGCGGTCATGTCGCTGGGCGTTGTGCTGCCGCTGATCGCCTATCCGTTGCTCAAGGCTTTTGGCAAGTTCAAGCGCGCGGATGCGGCTTCGGTCGCCGCGCACTACGGCTCGGTCTCGGTCGGCACCTATGCGGTCGCGGTCGCCTATCTGCAGCAGCATGGGGTCTCCTTTGAAAGCCACGCCCCCCTCTACGTGGTGCTGCTCGAGCTGCCGGCCATCGTCGTCGGCATCGTGATGGCGCGCGGCTTTAGCCGAGAGACGAATTGGGGGAAGCTCTCGCACGAAGTGCTGCTGGGAGGGAGCATCGTGCTTCTGGGCGGCGGCTTCTTGATTGCTTGGATCGTTGGGCCCAAAGCCGTCGAGCCGCTGGAACCCTTCTTCTTCAAACTCTTCCCCGGCTTCCTCGCCCTCTTCTTGCTGGAGATGGGATTGATTGCCGCGAGTCAGGCTGCGGGGCTGCGGCGATATGGGGTCTTCCTCCTCCTCTTCGGCATCCTGATGCCACTGTTGGGGGCGACGATCTCGGGTTTGCTCGGCCTAGGACTGGGGCTTTCGGTCGGCGGCACCATGCTGCTGTCGACGCTCGGGGCCAGTGCCTCCTACATCGCGGTGCCGGCGGCGATGCGCCTGGCGGTGCCGGAGGCCAATCCGGGGCTCAGCCTCGGGGCCTCACTGGGGATTACCTTTCCGTTCAATGTCGTCGTCGGCGTGCCCATGTATCTGAGCTGGGCCCAGTGGCTGCATAGCTGAGGAGACCGTCATGGCTCTCGAAAGACGCAAACTGCTTGTTGTCGTGACCGAGGCCGAGATCGAGGACGAGATCGTCCGTACGCTCGAAGAGGCTGGGGCCCATGGGTACACGGTCTCGGAGGTTCGCGGCAAGGGGGAACGCGGGTTGCGCAGCGCCGGCTGGCGGCGTGATGCCAATATCCGCGTCGAGGTGCTCTGCGGGGAAGCCGCTGCCGAGCACTTCATCGAGGTCTTGCAGGAGCGTTTCCTCGCCAATTACGCGATGGTGCTCTGGACCTGTGAGGCCATGGTCTTACGGCCGCATAAGTTTTGAGCCTGGGGCTGCGGCGGCTGCTCTAGCTCCTGCCGCTCTTCGCTTCGACTAGCATGCTCGCGCGGCCGCGCCTATGCTCCGCCGCAATCTCGACTTGGAGCTCGACGTGGACTTCCTGCAGTTCGGCCTGATCATCGTGACGATCGTCCTTCTGACGATCGTCGTCTTCCAACGCCTCGCGCGGATGGAAGCCTACCTACGCGATCTGCATGGGATCCAGACCCTCAACACTCGGTTGAAGGCTTTGGTGGATGCCTTTGAGCAGATCGGGACCAAGCGCCTGGAGGAGCAGCTCTCCGACATCACGGATCTGCTGGATCGCAACCTTGCCGGGCAGAGTTCGCGCTCCGAGGTGCAGATCGTGCCGCAGGCCTCGGAGGCCAAGCTTCCGAGTGGCAGCACCGCCCTCGACGTTGTCGAGGCCAAGCTCTACATGCTCGGCTATCAGCGCGTCGTGGTGCTGACGGATCTTTCGAACATCAAGTCTGACGAGCAGGTGCGGGTCGCGGTTGAGGCCTTTAAGGATGGTGCTGGCTACAAGGGCAGCCTGGTCTTGCAGGGCCGCAGCGTCGTCGAACTCGACCTGACCCCGGTCTACTCTTCCTTTCCCTGATTCGCAGCGCATTTGCTTCCAGCCTGCTATCTGAGGCCTTCCTAACCGATGACCCAGCAAGAACTCGACGGCGCGAAGGCCGTCTCGATCCACCGCCTGAAGGACCATGTTGGCGAGCGCGTTCTCGTCCAGGGCTGGCTCTACAACAAGCGCGGCAAGGGCAAGCTACTCTTCCTGCAAGTGCGTGACGGCAGTGGCATCGTCCAGGTGGTGACCCCTCGTGACGCGGTCGACGAGGAGAGTTTCGCCAATGCCAAGGCCGCCAAGCAGGAGTGCTCGATCCGGGTCATCGGAACCCCGGTCGCGGACCAAAGGGCACAGGGCGGGGTCGAGCTGCAGCCCGAGAAGATCCTCATCGTGCACATGCCGACCGAGGAGTATCCGATCACGCCCAAGGAGCACGGGCCGGGCTTCTTGATGGATCGGCGGCATTTGTGGCTGCGTTCGCGCAAGCAGATGGCGACCCTTCGCATCCGCGACGAGGTGGCCAAGGCGATCCGTGATTTCTTCTACGAGCGCGACTTTGTTTGCGCGGATTCACCGATCTTTACGCCCAACGCCTGCGAAGGCACCACGGACCTCTTCGAGGTCAAGTACTTCGACGACCATGCCTACCTGACCCAGTCGGGACAGCTCTATGCCGAGGCCTCGGCGATGGCACTTGGCAAGGTCTACACCTTCGGGCCGACCTTTCGCGCCGAGAAGTCCAAGACCCGGCGGCATCTGACCGAGTTCTGGATGATCGAGCCCGAGGCTGCCTACTACGACCTCGATGACGTCATGCGCTTGGCGGAAGACTTCGTTGCCTATGTGGTTGGCCGCTGCCTGGAGAACCGTGCCGAAGAGCTGAAGCAGCTGGAGCGCGACACCACCGTGCTTGAGCACGCTAGCAAGACGCCGTATCCCCGCCTTTCCTATGAGGAGGCGTCGGAGATGCTGAGCAAGGCGGAAGGGCTAGAGACTCCGTGGGTGCCGGGGGAGGACTTTGGTGCGCCGCACGAGAGCTACCTTGGATCGCAGTTCCAGCAGCCGGTGCTGATCCACCGCTACCCGGCCAAGATCAAGAGCTTCTACATGCGGCGTGATCCGGAAAGCCCGGAGCATGCTCTCTGCGTCGACATGATTGCGCCGGAGTCCTACGGCGAGATCATTGGCGGCTCGGAGCGTGAGCCAGATCTCGAGACGCTGCGAGCGCGGATCGCCGAGCACGGGCTGCCCGAGGAGCTGTTCTCGTGGTATCTCGACCTGCGGCGCTTTGGCAGCGTTCCGCACGGAGGCTTTGGCCTAGGGCTGGAGCGCACGGTGAGTTGGATCTGCGGCAGCCAGCACCTGCGCGAGTGCATTCCCTTCCCGCGCATGTTGGAGCGGCTGGCGCCGTAGGCGAGGAGCTGCGGCGCTTGCACCGCAGCTAGCGCAGCTCGGTGACGCTGGGCAAGATCCGCGTTACCCGCCGATCTGTGTCGACCAGGCACCACAATGGTAGGGTCGAGAAGCCCAGCTCCTCTTGCACCCGCTCACTCAGGGCATGCGGCCAGGGAACAAACTCCATCTCCAGCTCGGCTGCTAGCGCGAGTGGCTGGAGCTTGCGGCGAACACCCTTGGTCAGCCGCTCGTTTCCGGGCACGAAGACGGTGACTCGCAGCTTCTTGGGTAGTTCGTTGCCCTTGCCCTGTCCGAGGGTGGCGAGGGCCTTGGGCCAGGCGCCACTGGTGTCGGGTAGCATCACTAGGAGCCAAGGGCCCTGTTTTGGTGGGAGGATCCGCTCGCCATCGAGTCGACGTGCTTGCTGTAACAAGGGTAGGGGTCGTGTTGGCCAGCTTCCCGGTTTCGTCTTCAGGCGTCGTAGCGCGATTCGTGCGACCCGTTCGTAGCGCGTTCGGGGCCAGCGCCGAGTGACCTGGAGATAAAGGCGATGGGCCGCTCGTTTGTGTCCGGCGAGCTCGTTGCTCTGAGCCAGTCCCAGGCGGCAGCGTGCTTGCATTTCACGTAGCTCTGGCAGCTCCCTGTCCAGAGCTGCAAAGCGCCGCTCCAGCATCTCGAACTGCTCCCGGGCCTCGTTGGCGCGGCGCAGCCCAAGGCTCAGCACCGCGAGGCGCAGTTCCCAGCGGAGTCGTTTTCGCGTGCTGAGTTTCGGGCGATGGACCTGCAGCCAATCGCTGAGCAGGCGGTGCTTTTTTGCCACGGCAAGCTCTGGCCGCGCGAGCTCAGTCTGCAGCTGCTCTTCGCTGAGAGGATTCTCTTGAGAAGGGGCATTTGCTGCCGGAGCGAGGAGCAGGGCCATCCAGGTGAGGGCCGGAGCCAGGGGAGCGGTCATGGTTTGCCCCCAGTGCTTTGGCGTCTCTGATCCTGGTCAAACGCGGACCCGTGGATCAGTTCGGATCGGATCCGCTGCCAGCTCTCATACTCGCTCAGCGGCCAGCCCAGGGGTGGGGACTGGGGAAGCCGGGCTTTTAGCTGAGCTGCTGAGAGGCTCGGGGCCAGCTGCGGCAGCATATGGAGTTGCTTGCGCAGGGCCGCTGTGGCACGGAGCAGGTCTGGCGCTCCGAAGTTGACGTCGTAGGTCTCGGCTTTGACCCCAGCTGCCCGCAGGCGCTCGCAGATGGCCTCGTAGGCGAGCTCGCGGGCAAAGGCCCAGCGGTCGGACTCGGGGAGTTTGTGCAAGAGATCGCTGTCCTTGCTCTCTTGCCCTGCTCCCATCCGCTCTGCCGGCTCCGGCTGCCGTACGTTGGCCTTCAGAACCGCGAGGCAGAAACTCTGTCCCTCGGGGAAGCCCAGGCGCATGAGGGCCGCCGCTGCTGCACTTCGTAGTTCGTGGCCATAGCGGGTGTCGCGCATCACTGGTAGCAGCCAGGCGGCCGCCGCCGGGTCGCCCCGGCGCGACACCGCATCTATGGCGAGCATGGCTTCTACGACTTCGCCTTCTCGGATGATCGCAAATTCCTCAGGCGATACCGAGGGCGAGGAGAGCGAAGGAGTGCCCGCACAGGCGGCGAGCAGGGTGAAGGTCAGAGCCGACAGCGTGCGTTGCATACGCAGAGGCTATCAGGCCTCCTCGATCTGTTCCTGCACTGAGCGCTTGCGGCCTCTAAGCATTGCGACGGTGGCCAGCCCGGCTCCCACCAAGAGGAAGGTAGTGGGTTCGGGCACCGGGGGGTTACCGGCGGGGTTACTCGTGCCGCCGCCCGGGTTGGAGCCGTTACCTGCCGCCGGTGTGTTTGGCGTGGGGTTCGTTGGCGGAGTCGGGTTCGGATTGCTCGGCCCCTGGGTTCCGGGGCCGCCTTGCTCGCTTGTTGGGCCGTGATACTGGGTACCACCCTCTGTTTCGAGGGGGCTGCCCCCGGAGGAGCCTCTATTGCAGGCCATCGGCAGGGTCACACAGGCCAAGAGAGCGATGAGTCTGAGAAGCCACGGGTTCCTGATCTTCATTGGGCAGCCTTTCCGGACGGTGTGATTGCGGGCGGCCAGCATTACTGCAAGGAGTCCTGGGACTTCTTTGCGGGATGCTTCTGCCGCGGAGCAAGCGAGATGCCAGGTGTTTGGAGAGAAAGCGCTGCGTGCCGGCGAACAAGCAGCTGGCCAGGGAAAGACTGGTAGCAGCGGGTAGTTCGCAGCGCCTGGGAAGCAACTATGTCGGAGCAAAAAAGAGGCGGCCCCGCCAGGCTTGGCTCGCTTTGCGCTGGGCGTTGCGCCGCTCCCACTTTTGCGGCTTGTGTGTTGCGCGGCATCAACGTCGACGTAGCTCCTGCTCGGGGTAGGCGAGGAGTCGCGAGTTGCTGCTGGCGAGCAGGATGGGGAACCCGTCGCCACCGGTGATTCGGGCTTCAATGCGGAGCCCGAGTGCCAGCCTTAGGAGTTTTTGGCCTCGATCGAGGTCAAAGACGAGGACGCTCTTGTTCTCAAGCGGAACGAGGATGCGTTCGCTGAGGACGGATGGTGCGGCGCTAGCGAAGGAGGGCAGGGCTATGCGCAGCAACTGCTTGCCAGCGACCAAATCCAGCAGGATCAGTTCGCGATTGCCATTGGCCAGGACGACGAGGTGTTTGTGGGCCGTGACCCCCTTTCGCAGGGTATCCCCGACCTTGTAGACCGCCAGTTCTCGGCCGTCCTCCTCACTCAGTAGGTGGAGTTTGCCGATGCCATCGGGGACGAGCAGGCCGTGGGGGCTGGTCGTGAGAGGAGCCAGGCCGGCCTCTTCGATGTCGCAGCTCCACAATTCTTCTCCTTCTTGGTCCAAGGCACGCAGGTGGCCTCGGCGATCGAGGACGAAGACCTTGCGCCCAAGCTTCTGTGGGCCGAAGGCCAAGCTTCCTTGTCCGAGGACCGTGCCGATGGCGGCTCCGCTCGCGATTGCCACACGATGTATGGTTCCGCTCTCGGTGCCGACCCAGACTTCTTGGTCTTGCACCAGTGCTGGGGAGAGGAGTGGTCCTTCGAGCTTGCTGCTCCAAACTTCCTTACCCTCGGCGAGGGAGAGGCAGCGTAGCTGGCCGTCGCGGGAAGGAAGCACGACGTTCTGGCCTAGCAGCAGGGGTTCTCCGAGTGCTCCGGAGAGATCCGAGTAGCGCTTCTCCCAGCGTCGCTTGCCAGTTTTGAGATCATGCGCGGCTACGCGACCTGAGCGGTCCGTGAGGACCACCAGTCCCGCCTGCTTAGCCACGAGTGGTGCGTCCGTGACCGGCCCTCCGAGTGGGCGTTGCCAGCTCGGAGTGAGTTCGAAGGAAATGCTGATCCGACCTCCATGCTTGATCGGCAGCTGCTGCCGATGAGTGCTGAAGCCGTCCAGGCGGACTTCGAGCGTTCTCTCGACGCTTGGGGTGAGCCGTAGGATCATCGGGCTCGTCCCGACCACTTTTTCGTCCACGAGGATGGTGGCGCCCTTGGGGCTGGTCTCAATGCGGAGCGGTAGCGCGACCTCCTTGTCGAAGTCTAGGTCGGGGAAAATGCTCTTCAGTTGCTGCAGGCCGCTGCTAGCTCCTGGGTAGTCCCCGTGCTCGCAGGCCTGGTCGATTTCGGCGAGGAGCCGGACGGTTTGGGAGAGAGCATCGCGTTGCTGGCGAAAGCGTTTCTCTAACTTCGAGTCTCCCCTGTAGTCACGGACGATGTCCTCGTAGAGCTTGAGAGCTCCTTTGAAGTCGAAGCGGTTGCGGAGCTTTTCTGCCTCGGAGAAGGCGCTGTCGATACCGACCTTTTTGCGATCGTTCCGGAGTTCTGCTTCTAGGTCGCTTCGGAGGTCTAGTGCTGCCACCGCAATCTGCGACCACTGCTCAAGGTGTTCGAGAAGCTTGGGTGGGAGGCCTATCAGAGCCTTGTACTGTTCGTCATCCCGTAGTGCCTTGCTCAGCTCGATGTAGGCGTTGCACTTGGATTTGGGGTAGTAGCGATCCAGGGTTTTCAGGGCATCGCTGCGCTGTTGCGGGCTGCGTAGATCCTCAGCGCTGGGAAGAGGCTGCAGGAGGTTCATCGCCAGGTTCTTCTCGATGTCTTTGGCGAGCGTGCCGAAGCGAGCCTCGACGGCTTGCTGCACCTTCTTCCGGTACTTCGGCTTCTTCTTGGCGATTCCGTCCGAGAGGGCGGAATACTCCTTCAGAGCGCTGGGCCAGTCGCTGTTCTCGAAGGCGTTGGCGGCGCGATTCAGGCCGCCGAAGAGGGCTGACTGCTCTGCCTTGAGCTTGGCCGCTGCCCGATCCTTTCGCATGTGCCTGATCTTGCTGACGATGCCGGCGGCGCCAGGTCCGATCTCGTCATCCAAGAACTCCTCGGCGAGTTTGAGGGCGATCTGTTCCGATTTGGCCAGTTCGTCCTGTTTGAGCAGTTCTTGGGCTTGGGCTAGCCGCTCTCGTCCGAGGAGCTTGGTTTGGTGAGCAGAATAGAAGGACCAGCCGATGCTCCCGACGATGGTTAGCACGGCCGCCGCGATGGCGCCTCGCACCAGGCGAGGATCGACGCGGCTGCGGATCCTATGAAGCTCCCGCCGAGCCTCGGCGTCCTCGGGGTCGATCTTGAGAATGTGCTCAAGAACCTGGGCATAGCTGGGCCACTGCTTCTCTAGCTTGAGGGAGGAGGCGATCCAGCGCAGCAGCTGCAAGGCATCTTCGTGCCGATTGAGACGAATGAGCATCCGTGCTCGCCGGCCGGCGAAGGAGACCGAGCGAGGATTCAGCTCAGCCAAGTCCTCAAGCATCTCTAGAGACTTGGCGTACTCCCCGTTGGCCTCGTAGCAGTTGGCGAGTTTGTCGATCACTTCCAGGAGCTCGTCTTCGGCCTCGCTGAACTCCTCGTCGAGGAGCAGGAGGTGGAGGCTCTCCAGGGTCTTGACGTTGAGGTTGTCCAGAGAATGCGCCTTGCGCAGGAAGCCCTTGCTCTTGTCTCTGCTCTCGCAGAACTGTGCCGCGTGGAAATACGCGTTGGCGGTGTCGCGTGAGCTGCCCAGCTCGGTATAGACCGAGGCGATCTCCTCCCATTCCTCGCTGTTGCTCGGGTTACGGAACTCGTGGATCAGGTCGAGAAACTCCCGTGCCTGCTCCTTGTGTTGCGCCGCGATTTCAGCCTTGGCCAGGCCGATGAGGTGCCTGGTGGTGACCTTTTCGATCTTGCCTTGGAGGCGCAGTTCCTGGGCGGCCTTGGCGACGTCGAAGAGGCTGTCGAGCATCGCGCCTGCGGCGTCGGAGAGCTTGTGGCTGCCGTCGAGGTGGCCGAGCAGCTCGATCTGGATCTCGTCACAGCCCTGTTCGTTGTATGGCTGGGTCGGAATGAAGATTTCACTTAGCGAGCCGATTTCGCTGAGGATCTGCCCCCATTCATCGCTTTTGCGGGCGACCTCGAAGAGCAGCTGTTCCCCTTCGAAGACCAGGGCGCTGGCGAAGCGCTTTTCGTATTCCGGCTGGTAGAAGCTGTCGCGATAGAAATCGCAATGACCCTTGCGGTTGGTAAACAGCTCTAGCAGGCAGTCTTCTTCGAGGGCGAGTTGGACGGACTCGAACTGATCCCGTGGGACCCCTCCTTCCTCTTCGAGGCAGGTGCCTAGTTCCTTGCCCTCGCGTGCCACCTGCATCAGACAACTGCGTAGCAGGGTCTTATCGGTGAGGCCAGAGGCGAGGAGTCGTCGGCTGATTCGACTGATCCAGGTGGCGAGTGGAGGAGCGACGCGAATCCGACCTGCGTCAAAGTGCACACCGGTTTTGCGGCCAGCAGTCTGGACGATCAAGGTGCCGGTCATGCGCGACATCGTGATCGTCTGGAAGATGTCGCTCAGGTCGACCGCGGAAAGGTCGCCCTGGATCGTTGCCTCTTTGGTCGGGGCCGCGGCTTCTGGAGTTTCGCTCTGCTGGGCGCGCGTCTCCTTGAACAAGAACCCGAACTCCTCATCCTGTTCACTGAGATGGAATTTGTCCTTCCTGCTCATGACGGCGCCTTCGAGGAATACACGGTTTGACCAGGTTCTTGAGACTTCACAGTCGGGTCTTGCTCAGCCTCGCATTCTGGGCATCTCTTGGACCTATCGGCGTTTGCCAGGACCCTCCTTCAGCTCCTATCTCTGAACACGAGGGCTGGGTTTTTGGTGGCCGGGCCTTCCGTGCCGGCCTCCAGCCGGTGCCGTCGAGCTTTTCGATGGATCGGCAGCCGGTGATCGAAGAACTCTGGCGTCGTAGCCAAGCTCAGGGTCCAAGGCTCGCAACTCTTCTCCTGCCTCGCTTTGCGAATTCAGGGACCCGAGGTGACCCGACTCGCTTGTGTCTTCTGGGGGCTCTGGGGCTTGCGGGGGGGGCTGAGGCGAGGGCGGCCCTACGGACTCAGTTACGCCGGCGCAGCGGCGCCAGGGGCGCCGAGGACTTCGTCTTCGCTTGTTTGGCCTATTCGCGCCGGCGGATTGCGGGTAGCGCTGCCCAGCTTGGCGAAGACCTGGCTCGCCGTAGCTCCTCACCGGTCGAGGCCTTGACGGCCTCTCTGGCCGCGATCTGTATCGCGCGACGGCATTCCCAAAAAGAGGCGCCGATCTTTCTTGAGGCTGGGGAGTTGCGGGAACTCGTTCAGGCGCTGCGCTGCGCTGTGCTGCCACAGTCGGGCAAGGCTCGGCGCTTGCCGTCAGTCCCCTCCCCCGAGGCAGCATCCAAGCCCGGCACCCTGGCCGAGATCAAGGCGCGTGCCACCCTGCTGGCCCTCGCTGCTCAAGCTGGAAAAAGCCCAGGCGGGAAGGGCAGGGAGGAGGAACTGCAAGCCCTGCTCAGCCAGGGAGGGCACTTTGCCGAGCTGGCCTCTTTCGTCCTTGGCTGTCAGGACGCTCGGGCTCGTGTCGATCGGCTGGAGCAGAAAGGGCTCGACCTAGCCGCGTATCTCGCTGCTTGCACGAGTATCGAGGCGGATCTGCGCAAACGTTTGTTGCAGGGAGCGGACGCGGCGCGGCCGACACTGTGGCGGGCGCGCTTTTGGGGCGCGGCGATGCGCTTGATCGACGCAGCTAGGCGTGATGATCTTTTTGAGCGCATGCTCGAGATGGAGGCCGGGGTAGGAGAGCTGCCTCGCTTCGAGGCTGCCTTGCAGGAATGGGCGCGGCGTCAGCTCTTTGGCGAACCACGTGGCGAGATCAGCGATCGCTCTCGGCAGCTCATCGGCAAGGCGGCGCGTGGCTTGCCGGGTTCGCTTGGCCGGGTCTTGCTCTGGCTTGCCGGGACGCCCGAACGCGAGGGCCGGGGGCCGACGCCGCGGCTTGCGGCCAGCATCGACCGTTTCTTCGCCCGTGGGCTCCGCGGAGCTGGAACCCGCGAGGGTCAGGTGCTCTGGGCCCGGCTTCAAGAACAGCGCTGGCTACACCCCGAGGGCGGCCTCGCTAGCCCTCGCGCCTTCCTGCTCGCCGAGCTCAACGACATTGTCTTCGACTTGCTTGCCAGAGGCGGGGATGCGCTCAAGCATCGTTGGCCTGACCCGCAGTCTGCGCCCTATTTGCCCGAAGGCGTGCTTCCGGTGCGCGATGATTACTTCCTGCTCCTGGATCTGCAGCTTCGCAAATACCCCTTGTTTCGTCGCTGAGCTCTCTTGTCTCGCGCGATGACAGACGCCCGCTAGGAGGTTCTACCCTGTGTCCTTTCGTCTCTTGCATCTGGCAGATCTGCATCTTGGCCAGCGCTTTCATGATCAGGGCCGTGCCCAGGACGAAGAGCATGCTCTCCAGCAGGTGTTGCAGATCGCGGAAGAGGCGCAGGTGGATGTCGTCGTTCTCGCCGGAGACATCTTCGACGTTGCGCATCCGGGGGCACGGGATTGCGAGCGCTACGACCGCTTTCTGGCCCAGCTAGTGGGCGATGCTGGGGTGGGCAGCGTGGTGGTGATTGCCGGCAATCACGATAGTCCGACGCGGATTGCTGCCCCGCGGCGGCTCTACTCGGCGGCGCGTGTGCACGTGCGTGGACAGTGGCGACTCGATGCCGGTCCCGAGGATTGCATCGTCGAGCTGACCGGGCGCAGCGGCGAGATCGTGGGGCGGTCGCTGGCCATCCCTTTCCTGCGGGAGGGCGACGTTCGAATCCGCCGTGCGGGCGAGAGCCTGCAGCATGCCGCGCAGGAACACGTCAAAGCGCTGGAGCAGCGACTGGCCGAGCTGCATGCGGCAGTCCCGCGTGATCTTCCCTACGTAGTCGTGGCGCATGCCTTCGCGACTGGGGGAAGCTTCGGTGGTGGAGAGCGGCCGGTGCAGGTCGGCAACGAAGCGCGGGTGCCGGCGGCGGCCTTCGCCGGAGATGCTGGCTATCTTGCCCTTGGGCACTTGCATCGCCCCCAGCTTGTCGATGGGCAGGAGCACTGGCGCTATCCCGGGAGCTTGCTCCCGACCGGCTTCGACGAACTAGCGAGGCCGCGGCAGGTGCTGGTGGCGGAGCTGCCCGACAGCGGCGCCGCGACGGTGCGGTCGCATGAGCTAGAGCCATGCCGCCGTTACCTTCGCATCGAAGGCAATCAGGTCGAGCTGGAGCAACAGATCCTGGCGTTGCCGCCTTGGCAGGGGGAGGGGCCGCGGCCTTGGGTGCGCGGCTTTGCCGAACTGACTGGCCCGGCGCCGGGGCTTGCCCAGCGGCTGGGCGATCTAGCGCAGAAGCGGGGCTGGCAGTTGCTCGGCGTCGAGAGCCGGACACCGAGAGCGGCGGCGCGACAGGACTCGGAAGAGCATGCTCCCCCAGGCGAAGTCGACATCGAGAACAGCAGCGCGGTCTTTGACAAGCTGTTGGAGCATCGGGGTATCCAAGGTGAGGACGCCGAGGATCTGCGGCGCAGCTTTACCTGGCTACAGGAGCACGCAGTGGAACTGTTGGAGGGGGACCCCTTGGAGGGCGGGGACTGATGCTCATCGAATGTGTGCGCATCCGGAATCTGGCATCCTTGGTCGGAACCCAGCCGCCGCTGCTCTTCACCTCGGGAGGGCTAGATTCGGGCCTGGTCGCGGTGGTCGGGCCGACGGGGGCCGGCAAGTCGACCATCCTCGATGCCATCTGCTTGGCGCTCTTCGGAAAGACGCCGCGTCTGGATCGTAGCGGCGAGGATCGCAGCGCTGGCAACATCCTGAGCCGGGGAACTGTGGATGGTTACGCCGAGCTCGATTTTGTCGATGCGAGCGGGCGGCGTTTGCGCTCGCGCTGGGAGATCTCGCGTTCGCGCACCCATCGACTGCAGACGCCCAAGAGGTTCCTCTTCGACCGCGACAGTGGCGAGACGCTGGCGACGGGGAGCACAGAGCACGAAAAGGCGGTCGAGGCGGCGATTGGCCTGTCTCGGGAGCAGTTTGTCGGGGTTGTGCTTCTGGCGCAGGGGAGCTTTTCGACCTTCATCTCCGGTGCCAGTGACGATCGTGCTCGGCTGCTTGAGCGGCTGACAGGGGTAGAGATCTACTCCAAGCTTGGCATGGCGGCCTTCGAGTGGCGGCGCCGTGCGGCTGCTGCCCTGAAGGAAAACGAAGCCAAGATGGGGGAGCATCCTCTCTTGGGTGAGGAGGAGCGAGCCGCGCTGGAGGCCAGGCACCGTGCCGCGAAAGCGCAGCAGCTGGCGGCAGAGCAGAAGGCTGCTACGTGCAAGAGTCGATACTCCGAGCTGCAAGCTCTCAGGCAGAAGTCCGAGCTTCTGCAGCAGGCGAGAGATGGCCTGTCTCAGGCGCAGAAGAACTGGGCAGCCAGGGCGGAGCAGCGGGCGGCGCTAGAGGAAGCGGAGAGGCTTTCGGGACTGGCGGCTCCGCTGGATCGCGTTCAGCAGCGGCGCGGGGCGCAGCGGCATGCGGAGGATGCCAAGAACCGTAGCGACGAGATGCTCGAAGAGGCTCGCCGCGTCTCTCGCCAGGCCTTTGATCGCTTCCGTTCTCTGCTGCAGTCGGCCATGGGGCTTGAAGCCCGGCTTGAGGAGTGTGTCGCAGAGCTACAGCGCTACAGCGTTGCCGATGCCGGCCGCTTGACCCAGCTGCGTGCAGAGCAGAAGCAGCGTAGCAAGGGTGCGAAGCAAATGGCGATGCTTCGTCAGCGCATCGAGTCCAGTGAGGCGGATCTGCTACATGCGCAGAAAATGGTCGGCGAGAGCTCCACGGCCGAAGAGGATGCTGCCAAGGAGCAGCAGGCTGAGTCTCGCTTGCTGGAGCAGTGCCGTCTGGAGCATGAGCGTCATAAGCAGGAAGGCGGCGACCTGGAGGCAAGGATCAGCAGGGTGCAGGAGCTCGGCAAAGTCATTGAGCTGATTACTGCGCGGAGTAACGCTGAGCAGGATCTTCTGCGGCTAAGCGCCGAGTGCCAGGAACGCGAGAAGAGCCTTTCCCAGTTGCAGGTGGAGTTGAATAAGGCCGAAGCCCGTTACGAGGAACGCAGTCGCAGGGCGCGCGAGCTACACGAACGCCTCGAAAAGGAGCGTTTGCGTCAGAGTTTGATGGTCCATCGCAAGGAGCTGAAGCCGGGCGATACCTGTCCCCTCTGCGAGCAGCAGGTGCATGAGCTTCCGGCAGTTCGGCTTGAGGGGAGAATCCTCGAAATCGAGGATGGGCTCCATAAGGCGAAGCAGGAGGAGAAGGCTGCTGCTGACGAGCGTTCGTCGTTGGAGCAGGCGCAAAAGACGCTGGGGGAAGAGGACAAGAAGGGGGCTTGGGAGATCAAGCGTCTGCGTGATGAGCAAGGCAAGCGAAGTGATCGCTACGCCAAGCTGAGGCTTGCTCTGCCGGACTTACCAGCGGAGATCGAGGAACTCTCCGAAGAGGAGCTGCAGGATCGCCTTAGCAGAGCCGAGGCTGCCCAGAAGGACTTCTCCGACGAGGCTGAGTTGCTCAAACGGCGGGAAGAGTCCGGCGACAGGGCGAAGGACAGGTGGGGTTCGACGCAGAAGCTACTGGCAGATGCGAAGGCGCAACTGCGGCTGGTGGAGAGCAAGCTTGAGCAGGATTCCCTTCAGCTCAAAGGTCTCGAAAAGGACGATGCCCAGGCTACGAGTCAGCTTGAGGAGGGCCTCGAGGCCTTGGCCAAGGACTTGTCAGAGCATGCTCCAGAGTTCGCGGGCTGCTCGGCTTGGCTGGACAGCCTGGAGAGAAAACACCGGGATTATCTGCAGGCGGAACGCCAGTTGCGCGATCTCCGGTTGCCGCTACGCGAGCAGCGTGAGAAGGCAGAGGCCGAGCTTCCCGAGGGGGAAGGACTGGAGCCTGATGAATGGAAAGGGGAGCAAGGCGATGTGCTTCCGCTCTTGAACTCTCTGCGCGGCCGATTTGACGAGGCTAAGGAAGCTTTGATAGGCCAGCAGGCCAAGGCCGATAGTGCTGCGAAGCAGCGTAAGGATGCCGAAGAGGCGCGAAAGGCCAGCGAGGCTGAACTCGCTGCCAAGCTCCAGGAGCTTGGACTCGAAAGTGAAGAGCAAGCTCGCAGGAGCATGCTCTCAAGTGCGGACTTGGCTCGCTTGCGTGCCGAACTCAAGGACTTGGAGGAGCAGTTCCAGGAGGCTCGCACCCAGGTTGCGACTCGGGAATCGGATCTGAAGCAGGCTCGCCAGGCCCTCAGTGAGGAGGCTCCGGAGGCGGAGCAAGCCTTGGCCGAACTGCTTGCCGAGGCCCGGCAAGCGCAGGAGGCAGCGGTGGCGGCAGAGAAGGACGCTGTCAGTGCAGTCAGTGAGATCTGGGCCGCGGTGCAGGAGGACGACAATCGCCGAGTCGCATTGCAGGAACTTGGCGAAAAGAGGCAGCGCTTGCAGGCGGATTTCGATCGGGTGGATCGCTTGGCCGATTTGATCGGCGACTCGACCGGCAAGAAGTTCCGCAGCTTGGCACAGCGCCTGAGCTTGGATTCACTGTTGTGGTTTGCTAATCGGCGGCTTGCTGCCTTTGCCCCGCGTTACCAACTGGAGCGGCGCGGCGAGGGGCTCGAACTCGACATCATCGATCGGGAGTTGGCGGAGGAGCGCCGGCCGGTACGGACCCTCTCGGGTGGAGAGAGCTTCCTCGTGTCGCTGGCGCTGGCGATTGCGCTCTCGGACATGAAGCGCGGCAAGTCGGATCTCCGCTCGGTGTTCATCGACGAGGGCTTTGGCAGCCTGGACCAGCAGAGCTTGGAGCTGGCGCTGAGCGCCCTTGAGATCGTGCAGAACGAACTCGGGGCCCAGCTCTTTGTGATTAGCCATGTCGGGGATCTGCAGAATCGCTGGGATGCGCGGATCGAGGTGCGACGCGCTGGGCGTGGGCGAAGCTGGCTTTGGTTCCCTGGAGCGCCGGAACAGCCGCCCAATGACGCCTTGCCCTTGGCCGAGCCGCTCTTCGATTTGGATCCCGTGGTGGAGCAGCTCAAGCGGCGCGGGCCGATGACCCGCAACAAGATCGCCGAGCTCCTGGGTCTGGAAAAGGGGGCGGCCTTGAGCCGAGCGCTCAAGGGGGATCCTCGCATAGCGCTGGACGGCAGGAGCTACTACGTTCCGGAGCTTGAGAAGGGAAGCAGCGAAGAGCCGGATCCGCTTTGAGCGGAGCTGAGCCGGCGCTGCTTGGCTGCGCCCGCTGCCTCTTAGCCGAGGATCTCGTGGATGGCGGCGGCGAGCCCTTCGATCTCGGCTTCGCTGTTGAAGGGGCCGGGGCTCACCCGGACGCCGCCATCCTCTGCTCCAGGAAGCGCCTCGTGCGCCCACGGCGCACAGTGGATACCGGCGCGGGTGAAGTAGCCCTCCTCCTCTAGCCCTGGAATAAGCGATAGATGAGCCTCCGTCTGATCCGAGCCGCTTCTGCTCCGTCGCTGCGGTTCGGATCGGACGGAGGCAGGCAAGGAAGGGC
>PDSF01000028.1 GCA_002748355.1 Planctomycetota bacterium | reverse complement strand
ACGCCGGCCAGGCGCCACGCCGGAGAGGACATTGCCTGCTTGAAGCGGCGCCATGCCGTCTACATGGCTGCTCGCGCTCGCCATCCAAATCGCTGGTCCGGGAAAACCCGCAACTGGACACCCGCACCAGCCGTCCACCTCAATCCGAAACCCCTCACAGCAGCCTCGGGGGCCGCGTGAGGATCCCCCTTGCTTGCTCGGGGCGGATGTAGCGTTGGAGCCGTTTGTAGCCGAGCACCCGCCGCAGCTCGTCTATCTGCTCCTCAGACGTCACGAGCTGGAAGCGCATGTCTAGGAGCTTGCCGGGCGCCCCCTTCGAAGAGAGCAAGCCGGACACGAGTAGCTTGGTATCAAGAAGTCGTCGCACGAATTCCTGCAACAGCCTCGTCGGCCAGTCTCATGGCTTCCTCGGGACTGAGCTCAGCGTTCTGCGCCTGAACCTCCTCGACAGTGCGCCGCAGAACTTCATTGCGGCACGCATCAACGACGAAGGCCGACAGGTCCCCCTTCTTCATGCCCGTGCGAGCAAGGAAGACGCGCACGAGACGGTCAGTTTCATCAGGAATGGATAGGTTCCATCGAGTCATAGAGCCTCCTGTGTGCATAGGCACATATACACCTAAGCACCCAATCTGCACCGCTCAGCCGACCGGGTCGAGGAGCTTGAGGAGCTGATTTCTCCAAGGGAACCGAGGCATCCTCCCAGGAGGAGCTCAAGAACAGCTCCCACCTGATCGTCACAAGCTCAGTAATGATTCCCGGGGCGGTTCTGTCTTCCCCCCTGCCCACAACTGCGGGGCAGACGATTTGCGCTGGCTGAGCTAGCGATGTAGGCCTGCTTGCAGGGAGTAGCTTCTTGACGGAACAACACGAATACGAAGCGTTCATTTCCCGCTTTCTGGCGATCAGGAAGAGTTATCGCGATGGGAGGCGGGCGCCGCATAAGCCTCTTTTGGTGCTTCTGGCCTTGGCCAAGCTTCAGGCTGGTGGGCCACGGCTGCTGTGCTTTAGCGAGATCGAGGGGGCGCTTCGTGAGTTGCTCCAGCGTTTTGATCGGCCGCAGCGGTCAGGGGCTGTTCAAGCGGAGCTTCCCTTCTGGCACCTCCAGGCGCCTGGTATCTGGGAGTTTGAGGATCCCGGCAGGGTGGCAGAAATCGCGTCCAAGCGCGCGAGGGGACGGCCAACGCGGAAGGACCTCGAAGAGCACGACGTTGCGGCGGGTTTTCCTGCCGAGGTCTTTGATGCCCTCTCGAACGACCGCGCATTACGGCAAGAGCTGGCGGCCAGGCTCCTAGAAGACAACTTCCCGCCCAGCCTCCACGAGCCCATCCTCGATTCGATCGGCTTCCAATGGGAGGTGGTCCCCGAGCGAGTCTGCACCTCAAGACTCAAACGTAACCCGGCCTTTCGCTCCTCCGTCCTCGATGCCTACGAATACAAATGTGCCGTTTGCGGCTTCGACGCTCGCCTGGCCAATGTCCCGCTCGCCATCGAGGCCGCTCATATCCGCTGGCACTCGCACGAAGGCCCCGACTCCATCGATAACGGACTCGCTCTCTGCAGCCTTCACCACCGCGCCCTCGACGCCGGCGGCCTCGGCCTCGACGAGGAGCATTGCGTGCGAGTCTCCCCCGCCTTGTCGGGAGCAAAGGAAGTCGAACGCACACTCCTGTACTTCGCGGGTAAGGAACTCCGGCCACCTGCCGGAACGAATCCGAGCCCTGCGGCCGCGCACATCGCCTGGCACAGCCGCGAAGTGTTCCGAAACGAAGCTCCGCGAGAAGAGGTCTGCTGAGCACAGCGGAAGGAGCCGCTCTCCCCACCTGGAGGAGGCAGCGATCTCGCCCACAGTTCGAGCAGGATGCGACATCCATCCACCTCGACGGAGCTCACGGAACAGAGCCTCCAGAAGGCCCGGGGACTGCCCAGGCTCAGTCCAGCAGGCGGACGGCCGTGACTTCCATGCGGCGCTGGGTGTCGTCGGGGATGGCGGATTCGTCGGGGAAGAGGGCTTGTTGGGCTAGGGTTGTTAGCTGGGCTTCGATCTGTTTGTGGGTCCAGGTGGCGGTATCGGGGGCGCTGAAGCGGGAGAGGGTGGAGCTGCGGAGGCGGCCCTTTCCGGCTTCGAATCGACGCCTGGCCCAGGGCTCGGATCCGGGGCGGATGCGGCAGAGGATCTCAAAGCGTAGTGAATCCATGAGATCACTGCGTGGCAGCTCGACCTGGCAGCGGCCCAGGGTCACGGCTTGGTAGTGCCCGAGTGGTAGCGCGGCGTGCTGCTCGCCTGGGTTCGAGTAGCTTGAGCCGAGTAGGGCCAAGGACAGGATGAGGGCGGCCAGGACTCCGAAGAGAAATGGCCGACGGGCGACGCCCTCGGCTCTGATCGTTGATGGGAGCGTGGGTCCCAGTTTGCGTTGCATCTGTGCCTCCAGCCTTTGTTTCGGCAAGAACTGGTCGCTAGGCCTAGCTTTGGGCAGAGGGCGCAGCTGGGCCGGGACTTCTGGGGCTTCAGCTAGGGCGTTTGCTCTCGTGGGTGAGCGTTGCCAAGAGGAAGAGCAGGAGCACTGCGAGGAAGATGAGCAGGGGTAGGTTGTCTTCTCTGAAAAGAAGCCAGAGCCAATCGCGGTAGTCGTAGGCGAGCATCGGGGTTTGTTCTTGGGCGGGGCGGGAGGGGGGCGAAGCTCAGCTGCGAGGCTCAGGGAAGGGTCGGAAAGTGGCGCGGTGGCTCGAGCTTGCTGGACTGGCGGCCGGCGCCTAGCAGCAGGAAGGCGGAGGGCACGAAGTAGAGGGCCAGGATTGTGGAGCCCAGGACTCCGCCGGCGATGGTGATGGCGATGGGTGGCCAGAAGCCGCCACCCGAAAGGATCAGGGGGAGGAAGCCGGCGACTGTGGTGACGGTGGTTGCAATGATGTGGCGCGTGGAGCGGGACACGATGTCGACGACTACGTTCGGGTTGCCGCTACAGGCCGAAGCATTCTCACGAAGTCCGGCGAGCACGACGATGGAGTCGTTGATCGCGACGCCGACGAGGCCCATGGCGCCGACGATGCCGGTGAAGCCGAAGGGGTAGCCGAAGAGCCAGAGCGAGAGCATTGCCAGGCCGATGGCGAGGAGCGCGACCATGCTGATCACGCCGGCAAGGCGGAAGCTCTTGAAAGAGAGCACGAGGGTCGCGGCGATGAGCGTCACCAAGAGGCCGACCGAGGCCATGAGTTTGGCGACAGCCTCGTTGCGGGTCTTCGACTCGCCGCCGAAACCGATGTGGTAGCCCGGACGCAGCTCCAACCCGCGCTCTTGCCAGCGTTGATTGAACTCTGAGAGATAGGCGCTGGGCAGCTCGCCGGCGAGGAGGAAGCCCTGCACCGTATTGCAGCGCTGGGTCTGGAAGTGCGGGATGGCGGCGGTCTCCGGCAGCAAGGTGAGGCTCCCCAAGGCAGTGAGCGGCATCGGGCGCCCCGCCGCGCCGAGGAGTTCGAGGGAGGCGATGCCTTGAGTATCCTCTCGATTGTGATCTTCGAGCCGCACCCGCACCCGAAGCTCCTCGCTGGCTTCGAGCATGGAGCCACCCAGCCGGCCTTCGAGGCCCAGCTGCATCTGGCGCGCGATCTGCACCCGGCTCAAGCCCGCGAGCTCCGCCTCGTCCGGCAGCAGCTCGACCTCAAGCTTGGGCTGGGCATCGGCGAGGCTGGCCCGGGTATGGGTGACGCCGGGGATGCTGGCCAGGACCGCGCGCGTCTCTTCGCCATAGAGCCGCAGCTGCTTGAGATCGGGGCCGTAGATGCGGATCTCCACCGGCGCGTCGAAGGGCGGGCCTTGCTCCAGCTGCTTGCAGATGATCTGCGTGTCGGGATAGCCCGCATCCAGCTCTAGCTGCAGCTCGTTGATCAGTGCCAAGGCGCCTTCCGAACTGCGCAGCTGCACCAGGGCCTGGGCGAACATGGGAGAATTCTCTCGGCCGCCAAGCAGGTTGTAGTAGAAGCGCGGGGCGCCCCGCCCGACGAACCAGTGCACGGCCGCGACCTGCTCGTGCTTGCGCAGCTGCTCGCGGATTTCGAGGGCGCGCTCGCTGGTCTGCGCCAGCGACGCCGAGGGCGGCAGGGTGATCTGCAGCACGAACTGATCGCGCTCGGCCGGCGGGAAGAACTGCTCCTGTAGCTGGGTGCCCGCCCAAAAGCCGGCAAGCGGGAGGAGCAGCGCCAGCAAGATGCCGAGCAGCGGCCGAGCGAAGAAGAAGCCAAGGCTAGCGCGGTAGGCCCGGCTCAGCCCTTGGCTGCGAAAGCCCTCGCGCCACCACTGCGGTCGCCCCCTAGCCTCTTGTCCAGGCCGCAGCTCGCGCCTGCCCAGCAAGTAGCCGGTGAGCGCCGGCACCACCGTCATCGCCAGAAAGAACGAGGACAGCAGGGCCAGGATGACGCTGAGGCCAATACTCCCGACGAACTCACCGACGGCGCCCGGCATCAACACAATCGGCATGAAGGCGAAGACCGTCGTCAGCGTCGAGCCGAGCAGCGGCACGAAGAGGTGCTGGACGCTGCGCGAAATCGCTTCGGCGGCGGCCAGGCCCGTGCGTAGGCGGGTGCGCACTTCATCGACGATCACGATCGCGTTATCGATCAAGAGGCCAAGGGCGATGATCAGTCCAGTGACCGACATCTGATGGAGAGGAATCTCCATCAGGCGCATGGCGCCCAGCACCATCAAGCTGGCCAGCGGTAGCGCCGAGCCAACGAGCAGGGCCGAGCGCCAGCCCATCATGAACCAGATCACCAGGCCGACGAGAAGCGCACCGAGTAGGAAGTTACCCATCAACTCCGCGAGCCGGACTTGGACGTAGCGGCTTTGATCAAAGAGGACCTCTAGCCGCACCGTGCTCGGCAGCTGCCGGCGGAACTCCTCGACCTGGGCCTGCACATCGGCCGCCCAGCGGTCGATACGCCGGCCTTCCATCATCGTGACACTGACCGCGACTCCCTCGCCGCCGCCCAGATACGCCTTCTCGCGCATGGGCGCGCGTTCGCTTCGCTCAACGCGGGCGATCTCGCCGAGCCGCAGGATGCGCCCATCGCTGCTGCGAAGGGGGATGTCCCGGAGCGCCGCCAGGCTGCTGAGTTCACCCTCGACTCCGATCAGGAACTCGCTGCGCGAACTGCGCATGCGCCCGGCCGCGACCTTGGCGTCTGTGCCTTCGATCGCCTGCGAGATCGCTGCGGCGCTGAGCCCGAGTGCCCGGGCCTGGAGCTCGTCGACCCGGACCAGGATCTCCTCCTCGGCAGCGCCATAGAGCAGGGTCTTCTTGGTGCCGGAGACGCGGCGGACGCGGTCGGACAGCGATTCGGCAAAGCGCCGCAGGATGCCGCGACGGACCGGAGCGTCGCTGTTCCAAGATAGGCCGAGGATCAGGGTGCTGGCGTCGACCACTTCGTCGTCGAGCTCGGGCGCCAGGACTCCTGCCGGGAAGAGCAAGCTCGCAGCGGCGATCTTGTCACGCAGCTTGGACCAGACCGGGTCGGCGTCAGTGATCTCGTCACGCAGCTTGACTTGGATCGAAGAGAAGCCGCGGCGTGAGCTCGACTGCAGCTCTTTGATCTCGCTGAGCTGCTCCAGCTCCTGCTCGAGCTTCTCGGTAACCAGCGCCTCGACACGTTCGGCGGTCGCGCCCGGGAAACGAGTGGTGACCGAGCCAAAGCGGCCGGTCAGCTTGGGATCCTCGCGGCGCGGCAGCAGCTCGAGGGCGCTCAGCCCGGCCACCAAGATGACCAGCAGCGTCAAGACGACGAGGCGTGGGTTGCGGAAGAAGGCATTGGACATGGGAGGATCCGCTACTGCGGGTGCTGCGGGGTCTTTGCGGCTCAGTCTTGCCGGAGCCTGGGGACGGCGACCTGTCCGGCGACGAAGCGATGGATGCCGCTGCGGACCACGAGCTCCCCGCTCCTTAGGCTGCCGCGCACGAACACGCGTTCGCCGCTCGTGTGCAGGAGCTCGAGTTCACGGCGTTCGATGCGGTGGGCGCCGCTGTCCTTCTGCGGCACCAGCACGTAGCAGGACCAGAGGCCGCGTATGCCCTTGCTGAGGGCGCTGGTCGGCAGCCAGAAGCCGGGGCTCGCGACCGTCCGCGTGGCGAGCAGGCGCGCGCTGGCGCCAGGGCGAAGAGTTTCCTCCGCCTCCAACTCGAAGATCACGGTGACGGTGCGGGTGCGCGGATCGACGATCGGCGAGAGGCTGCGGATGCGCGCCTTGCACTGGGTGCTGCCGACGCGAAGAGCATGCTCGCTGCCGACCCGAAATTGGGCGACCCGCTGCTGCGGCACGCCGATGCGCGCTTCGAGCTGGCCGCTCTCTACGAGTTCGAAGACCGGCTCGCCCGGCCGCACGACGCGGCCTTCGTCGAGGTAGCGGCTGGCGATGCGTCCGGCGAAAGGTGACCTGAGCTGGCAGCGTTCGACATCGAGCTGGAGCTGGCGCTGCTGGGCGCTGAGAGCATCCACCCGCGCCCTCTGTGCAGCGAGGCGCTCGGGGCGCGTGCCGTTCTCAAGCTCAGCGAGGCGGCTGCGAGCTTGACGCAGCCGAGCGGCGAGGGCGTCCCGCTTGGCGAGCCCCTCATCGACCCGCGCCTGCGCTGCGATGCCCTCGCCCTTCTCGCGCTGGCGTCGCGCAAGCTGGATCTCGGCGAGGCGAAGCTGGGCCACGAGTTCGGCCACCTGGGCGCGGGCTCCGTCGCGGATCTCGCTGCGGGCGCCGCGGCTGAGTTCCTTGAGCACGGCGCTCTCGGCCGCGAGCTGGGCGCTGCTCTGCTGAAGGAGCGCTTCGCGACTGCGTGGGTCGAGTCGCGCCAGTGGCTGCCCTTCGCGCACCAGCTCGCCCTCGTCCACCAGCAGGGCTTGGACGCGGCCGCCCAGCTCGAAGCCAAGCATGCTGCGGCGCCGGGACTGCAGCTCGCCGCTGTAGGCGGTCCTCTGCTCGTAGCTGGGAACGAGCACGGCACGCATCACCTCGGCGGGCAGGGCACGGCTGCTGCGCGGCTCCGCCTTCTGCGGCCTTGCTGCTGGCCGGCAGCTGCCGGCCCCTAGCACGAGCACGGCCAGGGCCAGCGCCCCCAAGCCCAAGATCCGACACGCAGCCAAGAATTGACGCATCGTCAAAATGGCCGAAAAAAAACGGGCGGCCGGAGCGGCGCCTTCAGCTCTGCCTAGAGCGGGCGTATTCATCAGGGAAAACCTCACGGCGTATCCGTTCGTAGGTGGCGTCGAAGTCGTGTTCGGTGCTGAGTGGGCGCCAGCCCAGGCCGTCCATAAGCCGGCTGGCCTGGAGCCGCAGGATCTGGAAGGGCTCGCTGAGCCCCTTCGACTCGAGGTCGATGCCGCTGCGCGCGATGCGGAAGGCGCCATCGTGCATGGCCCAGAGGCCGAAGCAGATGTGCTGGGGCTGGATGTCCTCGGGCAACTCCAGGTCGCCGCATTGCACGGCGTCGCTGACGATGCGCACGAGCAAGCGCAGAGGGCGCTGCTCAAGGGCCTGAAGCTCGTCGCAACGGCAAACGGGCAGTTTGGCGCGCAGGGTCGGGCTCTGGAGCTCGTCGTGCAGGCGAAAGGAATCGGGGTCGAGCCGGAACATCAGCTCGTAGCCCTCGCCCACCGCAGCCATGCGCTCACGCGGCCGACCGTCGAAGGCGAAGGCGCGCTCAAAGACATGAAACTGCCGTTTGAGCTGCTGCATCGCCAGGACGCCGAGGATCTCCTCCTTGTTGGAGAAGTGCTGGTAGATCGTGCCCTTCGAGTAGTCGGTGGCGGCCGCGATCTTCTCCATGGTCAGGCCCTGAAAACCCTGCTCGATCAAGATCGCGCGCGCGGTGCTCAGCACGAGCCCCTCACGTTCGGCGATCTCGCGTTGCTTCCTGGACAGCGTGCTCATGGCAGGGAAGGGTAACCAGCTCTCCAGCAAAACCCGACGCTGCGTCAAAAAATACCCGAAGAGAGCATCCTCCTGGCTGGGCTCAGGGGCAGGGCATTCAGGAGGGATGATGATCCAGAAGGCGGAGCCAAGCGAAGGCTAGCCGAGTCCAGCGCCGGCCTCCGCCCCAGCGTCCTCAGCTCAGCCCTCACCCCGCAAATACGACCATGCAAAGGCGATGGCCGGGCTCAGGAAGGCCACGATCAGCATCATCAGCGCCACCGATGGCAGGCTGCTGCCCATCACGTCTTCGGCCAGGCGGATGTAGTCGTTTCGCAGACCGAAGCTGCCGTTGTTGGCGTAGACGGCGCGGGCCTGCGGGCTGGTGAGCAGGCCCCAGCAGAGGCCGACGTTGTTGCCGATCAGGAGCCAGCCCATCATCGAGTAGGCCGTGCGTTCGGTATTGCCGCTGGTAAAGCCGCCAGTCCAAGCCCGAATCAGGCAGAGAGTGGCAAAGGCCAGCTCGCCAAGGATCACGGGCTCGGCTTCGAGTCTCAGGCATACCCAAGCATCGACCATCCACACCGCCCAAGGCAGCGACTCTGGCAGCAGCGCCAGATGGCCCCCCGCCCGCCCAAACAGCGAACCCTGCCGCGTAGTTGCAGCTCGCCTCGACACCCTCCCCCTACTCCGACTAGCTCAAGCAGCGCCTCAGTCCTTCGCCCGCTCTGGGGCGATCTGATGCAGGATCACCATGTTGCCGCTTGGGTCGCGGACAAAGGCCATCTTGCAGACCTTGTTGTCCATGATCTGGCCGTCGTTTTCGAAGCTGACGCCCGCCTCTTTGAGCCGGGCCACCTCAGCCTCGATGTCGTCGGTCTCAAGTGCAAGCGTGGGCGGCGAGCCAGCGGGAGAAAAGTCCTCGATCGCAATCGACTTGCCGTCGGGGGTGTCGAACTCGACCCAGCTCTGGTCCTGGCCTTCGTGAGAATACTCAGCCGTTTTCTCCAGCCCGAGCAACTCGCCCCAAAACTGCTTGTCCTTCTCGATGTCGCTTGAGTGATGACTGATGAACGCGATCTTCTTAATCATGGAGCATCCTCTCTAGGATGGATACAGGAGACTGCGCAGCGAAGGGCGTAAGCGGCCTTCGGCCAAGCGCTGCACGCTAAGGAATCATCCCCGGCGCCAGCAGCGAATCCACCAGATACCCGAACTGTCTGGCCCCACCCGCAGCTTCCTTAGTGCAGCTTCGGTAGCGCAGCTGCGGCAGCTCAGCGTAGCGGCACACAGACCTCGGTCTCGAGTTGCTCAGGCGGCGTCTCGTTTGGGTCGTTCTTGCAGAACTCGAGGAAGGGTGCGTCTGGCTCCGGCTCACGGCCCTGTGCGGGCAGCCATTGCCCTAGCAGTTGCCCATAGAGCGCGCTCAGGCCCGAGTAGGGGCCCTTCAGCATCGTGACCGCGTAGTCGCCGCCTCGGATCTCTTGGACTCCCACCGGGCCCTCGGGCTCGAACGATTCTGGCACGACGAGGCAGGCGTCGTAGCGGATCTTGTCCTTGGGCGTGACTTCCGGGTCGTCGTAGCTAGCCCCGAACATGACCGCATCCGGCCCCAGCAGTCCGCGCGGTGCGGCGAAGGCGCAGAGCTGGCCCCAGGTAGCGCCGGCCTCCTCATACGGGCCCGTGTGACGGAGAAAGGCGACTCGAAGCGGGTCGCGAGATTCGATGCGTGCGTCCATGGCAGAGGCTTCCTGAAAAAGGGTTTGGAATCGAAGCTGCTCCCCCGCCCCCGTAAGCGGCACGCCGCTGCGCGGTTCCCGCGCCTCGCGGCGACCTTCGCGGTATTCCGAAGGCGAGACGCCAAAGCGCGCCCGGAACGCCCGGGTAAACGCCGCGTGCGCCTCGTAGCCCGCCCCCAACGCAATCTGCACCACCGCCTCGCTCGTGGTCTCCAGCTGGCGAGCCGCACGCTCCAGCCGCAGACGCCGGACGTGCTCCTTGACCGGCTCCCCCACCATCCCGCGGAAGACGCGATGGAAGTGGAAGCGCGAGAAATGCGCCATCTCGGCAAGCTCGTCCAAAGCGAGCGGCTCGTCCAAGTGGCGTTGGATATGCAGCAGCACGCGCAGAATGCGCCGCGCGTAGTCTTGCTGAGTCGGGTTGAGGGGGGTAGCTGGCTTCATTTGCGGAAGAGCCTAGTCGGGTCGAAACCCCGCGCTTGACCATCCTTGCTCGATTGCGCAACGGCTGCTCCGCTGCAAACAGTGCCCCTCCGCCTGGCCGCTGCAAGCCAGGCCGGCAGTTCTGCCCCGCGATCGCTCAGCTGGACTCTCTCCAAACGACGCCTCAAACGCAGCCCCGCCTTAGCCAAGCTGCAGCAGTCCGGGCGTGCCGACGGCGCAAAGCAGCACCGAGCTTCGCCCCTTCGCCTCTTCGGCAGCACCTAAGATCGACGAATGAGCCGATTCGCCTGCGTTTTCAGGCGCCAAAGGGGCAAGCATGCTCGCCCCGGTTACTCCGAGGGCCCCTTTTTGGCCATCCACGAAAGCCGCCCACTCACCCCCCTGGGCTCAGCATCCAGTGCGGCCCCACCGACCAGCCTAAGAAGCGCCGGGCTTCGGCGTGGGCGTAGGTCTGGCCGCGGCCGCTGGCGTCGAAGCGCCCGCCCTCGAGGATCAGTTGCAGCCCGGTCAGCGCCGGCTGGAAGCGGGCGACCCAGTCGCCGCGCTCCTTGGCCAGCTGGTCGGCGAAGCTGTAGACCGCCAGGTTCTGCTCGTCCTCGCTCAGCAGCGAGAGCAGGTAGAGGGCCTGGCGCCAGGCGTAGGCTGCGTTCTTGGTCCTCCGCAGCCGGGCCAATAAATCCGAAGGGCTCTGACGCTGACACCGGAGGATCCAGGTGAAGATCTGCTGGACCAGCTCCGGGGCTAGGGCGCGCAGCTGCTCCGTAAGCCCCAGGCCGGCGCTGAGCACGGCCAGGTTCTGCGTGGTCAGGATCTGGCTCTGCTCGAGTATGCTCCCATTGCTCGCAACCCAGGAGGCCTGGCCACCGTGCTCGCTCTGGGCCTCGGCCGCGCGCTGCTTGCACAGCTTCAAGAAACCCTTGGCGCTCGGCTTGCCCCTGCTGCGCCCACGCGGATGCAGCAGCGGATGGTCGGCGGCGGGCAAGTCGTAGTAGCGGGCGTAGAAACTGCCTTCGAGCTGGCTCAGCGCCAGGTCCGCCGCCTCGGCCCACTTGCCCTGGAACTTCCCCACAAAGATGTCGGCGGCGAGCTCCTCGAGCAGCGGCAGCTTCAGCTCGGCGCGGCGGGCCAGCTCGCCCATCTCTCGCAGCAGCGGGTTGGGGAGAATCGTCTGCGGAAAGGCGCAAAGCGCCAGCAAGCTGATCTGCTCTAGCGCCTGGCGGGCCTTTGCCTGGGCACCGAGATCCGCGTGGCGGAAGCGCTCAAGCGCGGCGATCCAGGGCAGCTCCTCAAGCTGCACCTGCTTGGACAGATCGAGGAGCAGCAAGGAGCGGCGCCGGCGAAAGGCCGCGTAGATCTGGCCAAAGAGCGAAGCTAGCGCCGAGTCCTCGATGCCGGCGGCAGCGATCTCGGCGCTGAGCTGCGGCAGCAGCATGGCCAGCACCTCACCCGAAGGGATCACCCCGCGCTCGATAAGCTCGGGGATCGGCGCCTCGATGGCCAGTTCGGCCTTAGCCACGAACTGCGCCGGCACAGCAGCGCCGACCGGCAGGGACTGGACCGCGGCCTCCTCCACGCTCACGGGATCGCCAAGCCCTTCGAGCGAGGGCAGGCCGCCGTCGGCCGGATAGCGGGCGAGGCGGTCGGCCACGACACGGGCGAGCTGCGAGAAGAGCGGGGACGCGACGACATCCTCCTGCACCTGGCGCAGGCCCTCGCGCGTAGTCGAACCCGGCGCCCCGTGCTTGCTCAGGGTCCCGGCCAAGGCCAAGCGCACCCCGGCCAGCAGACGCCGACGCTCGGCCGCATCGAGGCTCGCAAGCTCGGCCTCCAGCGCCTCACGCAGCCGCGAAAAGTTGCTGCGCCGATGGCGGTGCTTGCCGCAGAAATGGTGACTCGCGGCGGCAGCGGCGTAGTCCTCGAGCCAAGCCCGGCGCCGCTCGGCCCAGCCTTCGGGCCACTGCGCTCCGGGCTGGCCGCCGGCAAGCATGGGCTGGCCATTCTCGGCCTGGCGCAGCAACTTCCCCGTGTCGGCGTCGCGGCGAAAATGCGGCGCCCCCTCCGGATCCGCCGGATCGAGGGTCTCCAGCCACAGCGCCACAAGACGATCGAAGAGCGGGTTCCACACGCCCAGGGCCTCGTTCATGGCCGCGACCTGCGACGGCTCCCGAGTCGCGCGCAAGCGCTCGGCGACCTCGCCGACGCTGCGGCGACGCACGCAGGCGCCCGCGGGCCGCGGCTTGGAGCGCAGCTGCGGGTAGAAGCGCAGCCGGTGCATGAGCGGGCGCAGCTTGGCCAAGAGCTCCAAGGCTTCGGCCTCGCAGCCGCGCTGCAGCAGGGCCGCAAGCACCGGCAGCGCCCCCTCCTCGGGGAGATCCACGTGCAGAGTGCCACTCTCGACCGCCTCAGCAAGCCGGCGCAGGCCGGCATCGCTGCAGAACCACTCATTGAGACGGGCGCGGGGCGTGTCGCCAGGCACAGCCGCGGGGAGTTCTTCGAGCAGGGCAAGCTCGTGCGGGAGCAGCTCGCCCTCGGCAAGGTAACGCCCGGTGGCGAAGCCGCCGTGAGCGACCTCAAGCGTGACCCAAGCCGGCGTGCCAGCCACCGGCGTGCGCGAGCCAATCTCAAGGCTGCCCGCAAGCATGCCCTCGATCACCGCCCGCCAGCGCTCGGCCTTGGCCTTCGCGCGCTGGCGAGCCCCCGAGTCCGGATGCTCGACGGCGGCCTCCAGCGCCCGCTGCAGACGAGAGAGGGCGTAATAGGGCGAAGCCGTGCTCTTGGGGTTCTCAGACATCTTTCTCGCTGCTGCTCGGCCCAAAGGCCGGGCCTGTCCGGCCTCAGGCCAGGCCGTCCCGAGCCGGCGCCGCTAACACAGAACCGGCTCCGAGCATGAGCTGAGGAGAGAGGGAAATGGACATGAAGGCAGGATTCGAACCTGCGCCCTCCCGGTCTGCAGCCGGGTGCTCTACCGCTGAGCTACTCCATGAAGAAGTCGCTCAGTATGCAAAGCCAGCTCTTCGCCTCAAGCCTGGGTGAGGGATTGGAGCGGCGCCACGGCCACTTGCGGGCGCCCCCGGCAGTCTGAAGCGGGCAGCTACAAACACCGGAAATCTCCAGAACGTACAAGCTCGGTTGATTGGCCGAGCAAGTGTCCCTTAGCAGGCTGTGGATCATCGCCCGCGACGAACGGTACGCCGGATTTGGCGTCCCCTTGGCGCCAGAAAACGCAGGCGAATCGACGGATTCGTCGAGGCGTTACGGCGCCGAGGGAGCATCGCCGTCGCTGCCTTGTCGCGGTGAGTCTGTTGCAAGGCAGCCCTCCGAAGTTCTCCGCAGCTCGGTCCTGAGCTCGAAGCTTGCTCGGCCAACTTGGCCTGCCCATCTTGTGCGCATGTCAGGAATCCGCCTTGTCGTTTTCTCCTCCGTTCTGCCGCTGACGCTCTGCGCGCTGGCGACCTTCGCCGCGCCGCTGCCTTCGCAGCAGGCACAAAACTCCGCCGCAGCTGGGATCATCGTCGACGCAAGTCGCGTCGAGCGAGCCTTGCAGCGTGCTGGCTCGCGACGCCCGGTCATCGAGAGCTTCCTCTCACGCTACCGGGGAAAGAAGGCGGCTGCGGCGCGCTTCCTCGTCTCCTGGATGCCCACGGTGGACCTCTGCAGCATCGAAGAACGCGACCTGGCCGAGAACCTCGAACTCGCCTTCCGGGCGCGCCAGGAAACGGCGTATGGGCACAAACTCAGCGACGGGCTCTTTCTACACTACGTACTGCCGCATCGGGTGACGCAAGAGCCCTTCGAGCCGCATCGCCGCGACTTCTTCGAAGCCTTGATGCCCATCGTCGCCAAGCAGGAGTCGATGGTCGACGTGGCGCTGGCGGTCAACCGCTGGTCTGCCCTTCGCATCAAGTTCAAGCAGACCGAGTCGCGCGATCAGTCAGCCGGCGCGACAGCGCGGCACGGGCTCGGCCGCTGCGAGGAGCTGATGATCTACGCGATCTCGGCGCTACGCGCGGTCGGCATTCCTGCAAGAGCGTGTAGCGCGCCGTGGTGGGTGGTCAGCGACAACAATCACGCCTGGGTCGAGGTCTGGGCCGACGGGAGCTGGAGCTATCTCGGTGCCTGCGAAGCCTCGTCGGCCCTCGGTCGCACCTGGTTTCGGGGCACGGCGCAGCGGGCCGGGCAGGTCGTCTCGCGCCGCTATGGCGCCGAGGAGGCGGCGCCGACGGGTGACATCGTGCGGAAGCGGAGTGGCTCGCTGGCTTCCATCGATTCGACCTCGGTCTATGCGCGGACCCAGGAGCACGCCATCACCCTGAGGGATGCGCGCGGGCAGCCGCTGCCGGGTGTCAGCTGCGCGGTCTCGGTGTGGAACTTCGGTGCCCTGCGCGCCCTGCTTCGCTCCAAGAGCGACAAAGACGGCGTCCTGCACCTGCGTCTGGGCCTTGGCGATTACTTCCTCAGTGCCGGAGACAAGACGCAGAGGGGCTTCCTACTGCTGCGCTCCGAGGCGGGCGCGCCCAAGCGCGGCGAGCTGGTCCTTCGAGAGGATGCTCCTATGCCGACGAGCTTCTGGATGCGCTATCCGACGGCAGCGGAAGCGCGCCGTGCCTTTGGCGCCATCCCCGGCCAGAGCCCGGAGCGGCCGAGCAGGTGGAAGCCCAAGCTCGCCAAAGCGGCGCCGCTCGAACTCTATGCCAAGGGGCTCAACCCTGCCCTCGATGCCAGGATCGAGCAGCTACCGCAGACCAAGCAGCAGCCGCAACGCCAGCGGGTGGTGAGCTTGCTCGAGAGCGCACGCGGCAACTGGCGCGCCTTCGCCGAGCTGTTGCTCAGCACCCGTCTGCGCGACCTTCCCCTCCTGCTGCAAATCTGCGAAGGGCTCTCCCCGCTCGACCGCTACGAGGCCAAAGCGCAAGTGCTGCGCGATCACCTACGCGGGGTGCTGGCCCTGCCCGCGGCGAAGCGTCTGCCCCAGGTCGTAGCCGTTCGCGTGCATCGCGAGCATGTGACGGCCTGGCGCACCCTGCTGCAGACCCGCTTCGCAGCCCTGCGTGACTGGCCGGCCGAGAGGATTGTCTCAGCGCTCGGCAAGAGCATCCTCCCTGCACTGCGCAAAGACCGATACAACGGGCTAGGGCCGCAGCAGGATCCTCTCTCGGTGGCCCGCAGCGGGCATGCAGACCCAGCCGAACGCGCGGTCTACGGCGTGGCGCTGCTGCGTTCGCTCGGCGTGGCCGCGCGCTACGAAGCCGACCTAGGTGCCGTGTCCTGGTGGGATGGCAAGGCCTGGCGGCCTAGCGGCTGGGCGGGCGAAGCCCAGGCGGCGGCCGCGCAGAAGGCCAAGCAGCAAGCTGTGCCCGGCGCCAGCGGCCGCGGCCCGCTCTTCGTCACCCCCAGCAAAGACGGCAAGTTCTTCGCGAGCCCTCGCTACCTCGGCGTCTCGCGCTGGAGCGATGGCATGTGGCGGCCGCTGCGGCTGCGCCGCGTCTCCCGCGAGCAGGACGCCCTGCGCTTCGACCTGCCACAGGGCCGCTACCTCGTGACCAGTGGCGTCCGCAATCCCAACGGCGACCCCTACGTGCAATGCCGTGAGGTCGAAGTCGGCGGCGCCAAGCCGCCCCGGCTCACCTTCTCGATGGAACTCCCCAAGGACTCCGGCATTTTCCGTTTCCCAGTAGCCCGCAAAATCGAAGGCCTGGCAAAGCTCGGCATCGCCAGCAAAGGCCCCAGCCTGGCCGAACTCAGCGCCAAGAACGCCGTCCTGCTCTTCTTCGAACGAAGGGCCCACGAACCTAGCATCCGCGCCCGCGAACAGCTCCGTAGCGTCTGGCCCAGCCTCCAAAAGCTCGGCGTGCAACTACACATCATCCACGAGCGCCCCTCCCCCAGCAGCAAAGCCAGCCCCAAGACCTGGGTCGCCCCAAAACTCTTCGACGCCCTAGGCATCGCCCGCGACGACGCCGGCGCCAAACTCCCCGCCCTCCTCCTCCGCAAAGGCGGAAACGTCCTGCTCTGGACCGAAGGCTACGACCCCAGCAGCGCCGAACTCCTCCGCGCCGCCGCCCGGCAAATCCAGTAGCCTACGCCGCTGGCAGGATCCTGCTCGCCGAGAGTGGAAGCACCGCCAGCCCAAGGCAGAACTCCCTAGGGCTAGCGGATCTCTGCCGGCGCTCTAGGACACCGCGCCGCGGGCAGTAGGTTCGCCTAGCTTCGGCGAAGGGCTGGAGGGGCAGCGGTCCTTCTCGCGAAAGTGGCGAGGGAAGAAAATGGTCGGGGCGAGAGGATTTGAACCTCCGACCTCTTGCTCCCGAAGCAAGCGCGCTAGCCAAGCTGCGCCACGCCCCGACACATGGGATCGACCTGCTGGGGTTTGTGCCCCGCGATCGAAGGCGGAGAAGTCTACTTGGGTGGATCGGTGGCGCAAGGGTGCGCTCGGGGCAATCTTGGGAACCTGCTCGGCCTAGAAAGGCAGCTGAGAATGTTGGAAGAACGGTCTATTTCTGACACTCCCGACACAGCAGGCACCGCCGTTCTCCTGGCCAGCCTGCTCCGCACCGCCTTGGCCGCAGGCATCCACCCGCTGCTCTACTTCCGCGACCTGCTGATGCGGATTCCGACGTGCAGTGGCGTGACCAGGCTCACGCCGCACGGCTGGAAGGAGCACTTTATGCAAGGCGTCGAGGCCGGCACCGGCAATCAGCTCGACCTTCCACTCGCCGCCCTCGCGAACGGGGACGAACTCATCGTGCGGATCCGACTGGGCTCCCCGACTCCTGGTCCTCTTGCAGGCGGCGGTCTCCTTCGCGATCTTCGCGATGATCTCGGAGCTCCCGCAGTGGCCCTTGGACACGGCTCGCGGACGCTTGCTGATGCAGCTCTGGCCGTTCGTGATCCTCGCCATGGCTTGGTCCGCTTGGCGACAGCCGAGCGGAACAATTGACCGGCCGCGCACGTCTAGCCACCCTGGTCCGTAACGGCCAAGTTGGCTTGTTTTGCGGTGCGTCTCGGATGGCGCGCTAGTCTCTCATGGCACGCTGTCTCTCATGGCACGCTGTCTCTCATGGCACGCTGTCTCTCATGGCGCGCTGTCTCTCATGGCGCGCTGCCTCTCATGGCGCGTTCGTGTAGGCCTCCTGTCCGAGGTCATTTCTCTCTCATCTCATCCCTCCCTAGTGAGGTTACTCCCCCGATGCGTTTCTCCTCCCTCTTCGCAGGACTGCTCGCCGTCCTGTCTGGCTCGGCGCTAATGGCGCAGGAACTGGTTCCTGGTGCCCTTCCCGATCCGAGCCGAGTCCCTCCCAAGATCCTGCTGAAATACGCAGAGTTCGATCCGATCCAGAAGCTGCCGCCTGTGCCGTCGCTGCTGAGCAGCAGCAGCGATGTGCATCTCTGGCTGGTGCAGTACCACGAGTTCCCGACCGACAAGCATCGCGATGCGATCCGCAGCTTCGGCGGCGAGATCATCAACTACATGCCGGAGAAGTCGTATTTGGTCCGCATCCCGCACGCGGGCGCGGTCCGGCTCTCAAGCGCTGCGGGGGTCCGCTGGCTGGGCTCCTACCATCCCGCCTACCGCCTCGAAGCGGAGTTGCGCGCCGAGTTCCTGAGCGGCGCCTTCGTCCCCGTTCGCAAATACAACTTTGTGGTCGCCAACAAGCACAAGGACAAGCCGGCTCTGGTCGCTGCGATCCAGGCTATGGGCGGCAAGGTCGTGCACGAACACCCCGAGAGCATCCTCTTAACGGCGGAGCTCAATGGGGTGCAGCTCATCCAAGCTGCGCGCCTCGACCAGGTGATTTGGATTGACCGCTGGACCGAGAACGGCACCGACATGGACAACGTCCGCATCGTTGGTGGCGGCAACTACGTCGAGTCCGTGGCCGGTTACACCGGCAAGGGTATCCGGGGGCACGTCTACGAGGGCGTGGAGCGCTCGCATATGGACTTCACGATCACGCCCACGGTGGTCGCGAGCTGCAACTCTGCGCAGAGGCACGGTCACTGCACGGCGGGTATCGTCTTTGGTAACGGCAAGAGCATCGCGTCGGCCCGAGGCATGGCTCCGGACGCCACTCCTTACTTCACCAACTACGCCTGTGTGAACGCGGGCATGAGCCGCTTTCAGGTGCTGAGGCAGGTCGTGAATACCCACAACTGTGTCTTCACGACCGCAAGCTGGGGCGGGGCACGCACGACCTCGTACACCTCGATCTCGGCCGACACCGATGACATCATCTTCAACCTCAATATCCCCTGGACGCAGAGTCAGTCCAACGCCGGAGGAACGTCCAACCCGCGCAACTCGCGTCCCCAAGCCTGGGCGAAGAACACCTTCTCGATCGGCGCCGTTCGTCATTACAACAACTCGAACGTCGCGGACGATAAATGGGCGAGGTCGGGCAGTATCGGTTTTGCTGCGGATGGCCGCATCAAGCCAGACTTCTGCGCGTACTACGACTCGATCCGCTGCTCGGATCTCACCGGCTCGGCGGGCTACTCGTCCGGCAATTACACCAATAACTTCGGTGGCACCTCTGCGGCGACGCCCATTGTGGCCGGCCACAATGCACTGGCCATCCAGATGTTCACCGATGGTGTGTTCAACAACGCGCTGCGCAAGCCGGGCGGCACGCGCTTCCAAAACCGGCCGCACTTCACGACGTTACGCGCCCTGCAGATCGCGAATGCGCGCCAATACACGTTCACCAGCACGAGCACGGACAACAAGCGTCAGCATCAGGGTTGGGGCTTCCCGGACCTCAAGACGATGTATGCCAACCGCAAGCGCATGTTCATCGTCGATGAGACGGATGTCCTGACTCAGGGCAGCTCCAAGACCTACTCGATCCTGGTTCCTGCGGGCACGGCTGAGCTCAAGGTCGCCATGTGCTTCAATGATCCAGCCGGCAATCCCGCTAGCTCGATCGCCCGAATCAACGACCTCGACCTACGCGTCTATAAGGGCTCCCTGTCGTATCTCGGTAACGTCGGCCTCAAGACCGGCAATTACTCGACACCCGGCGGAAGCTACGATCATCGAGATACCACCGAGGCTGTGTTCCTCAAAAATCCCAGCCCTGGTATCTGGACCGTTTCCGTGTACGCGCGCACCGTGGCCAGGGATAGCCATAAGGAAACCCGGGTTACGGACGCTGACTTTGGTCTCGTCGTGAACGGTGGCGTGCTCAATAGCAAGCACTGCGATTATTACGTTCCCGACGACGCTGCCGATCAGGGCAGGGGCAACGTGATCCCCTTTGGCTTCGACAGTCCTAGCTGGCGCAACCAGATCGCACAGTTCATCATCCGCCGCAGCGATCTCGGCCGTTCAGGCATGATCGACACGCTGGGCTTCGCCTCCTTGGCGAGTACTCGCCACAGCTTCGCCAAGCTGCGCATCCGCATGTCGCAGGTGAGAGCGGGGCATCGGCTCAGCACGAACTTCGCGTTCAACATGCCTCGTCCTGTGACAGTGCTGGACTCGCGCAGCTTCGTCTGGGTGCGCACGGCCAACCAATGGAGCTCCATCGGGTTGCAGAGGCCGTTTAGCTACAACGGCCTGGGCGACATCGTCGTCGAAGTCCTAACGCAGGGCGCCGACGTCGACGTGAATCACCCGGTCGCTGGCATTCGCACTGGCAATCGCCAACGTGTCTTCAACTGTGGCTGGACCGGCAGCCCACCGCCCAGCGGCCGTCTTGGGACAAGCGCGGCGCCGAAGATGCGCGTTGGTTTTTCTTGTGCCGATCGCAACGTCTACGGGGTCGGTGCCGCTCCGGACCGGGGTCCGTCGGTCTTGGTCCCGCGCTTCACGAAGACCTACAGTGGCGGCCTGACGCGTGGGCTTTGGTTCAAGGCGCCGCTCGACTTCCAGATCGTGGGACTCCGCGTGCCGAACGAGGCGCGGCAGTTGCGTCAGGCCGTCGAGGTCTTCAAGCGCAGCACGCCACCGGCAAAATGGGGCTCGACCAGCACCGGTGGGCGGATCTTCTACAAGGCAGGAGTCTCCGCCCATCAGATCATCCCCTGCAATCTGGACATCAAGCAGGGCGAGTATGTCTGCATCCTGGGAGCCTGCGGTTCGACCTCGAAGGTCTACAACTCCTACGGACCCCGTGGCGACTACCAGGGCTCGATCCTCGGTCATCCGGTGAAGCTGACTCGTCTCTTGACGCAGTCGAACATCTTCGCGGGCGGCAACAGGCCCTACTCCTCCGAGCCGAATCTGGAGCTTGGGCGCGTTGAAATCTACGTCAAGAACCATCTGCCCATGCCGGCCTACCTGAGTACGTACAGCGCCAACCGGACTCGCGGGTATTACTTCCAGACCCCGGTCGACTTCCATCTGATCGGTCTGCGAGTGCCGGACGAGCTGCAGCACGGCAAGCAGAACGTCGAGGTCTACCGCTGGAGGAACAAGCCGCCGGTATGGACCAGCCCCACAAGCCTTGGCCGCGTCTTCCGCCGAGTCGGCTACGACAGCAGCAAGGTCATCCCCTGCTTCCTCAGCTTCAAGGCCGGGGACTGGATCGGTGTCATCGGGGCCTGCGGCGACAGCAGCGGGATGAAAAACTCCTATGGTCCAGCGAAGCCGATGAGCCAGATCCGCGGCAAGAGCGTCCGGCTCTATCGCCTGCTCACGCAGCGCAACATCGTGACGAGCACGAGCCGTGGCGTGGGCTCTAATGACTCGGGCCCGATCAGTCGCGTTGAACTCTTTACCCAGGGCGAGGGCTTTGGCGCTTCGATCGGCGGCATGCCGAAACTGGGAGAGGCCTTCGAGTTCCAGGTGAACGGTGCCACGCCGTCTTACATCAGCTTGCTCAACATCGGCAATCGCAACGGCGGCGTCTTTCCGATCGACTTGAGTTCTGCCGGTTATCCTGGCAGCTCACGCTACACCAACTCGAACATGACGATGGTGGTGCGGACCGACCCGCAGGGCATCGGTCGTTTGCCACTTCAGCTGCCGAAGACGCGCGACTTGATCGGTACCAAGCTCTACATGCAGGGTGTCCTGTTCAACAAGGCTGCGCCGGGCGGCCTCGCCCTGAGCGACTACGTGCGCATGGTGGCGGGTTACTAGACCTGCCCTCGCCCTGAGGGCCAGCGCCGATGGACCGGGTGGCGTGTCGGCTTAGCCGACGCTGCCACCCGTCTGCCGGACTTCGAAGTCGTGGGGGCTTTCCCCTCGCGCTGATCTCGAACGCCACCTCGACCGTGATCCTGCATCGGGCACATGCTCCGCAGCTCGTTTCGCTTCGTCAGCGACAAGGACCGCAAGGCCGTGGCCAAAGACCTCAAGCCGATCTACACCGCTTCGAAAAGCAAGGGAGCCGGTCCCCATCCGCAATTGGAGCGAGGTCCTCGAACAACGCGCGATCTTCTTCAAAGACCGAATCCCTGCTCTCTAAGCCGTGACTTTTATCCCACCCGCCAGACGCCGTTTACACCGTTTATCTGATACTCCCCCCCCTCGCTCATCCACAACTCCTGACCATATTTCGTAGCCAGGCTCTTAGTAGCAGACCTTTGAAATACGCGACGGCAAGAAAGCACCGTCTGCGACGCTCCCTAGCTCGAGCTGCCCTGCTGCTTACCCTGCGCCTTCGTGCTGAAGGCCTTGCGCACGGCGGAGTAGGCATCGGTGCGGCGGAGGATGCCGATGAGCTTGCCGGCGTCGGCGACGGGCCAGCTTTGCACGCTCTTGCGGTCGAGCTTATCGAGGGCCTCGGCCAGCGGGGTGTCGGGATCGAGGGGGTCGCTGATCGGGCTCATCAGGTCCTGGGCGATGATGAGCTCGCGGACGTGCGGGTCGTAGAGCAGGTCCTTGACGTCGTTGAAGCTGAGGATGCCGACCAGGTGCTCCACGTCGTCGATGACGGGGACGATGTCGGCGCCGCTCTCGCTCAGGATCTTGAGCACACGGTCAAAGGTCAGGTTCAGCGCCGCCTTGTCCGGCACCCGCCGCATGCAGCTGCGCACGTCGAGCTGACCGCGCTGGGCCAACGCCGCGTAGTTGCGCAGACCGAGGTTTTGCCCTAGCTCGGAGCGGACTTCACGCATGGCGCCGCGGCTTCGGGGCGCACCGAAGTTGGGCATCAGGTTGGCCAGGGTCACCTCGCCGGCGGCGACAACGCACTTGCGGCAGAGATAGGGACCGAGCAGCTCGAAGAAGACCACCGAGCCCAGGACCACATGGCGCAAGTCGGCCGTGGCAGGGCCGGTAATGTCGTTGCCTTCCAGGGTGTGCAGCAGCCCCAGCGCCACGCCCGCCTGGCAGAGCAGCCCCGCGCCGAGATAGGGCGGCACCTCGTCCTGCCAGCCGGCCAGCCGAGCGCCGAGCCAGCATCCGGCAAACTTGCCGATCACCCGCGTGGCAATGAAGAGGATGCCCAAAACCCCCAAGGCCACCAAGGTCTCCAGATGCAGCTCCGCCCCCGAGCCCAGGAAAAAGAGCACGTAGAGCGGATAGACCATGGCATCGTTGCTCTCGAAGAGCGCCGCGCCCCGCGCCGAACCATTGATCACCACGAAGCCCGCGCCAAAGCAGGAGAGCATCGCCGACATCATCGGGTCGTTGCAGATGGCATGGCTGTAGCCGAGGCAGCCGAGCACCGTGAGCACGCCGAGCACCGCGTGCTCTTTGGCCGAGGTAAAGCTCTCGAGCACCAGCGCCGCCACCAGGCCGATGGCCATGCCGCCGAAGAGGGCCAGGAAGCTGACCGCCGTCTTCTCGTAGGGGTGGCCGGTGCCAAAGGCGAGCCCCATCAGGACTGGGAAGAAGAGCAGGGCCGCGAGGTTGTTGAGACCGACCAGGAGGATGATGGAGCGGGAGGCGGGGCCCTCGGCTTCGACCTCGCGCAGCGTCAGCAGGGTGGCGCTGGGCGCACTGGAGATCGCCAGCGCCGGCGCGATGACGCCAAGGGCCCACTCGCCGGTGGCGGCCCACACCGCCAGCCCCACCAGGACGCCGGTGACCAAGATCTCCATGGCCGAGAGCGCCAGGACCTTGGGGCCAAAGCGCCGCAGCGCCCGGAACTGAAACTCGCCGCCGACGCGAAACAGGATGAAACCGACCGCGACCGGGGTGACCAGCTCGAAGAGGTGCTTGGCCGACTGACCGAGGAAGAGCTGTCCCAGCAGCACGCTGCTCTCGGAGAAGTCGAAGGAGCCGAGGGCGACACCGACCAGGAGGTAGATGCTGACGCGTGGAACCCCGGCACCAAGCGACAACTTGGCCAACAGCAGGCAGACCAAGAGGGCGAGGGCGATCGACGGGAAGGCAATCAGGACTTCGTTCAAAGGCTCTCCGACGGGCTGGAGGGGAAGCCTAAGAAAAGGGCCGGTCTGAGTCGAGGCTGGAGCGCATAAGCCGCTTGCCAGCCAGAGCTTCAGCGAAGCGCCTCGTCGCGCAGCAGCTCGGCGAGCACCGCGGTGGCGAAGCTGCCGCGCCCGAGCTCGAAGGCCAGCTCCACACAGCGCTCGCCCCCATCGTCGAGTTCCTTGGCCGCGAGGCTCTCCGGAGGCAGCGACACCCGCAGCGCCCGCCGCCCGCCCTTCTGCCCCCAGGGGTCGCGGACGTCGAAGAGTTCATGGCTGACCGCGAACTGCTCCAGCACCGCGTCCTCGATCTCGCCCGCCTGCCCCGTGGCGCGCAGACAGGCCGGGCCCGGCTGCGGCCCCGATGGCGAGATCTCGAAGCTGGCGGCCCGGGCCTGCTCGGCCGCCGCATCCTCGACGGCAAAGCAGGCGCCGTTGCGGTGCAAGAAGGCGATATCTCCGGGCAGCAGCTCCCCGAGTTCCGGCAGCCGCCGGCGCAGCACTTCGTTGAAGACTTCGCTCTGCAGCGCCGCCGTGCAGAGCGACAAAAAACGCTTGGGGACGCCCCGCAGCGCCCACTCGGCATCCCCCCGCTCGCGCCAGCGCATCAGCCCATCCCGCAGCATCCGCTCCCCCGGACCCCGGGCCAGCAGAGCCTCCGGGCCTTCGCCGAGAGCATCCTCCCCCGCAGTCCAGAGCTGGAAGAAGCGAGGAAACTCCCCCGTCAGCAGCGCCTGCCCGAGCCGCGGCGTCACCCCACCATGTCCGAAGCGCTGGGCGCCGAAGGCATTGGGCAGCCCACGCTCGGCCAGCCGCTGCAGCATCGCCATGGCGCGTTCGCCATCCCCGGCAGCAGCGCCGCGGACCCGGATCTCGAAGCGATTGCCGCGCAGATGCCCCATCTTGAGCTTGTTGCGGTGCCGGGTCACTTCGAGCAGCTCAAGCCCGGGAATCTCCAGATCGCTGAGCTTGCTCTGGTCGAGGTGTTCGATCGACAGCCACTGCTCGGTCACCGCATGCCGATCCTTGAGCCCGGCGTAGCCGACCTCACGCTCCCGGCGCCCAAGCGCGCGCGCCAGACGCCGCACCGCCTCGAAGCTGCTCAAACCGGTCTTGCGCACGCGGAGGAAGCTGTGCGTGCCCTCGCCGTCCAGCTCGTAGGCCAAGCGCTCGACGACGACGAAGTCTCGCTGCTCTTCGCGCAGCCGCCCGCTGATCGCCGGCAGCCCAGCGCAGACCCATGCAGGCTCAGCCGTCATAGCGCCGCGTTGCGTAGATCGAGTGACAGACGTCGCAGGCCTGGTAGACCCCATCGAACTTGGGCCGCGCCGCCTCCACCGACTCGGCCTTGATCAGGTCGCGGAGCATCTGCAGCACCTGTAGGCGCATGGTTTCGTAGACCGCTTCGTCGACAAGGTTCACGACCCGGGGCTCCTGGAGCAGGGCCTCCACCTTCGCCAGCTCAGACTGCATCAGAGCCAGGTCGCCCTTGCCCGCCGCCTCCTCGGCCGTGCCCAGGGCCAGGTCCATCTCAGCCATCGACTGCACATGCGACTTGCCGCAGGAAAGAAGGAGCAGGGGAAGCAAGAAAAGCAGGCAGGTAGAGAGGCGCATCCGCGAGAGCATATCAGGACTCCCGCCGCTATCCTCCGCTCGATGCCAAGCCCGCACACCGAGCTGCCGATCATCCGCTTGAAACTCGAGGTGCAGGGACGCCACCCGCGCTTCTTCCGTAAGCAGATCCAAAAACCCGAGCACCCGCTGCCACCGGGCAGCCTGGTCCGGGTCATCGACCGCACCGGTCGCCCCATCGGCTTCGGTTTCTACAACAGCCGCGCCACCTCTGCCTTGCGCCTCATCAGCCGCGGCAAGAAGCTCGCTGCCGACTGGCTGGAGCAGCGCCTGGCCACCGCCATCGACCTGCGCGAAAAGCTGCTGCGCCTGCCGCGCGACACGGACGGCTATCGCCTGGTACACGCCGAAGGCGACGGACTCCCCGGCCTGGTCATCGACAAGCTTGGCCCAGCCCTGGTGGCCCAGCTCTCCTCGCGCGGTCTCGAGCAACGCATCGAGGAGATAGGGAGCTTCCTCTTGCAGCGCTACCCCGGCGCCCAGTTGCTGCTCAGCATCGACCCCAGCGATCGCGCCCGCGAAGGGCTCAGCCACCCCGGCTCCGGCCCCGGCCAGCCGATCGAGCTGAGCGAGCATGGCCTTCGCTACCAAGTCGTGCCCGGTGGCGCCCACAAGACCGGTTTCTTCTGCGACCAGCGCGACAACCGCCTGGCCATCCGGGCCTACGCCAAGGGCCGGCGAGTCCTCGACCTCTGCTGCAACGCCGGCGGTTTCGCCATGCAGGCCGCGCGCGCCGGCGCCAAGAGCATCCTCGCAGTCGACCTGGATGAAGAAGCCGTAGCCCGCACCCGCAGCAACGCCCGCCGCAACAAGCTGAAGCTGGACGTGCGCCAAGCCGACGCCTTCGACATATTGCGCGGGCTGAAGAAGGGCGAGCACGACCTCCTCATCCTCGACCCACCCAAGTGGGTGCAGCAGAAGAGCGAGATCGAACGCGGCCTCGCCCGCTATCGCGACCTGAACCGCGAGGCCTTCAAGAAATGCGAGGAAGGCGCCATCGTCGTCAGCTGCTCCTGCTCGGGGCTGGTCGACGAGGGCGGCTTTATTCGGACCGTGCGCGAAGCCGCAGCCCAGGCTCGGCGTGACGTGCAGATCCTCTCCCTGCGTGGCGCCGGCCCCGACCACCCCATCGCCCTAGAAGTCCCCGAGTCGCGCTACCTCAAGGTCCTGACCATGCGTGTGGGAGCCAGCGGATGACCAGCAAATACCCCAAAAGCGCCGTCAGCAAACCCGGCAGCAACGTGCTGCACTGCTTCGTCTCCTGCGCCCCTGGCCTTGAGAGCATGCTCGAGGCCGAGCTGCAGCGCATCGGCATCAAGGGCGCCAAGCAGGTGCCCGGCGGCGCCGAGTTCACCGGCGGCCGCGAGCCCTGGTATCGGGCGCTGCTGCACAGCGGCCTGGCCTCGCACGTCTTGCTGCGAGTCGGCAGCTTCCGCGCCCGGCGCTTCGAAGAACTGGTCCACCGCTGCGAAGAGCTGCCCTGGGAAGAATACCTGCAGCCAGGCGCCGTCTTCGACGTGCGTGCCACCTGCAAGCAATCCAAGCTCTACCACAACGTCGCGGTCGAGGACCGCATCGCTGCGGTGATCTGCGATCGGGTCCGACCCGGTGAGCCCGAAGAAGACCGGGACTGCCCCGTCTTCAAAGTCCGCTTTCACCAGGACCATTGCACGATTTCGCTGACGCCGAGTCGCTGGCCCCTGCACCGTCGCGGCTACCGCGTGGCCAGCGGCGACGCACCGCTGCGTGAGGACCTAGCCCATGCTCTGGTGCTCGCCTCCGACTGGCAGCCCGGCATGGCCCTGCTCGACCCCTTTGCCGGCACCGGCACCATCGCCATCGAGGCGGCGCGCATGGCGCTCGGACACGCTCCAGGCCGCCTGCACAGCTTCGCCTGGCAGCATCTCGCCCTCGACGACGAGAGCATCCGCACAAGAGTCTGGGAGGAAGCTCGCGCAGCCGAAAAAACCCAGCTCGACGCGCCGATCCGTGCCTGCGACCGCGACCCACGCGCCATCCAAGCCATGCAGCGCAACTTCGCAGCGGCCGGCATCGGCCAGGTCATCGAGCTGGCGGAAGAGCCCTTGAGCGCCAATACCTGGCTCTCAGGCGCCGAAGAGCTTCCTCCACAGGGCGCCCTGGTCACCAACCCACCCTTTGGCCGCCGGCTGTCCAAGAACGATAAGCTGCGCGCGCTCTGGCAGAGTTTTGGGCAGCTTGGACTGCGACTCCCCGAGGACTGGAAGCTCGCCTTTTTGGTCGAAGGCCGCGAGCTGGCCTACGCAAGCGGGCTCGCCCTCGAATCCGCCTTCCTAACGGAACATGGCGGCCGCAAGGTCAACGCCTTCCGCAGGGTGCTCGGCGACGCCTAGCAGGCTGCTGCAAGAGCCTGTTCGCAGGCCACTCACAGCTGCCAGGCTCCTTGGGCCGATAGAACAGGGAGCCTTTGCACTTCGTCGCCAGAACGAAGCGCACACCTCGTGAGGAGCAGATGTTTTCCCCGCTATCGACTGCGCTGTACCTAGCAAGTGATGCTGAACCCAGGGCCCGGCGCCCTTGGCTGAGCCCCTCGGAGGCTAGACGATGAGCATCCCCTGGATCCGCTATGCCCCGAGCCTCTCGCGCAAGCTCCTATTGCCGATGCTCGGCTTCTTCGTGGTAGGGATGATCTCCAGCGTCATCATCGTGCGCAGCGTTCTCGAACACGATCTACAGTCCCGCAGCATCGAACGCGCCCGCGCCCTCCAGCATGCCATCGGTTTTGCCGCCGACATGGGCGGCAGCGCTGACGCTTTCCAGCGCTTCGTGACCGCCATGGGCTCCGCCACCGACGTCTTATCCATCGTCGTGGTGCACGGAGACAAGCACCGCATCCTGGCCTCATCGCGACCGGGCTGGATCGGACAGAGCATCGAAGATCTCCACGCCAGAGGCATGGAACAGTTCCACGAGCTGGCGACGAAGAGCCCCGAGGAAGACCTCGCCGCTCAATACTACCAGTTCGACGACAACAAGCTCCAAGCCAGCTTCGCGATGGATAGCGCCCTGCTTCGCACCCGCAACTCCCCCGCCAGCAAAGGCTTCGTCTTTCTCCAGCTCGACACGACCCTGATGAGCCATCAGCGCATGAGCATTGCGGCGGCTCTACTTGGCCTCGGGGCCCTGGGGATCATCACCCTGACCGCGTTTATGGCCATGCTGCTGCGGCGCAAGGTGATTCTCCCGATCCAAGGACTGGTTGATTGGAGTCGCGACCCCGACCGGGAACAGGGCAAGCCTGCCGATACGCGCCTGGCCGCCATCGACCCAGAAGACGAAATCGGAGCGCTGTCCTTCTCCCTCCAGTCCATGCTGCAATCACGCAAAGAGAAGACGGAGCACCTGCAAAGGACCAGCATCGAACTGGAGAAAGCTCGCGCCAAGGCCGAGAGCGCCAACTCGGCGAAGAGCGCCTTCCTGACCAATATGAGCCACGAAATCCGAACGCCGATGACGGCAATTCTGGGCTATGCGGATCTGCTCCAGGACCCAGAACTCGCCAGCGAGGATCGCAACGACTACGTCGAAACCATCGTGCGTAACGGTCGCCACTTGATGACTCTCCTGGATGAGCTCTTGGACTTGTCCAAAATCGAGTCGGGCAAACTCAGCATCGAGAGCATCCTCATCGATCCGCAAGAGATCCTCGAGGATATCAAGCGGCTCATGAGCGCCCGGGCCCGGGAACGAGACATCGAGCTCGACTTGCAGCTGGAGAGCAACTCCCCCAGAGCCATGGAGACCGACCCGCTAAGGCTCCGACAAATCCTCGCCAACCTGATCGGTAACGCGATCAAGTTCACCGAGAGGGGCGGCGTTCGCGTGCGACTGGGAAAGAAGTCGGGGCACATCCTGGTCGAAGTCGAAGATGACGGCATTGGCATCAGCCCCGAAAAGCAGGAGAAGCTCTTCGAGCCCTTCGCCCAAGCCGACGAATCGATGAGTCGCCGCTTCGGTGGCACCGGACTCGGCCTGGCGATCTCGCGGCGTCTCGCCGAACTCCTCGGTGGCAAGCTCCACTTAAAACGCAGTGCCCCAAGTGAAGGTAGCTGCTTCGCCCTGGAGCTGCCGATGGGCACAGCGGAGCAGAGCGTGGTGCCGAAGCAGAGCCCGCTCCATAGAAGCGAAAGCCAGGAACTGGAGCAGCCGATTGGCCGAGTCCTCCTCGCCGAAGACGGAATCGATAACCAAAAGCTCATCTCGCGCATTTTGCAAAAGGCCGGCGCAGAACTGACCGTGGTCGATAACGGGCGCAAGGCCGTGGATGCCGCCTTAGAAGCCCGCGAGCAGGGCAGGGCCTTTGACTTGATCTTGATGGACATGCAGATGCCAGTGCTCGACGGCATGGGCGCAGTGAGCGAGCTGCGGCAACAGCAGTATCTCGGCCCGATCGTTGCCTTGACCGCCAATGCCATGAGTGGGGATCGCGCGCGCTACATCGAAGGCGGCTGTGATGGCTATGAGCCCAAGCCCATCGAGCGCAAAAAGTTCCTGGCGACTTGCCGCAGCCTCAGCCAGGCGGGACGCCAGGCTTAGCAGGGCCTTAGCAGGGCTGCGAAAAACGCCTACTACTGAAATCGCGCCGACAAAAGCTCACGCAAAGTACCGCCACGTAAGGTCGGCCCGGCCAGCAGCCCGGCACGCTGCAGGTCGGAGCCCCGGGGAATGGCCGGCATCGCGTAGAGTTCCCCCGGCCCCTCGGGGATCTCCGCCCGCAGGGTCTGGTCAGCCAAGCCGAGCAGCCCGACGAAGCGGGCGCCCTTGGCGATCAAGTCGCGCGCCCAAGAGATGCGTGCCGAAAGATCGCCACCGGCTTCTCGGGCGAAGACGATGGCCTGGGCTTCCCACTCGACATCCACTGCGTCGCCATCGCCGGCGACGGCCTGCGGCAGCGGCCGGTCGCAACCGCGGTGGATCACTTCGTAACCCGCGTCCTGAAGCAGGACCCGCGGCAGATCGACCTCGCCCTCACATTCGCCGACCAGCAGCACCGTCTTCCGGTTTTCGCTGTGCGGCGGATGCAGGAGCACCCCAGAGCAACCCAGCGATTCGGCGAGCTGCTCGAAGCGCAGCCGCAAGCTCTGCAGGGACTCGCCCAGGACAGCGGCACTGAGACCCAGCGCCGCGCAATGCTCGCGGCTTCTTTGGCCGGCAAGGCTAGGTGAGTAAAACCACCAACCCTTCAACTCGATCAGATCACGGGCCAGCCACAGCAACTGCTGCTTTGGCGTCGCCTCGCCCTTCTTTGGCAAAGGCGAGGCGATCTCGCACAAGGGCCCTGGCACAGCCCAGGCATGGAGCACCGCCAGCCCGAGCTCTTGGCACTGCGCATTCAAGTGGTCCAGCACCTCGGGCTCGACCTCGCCAGCCGCGATCTCCATGAAGAGCCGCTCGGCGTGACCGCCAGGGAGTAAGCTCGCCATCGCCAGGTAGCCGAGATTGCTAAACATACCGGCAGTAAACATCTCTTCGGCCGGCCGGATGCGGAGCCGTCTGGCTAGCTCCTGGGCCAAGATCCCAGTAGCCAGCGAATGGCTCCACAAGAACTCGTGCACGCGCTCGGTCTCAAGGCTGGGTGAGATCGCCAGTGAGGCGCAAATCCCGATGACCAGGCTGGTGACTCCAGCATTGCCGAGCAGGGTGACGGCGCGGCTGATCTCGGTGATCGGAAGCCCCGGTGAATAGAGCGGGCTGTTGGCAATGCGGAAGAGCTTGGCGCTGATCGCAGCATCCTGGGAGATCTTCTCGCCAATCTCAGCGGCAGAGAAGTCATCCGACCCCGTCATCTCGAGCAGTTGCTGCGCCACTTCGGGGAGTGGTGGAATCTCCTCCACTCGCTCAAGTAGCTCAGCGATCTCCAAGGGCATGGCAGAGTTCCAGCGACAGTTACAGATCCTTGGACCTATCGGCATGCCGCCGGAATCCCTGTGGGAAAAGCCGCGTTGCGAGCCCCCTAGCTCAGCGTCCCAGCTCAGCCACCCAGCTCAGCCACGCAGCTCAGCCCCCATCTCGGCCGCCAACTTGCGAACGCGGGCAATGAACTTCTCCTCGTCCTTGGCACTCAGCGTCTTGGTCGGGCTGCCCAGGCTCACGGTGAAGTTGCAGCTCTTCTTGCCTTCCGGCAGGCCCTGCCCGCGATATATCTCGAAAAGCTTGGTCGAGCGCAGCAGCTTGGGCTGGGCTTCGCGCAGCAGGGCCTCGAGCTGGCCGACCTCAAGCTCCTCGTCGACGAGGAAGGCCAGATCCACCGGCTGCTCGGGGAACTTGGGGATGGGCTGGTAGCGCAGCGGCGTTTCTGTCCTCGCCAAGAGTGCCCGCAGATCGATGGAAGCGCAGGCGATACCGCCGCCCCTGCGCGCCCGCGGCAGATTCAGTGCCTCAAGCATCTGCGGGTGCATTTCGCCGAAGCAGAGCACAGACCTCTCGCCCTCGCTGCCCTGGCTATAGAACTCGGCGCAGCGTCCCGGGTGCATCCAAGGAGGAGTTTCCTCCACCCGGCGCACGCCAAGATCCTCGCGGCCAAGCCGCAAGAGCAGGTGCTCGAGGATGCCGCGCAGCTCGCGATAGGGGTGCTCACTGCCTTCCTGCCGGTCGCCGAGGACGACGGCGCACTGCAAGACCTCCTCCGGCAAGCTCTTCTCCACGCCGTCGACGACCCGGGTCTCCCCCCGGCGCTCGGGGCGATAGCCACGACCGATCTCGAAGAGCCCAGCGCGCTCGCGATGACGGAGAGAAAGCTCCAAAGAGCCCAGCAGCCCCGGCATCACGTCACGTCGGACCCGCGAGAGGTGCTTGGCAATGGAGTTGGTCACCCGCGTGTAGGGCAGCTGCTCCAGGCCGAGACGTTCGCAGAGATCGTCAGAGAGGAAGCTGTAGTTGAAGGCCTCAAAGAGCCCGCCCTCGTGCGCCAGGACATTGCGCATCTTGCGCATGAGCTGCAGCGACGGATCGCGATAGGGGCTGCGCACCGGCAAGAGCGGCGCAACCGGCTCGATATTGTCGTAGCCGTGGCGGCGCCCGATCTCTTCGATCAGATCACTCTCGATCGAAATATCCTTACTGGCCCGCCAGGACGGAATCTCCACGTCGAAGACCGGGAGCCCCTCCTCCTCGCCGCTCTCGCGAAAAGCGAAGCCCAGCGGCTCCAGATACTCGCGCACCGTCTTGGTCTCGATGGCGAAGCCCAGGGTGCGCTGCGCCTTGCGGATGCGCAGCGGCACCTGCAGCCGCTCGAAGCTCCAGGAGGAAGCATCGCTGATCGGCCCGGCGACGCGGGTCTTGGGCGAGAGCTGCTGCAGCATCACGGTGAAGAGCTGAGGTCCCTCGTAGGCCCAGGAGGGATCGAGGGTCTTCTCGAAGCGGGTGCTCGACTCAGAACGCAGCCCCACGCGCATCGAACTGCGCCGTATCCCCGCAGCCTGGAAGCTCGCCGACTCGAGGAAGATGTCCCGGGTCTCGTCCCCGACCATCGTGCCCTCGCCGCCCATGATCCCGGCCAGGGCCACCGGCCGCTCGCCGTCACAGATCAGCAGGTCTTCGGCGCTGAGAGAACGCTCTTCGCCATCCAGGGTCACGATGCGTTCCTGCTCGCGGGCCATGCGCACGTCGATGCTCGGGCCGGCGAGGCGGCCGAGATCGAAGGCGTGCATCGGCTGACCGAGGTCGAAGAGCACGAAGTTGGTCAAATCGACGACGTTATTGATCGGCCGCTGGCCGACGGAGAGCAGGAGATAACGCAGCCAATCCGGAGATGGCCCCACCTCGACATCGCGCAGCAGCAGCCCGCAATAACGCAGGCAGCGCTCCGGCGCCGAGATGCTGATGGGCACGGTTTCGCTAGCGCTGGGGGCCGGGAACTCAAGCCCCCGCAGCAGAGGGCCGAGCTCGCGTCCGTAGATCGCCGCCAGCTCACGGGCGAAGCCGTAATGCCCCCAGAGATCGGGCCGGTGGGTAATCGACTTGTTATCGATCTCGAACAAGCTGTCGTCGCAGCCCAGGACCTCGAGCAGCGGCGTGCCAGGCTTGGCCTCGCTATCCAGCACCATGATGCCAGCGTGCTCTTCGCTCAGACCGAGTTCGCGCTCGCTGCAAATCATGCCATGGGAGATCTGGCCACGGAGCTTGCCCTTCTTGATCTTGCTCCCATCAGGCATGCGAGTGCCGATCGGCGCAAAGGCAATGCGCTGGCCTTGGGCCACATTGGGCGCGCCGCAGACCACCTGCAGCAGCTCGCCCGTGCCAGCATCCACCTGGCAGAGACTGAGCTTGTCGGCCTCGGGGTGGCGGCCGTGTTCCACGACATGGCCGACGACAAAGGGAGCAAGCTCCTGGCCAAAGCTCTGGATCCCCTCGACCTCGGCAGTCGTCAGGGTCAGGTCGTTCATAATCTGCTCGGCGCTCAGGTCGCTCAGGTCGACGTGGCGCTGCAGCCATTTGAGGGAAATAAGCACTGGAGTTTCCTCTCTATTCGCGCACGAACTGTTCGAGGAAGCGCAAGTCGCCGCCCATGAAGTCGCGGATATCGCCGATGCCGTAACGCACCATCACCAAGCGTTGCAGGCCGAGGCCGAAGGCGAAGCCGGAGTATTGCTCCGGGTCGAGACCGCCCGCCTTGAGGACTTCGGGGTGGACCATGCCGCAGGGGCACATCTCGATCCATCCACCCTGCTTGCAGACATTGCAGCCGTGGCCGGAGCAGAATGGACAGTTGACGTCCAGCTCGAAGCCGGGCTCGACAAAGGGGAAGAAGCCCGGACGCAGCCGCACTTCGATGTCCCGCTTGAGCACCTCGCGCAGCATGGTCTTCATCGTGTAGATGAGCTGGGCCACCGAGATCTCTCGGTCCACCAGCAATCCTTCCATCTGATAGAAGCTGTGCTCGTGGCTAGCGTCGAGCGCCTCGTTACGGAAGCAGCGGCCGGGCACGATGCAGGCAATCGGCGGCTCGAAGCGCTCCATCGCCCGCACCTGCACCGGCGAGGTGTGGGTGCGCAAGACGTTGCCGTCATCGAGCCAGAAGGTGTCGTGCGAATCGCGGGCCGGGTGGTCCTTGGGGATGTTGAGCGCGTCGAAGTTGTAGTATTCGAACTCGACCTCGGGACCATCGAGGCAGGTAAAGCCGAGCCCGGTAAAGATGTCCGTGAGTTCGTCGCCGATGTGGCTGAGCGGGTGGATATTGCCCAGGCGCGGGCGCAGGCCTGGCTCCGTCGGGTCGAAGCAGCCACCGGCCAGTTCGGCCGCCAGCGCCGCGCTCTTCAGCTGGTCGCGCAGGCCCTCGAAAAGGGTCGTGAACTCGATCTTCAGCTCGTTGACCGCCTTCCCGAAGGCGGGGCGCTCTTCGGCCGGCAGCTTGCCAAGGCTGCGCAGCATGGCCGTGAGCTCGCCCTTCTTGCCGAGATAGCGCCGCTCAACCTCGCCCAGCGCCTCGAGACTCTGAGCCGCTTCGAATGCGGACCGGGCCTCGGTCCGCAGCGCATCGAGTGCCTGATGCATCCGTACCTTCTCTCCCACCTGCGGGGATCACGAAAAACGCCGCGAGGCCCCAGGCGCCGCGGCGTTTCACTAAGGATCATTCGCTGGATCAGCTGCAGAGCAGCGATCCTCAGCTGCCTGCGATTCAGCTACCTACGACTCAGCTACTCAGCGCCGCCTTGACCTGGTCGACGATCTTGCCGAAGGCCGCCTCGTCGTGGATGGCGAGTTCGCTGAGCTGCTTGCGGTTCAGTTCGATGCCGGCGCTCTGCAGACCATTGATGAACTGGCTGTAACGCATGCCGTGCTGGCGCACCGCAGCGTTGATGCGGGTGATCCACAGACGGCGGAACACGCGCTTCTTTTGCTTGCGGCCCTGGTAGGCGAAGTTGCGGCCGCGGACGGCGGCCTCGGATGCGGTCCGAATCAGGCGACTACGCCCGCCGACCTGGCCCTTAACCTCGTCGAGGATACGCTTCCGACGCTTACGGGATGCGACTCGTGCGGTGACTCTCATTGGACTAGCCCCTCCCGATCGCGCGCTTGAGGTTTCGGGCAATCAAGCCTTGGACCACGGCGGTCTTGCGCAGCTTCCGCTTCGTCTTGCGGGAGCGCCTAACCATCATGTGAGAAGTGTTCTGGTGGTGCCTGAGCACCTTGCCGGTCTTGGTGACTTTGATCCGACCGGCGATCGACTTACTGGTCTTCGCCTTTGGCATTGCGGCTTTCCTTCTTGTCAGTCGTGTCAGCGTTACTGTCCCTCGCCGGTTCGGGCAGCTCGCGGGCCCTGTCCCTGGCTCGAATGGGACGAAAAGGGCGAGGAGCCTACGCCGAAGCCGAGCGACCCGCAAGCTTCTCCTTGGCCGGGCTTTGGCGGCAGGAGGCGCAGGCTATGGCCAAGCGTGCAGCAGCTAGCGGATTCTCTGGCTTGGCTGCTGCGCGACTCGTGGCCCAGCTGCGGGCCAGCAGGCAGCGAACAAGCGAAGGACTAGAACGCGCGGCCCCCTAGGACCGCTCGTCTTCGCTCTGCTGCCGCCGCTGCCGCTGCTTCTGCTGCTGCTGCTTCGCCTTCGAGGGTTTGCCCTTGGCGACGATCATCGTCATGCGACGACCTTCGAGCTGGGGTTCACGCTCGATCTTGGCGATGTCCTCAATCTGCTCGTAGAAGCGGCGCATCACGTCGAGGCCGACGTCCTGGTGCGCCATTTCGCGGCCACGGTACAGGCAGGTAATCTGCACCTTGTCGCCCTTGTCGAGGAAGTCGCGGGCACGCTTGACCTTCACATCCAGGTCGCCCTGAGCGATCTTGGGGCGCAGGCGCACCTCCTTGATCGTCGCAGTGTGCTGCTTCTTCTTGCTCGCAATCTGCTTCTTCTTCTGCTGGTACTTGAACTTGCCATAGTCCATGATCCGGCAGACCGGTGGCCGCTGGTTTGCGGCCACTTCGACGAGATCGAGGCCCTTCTCCTGCGCCATGCGCAGGGCATCAGGGGTCGGGATCTCACCGACCTGGGTACCTTCATCGTCGATCAGAAAGACCGTGCGAATGCGGATGCGCTCGTTGACTCGATGCTGCTCCTTCGGCGGCGGTCCGGGGTTGCGTCTTCTTCTCAAGCAGAACCTTCGTGGCCACCAGCGCGTCCCGGCGCTGGCTCATCGGCCTCATCTAAGGGATTAGGGGAAAACCGGCAGCCCCCCGAACTGGCTTGTTCGGGGATTCGGGCCGGACAGTGTAGGCAGGCGCAGCCACAGGTATAGACCCAGGGGCCTGTTCCTGAGGGGAATTCCTGGCTTTCCCCACCGGCTATCGGTGCTCGGAGACCCGCTTCTGGATCTCTTTCGCCAACTCGGCCGCGGTCATGGCGCCCAGGTCGCCCTCCGTCCGGTGCCGGACCGCGAGCTTGCCCGACTCCAGTTCGTCATCGCCAACGACCGCGACGAACTGCAGCTTCTCCTGCCAGAGATGTTTGCGGATCTTGGCCCCGACCTTGTCCGAGCTGTCGTCGAGCAGCAGCCGGATCCCGGCAGCCTTCAGCTCTGCGGCCAGCTTGCTGGCGAAGTCCACGTGGCGCTCGCCCACCGTAATCACGCCCAGCTGCAGCGGTGCCAGCCAGCAGGGGAAGACGCCACCATAGTGCTCGATCAGGATGCCGAAGAAGCGTTCCAGCGAGCCCAAGAGCGCCCGGTGCAGCATGATCGGCTGGGCCTGCTCGCCACTCTCCTCGACGTAGCTCATCTCGAAGCGATCGGGCAGGTTGAAGTCGCACTGGATCGTCGAGCACTGCCAGTCACGGCCGATGGCGTCCCGGATCTTCACGTCGATCTTGGGGCCGTAGAAGGCTCCGCCCCCCTCGTCGACACCGTAGTCGATGCCGCTGCGGTCCAGAGCATTGCGCAGCGCCAGGGTCGCCTGCTCCCAGATCTCATCGCTGCCCACTGCCTTCTCCGGCTTGGTCGACAGCTCCATCTGGAAGTCCTCGAAACCGAAGGCGCGCAGCATCGACAAGACGAAGTCGAGCAGTCGAACGATCTCTTCCTCAAGTTGGCAGGGCCGCACGAAGAGATGCGCGTCATCCTGGGTAAAGCCGCGCACCCGCATCAACCCGTGCAGCATGCCGGCACCCTCGTAGCGGTAGACGGTCCCCAGCTCGGCCCAACGGAGAGGAAGCTCCCGGTAGCTGCGCCGCCGCGCTTTGTACATCAGCACGTGGAAGGGGCAGTTCATCGGCTTGAGCAGGTAGTCCTGCCCATCGATCTCCATCGGCGAGTACATCGACTCCTTGTAGAAATCGAGGTGCCCCGAGGTCTGCCAGAGATCCGCCTTCGCGACGTGCGGGCTATAGACGATGTCGTAGCCACCCTCGAGGTGGGCGTTGCGCCAGTATTCCTCGATCTTGTGGCGGACGAAGCCGCCCTTGGGATGCCAGAGCACCAAGCCGCCGCCGTGCTCCCGCATGGTCGAGAAGAGGTCGAGGTCGGTGCCGATGCGGCGGTGGTCGCGCTTGGCCGCTTCCTCCAGCTTCTTGCGGTGCGCCTTGATCGCGGCCTCGTCAGCAAAGGCGTGGCCGTAGACGCGGGTCAGCATCTTCTGGCCGGCATCGCCATCAAAGTAGGCTCCCGCAATCGACAAAACCGCGAAGCCCTGGCCGAGGGCGCCGGTGTCGGGGATGTGCGGACCACGGCAGAGATCGACGAAGTCGCCGTGCGAGAAGAACGAGATCTCCTCCCCCTCGGGGATGCGCTTCAGGATCGGAATCTTGTAGTCGTCTTCGAGCTCTTCGGCGAGGGCGATCGCCTCCTGCTTGGGGAGCACCCGCCGCTGGAAGGGCTTCTTCGCCTTGACGATCTTGCGCATGAGCTGCTCGACCTTGGGCAGGTCCTCGTTGGTGAAGGAGTCCTCGCCAAAGTCGATGTCGTAGTAGAAGCCATAACGCTCGTCGTCGATCGCCGGCCCCTTCCACAGCTTGGCCTTGGGATAGAGCTGCTTGATCGCATCGGCCATGATGTGCGCCGCCGAGTGCCGCAGCATCTCCAGGCCGTCGGGAGTAGCGCGGGTCACGATCGACACCGCGGCGTCGCCGGCAATCGGCTCAAAGAGGCTCTGCAGATGCCCATTGACCTCGATGCCGACGGCATCTTTGACCAGGCGCTTGCCTATCGACGCGGCGATCTCCTTGCCCGTCGTGCCGGCGGCGTATTCGCGCTGGCTGCCGTCGGGGAGGGTGATCTGAATCGCTGCCTGGCTCATGCTTTTTTGTCTCCTGGAGCCGCGGGACACCCGCGAGCCCCTGCTGGGGAATCGAGCCTGGAGATTCAAGCGAAGCCTGCAACGAGGCACAAGTCAGCGGGGCAGGCTCCCGGCCACTCAGATCCGCGATTCGATGAGTTCGGCGAGCTTTTCGTACTCTGCTTCGCGCACCGTCCCCGGACGCCAGGCGAAGCAAACCGTCCGATAGGGCGGGGGCGCGGCGAAGGGACGGACTTCGATGCTGGGGTCCTTACCGACTTCACGCTCGATCGCCGTCTCCGGCAAAAGAGTGACACCGATGCCGCCGGCAACCATTTGCACCAGGGTCGGCAGGCTGGTGGCGCGGAAATCACCGATCTCCTTAGCCCCCACGCTGCGGCAAACATCCAAGGCCTGATTCCGCAGGCAGTGCCCGTCCTCAAGCAGAAGCAACTCGGCATCGCTGAGCTGGCTCAGCTCGACGGCCTCGTGCGCGGCAAGGGGATGCCCCTTGGGCATCACGCAGAAAAAGGGATCCTGAAACAAGGAGAGGGTGGCGACTTGGCCGAGTTCGGCCTCCTTGGCCAGAAGCAGCAAGTCCAGACGGCCGTCACGCAGCTGCTGCAAGAGGCGCTCGGTCTGGTCTTCCCGCACCATGAGCCGCAGCTTCGGATAGGCCGCACGGATGTACGGCAAGACCTTCGGTAGCACATAGGGCGCGATGGTCGGAATCATGCCGAGGCGCAGCTCGCCGGCCAGCCCTCCGGCATCCCCCTTGGCCAGGCCGACAAGCTCGTCGCAGCTCGCCAGGATCTCCTTGGCCCGAGAGACGATGTTTTCGCCCAGCGGCGTCACCAAAACGCGGCGGCGATCACGCTCCAAGAGCTTGACCCCAAGCTGGGTCTCAAGCTTCTGGATCTGTGAACTCAGCGAAGGCTGCGAGATGTAGAGGCTCTCGGCGGCCCGCCGGAAGTTTTTGGTTCGTGCGACGGCAACGAGGTATTCGAGCTGGAGGATCGTCGGGCGCATACGGCAGGGTGTCGAACGGGTCTCACAGAAGACGAACGGCCTGCCCTGGCATAGCGATCCCCGCTCCGCCGAACCAGTACAGGCGCCGCCCAGAATTTTGCGACGACCTCGCAGCAAGGACTTGCCAGGAACGAGTTAGCGGACCAGAGTGCTTCCCCAATTCGCAAGATCCCCAATTCGCAAGATCCTTCCCCTAGCAACCATCAAGGAGCATCCCAGATGCGTCTCCTTCTTCTCGCAGCCCTGGCCCTGTCGGCAAGCATCTCTGCGCAAAGCAATTCCAAGGTCTTTCCCAAAGGTTTCGAGAACCAGGAAGGAGTCCTTTCCAGCGCCTACCCGCTGTCCTTCAAGCAGTGCCGCTGGCAGGCACTCCTGGAGGGCTCCGAGCTGTGCAAGACCAGCGCGGTCCTGCTCTCCCTCGGCTTCCGCGCCGACATCTCTGGCGGCTTTTCTGCCTCGGCACTAAGGCCCACGATCCGGCTCTACACGACAGCGCTGAAGACCAGCGCCATGGGTAAGAACTGGGCAAAGAACATCGGCACGGCCACGGCGACCACCGTGTTCACGGCCAAAGCTCTGCAACTGCCAGCAGCGAACACCTCCTTCCCGGCTCCCACCCCCTTCACCGTCACGATCAAGTTCGACAAGCCCTTCCCCTACCAGCGCTCGAAGGGCAACCTGCTCATCGACTGGGTCGAAGCGCAGAGCTACGCCTTCAGCCGCTGGAGCATCGACGCCCACATCCGCTGGAATACGCCACGGCCGTCCGCCGGCAAGATCTGGGAAAACAAGGGCTGCAGCGACGCCGCCGGCAACAAGGCCGCCCTCTCCATCAGCTCCACCGGCGGCGTGGTCGGAGCCCAGCTTGGCGTCAAGTTCGTACTGACCCCGGCTTCGGGCTCCACGCTCGACACGGTCGTCAACTGGCTCGGCTTCTCGAACAAGCGCTACGGCCCGGCAAAGCTGCCGCTCGATGTCAGCGGCCTCTGGGGCATGAAGAACTGCATGCTCGCCACCGATATCACCGCCCTGAGGGTCATCAAAACCTCGGTTCTTACTCCCACGGTCCAGTGGCAGATCCCGAACAACCCCAAGTTCGCCGGCGTAAGCGTCTACACCCAAGGTCTGGCCATGGACTCCAAGAAGGGCACGGCTGTCCTGACCGGCCGCGCCGACTCCGCTGAAATCGCCCCGGCAGCTGGCTGGCAAGACGGCCCCGGCCAGTCCGTTTTCCGTGCGAGGTACACGAACCAGGCCGAGGGCTTTATGTCCCCCTCGTTCTACTTCCCGATCGTGAAGTTCACCGGCTCTTTCAACTGATCGCGCGATAGGCCTCGCCTGTGAGGCTGCTGCATGGGCCCACAAGTGGCAGAGAGCTGGATCCGGCATCTGCTGCTCGTGGGCCCCTTTCCTGGGAATCTCTGTCGCAGAGCCCCTGCTCTAGGATCGCCGCGTGGCTCAGCTAGCCGAGCATCCCCGGGCCTCTCCCAGGCCGATAGTCGGGGAAGAAGTCGCGCGGCGTCTTCCACTGCATGTGCCGAACGAGGATCTCGTTCAGCACGTCCCGGAAGTCGGTGCTCACCCGCAGGTCGCGGCCCTGGTAAAGCTCGCTGCCCTGCAGCCCCGGCCATGCGCCGTAGACCTTCTTGCCGCGAACCGGCCCACCGCAGAGCATCATCATCCCGCCGTGCCCATGGTCGGTTCCGCTATTGCCATTCTCGCGGCAGGTGCGCCCGAACTCGCTCATGGTAACGACGAGGGTGCGCTTCTTATGCGGACCAAGATCGCGGAGGAAGACCCCAATCGAATCGGCAACGTGGCTGATCATCTGGGTATAGCGCCCTTCGAGGCCGCCCTGCCTGGCGTGGTGGTCCCAGCCATTCCAATCAGCACAGGCCACCTCGATCGCTTCACCACTCTTGATCACTTTGGCGATACGTTCGAGCCGCGGCCCAAGTGAACCGGTGGGATAACGCAGCTTGGATCCCTGCTGCCCTCGACTCTCGATTTCGCGATAACGCCGCAGAGTCTGGATGGTCGCACGCCCGGTCGCAACGACCGGATCCTCGCGCCGCTCCATCATCCCCTTGTCGCGCCGCTTAGCGCGCTTCTTACCACGCTTCGCCGGGTCCATCTGGCGGCCCTGCATACCCGCCCCCATCGACGGCTCCGGCTTCTTCGGCGTATCGTCGAGATAAAGATCGTCGAAGAAATCGAGCAAAGCGTCGGTGCGCTTGGTCGAGCCACGCGGCACCGCCAGAACCGGATACTCACCGCGCAGCGAACGCGGCAGCAGGTTTTGCATCGCAAGACCCCGGAGCTCGGAGTCCTTGCCCCAGCGGCCACTGCTCTGCGCGAGGAAGCGGTTGAGCCAGCCGTCACGAATCCCGCGCAGACCCGGCGCCGCGTATTCCATAAAGTCCTGGGCATCGAAGTGACTGCGCGTGGGGTGGGGAGAGCCCGTGCAGATCAGCGGCGCAAAGCAGCCCTCGTCCCAAAGCGCCTTGAGCGAGCCGAGCGAAGGGTGCAACCCCCAAGCCTTGGTCAAGGGGATAACCTGCTCGGCAGGGTTCTTGGCCTTGGCCGGAATCGCAATGGTCGGGCGCATCGCGTAGTAGTCCGCGTCCTTATAAGGCACGAGTGTCTGCAGCGGATCCTGGCCACCCCGCAGGAAAACCACGACCAGCACCGGACGCTCGCGCGGATCTGGGGCAAAGGCTCCCGACGCATAACGAAGGGGCACGGGGAAGGCGAGCGCCGAAGCCATTCCAGCCGAGCGGGCCAGAAAGCTGCGGCGGGTCAGCTTGTTCTTATCGCTGTGTGAACTCATGTCCTAGCCCTCACTGTCGCTGGAATTCTGGGGAACCGAGCAGCATGCCGACGATGAGCGGCCCGAGATCACTCGGGCGAGCTCGTGGCCGACGCTCAAGTTGGCTGCGAATCATCGAATCGATCACCGCTGAGGTCTTATCCCCCATCGAGACCGGCAGGATCTTCCGAGCCAACTGGTCCTTCCAGGCATTGGGGATGCGGGGATGCAGGTCCTCGTAGAAGGACTCGGGAATCTTGACTCCTGGAATACGCCCGCGTGCGAGTTGGATCGCGAACTGCCAGCGGATCGCCATAACGCCGGGATCCTTCCATGCCTCTGCTTGGTCATAATAGCCGGTTGGGTCGAGGCACTCGTACAGCGGCTCGCTAAGCGCCATAAGTGCCCGGCGGACACCCGAGAGATCTTTCACCTCGGCGCCGGTCACTCGAAGGGCACTGACGATGAATTCAAAGGGCCGCTTGAATTTGGACTGGAAGTTATCTGGAGAGAAGAACTCGGGGTCCCGAAAGATGGCACGGTAGACACTAGGCAAATCGCCCTTGCTCTTTTGAAAGACCTGGGCGATGCGCTCGACCATGGCATCGCTCGGCTCATCCCTCACGAAATGGCGGCATAGCTTCCAGGAGATGAAATGCGCGGTGCCGGGATGCCCCACCAAGAATCGGAGGAAGCGCTCTCCCTCACGGATGGCACTCTCCCCCGACTGCGTCCGGTAACGCCGACCGAGCACGTATTTGTCACCACGCACGTGCATATCCTGGCGAAAACGAAAGCCGAAGGTCTTTCTCTCCGGGTTGCCATCGACCGTCCAGCCGGTCAGGACCTTCGCCAGCTCGATAACATCTCGTTGCTTGTAATAGTTGTCGACGCCGAGCGTGTGCAGCTCCAGCAGCTCCCGGGCGTAGTTTTCGTTCAGGCCACGTTGCTTGGCGATTTCTACGCTCTCCTCAGCCCGCTCCTTCGAGCGCGTCCGAACACGCACCCTTGCCTTGAGCTTGTTGAGTTCGGCCTTGCTCGGCGGCCGGCGCGAAACCGCGTTATCGAGGTAGACCAGCATGGCCGGATGCTTGGCACTCGCCTCCAGCAGATCGCCAAACTTGCCCAAAGCCCCAGCGCGAATCACCGACTTCTCCCAGTCAGCGATGAAGTAACGCACTGCGCCTTTCGCCGACTCGACTGAGAAGTGATTGCGGAAGAAGTCGGAACAGGTTTCGAGCATCTGATGCCGCGAATAGATGGCCTGCCAAAGCACGTAGTCCTTGACCTCACCGCGCATTTTGTTGCGCGCGCTATTGAGGATGCGGTTGTCCTTTGGCTTGCGCTTCTTGGGCAGCTTGTCCCGCAAGGACCTGACCCACGCCAGATATTCCTTCGGGCTCATTTGCAGCGTCTCGTACTGGCGTAGCCGTTCGGTCAGCGCGTAGTCACTGCTCACCCCGCCCGCGAGCTGCTTCTCGAACCATTTCTCCAGCCCGATCTTGCGCACCTCCTCAACAAGTCCGGGAGTCGGGCCAAAAGCAAAGCGGCTCAAGACATGTCGAATCCGCTGCGTCTGGGTCAGCCCCTCGTTGGAGATAATCGGAGCATCAATGGCCCGTTCCTGTCCCGGCTCCTCATTCTGAGCCGGCGCCTGAGCGAATGCCGCCCCAGGCAAGGCAAGAAGGGAAAGGAGAAAAAGGGAAGAGCAACGACTCGCTGGAAAAGATCTTGGCATCACTGGCTCCGGGCTCGAGCCCCGAAAGGAGATCCCGCGACGCGGGCTCCTCCGGATCATCTTCCCTTACCTTGCACGACAAGAGCTGCGAGCACGACTGCTCTTCGTCTCAGTTTCGTCCCGAAGCCAGGGCCCCGAAACTAGTGCCCCGAAGCTAGGGCCCCGAAGCTAGAACAGGGCGCCTGGGAGCGGCAGCGGCGTCGCCAACGGCCGGCTAGGCTTCCTCGATCAAGCCCTGGCGCAGCCGCTCTTCGCGATGCTTGCAGTGCCCCGTATCGCGCAGCTCATCGCAGCTGCCGTAGATCTTGAGCGTGTGCGCCTCGATCTTGAGGCCAAGCTTGCTCGCAGCGAGAGCCTTGCGCTCTTCGAGTTCGTCGTCGCAGAACTCGAAGATCTTGCCGCAGTCACTGCAGATCACATGGTCATGGTGGTCGTGACCGAAGACATGCTCATAAAGGCGGCCGGCCTTCCCCATATCCATGCCTTCGACGAAGCTGCCTTCTTCGAGAACCTGGAGCGTGCGATAGACGGTCGCTAGATGGACGCTACCGCCGCTTTTGTGCTTACGCACCAAATCAAAGAGCTGTTCGGCACTGAAATGGTGGTGGTTGAGGAAGGCGGTCTCGACGATCGCCTGACGCTGCTTGGTCCAACGAAAGCCCACGCGGCGGAAGTATTCTTGCACCGCCTCGATCTCTTCCTTCACTCGGGGATCAGTCATCTTGCAGAAGGCCTCCCGTTCAGCGCTGGTCATTAGCCTCGGGCTTCACCGCTTGCCAATATCATCCCGGTAGCACTTACCCTGGTAGTCAATGCGCTCCAGAGCCTCATAACACCGATCAAGGGCTAGTTTGAGGGATTTACCCTTGGCGGTAACCCCAAGGACGCGGCCCCCCGCCGTATAGGCATGTCCATCCAGGTGCCGCACGGTGCCGCTATGGAAGACCACGAAGTCGTCGCTCTCCTCCAGCTCGTCGAGCCCAAAGATTCGATGCCCCTTGGTATACGTGCCCGGATAACCATCTGACACCGCAATCACGCAGGCCGCCGGGCGGGGATCCCACTCGGGGCCACTGGATAGCGCCTCGAGCTTGCCGCGGGCACAGGCATCGAGGAAAGGCACGATATCGGAGTTCATGCGCATGAGCAGAGCTTGGGTCTCAGGGTCGCCAAAGCGGGCATTGAACTCGAGAACCCGCGGGCCCTGCGGCGTAATCATCAGGCCGGCATAAAGAACCCCCTGATAAGGCCGCCCCTCCTGCACCAGACCGTGGATGGTCTGCACCAAAACCTGCGACTCCACTTGCTTGAGCGTGCGCGGATTGGCTGCAGGGCTGGGGCTAACCGCTCCCATGCCGCCAGTATTCGGTCCCTTATCGCCCTCAAAGCGCGCCTTGTGGTCCTTAGCCGACTCAAGCGGCACGATGGTGCGCCCATCGCTAAGGGCCAACACCGAGATTTCGTGCCCAGTCAAAAACTCCTCGATCACGACGCGGTGCCCGGCCGCACCAAAGTTGTCGTTCTCCAGGCAGTCGAGCACCGCCTTGCGCGCCTCTTCAGGCCCTTCGCAGATCGTCACTCCCTTACCGGCCGCGAGGCCATCAGCCTTGACGACGATTTTTTCGAAGCGATGGCTATCCACAAAGGCGACGGCGTCGGTGGAGCTGGTAAAGGTCCAAGACTGGGGCCCCGGCACGTGATGCCGTTTACAGAGATCACGGGTAAAGGCCTTGGAGCCCTCGATTTCGGCCGCCTTCTGATCCGGGCCGAAAACCGCGATCCCCTCCTTACGCATCCGGTCCCCCAGCCCTGCACAGAGCGGCGCCTCGGGTCCGATCACCACCAAGCCAACCTTCTTCTCCTTGGCAAAGTCGATCAGCTCCTTGTGCTTATCGATGCCAATCGGAACGCAGGTGGCATGCTTGCCCATCCCTCCGTTGCCGGGAGCCACGAAGACCTCTGTAACTTCGGGCGACTGCGCGATTTTCCAAGCCAGAGCGTGCTCCCGCCCCCCAGAACCGACGACCAATACCTGCACGCGTTCTCTCCGCACTCAAGGAAAGCGCCCGATGATGCGTAGGCATCGGGCCAGGGGCAATGCTGGGGACAAGGATCCTCCCCCAGCAGCTCAGCGCCGACCGGCTTCCTCACTCAAAACTTGGGCGAGATAGGCCACGGCCACTGCGCCCAAGGCCAGTTCGCGCGGGTTCACCGCCTCCAACTTGTCACGGCGACTGTGGTGCATGTCGAAGTAGCGATGCGAAATGGTCGCCAGGCCGAAGACCGGCACGCCCCGTTTCTTCAGCGGCGAAATGTCCGCGCCACCACCTCCTTGGATCATCGCCCCCATGTCGTAGGCACGCAGGGCTGCGGCCAGGTTCTGGGCCCAGTCCAAGGCGGGGCCGCGAAGCGAGGTGGTGAAGCCGAGCGGGCTGTAGCCGCCACGGTCGGACTCAATCGCCGCCAGGTGCTTGTCCCCGACATGCTCCCGGTCATAGGCATGAGCCCCGCGCAGACCATTCTCTTCGTTCATGAAGAGCACGCAGCGAATCGTGCACTTCGGGCGCAGGCCAGCGGCAAGGATCAGGCGGCAGGCCTCCAGCGCGTGCACGACTCCGGCGCCGTCGTCATGGGCGCCCTCGCAGATATCCCAGGAGTCGAGGTGGCCGCCCACCAGCACGATCTGCTCGGGATGCTTGCTCCCGGCGATCTCGCCGATGACGTTGTAGGAGCGGCGGTCAGGGAGGCTGCGGCAGTTCAGCTCGAGGTGGAGACGGAGCTTTTCGCCCTTCTTGATGCGCGCGGCAAGCTGCGCCGCGGCACGGGTCGCAATCGCCACTGCAGGAATCTTCGGCACCCCGTCCTGGTAGCGCATCACGCCGGTGTGCGGCAGGTCATCGACCAGGGTGGTCATCGAGCGAACCACGACAGCCTTGGCCCCGAGCTTGGCCGCCTCGGCGGCTCCAGAAACCCGCTGCGGCACCGTCTGGCTGTAGGCCACGAAGGTGCTGCGCAGGGCGCGTGGCATCGGGCGGTTGAAGAGGACGATCTTGCCCTCGCAGTGCTTGCGGCCGAGAGTTCGCAGCTCATCGAAGCTGCGAACGACGATGAGTTCGCCATCGAGGCCGCCGGCGGGAGTGCCGATACTGCCGCCCAAGGCCAGGATGGGGAGCTGGCTGCGCTTCTCCCCCTCGATCAGCTCGAGACGCTCCACCTCGCCTCGCTCCCAAACCGGCACCATGCAGGGCTGGCGGCGGATATTCACCAGCCCGATCGATTGCATCGTGCGCTGGGCCCAATCGACGGCCTTTTCCGCCATCGGCGATCCGCTGAGGCGGCCGGGGGCCTCGCGGAGCAAGGACTTGAGCATCTCGTAGCTGCGGCCTTCCTCCAGCCCAAGGCGATGGAGTTCGGCCGCCAGATGCACCCTAGCCTCGGACCCGGCGCTCACGACCCTGGGCTGGGTGCCGCTCCCGGCAGGGAGGGCGGAACGAGATCCCGAGCAGGCAGCCGCGAAGCAGGCCAAGGAAAGGGCAAGGAGGCGGAAGGCGTTGTGCATAGGCAGGGATGCTAGCCGGCCCTGGCAAAAGAATCAGTTCCGCAGCAGCGCAAGCCCGTAGTCGTCCCCCATGCTCTCCAGCTCGTCGACATCGACGTCAAAGCGCTCCGCAAGCGAGCGCCGCGCATGCGCCTTGACCAAGCTGGCGAGCTCAGAGCCCCGGCACTTGGGAGTTGTCGGCCAGGAGTCCAGCAGCAACTGCGGTGCCTCCTTTGGCTTCGGCCCAGCGGCCAGGAAGCGGGTCAACAGGGCCGGCGCCAAATCGACGAGAGTTCCGCTCACCCGCGCATAGTCCGGCAGCTGCCCAAAGACCGCAGCCTCGAAGTGGTCACGCAGCTCCTGCTCCTGTGCCAGCCCCTGCAACAAGCCAAACTCGATCAAGTCGCCGGTCTCGTCGGTGGCCGCATCCACGAGAGCTAGCACATGCAGCCAATCGGCCTCGTCGCTGGCACGCACCAGAGACTGAAGGATCTGGGTATTGGCCGCACGCTTGCGCACCCGCCCCCCATCGGTCTCAAGCCCCAGACAGCCGGCCTCAACCACCTGGGTGGTCGGCATCATGGAGACGAGGGGGAGGCTCTGCGATTCGGCAATCAGCTCCTCCAGCAGTTGCTGCATGGCCGCGGCGTCCGGACGCGCCGGGTCGATACTCAGTCCATCGGCGTCGCTGGCCAGCAGGTAGCTGAGCAGGGGCGGCCGCGTGCTACTGTCCTGCGACAACTCGCGGCTAAGGGTCCGGGAGATGTCGTAGCAACGCTCGCCTGCAATCAAGGAGCCGTCACCAAGGGCCAGCACCAGGCTGTCCTTGGGCCGAACGATGAGCAGCTGCACGGTCGCCGCCAGGATCAGCTCATGGGCCAGGCTCGGCGGCAGCCCGAGCTGACCGGCGATGAAGTGCTGGATCAGATACAGGTCAGCATGCAGGCCGCCAAGGAAGTCGACGGAGCATAGAGGACCGTCGTGGGCATCGGCGCGACGCTTGGCGAACTCGGCCGCGGCCCTGGCCAGCAAACCCGAACCATAGTGGGCCAGCGGCGCCGTCGAGGCCCCATCGCAGAGCGCCAAAGCGATGCTACGTTCGTCGCGGGCACAGGCAGCACTGTCCTGGCAGGGCAGCTTTTCGGAGACGTGCCAGATGCCGCGTCGGCAGACCAGCAGCGGGTCGAAACGCATCAGCGCCATCGCCTCGCCGCTCCCCATGTCCTGGAGTCGCCCCGCGGCCTCCGCAATCGCCACCTGCTCTGCGGCAGCAGCGCGAGAACGCTCCCGCACCCGGAGCGCCAACTCGAAGTCCGTCTCGTAGCCACCCTGGGAGTAGCGACGCACTAAGGGTTCACGGGCAAGATCGCCCAAGAGATCCACAAAACCGCGGCTGGGCCGTGGCCGCGCCTCGTCAGCCAGGCCCATGATCTGTGGAACGCCACTCAAGGAAGAATCCATCGGGCGCGAACATAACAGCAGCGAGACGGGAGACAGCCTCGATTTCCGCTGAGGCCTCGACGAGCGTATGCTCTTCCGCCTTTCGAACCCGAGCCCCCAGCCAGACAGGCACCAGTATGAGCGAGCAGTCGGCCTCCCGTCCCTATCCCGAGGTGCCCCAACAACCGAGCTATCCGGAGATCGAACGCCGGGTGCTCGAGTATTGGAAGGAAAACGAGTGCTTCGAGGCCTCGGTCGAGCAGCGACCGGCGGGCCCGCGCGGCAGTAACGAATACGTCTTCTATGACGGGCCCCCCTTCGCCAACGGCCTCCCCCACTACGGCCACCTCTTGACTGGCTATGTCAAAGACGTGGTCCCGCGCTACCAGACCATGAAGGGGCGCCGGGTGGAGCGGCGCTTCGGCTGGGACTGCCACGGGCTGCCAGCCGAACTCGAAGCGGAAAAGCAGCTGCAGATCTCCGGGCGCATGCAGATCCTCGACTTCGGCGTCGCCAAATTTAACGAGGCCTGCCGCAGCTCGGTGATGAAATACACCAGCGAATGGCGCAAGCAGGTCACGCGCATGGCCCGCTGGGTCGACTTCGACCACGACTACAAAACCATGCAGCTCTCCTACATGGAGAGCGTGATGTGGGCCTTCAAACAGCTCTACGACAAGGGGCTGGTCTACGAGGGCTACCGGGTCATGCCCTACAGCTGGGCGGCGGAGACGCCCCTGTCCAACTTCGAGACGCGCCTGGACAACAGCTATCGCGAACGTCAGGACCCGGCGCTGACGGTGCGCTTCAGCCTCCGAGAGGATGCTCTTGAGGGCCTGCCCGGTAGCGGCCCCGTCGATCTCTTGGCCTGGACGACAACGCCCTGGACCCTGCCCTCCAACCTCATGCTCGCGGTCGGCCCCGACATCGACTACGTGGTCCTGGCCATGGACGGACGCCGGGTGATCCTGGGCGCCGGCACCAAGGCGAAGTATGAGAAAGAGTTCGCCGATGCCACTGAGCTGGGCACGGTCAAGGGCGAGAGCCTGGTGGGCCGCCACTACCAGCCGCTGCTGCCGTTCTTCGCCGACAACCCCAATAGCTTCCAGGTCATCGCCGCCGACTTCGTCGACACCGAAGAGGGCTCGGGCATCGTCCACATGGCCCCGGGCTTTGGCGAAGACGACATGAACGCCTGCGAGCCCTACAAGGTCCCGGTCGTCTGCCCGGTGGACGGCGCCGGCAAGTTCACCAGCCAAGTCCCCGACTACGAAGGCATGCTCGTCTTCGAGGCCAACAAGCCGATCACCCGGCGGCTGCGCGAAGAGGGCAAGCTCGTCAAGCAAGAGAGCTATCTCCACAACTACCCGCACTGCTGGCGCACTGACGAGCCCCTGATCTACAAGGCGCTGTCCTCGTGGTATGTCAAGGTCAGCGCCTTCCGCGAGCGCATGGTCGAGCTCAACCAGGAGATCAACTGGATCCCCGAACACATCCGCGACGGTCTCTTCGGCAAGTGGCTCGAAGGCGCGCGCGACTGGTCCATCAGCCGCAATCGTTTTTGGGGCGCGCCGATCCCGATCTGGAAGAGCGACAACCCGGAGTATCCTCGCATCGATGTCTACGGCAGCATCGCCGAGCTCGAACGCGACTTTGGGGTCGAGGTCAAGGACCTGCACCGGCCCTTCATCGACGAGTTGACCCGGCCCAACCCCGATGACCCAAGCGGCAAGTCGACGATGCGCCGGGTCGAAGACGTGCTCGACTGCTGGTTCGAGTCCGGCTCCATGCCCTACGCCCAGGTGCACTACCCCTTCGAGAACAAGGACTGGTTCGAGGACCACTTCCCCAGCGACTTCATCGTCGAATACGTGGCCCAGACCCGCGGCTGGTTCTACACGATGATGGTGCTATCGACGGCGCTGTTCGATCGGCCGCCATTTAAGAACTGCATCTGCCACGGCGTCGTCCTCGACGAAAACGGCCAGAAGCTCAGCAAGCGCCTGCGCAACTACCCCGACCCCGAGGAGATCTTCGAGAGCCATGGCTCCGACGCCCTGCGTTGGTTCTTCATGCAGTCGCCGATCCTGAAGGGCAACGACCTGCAGATCGACAAGGAGGGCAAGGCCATCGGCGAGATCGTGCGCCTGGTGCTCAACCCGATCTGGAACGCCTACTACTTCTTCAGCCTCTACGCCAACAGCGACGGCATCCGCGCGCAGCAGCGCACGGACAGTGACAAGGTCCTCGACCGCTACATCCTCGCCAAGACGCACGAACTGATCACCGATGTCGAGCAGAGCTTCGAGGACTACGACCTGGCCGCAGCCTGTGGCCAAATCCAGAGCTACCTCGACGCGCTCAACAACTGGTACATCCGCCGCAGCCGCGAGCGCTTCTGGCGCGAAGAGCAGGACCAGGACAAGCAAGACGCCTACGACACCCTCTATTCGGTGCTGCTCAAGCTGCTGCGCGTTGCGGCGCCGCTGCTGCCGCTGCTGAGCGAGGAGGTCTATCGCGGGCTGAGCGGTGAGCGCAGTGTGCATCTCAGCGACTGGCCCAATGCCAATCGCATGCCGGCCGACCCGGCCCTGGTGCACGACATGGACCGAGTGCGCCAGGCCTGCTCGGTGGCGCTGTCGCTGCGCCGCAGCCACGAAATCCGCGTGCGGCAGCCGCTCAGCAAGCTGACCCTCGCCGGCCCCGGCGTCGACCGCCTCGCCAAGCACTTCGACCTGATTCGCGAGGAGGTCAACGTCAAGGAGGTCGAGCTGAGCGAAGACATCGAGAGCTTCGCCTCTTGGCGTCTCAAGGTCGACGCGCGCAAGCTGGGTCCCCGCCTGGGCAAGGAGATGAAGAAGGTCATCGCCGCGTCCAAGAAGGGCGAGTGGAAGCGCCACGGCGAGCATGGCGTCGAAGTCGCCGGCCAGCTGCTCGAAGCGGGCGAGTTCGAACTCTTGCTCGATCCCAAGGGCGATATCAGCTGCGCCGCGGTTCCGGCCAACGACACCATCGTGGTTTTGGATACCGAGATCACCGAAGAGCTGCGCCAGCAGGGCCTGGCCCGGGACCTGATCCGCGCAGTGCAGCAGGCACGCAAGGACAGCGGCCTCCACGTCAGCGACCGCATCGAACTGGCCATGCAGCTCCCAAACGAGGATTGGAAGGCCGTAGCCAAGACCTACGCCAGCATGATCCAGGAGGCCACCCTCGCCGAGTCGCTGAGCCTGGTCGATGCGGCGCCTGCTGCTGACTGGAAGGAGAACCAGGCAGAACTCGCTGGCGAGGCCGCACGCATCTGCTTGCGCAAGACCGGGCCAGCAAGCCAGTAGCAGTACTTGCTCCCGGCGCCAAGCTGCGTAGGCTCCCCCCCCCTTGATCGGGCAGTGGCGCAGCTTGGTTAGCGCGCCTGCTTTGGGAGCAGGAGGTCGTGGGTTCGAATCCCACCTGCCCGACCACTCAGGAACTCCGGCCTTAGGCAACTCCGGCCGCACAGCAACTCCGGCCTTAGGCAACTCCGTCCTTAGGCTTACCCAGGGTCGGCTGTTACCGAGGCAAACAGTTCCCCCGCCTCCAAGGGCTGCTCCAGGCTTTCAGTCGAGCCTGCACGGCCATATTGGGGAGCGCAGCAGCGGAGCGGGCCATAGGACAGCTGCGGGTGTTCCTCCGTCTTCCCAGTCGGCGTTCGCCGCAGGGCTTCTCTCACAAAGGGGCCTCCTAGACCAGGCTGCTGAGGAGCCCAGGCGCCAAGCCCAGGGCGATGGGGACCCCTCTTCTGCTGCGTAAAGCTCAAGAGGAAGGAGAGCGCGCCTTCCCTCTCGGCTCTACACTCCGGTAGCACGAGTCAAGCTGGAACATGAACATGCCGCGCGACACTGCCTGCTGCGCCCTCGCTCTCCTCTTCCTCTCCCCCATGGCGCTTCTCGCTCAAACGCGTACGAAGCCCGCAAGCTGCCAGGAGACGGCAAAACGTGTGCTCGCGCCCTTCGAGCAAAGCCTCGCCAGGGCCGAGGCCGCGGCAAAGGAATATGCGCAGAAGAACAACGCCCGGATCAAGAGCATCGAGGAGGCGATCCATTTCCGGCGTTCGCTACGGACGCGCTTCGACGCCTTCCGCGAGAAGGACCGCGCCTACTATAGGGGGCGCATCGCCGCGGCGGCTGAGGCCCAGGTGCTGGCCCGCCAGAGAGCGGCAGAGAAGCTGCGGGGGCTGCAGGCCCGGCTCCAGCAGGCCCGGAGCGAAAAGCGCGAAAGCGAAGCAAAGGCTCTCCAAGAGCGCATCGCTCGCCTTCAGAAGCTCATCGCCGCTGGCGCCGTCAGGGCCCACTCGCAAAAGCTCGGCTGGGGTCACTCGATGAAGGGCTGGCAGAAGTTCTTGGACGAGGAGACCAAGCGCAAAGAGCAGCGCCTGGCCAAGCACGCCGCAGGCAAGATGCGGATGCACATCCGGGAGTTCGGCTACGGTCTCGATTGGCAAGGCGTGCTCGACCAGATCAAGCGAAAACAGAAGGAACTCAGCGAGGCAAGGGCGCGCAAGCCGCGCTACCACCTGAGCCCTCTGGGCTTCGGCCTAAACGGGCAAGGGATCGATGCCTACTTGTCCAAGAAGCGCAGCGAGCTAGCGGATGCGCATGCGCGAATCGCCGCGGGCAGCTTTCGCCTCCACGTCAGGACCCTCGGTTACCAGACCGATCGCAATGCTGTCCAGAAGCTCATCCATGAAGCGAAGGAGGACTACCGCAAGACCTACCTGGCGTGGGCAGCGAAGAGCTATAGGACGCACAACCCGCTGCTCGGGTATTCGCAGAGCAACGGCGACCTGGAGGCGCGGCTGGCGAAGGAACGAGAGGAGCTGGCCACGTACCAGGCAGCAGGCATGGACGCGCCCGCCAGGAGCTCGGGCCGTAAGCAAAAGGGCAGCGACATCCAAAAGCAGCTGGCGCATGCGAGCCGCGAGCGCAATCAGAGATTGATCGCCTTCTACCAAAAGGCACTCGCCGAATGGCGCAAGAACCGGTCGATTCACATCCTCAAAAGCAAGGAGCGGATCGCGCGGACAGAGAAGACCCTCAAAAAGCACCAAGAACTCTGGCGCGAGGACCTGAAGAGACAGAAGGAGCAGATCGACGGCCGCTTGGCTCATGCGCTGGCTGAGACGCCCTGCGCTGGCGGCTCCACCGGCGTGCGCGATCCCAGAGCAGGGATCGTTGAGCGCCAGGTCGACAAGATCACGCGGATGTCGGAGAGCGACAAGGAACGCGAGCGTCGGCTGAACGATTATTGGGACCGCATCTATCGTGAGCCGGACGGCACCGTTCATGGCGATCCCAAGGATGCTTGGCGCAAGGCCCTGCGCGATCTCCCCGTCGGAGACGGACAGATGTCCTTGCCCGAATACGTGCTCTGGCTCAAGAACCACCTCGACTGGCTCATCGGCTACGTCGATGCAGCCAAGCTCACAGCCTTCACGCTGAAACTCGAGTCCATCATCCGGGACATCGAGGCCCTCGATCCGCGCGGCTTGTCCCCGGAAGAGTTCTTCAAGCAACGCAAGGCCCTGCGGGGAAGGCTCAAGGGCATCGAGGAAGCTTTGGAAGGCGGCTTCCTGAGCCCGTCACGGATCCAGCGCTATATCAACAGCCTGGTCAAGAGTGGCAGCGGCAGCAAGAAGACACGCGAGCAGCTCAAGCAGATGCAGCTGCTGCTGCGCAACAGCCAGGATGCCAAGCGCATGCTAAAGGGCTGGACGGCCATCAAGAGCGTCGCCGCCCAGTTCAAGGGGAAGGCATTGAGCGCCTACCGCAACTTCGTCAAGGGCTCGGCCGACGATGTCGCCAGGCGCCTCGACGGCGCCTTCGGAAGCATGAGCAAGTTCGAGAAGGGACTGCTCGTGATGTCGATAGCCAATGCAGCAGCCGATGCGTATTCGCAGATACAGAAGGGCGTCGCAGCGAGCGAGGCGATCGCGCGGGCGAGCACCGACTTCGTGATCGACATGGTCATTGGAGCTGTCCCCATCTTGGCCGCAGCCGAGATGGGCACGCAGATCCTCTTCACGAGCTACGCAACGGCGACGGGTGACCAAGGGGTGAGTGACGCGACTCTGAGCAATACCGTGAAGTGGGCCACCCGCAAGGCGCTCGATAAGGTCGCAGCCGGTGCCGTCCACCTCGGCCGCCTGAGTATCGCGCTCGAACGCTTCGCTAGCGGCAAGCCCGGCATCGCAGAGGTCCTGGCGAATGTCGATCGCAGCCAATTGCGCATGGCGCTGAGCCGTGTCGAGGAACGCATCGGGTGCCTGGTGCCGGGGCACCCGGACGAGGCAAGGCTGATGCGGGCACGGCAAGCCTTCCGCAGGCTGCTCCGGGCCAAGTAGCTGCTTGCTGCTTGGCCGTGTGGCTTGGGGGAGTCCTTGCGCTTGGCGGCCGGGGCCGAAACTCCTGCGCAGGCGAGTTCAGGATCTATCCGGGCGCCGCTTGACAGTTTCTTGACATCGTTTCGAGCCTGAGCCGACAAAGGCCGGACGCTGTTGCCGTGCCATGGCGCAGAAACATAAGATCCCAAGGAAAGCAGATGTCCTCAAAACGCTGCAGCCTGCACTCGCTACCGTCGGCCCGGCGCTGGGGCTAGGAGGGCCTTTCCAGCATGGGCAGCCGGCATACCTCACGACTTCCGCTTCCCCTGCTCGGGCTCTCCGGGCTCGGCCTGGTGCTGCTGGGGCTTTCCGGGCTCTTCGCCGAGCAGCGCCGGCTTGAGGGCGAAGCGCGGGCACGGCAAGAACGGGAGGCGCGGGCGATGGCTGGGGCGCTGCGTGGGGCGCTGCGCCATCCGCGGCTCTGGGAGCTGCTGCCGGCCGCGGCGCGCTTTACGGTCAAGGACGGCGTGCTGCGTGAGCTGGCGCAGCTGCGCGAGGCGCCGCCGCCTGAGCTTGGCTGGCAGCTGCGCGTCGCCCAGGAGCAGCTGCTCAAGGCAAAGAGCCCAGAGCAGTTGGAGGCGGCACGCAAGCTCCTGCAGCGGAGCCGCGACCTGGAGCTCAATGCCCGTGAGGAAGCGGCCCTGGCCCTACGAGCGGTTCGCTTCGGCGACAGGCACGGGTTCAAGAAGCTACGCGCGCGGTGGCTTGAGAGGATGCTCGCAAGGGAAGCGCAGCTCTTCACCCTCGAAGCCGAAGACCGGGACCAGGCCCTCTGGCTGATGGCCCAGCATGCGCGCCGCCTGCCGAGCTGGGCCGCCAAGCATGTACTGCGCCTGCCCGCAGCCCGTGGCCAGGCCCTGGTGGAACTCCTCGCGGAGCTGCTCGCCGAGCCGCTCGCGGAGCATGCTCCAGCTGCGCCCCAGCGACAGGACCCGCTGCCCGCGCTACGGGCAGCCGCCCAGCGGCGCCTGCGCCTCGAACGCGCGAAGCGGGCGACGCCGATTTGGGCGGCAGCGCAGGGCCCCCTGCTGATCTCCCTGCATGATCCGGACAGGCCGCGCCTGGAGCTGCTCTACTGGCCGAAGCAGGTCCGAGGCGCCCTGCTCAGCGCTACCGAGCTGATCGAGCGATTGCGTGCCCTGCACCAAGCGGAAACGACCGAGCTGGGCCTCGCCTTCGCCCGCGCCAAATGGGACGGCGAGTTCCTAGCGCGCGCGGCGCGTGCCGGCGCCGGGGACTTCGCCGTGACCGGGCACTTCGCCTGGAAACCGAGCACAGAGAGCGCTCGGGTGCAGCTGCCGATCTGGACCGCGCTGCTGGCGCTGGGACTGGCCGGCGCTTTTGGCTTCGGCCTCTTCGCCTTCCTACGCGGCTGGCGCAGGGAGCGCGAGACCCTAAAGATGCGCGGACGCTTCCTGCAGACCGTCACCCACGAGCTGCGGACGCCGCTGGCCTCGATCCGCATGTTCAGTGAGATGCTGCGCGATGGCCGCGTGGCCTCGGAAGCGAAGCGCGAGCAATACCACGCCCTCTTGGCCAGCGAGTCGGAGCGGCTCTCGGCCCTGGTCTCCAACGTCCTGGACTCCAGCCGCCTCGAGGAAGGCCGCCGCGTCTTCGACAAGCAGCGCCTGGAGCTGGGCCCCCTGCTGGCGGAGCTAGGCGCCATGCTCGGCCCCTACTGCGAACGCGAGGGCATGCACTTCGAGTTCGTGGAGGAAGCTCCCCTGGCAAAGGACGCCGCCATCCACGCCGATCGCGATGCCCTGGTGCAGGTGCTCTGGAACCTCTGCGACAACGGCATCCGCTATGCACAGGCGGGCGGTGAACTCCGCCTCGTCGCCCGCAGCAACGACACCCAGCTTGAGCTCGAAGTCCGCGACCTCGGCCCGGGCATCCCCGCGGAGGAGCGCGAGCGGGTCTTCGAGCCCTTCCAGCGCGGCAAGGCCGAGGAGCATGGCAGCAGCCCCGGGCTGGGCCTGGGCCTGCACCTGGCGCGCTCGTTGATCCGCGCGCAAGGCGGCGAGCTCGCCGCCGTCCCAGCACAGCGCGGCGCCTGCCTGCGCATCACCCTGCCCTGGCACAAAGGCCAGAACGACGAGGTCTCCCCCCAATGAGCATCCGCATCCTCCTCGTCGAAGACGACGCCGCACTACGCACCGGCCTAGCCGACAACCTCGAGCTGGAGGGCTGGGACTGCCGCATCGCCCGCACCGGCGCCGAAGCGCTGGCGCAGCTGCGAGCATGCTCCTTCGACCTGGTATTGCTCGACTGGATGCTGCCCGGCAAGAGCGGCATCGATGTCCTGCGCGAGCTGCGCAGCCACGACAGGCGCACCCCCGTCGTCCTCCTCACCGCCAAGAGCGAAGTCAGCGACAAGGTGCTCGGCCTCGAACTCGGCGCCGACGACTACGTGACCAAGCCCTTCCAAGTCGCCGAACTCATGGCCCGCGTCCGAGTCTGCCTCCGGCGAGGCCAAGTGCAGCAGGAGCAAGCAGCGGAGAAGCAGCAAGAGCAGGTCGAGTCCTTCGAGCTAGGCGATCTCGTCGTCGACCTCGCCGCCTTCGAGCTGCGCCGGGGCCGCGAGACCCTGCCGATCTCCCCGACCGAAGCCGCCCTCCTGGCCCTCTTCTACCGCGAACGCGGCCGCGTCGTGAGCCGAGCGAGGATCCTCTCCGAAGTCTGGAACGGCACCCAGGTCAGCAACCGCAGCATCGACACCCACATCCTCAACCTGCGCAAGAAAATCGAGCCCGAGCCCAAGACTCCCAAGCACCTGGTGACCGTGCACGGCGCCGGCTACAAGCTGAACCTGCATGCCTCCGGTGCCTGAGCCCCGCTCTGGCGAGTTCGGGGCGCATCCGCGCGCCGCTTGACAGTTTCTTGACCTCGTTTCGAAGCCGTTCCGACATAGCGCGGGCCTCGAGGTCCTCTCATAGGGGAGAAGCAAGAACATCCAAGGAGAACAGATGTCTTCGAAACTCAGTCGTGCTCTCTCTTTCGCCGGCCCGGTGCTGGGCCTTGCCGCTGGCCTTGCCGTCGTCCACGACGTGAGCGCCGGGTCGGTGCTGCCGCATGTCCTTTCTGGGAAGCTGGCAGAGCCCCGGCAAGCGCCGAAGCCCGCCCTCCAGGCCCAGCAGGGCCAAGCAGGCCCCTCAAAGCTCAGCAAGCAGCTCGAGAAGGCCAAGCTCCTGCGCCGCATGGGACAGGACCCCGCTCGCGCGGCCAAGCTGCTGCGCGGCATCGCCCAGGACCCAGGGGCCAGCCCCCAGCTCCGCAGCTCCGCGCTCTACCAACTCGCACTCTGCCTCAGAGCGATGAAGCAGGAGAAGGCCGCGAAAGCAGCACTACAGCAGGCGGCCGCGGGCCAGGGCGCGGACGCAGACAAGGCGAAGCTGCTGCTGCAAGGCAACGGTGCCATCGAGAAGGACAAGCTCAAGAAGATCGTACATCAGGCCATCGAGGGCTACCTGCACGGCGACAAGGCGGGCGCGAGCCAGAGGAACCTCAAATGGCTGGGGCGCGCCGCCCTGCCGCAGCTCATTGCTGCGACGCAGAGCTACCGCTACGACCAGGACAAGATGCGCCGCATTGTCCCGATGATCCTGGAGATCGGGGGAACGGAAGCCGAGAGCTTCCTCTCCAGTGCCGCGAAGTCCAAGGACCTGCTCTTCCGACGGGCGGTGGTGCAGGGGCTATCTTTTATGTGGGTAGACCCCTCTCGCTGGGTCGACCCCAAGCTCGCCACCGTGATGCGCCAGTTCCTAGGTGACAGCGATGCTGAGATCCGCGCCCAAGCACTCAGAACCCTTCGCCCTACCTTCTCCGACGAAGAGCTGCTCACGCGAATGCAGTCGGCAAGGACCTATAAGGAATTTTGCGAAGCCTTGCGGGGGATCAGCAACCGAACACGGAGTGATGTTCGAGCACTGCCCAAGGCCAGAGAGCTGGCCCGCAAGGCCTCCGAGAGCATCCTCAAGCGCTGGCCCACAGCATCGGAAGCGGAACGCGAGCTCCTGGGCACATACAGCGCGAACGCACACAACTTCCTGGCCTGCGCGTTCTACTCCGTACCAGGTCGCCAGCTCATCCTTCACCTGGTCAAGCACCCACGTGCGCTCAGCTCTGCTCGGCCGTTGAAGTTCACGGGTGAAGTGGAGAAGGGCCTGCCCATCGAAGAGATCCTCTCCGCAGCCAAGGAACTGGGCCCATGCAGCACCGTACGTCCCCAGGATAACCTGCGCCAGGAGTTCCTCCTGGCCCTCGCCTTCGCCGAACGCGACCGGCCCAAGCTCGAGCTGCTCCCGCTCTTGCTCGAACTCACAAAACTGAAATACGACTACCTGATTTGGAGAACAGCGGAACAAACCGATCTGCTCGAGTGGCTGCTCGACGTGGCTGCACCGGATCATCTCCCCCGCGTCGCCGAACTCCTGCTCAGCTTCAGAAATCCAGCGAAGACACTTATCCGCTTGTCTACGAACCGCATTGTTTTGCGTACGGGCTTCGAAGCGTACATGCCGACACTGCTCAAGATCACCCAGGAACTCTGCAAGCCCAAGAGGCTCGACAAACGTGAAGCGGAACTCGATCCTGGCGTTTCTCGAACCTCGATCCACATCCGCATACAGCGTGAATTGAAGCTGCTGAAGCAGCTTCATCTGCAGCTAATGCGTAGCCGTAGCCCCAAGGTGCTAGCCGCTCTCCTCGGCATGGCCAAGCAGGGCAGGATCTCCTGGGATGACCTCGCCTTGCAACTCCTCTCTAGGCACGACGCAGAGGCCAAGAACACGCTCGCAAAAATCGCGCTCGAGCCGGAGCTCAAATCCAAGTTCCGCGGCAGGGTACTGAACGCTCTGATCGCGGCCGATCCCCAGCGTTACGCAGGGCTAGTACCGAAGTCTTTCGCGCTCGGCATCAGCGTTACGGAAACGAGGGGCGCAGAGCGCAGGAAGTTCTTCGGCAAGAAAAGCGGCCCCCTCCTCCACCTCTGGGCACAAGATCCCCAGAACCCGAGGCTGTGGACCTCCGCTATTACCGAAGAGCAGCTCGTCAGAGTCTTCAAGGAGCTCGACGGAATCCTCGGTGGCGATTCCCCGGAGGAGAGCTGGGATTGCCTCGGGAGTGACCTGATCACCCTTCTGAAACCCAAGCGGTCGAATCGACAGGTCCGTATCCCAAGGGGAATGCTGGATGCCGTTGCACGGATGCTCCCCAAGCTCAGCCTTGCACAGATGCTCCCCAAGCTCAGCGGCAACGGATTTCGCGTGGATATCGGAATCAATCTCGCAGGGGCGCTTACCCAACACGCAGAACTCATTTCTGAGAGCTATACCGCAAGCCTGCGCACGATGATCGAAAGCCCATCGATCGCACTAAAGAGGAGCGGGCTCGCCCACATGTGGCGGAAGGGCAAGATCGCAGAGCAATTCCTGCCGCAGATCCTCGCTTGCTTCACCCACGAAGACCCCGGGATTTGGAACTCGGCCTACAGCGCAGCCGCATTAACCGGCACAGATGCCGCCTTCGCCGCGCTCCGCAAAGAGCTGTCGAAGCCCGAGCCTCGGCGCCGCCAGGCGGCTATGTCCGAGCTGACGCAGCACTTTCGCGACCGAGCGGCGGAGATCGTCGTGCCGCTGCTCCAAGACAAGGATCACAGCGTGCGCCTCAGCGCCATCTGCTACGCCGGCACGCTCTTCAGCAAAAGGGCCGTCCCCGACCTCATCCGCCTAATGAGCGATCCCTCCGACGAAATCCGCAAGGCCGCCAAGGAAAGCCTCGACAAGATCCGCTACTACCACGAGCAAGTCGCCCACTGGAAGAAGTGGCTCGACGGCACCGGCACCGGCGCCAGCACCCCCGCAGAAGCCCTGATCCACCAAGTGCAGAAGGGCAAGACCAAGGAGATCCGCCTCCTCGCCATCCGCTCCCTCGGCACCCTCGCCGACCCCAAAACCCTCCCCTTCCTCATCTCCCTCATGGAGAACAAAGACCCCGAGCTAGCCAGCACCGCCCGCAAAGCCATCGAAACCGCGCATCGCCTCATCGAGGCAAAGTAAACCCGCGGCATCTCCGCCGAGTAGGCCAAGGGCTCGGCGTCGAAGTCCCCGCATCGCCGAACAAGTGAGGGCAGGCAGGCGAGCCTGCCCCCTTGCTTGGCGGGCAGGGGGCCGCAGCCGCGCGCGGGAGTCTCGCCTAGCCTGGGCCTAGCAGGGAACAGCTCCCGTCAGGGGAGGCCTGGGATGAATTCCTGAAAACTGCTAGATCTTCGCATCGTGCCAGAAGCCGCAAGCTGGCATACTCCTTCGCTTCAGCGCGTGCCGACAAGGGAAGTCCGGTGAAAAACCGGTGCGGTCCCCGCCGCTGTGAGCGAGAACGAGGGAGCACAAGCATCCTGCAGCCACTGAGGGACTCCGAGTATCGGGGCCCCTTGGGAAGGCGTGGCTCCTGAGGATGATCCGCAAGCCAGAAGACCTGTCGGCCGCAGCTCGTCGAATGTCCTGGGAAGAATTCAGTTCCCGGGGCAAACCCAGCACATCACGAGGACAGGATGTCGCTTATTGGCTCCGCGCTTTCATTGCGCTCGTGCACGCTCTTGCGTGCTTCTCTCGTATCCGCAGCTCTTCTTGCCGCCGCCCCCCTCGCGACTTCGCAGACGCCGAGCGGCTGGCAACTGAAGCGCATGACCCTGCCTACCCCTGCCAAGGGTTGGTCCGGCTTGGCTCAGCTGCCAAGCGGCTCCTTAGTCAGCTTTGATGGCCAAGAGCTGATCGAGCTCGACCCCAAGACCGGCCGCCGCATCTCGGCGCTGGCCAAGCTCAGCAAGGCCGTCTTCGCCTCCGATGTCGTGCTCGCCCCCGACGGCCGTAGCGTCTTCTTCTGCGAGTCCAGCAGCGGCGCCATTTACAACGTCGACCTGAAGAGCAAGGCCGTGCGCAAGGTCACGACCCTCGGCGGCTGCTTCAAGCTGGGCTTCAACCCCCTGGAAGGAACGCGCTTCCTCTACGTCAGCGCCCTCCCCGGCTTCACCGGTGACCCCAAGCTCTTCCGGGTCGATATCTGGTCCGGCCTCTCCAAAGTGATCGCAAAGGCGCCGGGCTACAGCGGCCCCTTCCACTTCGACCAGAAGGGCGGACTCTACTTCGCTCCCGCGCCGAAGAAGTTCGGGGTGCCGAAGCTGGCCAAGATCCTCCACTGGAGTTCCGCCCAGGTCCGGACCGCGATCGCCGGCAAGACCCTGGAGCAGAAATCCGCCCGCCTCTTCGCCTCCCAGCTCGACAGCGTCTACGACTTCGTCGTCGATGGGCAGGGCACCATCTACGGCAGCGACGCCAGCTACGGCAAGTCCTCGCTCTTCGAGCTCGGTAAGGCCGGCGGCAAGGGAGCCTTCACCGGCCTCGCCAAGGTCAAGGGACTCGGAGTGGGCTCGCTGCTCTTTGCTCCCGGCACCCGTCCCTTCGAACGTTTCGGCAGCGACGGCGCGGTCTACGCCCTGGCTTCGAACTTCAAGACCAAGCACGAACTCTGGAGCCTGACGCCGGCGCGCCCGCAGCTCAGCGCCAGCTCCAGCAACCCCGCCGCCAAAAGCCGCCTGACCCTCAGCCTCTCCGGCGCCCAGAAGAATAGCTCCCTGCTCTGGCTCCTCGGAGATGGTCTGGTGCCCGAGCGCGCCTGGCTGCCCCTGGGCCTGCGCGGACTCTGCTTCCCTTACTTCGCCATCGTGCCAACCAGCCCCTTCCTCGCCCTCCCCGCTATGAGCGACGCCAAGGGCCAGGCCAAGCTGAGCTTCATCGTGCCCGGGCCCTCGGCGCTGCGTTTCACCGTCCAGGTTTTCGGCGGCAAGGTCGTCGGCCTACCCGGAGGCGAAGCACCCTCGCCCTGGTTCACCAGCAAGCCGGTTCGGATCCTCGTCAAGTAAGTGCAAGAAGCATCGCGGGAGCTTGCTCTCGCGATGCCCGCCGCCCCTTGCGCAGGCGAATCGCACCGTAGCAGCGGCGCAGCGCGCGCAGGCAGGGACTCGGCGTGATCCCTAGCTCGCCGCCTGAGGGCGAAGGCCGTGACCTGGCCGGCTGGCCCCTGTGGCTGCAAAGCCCGGCGAGACCGTCCCTGCGATGCCCCTCCCCCAGCAGCGGCGGAGCGAGTGCCATCGAAGGAAGCTGGCAGCCTACATCGCTGCAGCGAAGTCCTTGAGGCAGCCTGCTGCTGAGTGGGGGCAGCTCCCCCCCATAAGCCGGCGATGCTGGTCCGGCCTGCTTGGCGATACGGCTGGACCGAAGCCTTGGCTCTGCATGCACTCAGATCTGAGTAAGCCCTCAGCTGGGGCAAGCGTGTGGCCCGCGAGCGCCAGCCCTGCCGCAAAAGAGCCCGTGGTTACCCCGCCAGGACTTGAACCTGAACCGCTTGGACCAAAACCAAGTGTGCTGCCAATTACACCACGGGGTATCAGAACCGGCACCAGCAGGAGGAGAAGGGCAAACCGCCCGCCTCCCAATGCGAAGCACCACTCCCAGCTATGCAACACTCCCAGGTCACGGAGATCCTCGAAGAGTCTTGGCCTGGAGGGCTGGGACTCTGAAGGGCCAGGTGGCCTGGGAGCGTGCCGTCCTCTTGGGTCGGACGCTCGGAGCGGGCACTCGGGAACCGCTCCGAATCGGATACTAACAGTGGTTACCCCGCCTGGACTCGAACCAGGAATGGTAGAACCAGAATCTACAGTGTTGCCAATTACACCACGGGGTAGCTCGACGCCGCGAAGCGCCGATTCGGCCTCCAAGCAGGCCCTCAAAGCTGGCCTACCCGAGTTCCGGGGTGGCGAAGTGTAGCTCAAGCCCTTGGCCGATCAAGAACTTGCAAGGAAGCTCCGGCAGAGCTCTGGAGTCGCTCCCCGATCGTTCAAAGGCCCGCCAATTCCAGGGCCCGAGCCTTTTCTTCGGCCTGCAGTTCCTCCCCACTCAGCAAGAGTTTTTCCGCCTCCCGCTTGGCCTCACTGTGGCGCTGGTCCCGAAGCAGGGCATCGCAGAGGGCGAGCCAGATCTCGGCCTTGCGGAGGGTTTCGGCCTCGTCCTTCTTCTGATCCCGCGCCGAACGATCGAGAGCCGGAGGAATCACCAGCGCGATCTGCAAGGCCGAAACCTCATCGCCATATCGCTTCTCCTGGCGGAGAACCTGAGCGAGCCGCCAGTGCAGGGCCCGATCATAGGGATCGATGTCGCGCATCATCTCAAGGTGGCGCCGCTCGCGCGGCAGATCGGCGTTCTTGCGGTAGGCCTGGCTCAAGAGCCGATGTGCCCCATAGTCGCGGCCGTTGAGCTCGCTGTAGCGGGCCAAAACCGCGAGAGCCTCCTCCTTGCGGCCTTGCTTGCTCAGGATCTGGAACTTGGCGAGGAAGGGCGAGGCGCCACCGGCCTCGGAGCAGGTCGGCCAGCACTCGATGGCACGATCGTACTGAGCCAGAGCCTCGGACTGGAGTCCGGCCTGAGCCAGGATGTCGGCGTAGGCCATACGCGCATCAAAGTCGTCGCCCCCATTCTTGAAGCCAAGCTCGAGGAAGCGCCGGGCTTTGCGAAGGTCCTTACGGCCGAGGGCGAGCTTGGCGCGGATCAGATAGGCATCGCCGTTCTCTGGCTCCATCCTCTTCAGCGCCGCCAACTGCGTGCCGCAGTCGATCACATTGCCGCGCTGCCGAAAGCCCTGCGCCAAGAGGATCCTCGCACGAACATCGCTGGGGTTGCGGCCGACACGCACCTGCAGGCGACTGAGCGTCTCGTCCTCGATGCGAGACTCCAGCGCATACGAGCCCACGAGCTGCTCGACATAGCCCTTGAACAGGGCGTCGAAGCGCTCCGGTTTCAGCCCCAGGACTTCGCGAAAGATCTGCGGAGTGTTCTTGTCCTCGCCGTACGCGCGCACCAGCTCGACCAACTTGCCAAAGCCATACTCGCGGGCGAGAAACTTGGCGATCAAACCACCCTGGTAGTAGCCGAAGAGGATCCTCGGCCCACGAAAGGCGCTATTGAGTTCGGTCAGCCCAAAGATGCTGTCATTGACCAGGGCCCCTTTGAGCTCGCGTTCCATACGCCGGTCGAAGGAGGGATCGAGCCCCATCTCCTCGAAGACCGCCATCCCCTCCGTCAGCCAACGGGGCACCCGCGCCTTACTCAGCTGCAGGTGCAGGACGTGGCTGAACTCGTGCCAGGCGGTCACCTTCCAGGAGAACTGCTGCCGGATCTCGGGCGCCTGCGGCGAGACGCTAGTAATGCAGCAGCCAAAGCAGGCGCCAAGGGCGCCGAAGCCCTTAAAGCCCACCGTCCGCACCGAGAAGTCGCCAAAGCGCGCGAACTTCTCGACCCGCACCTTGCAGGCGGGCAGGACCCCATACTTGGTCCCCAGGATGCGCCATGCCCGCTCATAGGTATCAGAGAGATAGGGCAGCATCACCGGCGCTTCGTCGGGGCGCATGACAAAGACGAAGTTGCCGCGCTCGAAGCGCTCATAACTCGCATCGAGGCGCTCCTGCAGGGCCATTTGGTTATCGCGCCAGGGATAGACAAAGCCGCGTTCGATCTGACGTGAGCGCTCAAAGTGCTTGTAGGCCTCGTCGCCCCGGCCACTGTAGATAAGCGCCCGGCCCAAGGTCACCAAGGTATCGACGTCGTCCGGCTGCTGCTTGCGCGCCCGAAAGAGGAAGGGCAGGGAGTCGGCGAAGCGATACAGAGAACAGAGGTGCTTGCCCAAGACCAGGTCTACGCCAGCGCCACTAGGGCGCAGCTCCTGCAGACGCTCGCGGAGCTTCCTCTCTTCCTCTTTCTGGTAGGTCAAAAAGGCCAGAGAAATCGCCTGAGCCAGGGTCTCAGGATCCTTGGCATCGACAGCCAGCGCCCGCTTCAGGAAGCCCCGCGCTTGCGCAAAGGCGCGATTATCGATCAAGCGACTGGCCCGCGCCCGCAGCGCCGGCACCGAACGCGGGTTGAGTTCCAAGGCCCGCTGCAGGTAGGAGCCGGTTTTCTTGGGGTCGAGCAGGTAGTTGCTATCTCGACTGATAAAGAGCCCAACCAGGGCCGCCTCCTGTTCGCCACAGCGATCGAGCGCGCGTTTGTATTCGCTCTCGCCACTCGGCCTCCCCGCAGCCTCGCGATAGACACGGTAGTAAAGATCACCCAGCGAAATGTAGGCCTGGGCCAGGTAGGGCTCCTGCTTCGAGCACTCAAGGAAGATGCGTGAGGCCTCGGGCAGGCGCTCTGGCCCCGAAAGCGCCAGTGCCTTGCCATACCAAAGTTTGGTCCAAGGCTTCTGCAAACGCTGCGTCTTGCCGATACGCACGACCTCTTCGACCTGCTGCTTCTGCTTTTCGACCTGGCCACGCCGCCCAAAGAGCTGGGCCAGCCGCACCCGCGCCTCGAGATGGAGTTCGGAATCGGCCGGCTGCGATTTCAGCAACTGCTGCAGCCGGGCCTGGGCATCGGCATAACGCCCGGTGCGCAGCTCGATGCGGGCGCGCAGCATGTCCTGATCTGGGTGCGGCTTCTTGGCACGGGCGCTGCCGAGAGACTGCAGGGCCTTGGCATACTGGCCCCGGTCCATGCGAATCCGCGCCATCAACTCGTGCATCTCCGCTAGCTCGGCAGCACTGGGCTGATCCTCAGCGGCTTCTTCTTCGACCGCAAACTCCAAGGTCTCGAGGCTGGCCAGCGCCCGCTCGCGCTTGCCTTCCCGCAGGTACTGCATCGCCTTTTCGAGATCGGCTCGATACTCGCCCTTGGGCAGGCTGCCCTGGGCACTCAAGCCGCTAAGCGGCAGAAGCAGGAAAAGGAGGCAAACGCTGCGCATAGACATAGGGAGCACCACAAGGGATCTGGCAAAGGCCTCCGCGGTATTCCTAGCTAAGGCATCGGCTACCGCCAAAGGCCATGGCTATGCTACTCGCCCTTTCACCGATTCTCCCCATGAGACCCCGATGAACGCGATCTACCGCAGCGCCCTATTGGCCCTACTTGTCTCTTTCCCCGTCACTGCGCAAAAGAGCGGAGAGCAGCAGAGCCTCGCTCCCAGCGACCAGGAGCTCTCCAGCGGAGAGAACTTGATCGTCAACAAGAAATGGCAGGAGGCCGTCGCTTACTTGGCAAAGCTGCAGCAGCGCTTCCCCAAGCACGAGCGCACCCTGTCCTTGTATGCACAGTCGCTGCACAGCTCGGCCCAGTTCGAGAAAGCCCTGCCCCTGTATCAGAGGCTCATGAAGAGCAAGAAGGCAGCAACGGCGCGGCTGGCGAGGTACCAGTACGCCTGCGCCCTGGCCATGCTCGGCAAGAAAGAGCCGGCGATCTACCAGCTCTACCAAGCGGTCTCGCAGGGCTTCAGGCAGAGCGCATCCATCAAAAACAACCGCGAGCTGGCCTCGCTACACGACGACATCCGCTTCCAAAAACTCGTCTTCGCCCTCGAGGATGGGGAAGAGCCGCCCGTGGTGCAGTTCCGCCCCAGCGTGCGCGACGCCCAGATGCTGATCCGCGTCAAGCGCTTTGACGACGCCAAGAAGGCGCTGGAGACCATCCTCTCCCGCCAGCCGGGCCAGCCCATGGCCATCTACTTCTTGGGCTACGTCCTGCACATGCAGGGCAAGCTCGACCAGGCCCTGCCCTACCACATCAAGGCCAGCGCCTTCCGCGCTCCGGTCGGCTACTCCTCGGCCTACAACGCCGCTTGCGCCCACGCCCAAAAGGGGCGCCTCGACGCTGCCTTCGAATGGCTCGGCAAAGCCATCGACAAGGGCTTCAAGAACAAGGCGAACTTGCTCAACGACGAGGAACTCAAGGGGCTCCGAGAGGATCCTCGCTGGACCAAGCTGCTAGAGCGCTTGCAGTAGCTCCTGCTCGCCAACAACAAGGAGACCCGAACTCGGGTCTCCCGTCCTCCGAAAGGCTCAGAGCCCTCGCGTCCTCCGAGCAGCCTCTAGCCCCTAGGAGTTCTTCTCCCCGGAGCCTTGCTCGTCCTCAGCGTCACCAGAGGCAGCACCGCCAGAAGCCGGGCCACCAGACGCCGCACCGCCAGAGGCCGAGCCTGCAGACGTAGCACCGCCAGCACGCTTGTGGCGGATCATCACGTTCTCGCGCCCCATTTCGCGAAGGCGTTCCTTGCTCTTGCGCAGGCCGAGCTCGTTAGCCTTGGCGACCACGCTCTTGACGCTGCGCCCAAGGCTACGAGCGATATCGAGGTTGGGGCGCTCGGGGAAAACCCGAATCAGCTCATCCACCTCTTCGGTGGTCCAGCGCGGCATGCGCACCGGCGCTTGCGGCTGGATTACGACATGCTTCTCAAGAATGGGTAGCTCAACCGACACGACGCTTCGGTCCTTACCCAGGCAAAGCTCACGCGCCTGCGCCTGGATGGCCTCGATCTCGTGCCCAAGCACCATCGACAAGGCCCAGTCAGGCCGAGTGCCATAGGCCAGCTTCAGAAACTCGATCTGAGCTTCGCTCCACTGCTCGCTCTTCTGGCGACTCCACTCCAGCAGGACTCGCTCGATTTCAGCTCCCTGCCGGCCGAGCACGAGCTGCATCGTCTCAAGGTCGGCAATACCGACCATGAAGCGCAGCTGCTCACGCTCCTTGTCTTCGAGAGGCCCGGGGCGACCTTCGAAGGTCTCCGGATCCTCTTCCGAAGGGCACCACTCCTGCTGGAACATTTGCTCCGCGCGCAGGCGTACCGTCTCTTCTGTACGTCGGAGCTCACGCGCAAGTTGCGGGAGGGGTCGCCTCCCGTATTGATCGCGCAGTTTCATGAGCTCTTCCACCGACCAGTTACCGCGTTTGAGCATGGACGCTCTTCCTCCCAGGAACCGCGATGGAACGATACTAAGCGGTGCACCGCGTCGCCAGCACCAGGATGCTGGCAAGAGACAGAGAGCAGCCGCAAACCTTTCTTTTGAAGGTCGCTGGCCTCCGCAAACTTGAGCTAGTGCTGCCAGGGCTAAACCTCGTATTGCCGCTCGGCGGCATGCTCGGCCGAAGGGAATGCCATGCCGAGTTTGAGTGGAGGGAAGCGGCCATGCTGGACCTCGTCACTCGCCTCGACTCGGGACAAGCTCTCTAGGCCGAGCCGAAGCTCAAGCTGGGATTGTTATCTACCCGCCCCGGCATGACTTCATCAGCGTGCTCTCCGCCAAACTCTTGGGGCTCGGGGGGGGGCAGCGCTCCGGATTCCTTCATTTCTAACCACAATCGCGACACTTTGGATGCTTTTCGAGCTGGGGCAGCGCAGCGTTGACGGGCGACCCAGCGCCGTGCTCTTCGCCACCTGCGACGAATGCAGCAGCCGCTGGAGGGATCTCTGCCGGGTCGACAGCGTCCAAATCGCTCGAGCCCTCGGCAGCTATGGACTGCTTCAACGGCCGAAGAGCAGGGCGCTCGACCTCCTGGCTGGACGGCTCCTAGCCCTGGTCTTCTCCTCGAAACCGAGCAGCCTGGTCATGCTAGCCCCCCCGCTCGCATGACTCCTGATCCGGGACCCCAGCCGGGCCATTCGGGTCGGGATTTCTTTTTTGATTCCGAGCCTGATCGCCCATCTCGCGCGAAAAAAAACTCACGAATGGCTGCTGCGGCTTCTATGTCGAGGAGGTCCCGGCGGCTCCTCAGCAAGCCGAACTCACGACACTGCGAACTCACGACACTGCGAACTCACGACACTGCGCGGCAGCATTGAGCCAGGCAGGGTTCTTTGGCTCAGAGGGCCCTGGTCCGGGGCTCTCAGATCTGCAGCCCCAGCTCTTCGCCAAGTTCACGGAAACGGGCGCGCAGCTCGTCGCCGGTGTGCAGGTCGCGGACCGCCTCCCACAGCTTCTCGCAATCGCTGACCTTGAGCGAGCGGACAGCGAGCTTGACCTGGGGCAAAAAGACCGGGGCCATGCTGAACTTGCGGAAGCCCATGCCAATCAGCAGGGGAACCATCTCCGTATCCCCGGCCACTTCGCCGCAGAGGGAGCAGGGCAGATGGGCCTCGTTGCAGCGCCTAACGATGGAGTGCAAGACTTCCAGCACGCCTGGGTGCCACGGATCGTACATCCCGGCCACGCGCGGATTATCGCGATCGACCGCGAGGAGATATTGCGCCAGGTCGTTGCTACCGATGCTGAGGAAGTCGACGTACTTCAGTAAGGCCTCGAGCTGCATCGCCAGGGCAGGAACTTCGATCATCGCCCCGAAGCTCACCTCGCCAAAGGCTTCGCCCTGCTTCTGCAGATCCTCCTTGATGCGATCCAACATGCGCCGACAGCTCACGATCTCATCGAGGCTCGTCACCATCGGTAAGAGGATCTGCACCGGACCTTCGCTGCTCGCCCGAACCAGTGCTTTGAGCTGAGCGAACATGATGTCGGGCCAAGAAAGCGTCAGCCGCACCCCGCGCCAACCGAGCACCGGATTACGTTCCGCAGGCGTGCGGAAATACTGCAAGGGCTTGTCACCGCCGACATCGAGGGTGCGGAAGGTCACCCGTCGATTGCCCATGCGCTGGAGCACCTTGCGATAGAGCTTGAATTGCTCTTGTTCGGACGGGAACTGCAAGCGCTCCATGAAGGCGAACTCGGTCCGGAACAACCCGATCCCCTTGAACATCCCGGTTTCGAGCTGATCGATTTCGTTCAGGTTCTCGACGTTGGCGTAAAAGTCGATCCTGACGCCGTCCTTGGTAATCGGCTCGCTCAGACGAACCTCGAAGACGCGTCGCTTGGCCGCCTCTCGCTCTTGACGCCGCCTCTCGAACTCCTCGAGTTCACTCGGCTCGGGGTCGACCAGCAGGCGCCCGGAATCACCATCGAGGATCACCAAGGCGCCAGTTGGCAGCTTGACCAGGTTCTCTCCCAAACCGACCAAGCAGGGAATCCCAATCGACTTGGCAAGGATGGCCCCGTGCGAGTATTTCCCCCCCTCGCCCATCAAAATACCGCGCACGTGCTCGGTCTCGATCGAACCGAGGTCGGAGGGCAGGAACTCGTCGACCGCGAGCACGTAATCGCCATCCTTGCCGACCAGGTCCTGTTGCTCGCGCCGGAGTAGGACGTTCAGCAGCTGCCGCCCGACGTCTCGGATATCGCTGGCACGCTCACGCAGCGGAGCATGATCCAGCTCACGAAAGGCCTGCTCGAACCTGGCAACGCTCTTTTGCAGGGCCCCCTCAGCACAGAGCCGCTCGTTGCGGATGAAGGAGGCGACATCGTCGCGCAAGCCTGGGTCCTGAAGAATCGCCAGCTGCGCGTGGTAAATATCGGTGTCCGCCTCGGCGATTTGACCGCGGAGCTTTTCCATGAGCAGCTCCAGCGCCTTCGCCGCCTGCACCACTGCGGCGTCGAAGCGGAGGCACTCGGCCTCGATACGCCCCTCTGCAATCAGCCCACTGGGGATGAATTCCCCGTAGTTGCGCATGTGCAAAATCTTTGCAATCGCGATCCCAGGGGCAGCGGTATTGGCTTTGATCTCGTGAGCCATGCTTTGTGGACGCTCCACGGGGACGCAATCGGGGCCGCAGATGAAAAAACGGCGGAAATATGGAAGCGAGCGGCTCCCGCGATTGCAAGGACCGCAAAGAGTAGCAGCCCCAAAACCAGCCGGCCGACGACGAAACAGGATTTCGGCACCCCGCACAGCGCCCGGGGAAGAAGTCGGCAAGAGTTCAGTCCCGCCCCCCCCGGCGCCGATAGATTCCCTCGGGGAAGCTGCGCCAGCTAGGCCCCGAGCAGGCTGTTGAAGAAGGCCCGCGAGTGACGGAGTGCCGAGTCGCACATCCCATTGGTGCCAGAAGACACAGGCGAAACCACGGATTCGTCGATGTCATCCTGGGCCAAGGGGAGGTCGCAGACCTTGCCCTGTCGCCGTGCGCATGTTTCTGGCGGCCTGCGAGCCAGCACATCGCTTGTGGGCGGGAAGATGAGCCAATCAGACCAGCGTAATCCTGACTTCGAATTCCTGATGGACGACGACGGCAACGATCCCTTTGCCTACGGCGAAGCGAACGCGGCCGATACTCCAGAAATCGACCAAGCAGAAGACGAGGAACTCGAAGCCTACGAAGAGAGCTATGAGGAAGAGGTCGAGGCGACCCCTCCTACAGCCAAGCTCCCGCCGCAAGGCGTCCTCTCAGACGCAGTCCCAGTGCAGCGGGCGGCCGGTAGCAACCTGCCCCTGATCCTGGGCCTGGGCCTGACCTTCTCCGGTATCGCCCTGGGAGCCGCTGCCAGTGTCGGCCTCTTGCCAAGCCAGGCGCTCGAGCGCCTGGTTTCTCTCGGCTTGCAGCCTGGCCTCCTCTTCATGACTGGCATCGTGCTCAGCGGCATCGGCCTGGGCATGCGGCGCAGTGCTCAGAATTCCATCCAGCAATTTGCCTCTCGCCTCAGCCAGGAAATCGACTACCTGCGCAGCGAGGTCCAAACCGTAACCGAGCAGAGCAGCGCCGCGCGAGCGGCCGTCTTGGCTCAGAGCGTCGACGGCGTCCAACACATGATGGCCAAGCAAGAGACGATGCTCGGCAACCTGACCAAGGCGACGCGGATGTTCAACAAGCCGCTCATGGACCTGGCCACCAGCGTCCATGATCTCGAGCGCACCCAAGACGACATCAAGCGCAATGTGCTCGCGATCGAGAAGGCCCAGTCGGACAACATCGCTGGCAGCGAAATGAAGTTCGAAGGCCTGGTGGAACAGCTGCACACCCATACCGTCAACGTCCAGCAAACGCTCAGTGATGCCCTCACCCAGCAGGGCGAAAAGCTGATCGAAACGGTCAACCAGGTGCTCGAGACCAGCAAGCTCTTCGCCGAGGAAAGTGGCAAGCGCTTCCAGAGCCTTGAGGACGGCATGCTCGACGTGCTCTCCGAGCAATCGAACACGGTCACCGAGCGCTTCAGCGCCTTTGCCACTCAGATCTCAAAGCTCGAAGAGCACACCAAAATCATCGCCGAGCGCCCGGCACCCGAGCTGCCCAAGGTCGAGATGCCCGACTTGCCCGACTTCGACAAGATCGAGAGCAGCGTTCGGGAGGTGCAGCGTGCCGTCGAAGAGCTGAGCAGGAGGCCGGCTGCTGTCGCCACCGGGGCGCCGGCTGCCACGGCGGCACCGGCTGCAGCCGCCGCCCCGGCCGCCAAGCCTGCCGCGAGCCCGCGTCCAGCAACTGGCAGCAGCGCCGAAGCCAACCCACTGCCAACTCCCATCTCGGGCACCAAACCCAGCGAAACTGGCGGCAAGGTGCTGAGCGCCATCGAGAAGCTCAAAGCCCTGCGCGGCAACTAATCATTAGCAGCTCCAGCTCCGCCCCCCTCGCTGCCACGAAGTAGCGAAGCTGAAGAGGCGGATGCCGGGCAGGGTTCGCACGAGGGCATCGGGCAGCGCCGGGGGCCAGGAGGTCCCCAGGCCGCCGGAACGGTCCCAGAGAGGAAGGGGCGGTGAATCTGCGCCATGAACGCAGATCAAGACCGGCTCCCTGCCGCCGGGCGTCTTCAGCCCCGCCCTGCTAGTATGAGCCGTGGCCTTACCGCAACTCCCCTCGACCCCGGAGCCAGCTCCATGTCTACCCGGCCCCTCCTCCGTGCCCTACTCGCATGCACGGTTCTTGCTGCCGCCATCTCGGCCCAGACTTCGATCGATGCCATCCATTACAAACTCGAGCTGGAGATCTTGTTCAACAGCAAGACCATCGCCGGCACCCAAACAGCAAGCTTCAAAAGCCTCAAGCAGGGGCTCAAGACCTTGGAACTCGATCTACATTCGAACCTGAAGGTCCTCAAGGTCAGCGACGACAAACTAAACCCACTGAGCTTCACCCGGCCCAAGGACAAGATCCTCATAAGCCTCGGCAAGGCCATGGCGCTCAATGAGCAGTTCACGGTTGTCGTCAAATACGCCGGCAAGCCAGGGAGGTCGAGTTCTTTTGGAGGATTCTCCTTCAGCAGTCATCGGGGTTACCCCCTGGCATGGACCCTGAGTGAGCCATGGGACGCAAAGCTCTGGTGGCCGGGCAAAGATCAGCTTGGTGATAAAGCGACCTTCGAGATGCACATCATCCACCCCGACACCATGTCGGCGGCCAGTAACGGCAAGCTCATGGGTATCGATAAGCTCCCCGGCAAGCGCCTGCGCACGCGTTGGAGCACGAGCTATCCGATGATTCCCTACCTCGCCTCGCTCGCAGTCACCAACTACAAGCGCCGCACGGATTACTACAAGCACATGGGCGCGAACATGCCGGTCGAGTTCTTCGTCTTCCCCGAGTCGTTCAACTCCTGGAAGAGAGGTATGGACGCCATCGTTCCGATGTTAACCGCCTTCAGTAATGCCTTTGGCCAGTATCCCTTCGTCAAGGAGAAGTATGGCCTCGCCCAGTTCAATTGGGGCGGCGGCATGGAACACCAAACCATCTCAAGTCAATACAGTGCCTCGGAATGGCTCTCCGCCCATGAACTCGGCCATCAATGGTGGGGCGACGCGATAACCTGCGCAACCTGGCACGACATCTGGCTCAACGAGGGTTTCGCGACCTTCTGCGAAGCTCTCTGGCAGGAGCGGAAACCCGGCGGCAGCATGGCCGCCTACCATAGCTATATGCGTAGGCGCAAACCCTACCGGGTCGACGGCACCGTCTACGTTTATCGGCCGACCAGCGTCAGCCAGATCTTCAGCTCGACCAACGTCTACCGAAAAGGCGGCTGGGCCGTGCACATGCTACGTCACGTGCTCGGCGAAAAACTCTTCTGGCAGGCCCTGCGCGATTACCGCAAGACCTATGAAGGCAAGAGCGCAACGACCGCGCAGTTCCAAAAATCCGTGGAGAAAAGCGCCGGTCGCGACATGGGCTGGTTCTTCGATCAGTGGATCATGAAAAACGGTGCCCCGACCTATAACTACGCCTGGAAGAGTTATTCCCGCGGTACTCAGCATGGCCTGCTGCTGGAACTCGATCAGTCCCAGAGCTACCGCAATTACTTCGAAATGCCCGTCGACGTCCGGGTAACGACCAGCGGCGGCACCGAAACCCACCGAGTCTGGAATGACGCCCGACAGGACCGCTTCTTCTTGCCACTGAAGGGGCCAGCCACTGCGGTAACAATCGACCCCGACCAGTGGATCCTCCGCCCCAGAACCCGCACGAAGAGCTTCACCCTTCCCTTCTGGGGTGGCAGCACAAAGAGCATGGCCGCGCAAAACGGCGGCATGCTCCAACTCCAGCAAGACCATGGCGCGGCCTTTGCCAACCGCTTCTACCTAGTCCTCACCGGCATGAGTGGCAGCAAACCCGGACTCCAGGCCGGCAGCCTGAACATCCCCGTCAACTTCGACGCGATGAGCAAACTCGGCCTCGCCGCCCTGAACACGCCCATTTTCCACAGCTTCTTTGGCAAACTCGACGCCCTTGGCCGAGGCAGCTCGCGCTTCCAAATCCCCGCCGCCCTCGCCAGTAACTTCAAAGGCCGGACCCTCGTCTTCAGCTCGGTGCTCATCGACAAGTTCGACCGCGCAACGCCTGCCTGGCCCCTGAAGCTGCGCTGATGACGAAGAGGAGCTAGCTAGGAAAAGGCTCGCGGCGCCAGGGGGAAGAAAAGGCGCCGCGAGGGGGAAAGGCGCCGCGAAGCCCCGAAGGGGGTTCATTGGGAGGGGAGGACTTCGGGACTCGCGGCTGGCGGAGTCTCACGTGGGTCTCACGCCTTTGCCGCCTCGAAGCAATTGCGAGGCCAAATGCCGAGAAGAATCCCTCGATTCCCGGCCCGGCCGACAAACCCCGCTGCCATGGCCCTGCCACAAGCACCGAGAAAAGGGCTAGGGCAAGGGGCACATTACCGTGCCGTGAGTGCATGTTGCAGAAATCCACCCCCCGTTGTGCCGACACCGCACACGGTGCAATTCCTCAACAGGCAGCGCCGCCCCGCCAAAATCCGCCCAAAAGCGCAGGCAGGACTCAGAAGCTCTCAGGCCGCCGAGTAAAGACGAGCTTGCCCGATTCTGGACGACGCCGGCGATAACCGAGCAAGTGGAAGATCTCGATCACGAAGTAGCGCGCGACCCTGGGGTCGACCAAGAAAGCGTCATCGTGCTCTGGATGCTGGCCGACACCCGGAAACAGGGGCAAGAGCACGCCACAACGCAGACGCCTAAGTAGCGCCGAGACCCGAAGCCAAAACGGACGCACCGCCCGCCCCAGGAAGAAACCATCGCTGCCCTTGCCCTGATAAAGCGGCAAGAAGATGAAGCCATCCTCCTTCGCACGCAGGGTCTGGCCATTCTTGACCGCCAACTCCTCCCCAGCTTTCAGCCGATCGAAGCTGCGATAACCCGGGCGCATCTCGAATTCATCTTCGGAGACCAGTTCCTCTCGGTGCCGAACCTCAAGAACAGAAGGCAGCCCTCCTGCGGCCTCACGTAAGCGCCGCTTACGCTCATCGAGTTCGGGTACCTCCCTGGACCGGAGCACCCCCGCGGCAACCAGGGCAATCCAGATCGCGTCACAGAGCCGCTCCACCGCCCGCGGATCCTCGTGCAGCCCGCCTTCTACCGCAACCGCGATGGCCCCTCGCTCGTAAAACATGTCGAGCATTGCGCCTTCGAGGGTTTCTTCGAGACCGAGAATCGCGGGCACTGGGAGGGCGAAGGCGATCTCGCGATTACGAAGGGTGTCCCCCATACAGCTAAAGGGTGGGCCTTCGGAGGAACTGGTATGCAGGTCAAGGCAGGCGACTTTGTCGCCGCGACCGGAAAAGCCATCGATCTCGGCCTCGAAACGTGCCAACAGCGCCAGCATCTCGCGCTCTTCATGGGTGCGCGCCTCGGCCGGCGTGCTCCAGGCGCGCGCGATCGAGGCTGCCCCCCAGCTTCGATTGAGATCCCTGTCGAGATAACGGACCTTCTGCGCCAGCGCGGCCCGATTTCCGCTGAGGAAAACGACGCGTCCAGCAATCGACAAACCACGCTCGCTCAGCTCAGCGAAGGCCCGCTCTATTGCATGCACCCCAGCCGGCTCATTGCCATGGATACCGCCAGTAATGAAGAAGAGCGGACCCGGGCGCCCATCATCCAAAACCCCGAGTTCGCGGGGCGGGAACACCCCGGCCTGTGTCGTGCTCGTCCGCGTCTGAACCTGCTCTTCCAGCCCCATCGTCCATTCACACTTGTGGGTATTTGCCTGCAGAAGCTCAGTAATACGGCCAACGGGGAAGAGATCCCAGCGCGGGAAAACACTCCCTATGCCCTTATCGGCCGGAAGCAGGCTTTTGAACGAGCCCCTCTTCGAGCAGCAAAGCTGCCACGTCGACCAAATCCCGTTTGGTAACAATGCCGACCAGATGATCACCCTCAACAATAGGTAGGCAGCCGACCCGGTGCTCGCGCATAAGCAGGATGGCATCGAGCGTCGTCGTCTCCGGAGGCACGTGCAGCGGATCGGGGTCCATGATCTCGGAAACGGCCACCGCCTGCTGATCGCCTTGACTGCGCTTAGCGATCAAATGCAGAAGCCGCCGGAACGAAACCATGCCCAGCAGGCGTCCCCCCTCGTCTTCGACCGGCACGTGACGCACGTGCTCCCAATCCATCAGGCTGACCGCCAAATCCACGAGGTCGCCGGGACGCACGGTAAATAAATCCGTCGTCATGAACTGCCCCACCGTGCGGTAGCTTTCGCGCCAATCCTCTGAAGCATCAAGGGTCGCAAGCTGCCACTGGTGCCCGGGCTTGCCGTCCCACTGCTGATCGAGAATCGAACGGGTCAGGCACTGTTGTCGTCGATCGAGCTTGGCCTCTGTTCCGAGCTGGGCACAGGAATCCAGCTGCCACTGAGCCCCGGTCCGACCGCTTTGCACCCTCGCCTCGATCAAGCCAAGATAACGCTCGATATCCGTCTTCAAGATCCCCGATTTTTCCAAGCCATCCCAAGCGATGGGTAAGAGTTCGCTCAGAATCAAATCCTGCGCTGAGAGCAAATGCCCATCGAGCCAAGTAAATTGCGCCTTGAGCCCCTGACGCGCAGCCTGCAGGAAGTTGTTCTTCGCATCCTCAAAGGCCAAGCGCTGTGGCAGGTCCTCATAGACCTGCGACATCCCGGAGACGAGCCCAAAGAAGAAGGCGGCATTGGCAACCTCGTCTTGAATCGTTGGCCCCGAGGGGATCACCCGGTTCTCGATACGTAGATGCGCCTTACCTTCGTGCACGCCGTAGCATGGCCGGTTCCAACGATAGACGGTGCCGTTGTGCATTCGCAGGGCGTTGAGTTCGGGCACTCTCCCCTCCTCGAGGACCGCGAGAGGATCCTCCGAAATCTCCCCCCCGAACATCACCCGATATCGGGCAATATCCTCCTTAAAGATCTCCAAGACACCGTCCTGCACCCAGGACTCGCCGAAGCGCACCCGCGGCCGATGCCCGCGCCGGGAATGCGCCTTCGAACGCACATCGACCGAGTGCTGGAGCACCGCGATCCTCGTCTCCCGCCACAGCTTCTTACCGAGGAGCAAGGGCGAGTTCGCCGCCGCTGCGAGCATGGGAGCGGTGGCCAACTGCGCCAGGTTATAAAGCTTGGCGAACTCATCGGGAGCGACCTGGAAGTGCACCTGGAAGCTGGTATTGACCGCTTCGAGCATCACGTTGTCGTGTTTGATATCGAGTTCATCGATGCCCTTGATCAGGAGGTGGAAGTCGCCACCGCGCATGCGGCTCACCACTCGGTTCAGCTCGAAGTAGCGCGAGCAGGGCGACATGTTGGCCAAGCAGAGATCCCGCAGCTTCAGGGTGGACAGAATCCCCACCAGCACCAGCTCCACCCCAAGCTCCGCCGCCGCATCACGGGCGATCTGGACCAGCTCGCCGATGCCCGCCTCCATCTGGCTCAAGCAGTTCCCACCGAACTCAAGGGGGACCAGGTTGGCCTCGAGGTTGAAGCGGCCAATCTCAGTGGTCAGCAGCGGATGATTGACTCGCTCCAGGATCTCCGGCCCTACAGGGGCCGGTCGACAGCCCGAGTCCACGAGAAAGACCTCCTGCTCAGCCCCAATGCGCCGGACCCCCGATTCGATATCGTCCCGCTTGAGCATGAGTTCTAGCGCGTGCAAGTCCTCGAGTAGGGCCCGCATAAAACTGCGCAAACCCGCTTCGTCGAGACCACCGGAGACATGGTGTTCGCCCATCGCATTTACCGTGAAGGAGAGAGCTGTGAGAGAGGTAGGGAGTGTAACAGGCCGTTGAAACAGGCGCACGGCGCCGAAGCGACCACATACTCGCCGCCAAAACGCACAAGACCCTCCCGCGCCATCGCGAAAACCACGCAAGCGGGCCCACCCTCAGCGCTGCGAGGGTGATGCACCGTGCCCTCGACATAGCGCACAAATATAGCGCACAAAGACGCCGGCCCTGTGACCCCCAAACCCGTCTTCGAAGCCGCCCGCGAGCACGAAGAGCACCCCGCTGTCTCGGTCCGGGCGCGCCGGATACGAGGCCCCCGCCTCCATCCGAACCAGCACGGCCGCCTAGCCGCTCTCGCGCTCAGTTTCCAGCAAGGCGATCACCACCCCTGGCTAGCCTGTGGCCCCCCATCCTGCTGCTTCGATAGCTCTGGCTCCGGCATGCCCCGATCACAAGGACTCGGGCCAAGCAGCACAGGAACTTACGACGCTTGATCCCGGGGCATCCCATCCCTACTATTTTGCGGCTTTTTCCAGCGACTTGGCGTCCCAAGACGCGCAGAACCTCGACCGCTGCCACAGACTCCCCATCGAGGAGACCGGACTCTGATGACCGAGATGCCCACCGAGCTCGCCACCGAAGCCTCTGCCGTCGAACTCGTTGGCTCTAGGCGCACCGAGCTTTGCCACCTGTTGAGCGTCCGCAAGATCGTGTTCAGCGACCAAGCCCAGCGCGAGAAACTGGAAGCGCATGCTCTCACCCAGCCCGAGGAGTCGCTCGATCGCGCCCTCTGCGATTGGATCCTAGGCCGCCACGATCGCGCCCAGGCAGGGCTTGAGCAGCACGCCAACCAGCCGGGCATCAACGCCCTGCGCGCCATCTGTGCAACCGCCCTCGGCCAGCCAAGGCGGGCCCTGGAGACGGTGAGCCAGCCCTCGACCCCCGATGAGAGCCGGGCCCGGCTCCAAGCCCTGGCGCGCATTGCCCACAGCGACGAGGCCGCCCGCAAGGAGCTGGCGGAGTTCGTGCAGAGCCCCGGTCAGCTCGAAGGCACCGGCTGGGTCCCCTTCATCCGCGGGCTGCTCCACGAGTTCCACCTCGATTCCGACGCGGCGATCCACGCCTATAACGAATCGCGCGAGCTGGATCCGAGCAATGCCGACAACAGCTTCCACCTGGCCCGCCTGCTTGAGCGTCAGGGCAACGAGGAGGAAGCTCTCGAAATCTACGAAGACTACGTGGCCCGCCACCCGGCCAACGTCGCGCTGCTGATGAACCTCGGCCTGCTCTACGAGGACATTGGCGAGTGGAAACACGCCGAGCGCTGCTTCCGCACGGTCCTCGACCACCAGCCCGACAACGATCGTGCCCGCCTCTTCCTCGAAGACGTCGAAGCCTCCAAGGTGATGCACTACGACGAGGATCAGGAGCGCCGCGAAGACAAGCAGAACGAGGTGCTGCGCACCCCAGTCACCGACTTCGAGCTCTCGGTTCGCTCGCGCAACTGCCTGCAGAAGATGGGCATCCGCACCCTCGGCGACCTGGTGCACAAGACCGAGGCTGAGCTGCTGAGCTACAAGAACTTCGGCGAGACCTCGCTGACCGAGATCCAAGAGATCCTCAATAGCAAGGGCCTGCGCCTGGGCATGGACCGCGACGAACTCATGGGGACCCCGAACGCACCCGCGGGCCCCATCGACATGAGTGACCCGCGCAACAAGCCGATCAGCGAGCTGGACCTCTCCGTGCGCAGCCGTCGCATCATCGAGATGTTCAAGCTCAAGACCGTCGGCGACCTCTGCCAGAAGACCGAAGCCGAGCTGATGGCCTGCCCCAACTTCGGGCAAACCTCGCTCAACGAGATCAAGTCGAAGCTGGACGAACAAGGCCTGTCCCTGAAGGGCTGAGCCTCCCGTGTTCGACTCCATCGAAGGTGAGCTGAGCGCCGACGAAGCGACCCGCATCGTCCTTCGTGTCCCCATGGGCGAGGGCGCGATCAGCTATGAGCTGCGCACCCCGCTCGGCACTGGCGCGCGGCTGCCGCGCAACGGCCGTATCGCCCGCTGCTGGGTCGCGACCTCCAGCGTCGACGATCTGCCCCGGCTCTTCGGCTTCGCCAGCCAGGAGGAGCGCGAGCTCTTCGGCCTGGTGCGCAAGGTCAGCGGCGTCGGCCCCAGCCTCGCCCTGGCCCTGCTCTCGGCCGATGCCCCTGAGCGTCTGCTGCAGGCGATCGAGGCCGGTGATGCCAAGTTCCTGCAGCGCATCAAGGGCATCGGCAAGAAGACCGCCGAGCGCATCTGCCTTGAGCTGCAAGATCGTGCCAGCAAGCTGCTCCAGACCCTCGGGTTCGCGGGCAGCAGCGTCGAGGCAGCTCCGGCGCTCAGCCCGGTGCAGGAAGACGCCATCGCCGCCCTCGTCTCCCTCGGCTTTGCCGAGCTGGACGCGCATCAGCGCATCGAGAAGCTGCCCCCCAAACTCAGCGCCGCTCCGGTCGAAGAACTGATTAAGGCTGCTCTGGCTTCATAAGCGGCGAAGCCAGCGGCTCCGGCGCCGACTCGCTGGGCTCTTTGGGCCGGAAAAGGGCCGGAGCTGTGTCCACGTCCAGGCCGAGGGAGGAACAGGACTCCGGGTAGTCCCCAGGGCTCTGCTGCAGCTGCGCGCCCTGGCGCAGCTGCTGAGCGACCAAACGGCGCGCCAGGCGCCGGCTCAACGCTCGCACCATCAAGAAGGAAGCGAGTAAGGCCAGGGCCGCGAGCACTAGCGTTCGCATCCGGTAGGCACGCCGCCCCTCATACACCCGCGCCAAAGGCATCGAAGCTTGGACCCTAGCCCTGGCGACCATGCCCTCGACCTCAAGAGCTTTCTCCACGCAGAGACAGTTCTCCGCGGGCGGATGCTCTCCGGCCCCGAGCCCTACTTGAGCCGCCCCATCGACCACGAGTGACAGCGCGATGTACTCGGGAATCGCGTTCGTTTCTGGCGCCAGCAGCCTGCTTGCCGGAATCCGCCCGACCACGAAACCCCGGCTCGGATCGGCAGCCATCGCCCGGATCGCTACCCACTCGCCCGGCAGCAGCTTGCAGGCGCTCTGCCCCTGGCGAAGCCTGTCCAATTCCTCGGGACGGAGCTTGAGTTCGGCTTCGACTTGCTCCAGGACCGGGAACCACTGGAGCTGGTCAAAATCCTCCCCGGCCTCCAGATCAAAGCGCAGCGGCGCTGCGACATCGCCACGAGTGCCCGGCCCCCCAAGCCTCTCCTGCATCTGGCAGCGGAAACTCGCCAGTAGCTGGCTGCTGCGCCGCGTCAACTGCTCCGAGACAGGATCTAGCGCCGACCGCAGCTCGCCCCGGGCCCGGCCCGCAAGCTCCCCGCTCAAAGCCGCATCGCCATGCCAGATCAAAACCGCCATAGGAAGCAGCGCCGTCAGCAAGCAGAGAGCTAGCCAGTAACGACTCGTAAGCGAGGGCGAAGCTGCTGCTGAAGAGGGCACTCGGGTAGGTGGCATCGAGAAAAGGGGCCTCGAACAGTATTCGTTCGACGAATCGCCAGCCGAGCCTTGAGCCGGCCCCACGGGGCAGCACGACAATGTCCAGCCGGAGACGGTGTAGCTCGGGGTGGGAACCCAGGCGGAAAGTGCAGAAGATCGACAGCGCGCCCGGCCGCTCAAAGGCCAAGTCCTACGGTCCTCGCAAGTGGCCCAAGCGCAAGCGATGAGCCGTCGAGACCAGAAGACCTGGATCGATCACGGCGGCTAAAGCAGACAGAGCATGCTCCAATAGCATGCGGAGTGCCCGCTCGCGAAGTTCCACCGAAAGACTCGTCCCTCCCAGGACTCCTTGCTCTCAACTCTGGGAGTATCCGGGAAACCCGGGGCCGTTTAGCAGCAATACAAGCAAAGCCCGCATACCAGGGAAGGTTTGCGAGCTTTGTTGAAGGAACTGAGCCCTGGCTCAGCTTGGACTCAAAGAAGGCGAGTCTCGCCGAGTCAGGATGAGAATAGGCCCGTGCCCAGCCTCACCACTTCGGCCGATGCCGACCGCCCTGGAGTCCGTTTTCGCTGTCTTAGCCGAGAGCCTTAATGACCTCGGCCGGAGCCTGGACCAGCTCGATCAGCACGCCCTCCCCACAGAGGGGGAACTGCTCGTTGCCCTTGGGGTGGATAAAGCAGACCTCGAACCCCGAAGCGCCCTTGCGGATGCCGCCGGGGGTGAAGCGCATTCCCTGGCTCTCGAGCCACGGCACGGCCGCATGCAGGTCGTCGACCCACAGGCCCAGGTGGTTGAGGGGTGGCACGTGGACCTTCGGACGCTTCTCAGGATCGAGGGGCTGCATCAGGTCGATCTCGACGGCGTAGGGGCCCTGGCCCAGGCGCAGGACGTCCTCGTCGACATTCTCGCTCTCACTCTGAAAGTCGCTGACCTTCTCCACGCCGAAGACATTGGTCCAAAGCGACGACAGACGGCCCTTATCGAGACCTCCGATAGCAACCTGCTGGATGCCCAGGATGCGGAATGGGCGCTCACTCATGGTGAATCCTCCAAAAGGGGTAAGTAAGCGGAGCGACCCTACACATCCGCGCCACCAGCGTCGACGCCGTTCCCCCGCAGCGGCCCGCTTCCCTGGGAACCGCTAGCGGAACCCAGCCAAGGACAAGTCGCAAGGAATCGAGCCTCCGCGGCCAGGCGCTGATGCGCCAGGAGCTGCCTTCGTGCCCCTTCCGGAAAGCTGCCACCAAGGTGGCGGAGACCATGGACTGAGCCCATGGGGGTTTTCCTCCAGCGTGCGCTACCAGAGACGGCCTTTTCCAAGGCAAGCGCGCCCTAGCAGCTCTGAGCCCCTCGCCGCAAGATGAAGAAGCTGCAGCGCGCGATCAACGGCACTACAAGATGTAGCCCTCACAGCCGGGCAAGCCCGGCCGCAGGACCAAACGCAGCGGCCCTCACCGCCAGCCCCGGCAGCTCACCCAATGGCTAGTGGCGGGGCTGCTGGGCAGCTAGCTGCGCGACAAAGATAAAGAGACAGAAGCAAGGCAGGCTAAGCAGTGGACCCGATCCTTATCTGGGTGATGATCGCGGCGTTTTACGCGCCCATCCACTTCGCCATCCCAGCCCTCATCGTCCTGCTCACGGGCAACCATAACGAAGAACAGCGTCGCCGCCGCCTTCGCCACACGATGCTGCATTGCGCCGTGGACATGCTCATCGCCCTAGCACTCGCCGGCTTCCTCTTCGACAAGAGCCTGCCCTGGTCCATGGCCGTCCTCGCCATCTCCATGCTCTTGCCCTACCCCATACTCCTACTCAGCAGACACGCACAGCGTTAGCCAGCTGCGACAGAGCCGGAGATCAAGCGATCAGGCGTTGAGCAGGCCATGGCTTCCCCAGCACAAGCTCAACACAGGCTCGGAGCCGGTCCGCCCCTCAAGCGCTGCCGCGCTTGGAGGCCAAGAGCAGGATGGATAGATCGGCGGCGCTTACGCCTGGGAGGTTGCGGGCTTCGCTGAGGCTGCGGGGGCGGCGGCGCTCTAAGACTTCGCGGGCTTCGCTTTTGAGGCCCTGGAGACGTTGGTAATCGAAGTCGGCGGGGAGCGAGCGCTCGGCCATTTGTTCGAAGCGCTGGCGTTCGGCGGCGAAGCGGGCCAGATAGGGCTCGTAGAGGGCTTCGGCTTCGAGTTCGGCGGCGTCCTCTGCCGAGAGGGCTAGCTCGGCGGGGTGATCGACCAGTTGCGCCACCTCGGCGAGGCGGGTGCCGGGTCGGCGGAGTATCGCCAGTAACTCGCGCCCTTGGTGGCGGCCCCTGCGCAAGAACTCCAGGGCTCGATCCAAAAGCTCGCGGCGCTGGCGGGCCGCTTCCGCCTCAGAACTCGGCACCAAACCATACTCAAAGGCGATTTGGCTCAGCCGTAGATCGGCATTACCGGCGCGCAGGTGCAAACGATGCTCGGCGCGACTGGTAAACATGCGATAAGGCTCGCTCGGGTTGACCCGGCAGAGGTCGTCGATCAACACGCCGGTATAACTGGTGCTGCGGTCGAGGATCAGAGGGACCTCGCCGCGCACGAGGCGCACGGCGTTAGCGCCGGCCAGGAGCCCCTGCGCCGCCGCCTCCTCATAGCCCGAGGTGCCGTTGATCTGCCCAGCCGCAAAGAGCCCGCCCACGCCCTGCACCGAGAGATCGCCGCGCAGCTGATCGGTCAACAGGTAGTCGTATTCGACCGCGTAGCCCGGCTGCAGGACCTCCACCTCCTCCAGCCCCCGAATCGTGCGCAGGAAGGGCTGCTGCACTTCCGCCGGGAGGCTGGTCGAGAGGCCGTTGGGGTAGACCTCCAGCGAGTCACGCCCTTCGGGCTCTAGGAAGACCTGATGGCGATCCTTGTCGGCAAAGCGATGCACCTTGTCTTCGATGGACGGGCAATAACGCGGCCCCGGTCCCTGGATCGCCCCGCGGAAGATGGCCGAGAGCGAAGCGTGCTCGGCCACCCAGCGGTGGGTGCGCTCATTGGTCCAGGTCAGGTAGCAGGGCAGCTGCTCCAGCTCGAGCGGCTCACTGCGCCTGGAGAACGCCTGCGGCTCGGGATCCCCGTCCTGGCGCTCCAGCCCATCCCAATCGATGCTCCGGCGGTCGAGGCGGGGCGGGGTGCCGGTCTTGTGGCGGCCTAGCCGCAGCCCCAGCGCCGTCAGACTGCGGCTGAGCAGGCTCGCCGCCGCCTCGCCCTGCCGGCCACCAGCGATCTCCTCCTCGCCCCGGTGCAGCACGCCACCAAGGAAGGTGCCGGTCGTCAGCACGACGGCCTTCGCTTCCAGCTCGCGCCCATCGCTGAGCCGCAGACCGCGGAGTCGCAGCTCGCCGCCGGATTCGACCAGGAGCTCGCTCACCTCGCCTTCGACGACATGCACCCCCGGCTCCAGGCCGACGATGCGGCACATCTCCTCGTTGTAGAGCTTGCGGTCGACTTGGGCCCTAGGGCTGCGCACCGCCGGGCCCCTCGAGGCATTGAGGATGCGAAACTGGATGCCACTGCGATCAGTGCAGAGCCCCATCGCCCCCCCCAAAGCGTCGATCTCGCGCACCAGCTGGCCCTTGGCCAGTCCGCCGATGGCCGGATTGCAGCTCATTCGCCCCAGGGCTCGGCGATCCAGGGTGACGAGCCCGGCGACCGCGCCGAGACGAGCGGCGGCGAGAGCGGCTTCGACACCGGCATGTCCCCCACCAACGACGAGGACATCGAACTGCACAAGCGACTGCATCGGAGCTTTGGGCCGCACTCAGCCGGCTTAGCTACCGGCGTCGAAACAGCGAGATATGTGGAACGAAGTATTCAAGATACGGGCAAAGCTACGGCGCTCTCTCCTACGCAGCTGGGCAGAAGCGCCCGAGTGGGCCCACGACACTCGGCCAAGGATTTGGGTCTGGAGACGATAGCATCTCGTCCTTGAGGCACCGAAGCACAAGCGCCATCGTGTTCTCCTACATGTTTCCGATCGCCTGCATCCTTATCGCCAGCACCCTGGCCCTGCCCGCCTCGGCCCAGCGGCCCGAAAAGCCGGGCCCCAAGGCCCAGGCTCCAGAAAAAGCCGTTCCTAAGGCAGAAGCACAGCCAGCGCCCCAGCAAGAGCAGCAAGCCGGGCTCTGGCGCCAAATCCGCGCCGCCCTGGCAGCAGCCCGGAAAAATCGCCGGAGCGAGCTTGAGAAAAAACTGGATCGCTACCGGCCCGACCTGGTGCTCCGCTACCGCGATAACGCTTCCTACTTAGAAGAGAAGTTCCGCGAGATCCGCAAGCTCGACCCTGAGTTGCCCGAGCTGCTCCTGCCCTTGCTCTTCCCTGACAAACCCGACCGGAGCAAACGCAGCATCGCCGAGAACAGCCTTCGCATCCTGCAGGGGATGCCGCTGGACAGTTGGCGTGCCGAACTTGAGCAGCGCGCTGCCAAGGGCCCGCTCGAAAACCGCCTGCGGGCTCTCGATCTTCTGAGCTACTGCGATGGCGCCCTGCTGGCAGAGCCCCTCGAAGCGCTCCTCGCACTCACCCCCGAGAGCCTGGTGCCGCGCCTGCTTGAGGTCATTGGCCGTAGTGGCGCACGCAGCCTCGCTCCCAAGCTCCTGCCCTTTCTCAAGCGCCCACAGCCCGCGCACCGGGTGGCAGCCATGCGCGCCCTGGCCGAACTGCGTTATGTAGAGAGCCTGCAAGCCCTGCAACAATGCGCCGAGTCCCTGGACAGCCGCGAAGGCTGGCTAGCCCTTGAGACCGCCTTGCAGCGCATGCATCCGGTCAAGGCCCCCCAAGGCAGGGCCGCCGATACCTCCAGCTTCGCCAGCGCCGCGGCCAAGCTTCTGCGGCACGGCCAAAGGCTCAGCAGGAAAGAGCTGCTCCAGGCCATAGAGCTCATCGAGAGCGTGCCAAGCGCACGATTCGCCGACAACCAACAGGCCACCGGTCAACAGGCTCTGCTTGAGGCCCTTCGCCAGCTACTCCAGCATCCCTTCCCGCTGGTGAACTTCCAGGCAGCCATCGGACTACGTCACCTGGGCGACAAACGCGGCGTCGAGAGCATCCTCCAAAAGCTCAGCGACAGCGTCAAACGCAACCGCCGCGTCCCCTACGTCTACGTGCAGCGGGCGCGCGCCTACGAAGCCTTTGGCAAGACGCGCGAGGCGCTCAAAGACATCAAGGACGCCATTCGCCATACCGGCAAGGGCCGGGTCAGCTCCGACCTCTACTTCTTTGCGGCGCGGCTCGAATGTCGCCGGGGCAGCGCCAGCCAGGTCCACGCCATGCTCCGCGAGGCCAAGGCCACGCCCGCCGAGCTAGCCAGCTTCCGCAAGCAAAACGCCAAGTATGGCCTCGAGGACCTGATCAAGAGGCACCGAGGCCTTCGGCGCCTTTTCGGAGACTGAAGCCCAGCAAGCCAGCGCAGCAAGCTTGCATCCGCGGACTCCGGTTTTAGGTTCTTGGGCCCCTTTTTTCGGGTCTGGAGTTCAAATGGACGTCCGAGTTGAAGAAGTCGGCCCCTGCCGCAAGCGTCTGTCGGTGACCGTGCCGGCGGAGACCGTCAAGAAGCACGTGGACGCGGCCTACAAAGCCGCCAACCAACAGGTTCGCCTCAAGGGCTTCCGCCCTGGGCGCATTCCCCGCAAGGTCCTGCAAAAGCAGATGGGCGACGCCATCCTCGCGCACGCCAAGGAAGATCTCGTCTCCGAGTCTTTCCGCGAAGCGATCGGCTCGCAGAAGCTCGACATCGTCGGCAGCCCACGCCTCGATATCAGCGAAGACTCGATCTCCGAGACCGAAGCCCTCAGTTACACGGTCGATTGCGACCTGCGCCCCGAGGTCACGGTCGGCGACATCAAGAGCATCGCGCTTGAGCGCAATAGCTCCGAGCCGACGGATGAGGAGATGCAGGGTGCCCTGGACCAACTCGCGTTGAGCAAGCGCAAGCTTGAGACCGTGGCCGATGCCGAACTCGAAGACGGCGACTTCGCCAAGGTGGACATGCGCTACGAGCTGGACGGCGAGATCATCCTCGAGAAGTCCGGCATGCAGCTCAGCACCCGCATCCCGATCGCCGGCACCGACGCCGAGCTCTTCGCCACCAAGCTGCGCGGCCTCAAGAGCGGAGACGAAACCGAGATCGAGCTGAGCTACCCCGAGGCCTTCGAGAAGGAAGAGGCCCGTGGGAAAGAGGGCAAGGTCCACGTCAAGTTGAGCGAGATCCAGCGCTTCGTCAGCCCCGAGATCGACGACGAGTTTGCCAAGGGCTTCGAGATGGAGAGCGCCGACGAGCTTCGCGAGAAGCTGCGCGAGCGCATCCGCGAAGAGAAGACCCGCAACGAGGACTTCCGTCTCGAAGAGGAAATCCTGAACCAGCTCTTCTCGCAGAACGAGTTCCCCCTCCCCGAGGGCCTCGTCGAAGAAGAAGCCAACAACCGCCTGAAGCGCTACGCCGAAGAACTCGAGCAGCAAAAAGCGTCGAAGGAAGAGATCGAAAAGCGAGTGGCCGAGGCGCGCGAAGAAGCGACCGAGACCTCACGACTCGTGGTCCGCAACCTCTTCCTGGTCCAGGCCATCGCCAGCAAGGAAAAGCTCTTCGTCACCGAAGACGATGTCCGTAAGGAGTTGCAGCGCATCGCCAGCGAGAACAACGCCGAGCTGAGCGCTGTTCAGGAGCACTTCGAGAAGGAAAACCTCTTCGGGGAACTCCGCTTCGAGCTGAGCAACCGGAAGGTGCGCGAATTCCTCAAGGACAAGGCTAGTATCACCGAAGCCAAACCGGAGGAAGACGAGTCCTGAGGCTGCCGCGTATCCACGTCTGCAGCCGCTCCACTCTGAACGCCTGTCTTTTCATTTGAGCTTTCATTTGAGCTTTCAGGCGTGAGTTTTCCTGATGTGAAGGATTGGGTGTGAAGGTCACTTCGGCCTTGGCGCCAGCCTAGAGTCCAGCCAAGCGAGAGAAGCGCAGATGTCGCACGATGTGACGCCAAAGGGCTACTACCATATTCCCTACGTCATCGAGAAGACCGGCCGAGGCGAGCGGCAGTACGACATTTACAGCCGCCTGCTTGAGGATCGAATCATCTTCCTCGGCACGGAAGTGAACGATCTCGTCGCCAACGCGGTGATCGCTCAGCTCCTGTTCCTCCAAAAGGAGAACAAGACCCAGGACGTCGGGATCTATATCAACAGCCCCGGCGGCTCAGTGACCGCCGGACTGGCGATCTACGACACTCTGCAGTTTGTGCAGTGCCCGGTTGCGACCTACTGCATCGGCCAGGCCAGTAGCATGGCCGCCCTGCTGCTGGCCGCCGGCACCAAGGGCAAGCGCTTCGCCCTTCCCAACAGCCGGGTCATGATCCACCAGCCCTGGGGCGGGGTGCACGGCACCGCCGCCGACATCTCGATCCAGGCCGACGAGATCGTCAAGATGAAGAAGCGCCTGAACGAAATCATCGCCAAGCACAGCGGCCAGCCCATCGAACAGGTGGAAAAGGACTCCGATCGGGACTACTTCCTCTCGGCCCAGGAAGCCCTGGACTACGGTCTCGTCGACGAGGTCATCGGCGGCTGAGTCGCCGGCCGGGTCGCCAACCGGGTCGCCAGCCGGCGATTCGACGAGGCCCTTCAGCCCGCCCTCCCTTAGGCGGGCCCTCAGTATCAGAGGGAAGCCAGGTTTTCGCAGATCTTTATGCAAGGGCTGCAATCCTGCACGTTGCAGCATCGGCTCCCTCTGTCATGATTGGTGGCTTCGGCGCGGCCTCGTCCCATCGCCTGGCTGCGATACCGATCCTCGAGGGTTCACATTCCGTAGGCCCTGCCCCCTGGATCCTGCCCCCTGGATCCCGACTCCTGGATCCCGACTCCTGGATCCCAACTCTTAGATCCCACTTCAAGGGCCCTTCAGCCCGTCTCCCCCCAAAAGGCGGGCTCCTTCGCATGGCAAAGAACAGTAACCGCAGCAAAGGTAGCGTCGAGCGCTGCTCCTTCTGTGATAAAGCGCGGCACCAGCTTGAGCGACCTCTGATCGCCGGCCCGCCGGGGATCTACATCTGCGCCGAATGCGTGGAGATCTGCAATACCATCCTGACCGAGGACGAGCGCCGTAACCCCAAGATCAGCACGGTCGGAATCACCCCTCACCAGGATGTCCCGACGCCTGCCGAGATTCGCAGTGCCCTCGACGAGTATGTCGTCGGTCAAGAGCACGCCAAAAAGGTCCTCTCGGTCGCGGTCTACAGCCACTACCGCCGGCTCCAGGCCAAGGGGCAGCAAAGCGAAAACAGCGAAGTCGAACTCGAGAAGTCCAACATCCTCCTAGTCGGCCCCACCGGATCCGGCAAGACCTTGCTGGCACGCACCCTGGCTCGGGTGCTCGACGTGCCCTTCGCGATCGCCGATGCCACGACCCTGACCGAAGCCGGCTACGTCGGCGAAGACGTCGAGAACATCCTCCTCAAGCTGCTCCAGGCGGCCAACTTCGAGACCGAACGCGCCCAGCATGGCATCGTCTATATCGACGAAGTCGACAAGATCGGGCGCACGACCCAGAACGTCTCGATTACCCGCGATGTCTCCGGCGAAGGTGTCCAGCAAGCCCTGCTCAAGATTCTCGAAGGCACCGTGGCCAACGTGCCACCTCAGGGCGGACGCAAGCATCCCGAGCAGAGCTACATCCAGTTCAACACCGAGAACATCCTCTTCATCTGCGGCGGCACCTTCACCGGCGTCGAGGACCTGATCGCGCGTCGGCTCGGCCACCAGGTCATCGGCTTCGGCGATGAGGACGAAGAAGAGAAGAAGCTTGCGGAAGAGGCCTATACCGAGCGTGATCGACTCATCCCCAAGCTCAACCAGAAGGATCTCGTCGAGTTCGGACTCATCCCCGAGTTCGTCGGCCGCCTGCCGGTCGTCGCCACCCTGCGCTCGCTCTCGCGTGATGACCTGGTGCGCGTGATGACTGAGCCGCGCAACGCCATCGTCAAGCAGTACGAAGAGTACTTCCGCATCGAGGGCTCAGCGCTTGAGGTGCCGCGCAAGTCGCTGGAGCTCATCGCCGAGCGGGTCATGCACGAAGAAACCGGCGTTAGGGCGCTGCGCTCCATCTTCGAGTCGCTGCTCCTCGATCTGCGCTACTCCCTGCCCGAGCATTCGGCGAGTGGACCGGTCAAGGTCACGCTCAGCCCGGCCAGCGTCGAGGGGAAAGAAGAGCCAAAGCTCTCCCCCATCGCCCGCAAGAACAAGGGACCCAAGACGCCGAAGAAAAATACGCCGCAGCCGGACCCGGCCGAGGATTCCGGCGCGGAGAGCAGCGAGCGTGAGCGCGCCTAGGCGCGCCGTCCCCAGCGTTCACGCGCTGAGCCGTGAAGAGCTCGCCGAACTCGGCCAAGAGCTTGGCATGAAGCCCTTCCAACTGCGGCAGCTCACGCAGTGGGTCTTCGAGAAGGGCCTGCTCGATGTCGAGGGGGCGAGCAATCTCTCCAAGGCGCTGCGCGCGCGGCTCGCTGAGAGGATCCACTTCAGCTCCCACAAGGTCCTGCAACGGGCGCCGTCCTCGGATGGCTCGACCAAGCTGCTGCTTTCCCTGGAGGACGAAGAGCGCATCGAGATGGTGCTCATCCCCGAGGGTGAGCGCTGCACCCTTTGCATAAGTTCTCAGGTCGGCTGCCCGGTCGCTTGCGTGTTCTGCGCCTCGGGATTGTTCGGCGTTCGCCGCAACCTCGCCGCGCACGAGATGGTCGAGCAGTTTGCGCGGGCGCGAGAGGAGCTTGGCAAGGAGCGCCCGCTGACCAATCTCGTCGTCATGGGCCTCGGCGAGCCGATGCTCAACCTCGAATCCTTACTCAGCGCCTTGGCACGGATCAGCGACCCCGAGGCTTTGGCCTTCAGCCCCCGCAGGATCACCGTCTCGACGGCGGGCTATCCCCATCGCATCCGGGCCTTCGCCGAGCGCGGCCGCGGCTATGAGCTGGCGGTATCGCTACACGCGGCCGACCCCTCGCTGCGCAAGCAACTGGTCCCAACCGCCAAGCACGAGCCGCAGGAGCTGGTCCAGGCCGCCCAGTACTACCACCGCGTGACTGGCCGCGAGCCAACCTTCGAATACGTGCTGCTGGCCGAGAAGAACGACGGCGAGCTGCAGGCGCGCGAACTCGTGACCCTGCTCGGCAAAGTGCAGTGCAAGGTCAACTTGATCCCCTGGAACCCGGTGCCGGAGCTGGTCGGAGAACTGCAAAGCCCCAGCGAGGAGCGGGTGCACCGCTTCGAGGACTTCCTCCGCCACGGCGGGCTCAAGGTCACGACGAGGCGACACCGTGGGCGCGATAAGGACGCCGCCTGCGGCCAGCTGCGGCTGGCCGCCGAGTAGTAAGACGGCCCTGGGCGGAACGGCGACTAGCGGGCGGCTCTTGGTCTCGTGGCCCCACGGCCGCAAGAGAGAAAGCTCAGCGTCGCCAGGAACCGAAGCGGGCCAAGGGCGTTGGGGGCGCCTCGCGCGCAAGCAGCCCGCGAATCCAGGAGAGCCCAAATGCAACGAATCCCGCCGTTCCTCCTCCTTCTCTGCCTCTCGCTCCTGCTCTGGGCCTGTGGCTCAGAAGCCGAACCGAAGTCCAGGAAGCCCTCGGAACCCGCGCTCCCCCAGGCGCGATACCTAGAGAGCGACGACGCGGCCTCAGCCCAGGACGACGAAGAGCTACTTCCCAAAGCCATGCCAGCGGCCGAGAGCGAGGCGACCGAGAGCGAGGCGCCCAAGAGCGAGGCGGCCGAGAAGAAACACGTCCGCAGCTGGAAGCGCAGCCAGATCCTGCCCCACCAAAGCCGGCTGAAGGTCGGCGACAAAGAGGAACTCCCGCAAGAGGCGCTGCAGGTCAAGGTCCGCATCGACGGATTCCGCGCCCGGGTCCTGCTCGACGGCTACTACCGCAACGACCGGAAGCAGCAGTTCGAAGGCACGTTCCAGCTGCGCCTGCCCACCGGGGCTACGCCCTGGTATCTCGCCTTCGGCAAGGTCGAACTCGAGAGGAAGCTCCCAGTGCTGATCGGCGACGTGCTCTACAGCCCCGAAGAAGCGCGGAAAATGGGCATGCTCCCCGAGGATGTGCTGCGCGACCGATTCAAGAGCTTCAAACATCCGAAGCAGGCCCGCCTGCTCCCGCGACGCAAGGCCGCCTACGCCTATGACGAGACCGTTCGGCAGCGCGTCGACCCAGCGCTGATGGAATGGAGCGGCGCCGGCGTGTTCAGCACCCGGGTCTTCCCCCTCGAGCCCGGCCAACTGCACCGCATCGTCTTCGGCTACGACGTCGACCTGAGCAAGCTCGGCAGCGACTGGCTGTATCGCCTCGACCTACCGGCCGGCAAGATGCGCCGCAGCGTCGACATCGAGCTCAGCAAGGTCCCAGGGCAAAAGGTCACGCTGAGCACCGGAGAGGATCCGCAAGAAGCCGAGGGCCGGCTCTACTGGAACCTTAGCGATCCGGAGACACGCACGATCGAAGTTCGCATCAGCGGCCCCCAGAACCTCGCCCTCTGTAGCATCGACCCCAAGACCGGCCCCTACCTTGCGGCGCGCTTCACCCCAGAGTTCGAGGCCAAGGAGAGCGATCTGCGGCAGGAGGAGGCGCTCTTCCTCCTCGATACCTCACTGAGCAGCGGGCCTAACGCCTTCCCCATCCAGCGCAAGCTACTGCAGGCCATCCTCGAGACGAACGCCGACCGCATCGCCCGCTTCAACGTGCTGTTCTTCGACGTCGGCGCCCGCTGGTGGATGAGTTCCTGGGCCAAGAACGACGCGGCAACGCGCAAGGCCCTGCTCGCCCATACAGATGGGCTCTCGCTCGAAGGCGCGACCGACCTCGAAGCGGCGCTGCGCCAGGCGGCGCAGCCGAGCTTCCTCCCGGCGAGCGCCAAGAGCTCCTACCCGGTCTTCCTGCTCAGCGACGGTGCAGCGACCTGGGGCGAGAAGGCCGGGCACAAGCTCAGCCAGATCCTCAAGAGCAGCGAGCGCGTGAGCGCGCTCTTTGCCTACCGCAGCGGCATGAGCGGCACAGACCTGGGCATGCTCACCAGGCTGACACGCGAGAGCGGCGGCGCCCTCTTTGCCGTCACCAGCGAGGATCAGCTGGCCAAAGCCGCCCGCGCCCACCGCACGGCGCCGTGGCAGCTGCAGGCGGTGGAATGCGATGCCTGCAGCGACTTGATGCTCGCCGGTAGCCCAACGGTGATCTACCCCGGCCAGGCCCTGACCCTTGTCGGCCGCGGACATCCGAAGGATGGCGCCGAAGTCGTATTGAAGCTCCGGCGCGGCAGCGCCGAGCAGGTCGTCCGCTGCAAACTCAACGCCCGCATCGACAGCGAACTCGCCAGCCGTGTCTACGGAGAGGTGGCGACCCGTGGGCTCGAAGACTACTCCTGGGCTCTGCAAGCCGAAGCCGAGGTCTACGCCAGCTACTTCCGGGTAGCCGGACCAAGCTGCTCCCTGCTGATGCTGGAGAGCGAGGCCGAGTACCAGCGCTTCGGCATCCAACCGCAGGAGCACAGCTACTTCGTCAAGAAGCAGCCAGCCAGCCAGCTGCTAGCGCAGGCCAGGGCAAAGCTCGCCGGGCGCCTGCGCGACGCCAAGGCCGAGTTCCAAGCCATGCTCACAGGCCTGGCCAAGGCGCCGGGCTTGAACTTCGAGCTCGCCAAGAGTGTCCAGCTACTCATCGACGAACTGCCGGTAGAGAGCTTCTACATCGCGAGCAAGCCCTTGACCCCAAAGCTGCTCACCTGGAAGGACATCTCCGGCAAGCTCAGCGAGCAGCTCGCCAGCCGCAAGCTGGACTACGACAACGTCAGCGCCGAAGCCAAGCGGCGCTTCGATTTGGCGGGCGCCGCCGATGCCATCCGCGCCCTCAGCTCTCTGATCGAAAATCGCCCAGGCGACCTGGTGCTGCTGCGCGACGTCGCCTACAGCACCGAGGCTTGGGGCCGTGGCGACAAGGCCTATCACCTCCTGCGAACACTGGCAGAAAAGCGGCCCTACGAGCCGGTCAACTGGCTCGGTCTTGCCCGCTGCCTTCGCTCGATGCAGGCCGAAGAGCTTGCTCTCCTCTACTACGAAATCTGCCTGGCCGGTACCTGGCACGAGCGCTTCGGTGAGTTCCGTAAGATCGCGACAATGGAGTATCTGCACTTACTCCGCAAGCTGAGCAAAGAGGGCAAACGGAGCCGGGTCCTGGACTACGCAAAAAACCGCCAGGAAAGCCTCGGACGCGAGTTCAAGCTGGACCGCGCCGACTTGCTGGTCGTCATCGAGTGGAATACCGGCAACAGCGACATCGATCTCCATGTCTGGGAGCCAGGCGGTGAGCACTGCTACTACGAACACCCCCGCACCAAGATCGGCGGCAGGCTGACGAGAGACGTCACCCAAGGCTACGGTCCGGAGATGTATGTTCTGCCTCAGGCCCAGCATGGCGTGTATCAGATCAAAGCCCATTACTTCGCCCGTAGACGCAACCGGGCAAGCGCCCGGAGCAAGGTGCTGGTGACGATCTACGAGGACTGGGGCGGCAAGTACGAAAAGCTGACCCGCAAAACCATAAAGCTCGAGGAGAACAAACAGATCCACGAGGTGGCGCGCGTCCAGATCGACAAGTAGCTATTCTGGGAGTTCGTACCCGCTACTCCTCAGAGGATCCCATGAACGTCATCATCGATCTTTGTGTCGTGCCGATCGGAGTCGGCAGCTCCGTAAGCAAGTACATCGCCGCCTGCGAGCAGGTCTTCGACGAGGCGCAGCTCTCCCACCAGCTCCACGGATACGGCACCAATGTCGAAGGCGAATGGGACAGGGTCATGGCCGCGGTCAAACGCTGCCACGAGATCGTCCACGAAATGGGCGCCCCTCGCATTTCCACGACCATGCGGGTGGGCACCCGCACCGATCGCGAGCAGAGCATCGACGACAAGATCCGAAGCGTCGAAACCAAGCTGGAGCATGAATAAGAAGGGCGCAGGTCGGTATCGCTGCCCGCGATACCGACCTAGGCTCTTTGGCCCCCGGCCTACGGCCCAGGACTAGGGGATAGCAGCCCCAGACAGCCAGAACAACCCGGAGTAGGCAGGGGGGAGCAACGAAGAGGACGGCGCCCGCCGCTACCGCGCCCGCGTTATTCACGTGAGGCTAAACGGTCTCGAAGCGGACCTCGGTGCCGTTGAGAAAGACATCCGAGATGGGGCAACGCTCATCGATCTCGGCGACAAAGGCGGCCTTCTCTTCCTTTGTCATATCCGCGTCGATCTCGGTAACGACCTTGACCCACTTGTAGCCAGCTCTCTCAGCATCGCTCTGCCCGAGAAGCTTATCGGTGTTCAGCTCAGCTTCGCAGCTGATCTTGAAGCCCCTGATCTCCATCTTCCTCTGGTTGGCGATAATCCGGCCTATGGCGCCAATGCAACCGATAAGGGCGAAGAGGCCGTATTGGAGAGGATTGGGACCCGCATCCGTTCCGCCCATGGGCTTGGGCTGATCGATAACAACCGTGTGGTTACCGGCAGTCAGTTCCATTTTGAAACTGCTGCCCTGCACACCTTCAACTTTGACGATCTTCTTTGCCATCGGGTTACTCCTTCCAAGGAAGTAGAGGAGAGGCCGTCTCCCCCTGACGCAGCGCCTTGAAGCCAGCTCTGAGGCGGCAACAGGCATGGCTAAAGGCATCTTCCAGAGCGCTCGTAGCTGGATCAAGCCTTGCCCGAGACAGCGGAACAGCCCTCCCTGAACAGGGCCTGGCAAGCGGGACGGCCTGCAACGAAAAAGCACCTGCGAAAAAGCCCCTCCAACAAAACGCAACGCGCCCCGAGGGCCAAGAAGGCCCCCGGGGCGCGCCCTGGTCACCTAGCAGGCGACCTCATGCGGGTCCCTCGCGATCACTTCAAGCCGAGGTACCACTCCGTGCCGTTGCTCATGCCGAAGTAGCCACCCGGGATATCGAAGACCAGGGCCTGCCAATCGAGAACGACACCCTTCAGGGAGTTGTTGTTCGGAATCGGCACCGGGATCGTGCCCTTGCCGCCAGGGATCACGAGGTTCATCAGGAAGGGCGGCTTGATCAACAGCGAGCCGAAAGGCGTCGGGATCGGAACAGGCATGCGGCCAACACCGAGGAAGAGGACGCCAGCCTGGGCCGTCGCCAGGTTGCCGGTGAACTCAAGATTCGTCGTCGTGCCGAGAATCGGACGCGCGCTCGAAGTCAACTCGGGGACCAAAGTCGAGGTGTTGCCAAGAACGTGGACCCAGACGCGGGCGATGGAAAAGGAACTCCCATCATCAGCGATCGGACCCAGGCCCTTATTGACCTTGTGATCGGTCTGCATGATCAAGCGATTGCAGGTAATCGGCTGCTTCAGGACAGTCGTCTTCCAGCCGCCCTGGCCGTAGCTGTTGTAGTTGTTCCCGGTGGCGCCGCTGTGACAGGCACCAAGAATCGCAAAGTGCTCACCCTTCTTGAAGATGATCGGGGCCTTCGGGCGTAAGACCGTGCCGGCCTTGCCGGTGCCATGGAAGACGAGATCGGCGGCGGTCGGGGTAAGCGTGGTCGGGTAGGAGGGCGGCGCGGCCTTTAGGCGGTACACCGAAACAGTCTGGTCCGTCTGCTTGGTCGCATGGTCATTCGGGCATTCGAAGCCGTTGACAATGAACAAGCCAGGAGCTTGGAAGTGGAAGCCACGGACAGTCCTGGAGATGAAGTGGTTCGTGTTCTTCGGCATGAGGATCGGCGACGGGGCAGACTTGTTGAAAGTGCCCTTGCCGAAGTCCTCTTCTCTCGCCGTCGAAGGATTGACGCGGATGAACTTCTTCATCGTGAGCGTATTCTTCGGGTGTGCCGCATCGGTGACCGTCAGCGAGACATCGAAGTAGGTATCGAAGGCACTGGCCGTATAGGTATAGGTCGGGTTCTGCAGCGTCGAATCGATCTTGTTGTCGCCGTTGAAGTCCCAGGCCCAGCTCTTCACACCACCGGCATCGGAGCTGTAGCTCTTATCGGTGAACTGCACCTTGAGCGGGCTCTTGCCCAGGACCGGCTTGGCGACAAAACCAGCGTAGAGGCCCTTGGCCGGAAGGAAGGTCACTTCGCAGGCGTTCGCATAGCCATTGGCCGCGGCCGAACCACTGTTGAGCCTCCCGGTCGGGGATCCAGGACTGCCATAGACCCGGTTGGCCTTGAAGGGCGCCGCCGCTGTGCCACGGTGGTAGCCACCGGGGCCGGGGCTGGTGACGACGCCGCCGCTCGCGCGAATGAAGTCGAAGCAGAGGTCGCCCTTGCTCGGGTCGTAGAGGAAGGGCACCTTCAGCTTGATGTCGACGTACCAAGGCGTCGCATTGAACTGCATCGTGCCCTTGAAGATCTGCTTCACGTCCTTGCCGACTTGATTGGCGAAGGTCGTCGTCAACGCGTTCCACTTGACCGGGCTCGTCGACAGGGAGCAGGTCACCTGGGTCTGGGAGCCCGTGGTCGTTGAGGTACTCGAGCGCCGGAAGCGAAGGCGCTGGATCAGCACCGGGTAGTTCACGCCCAGCATCGATCCGTCATAGATGAACTGGGTACGGAAGCCGCTCGTAGCGGTGTTGTTGAAGGGCCAGGAGTTGGCGCTGTAAGAGCCGGGCAAGGTATTGGGGAAGGTCACCGCCGTCTGAGCCTGGGCGAGAGTGACCAAAGCAAGAGTCATGGCTGGGAGGAGAAGCTTGTTCATGGAACCCTATCGAAAGAGTGGAAGGGAAGGGATGCTGAGCTGGCCCAGCCATCGACATCAACACCCTGTTCAGGGCCGTCGTCATCCGGGCGATTCAGCTGCGTGCGTGAGATATATTCCACGCAGAACGCTGATCGACGTGACGAGGCCGAGGCCGCTTATGTTCCATGCTTTCTCCTGCAATCTCCTTCAAATCACGAAGCAAGCGAAGGCATGGACTTAGCCGATTCTTAACAAATGGTCCGCCAGTACAAGCAGCCGACTCCGCCCCTCTTCGCAGGATGGCAGAGCGCCGGCGCTGCGCGATGACATGCCGTTACATTCCGTACTTCTCGCCCACCTTCTCGAAGTCCGCGGCACAGGTATCGATCATGTCCTTGTCATGGGCGGGAGAGAACGATTCACGGAAGGAATGCGCCTTCCTCTCCAGCTTGTCGTGCCCCTAGATGGAGGCACTCAGCCTGTCGAAGGTTTAGGTCGAGGCCTTGCCTGTGCTCTGCCCAGCGCGTCGCTGAACCGATTGGGCCGCGCCTTCTGCCGGAATAGCTCGATCAGCTCCTTGCGGCCAAGCTCTACCCAAGCGCACTCCACCCTTCGCAGAGCCAGGACAGCCATCGACCCGGTGGGCCTTGAAAGGCGCCGCCTCGAGGCCACGGTGGTCCCCCCCACCACCGGAACTTCCGACGATGCCACCGCTCGCACCGATGAGGTCGAAGCAAAGATCGCCCTTGATCAGATTGTAATAAAGCCGCTACTCCAACTTGATGTCAACGTACCAAGCCCTCGCTTGAGAAGAGCGCCGGAAGCGCAGGCGCGGGCTCAGCTGGCTCTTGAAAGAGACTCGCAAGTGACACGGCAAAGGCCCGGGGAACCTGGTAGAAAGCCCCGGCATCAAGCACGACTGTTACCTTGATGCTGGGGCATCCGGGCGCGGGCGCTGGGCGACCGCATCCCGCTACATCCCGTACTTCTCGATAATGCCCTTCTTATCGAGACCGAGAATGCCGTATTTCTCGCCCACCTTCTTAAAGGCGGCGACGCACTTATCGATCATGTCCTTGTCATGGGCAGCAGAGAGCTGCACGCGGATCCGCGCGGCACCGGCCGGCACGACAGGGAAGAAGAAGCCGACGACATAGATGCCCTCGGCATACATGTCGCGCGCCATGTCGTTGGCGAGCTTGGCATTGAAGAGCATGACCGGGACGATCGGCGTATCCCCCTCACGAATGCAGAGGCCGGCCTCGACGATCTGCTCGCGGAAGTACTTCGCGTTCCACTCCAGCTTGTCGCGCCACTCCGTGGAAGCGCTCAGCATCTCGAAGACCTTGATTGAGGCCTTGACGATGCTCGGCGCCAGGGAGTTGCTGAACAAATAGGGGCGCGCCTTCTGCCGGCAAAGCTCGATCAGCTCCTTGCGGCCCGAAACACAGCCGCCCGAAGCGCCGCCCAGGGCCTTGCCGAAGGTGGTCGTAATCAGATCCACCTTGCCCATCACGTCGAAGTGCTCGTGCGTGCCGCGACCGGTCTTGCCGATAAAGCCGCTGGCGTGGCTATCGTCAACCAGCAGCATGGCGTCGTATTTCTCGGCGAGGGCCACCACCTCGTCGAGCTGGATCAAATCGCCGTCCATCGAGAAGACACCGTCGGTGACGATCAGACGACTGCGCTTGTCCTGATGCTCCTGGAGCTTCCTCTCCAGGTGCTTCATGTTCATGTGCTTGAAGGTGTCGTAATGCGCCGCGCACAGACGAATACCATCCACCAGTGAGGCGTGGATCAGGCGGTCCGCAATGATGACGTCGTCCTGCCCCAATATCGCCTCGAACACGCCGGCATTGGCGTCCAGGCAAGACGGGAACAGCAAGGTGTCTTCGGTCCCCAGAAAATCCGTGATCTTGTTCTGCAGCTCACGGTGGAGGTCCTGGGTTCCGCAGATAAAGCGCACCGAACTCATACCAAAGCCACGCTCGTCCAGCCCTTGGTGGGCGGCCGCAATCACATCTGGATGCGCAGCCAGACCGAGGTAGTTATTGGCGCAGAAGTTCAGGACCTGCTCCTGCTCGGCACCCTCGGGATACTCCACCGTGATCTCCGCTCCCTGCTGCGAGCAGATAAAGCGTTTCTCCTTGTAGAGCCCCTTGGATTGGATCTCCTTGATCTCCTCGGCGAACTGAGCACGCGTAGCTTCGCTGTAAACCATGGTGCGCCTCCTATGCGCTCAGCTCTGGAACTTCTTGACCAGGGTGACGATGGCGTCCACCGTGTCGAAGGCTTCCGGCGTCGCCTCGCTGTCGGGAAGGCTGATGCCGTATTTCTTCTCGACGAAGGCTTTCAGCGACACCATCGAGAAGCTGTCCACGATGCCGGACGAGATCAGCGGCGTGTCGTTTTCGACCTCGATGTCATCATCCTCGTCGATGTATTCGTCGATGACGTATTCCTTGATGGCTTCGTGCATATCAGTCATGAGAGTTCTCCATCTCAGGCCCGCGGGGCGGGCCCTGGCGTTGCGCGAAAGAGGCGCAAGTCCTCTTCGAGCGTTCAAAGGTTCGAGGTTGCAAAGGCCAGGAAGCTCCCCGCCCGTTTCCGGAGCGCAGAGCTGGCAGCGAAGAATCTTGCCGAAGCGAGTCCTGGGAAGCATGCCCTTGCCCTCGATTTCCTTCGCGATCCTCTGGGCGAGGGCGGCCCCCCTTCAGGGCCATATCCCAGCCGCCGGCGCAAGCTGGCCCCAGGCAGCAGCGCATCGTCAGAACTCTCGCTGGCCCCACCCCCACCCCGCTGCTATCTCTGCCAGATCCGTTTTCCCGGCACCTGCATGAGAAGAGCAATGAACGAAGACCGTGAGCTGATCTGGGACTCTCCGACCAAGGAGCTGGGGCAGTTCGTGGAAATCCCCCTAGACGCCCCCTTCCAGACCCAAATGGGCGGCGAGCTGCACGAACTGCAGGTCTGCTACGAGTCCTGGGGGCAGCGCAACGCCACTGGCGACAACGTCGTGCTCCTGGTCCACCCGATGACGGCGGACCCCCACGCGACCGGGGAGTTCGCCGAGCAGCCACGCGGCTTCTGGGAAGAGCTCATCGGCCCCGGCCGCGCCATCGACACCGATCGCTACCAGGTGCTCTGCCCCAACTTGCTCGGCAGCTGCTACGGCACGACCGGGCCGCGCTCCCCGGGGCCCGACGGCAAGCCCAGGCTCAAGCGATTCCCGCTGCTCACCCCGCGCGACATAATGCGGGTGCAAAAGCTCTTCCTCGACCAAATCGGGGTCGACAAGCTGGCCCTGGTCATCGGCCCCTCGATGGGCGGCATGATCGCCTGGGAGTGGGCCATCGAAGAGCCAGACCTGGCCGAACGCTGTGTCGTAGTCGCCGCGCCCCTGGTAACCAGCGCCCACCAGATCGGGCTCAACTGGCTGCAGCGCCGCGGCATCGAACAGGACCTCGACGGCGAAGAGGTGGTCGGCAAGCTAGGCCAGATGCTCGCCCGCGGCATCGGCATGCTGAGTTATCGCTCGAGCCCAGGGCTCGAGGAGCGCTTCGGGCGCGAATGGTTCCAAAAGCCCAAGGGCAGCCTCGCCAAGCCCGGGGTCTTCAATATCGAGTCCTGGCTGCGCTTCCACGGCAAGCGCATCGTCAAGCGTTACGACCCCTACACCTACCTCCTCTTCAGCCGGGCGATGGACCTGCACGACGTCGGCGAAGGGCGCGGCGACCTCAGCCAGGCCCTGCGCCAGGTGCGCAGCAAGATGCTGGTGCTGGGGATCTCCAGCGACAATCTCTACCCCGCCAAGGAAGTGCTCTTTGGCGCCGACCTACTCCGCCAGCTCGGGGGAGACGTCCAATATCGCGAGATCCGCTCCCCACATGGACATGACGCCTTTCTCCTCGAAACCCAGCAGATCGGCGGCTTCCTCCGGGAATTCCTCGATGGCGAAGAGGCGGCCCTGCCGAGCGTCAGCGAGCGCGAAGCAAAGCTGGTGCGGCTGGGCCTACTCGGCGGCGGCGAGCTGGCGAAGGACTTCGTCCAGCTGCTGCACGAGCAAGAAGAGCAAATCCTCGAGCAGCACCGGCTCCGCATCGAGATCGCCGCGGTCTGTGACCCCGATGCCGAACGAGCAGGCGAGTTCGAGGGACTGCGCTTTCGCAGCGACCCGGCCGCCTTTGCCACAGAGGAGGAACTCGACCTAGTCCTTGAACTCACTGGGAACCTCGACTGCAAGGATCAGGTCGCGAGCTTCCTCTCCAGGGGGATTTCGGTGCTGAGCCCAAGCAAGGCCCTGGCTCGTGCCCACGGCGAGGAGCTCGAGCAACTTGCGGCCAAGAGCGCCTCGCAGTTCGTCTACCGCGACGCCATCGCTGCCTCCTGGCCCCTGCTGAACACCAGCGACCGGCTACTCCAGCAGGGCCAGGTGCGGAGCATCCGCGCCATGTTCTCGGCCACCTGCAATCGGGTCCTGGAGGAACTCACCAGCACCAGCACCCTGGAGGAAGCTCTCAAGAAAGCCCAGCAGGAGGGTCTTTGCGATCCTGATCCCCAGCTCGACCTCTCGGCTTGGGACAGCGCCCAGAAGCTCGCGCACCTGCTGACCCGAGCACTCGGCAAGCGCGTGACCCTGCCCCAAGAACTCGTGCGAGGAATCCATGATCTCAACGCCGAGCTAGTCCAGCGCAGCGCCAACACTGGATACGTCATCCGCCTCCTCGCCTACGCGCGAATAGACGCTGGACAGGTCGAAGCCTGCGTGTCGCCGATGGCGGTGCCGCAAGACAGCCTCTTCGCCAGAACTTCCGGCAACGAGCACCTGGTCGTGATCGAGACCAACAAGCACGGGCAGTTCGTCCAAAGCGGGCCGGCGGGCGACAGCTTCCCGGTGGCGATGGCCTTGCTCGGCGACCTGATTGGGCTCATGAACCCGCGCCAGAGCTGGAGCGGACGCTTCCCCCTCTACCAAGAGAGCATCCTCGCCCCCAGCCTCCCCAAAAGCCTCGGCTTGGACCTCCGCGGCGATGCCGCATCCTTCGCCGAAGCCGGCCCCGGGATGCTGCCACGGCTGCCCTGCTAGCGAGAGCTACAAGAGCTACCAGAAGAGCACGTAGAGCAGCACCGTCGCCGCGATGATCAGGCTGCCCAAGACATAGGAGCTCATGGGCACCCGCACATCGAGGCCGCTATTGGGATAGCTCACCGGCTGCGCCAGCGGCTTCAGCTTGGTCGCCAGCAGCATCACTGCCGCGAGCACCAAGAAGACCAGCGCCATGTGGTGCAAGAAGGCCAGGTTGTTGAACGAGTAGACCCAGGCCAAGGGCCCCTCGACCGTCACCTGCTCCGTCCCCAGCTGCTGCACGACGCGCGAGCCCGATTCGTCAGCGAGGATCTTGTAACCCTGCCCGTCGAGGACCCACTTCGGCACCCGGCATATCGCGTAGAGCAGCGGCCCGAGTAGCAGCACCAACTTACCGGCAAATACCGGCGCCCGCGGCAGGAGGATGCCAAAGAGGAAGGCCGCTACGATCCCCGGACTAATAAAGCCCCAGATCTCCTGGATATAGGCGAAGACCCCCTCAAAGCTCCCCGGCAGCGGCGCGATCAGGCAGGCGGCAATCGCGATCACCGCAGTGGCAATACGCCCCATACGCATCTGCTGCCCAGTCTCGGCATTCGGTCGCAGGTAGCGTTTGTAGATATCGATGGTGTAGATCGTCGCCGCTGAATTGATCCCCGAGTTGAACGAACTCATCACCGCACCAGCCAGGGCCGCCAGCATCACCCCTCGCAGCACCGGCGGCATGATGGTGGCGATCAGGTGCGGATACGCTAGCTCGCCGGCCTTAGCGACATCGCCACCCGCCTTGGCCAGCACGGCATCGCCGTAGAGCTGAAAAGCGATAATCCCGGGGATGACAATGATGAAGGGGATCAAGAGCTTGAAGAAACAGGCGAGGAAGATGCCTCGCTGCCCCTCCGCCAGCGACTTGGCCCCAAGGGTTCGCTGGGTAATGAACTGGTTGAGCCCCCAATAAAACAGGTTGGGGATCCAGAGTCCGCCGACGAAGACCGCGAGCCAGGGGACGTCGGGGTCGTTCCACGGCAGCACCACGTGCAGCTTGTCGGCATTCTGTTCGGAGAAGATCCTCCACCCCTCCATCACACTGCCGCCGACTACGCCACCGTCTTCGCCGACGCTGCCTCCGCCCACGATCTTGAGCCCGAGGTAGAGCACCAGGGCGCCGCCGATCAGCAGCGCGGCCCCCTGCAGAAGATCCGACCAGACCACAGCCTTGAGGCCGCCGTATACCGTGTAGATCGCCGCAACGATGCCGATAAACCAGGCCCCGGCCACCGTGCTCCAGTAGACCGCGTTTTCGGCGCTCATGCCGAAGCTATCCACCATCATCTCGGGGAAGCCAAAGATCCCGTTGAGCCCTTGGGCGCCGCTGTAGAGCACCGTCGCCAATAGCGCCAGCACGTAGAGCAGCATCAGGTACACGGCCATGATGCTGCGCGTGGCGCCGTCGTAGCGGTATTCGAGATACTCCGGCATCGTGTAGATGCCGCACTTCAAGAATTTGGGCAGCAACCACCAAGCAACGATCACCAGGGTAATCGCCGCCATCCATTCGTAGCTGGCGATCGCCAGTCCAATACGACCGAAGGCCGAGCCCGCCATCCCGACGAAGTGCTCAGTCGAGATATTCGAGGCGATCAGCGAGAAGCCGATCAAGGGCCAGGTCAGTTTGCGCCCAGCGAGGAAGTAATCCTCGCCACTTTTCTCCTTGCGCGAAGCCCAAAGCGAAACAAAGACTACGAGCGCCAAAAACGCTACGAAGGTGAGCACGTCAAGAGTCGTTAGCTGCATGTCCAGCCCTCGATGATTACTTACGTTCGAGGTTTACGTTGGAATACCAGAGTCGTTGTTCGCGGATCTCACGAGAGACGATGCTCTTGATCCGCAGCCGGAAGGGATGGACAAGATCTTCAGCCCGCAGGCGATACGGAGGATAGGGCTGGGCCCCCCAGCTGTTGTCGCCAGCGACGCCCATCTGCTTCATGTCCAAGTGGAGCTGGGTTACGGAGCTACTCGGTAGCTCGAAGGGATGCTTCGCCCGCTCGAGTTCCTCGCTGGACCAGGGCAGGGCACTGAAGGAGATCTTGGGCAAGCCGATCGCGAGCAAGCCCGCACCCGTCTTCTGCCCGCGCAGCGACACCCAGCGTGCATCCACATGGTTCCCGCATTCGCCAGGCTCCACGTACTCGAAGACAAACTCATCCGCGGGCGTGCTCTGGTAGACCCCGAGCTTGAGCTCCTTACGGTCGCAATAACTCTCCTGGGGCCCCGGCCCCAGCCAGCGCAGGCGCTGGCTACAGGCCTGCGGCATGGTGATCCTGACCCCAAAGCGAGGTAGCTCCGGGAGCTTGGCCGTCCCAGGCAAGAGCTTCTGCTCCAAGCGCAGCTCGCCGCTACTGAGGAACTCGTAGCGGAGTTCGAGCATGGCGTCGCCAATGCCGAGCGACCCACGGGCGATGATAAGGTGCCGATCAGGAGCGGGCTGCTCGTGCTGCAGCTCCTCGGCCTTCCACTTGGCTCCGAGACCACGCCAGGCGCCCAAGCGACTGCGCATGCGACTGCCCCGATCGTTATCGGTCGGGGCCCGCCAGAACGAAGGCCGCATCGGCGCCTGGAACTGCTCTTGGCCAGCGATGCTCCAAGAACGCAGCAGGCCAAGGCGCTCAGCGAAGATCCAACGCGTCGGCCCGGCCTCGATCACGCTCTCGCCCTCCTTGCTCTCGACGCGAATTGCCACCGCCGCGGCGTTCCGGTCGAGGCCACCTTCGAGCTGGGCGACATCCACATCGCTCAAGACAAACTCATCCCAGGCCAGCTCAAAGCCGGCGGGATACCAAGGCGTCGTCCGCTTGCTGTGGAAGGAAACACGCAGGGTCAGCAGCAGCGGCGCCGGGGCCTTCAAAGCCTGGAGAGGAATCTCCCTAATCGCGCTCTGCCCCGGGGGAATCGCCAGCTCGGCGAGATCGCCCTCCTGCAAAAGCTCCCCGTCGCCCAAGAGCTGCCAACGCCCGTAGACGAGTTCGTCCAGCTGCCGGAAGTCATAACGATTGATGATCTTGACGCTGGGCTTTTCCCGTGAGCCCAGGCGCTCGCAGTGCACGTATTGATAGACCTTCTTGAGCTGGGCCATGGCCGGGTGCGGCACCCGGTCGGCGGAGACCAGCCCGTTGCAGCAGAAGTTATCGTCACTGGGCAGTTCCGGTGGGCCATAGTCGCCGCCGTAGGCCATGAACCAGCCCCGCTTCGCATGGGGATTCGACGCAGCAACCGCGCTGCGCTGCATGTCCTGGCGCCGCATTTCGAAGACCAGCCCCTCCTGGCGATCTCCCCCCTTGCCGCTCAGCTCGGCCTCGCTAAGCGCTCGTGACCAGATCCGCGCCTCGCGGATGTCGGCCCGCGCCCAGCGCCCGGGGTGCTCGGCATTGTTGCCGACCGCGATCGGGAAGCGGTTCTTGCTGATGCTTCCGGAGTAGGGCTTGCTGGCCACCAGCTCGCCGTTCAGCCACAGCTCAAGCTGATCTCCGGTCCAGCGCCCGGCGATGGGCCGAAGGTCCCCTCCCCAGTTTTCGGGCAGCTCTGCACGCACCGAGTGCCAAGTGGCCTGCTTCGCTCCCTTGGCTACACCGTGGACGAAGAACTCGATCTTTGAGCCAGTCTGCTTCAGCGAATAGGCGGTATCGCCCTTGACCAGCAAGGGGCCATGTCGCACCGGCGCCATGCCGCCGACGCGTATCTCGAGGGTCAACGGCCCCTGCAGATCGAGGCGAGAATCCGCCTCGTAGGCCACGGCCGCGCGCACCGAGTCGCCGTTGCCGAAGCAGCGCATGCCCGGGCGCAGCGGCGGCTTCGGCGGCAGAGACCACAGAGGAGGAATCTCCTTGCGCAGGCCCTGGTCCACCCAGTCCCAGATAAAGCCGCCTTGCAGCTCCGGATGCTGGTAGATCAGATCCCAATACTCTTTGAGGTTGCCGTTGCTGTTCCCCATCGCGTGCGAGTATTCGCAGAGGATTAGCGGGCGCCCGCGACGCTGTATTGCATAGTCAGCCAGCCACTTGGCCGAGGCATACATCGGGCAGCGGATCTCGCTCACCGGATCGGCCCCGGCCCGCTCGTAATGGATGGGACGGCTCGGATCCCGCTCTTTGATCCATTTCGCGGTCGCGCGAAAGTTCTTGCCGAAGCCGGCCTCGTTACCCAGCGACCAAATAATGACCGAAGGGTGGTTCAGATCGCGCTCGACCATGCGCTTGCTACGTTCCATGTGGGCCGCGAGCCAACGCCCGTCCTTGGCGAGGCTACGCTCACCGTAGCCCATGCCATGCGACTCGATATTCGCCTCGTCGACCAGGTAGATGCCGTGGCGATCACAGAGTTCGTACCAGATGGGCTGGTTGGGATAATGCGAGGTGCGCACGGCGTTGATGTTGTGCCGCTTCATCAGCTCGATATCGCGCAGCATCGACTCTTTGTCGATCGCATGCCCGAGGTCGGGGTCGTGCTCGTGGCGATTGACCCCCTTGATCAAAATCGCCTTGTCGTTGACCCGGAGCTGGCCCTCTCGAATCTCGACCTTCCGAAAGCCGACATCGACCGCCGTCGACTCGAGGTGCTGATGATTGGCGTCATAGCTCGACAGCAGCAAGCGGTAGAGCGAGGGCTGCTCGGCGCTCCAGAGCTCGGGCGCATCAAGCTTCGTGGACAGCGAGATGCGGCGGCAAGTCCCCGGCTCCAGGCTTGTCAGCGGCCCGTCCATCACCCGCACGAGCTTGCCGGCAGGGTCGTAGAGCCGAGCGACGAGCTTGCTCTGCGCGCTAGCCTTCGAGAAGGAACGCAGGGTGACATCCAACTCGAGCTTGGCCTTGCGCAGATCACCGTTCTCGAAGGGGGTGCGCAGCTCCAGGTTCCAGAGGTGCTGCTTCTTGGCCGCCAGCAGGTACAGGTCCCGGAAAATACCGCTCAGCCGCCAAAAGTCCTGGTCCTCGAGATAGGCACCCGCAGACCAGCGGTAGACCTGCACCGCGATCTCGTTATGCCCCGGGCGCAGATACTTGCTGAGCAGGAACTCGGCGTCGGTGCGGCTACCCGTGCTGTAACCGACATATGCCCCGTTCACCCAGAGATAAAACGCCGAGGCAACCCCTTCGAAACGCAGGAAGACCTCGTCCCCCTCCCAGCTTGCCGGCAGCTCAAAACTACGCCGATACGAGGAGACCGGGTTATTCCATTCCGGGATCTTCGGCGGCTCGGCCTTTCCCCAGGGATACCCCACATTGATATAGATCGGGGAGCCATAGCCATGGAGTTCGACATTGGAGGGCACAGGGATCCTGTCCCAGCCGCTGTCGTCGAAGCCGAGTTCCATGAAGTTCTTGGCGCGTTCGCCAGGCTTAGCGGCCCAGTGAAAGCGCCACTCCCCGGAGAGGCTCAAGCTGCGTGCCTGGCTCAGGTCGCCAGCGAGCGCCGCTCCCTGCCCCGCCCAGACGCGCCGCACAGCCCGTGCCGGCTCGCGATTCACCCCAAGGTTCTCGGGGTCCTGCCACTCAGAAAAACTCTGCCCTGCAGCTGCCGTTGCGATCAAGAGCAGAGCGACAAGGGAAAACACCAGGACCGATCTAGGCCTCATCACATCGCCTTCTGTGAGGTACAGAACCGAACTTGAGGAAGAACGAAGCAATCTACCGGCGCCGCCGCTCATCGCGACCTTCTGTCTGGCTCCATCCCCCGATCCATACCATGGAGCAGCAAGGCTGGGAGACGAGACCCAGGCCGACGTGGCGTGGATGAAGGGCGATACCCTCAGCACCCGAGCCACAGCCGGGCTAACGACTGGCGGCCTAGTAACTCGCCGAGGGCCCATCGCCTTTGATCCGTACGAGCCCCCCCCACGCATGCGCGGGGCGCCGTGCTGCTCTAGGCCTTCGCAGATCAAACCTGAGCTCAGCAGATCAAGCAGCTGCTGAACGCCCAAAGCGCCGATCCATCCTCCTTCACTTGCTCTCGGGCAAAAGGTGCCCGAAGAGCGGCGCGAAGCCCTGCTGGCGGCAGCTGTTTACCGGCCCAAGCGCCGGCTTCTTACTTTCTTACTTTCTTACTTTCCCTGCAGGCTCTTGCGGAAGGGCTGCGAAGGCCTTTTCCGCCTTGGCGATCTTGAGTAAGGAGTTCAGCTGCGGCGCAGCTGGATAACAAACATGGTCCTTGGGCAAGTTCTGCCTGAGCCAGCCCAAGAGGTCATAGACCAGAACTGCCGACCCCAAACGCGTGGCATGCAGCATGTCGACCTGCAGGAGCCCGGCGACACTGCCATAGCGAGCATCCTCTCCCTCGCCGATCTTGTAAGATCCCGAACGCATTGCCGCGGCACGCTGGAAGAGCGGATACAGCAAAACCCGCTCGTGCTTGTTCGCAAAGGCGCGGATCTTCTTGTTCGCCCAGAGCACGGTCCGGATCGGGGGGATACCGCTACTGGGCAGCACTCGCGGGTCACAGCCACGCATGTCGGGAATGGTCCCGATCACGATCGTCGCCCCGGAAGGCAATATGCTCTTCTCGATCAAGTCGAGGCCGAATTGGAGCTTGGCCGCGTCCCGCTTACGCCGAGCTTGCTCCCTAGCCTCCTTGCTGTCGAAGGACCCCGGCACCCACTGGCTGCCGTAGACAAACCAGAATAAAAAGTCGACGCCGAACACCAGCTGGGCCTCGCGTTTGACGGCCTTAAGCACCTGATTACCGCCGCGCTTGCGAGGGTTCATGAAGAACATGGTGTCGCTGTAATCCAGCAAACGCACCCCAGCGCTCTTGAAATGCGGCCCCATCAGCGTCCGGAAAGAAACTCCCCGGCTGCGCCGCAGATACTCCTCCTGGCTCAGCGGAATCCCCAGGAACTCTTCGCTCTGCGCCAAGGCCCTTCCAGCCGGGCTCTGCGCCGCCAAAATAATGCCGCAACTGCAACCGTTGCTGACGCTGGCGCCGAGCACGGCAACGCGGGGGCGCAGCGCTTTCTTGGCGACATCCTGCGCGGCTTCTTTCTGCAAGGCTTTCTGCGCGGCTTCTTTCTGCGCGGGCCGCTGAGCCGGCAAGGCAGCCACGAAGAGCAGGGAGAAACAGAGGCCGAGGTAGGTCGTGTATCGTGAGGCCATAACTCCAAAGTCCGGATAGATCGCAGTAAAGACCTGGGAGTATGCAGAAAAGCATGACGAAAACGAGTCGCCGATGCCGGAGGATCTTGGCCTACTATCCAGCCATGCAGCTATCACGTCTGGGCAGACAGAAAAAGCTGCTCTACTGCCGCAGGCGTAGCGTCCCCGCCTCTTCCCCCTCCAGGATCTCACGATGATGCAGCTAGGACTTGAGCATGCTCTTGAGAATGCCCCGGCTCCTCTTGCCCAAGGGGCACGCTTCGCTCTGCTGATGAACCAAGCATCGGTCGACGCCTCCTTCCAACACGCCCACCGCTTGTTGGCGAGGCGCTTCCCCGGCCAGCTTGCCGCCCTCTTCGGCCCCCAGCACGGCCTCTGGAGCGAGCAGCAGGACAACATGATCGAGACCGGGCACGGCTTCGACCCCGAGTTGGAGGTGCCGGTGTATTCCCTCTATGCCGAGCAGCGCGCCCCTAGGCCCGAGATGCTCGAAGGGCTCGACCTCTTCATTATCGACCTGCAAGACGTCGGCTGCCGCGTCTACACCTACGTTTGGACCCTGCTGCTCTGCATGCGTGCCTGCGCCAAGGCCGGTGTCCCGGTATTGGTCCTCGATCGCCCCAACCCGGTCGGCTCCCTCGTCGAGGGCCCGGTGCTGGAGCCGGGATTCGAGAGTTTCGTCGGCCTCTGGTCCATCCCGATGCGACACGGCCTGAGCCTCGGCGAGCTAGCACGCTTGCTCGCGGCCGAAGACCAGCTCGACCTGGATCTTCAGGTCGTGGCCTGCCAGGGCTGGCATCGAGAGCAGCGCTGGCAGGAGCTGGGCCGCCCCTGGGTGCCGAGCTCCCCCAACCTTCCGCGCAACGAAGGGGTCGAGATCTATCCCGGCATGGTGCTCTTCGAAGGGACCCAGCTCTCCGAGGGCCGCGGCACGACAACGCCCTTCGAGATCCTCGGCGCCCCTGGGCTCGATCCGCGGGCATGGCTCCAGGAGCTTGCGCCCTTTGCCGAAGCCTGCGCTGGCGCTGCCCTACGCCCCATTCGCTTCGAGCCGACCTTCCAGAAGCATGCGAAGCAGAGCTGCAGCGGCCTCTTCGTGCACAGCCTCGACCGTGAGAGGATCCGCCCCTACGCCCTGGCCCTCGCCCTCATCGGCAGCGCCAAGCTCGCCCTAGGGGAGGACTTCGCCTGGCTGCCTCCGCCCTACGAATACGAGGAAGAGATCATGCCCTTTGACATACTGACTGGCAGCAGCGCCGCGCGCGAAGCCATCGATATCGGTCTGAATCCGGAGACGCTCGCGGGGCTCACTCAGGTCGCAGTCGCGGGCTGGCGCGAGCGCTGCACAGCGCAGCTCCTTTACCCCGGTGATTTGCGCTCAAGCCATCAAAGCTAAGTGTTTATCGAGTTATCGCGTTATCGAGAACGCCTCGCAATATAGCCAACATGGTAATGCCCAGTTCCCACCGCTAGCATTTCCAGGCCAATTTTCCCGCCGACGATCGCTGCGCTCCCTTGATGGTGGTGCCATGACGAGACGGCAAACACCAAAGACCCCAGCGAGGCCTGACCATGCTGTCCAATACCGTACTAAGTAAACTCAACGAGCAGATCAATCTCGAGCAGTTCTCATCCAACCTCTATCTCGCGATGTGCTCCTGGTGCCGCTCTGAGGGCTTGGATGGAGCGGCGCAGTTCCTTCGCGTCCATGCCGACGAAGAGCTTGAGCACATGCACCGGCTCTTCAACTACGTCAACGAGACCGGCTCCCAAGTCAAAATCGGCAGCCTCGATGCCCCGCAGTCCAGCTTCAAGGACATCAAGGACGTCTTCCAGATCACCTACGAGCACGAACAGTTCATCACCTCGAAGATCAACGAGCTGGTCCAGCTCACCCTCGACCAGAAGGACTTCGCGACCTTCAACTTCCTGCAGTGGTACGTCAGTGAGCAACACGAGGAAGAGGCCCTGTTCCGGGGCATCCTCGACCAAATCGCGGTGATCGGCCTCGAAGGCCGCGGTCTCCACCTCGTGGACAAGGAGATCGGCAAGCTGGCGGGCAGCCAGGCTGCCGCCCAATCGGACAAGTAAGCGCTCAGCTGAGGGCAGGGCCGCTTCGCCGATGCGAGAAGGAGAGCGAGGAAGAGGAGCTTTCGAGGCCCCCCCTTCCTCATCTCCCCGCCCCGGGCGGAGGAAAGATCACCGCGCGCAGGTAGCCCTGGGGTTCGAGAGCATCCTCCCAGCCCCTTCAGATCGGAGCAGTCATTGACCCCCGCGCTCCACCTGTCGAGGCTATGCCGCATGCGTATCCGTCACCTCCTCGCCAGCTGCGCCCTCGGCTCCGCCATGGCCCTCCCCCTCTCTCCCGCTCGCTCGCAGGCAAAGGCTTCTGGCCCCAAGCCCGCCGGCCAGTGGATCTCGCTCTTCGACGGCAAAACTCTCGACGGCTGGACCAGACGTAACGGTTCCGCCGAGTACAAAGTCGTCGATGGGGTCATCATCGGCACGACCTCGAAGGGCAGCCCCAACTCCTTCCTCTGCACCAAGCGCTACTACGGCGACTTCGAACTGGAGTTCGAGACCAAGCTCTTCGACGACGATCTCAACTCCGGCTGCCAGATCCGGAGCCAATCCCTGCCGATCTACAACAAAGGCCGCGTACATGGCCCCCAGGTCGAGATCTCGACCAACGGCAACGCCGGCTGGATCTACGAAGAGGCCGCCCGCGGCTGGCGCGGCGAACTCCGAGAGAATCCGCTCGCCCGCGCCGCCTTCAAGAAAGGTGAGTGGAACCACTACCGCGTCCTCGCCGTCGGCCCGGTGATCCGCACCTGGATCAACGGCGTCCCTATCGCCGACTACCGCGATGACCGCTTCCAGCGCGGCTTCATTGGCCTCCAAGTCCACGCCGTACGCGGCGACCCCAAGTGGCGCGTCGGCTGGCGCCAGATCCGCCTGCGCGAACTCGGAGATGGCGGCGGCTGGCTGCCGCTCTTCGACGGCAGGAGCCTCGAGGGCTGGACCGTAAGCGAGAACCCGGGCTCGGTGCGTGTCGATAAGGGCGCGATCGTCGTCAACGGCCCCCGGGCCCATGCCTTCTATACCGGCCCCATCCACCATCACTCCTGGAAGAACTTCGAGTTCAAATGCCTGGTCTGGACCGAGCCGAAGGCGAACTCCGGGGTCTACTTCCACACCGAGTTCCAGAAAGGTGGCTGGCCGGAAAAGGGCTACGAGGTGCAGGTCAACAACAGCCAACATGACTGGCGGCGCACCGGCGGTCTCTACGCTGTCGCCGACCTCAAGGAGGCTCCGGCAAAGGATCAGTGCTGGTTCGAGCTGCGTTTCCGCGTCGTCGGCAAGCATGTCCAGGTCTTCGTCGATGGCAAACTGCTCGTGGACTACACCGAACCCGACAACGTGAAACGGGAGCCCGGCTTCAAAGGACGCCTATTAGGCCGCGGCACCTTCGCCCTACAGGCGCACGACCCGGGCTCCCTGGTGCGCTACAAGAACCTGCAGGTCCGCCCACTTCCCTACTGGCGCTGAGCGACTGCCTTGGCCGATCGCTACCCCTACCCCGGACTCGGAGGGCACGCACCAGGCGAATCCTTCGAACTCGGCGCCGAGATCGCCCGGCACATCGCACAGGTGCTCCGCGCGAGCCCGGGACAGCGCATCGTCCTCTTCGACGGCAGCGGGCGTGAAGGCGATGTGAGCATCCTCCGCATCGACAAGCGCCGCCTCGGGGTCCAGCTTGAGGAACTGCGCGACTGCCCACGGCAAGCGAGCTGCCGCCTTGAGCTGGCCTTCTCCCCGCCCAAGGGCTCCCGCGCCGAGACCCTGGTCGAACAGGCAACGGCTCTCGGCTGCCGAGCCTTTCAGCCCCTCATCTATGAGCGGACTCCCAAGGCGCAGCGCTGGACCAAGGTGCCGGCGCGGCTTGAGCGCGTAGCCTGGGCGGTCGCTGGCCAATGCGGCCTCGATCGAGTGCCCGAGTTTCGAGAACCCTGCACCCTTGGCGAGTATCTGCGCCAAGCTGGTCAGGAGGGCGCTGGGCGCCGTTTCTTGGCCGAACCGCAGCCAGAGACGGCAAGCGCCGCGCTCGGCAACCCTAGCGAGGATGCTCTGGTGATCGTCGGACCGGAAGGAGACTTCACTCCCAGCGAACGTGAGAGCATCCACGCAGCTGGCTGCCGCTCCCTGGACCTGGGCCCCTTCGTGCTTCGCATCGAGACCGCAGCGATCGCTGCCGCTGCCCGGCTGCTGCTTCCCTGGCCAGGTCGATGATTCCGCTGCTCCCGCAACTGCGCAGCCTCAGCCACCTGGTCGCACGAACGACGCTGAGCAGCCTCTGGATCTGTTCGACCTGGACCTTAGGCCTCGGCGCCCTCCTCTTCTTGTTCGCGGCAGCCCGCGAACCCCTGGCGCTTGAGTTCTTTGGGAGCATGCTCTTATTGCAGTCACTGCTCGAAGCACTCGCCTGGGCCCTCGCCATCGGAGCGCCGATCGCCCTGTGCTGGAGCCTCGAACGCATGCGCGAGGATGGGAGCTGGAATGCGGCCCTCCTGCTCCCCCGGCATCCTGCTGGGATACGGCTAGCCCTGCTGCTTCCGGGCACCACCGCCCTGCTTGCCTGCTCGCTGCTTGTGCACCGCTACCTACCCGAGCAGCGATTTGCCCTACAGGCATCCCCGCTGCCGATCGAAGACCTCGATTCTGGGCAAGTCGCCCGGCTGCTGCCCGAGCTGGGCGCCGAGTTTGGCCGCATCGCCCTTCGCCACGAAGGAAGGGACCAGGCCGGTCGACTACTGTCGCCACGCCTCCTGCAGCTGCACGAAACTGGAGCCGTGAGCGCCCTGCGAGCGGAGCGCGGCGCCGCTTTCTGGAGCGGCCGCGAGCTAAAACTCTCGCTCGAAAACGGCGTGCTCTATCGCTCGCGGGGCCGTGGCGCTAGCACCGAAACCCTGCGCTTTGCCGCCCTGGATTGGAGCCTCCCCATACAAACGCGCCCGGCTCTCGATCTCGTGCCAGCGGCCCATCTCAGCACCACGACGATCCATCGTATGCAAGAGAGGATGCTCGCAAGGGCCGCGCGAATTGACCCCGATCGGGAACGGGCTCTTGCTCGCCGCCGCGACTACGAGCGAGCGCCCGCACGACGCAGCGGCCTCGGCCTCGGCATGATGCTGGCGCTGCTTGCCGGCCTGGCCCTACTGGCCCGAGGCCCCGAACCGGGACTCGCAAGACGAGCGGCAGCCTACCTCCTCTCCCTCGCGCTGCCGCTGCTACTACCGGTGCTACTGCCAGCACTAACGACGGTCCTTGCTGCGGGACGAGCTGAGACCCTCGGCTGGATCCTTGCCCTGGCCTGCCTCCCCCTCCTCCTCCGAGGCCGCCCATGAGCCGTTGGCAGCGCACCCTCTCCACTCGCTTTGCCCTGGCCCTGGCCGCGGGACTCATCGGCTTGCTCGGCCCGGCCTGGATGCTGCTAGCCGCACGCGGCCGAGAGCTTCCTCTCGCACAGCTGGCCTATGTCGCCTTACCGCTGTGCAGCCTCGCCGCCGCCACGGTGACAGTCCTCCTCCTAGCCGAGCGCCGCGAATGGCAAATCCTCGCCCTCGCCGGCCTGTCCCCGGCTCGCATCGCCCTTCCCCTCTGCCTCGTCGCCGCCTCACTCTGGTTCGGCTTCGCCGTCCTGATGCCCGGCAGCGGCCAGAGCGCGAGCTCCACACTGGAACGAAGCTTCTACAGCATTCCGGCGGGCCCAAAAGCGCGGGCATTTCAGGGCGAAGCCCTCCTGCTCGCCGCCGAGCGCATCGAAGGCGAACGCCTGGTCGGAGCGGTGCTTTTCGCAGGAGAAGCCGAGCCACGCAGACTTGGCGAAGCGCGGCTGCAAGTGAATCCCGAAGGCGCCCTGCTCAGCTGGAGCGACGGCCAGCGCCAGATCAGCCCAATGCAAGCCCGAGCGCTGCGGCGCCTGCGCCGGGAGTTTTTCCGCGACCCGCCGATCAGCTGGCTCTGGCGCCTACCAGACCCGATCGCTGTGCCGCACCTACTGCTGGCGCTGGTGACGGCGCTAGGCCCGCTATTCCTGGTGCAGCTGGCGCATGCGCGTGGCGCCCTGCACCGGCCGCGCACGGCCACGGTTCAGGCGTCGCTGGCCCTCGCCAGCATCGCCTTCCTGCTCTTTGCGGCTCTTAGGCTCTGGCTAAGCCTCCGCAGCGGAAACGCCAGCTGAGACCTACCTGAGCAGGACTTTCCCAACGCCCCATTACTGCGGCTGAAGCGCCTCCGTCTCCTCTTCGAGTTCGAGAACGATCTTTCCCCGGCGCATGCGCACAAAGAGCCGGGTGCCTGGCATCAACCTGTCTTCGAGGATCCTCTCGGCGATCAAGTCCTCGACGTTGTGCTTGATCAGGCGTTGTAGCTCCCGCGCTCCGTATTCTTCGCTGAAGCCCTCTTCAGCCAGGTGACGACGCAGACCATCGCTGAAGCGCAAGTGGTAGCCACGCTTATCGAGCAAACCGGAGATGTCTTCCAACATGTTGCCGGCAATCCGCGTGCAGACTTCGACATCCAAAGGCTGGAAGATGATGGTCTCGTCGATGCGGTTGAGGAATTCAGGGCGGAAGCTCTCCTTGAGCGCTTCCTTGGTGAGATCCTCGTGCCGGATATCCCGCAGGCACTGACGCTTGGCAAGGTCGAAGCCCATACGACCACGCACGCGATCGATGGATTCCACACCGAGATTGCTGGTCAACAGGATGATGGTTTGCCGGAAGGATACGGTTTCGCCCTTGCTGTCCGTGAGCAGACCTTCGTCGAGGATCTGCAGCAGCAGGTTATGCACCTTCTCGTGCGCCTTCTCGATTTCGTCGAAGAGCACGACGCACTCAGGTTTGGACTTGACCGCCTCGGTCAAAAAGCCCCCCTCACTATGACCGATGTAGCCAGGCGGCGAACCGATCAGCTTCGCATATTCATGAGGTAGCGCGTACTCACTGCAATCGATGCGCACCAGTTGCCCAAGATCGTTGTGCATGGCGCGGGTCAAGACCTTGGCGATTTCGGTTTTGCCGGTGCCAGTGCGTCCCACCAGGAAGAAGGTGCCAATGGGCTGATTCGGCCGCTTCAAGCCGATGGCATTCTTCTGCATCGCCTTGGACAGGCGCTGAATCGCCTCGTCCTGCCCCATGATCCTGCGGCTGAGAGCTTTCTCCAGATTCATGATTTTCCAGGGGACTGCCGGGTGGGCACGCGGATCCTTTGCGTGCGCATCCTCCTCTTCTTTCGGCTTCTCCTGGCAAGGGATGCAAACCTGATGAATCTCGAAGCCCGGGTTGACGTCGATGCAGACTTGGTAGAGCAGGTCCTCGATCGTCAGTGGATCGTAGTCGTCCTCAAGCAGTCGCAGCTTGTCGGTAATCAACGAGTCGTGGTCGGGCAAGCAGTTGGCGATCACTGCCTGCCGGTATTCGCTCTTGTTGCGCAACGGACCATCAAGGATCTCACTGAACTCCAAGTCCTGAAGAACGCGAACACGAACGAACTCGTCCAGCAAATCGAAGTACTTGAGGACCAGATTGTGGTCGTCGTGAGTCACTATGGCTCCTTCCTGTCCGCCGCGACCTGCAGCAGCCACGCATTCACCATCGACCCTGTCGACATGGAGCTTGAGCCCTTGACGAGCATTGCTCGGGCATCGCCCACAAAGGAAAACGGCCCGGCGGATAAGGCCGGGCCGCTTCGTTCTCGGGTGTCCTGAAAGTTCTCTCTCTAGCAGGCAACTCAAGAGCACGGGGTGTCTTTCGCCAGAGGTAGAACTCCCTAGACAGTGAGCTGCTTCCCCCCGAGATCTTTGACGGCTACGCGCTCAGTTGCCGCCTCGCTTCACCGCAATGCGCCGCGGCTTGAGCGATTCGGCCTTTGGCAGACGCAGGCGCAGGAGACCATCCTGAAGCTCGGCTTCGACCCCCTCGGCGTCCACCTTGTAGGGAAGCCGCAGACTGCGCTCCATCGCCGGCGAACGCCGCTCCCGCAGCAGATACTGACGCTGCGCCGATTCGGAATCGGCCGACTCCTCCTCCTCGGCTCGGACCCGCAGCTGCAACTCGCGCTCAAAGACGCTCAGTTCCAGCTCATCCTCAGCGACACCCGGCAGCTCAAGCTCAAGGTGCAGGACATCTCCCTCCTCCCAGAGATCGAGGGGCGGAAGCGAGGCGCGGCGCTGCGCCGAGGGCAGAGCGAAGAGCTCTTCGAAGACGGAAAAGGGGTCGAGGTTGCGGCTAGGGCTCAGGGTTTTGCTAAGGAACATCCTTCTCTCCTTGGGGCATTGGGGATTTCTGCGCCGCCCGATGTGGCGACGGAGCCCGAAGAAACAAGAGGCATGCCAATGCAGGCAAAAAAAATCTAAATACCTATAAAAGAAGGACTTAGGCAACACATGAGCCAGCGCAATCAAAACCACAGGGTGCCAATATGGCACATAGAGCCATTATGGCACGCCGACATCCTCCAGCTCATGGCTCTTCAGATACTCCCCTTCGGGAAAGCCCAGCAGCACCGGGTGATCCAAGGCCGGCGCCAGGCGACCCCGGTCAAACAAGCGCCGCCCAGCTGCGGCAGCAGCCTCGCCCAGCATTTGGGCAAAGAGTTCCGGACGCATGTGCTGGCTACAGGAACAACTAAAGGCAAGCCCCCCCTCCCGCAGCAGGCCGAAGGCCAGGCGATTGAGCCGCCCATAGGCCTTGCGCGCGAGGCTCAGCTCACGGCGCGACCTCGCAAAAGCCGGCGGATCGACAATGATGCCATCAAAGCGCCTGCCACTTCGCCCCAGCTCCTCAAGCACGGAGAACACGTCGCCCCGCTGGCACTCAAGCCCGGAAAGCCCATTCCGCTCGGCAGAACGCTGGGCTAGCTCCAGGGCCGAAGCGCTGACATCCACGGCCAGGGCCGAGGCCGCCCCTCCCGCCAGGGCCGAGAGGGCAAAGGCCCCCTGATAACTGCAGAGATCCAACCAGTCGCCAGCGCGCTCCCCGGCTCGCTGGCGCACCCGCCCGCGAGCCGGGCGCTGATCGAGGAAAAGCCCGGTTTTCTGCCCAGCAAAGGGCAAGACCTCGAAGACCAAGCCTCGCTCCTGCACTTCACAGCGCTCCACCCGCTCCCCGGCCAGCAACTCGTCCTCCTGCGGCAAACCCTCCCGCGCTCGGACCGGGAGCCGATTGCGGGCAAGGAGCATGCGTAGCGGCCGTGCCTCGCAGAGGATCCTACGAATGAGATCGCGCCGCGCCTCCAAAAGCGGCGTCGTGATCTGTGCCACCAGCAGCTCGCCATAGGCATCCACAATCAGGCCCGGCAGACCGTCGGCCTCAGCCGAGATCAGGCGCTGCGCATCGGTCACAGGGTCAAGCGGACGACGCCGCGCCAAAGCCGTGCGGATCCTCTCCTGCACCAGCTCGGTGAAACCGGGCCACTCGGTTTTTCGCGAGAGGATACGCAAGCGGATCTGAGATGCCGGCGAGTAGCTCGCCACCCCCAAAACCCGCCCATCCGGCCCGAGGACCCGAACCGGAGCTGTGGCTTCGCCGTCTTCCTGGGCAACGTCACTGGCAAAGACCCAAGGATGCCCCGTGCGCCACCACTGGAAGCCCTTTGGACTAAGCCGCACCTCTCCCATCGTCATCGTTCTTCTCCCGAAGTACGGGGCCGGACCAAAGCCTTAAAGCGCGGATCCTTATGCAATGAACTCAAATCCCGATCGCCGCTAGCCCAGTTCCGCTGCCGGTTGCGGCTCTTGCGTGTGGGGTGGTTCTTTTCCAAATCGAGCGCGAGGAAGCGGAGAGCTTCCTCGCGGTTCTCACACAAGGCATAGGTGCAGGCCAGGTTGTAGTACAACGGCGGCTGTGGATCGATGCTGCCAATCAACTCGAGAGCTTTCTCTTTGCGCCCAGCCCGTGCCAAATAACAGGCATAGAGGACACGATTAAAGATGCTGGCGTCGAGGGTGTAGGCCTTCTCGATGTAACCGCGCGCGGTATCGGTCTCATGCAACACGACGTTGTGCAGCACGGCAAAACTCACGTAACCCTGGGCCAAGCGCGCCGCAAGCCAGGCCTTGCTCGCTACCGGGTCAAAATACCGCTCCGGGTTCTGAACAACGTCTCGATAGCGACTGGCGTAGTATTCGACGTATTGTTCAAGACAGCGACGCGAGGTTTCGGCGTCCTTGCGATCCATCGCGATGGAAGCCCGGCTGAACAGATAACCTGCCCGCAGCCGCCGGTTACCCGACTCACCAGCATCTTTGAGCCGCCCTATCAGGTGCTCATAAAGCTCGATCGCAGCATCCTCTTCGCCGATCCTTTCATAAAAGCTGGCCATCAAACCGGTCAGTTGCGAGTAGACGTATTCCCGCTCCCCCCTCATGGGTTCGCCAGTAGCCCAGGGGCCATCCAAGACCCGCTCGGGCAGCTTCCGAGCAAGACCATCAACAAGGAGGCGATAGCCCCGCTCCGCGAGCTTTAAGCGCCGGGTTCGCTCCTGGTCATCGAGACGGGCAGCCGCACGCTCGTTCCCTTCAAGCGCCTGATCGAGGAGCTGAATGGGCCCAGCCCGCAGCTGCAGCGCCGCGTCGAGCTCGTAGTTGGGCCCAAGCATGTCTTCGTTCCACTCGAGAGAAATCTCCTCCCAAGTTCTGAGGGCCCGGCTCAGAGCCGCGGCAGACGCCTTGTCTCTGCCCTGCAGCCCATGGATCACCAGGCACAGTAGCTGGGTTGCTAGATAACGCCGCCCCGCAACCCGAAGCCGGTCAAAGACCGACCCACCACGCCGCCGCAGGCGCGCAAGCCGCTCTTCGAAGTCCTGGGCTCCGACCTTGGGCGGCAAGAGCTGGCGCCACTCGCGAAAGATCTGAAAATCGGCGCCAGCTCCGCTTTCTTCGCCCCGCATGGCCTCGGCCCGGGCCCGCGCAAAGGCACGTTGGCTATGCTGCTCGGCGCGCAGCAAGGCAGGGCTGGCGTCGCCCCCAGCAAGCAGGGCCGAGATCGCCCGCATCCCCGCCGCCTCGCCGGCCTCATTCCCACGCAGAGTACTGCGTCCCAGTAGCCGCAGCGCCGGCTCGGCCAGGGAGGGATCTCCCAGGCTAAACAAGGCAGCATGGGCTTCGGCCAGCGCCCAGTGGGTCGGCCGCAGGGAACGCTCCCGGCAGTGTCGCAGCAGCTGAACCCGCTCAAGGTGCCGCATCTCGACGAAGAGCTGGAACTCGGCCTGGGCGAAGGCACGGCCCACGGCCTGGGCCATCGTCGGCGCCACCGTCTCGATCCACGGGTCGAGGGCGCCAGCGAGCACCAGGTCGGCACGCCGGCCGAGCGCCTCCAGAAGGGAAGGCAGCAGGGTCGGATCGCGCTTGGCCGCCAGCGGCACCAGCCCCTCGATATGCCTTTTGGAGGCATCGAGCTGGGCAAAGCTCTGCGCCAAGCGCCGGGCCAGGGCGAGCTCCAGCTGGCTCTCCCCGCGCAGAAAGGCGCGCAGCCTTTGCGCCAGCGCTCGCGCCACGCTGTCTTCATCCCAGTCCGCAAGTCGCTTGGCCGCCTCAAGCCCAAGCACGCCGCCGCCATCGACAAAGTCGAGCAAAGCCCCCACGCGCTCCCCCATCGCCTTCCGCCAGCCGGGCACATCCCGGCGGGCCAGCCAGGCCAAGGCCAAGGCGCGCCCACCGTGGTCAAGCCGCGGCAACTGGGCGCGTATACGCCCACTCGCCGCCGTCGGCGCCAGCCCGAGCAACAAAGCCAGGGACTGGGCGTCGAGAGCCCCAGCCTTCTCCAGTCGATCCAAGAGTTCGAAGCCAGCCTTGGCTCCGCTGCGCCGCAGCAGGCCCTCCAGCTGGTCACGCCGCTCCCCCCGGGCAGCGAGATACTCGTCCACCAGCGCCGGCAGCGGAGCATCCTCCTGGACGGCCTGGGCCCAAGGAGTCGACGCGAGAAGCAATAGTAAAAGGGAGGGCTTGATCAGCATGGCCTCATCATCCTGCCCCAGGACCGGGCTCAATGCGATTCGCCGCGCCAGCCCCCAGCACGAACGGGCCGGGCCAAAGGCAGCCGAAACAGCTCTCAGCCATCTGCGCTGCTACCGCGCTCTTCACCCAAGATCGAGCCGGAAGGCCCGATAGCCTTTGGGGGCAGCGGGATCTCCCTCGAAGCCACGAGCCGAAAAAAAGCCCAGCGCCGCCTCGTTGCGAGCCTGGACCAGCGCTCGCAACTCGCGGGCTCCGAGGGCGAGGGCGCGCTCGCGGGCGGTATGCAGGAGCCTCACAGCCAAGCCCCTGCGCCGCTCCCCAGGCCCAATGCCCAAGCTCAGCTCGACAGTCCGGCCGCCGGGCTCAAGGTCGAGGATCAGCACCCCTGCTAAACGCCCATCCAGGCGCAGCACCCAAAGCTCGCGCCCGGGAAGCTCCGTGCACCCAGAATCCCTCAGATACCGCAAATCGAGGAAGGACTCGCCGACGAAGAGCGCGTCGAGCTCGGCCCCTTCGCCGGCGAAGGGGTCGATGCTGACGACTGCATCAAAACTCATGGCGCCATCTTAGGTCCCAAGCAAGCGTCATCTAGCTTGACTGCTCTCTTCCCCTTCCTATGCTGCTTCGCTCCTTGTTGCAGAACAGGGGCTCTTCCGAGCCTCTGATCCGCATCACCCGGGTGCCAACGGAACTCTGTTCCCGAGGCACGACGCCGGAACGCCAACGCGGCGATCCCGCGCTCCGATTCCTGGGCATGAGGCCGATCAACGCAGCGATGGCTGCAGCGAGAAGCCCCATCGTTCTCGATGTCAGGGCAGCCCGAAGATTCCGAACCCGCCGTCCGGCGAGTCGGGAGAAGATTCCGAACCCGCCGTCCGGCGAGTCGGGAAATGCCTCGGGTCTGTCCTGATTGTGTTTGTCCACCCCTCTTCCGAGAGGAACAAAGCACTCGAGCCCAGAAAACGGAGCCGGACCGTGGCGGCCTCCTGCCCCCAGAAGGATCCGATGAACGCTGACTTCGTCCGACTGATCGACAGCATCCACCGCGAAAAGGGTATCGACACCGAGGACCTGTTCCTCGCGTTCGAAGAAGCCCTGATCACCACCATCCGCAAGAAGCACGACGTGGATGAGGATTTCACCCTCACCTTCGACCGCGTGACGGGAGAGGTGCAGTCTGAATACGAGATCGACTTCGAAGAGCTGGGGCGCATCTTCGCGCAAACGGTCAAACAGACCTTCTACACCAAGATCAAGGAAGCCGAGCGCGACGTGCTCTTCAACGAATACGAAGAAGAGCTGGAAACCGTGGTCACCGGGCAGATCCAGCGCTTCGAAGGCGAGAACGTCATCGTTTCCCTGGGCAAGGTCGATGGCGTCATCCCCCGCTCGGAAAAGGTGCGAGGCGAAAGCTACCATCCCGGCGAACGCATCCGGGCGCTGATCCACGAGGTCAAGAAGCTGGGCCTCCGGGTCAAGATCATCCTGTCCCGGGCCTCCAACAAGCTCGTGCAGCGGCTCTTCGAGCTTGAGGTCCCCGAGATCGCCGATGGCGTGATCGAGGTGCGCAAGCTTGAGCGGGAACCGGGCTACCGAACCAAGATCGCCGTGAGTTCGAGCGATCCACGCGTCGACTGCGTCGGCGCCTGTGTCGGTGTCCGCGGCACCCGCATCAAGGCCATCATCGACGAACTCAACGGCGAGCGCATCGACATCATCCGCTGGAGCGAAGACCCGGAGACCATGCTGCGCAATGCCCTGCAACCGGCCGAGGTCGTGCAGGTCACCCTTGACGACAGCATGCACAGCGCCCTGGTCCTGGTCGAAGAGGATCAGCTCTCGCTGGCGATCGGCCGCAAGGGGCAGAACGTCCGCCTCGCCTCCAAGCTGACCGGCTGGGACATCGACATCATGACGCGCAAGGAGCTCGAAGAGACCCTCATGCGCGACGCTCAGGACGAGGTGAGCACTCAGGTCTACGAAGAGCTGACCCCCATCCTGATCGAACAGGACTCGATGTTCGAAGTCCGCTTCTGCGTGACCATCAACGATCACACCGCGCTGGTCCTCGAATACGGGCTCGGCGACAGCGATCCGGAGCCTGAGGACGTCCAGCAGTTCCAAGAGACCCTAGCTGGCCTGCAAACCCTCCAGGGCAGAGAGTTCTCCTGGTGCCTCGAAATGAACATCGAAGGCAAGCGAGACGACGCCGGCAACGCCCAGCGCGTGCTCTCGCTGCCAGAAGGCATCGACCTCGACATCCAAGCTCCGCAACGTGGGCAACATCGCCCGCTGCGCCTTCGAGGTAGCGAGGAAGCCATCCGCGACTGGATCGCCGAGCGAGAGAACGATCTGCCGCGGCTGCGGGAAATCCTCCTTCGCTGGAAGCTCGACCTACAGCTGCCTACGCCCAAGGAAGAAGAGCTCGCGGAAGTGGATGCCGAAGCGGGCCAGGCTGGGCAAATCGAAGACTCGACGGACAGCGAAGCGCCCGATTCCGAAACCGAGCCCAGCACGGGCACGGATCTCGAAGAGACCAACGACGTGGCAACCGAGAGCGAAGAGGCTCCCGAACGCCACTACAGAGCACAGGCTCCTGCAAGTGACGCCGAGAGCGTCGGAGGCGAGACCCCCGACACTCAAGAGGCCAGCGCAGCGAGCGATTCCAATGACGAGAACAAGCCACAGCCCTGAACGGGCCACGGCATGAGCACAACCGATCCCGCCAGAGCGAGGAACGAGGAGACACCCCTTGGCGAAGCGCAGGGTATACGAACTGGCGAAGGACTACGGCATGAAGGGTGCCGAGTTCGTCCAGGTCCTTCAGGGCTTGGGTTTCGAGAAGGTCAAGACGCACATGGCCGTACTCGACGATGCGGACCAGATGGTGATCGAGGTGCGCCTCCAGGCTGCCGGCTACCAGGCCAGCAACGTGGCAAGCGATGACAGCCCCGCGATCCGCAAGAAGAGCCCCTTCAAGAAAAAGCCTTTGATGAAGAAGAAGGCGAAGGAGGAGGACGCTTCCTCGGAAGAGGAGAAGCCCTCCGGGCCGATCAAGAAAAAGCTGACGCCCAAGAGCAGCTCCAAGCCTTCGCCGATCAAGAAGAAGCTCCCGGCGGCTGCCGCTCCCAAGGAGAGCGAGGAGTCCAAGGACGCCGAGCCGGTGGCAGGAGAAACAGCGGAGCCCATCGCTGAGACTCCTGCAGCTGAAGAAGCAGCAGCGATTCCTCCAGCGTCCAGCGGCGAGGCCCTAGCGCCGGCGGCCAGCGGCGAAAGCACGCCATCAGCAGCGAACGCAGCCGACAGTAACGCAGCCGACAGTAACGCAGCCGACAGTAACGCAGCTGACAGTAACGCAGCTGACAGTAGCGCAAGCGACAGTAGCGCAGCCCCGGCGAGCAGCTCGGCTCAAGAAGCCGAGAGCAGCCATGCCCCCATCCCCCAGCCGGAAACCGCTGCGGCAGCGGAGCAAAGGGGCGAGGCTAGCGCGACAGCAGCTGAGGCCGGCAACAAGGGTTCAGCACCCGAGCAGGCAGAAACGCCGCTAGCTGGCGCCCTTCCCGAGACCGAGGCTCCTACGCGAATCCCGCGCCCGCTTCGAGAGGAAGCAAGCGATGTAGCGCAGGAGACGGTAGAAGCAGCACCAGAGCCAGAACGGTCCTCCAGCGCCGAAAGCGCAGCGGACGAGACTTCGGCCAGCACGGAGACCGAAAGCGAGACCAGCGCCGAGCCCGGTAGCACTGAGCCGAGTAGCCCCGAGGAGCTCAAGGGAAGCCCCGCAGCGGCAACGCCTACAGCAGGAGAAGCGGCAGCAGGAGAAGTGGCAGCAGGCGAGGCAGCAGCAGGCGAAGCCGAGGCAGCAGCAGGCCCCAAGGCCGGCGACAGCAGCACCGGACCGAAGCCCCTTGACAGTAGCGAGATTCGGCGCCTTCCCCAGCCCGAACGCAAGGCACGCATCCTCGGCCGTATCGAGTTGCCCAAGGAGACCATCCGCGACGCAACCCGGCGCTCCGCTCCAGGCGGAGGCCGCAATCCCGGCTCGGTGGACAGCAGCCTCCGCGCACGCGCCCTGCAGAACTACCGTAGCCGCGGCCCACAGAGTGGCCCCGGCCAGCGACGCGGCCCGAGTGGCCCCGGTGGCGCCCGTGGCGGTTTTGCCGGCTTCGGACGGCGCGGCGGCGGTGGCCGCAAAACGACGAAAGCACGCAAGGACCCCCTGGCCATCCCGCCGGGTGTCGATCCCGACAAGCTCGTGCAGGTGCAGTCGCCGGTGACGGTGAAGCGCCTGTCCGAAGCCCTCGGTCACAAGGTCCAGGACCTCCTCTTTGTCCTGCTCCGACTCGGGGTCGCCAATGCCAACATCAACGCCTTCCTCGACAAGGACCAAGTCGAACTCGTCGCCCTAGAGCTGGGGCGCAACGTCGAGGTCGTCGAGGAAACCCACGCCGAGACCGCCCTCATCGACAAGCTGGGCGAGATCAGCGACAACATCAGTGAAGAGTACGAGGATGTGCGCCCACCGATCGTGACCTTCATGGGCCACGTCGACCACGGCAAGACCACCCTGCTGGATGCCCTTCGCCAGTCCTCGGTCACCAAGAGCGAGGTGGGCGGCATCACCCAGCACGTCGGGGCCTACAAGATCTCGATGGCCGGGACTTCGATCGTCATCCTCGATACCCCCGGACACGCAGCCTTCACGGCCATGCGAGCCCGCGGTGCCCAGGTCACCGACATCGTCGTCCTGATCGTAGCCGCCGACGACGGCGTCATGCCTCAGACCGAGGAGGCCCTCAACCACGCGAAGGCCGCCGAAGTACCGGTCATCGTCGCGATCAACAAGATCGACAAGGACGGGGCCAACGCCATGCGCATCAAGCAGCAGCTGGCAACCCTGGGCCTCCAGCCCGAAGACTGGGGCGGAAAGACCCAGTATGTCGAGCTCTCCGCGCTCACCGGCCAGGGCCTCGAAGACCTGGTCGAGAGCGTCGCCCTCGAAGCCGAGGTGCTTGAACTCCAAGCCAACGCCGAGAAGCCGGCCACCGGCCGCGTCATCGAGGCCAAGCAGACGCCGGCCCAAGGCAACGTCATCTCGGTCATCGTCATGGACGGCACCCTTCGCCAGGGCGACCTCGTGCTCTGCGGCTCGGGCACCGGCCGTGTGCGCACCATGCACGACGACCACGGCAAGGTGATCAAGCAGGCCGGCCCCGGCACGCCGGTGGAGATCCTCGGCCTTCCGGAGCTTCCAGCACCTGGCGACCCCTTCCATGTGGTCAAGAACCAGAAGATGGCCCGCGAGGCGAAGAGCGTCGCCGAACAGCGCGCCGCCCTGCAGCGGCAGAAGGAACTGGCCAGGCGCAGCGCCGAACAGCGCCGCGACATCATGGATCAGCTGGCCCAACAGTCGGTCGAAGAGGTGCGCCTGATCATCAAGGCCGACGTGATGGGCTCGCTCGAGCCGATCAAGAACTCCTTGGAAGAGCTCAGCACCGACGAAGTGCGGGTCAAGATCCTGCACTCGGCACTCGGCGGCATCACCGAGACCGACGTCTCGCTGGCCGAAGCGTCAAACGCCCTGATCGTGGGCTTCAACTCGGTGCCCGACGAAAACGCCCGCAAGCTGGCCGACCAGAAGGGCGTCAAGGTCCGTTTCTACAACGTCATCTACCAGCTGATCGACGACTGCCGAGCCCTGATGGAAGGCCTACTCTCCCCCGAGGAGAAGGAAGAGATCCGCGGCCACGCGGAGATCCGCAGGATCTTCAAGTCCAGCAAGCTCGGCAACATCGCCGGCTGCTACATCCTCGACGGCAAAGTCGGCCGCAACAACCGCTGCCGCCTGGTTCGCGACGGGGTGGTCGTGCACAGCGGCAAGATCTCCGGCCTGCGCCGCGAGAAGGACGACACCAAGGAGGTCCGCGAGGGCTTCGAGTGCGGCATCCTTCTCGAGAACTACGACGACATCAAGGTCGGGGACATCGTCGAGGCCTACGAGGTCATCGAAGTGAAGCGCTATCTCGGCGACCCGAAGTAGGAGAAGGCGAGGCGCGTAGCAGCGCCTCGCCCCCTCCTCTTGGCGCTTGCGCTCGGAGACTCGAAATGCTGGTGATCGCTGTGCTGCAATTCGAGCTTGAGATCCCCTGGGCCACCAGCCTCAAGGACAAGCGTGGCGTGGTGAAGAGCCTCAAAGACCGGATACGGCGCAAGTTCAACGTCTCGATCAGCGAGACCGAAGATCTGGACGAGCACAATACTGCCACCCTGGCAGCGGTGATGGCTGGCAGCGATCATCGCTACATGAACGGAGCGCTCGACAAGCTACTCGCCGTCCTGCGTGAGCTGCCGAACGCGACTCTTACCGACTTCCAGCTGGAGTTCATCTAGTGGTTCAGCCCCGCCGCCTCGCGCGCCTCAACCGTTTGATCCAGCGACGCGTCGCCGAAATCTTGCAGTTCGAAGCCAAGGATCCGCGCCTCGGAATGGTGACCATCACCAAGGTCGAACTCGACCGCGAGATCGAAAAGTGCAAGGTCTTCTGGACCTCGCTCGGCGACGAAAAAGACCGCAAACTCAACGAACACGCCCTGCAGCATGCCCGCAAGTTCGTCCAGCATGGGGTCGGCGAGATCCTGCCGACCCGCAACGTGCCCCAGCTTGAGTTTCGCTACGACAAGTCGGTCGTAGGAGCCATGCGCATGGAGCAGCTCCTGAACGAGCTGCGCCCCGAAGGCGGCTGGGATAGGGAAGAAAAAGACGGCGACGAAGACGACGCAGCAGGCGAAGCGAGCAATGACCGGGAAGAAGACGAGACAGGGGCAGAGCCCGCTGGGCCGCCCCCTCCCCTAGCCGAGTAGCAACAGGGCCGAGTAGCAGCAGGGCCGAGCAGCAGCAGGTTAGCAAGGCCAGCCCACACGCCAGCCTGCTACGCCACCCGCGAAACGATTAGCCCTGGTACCTCTCTTCTCGCTCCCGATCTAGGCGCGGGCGCTCTGCCAGGTATTCCTCCACATGCTGGATATAGCCTTCCATCCAGCTCCCGAGCCGCTGCCCGAGTTCCTCAGCGTGCAGCCGCAGAACATCCTGCCAAGGCCGCCCGGAACGGGTCCAGCTATGCGGGTGGATCAAGGTGTGGATCTGCTCGTAGACCCCGAGCTTTTCGATCACACAGCCTTCGCGCCAGTGGAAGCCACTGTCCCCGAAGTAGGGCATCTCGCGCACCAAAGCCGGCTGATACGCATCCCCGTGCTTCTCCGAAATCTCGGCGAGAACCGGCCCCGTCGCCGGCTGATGCTGGGCAAGGGTCTGGGTTTCGAAGCCCAGCAGTTCCTCGAAGAAGCGCAGATCCCTGCGCACGCCCACGAGTGGATCCTCTCCGCGATCCAAGAAAAACCCCGGCTCGTAGTGCAGGCCGATTTCGTGGCCGAGTTCGTGCACTTCCAACATGGAAGCCAGGACATCCGGGTCCAGCAGGTTGTAGGTCTCCGCGTGCAGCCGGTAGTAATACGTCGTCTCCACCCCGCGCTCCTTCTCGAAGCGCGCCATCTCCAAGGCCGCCCACGGGGTGATGTCGACATCGTGCCGGATCAAAAACAGCTTCCGATCCGGAATGCCAAAGGCCACATCCCGGACCTTTGGCAGCCAATAGCCCAGCGCCTGCGCCTTGCGCAAGATTTGCCCGTAGCGCTCCATGCAGTACGAAGGCCCGCTTTCTCCGAACTCGCTCACAAGAGCCCTCCGCGATAACTCCAAGTTCGCGGCTTGAGGCGCACGCCGCGCTTACGCAAGAACTCTCGAAACGCATCGGTCAGCGGGCCACCCGGTCCCCGAATCCGCTTTCCGCCGAGATCGATCGCAGTCACCTCGATCGGGATTTTGTCCCAGACATCCTCGGCAAGCTTGAGCCCCACACGAATATCCTCGACAACGAGATCCCCCTCGCCGAGTGGCAACTGCTTATCGTAGCGAATCACGTGTCGGCCTTCCCGGCGCAGGGTCAGCCTTAGCTCATCTCCCTGGGCGTCGGCCTCCATGCCATGCCCGCGCAGCACCATCTGCCGGGCAAACTCCCGCAGCAGCTCGCGCCCGATGTCCTGCCGTTCATCCTCGCGCAGCACCCTCTGCGCGGCCTTCAGGTCTTTGGCGGGCACTCCGCCCCACAAGCGCCCTGCCGGCATCGAGGTCACCAGCGAACTCCCGCTCAGCAGTATCGAGCCCGCGCCCATCTCGACTCCGGGGAACAGCACCGCCGAAATCCCAATCTGACAGCCGTCGCCGATTTTGATTCCAGCAAAACGGTTCGGATAACCCTCCAGCACACTTGCCCCAAAGGAATGCGTCATCAGAGTCGCGCCGCGTGACACGACAACCTCGTCGCCGATTTCGAGCAAGCGACAGGGGTTGAAGTGGACATGCTCGCCAACGAAGCCATGGCTGCCGACATGCAGCTTCGCCTCAGGATCCATGGCGCCACCGCCGCCGATCTCGACCTCGGCAGCAAAGAAGGCATTGGCGCCCAGGCGGATTTCCCGCGCTCGCACCCGGCCGCCTTCCTGAAAGGCGCACATCGGCCCGCACTCAAAATCGATGGCCTCGATCCGTACCTTATCTCCAAGATAAAAGTCCTCCCCGACCACCAAGCGATCGGCAACGATGAAGGAGCCCTTCCCCATCCACGCCCCATCCCCCAGCAAGGCACCGTGCTTGCGGTATAAGGCGACTTTGAACTCCGAAGACAGGGCTCCGAAAGCCTCTCCCTCCTCGCGTAGGTAGCGGGCAAACTCAGGCTCGAGCTCGCCATTGCCTCCCAGACGTCCACTCGCGCTCGCCTCCTTGGCGTAACGCTCGACATCGGGCAGCCGCACCAAGCCGTTCGGCCCCGAACCGGTCACCTCGCCCAAGTCGATGCCGAGTTCCTTGGCGCGTTTGCGCGCCGCCGGCGCCGCAGCTGGGTCCTTCTTAGCCTCCGCCTTCGGCTGCTCCTCGACACAGAGGCCGAGCTCATCGAGCTCCATCTCTTCGACCAGCATCGAGCCGCTAGCCTCTGCCTCGGTCCCGGAATCTTCCTCAAGCAGCTTGGCAAGCTGAGCGTCGCTAAGCTTCTCGCCGAAATCCCCCCAGACGGCGAGCGGCGCGTGCATTTTGGCCCGGTGCCCCTCGGCAACGATGCGCCGCAGCAGCTGACCATCGCCCTCGGCCTCCACCTCGAAACTGGCCTTTAAAGTCTCGAGAACGAGGAGGCAGTCACCCTTCTTGAAGCGCCCACCTTCCTCTACGTGCCACCGAGAAACGGTAACTTCGTCTTCGGCAGTACCGAGATACGGCACCTTCATGACCTGGCTCATCCAGCTACTCCAAAGCTCTATGGGAGGTGAATCCCCAGAAGCATCCGCCCCTGCCGGGGCGGATCAATACTCGGTCAAAAGCGGTAGTGCCGCACGCACGATATCTGGCACCGAGGGCAGCACGAGCTCCTCCAACTGCGGCGACGAGGGGAAGGGCACATGCGCCATTCCCAGTTTCTCGATCGGGGCGTGCAGCTGCGCAAAAACATCGGGTAACACGTCAGCGATCACTCGATCGGCAACGCCCCCGATGGTCGAGGCTTCCTGCACGAAGAGCATTCTCCCCGTCTTCCGCACCGACTGAATCACCGCGTCGCGATCGAAGGGCGCCAACGAGCGCAAATCCAACAACTCGACCGAGTGCCCGCGCTTCTCCAAATGCCGAATCGCCTCAAGCGCGGTGCCGACGCTGTGCCCATAAGAGACCATGCTCAGCTCCAGCCCCGGATGCACAACCCGGGCCCGGCCAAAGGGCACGCAGTGATTGGGACTCGGCATCACCCCGCGACTGGGATAGAGCAGCTTGTGCTCCAGGAACAAAACCGGCACATCGCTACGGATCGCCGTCCGCAACAAGCCGACCGCATCAGCCACGTTCGACGGGAAGAGCACCTGCATCCCCGGCACGTGGCAGAACCACGCTTCGAGGCTCTGCGAGTGGGTCGCCCCGTATCCATGACGCCGCCCCACCGGCATGCGCAGGGTAAAGGGCACGTCGAGAGCGCCCGCATACATGTAATGGAACTTGGCCGCGTGATTGACCAAAGCGTCCATGCAACAGGCCGTGAAGTCGCCAAACATCAGCTCGGCGATCGGCCGCAAGCCGCCAGTGGCTGCCCCCACCGAGAGACCAACGAAACCGCTCTCGCAAATAGGAGTCTCGCGGACCCGCTCCTGGCCAAATTCCTCCAGCAGCCCGCGGGTGACCCCAAAAGCCCCTCCGTACACCCCGATATCCTCGCCGATCAGCAGGGTGGCGGGATCGCGTGCCAGCTCCTGGCGCAGCACCTCCCGCAGGGCCTCGGTCAAGCTGGTCTCGCTCCCCTCGGCAATGCGCTGCTCGGGAGCATCCTCCAAAGCTTCGGGCTCACGGATTTCCATATGAGCCAGCGCCAGGCTGCGATCACCTGCGGGCGAGTTCAGGGCGAAGGCCTTGGCTTCGGCCATCTCCGCCGCGACCTCGGCCGCGACCTCCTCCACCGCGGCATCGCGCAAGCCCGCCTTCGCCTTCAGCACTTCGAGGGGATCCTTGGCGCGCCACTCGGCCTCTTCCTCGCGACTGCGGTAGACGCGCGCGTCACTCTTGCTGTGGCCGGATTGCCGATAGGTCAGGCACTCGATCAGGGCCGGCCCCTCTCCCCGTCGCGCCCGATCCAGCAACGGCGCGAAGGCCTCCGCCACCGCGAGCACGTCGTTGCCGTCAATACGCCTGGCCTCCAAGCCGCTGTATCGCGAAGCCCAGTCGGCAAAGCTGGCACAGGCCGAGCTCTTCGACACGGGGGTCGACATCGCGTAGAGGTTGTTCTCCAGCGCGTAGACCACCGGCAGTTTCCAAAGCGAGGCCAGGTTGAGCGACTCGTGGAAATTCCCAGTATCCGCTGCACCGTCACCCAGATAGACCACGACGCAGCGCCCGGTGGCGAGCATCCTCTGCGCCAGCCCCAGCCCGGTGCCAATGGGAAGGCCGCCGCCGGTGATGCCATTGCTGCCCATGTGGCCGATCTCGGGCACGGCGACGTGTTGACTGCCACCCTTGCCCTTGCAGTAGCCGGTCTCCCGTCCCGCGATCTCGGCAAGCGCGCGATCCGCGCGGGCCCCCTTGGCCAGCAGGTGGCCGTGTCCGCGATGCGTCGAGACGACGAGATCCTCCTGCGTCAACAGCGACGAGACGCCCACCGGCACGGCTTCCTGCCCAATGCAGAGATGGGTCGTCCCGCCCACTTTGCCTTCGGCCAGCAGCTTCTGGAGCATTTCCTCAAAGCAGCGAATCCGCAGCATTTCACGGTACAGCCGCAGATGCTGCCGCTCTTCGGCAGGGATCGACACAGAACTTTGCGCTGCTTTGGGGTCTTCTGCGGCCAAGGGATCTCCAGGGGACGAGAGAAGGAAGCTCGCTTCGGAGTCTATCGGCGGATAAGGGTCGCTCGATGAAGAACTGTCGGCCTGCGCCAAGTCGCTGACGGTATCGAAAAAATCCGCCCCCGGCCGAAGACCTTCGCCCCACTGGAACTCCGGAGGCTTCGGCTGCACCCTATCTCGTTTCCCTGATGGATTCCTCCACCCCGCAAGCTCAGCCAAGCGGTAGCTTCGGCAACCTGACCCTCCTTGAGGAACTCGGCGCCGGCGAGCACGGGACCGTGCACCGCGCCCGAGTCGAGCGGGCGCTACGCGGCCTGGCGCCGGGGAGCGAAATCGCGGTCAAGTTCTTGCGCAACGACCTCCTCGGAGACGAAAACGCGGCCGCACGCTTCCGAGAGGAGGCACGCATCGGCAAAGAGCTGCGCCACCCCAATGTCCTGCGCATTTATGGGCTCGAAGAACGGCGCTGGCGCGGGCGCCCCCTGGTCTACCTGCTGATGGAGTTTGTCGAAGGTCGCACCCTTCGCCAGATTCTTGAGGGCGGCGCCGCCGTCGAAACCCTGGTGCGGGTGGTCGGTGCCCAGGCGGCTGCCGGACTGGCGTCCCTGCATCGGGCGCGTGTCATCCACCGCGACATCAAGCCGGAAAACCTCGTTCTGACCAGTGACGGCCACTGCAAGCTGATGGACCTCGGCTTCGCCACCCAGCGCCCACTGCTGCGGGGGCGTGCCCGCTCCGCCGGCGTTCATGGCAGCCTCGCCTACCTCGCCCCCGAATGCCTACGCGGCCGCCCCCACCAACCCGAGGCCGACATCTATGCCCTCGGCGTCACCCTGTACGAACTCGCCGCCGGGCGCCACCCCTTTGCCTGCCGCGAAGAGCAGCTGAGCGCCGACGAGATGATCCGGAGGATCCTCGAAGACACGCCGGAGCAGCCCTCCAACTACCGGCCTCGCCTTTCCCCCTTCGCCGACCATGTCCTGCTGCGCATGCTGGAGACAAAAGCCGAGCAACGGCCGAGCGCCGAAGAGCTGGCCCAGCTCTGGGAGCAAGGCGAAGCCGCACGCAGCTGGCGCGCGAGCGAACGCCGGCTGCCTTTGCTCCGCTCCGCCAGGCGCCTACGTGCCAGCCGCCGTCCGGCCCACACCCCACTCTTTGGTCGGCACCGAGAATTGGCCTATCTGGACCAAGAATTCGAAGCCGCCTCGGAGGGGAGGATGCGCATCCTCCACATCCATGGCCCCATGGGAGTCGGTAAACGTCGCCTGACCGACGAGTGGATCCAGAAGCAACTCGATCAGCGGCGAACCCTGCGCTACTACGCGGCGATTGCGGGGGAACGCCCTGAGGATGCTCGCGGAAACCCCATCGCCGGTGTCTTGGTCGAGCACTACGCCGGGCAGGCTCGCATCGACTCCTTCCGCGCCCTGGATCGACTGAGCAGCCGCCTGGTGCAGCTGGGCGGGTTCGAAGAAAAGGAAGCCCAGGACCTAGCCGAGGCCCTACTCACTCGCAGCCTAGGGGACGAGCGCACCTTCCCTGCCGGACTGGCAGCAGAGGCCCTGCGCCGAGTCGGCGACTCCCGCTGGCCGCTGGTGCTACGCATCCACCGCGCCGAACGGCTAGACCCGGCAACGATCCGAGTTCTTCGCTTCCTGGCCGAGAAGAAGGCCCATGTGCTCATCCTCTTGACCAGCAACCACGAACAACGGCGCCCAGACTTCGCCGAGCTCCCAGTAGAGAGCCTTGAGATCGAACAGCTCTCTAGCGACGAGGCCGCCGCCTTCGTCAAGGCGCTGTTCCGGGATCCAAGCGAAGGCAGCCGCGTCGCAGCGGCAATAGGCAGGCGCATCGCACCGGTGCCGGGGCTCATCCTCGAAACCCTGATCCGGCTTACCGAAGAAGGGAGACTCCAGGGCAGCGAAGGCGAGTTCCACGACGCAAGGCTCAGCAGGCGCCTCCCCCTCTCCGCAAGTGTCGAGCAGTACCTCGCCGCACACTGGCAGCAGCTCAGCGAGCTACAGACCCGCGCCCTCGGCGCCGCCGCCGTGCTTGGCCTCATCTTCGATGCCCACGACGTCGCCGCCCTGCTCGGTGAACGCGAGCTCCACGTGCTCGAAGCGCTCTCGGCGCTGCGCGATTCCTGGGTTCTCGCCAGCGGCGCGCGTCTGCGCTTCAAGCGCACGAGTCAGCGCGAGGCGGTACTCGACTTCATCGGACGTGACGAACGCGTGCGCCTACACGGCCAAGCCGCCGCACTGCTGAGTTCACGAGGCGCCGACCCGCTGGTCACTGGTCTTCACTGGTCCCGCGCTGCTAAGCACGCCCGCGCGGTGCCTCCCTTGCTCGATGCCGCTCGGGCGAGGTTTCTCTCGGGCGAGCTGAACCGTTGTCGCAAACTGCTACGCCGGACCGAACTGCACTTGCGGCTCCTGCCGCGAAACCCGGTGCATCTACGCTCTTGGCTCAAGCACAAGGAACTCGCAGCACGGCTCGCGGCCCGCGAAGGACAGCTCGAAAAAGCCCAAGAGCTGATTGAACGGGCTCTGAGCCTGGCCTTGCCTTTGAAGGATGCTGAAGAAAGCGCCCGTCTCAGGCTGCGCCTGGCCCACATCGCCGAAACACGTGGTTTTTTCAGCCAGGCCTACGCCTTACTGCAGACGGCCAAGACAGAGCTCGCTAGCGATCAGGACGGCCCCGAAGAAGCCGAGACCCTGCTCCTCGAAGCGACCCTACTCGGCGAGTTGGGCTTCCTGCGTGACGGCCTCAGCGTCGCGATGCAGGCGCGGCTCATGCTGGAGAGGATCCGCCAAGAGCATCCAGTGCTGCATACCCAAGGCACGACGCTGCTAGCACGTTTCGAGGCGGCGAGGCTGCGCATCGATCTCGCCGACAAACACTTCGCCGCCGGCGAACGCGCCTACCGCGACCTCGGGCTCTCCCACGACATGGAGTGGGCGCAAATTCTCCGCGCCCGCTTCGAGCTTGAGATCGGCCGCGGCAGTAAGGCCGAGGCCCGCTTGCAACAAGTTCAGTCGCAAAGCCAGCTCCCTACTCATCGGCTTCTCTCCGAAGTACTGCTCTGCCGCGCCGCCCTCTACCAAAGGCACCCGCAGGAAGCGGTTTCACGCTACGCCGCCCTCAGGGACCATGCCTTGGAGCTGAAGCAGCCCCCTATCGCCGTCGAGGCAGCCCTCTACGGACTCGAAGCTCGCTGCGAACTGGCCCCCGTCCCCTTAGCCGAGGCCAAGAACTGCCTCGCCGACGCCGAGTCCCTCGGCCTCCCCCGCCCGGTGCTCCTAGCCCGCAGCCTCGCCGCCCGCTGCGCCCACAGCGAAGCTGAGCCCGAGATTGCCCTCGAATACGCAGAGAGCGCCCTACGCGAACTACGTGAATACAGCCTCGAACCCACCTGGATCCTTCGCTTCTGGCTCGAAAAGGCCGAGGCTCTGCGCGCGCTCGGCCGGGTTCAGGAGGCTCGCCGCACCCGCTCCCTAGCCCGGCATCTCCTCAGCACCCTCAGCCGCAGAATGCCCCAGCGCAACGAACGCCCAGCCTTCCTACAAGCAACACCAGTGCGGCGCAGGCTGAGCTAAGAAAGAAAGAGCCGGATCAATGGGGATCGCCGGAAAGGCCTATCAAGGAAGGCGCCCGCCGCGCTCGAAGCAAACTCTATTACTAGGGTATTTATTGATCCTTTGCTTGGTGACTGCCGCCAACAAAGCTACACCGAGAGAATCGGCCACTAACAGGATGCTGAGAAATCCCCACGAGTGATAGAGTGCCTTATTCGGCGTCCCATTGGCGCCAGAAAACGCAGGCCAATCTACCGATTCGTTTTTCAACGACCTGCGAACAGGGGAGTGACACTTCCACCTGGAAGCACCGACCGCCTTACAGGCTAATCACCAGCAAAGCGCCGCCGATCGCCAGTAGGGCTGCGGTCGCACGCCGGTAGCCAAAGGGTTCCTTCAGCAGCCAGCTGGCCAGGATCAGCAAATAGATGGTGCTGGTCTGGTTGAGGATGGCGCAGCGGCCGGCAGAAATATACTTCATCCCGGCAATCCAAAAGATAAGGGCGAAGTAGGAGCCTAGCAGGGTGCCTGGAACGCTGTAACGCCAGCTGCGATTGGGGACAAATACCCGCCAAAGACGGCGGCGATCGGGGTGAATCAAGGCAGCAGGCACCAGCACCGCCAGGCTGCCTAGTTGTCGGATCGTGGTCGCCCAGAGCACATTGGCTTCTTCCAGGACGCCCTTGGCCAAGACGATACCAAAGCCGAGGAAACACATGGCGCCCACGCCCAGGATCACGCCATAAACCAGCGTGCGATGGCTGGTGCCTTTGGGAGCTTTCACCTGGGTAGCGATAATGATGCTCAAGATCATGATCACCATACCCACGAACTGCCAGAAACTGATGGTTTCTCCCAATAGCAGATAAGCGAAGAAGACCACCGAGGGGCTGTACATGCTGTCGACGATGGCGTTAATCCCGGCCCCCACCCGGTTCAAACTCATATGGAAGAGGGTGTCAGAGATGGCGATGGCGATGACGCCGCTAGCCATTAAAACCCAGTAATCCCGAGCAGGCGCCTGGCCCAGCAAGGGTATCCCCTGCACCCACATCGTGAGCAGGAAGAGAACGCTGGTGAGCCCGACCCGGAAAAGGTTCAAGGCCAAAGGCGGGATGCTGTCTCCGGACTTACGGAAGAGAATGACCGCAAAGGACCAGAAAAGAGCACAGGCCAGAGCGAAAAGTTCTCCCAAGTTCAGCCATCCTTCCTGATCTTGACCAAGCAGGCCTTTGAAAAAGGCGCACGAGTAACAGAGTGCCGGATTCGGCGTCCCATTGGTGCCGGAAAAGGCCGGCGAATCTACTGATTCGTCGAGGCTTTATGGCGCCAAGGGGGGGGTCGCAGACGGTGCATTGTCGCCGTGCGAATCATTCAACGGCCTGGCAACTTGCCCGTAAAGAACTGCGGCATCGGCTGCGGCTGCTGCGTTATTTGGTGCCGAGGTAGCGGCCGGTCCACGAGGCCTTGCTCGCCATCACCTCTTCGGGTGTCCCCATCGCCACGAGCTCTCCGCCCCCATCACCGCCCTCGGGGCCGAGGTCGAGCAACCAATCGGCATGACGGGCCACGTCGGGGTGGTGCTCGATCACGATGGCGGTGCCGCCACGTTCAATGATGCGATCCAGAACACCCAGCAGCTTACACACGTCCTCCATGTGCAAGCCCGTCGTCGGCTCGTCGAGAAGGAAGAGCTGGCCCGGCCGCGGCGCCTTGCACAGCTCTGCCGCAAGCTTGAGGCGCTGCGCCTCGCCGCCACTGAGGGTGTGCACGCCCTGGCCGAGCTGCAGATAGCCCAGACCGACCTGAGACAAGACGCGCAGCGCTCGCTTGACCTTCTTATGGGCATCGAAAAACTCCAGCGCCTCCTTCACCTCCATCTCGAGCACATCCGCGATGCTCTTGCCGCGCCACTTCACCGCCAGGGTGCCCTCGTTGTAGCGCTGCCCCTTGCACAGTTCGCAAGTGACCCAGACATCGGCCAAGAAGTGCATCTCGACCTGGATCTGCCCCCGCCCCTCGCAGGCCGGGCAACGCCCTTGCGCGGCGTTGAAGCTGAAGCGTCCCGGCCCAAAACCGAGGCGCCGGGCGTGCTCGCTGCGCGCAAACAAGTCCCGGATCGGGGCCAGAATCCCGGTATAGGTCGCCGGAGTTGAACGCGGCGTCGCCCCCAAGGCTTCCTGGTTGACGACGATGATCGCCTCGACTGCGGAAGCTCCGGAGAGCTTCCACTCACCCTTCTCGCCACGCAGCGCCGGCAGCAAGCTCTCCATCACCAGCGAACTCTTGCCCGAACCCGAAACCCCGGTCACGCAGTTGAAAGCCCCGTAAAGGAACTCCGCGTCCACAGCCTTCAAGTTATGCGTCCGAACCTGCTGCAGGCGCAGCCGTCCCTTACCCCTACGCCGCTCAGCCCGCTCAGGCCACTGCCGCTGACCACTGAGCCACTCGCCAGTGAGCGAGCCCTTGGTTCGCAAGAGACCGGCAGGCTTGCCTTGGTAGACAAGATCACCACCATGCCGCCCGGCACCCGGCCCCATGTCGACCACCCAATCCGCACGCCGGATCACCTCCTCGTCATGCTCCACGGCAATGACGGTGTTCCCCAGCTCGCGAAGCCCCTCGAGGCTGCCCAAGAGCCGCTCGGTATCCCTGGGGTGCAGCCCCACCGTAGGCTCATCGAGGACATAGAGCGTGCCGGTCAAACGCGAGCCCAGCTGGCTCGCGAGGCGAATCCGCTGGGCTTCTCCACCGCTGAGCGTCGAACTGCGCCGATCCAGGCTCAGATAACCCAGGCCCATGTCGGCCAGGAAGCTGAGCCGCGCATTGATCTCACTCAAGATCTCCTTGGCGACCTGCTTCTCGCTGCTCGAGAGCTTCAACTCTTGGAAGAAGCTCCGCAGCGACAAGAGATCATCGGCGCAGAGTTCAGGCAGCGATGCCCCACTGAGTTCCACGGCGCAGGCCATCTCGCTCAGTCGCCGCCCCTGGCACGTCCGGCAGACTTCTTCGTGGAGATACTGCCCGAGATTCTTAAAGGCGGCGTCGCTCTCCCGCTGCCCAAAGCGCTCTTCGAGAACCCGCGCGATCCCAGGCCAAGTCTCCTTCGAAGTCCAATGCCGCTCCCGGCCCCGGCTCGAACTCTTCACCTCGACGCTGTATTCACTCTCACCCGTGCCCCAGAGCAAGTAGTCTTTCTGCTTGGTCGAGAGCTTTCTCCACGAGGTCCCCCGGAGGTCGAACTTCTTCGCCGCGGCCATCGCATAGGCCCGCCGCGCGAAGGCTTTGCTTGGATGGAAGAGCCAGCCCAGGCCCGCCCCATAGTTCCTGGGCAGGGCGCCATCGAACAAGGGCTTGCTCTCGTCCTGGATCAGGGCTTCGAGCGAGACGCTCTTGCGCGTGCCCAGGCCATGGCAGTCCGGGCAGGCCCCCTGATGGTGGTTGAAAGAGAAAAAGCGCGGGTGCAGGTCGATCGGCAGGGCGACTTCACACTTGGGGCATGCCCGCTCCAGCGAGAAAACCTGCGGCGAGGCATCGATGTCCGCGATTGCCACCCGACCCTTGCCCCAGTGACCGGCGAGTTCGAAGGCCTCAGCGATTCGCGACTGCGTGCGCTTGGCATAGCTCACCCGGTCAACGACCAGCCACAGCCCTTTGCGCAGCTCGAGAGCATCCACCTCGTCATCAAGGCGATGTATCTCGAGAGCATCCTCCCCAAGAGCGTAGCGCGCAAGACCTTCTTCGCGCCACTCCTGACGCTGCTCATCAAAGAACAGCTCCAGGTCTTCGTCGGTAATGCCCGGCGGCAAGCGCAGCGGCGCCAAGACCATGCCCTTGGCGCCCTCCCGCTCGCGAACCACCCGCGCCGCCAGCATCGACGGGCTCTGCACTTCGAGCACGTCGCCGTGCAGCGGACAGTGCGGCAGCCCGACTCGCGCAAACAAGAGCCGGAGATAATCGAGCACCTCGGTCTGGGTGCCCACCGTCGAGCGGGGATTACGACCCGCTGTTTTTTGGTCGATGGCGATCGCCGGCAAAAGCCCATCGATGCGCTCGACTGGGGCCCGCTCCAGCCGCCCCAAAAAGCGCCGGGCATAGGTGGACAGACTCTCGATAAAGCGCCGCTGCCCCTCGCGGAATACCGTGTCGAAGGCCAGGGAGGTCTTGCCACTCCCCGAGAGCCCAGTCACGACAGAAAGCGAGGCCGCGGGGAAGCGCACATTGACCTGGCGAAGGTTGTGCTGCCGCGCCCCATAGACCACCAGATCCTCAGCCGGCCGCTTCTTGCGTGGACGCCCAGCTTTTCGCTTCTTGCGCGGCTTCGCAGTTTTCGCCGGCTTCGGGCCGGGCCGCGGCCCTCGCCGCAGCACCGATGCCAGCGCCCGTCCGGTATAAGACTCCTCGCAGAGCACGATCTCCTCCGGCGTCCCGGCCGCAAGTAGACGCCCCCCGCCATCGCCGCCCTCGGGCCCGAGATCGAGGACCCAGTCGGCACACTTGAGCACGTCGAGGTCGTGCTCGATCACCAGCACGCTGTTGCCCTCCTCGACCAGGCGCTGCAAGGCCGCAAGGAGCTTCCTCACATCGTCGAAATGCAGGCCAGTGGTCGGCTCATCGAGGATGTAGAAGCTCCCTCCCTGGCTCGGCCGCGCCAGCTCACTCGCCAGCTTGATGCGCTGCGCCTCTCCCCCCGACAGCGTCGTCGAGCGCTGACCGAGCCGCACATACCCCAGGCCAACCTCTTCGAGCACCGAGAGAATCCGTGAGATCTTGGGGTGCACCCGGAAGAAGTCCCGTGCCTCCGAAATACTCATCTCGAGCAGATCAGCAACGCTGCGCCCCTTGAATAGGATCTCCAAGGTCTCGCGATTGAAGCGCGTGCCGCCGCACACTTCGCAGGTGACCTCGACACTCTCGAGTAACTGCATCTCCAGCTGCCGCACACCGGCGCCCTGGCAGGCCTCGCAGCGGCCGCCTTTGACATTGAAGCTAAAGCGACCCTTGGCATAACCCCGCTGCCGCGACTCTGGTAGCAAGGTGTAGAGGTCGCGGATCAGCGTCCACACCCCGGTATAAGTCGCAGGATTACTGCGCGGCGTACGGCCAATCGGCGCCTGGTCGATCTCGATAACTTTCTCAAGCTGCTCGTGACCGCTGATCTTGCGGTATTTGCCCGGCACCATCTCGGCGCCGTTGAGCTCGCGCGCCAGAATCTTGTGCAACACGTGATGGACCAGCGAACTCTTGCCCGAACCCGACACGCCACTGACGCAAACCAGGCGACCGAGAGGAATCTCCACGTCGACGTTCTGTAGGTTGTGCTGGGCGACGCCCTGAAGCTTCAGCCAGTCCTTGGGTCGAGGCCGGCGTTCCGGCAGCTCGATGCGCTCTTCGCCCTTGAGGAAGCGCGCGGTCAGGGACGAGCCAGCAAGCACCTGCTCCGGGGGCCCACTGGCCACGATCTCGCCACCCAGCACCCCGGCCCCCGGGCCTACATCGACCAGCCAGTCCGAGTTCCGCATCGTCTCTTCGTCGTGCTCGACGACACAGACCGTGTTGCCGCGATCGCGTAACTCATGCAGCGTTTCGATCAAGCGCGCGTTATCGCGCGCGTGCAGCCCGATACTCGGCTCGTCCAGCACGTAGAGCACACCACGTAGCCCCGAACCAACCTGTGCCGCCAGGCGGATGCGCTGCGACTCACCACCCGAGAGGGTCGCGGCCGAACGATCGAGCCGGAGATACTCCAGGCCGACCTTGGCCAAGAAATACAAACGCTCGTTGAGCTCGCGGAATAGTTCGCGGCCGATCTCGGCACGAGCCCCAGCTCCTTTCTCGATGGCTTCGGACTGCTCGGCAAAGTAGCGCTGGGCCTCGCCGATGGTCATCGCAGCCAACTCGCCAATGTTGCGCCCTTCGAAGCGCACACTCCTCGGCACCGGCCCAAGCCGCTGCCCATCACAGCTCGGGCAACGGCGCGCATGCATGAGCCGCGACATGGCCTTGGGCCGGTATTCGTCCCAGACCTTCTGCAGGAGTCCGACGAGTCCGGGGAACTGCCGACGATCCTTGCCTTCGACCGCGAACTTCTTGCCCTGGTGCTTAAAGCCGAACTCATAGACTCGCTCGCCAGCGCCGTAGAACAGCACCTCCTGCTGCAAGTCGCTCATGCCTTCGAGAGGATGCTCAATGGAGCTGCCGAAGTCGCGTAGCACCTGGTCGAGGTGATCGACGTGAAAGCGAGTAAAGAGCACAAAGCCCTTCGGGTTGAGGCAGTTCAGCGCGCCATCCTTGATCGACAGCTCAGGGGCACGCACCAGCAGCTCTTCGGCAATGCCACGCCGCTCACCCAATCCGTCACAGTCCGGGCAGGCGCCCTGTGGACCGTTGAAGGAAAACAGCACCGGCTCCAGCTCCGGCAGAGCGCCGTGGCCTTCGGGGCAGGCGCGCAGCGCCGAGAACAGGGTGTAGCGCTCAGAGCCTGCGTCCTGCCGTAAGGTCGCGGCGAAACCCTCCCCGACCGAGATCGCCAGCTCGATCGAATCGAGCAATCGCTCGCGCTTGCTGGCGTCGAGCTTGACCCGATCGAGCACCAGTTCGATGTCGTGCTTGTGGTAGCGACCGAGTTCGATGTCCTCGTCCAAACGCAGGACCTGCCCGTCGACACGCACCCGGACATAGCCGTCCCTGCGCCACTGCGCGAGTTCCTTGCGGTAGCTGCCCTTGCGCCCGCGCACCACCGGCGCCAACACGAGAAGCCGGTCGCCTTGGTTGCCTTCCCGCAAGATGGAATCGACGATCTGCTTCGGCGCCATCGCCCGCACTTCGCTCCCGCACTCGGGGCAGTGCGGCACACCCAGTCGCGCCATCAGCAGCCGCAGAAAGTCCCAAGTCTCGGTAATCGTCCCGACGGTCGAACGCGGATTGCGCGACACCGACTTCTGATCGATAGCCACCGTTGGCGACAAACCTTCGATGTGATCGAGCTTTGGCTTCTCCAGATTCCCGAGGAATTGCCGGGCATAGGACGACAGCGACTCCAAATAGCGCCGCTGGCCCTCTCGATAAATCGTGTCGTAGGCGAGCGAGCTCTTACCCGAACCCGAAACTCCGGTGAAACAGACGAGGGCGTTTCGCGGGATGCGCACATCGACCCCTTTCAAGTTGTGCTCCCGCGCCCCCCGCAGGACCAGTTCGTCCATTTGCCTTCCTTCTGTCCTCTACCCTGCCCGACCAGCGATCTGGTCGGACACCATGCCGCAAGGAGGCAGCACTGTCGAACGCAGTCAGAATGGCGATTCATCGCCCGATTCGCAGCAGCGTAAATCCAGTGCCCCTGGCAGAAGAAAGACAGGCAAAGAGAAACATTGAGGACTCCCCCTTTGTGCCTGACGCAATTGAGTTACTGTGCATTGCTGAGAATCGAGCCATCTCTCGCTTCTCCTCGCATCTATCTCTCAGTCTCTCTCTCCGGAGTGCCTATGTCTCGTCTCTCTCTTTCTCTAGCCTGCGCCTGCATCCTAAGCGCCAGTGCCTCAGCCCAAGTCGCCCCCGGCACAATTACCAAGAGTGCCCCGAGCACCGTCTTCACCTACGGCAGCGGCGGCCAGATCCCTGGAACCGGCACCGGGCAGATCGCTCACTTCCGCCTGCCGCACAACCCTCTCGGCACCTGGACGACCTGCATCACCGTCACCTCTGGCCTGCCAAGCTCCAACGGCGGCTCCGGTGGCTACGACCTGCTGATGGGCGTCTATGACCGCGTCAAAGGCAAGTTCACGCCCAACCTTTTGGCCGCGAACCTCAACAGCGCGGGCAACGATTTCGGATTGATGCTCGATCCGAAGGGGATGTACGCGATCTTCGACAGGGCGACGGGGGTCTACCTCGCAAGCCGCAAGAACCTGATAGCCAAGTTCAACGCTCCGGTGCAGGTCGCCGGAATCACGCAGACGTACGTGGACCCGGCTCTCGGCTATGTCGGCGGCAAGCTCAAGATCTTCTACACCCTCAATAAGAACATCGTAATGCAGGACCTCGACCTCTCGACGCCATCGGCACCGAAGGTCAGCGGTACTCCGAGCATCATTGTGCAGAGCGGCGCCACGAACACCGCCAACTCGGCTACGCCGATCACCGGTCCCGACGGTGACGTCGAAGGGCTCTGGTTCGCCAACCTGGTCGGCCGCGACAACGATATGTGCTGGAAGGCCAGCCTAGACCCCAAGGACCCCTTCACTGTCGTCGTCGATACCACGACCTGGATCAATAACGGCGGCGTCGCCGGCGGCCTGCTCACTCATGCTGGCCCGACGAACCCAAAGAACGCGATGTACGAGCTCAAGGCCGCCTGGCTCCTCGGCGACGTGGTCAGCCCCGGTGGCACCGCCGACGTCTTTGGCGCCTTCCCTCGCAAAAATAACCTGCCCGGCATCACCGCCGTCTTCCTCTCTGCTGGCCTGCTCAAGACCCCGGTAGCCGTCGCCCCCTTCACGGGATTGTTCGGCCTCGACCTGAAGACCTTCGGCTACCTCAGCACCATGACCCACTCGGACGCCTCTGACCGCGCGAAGATGGCCCTGCCCATCCCCAACAACCCGTCGATGAAAGGTGTCGTCGTCCACCTGCAGGGTCTTTCGATCGATCCGACGGGTAAGGCCTACACCCTGACCAACACCGGCAAGATCACCGTCAAGTGAAGTGAGCAGCCACCGAACTTGAGGTGCCCCATGCACAAGGGGCACCTCAAGCTCGCCGGCTCAGCTCCTTCGGGTTCGGTTTCTCAAGTTCTCGATCTCCTAGATCCGCCGTCTCCTAGATCCGCCGTCTCCTAGATCCGCCGTCTCCTAGATCCGCCGTCTCCTAGATCCGCCGTCTCCTAGATCAAGGGCCGCCCGTCTTGGTCCACATCGTGATCCACGGCGAAGAGACCGGGCCCCATATCCGGATTCGCTAGTAGTCCGAGCCCGGCTTGCACCAGGGAGCGCAGCACGATTTCGATCATTTCTGTCGGCACGCCGTAATAGAGAAAGTTGATCGGCATGAGCTGCGCGAGAAAACACAGATCCCGCCTTCGCCCTCCAAACTCAAGGCGATGCCGGTGCCCAAATAGGCGCCCGCTAATAGGATCGAGAATCTCCTCGCTGCTAATGCTGAGTTCATGTCCGCCAAGCTCGGCCTTTGTCGACTGACGCATCTCGCTCAGCCACGCAGCGACATCCTGGAACTCGACCGTCTTGGTGGAGCCACTAGCCACCCAAAGCTCAGGGGCGCTGCCGTGCAGCAGCCAGTCCTCAATATCCGCGCCCTTCACAACGCTCTTGCCGATAACCCCGAGCAAGAGATCGCAGGAGAGCCAACGCTCACGCGGGAGTTCGCTCAGGCTCTTGGCTTCCACGATGCAAGAGCCGCTGTCACAGGCGAGATCGAGCCCTGACACTTGCTCCTGACCAGTCTCGGCGCGAAAGCACATCTCTCGCACCAGGCGCGAGCCAATCGCTCCCCGCGAACCTAAAACCAGGGCTCGGCGCCGGCTGAGGATTCTCCCGCAGGCATGGAGGATGCTTTCAACAGCCTGAAGAATCGAAACGGCTACCTCTGCAGCCTCGCCCTGGCGCTTGATCTTTGAAATGGCGATCGACAGCGAGGGGAACTGCAATTGGCCATCGTCTTTGACCGCCAGAATGCGATCGTGGCCATTACGGGTATGTTCCACCGAACCAAGCAAGCGCTGGCCAAAGAGTTCGCCTAGCGAAAGATCAGGGTCCAACTTGGCGCTGGGCGCGAAGTCATGGGCGCTCTGCCCTAAAGCCAGAGCCCGATGCAGCGCCGGAACCAAATAGCCGCCGTCTTCGAGGATCAGCAGGCGCCGCCCCTCGCGCTGCGATCGTGCCGCAGCTTCGATACAGAGATGACGAGCCACCTCCTCCATCGCCGAAATGAAGTCGGGAGCTTCCCAGACTCGCGCATCGAGATCCTCTAGCCCGGCCACGGGAGAGTATTCTCTCGACAGCCGATAACGACCCTCCACCCGAGCTGCGTCTGGGATTCGGCTAAGAGCCAGACCTAGGAACTCTTCCTCGGGGAGATCCAGCAGGGGCCCCAGATAGCTACCAGGCGCATCCCCGGCATAGGCCACGAACAAGGTCGATAGGCGCTTGCAGCCCAGCTGGCGCAGGGCGCCAATCACCCCGAGCACCTCCGCCGTGATGTGGTGCACCAGGACGATTTCCACATCAGCCAAGGGCTGTACTTGGCGCCGTTCCTCGACCAAGGCAGAAAGACTCGGCATTCGCGCGAGGAACTCCCCAACGCGCCCACGCTGGCGCTGCTTCCCCAAGCTGACGTGGAGCACCCGTGCCCGTTGCGCTAGGTCGAGCCAGGCTTCGAGCAGATCCCCCGAGACGCGAAAGGGCTGGCCGGCTAGCAACAAGCGCCGAACCCCATCGTCCTCAAGCGCAAGGAGGATCCGCTTGAGATCGCGGTCCAGGGCATGGGTTTCACTCTCAAGCACGGTGCTTACTTCTGCATCGCCCCAATGCAGCTCGACCCTCTCGATATGACCGAGTCCGGCCTTTTGGAACTGCACGAAGAGATGCCGATGCACAGCCCGGCGCTCGATGAAGCTGCGATGGCCACGTTCCACCTCCCGCCGCAATCCATCGCGCCAGGTTTGGGCGATTCGCGTCGAGCCGGCGAGGAAGTGTCGCCGCTCCAGGTCCTCAACACGCTCGTGGGGCAGCGTCCGGAGATCGAGACTGCGGCGACCTCTCTCTTCGAAGATCAGGCGCAGCATACCCAATTGTTCCGCCTCGCCCGGTAGCCACTCGATCAAGGCACGGCAGGGCAGGCCTTCACCCGTCAGAGCAAAGTCAAAGACCAGGGCTCGGCTCGCCTCAGCAAAGAGCAAGTTGCGGTAGCCCGGCCGCTGCAGGGTCCCGAGCATGGTCCGGATCCTCCATTCGAGCGCATCGCGATCCTTACTCAACCTCTTGCCCAAGCTGGCCCCTACATGCAGCCGGATCCGGCCCACGCCGTGCACCTCGATGAGCTCGGGGTTCTCGCGTGGGCGCAACTGCCGCTCAAAAACAAGCTCGCCTGGGTCTGCGCGATACCGTTCGATCAGCATCTCGGCGAGACCTCGTGAGAGCACGGAAAGCCCGTGGATGAGGGCCATTTGCCGCAAATCGAGGTGCCAGGCCTCGCCTTCGCGCACACAGATCGCCCCCAGGCTGGTCGCGAAATCCTCGCCTTTCTTGCTCATGCCTCGCTCGCGTACTCAGGTTCAGAATCGGTATGGATAACGACCGCCTTGATACAGTCCGGCTGGCGGGCAGTGTCAAAGGCCTGCCGCAGCTCTTGTGCTGGAAAACTGTGGGTCACGAAACGGCGCCCCAAGTCCCGCAGCATGGGGTCTGTGGCAAGTAGGCCTAGCGCGGCAGCGAAGTCGCCGCAGCGAGAACTGGACAGGGTGATTCCTCGCTCGGCGATGGCGCGCGCAAGGGGGGCGGGGTCCTTCGAGTTCGGCAAGAGGAAGATGCTGCCGCGCGGGCGCACGAGAGCTTCCTCATCCTCCTCACTGGGTCGGATCACCCGGTCAGCCGCTGCCAGATCATCGACCACGACCGCATCAGCGCGCGGCAGGCGCTGGTCGCCAGCCTTCGCCCGGTAGCGCTGACGCAGCTCCAGGGCATCTTCGCCCACCTCGACTTCGCAGCTCTGGGCCAGCTCCGGCGGCAGTGGCTGCTTCGACATCCAAGCCAGTAGTGGTCGATCTCTTAGCCCCGCGAGCGGCGTCTTCAGAGAGCTGAAGTCGACGAACTGGTCCAGGCGACACAAGCGGATCTCGTCTACGACAAGCGCCGTGCTCTGGGCGAGACCTGCCGCAGGGCGCCCGTGCGTGGACTTGAGATGAACCTCACGGCGAGCCAAAGAGAGCGCAGTCTCCAGGCCTTTAGGACTAGCGGTGGTATCGAGCACCAGGTCAGCTCCCTCGCCACTGGTCAGCGCATCGCCCTCTGGCGTCACCAAGCGAGCACGGTCGGCCCCGAGCTCACAAGCCAGGCGCCCAAGCTCTTCGTGCCGAGACCAAGCTTCGATCTCAAAGGCCACCCCCGAGCCGCGGCGAACCCCCGCAAGCGCGGCAATCGCCAGGAGCCCCAAACGGCGGGGCCCCAGCACCGCGACACGCTCGCCCGCACGGAGCTGAAGCATATGGATTCCGTGCAGGACGGCAGCGAAGGGCTCGGTCAAAACCGCTGTCTCCTCGGACAGGCCAGGAGGGAGTTCCAATGTGGCGTGTTCGGGCACGAGGACCCAAGGCGAAAAACCGCCAGGGAGATCGTGAATACCTAGGACCAGCCGCTCAGGATCGTGCGTATCTAAGCCAGCTCGCCGCCAGATATTGTCCTCATCAATACCGCGAGAAGCGCGGGTAGCGTTGATCTCGACGACAAAATGGCGGCCTTGTTCGTCGGTGGCCACCAGTTCGTGACCGGTCACCTGGGGTAAGCGGAAAGGGAGAAAATGCCGATCGAGGTCGGTGGAACACACTCCACAGCGCCGGCTGCGCAATAGCCGATAACCCGGCCCAAGCTCGAGCCAAGTCTGACCGTTGCGTTCGACTCTCCAGCCGCTTTCAAGGCTGCCGCTAAGGCGGAACTCCGTTTTGAGAAAACTCGTGTCGCTGCAGTACTCTAGCGCCCGGAAAATGCGAATATCAGCCATCAGTGCTCTCTCTTCGGTCTTCCAGCGCTATCGCCTAACGCAAGCAATGCCCAAACTCGCCTGAGCAACAAATCGCGCACGGCAAGCATTCTTCATCGGAAGGATGAGCGACTCCAGCAGAAGCCAGGGCAAGGAAGCATTCTGTTTCCAGCCAAACACATGCTGAAGAAAGCACAGCTCCCGCGCCGGAACGTCAAGCACTCGGCCTAGGAAGCTCTCAAAGGAGAGCAGAAACTTAGGACAATAGAAAAGCCTGAAAAGGAAGCCGGGGCAGGGCTAGGCCGGAAGGAGCTTGGATTTCAAGATCCAAATAGAAACCCTTGATATGACAGACCTTAGGGCAACTCCCCCCGATTCCGAACGAGCAAAGAAAGCCTCTCCCCCCCAGGGAAAGGAGCCTCCTCGGGCGAGAAGAAAGGCCTGTCGACTTGGGGTATTACCAAGAGCCGCTATTGCCCTTTGCCGCTCATGGCCTAGCGTCTAGCCCTGCGGAGGAGCGCACTGTGCTGCCTCCGGAGTGCGGCCTGGACGTTTCGAGTGTGGTTCGCCGGCCGGGGCCAATACCCGGACGGGACGATCTCTCACCACTGGGGTGAGAACACCGATGGCGCAGTCTGCATGCGAAACCCCATTGAGTAGATACGAGATGTCCAAGCGACTCTTCGTCGGCAACCTCTCTTTCGATACGACGGAAGAAGGACTGGTCGAGGCCTTTTCGGCCAGCGGCACGGTCGAGAATGCGACCATTATCACTGACCGGGATACCGGTCGTCCCCGCGGATTTGGATTTGTCGAAATGGCAAGCGATGACGAAGCTCGCGCCGCCATGGAAGCCATGGACGGCGTCGAACTCGACGGCCGTGCCATCCGCGTCAACGAAGCCGAAGAACGGCGCCCACGTGGTGGCGGCGGCGGTGGCCGCGGCGGCTACGGCGGTGGTGGCGGCGGCTACGGCGGTGGCGGCGGTGGTGGTTACGGCGGCGGTGGCCGCGGTGGCCGCGGCGGTGGCCGACGCGACTGGTAAACCAGCGCCATCAGCCTAGAGCTGAACGGAGGGGCCCCTATCGGGGCCCCTTGTCAATTTCGGTCCGATAGTTTGCGGACCGATGATTGTCGATTGCAGAACCGCGGCCCAGCAAGGGCACGACTTCTCCAGAATGCTCACGATGCTACGACTCAGCTCTAGTGGCGGTCCAAGCTCAGCGATTGCCGGTAGAGCTCCTTGTAGAGCAAGTCTTTGCTGGCGGGGATCAAGATTGAGATAGGTGACGGTGGAAGCGGTAGGGGGCCCGGTAGTTAACGCCCGGAACGCCATAGCCGTTGCGGTCGGCCACCAGCAAACCGGCAACGGCTACCCCATGGTCGGCGGAAGAGGGCAGCAAGACCGCGACTCATGGGTAAGGGCACCCTTACCGGGCCGCGAACAAGCTTGGGCAGACAGACCGAGGTCAACCGGGCTCCGGGACACCCTTCAGTAGGGCACGCATCGCTGTCGTTATCCTTCCGTTACTAGCGAGACATTCGAGCCCGGAACTCAGTGGAGCACCGCTGCCGAGATCCGTGAGTTCCCCCCCAGCACCGAGAACGAGAGCCATGCCCGCCCCCACATCATAGGGTTGCAGGTACATCTCCCAGTAGGCATCAAAGACCCCGGCAGCGACCATGCACAGATCGAGGGAGGCGGCACCATCACGACGAATCCCGCGCAGCTCCAGCAGAAGACGCCCGAAGTTCTCGCGATTGTCGTTGATGCCTTCCTCATTGCGGCGGTAGCTGAAGCCCGTTGCCACAACCGCATGCCTCAGCTCGCTGGTCTCACTGACTCGCAGTGAGCGGCCATTGCAATAGGCGCCGACATCGACCCCGCCATAGTAGAACTGGCCTCCAGCTTCCCCACCGAGCATCGGTGCGTGCACGACTCCCAACCAAGGCTGTCCATCGCGAAAGAGTCCGATGCTGACCGCCCAATAGCAATGCCCATGCACAAAGTTGGTGGTGCCGTCGATAGGGTCAACCACCCAGAGATAACGGCTTTCTTTGTCGGCATCCGCAGCAGCACTGGCCACCCCCTCCTCCGCCAAAATCGCAAAGTCCGGGAAACGCTGACGAAGCCCGACAACGATGAGCCGTTCGCTGGCTCTGTCGGCTGCAGTAACGAGTTCACGCCGCCCCTTGAACTCAAGCGTAGTCTCTTCGCCCTCACGAGCCTTGAGATGGGTCAGCGCAACACGCCCGGCCTCTTGCGCGAGTTCGAGTCCCGCCGCAAGGCAATCACGCAGCAAGGGATCAAGCCCATCGGGCAACTGGGGCAGTGACATGATTGTCCTCAGAAATGCTCGAAGATCTCACTCACGAAGGAATCCTGCACCCGCTTGAGTTCGCGGTTGCTAACCCCCTTCTTGGACCAGTTCATCAAGATGGCAAAAACGCAGGTCTTGCCCGATCTGGTGCGAACATAACCTGAAAGGGCACTGGTTCCGGCGATGTAGCCGGTTTTGGCTCGCACCGCACCACGGAGATCTCCACCGAGACGCCGCTTAAGCGTCCCCGAGATCGAACTCTGCGGAAGCGAGCCCACGAAGAGGCGACCGAATTTGGCGCGAGCTGCATAGCAAAGCACGGAAGCAATCACTGCGGCGCTAAGCCGGTTCTTATCCGCGAGCCCACTTCCATCGTGGATTTCGAGTTCCTGTGCCGCAACGCCCTCCACGGCAAAACGCCTGCGCAACTGCTGAACACCGGTCTCGAAGCTCGCAGCCAGGCCTAGCTTTGCAGCACACTGTCGCAGCAGCATCTCCGCTTGAAAGTTGCTCGAGTCCACGAGCATCCTCTCAATCACTGGCTTGAGCGGAGTTCGGTGGAGGTAGAGCAAGTCCCGCTCCCCTTCGGGTGCAGCGCCTCGGCGCGGGCCGAGTTCGATGCCTCTGCTATCAAGGGAGCAGCGCAGAGCTTCGGCAAAGAGTGCATCCGGATCCGGCGCTGGAATGCGCACAATCCTCGCACGCCCGCCGGAATAGTAGTGGCCGCTCAGTTTGACCGTCCCCCCAGCCCCCCATCCAATGTGATAGAGAGCCCCATTCTTCGGGTCGCCGGTCAGTTGGATCGAACCCTTCACCGCTAAGTCCAGGCAAGAGGGCAAGAACTCGACTCCACAAGCACCACGAAGTCGCCCCTCTGGGTTTAGGCGCAGGGCGAGACAGCCCTCTTCGAGGGCAAAGGCTCCCGTCGCTGCTCCATAGCGACGCCAAAAGTGACGCTTCGGCCAACTGGGAGGTCGTGCCGGACCAGTCCAAGCAGGGGCCTCCAGCACGTAGCCACCTGGGAAGCTGGTACGCCCGGCCTTACGTAAGGACTCAGCCAAGTTGGTAAAGACCGAGAGCCCACCTTCGATCTCGCTGGTAAAGGATGGATCTCCACCACTCACCACGACCAGCACCGCCGGCTTCCCTACCAGCTGAAAACGTGTCTGGAACCGATACTCCGGCCCCAAGGTCTCAAGCGCATGGATCGCGGTCAGGATCTTCATATTGCTGGCCGGACGAAGAGGACGCCGATCGTGGTAGCTGTATAGCTCCGCTTTCGACTTCAGATCCACGACCCGGGCACCGCAGTGCACCCCGAGCTTTTCAGCTCGGCCAAGCACCGCAGCCAAACGCACGCTCAGGCTTTTCTTTGCACGTTGGCGCTCAGGTAGCCCACGCTGAGAGAGAAGTGGCGATGCGCACCAAACGGTCATAGCCGCGGCCATAGCGACCTTAGTAGGCAAACTCACGGTGTAACTCCGCATCAGAGAGGAAGCTCCATTTTGTCCGAGAGCGCCAACGGAACCGGCTCGATGTCCGACCACAGCTCAGCCCAGAGCAAGGGGTCATCGGCGATACTGGCCATCTCGGGATAGAAATGCGTCAGGCCAATGCGGCGCGGGCAAGCCGAACGAATCAGCTCACGTACAGCACTGGGCCACATATGACCGCTCTGTCGATCGTGGTCAGGAAAGCTGCACTCGACTAGAGCCAAGTCGGCTCGGACGCATGCAGCATCCAAGCCGCCGCAGGGGGCGGTATCGCCGGAGTAGGCCAAAACCCGGCCCTCCATCTCGATCCGATAACAGAAGCCGGAAGCGCTGTGATCATTGTCGAAGGCTCCGACGCAGAGCCCGGCTTCGAGCTCGTGCTTTCCAGGCCTTAGCTCCCGGAGTTCGATAGCATCAATACTGACCCAAGAGCCATAAGCCTGCACCCAGCGCTGGTACAACTGCTTGAGCCCAGGGGGACCATAGACGTGGAGAGTTTCCGCCCGCCTTTGCAGATCTGGGTTCTTGCGCTGGAACAGCAGGGTCAGCAGATCCACATGGTGGTCTAAATGGTAGTGGGAGAGCAGAACGTGGCGGATACGCGCGCTATCGAAGCTGAGCTCGGCAAGCCGGCGCATACAGCCCGGTCCCGCATCGAGGAGAAGCGCCGCCTCCCCGAGCAAGCCCCCACCGAGGAGGTAACTCGCCGTAGAGCGGTCAGGCGATGGGAGTATGCTCCCCGTTCCCAGACAGGTCAGGGTCCCCCCCATGCCAAGCCCCTATTCGTAGCCGCGCGGATGCGAGCGATGCCAGTTCCAAGAAGTCTCAAGAATCGTCTGCAAATCCCCGTATTTCGGCTGCCACTGCAGGACTTCACGAGCGCGGGCTGCCGAACCAATCAAACGAGGAGGATCGCCGGCACGGCGAGGCGCTAGCTCGGCCGGGATTTCGTGGCCGGTAATCTCCCGTGCCGCCTCGATGACCTCCTGCACACTGTATCCAGAGCCATTCCCGAGGTTGAAAGCAACGCAAGAGCAACGCCCCTCGCGAAGGGCACGAAGGCCATCGACGTGTGCCTGTGCAAGATCCAGGACATGGATGTAATCGCGAATACAGGTGCCGTCCGGGGTGTCGTAATCGTTACCAAAGATCAGGATCTTGTCGCGCTGGCCAAGCGCCACTTGCAAGACCAGAGGAATAAGGTGGGTTTCGGGCTCATGGTGCTCTCCGATTTCGCCCGAGGGATGGGCCCCAGCAGCATTGAAGTAGCGCAGACTCACGCTGTCGATGCCGTAGGCATGGTGATAATCGGCAAGCAAGCCTTCACAGAACAGCTTGGTGCGCCCGTACGGATTGATCGGCGCCTTCGGCAGCTCCTCGGTAATCGGAATCGACTCCGGCTCGCCATAGACCGCGCAGGTCGAGGAGAGCACAAAGCGCTTGCACTCGGCTGCCCGCATCCCATTGAGCAGATTCATCGTTGCGACGAAGTTTTGCCGGTAGTAGATCGCCGGGTCGGTGACACTCTCACCGACGTAGCAAGAAGCCGCAAAGTGGAATACAGCCTCGGGTCGGGCCTGGGCCAGGGCATCCGCTGTGCCGGCAGCGTCCTTAAGGTCCACCTCATAGACCTGAACATCCGCCGGAAGCGCCGCCCGATTGCCTTCGGAGAAATCGTCGAGAACGACAACATCTTCGCCAAGCTCGCGCAGAACGCGCACAGTATGTGAGCCGATGTAGCCGGCGCCGCCGGTAACGAGAATACTCATAAGTCGCTGATTCTCAGTCTTTCTTGAGTTCGAGGGACAATTCCTTCGCCCAGGCTTCTACGGCCTTGCGACGCGTCTCGGCCTGCTTCTCAGCATCGAAGCCAAGAAATACGGGCGAGCCCTTGAGCTTGCCCAAGCATTCGTGCAGAGCACGGAAGCAAGCGGGGTCGCTTTCACGCTCCAGAGCACGGAAAATCAACGTAAGGTCGGCAGCCCTACCAAGGCGCCCCAAGATGGATGTGGCACGCTTGCGTAGGCGCGGCTCCTTAGCCTGGAGAGCTGCCGCCAAGACGCTGAGATCTTTTGGCTCGAACCGCAGGTGTGCCCCCAGGGCAAAAACCCGCATACCCCAGTCGTCAGATTCGTCCTCAAGCACCCGGCGTAAGTCGGCAAGGAGCTTTTCAGGCTTGTATTTTTTCTGGGCGACAGCGGTCACCAGAATCGAGAACGATTCGCGACGCTCTTCACGTTCTACCGACTTATCCAAGAAGCGCACCCGCACATCGACGACACGACGGGTCACGGCACGGCCCTGGCTCACTTCCATATGAATACGCTGACCCAGCGCTTCAAAGGCTTCGAGCCCATATCCCTGGCGAAAGCTGGCGAAGTTGCCACTGCGCAGGCGCTGGTAGTAATCGTTCGCCTTCTTGAAATCGCCCAGGTTGCGCTCGACCTGGATCAGTTCGAGCAGAGCAGAGCCCTGCTGCGAAGAAGGTAAGGCGATGACCTCCTCGAGGATTTCCCGCGCATCCTTGAAGCGATTCATCCGGGAGAGCGAGACCCCAAGCTGATAACGATTGATCAGGGAGCGATCCCCCTTCTCCATGGCACGGGAGAGAACCGCAACAGCGCTCTTATAGTCCTGCTGCGAGAAATACCAGTCGGAGAGCACAGCCGCCGCCCCGGACGCGTCCTCCTTAGAATCCAACATGCCCTTGAGCACGGACACGGCCTCCTCGCGGTAATCCTCAAGCCTGAGCGACACCAGCGCCCATCTGCGTCGCGCCGAGGAATCCGAAGGCTCGAAGCCGAGGTAGCGCCCCAGGTGGTCGCGAGCCCGAGCCCAGTTCTTCGTCATCATGGCGCAGATACCGAGGGCTTCCGATGCAGGGAAAAAACGCGGCTCCTCGCGCAGGAGTTTTTCGAGCACCGGCTCTGCCTCGAGCGGGCGGCCGAGCTCGATGAGCCCCCGAGCATAGGCAAGTCGTTCGCTCATCTTGGGACCCGCCGGAAGGCGGCTCAGGCTCAAGCGCCCATCTCGCTGACGCAAGACCGAGAGCAGGTCATAGGCTCGGCGGGAGACACTACGCCAGCGGTCTGCCAGCTCAGAAGAGAGTCCGCCAGCGGCCTTGCCTTCAACGCTCAGGCTTGAGCCGCGCAAGCCAAGCTCACGCTTGAAAGACTCAAGCGCGGTACCAGGGCGCTGCTTGGTATCGGGAGTCGGCGTCTTGAGCTCACAGCCCGTGAACAGCAGAAGAGCGCAAGCAATGGCAAAGGAGGAACGAGCTGGCATTTGCCCATTGCTAACGGTCCGAGGCGCCCTTCGCAATCCTAGCTTTAGCAGGGCGTGGAAAAAGGCCTGCGACCGACAGAGTGCCGGATCCTCTCCTCCCTTTGGCGTCAATAGATGCCGGCGAATCGACGGATTTGTCGAGGCATTATGGCGCCGAAGGGGAGACGCAAACGCTACGTTGCCGCCGCAAAGCGATTTCACCCGATCTTCGCCCCAGTCGGCTCGAAGGCTCCCTTAGAGAAAGGAAGCCCTGATCCCCGAGACAGTATCAGCTTCCAGGGCTATGCTGTTTGGCCCTTTCGCAAGCCGTGCAAGCCCTGCCCCTCATCCATCGGATTGGACCGTGATGCAGCCCCTGAAGCTCTTGATGCTTTTCTGTGCCCTCCTTCCTACAGCCTGCTCAGAAGGCGGCAAAACCAAGACCAGCGACGTAACCCTGGCGCTCGAACTGCACGGAGTCGGCTTCGGCGGCAACTACCAACTCCGCAACTGGCCACTCAAGGCGAGTGACATCAACGACGACTTCTTCACCATCGACATGAGGAAAGACGGCAGCTACGTCGTCAAGCGCGTCGGCTCCAAGGACAGCTCTCCCCTGCCCTATTTCCTCGATGAGGACGGAGCCATGGGCCTGCGCATCTCGACGAAAAGATCGCCGAGCCAAATTGTTTGGAGGGGCTCGCTCGCGATCAGCAACCCAGGCAAGGAGTATTTCTTCCTTCGAAGGGACCAGTTCCCGAGCTTCTACTGCGGCATGAAAAAGCTGGGCGGCGAACCCGCACTCGCCGATTCCTGGTGGGTCTTCGGCTCGGAACTGCACTACGGCAACAAGAACAAGACCCCATCTCATGACACCATCGGACGGGCCTTTGCTGGAGAACTGAGCTTCGACAGCAAACTCAAGGTCAGCAGTGGATCCTGGACCGACTCCAGCAGCAAAACGGGGCTGCAGGTTTTGGCCGCTGGCCAAGCCAAGAGCTTCGAAGACGGCGAAGTTCAGCTAACACTCGCACTCACAGGTGGCGCCGCCACCGGCCCGCGCAGCTTCAGCGGCGCGGTAGGCAAGCACTTCGGCGCCCTCGTCAGCCGCAATACCAGTGAGCCATCACAAAGCCTCATGCTGATGCTGCGCAAACATAGCGCCGCCTGGAAGCTCTCCGATTTCGCGGGCGAATGGCACGTTGCAACGCAAAGCATCTTCAACAACCCAAAGCAAAACGCATCAAAGGCCCTGAGCAGCGCTGGGCTCGATGCGGCGCTGGGAAGCATGAAGATCGAAGCCGACGGCGATGTGCAGATCACCGTCCGAGGCATCAGCGGCCGCAGGTTCCGTTACCTTGGCAAAATCAAGGTCGCAAAGAACGGCGCCTTCGAGCTTGAGGTCAAAGGGCAGCCTCGGAGATGGCGCGGCGCCATGGACCCCGAAAAGAAGATCATCCTCTTCAGCGATAACGTCACCCGCGCATCACTTCAGAGTCTCGACTGGGAGGTCGGAACCTGGATGGCCGTGCCGGTACAAGTCCCAACATCGAAATAGCTCCGGCTGGCAGCAGGCAACGCAGCCGAGCTACTTATCTCGAACCAGGAAGTCTCGAACCAGGAAGGCCCTGTCGATATAGAAGCCTTTTTTCGCTTCGAGTCGTAATCCCCCATGGTTATAGCCAACCCGTCCTTGGTCTTGGCTTCGCAGCGAGCCACGACGTAGCCGCGCCATTTGCCCTTAGGAACCATTCCATCGGCGAAAGAAAACTGCATGGCCCACTAACGGTGCGAACCAGGCCCCAGAATCGATTTGCCGTCAGCGGCCTGGCTGGGCTGAAGCAGTTATCGAAGGAAGAGCAGCTGGCGCGTCGCAAGAAGCTCTATGCGAGTTCGGCCTATCGCGAGCTGCGCAAAAAATGGAACGCCCTACCCAAAGAGCGCGGCAAGCGGAAGCCCGTCGCCAAGCGCCATTCCGGCCTCTGGCTCTACCTACAGAACTGAGCCTGGGCAAAACCCCATCGGCAATAAAACCCCACGAGGCCGCTTAGTCCCACTCGTCGAACTGGTAGCTCCGCATGTCGCGTAGCCAACGCCGGAAACCCTGGTGGTACGGCGCATGGAGAATCAGCTCCAGCTGCGAACGTGGGGCCCACAAGAGGCTCTCGACCTCGGCACAGGGCCTTGCTTCGCCGCTGCTAGCAACCCGAAAGAAAAACGAGCGCCAGACAGAGCAGCGCAAGCCGCCGGCGGTGCGCAGCCCCTCCTGCACGAACAGGAACTCCCCCGGCTCGATCTCCAGATCACACTCCTCGCGCCACTCGCGGCGGAGTGCCTCTACAAGCAGCTCCCCGGGTTCGACCTGCCCGCCGGGTAAGTCGAAGACGAGCTCGGCCGCGGCGCCAGGCTGCAGCTGGCGGCGATTGCCAGCGAGGAGGATCCTGTCCCCGCGCTCTAAAACGCCAAAGACACCAAGGAAATCCTGGGAAACGGCGTGCTCGCTCATGTCACTTACTCATGTGCCTTGCTTTGAGTTCTCAGCGCTACGATGCCCGGGCCAGCCAGCTGGGCAAGGCACAGCCACTCCGCTTCCACAAATAGGTGCAGCAGGTGCTCCGCATCGCGACCATCGTCTTGGGCCTCTCGGCCTTGGTATTCGCCGGACTGATCTTCCTCGAAGACCGGCTGCTTCCCCAGCTCGCGGATGCCCGTGACTGGTACCTGTCGCTGCCACAGCCAGGCGCAAAGAAGACTCCGCAACTCTCCCAGCTCCTCGGCCCAGCAGCACAGGCCCCCCAGCCCGGCGCCAAAAGCCAGCCCCCCGCCAAAGGCGAGCCCCTAGAGCCCCAGCCGCAGCTGCTGATCTTCGGCATCGAAGGACTCAAAAGCCCAGAAGAGGATGCTCTCGGACCCGCATTCCGTCTGCGAATGCAGCGGGCCAAGGCTCCGGCCTACCGCCCGGTCCTCGTGCCAGCCCCCCTCCCTCTCAGGCAAATCCGCGCCTCCTTGCAAGAGCTCGCAGAAGCCGGCCCTAGGCCTAGGCTTCGCATCCTCCTCGTGCTCGGCCTTGAGGAGCTGGCCGCGCTCTGCGCCCTGCCCCAGGGCGCCGCACAGGCAATCCCCGCACAGGCAATCCCCGCGCAGGCAGGCGCAGCGCAGGCAGGCCCCCCAGCCAAGTGGCCGCAGTTAGCGGCTCTCCCCCGCCTCCGAGGCTGGGCACGGCTGCCGATCCTCTCCCTGCAAAGGCAGCAGGAGCAGCTACTGGCCCGCTCCGCGCGCGACCAGCTACCACGCCTGCTCTGGCCCCTGTTCCGCAAGAGCCCTGAGCCCGAACAAGAACTCCGGCGCTGGTGCCGCTACCAAGTCGAACTCGACGGCATAGCCAGCGCCATCCAGCGACTGCAGGCTCGGCTGCTCCTCGCCTGGCGCCCGCATCCGATCGAATGGAACAGCCAGGCCCTGTCCAAGCTGCTAGAAACCCACCAGGCCGTCCCTAGCTCGTTTGAGTCGGCACGGGCTCGGCGGCGGCTGCAAGACCTCTGCTCCACACGCGGCTTCGCCTACCTCGATCTCGGCACCGCCCTCATAAGGGCCCCCCGCGGCCTGGGCCCCTGCTTCAAGATGCAGGAGCACTCAGCCTGGCGCTGGCAAGCGACTCAGCTCGGACGCAACGTCATGTTCGAAGCTCTCTGCCCAGCCCTCGCTCGGCTACTGAGAGCAAAGTAGCAGGCCAGCAGTGCCCCGCTAGCCATTCAGATCGAGGCGCAGCTCCGGATCGGCAAGAGAGACCTCTCGCTGGGTCGCGTCCTCAAGCTGATCCAGGTAGCGCTGCCTGGGCCACTCCTCGACGCCGAGTCGAGCGAGGTGCTCGGTCTGCATCTGCACGTCAAAGAGCATGATCCCAGCGGCAAAAACCGTGTGCACACAGGCCACCAGGGCGATCTTCGAAGCATCGCGGCGCCGGTGGAACTTGGATTCTGCCGCGAAGAGACCACCGACCTGCACTCCGTAGATGCCAGCACTAAGCTCTCCGTCCTCCCAAACTTCGAGCGAGTGCCCGTGCCCGGCCTCGTGGAGTTCACAGTAGGCCTCCAGAACCTCATCGTGGATCCAACGTCCGTCCTCACGCTCAAGCCGACACTCCTCGACGACCCGACGGAAGGCACGATTCCAGCTCAACTCGAAGCCACCACGGCTAATACGCCGCCGCAAGGATCGGCTGACATGCAGCGATTCTCGCGGCAGCACCGCACGCGGGTCGGGACACCACCAGAGCGGCAGCTCGTTCTCGGAGTACCAGGGGAAGACCCCAATCCGATAGGCCAGGAGCAAACGCTTCCGACTCAGGTCGCCGCCCACCGCCACGATCCCCGGATCCACCGCGAATCGCGGGTCGGGAAAAAAGAGCGGAGAGTCTGGTTCGAGATAGATCACGAGAGCTAAGCAGGATGGCGCAGAGGGTCGGCGAGCGGGAGTGTCATTTTCTCTCCCGCGAGTGCTAGCGACTCGCTCCTAGCAACGCCCACTCTCCTCCGCCAGCCCCCGCATGCGCTGCACCGGCCACTCCAGAAACTGCCGCTCCGTCAGCCGCCACGCCCACAAATCCCCGACCACGCCCGGCACGTTCATCCGCGCCTCGCTTCCGAGCGAGAACCAGTCCTGTGCCGGCACGATCGCGATCTTCGCAGGTGAGTCCATCGCAATCCCGATCAGGTCCGCGGCAGGATCCTCCACTTCGCGGCCCAGCCACAGCTCCCAGTTTCGCAGCTCCCGCTCAGTGATCTCATCCTCGAACCAACCCCGAGTGGTATTGGTGTCGTGGGTACCGGTGTAGACCACGCGCGCCTGGCGATGACGCAAAGGATGGAAGCCCGAGCCAATCCGCCACCAAGCAAAGTGCAGGACGATCATCCCCGGCAATGCATAGCGACGCAGCAGCTCGCGAACCGGCCCGGTGATGTGCCCCAGATCTTCGGCCACCAGAGCCGCCTCACCGAGCTCGGCTTGCACCCGTTCAAACAAGTCGGCCCCAGGTCCAGGCTGCCAGCTCCCGGCGGACGCATCACTCGCCCCCGCCGGGACCCGCCAATACGCCTCGAGCCCACGGAAGTGATCGATACGCACCCAGTCGAAGAGCTCGAGCTGGGCCCGCAAGCGCTCGACGAAGTAGCGATAGCCGTCCTCCGCCATCCGCTCCCAGTCGTAGCAGGGATGCCCCCAAAGCTGGCCCTGCGGGAAGGCCGGATCCCCCGGCACACCGGTGACAAACTCAGCTCGGCCTCGTGCATCCAGGGCAAAGGCTTCCGGGTTTTGCCAGACGTCAACACTGTCCTGATTGACGTAGAGGGGCAGATCGCCAAAGAGCCTAACTCCCTTGGCCCGAGCACAGTCCCGCAGTCGCCGCCACTGCCGCGCGAAGAGCCATTGCCGAAAGACCTGCGCATCCATCTCGGCGCTCAACTCCTGGCGCAGGCCAGCCATGGCTCCCGCATCACGCAGCGACAAGCCTGGAGGCCAGTCCGGCCAAGCGACGCCGAGCGTCTTTGCATGCAGGGCTCGATAGAGCGCGTAGTCCTCAAGCCAGAGAGCATTCTCCGAGCGATAGCGCTCCATCTCCCGGCGCTGCTCCGGCCGCATCCGAGAGAAAGCTCTCCCGAGCGCCAACTCGTAGAAGGCTCGCAGCTCCCCCTCGTGAACGTGCCCGGCTTCGAGCTCGCTGGCTGGGAGATCGCCCTCGCTCAGCAAGCCTTCTTCGAGCAAGTCCTCAAGGTCGATCAAGAGTTCGTTGCCGGCGAAGCTCGACATCGGCACATAGGGGCAGAGCTCGCGCCCGAGCGGCCCGATCGGCAGCATCTGCCAGACGCTTTGCCCAGCCTCGGCCAGTAGCTCGACAAAGCGCCGCGCATGCCCACCGATGCAGCCCATGCCAAAGCGCCCCGGCAGCGAGCTCGGGTGCATGAGCACACCGCTGCGCCGACGTGCCAGCAGGTCGGCAGCGGCTACCCGTTCAGATCGAGAAGGCTTCACCACGCAAGCGCTCCTTCAGTCGTTGGATCACCGAGTGATGAATCTGACAGATCCGCGCCGGCGATAGCTCCAGTTCTTCGGCGACCTCGCGCAACTTGCACCCTTGCAGGTAGTGCAGCTCGACGAGTCGCCATTCGTTATCACTGAGCAACTCGCGAACGCGTTCGATCAGCTCTTGGTGATACAGACCAGTAAGCGGATGTGCGTCATCGTGCGCCTCACGACCAACGCCTCCGATCCCGACGATCACGTTCTCGAGCTGCTCCATGTCGAGTTCGCTGTTGGCCAGCAGCGTCGTGCGCTGCACCGAACCCGAGGCCGGATAGGCCCGCCGATAGGCCTCCAAACTCAGGCCCAAGTGTGAAGCGATTTCGCTCTCGCTCGGTTCGCGTCCATGCTCCTGGGTGAGCACGCGCACCGCCTGGGTCCGCTGCGCCAGTCGGCTGCGTATGAGTCGTGGCAACCAATCCATCGCCCGCAGCTCGTCGACCATGGATCCGTAGACACGCTGCCGCATGTAGGAGGTGAAGCTTCGCCCCTTGCTCGGGTCATAGCTATCGAGGCAGCGCAGGAGTCCAAAGTAGCCGGCGTTGCAGAGGTCTTCGGAGTCGACACTGCGCGGCATGCGGGAGCCGAGCATCCTCGCCATGTTGCCAACATCGCCAAGGAAGCGTTCGACGATGGCCTGACGTAGCCGTTTGGCGCCGCTTTCGTAGTAGAGCCGCACCAGCTCTTCGGAGCCCAAGGCGTCGGGATCGACTCGCTGGGCTCGCGCTTGCGCTTGTCGACGTTGGCGTCGCTTGGCGTTGCCGTCCTTGGGCTTGGACTCACGGCGAGCATCGCCGGCGCGCCGCCCACTATCGGCTGTCCCCAAGCTGCGGCGCAGCTTGGACTTCTTGCCGGGCTCTGGCTCAGCTAAGGCTTCTTGGCCAAGCTTTAGCGGGGGAAGGGCTTTGCGCTTCTCGCACTCGCCCTTGCTTGGCCTAAGAGATTCCTTGCCTTCGTTCGGCGTCTGCTCTTGTAGTGCCTCACCTGCGAACGACGCCCCCTTGGCCCGCATACCCTCGAAAGGTTGCAGGTCACCGCACTCGTTCCCAAGGCGATCCGCTTCGGCCATAACGCTCGCTTCCTGGCAAGTCGTCCACTTCCGCGAACGCCCACCCCGTTGCGAAGCAGCACTTCTTGCCCGACGACCGCAGGCTCACCTTTTGGCCCTACAGACTCGCGTCAGCATGAAGCAACGTGCTTCTTGTCTCCCCTGCTAGCAGACCGTCTCACTTCTCCCACGAGAACCCAAGACACTGAATCCCAAGACACTGAATCCCAAGACACTGCGAACAACGACAACGACACAGCGTCGAAGCCCGCGAGCTATCGCAACGTGAGTTGGTAAGAGCCCTGCTAGTGGGTCGGTCAGGCAATGCGTTTCGACTGGCGAAGCTACATTCCCATTCCGACTTGCCGAGAGTCTAGCAAGCAGCGAAGCCACGAAGGAAAGAGTCGTCGGCAAAAAACAACGAGAACTTACGACTCGTAGCGATCAGGCACCGCGTATCCGAGTGCCGACAACACGCTTTGCTCCGCTGCTTTCATCGCGAGTAGATCCTCTTCGCAATGATCGTCGTAGCCAAGTAGGTGCAAAGCGCCGTGCACGACATAGAGGGCGAGCTCGCTAGCAAAGGCGCCGTTTAACTGCGAAGACACGCGACGCGCGTGTTCGTAGCCAACAATGAGTTCGCCATCGAAGGCAGCGACGCTGTGAGCATCCTCTCGCAGCGGAAAACTGATGACATCGGTTGCAGAAGGGTCGCCAAGCCAAGAGCCATGAATCTCCGCGATCTCCACATCGGTAGCGAAGTAGATCGACAGTGCTAATTCACGCTGCTGCTGGGCCCAGAGCTCGGCGAGCACAGGCTGGCAGAATCCCTCCGGGTCAGAGCCGAGCTCAGCTTCAAAGCTCAATCCTTCGGCGACCCGAACCGCAAGCTTGGCGTTCGCTTCGCTCATCCGCGGCGCTTCTTGTCCTTGACCGGGTGGGCGCTGCGGTCCTCTGGTGAAGGCATACGCGTCTGCGTGCTCTCGTAGACATCGACGATGGCCTGCACGATCGGATGGCGAACGATGTCCTCCTTGCCCAGCTTGATGATCTCAAGCCCGTTGATCGAAGCCAGCCGCTGCACCGCGTCCACGAGGCCGGAAGGCTCGTTGCGCGCGAGATCGACCTGAGTCGGATCACCGGTCACGACAATGCGGCTATCCATGCCCATGCGGGTAAGGAACATGCGCATCTGTGGAATCGTCGTGTTCTGCGCCTCATCGAGAATGATGAAGCTGTGGTTGAGGGTGCGCCCGCGCATGTAGGCAAGCGGACAAACTTCGATCAGGTCGTTCTCGAGGTAACGGCGCAGAACATTGGGCTCGAGCAGGTTCTCGATCGAGTCATAGAGCGGCCGCAAGTACGGATGCACCTTCGCTTCCAAGTCGCCGGGCAAAAAGCCCAGTCGCTCGCCAGCCTCTACGGCTGGACGTGTGAGCACGAGTCGCTTGACCAGTCCATCGCGCAGCGCCTGCACTCCAGCGGCAACCGCGAGGAAGGTCTTACCAGTGCCAGCGGGGCCGACACCGAAGACAATCGGGCTGCGCTCCAGCGCATCGAGATAGCCTTGCTGTCCGATGGTCTTGGCCTTGACCCGCGCCAGCTTCTTCTTGGCGTCGCCCGCAGCTCGCTCCTTTTCGGGAGCGTGAACGGCAGCGTGGGCGATGCCACGCTTGGCCCTAGGCTTCGCCACTTGCGGATCCCCGTCGTCGCCACCCTGCCGCTGCAGGATCCAACGTTCGACCTCGGCATGGGTCACCGGGTAGCCCTTGCGTAGCTTCTTGAGCGCCTTCTCCAGAATCTGATGCGCATCCGAGACGCCATCACCTTCGCCAAGCACCTTGAGCAGATCCCCGCGGTGAACGAGGGTCACGCCGAAGGCACGCCCCAAGAGTTTGGCGGTCCGGTCCAAAGGTCCGAGCAGCACCCGCAGCTCTTCGGTGTTCTGCAACCTGAGTTCGGCAGTCATCGCAGCTTCATGTCATCCGTACGAGAACGAAGAAAAAGGTCGGCACCGAGAAGAGCAGAGAGTCGACGAGGTCGAGGACGCCGCCATGGGCAGGCAGCAGGGTCGAGCTGTCTTTGACCTTGCAGCGCCGCTTGAGCACCGACTCGACCAGATCTCCAGCCTGAGTCATGAGGTTGATCAAGAGGCTCAGCAGAGCGACAAGCACCCACGAGGACAGTGGCATAACCTCGACGAGCAGGAGCGGGTAGGTCAGCAGTCCGACTCCAAGCGACATCAACAAGCTACCAATGGACCCCTCGATCGACTTGCCGGGGCTGACGTGCGGGATCAACTTGTGGCGGCCGATGGCAACACCGAGGCCGTAGCCTCCGATGTCGCCAGACTTGCTAACGATGATCAGCCAGATCAAGGCCGGCAAGCTACGCAGCGCCAGGCCCTGGGCGAAGTACATCGGCCAGGCGACAAGGAGGAAGCCCATCAGCGTCGCGCCCATCTCTTCGAGCCCCTTCTCCATGCGCGAGCGCAGCAAGGCACGCAAGGACATCACGAAGGTCAGGAGCACGGTCAGGAGCACCGGCGCGTAGAGCTCGATGTCGAGCTTCTCCCACGACGCGTAGAAGAACGGCATCGCGTGCAAGGCGACGGCTGCCAGCAAGGAGATGCTGCGGGCAATGGGCAGCTTGGCCCTGCGCATCATCGTCACGTACTCAAGCATGCCGACCAGAGCCAGGAGCCCCAGCACAGCGGCAGAGAGGTAGCCTTCGGTCTGCCCCAGGTCGAGGGTGTAGATCCCAGCGATGAGGAGGATCAGCAAAGGGCCGATGGTCAATCGGGTCCGAAGCTCGGAGCGCTTCTTCGGCGACTTCGCCTGGCCCTCCTCCTCCATGCCCGCTTTCGGGCTGCCCTTGTCAGGGGCCGGGTCGCCGCTCATCGCTCCTCTTCACTCATCGGCTTTTCCTTAGCGTCTTGCTCCGGCAGCCCACCAAAGCGGCGCACGCGACGGGCATAGGCCCTGATCGCCTCATGGAGCTCGTTCTTGCCGAACTCGGGCCAGCAGCGCTGGGTCACCCAGAACTCGGAATAGGAGATCTGCCAGAGGAGGAAGTTGCTGACGCGCATCTCACCGGCCGTGCGAATCAACAGATCCGGGTCGGGCAGCTGCGCTTGTTCGAGACGCGAGGCAAAGAGCTCCTCGTCGATGCTCTCCGGATCGAGCTCAGCACGCTGCACCTCGAGGGCCAGCTGCCGAGCCGCATCGACGATCTCTTGGCGCCCGCCGTAGGAGAGGGCCAGGCAGAGCTGCAAACCATCATTGTCCTTGGTCAGCTCTTCGGTCGCACGCAAGGTCGCCTGCACCTTGGCCGGCAGCTTCTCGACGTGACCACGGTGCAAGAGACGCACGTTGTTCTCCATCAAGAGCTCCCGCTCACTGACGAGGAAGCTATCGAGCATGCGCATCAAAAAGCTCACCTCTTCGGCCGGGCGCTTCCAGTTCTCGGAAGAGAAGGCGTAGAGGGTCAACGCTTCCATACCGAGCCGAGCACACTCGGTCACCGTCGTGCGCACCGCCTCGGTTCCCCGCTGGTGACCACGAATGCGGCGCAAGCCTCGGCCCTTCGCCCAACGGCCATTGCCATCCATGATCACGGCAATCGAACGAGGCCGCGCCTCGGGAGGCGGCAGTCCGGCAGCCTCCTCCGAGTTCTGCCGCTTACTACCGCGGATCACGCCGAAGCCCCGCTCTTGGTGCCTCTGTCGATCATCTGCTCGCGGTCCGGCCCCACAGAGATCTCGCGAATACGAACGCCGAGCTGCTCTTCGAGGAAGAGCACGTAGTTCTGGGCGTTGAGAGGAAGCTCTTCCCAGCTGCGTGCAGCGCTGATGTCCTCGCTCCAGCCAGGGTGACTCTCGTATTCGACTTCGACCTCTTGCATACCGGGCATGCCCACCGGGAACTCCTCATAGAGCTTGGAGCCCATGCGATAGCGCATACCGGTCTTGACCTCGGGAAGGCCACTGAGGGCATCCAGCTTGGTGAGCACCAGCTCATCGGCACCGGCCACCCGAACGGCGTAGCGCAGCCCCACCGCATCGAGCCAGCCGCAGCGCCGCGGACGCCCGGTCGTGGTGCCAAACTCCTTGCCCTTGAGCCGCAGCGCTTCGCCCTCTTCTCCGTGCATCTCGGTCGGGAAGGGACCTTCGCCAACACGGGTCGTATAGGCCTTGCCGATGAGGATCACCTGGTCGACCTCACGCGGCGAAATGCCCGACATGCCGATGCCACCCACGCCCACCGCTGTCGAGGTCACGAAGGGGTAGGTGCCGAGATCAACGTCGAGCAACATGCCCTGGGCGCCTTCGAAGAGCACCTGCTGGCCGGCACGCAAGCCCTCGTGCACTCGCAGGGCCACATCGTCCGCCGCCGGGATCAGACTCTCGCTGACCGCGACCAGCTCGTCGAGGACCTCGCTGGCTTCGAGATGCTTCTCGCCAATCCGCTCGAGGAACTCGTTCTTCTCGGGAACGATGGCCTCGACTCGCTGCCGCAAGTAATCCCGGTCGAGCAGGTCGCCGAAGCGCAGCCCCTGGCGGCTAGCACGATCCTGGTAGGCAGGGCCGATGCCACGCCCGGTCGTGCCGATTTTGCCGCTGCCGCGCAGGCGCTCGAAGATCTGATCCTGCAGGCGATGCCAGGGAAGGATCAGATGTGCGGTGCGGGACACCAAGAGGTTATCGCCCGGGACAACCCGGATGCCGCCTTCGACAAGACGCTCGATTTCCTTCTTCAGATGCCAGGGGTCAACGACGACCCCACCGCCAATCAGATTGGTGGTCTGGGGCCGGAGTATGCCCGATGGCAAAAGATGGACGGCGTATTTCTTGTCGCCGAAGACGACAGTGTGTCCGGCGTTGTTACCACCCGAAAAGCGGACCACGAGATCGGCGTCAGCTGCCATCCGGTCGATGACTTTGCCTTTGCCCTCGTCTCCCCACTGGGCGCCCAAAATGCAGATCGCTGCCATGTGGACTACGTTCTATTGGCGTATCGCTGCGAAGCAGCAGGCCTCCGCACCAGGGTATCCCGGTGCAGAAAAGCGCGGCAGTCTAGCAGCTCCGCCTGGCAGTCTCACCAAGAGCTACCAAGAGCTAAGGGAAGGCGCTTGCACCTAGTTACGCATAAGCGTATACACGGTCCTCATGAGGGGGCCGGAGCGGGAGATCATCGAAACGACGCTAGCGAGCTATGCCGAGGGCAGTCCGGTACGCCGCGCCCTTGAACGCCTGGCTCAAGAGTTCGCCCCGGCTCTGATCCAACTGCGGCGTCGGCATCTACTCGCCACCGAGGAGGACCACCCTGAGCATCGCTGCGAAATCCTGCACGAATGTGTCGGCGAGCTGCTGGCCGAAGGCCGCGAGCCAGAGGCGCGGCCAGGCGCTGGCCTGCGCCGCGTCCAACGAGCCCAACTCCGGCTCCGGCGCCGAACGCGTCTGGAGAGCAAGCAGCTCGGCTCGCGGCTGCCGCTCTCTCTCGAAGGCCTACTCGCTAGGCGCCAGACTCTCAGCGAAGCCGAGACTCTCCCCCCCAAGCTGAGCGCGGTCCCGAGCGAGCTGCTCGAAGACCCAGAGCTGCGCAAGCGCAATGGCACGCTTCACCTCGGGCGCCTCAGCTCGGCTCTCGGCGCAGAGCGCTGGAAACTGGGGCACAGCCTGCGAGAAGAGGCCGCACGCTTGGGGCGAGGACCCCGCTACGCCCAGTTCTGGCGCAACCGGCTACGCGATGCCGCCCTGCACACCCTGGAACTCCTCTGTGAGCGCGACTCCACCAACCTCCTGCCCGGCGTCCCTGACCAAGAGGATCCTCTCAGACGTCTAGAGCGGATCCTAGCGCGCATCGGCGCCTCCCCTGAGCCGGAACCCCGCGATGGCCCAGTGGTGCGCCTACGCCGCCGACTCCGTGCCCTGGCAGCGCAAAAGGCCCAGCACCTGGACGCTGACTTTCTCGACGAGCTTTACGACTGCGCAGCAAAGCTCGGTGCCGACAGCTTCCGTCTGGCGATCAGCCGCTGCTACCTCCTGCTCGAACGCGGGCTAGCGAGCGCCGCCGTACGCAGCCTGATGCGCATCCCCGCCCCCATGCGCAGCGGCCAAGACGCCGGGCAGCGCCGCTCACGGGAGCTGCGCTTCGCCTTGGCCCTCGCCCGCTGCCTGGTGGCGATCGGGCGTCCAGGAGCGGCCTACCGGGCGTTGCAGCGCATGGAACGCCGCAGCCGCGACCCCCTGCTCCTCCTCAATCTCAGCCTGCTAAGTCGCCGCTTGGGCTGGTGCGAACGAACGAGGCGGCACATTGCCCAGCTGCGTTCCCCCTGCTGTCATTGGCAGCAGGCCTCGCCCGTGCTCAGCCGGAACATCCGCCGCCTACTCGCAAACATTGACTAGACCACCAGGAACACCGAGACTCCCCGGCCGAGGTCAGCAGCGTCATGCCCAAGTTCCACGTCTACGTTCTCGAGAAGCCACACGACAGCGCCGGAGAATTCCAGGAATGGGATCTCCCCTGGGAGCGCCTAGTCTTCGATCAACGCTTCGAACATCCTGTCGGGGCCGAGGACGCCAAGATCTACAAGGTCGTCCGAGTCCACGAGCGGGTCGACGGCAGCTATATCGAGATCGTCGAAGAGCCCGGCCTGCAGAGCGGCGGCAACCCGAAAAAGGACCGCCCGCCGTATCGCAGATAACAGATAACCGGGTCGCAGTTAACGGAGTCGCAGCTGAGCTAGGCTCGTCCCCCAGGCTCCTACCAAACAGGCTCCTTCAACGCGCTCCGTAGCCTCCACCGCTCGGAGTCTCGATGCGCAGGCGCTCGCCTTCGGCCAGCTGCAGGCTGCCCTTCGCGGGTGCCGCCCGGAAGCGGCCCAAACGCAGCACATGCTGCCGCCCGCACTTGCCGTCGGCGCCGCCCTTGGCACCGCGTGGCGGATAACGGCGACGCTCGCAGAGCAGGCTGATGCGAAGCGGCAACTCCGCCCGCAGCTCCTTGACGATGCCGTCGCCGCCGCTCTGCGCCCCGCGCCCGCCACTGCGCCTACGCAAGCTGTAGCGAGTAACCGTCACCGGGAACAGATGCTCGAGTTCCTCGACGCTGGTGTTGCGGGTATTGGTCATATGGGTCTGGATGCCCGAGGCCCCATCGCAGCCCGCAGAGGCCCCAGCTCCACCGCCTATCGTCTCGTAGAAGGCGAAGCTCGTTCCCGCCGCCGGATGCCCCGGCGGGAAGCTGCCACCGAAGCTCAGGTTGTTCATGGTGCCAGCGCTCTCGGCCGGCACCTCGGCACCCGCTGCCCCCAAGGCGCGGAAACAGAGATCAACGAGACGCTGCGAGGTCTCCACGTTGCCGCCGGCAACCGCCGCTGGGAAACGTGGATCGAGGAGGCTGCCAGGGCGCAAACGCAGCTCCAGTCCCTCGGCCAAACCGGCATTGGTCGGCACATCATCGCTGACCAAGCAGCGCAGGCAGTACAGCACCGCAGCACGAACGATGGCCGGGTTGGCATTGAGGCTCCCAGGCCCCTGGTCATCGCTGCCGCTGAAGTCGAAGCAGAGCTTGCCATCGCGGCGAACCTGGAGCTCCAGGCGCAGCAGCAGATCTTCGGCCTGCACCCCATCTCCTTCGAGGGCAGCCTCGGCGGCAAAACGGCCGGTCTTCAGAGAGCGCAGACGCTTGCGAAGGATGCGCCCGCTGTATTCCGCCAGCGCCTCAGCCGCCTGCCGAATCTGCTTGGCACCGTATCGCTGCCAAAGCTCTTCGAGGCGGCGAGCGCCATAGGTATTGCTCTCGATCTGGGCCATCAGATCGCCGCGCCGCTCCGCCGGCGAACGCGTATTGGCCAGCAGCAAGGAGAGGAGCCCCTCATCCAAGTTGCCAGCGCGCAGCAATCGAATCGGCGGGATGCGCAGCCCCTCCCCCAGGACATCCCGCGCCGGAGCCATGGAACCGGGCTCCGAACCGCCGATGTCCGAATGATGCGCCCGATTGACCACGAAGTGCGGGCGTTCGGCTCCCGGCGCAAAGACCGGAGACACCAGGGTCAGATCCGGCAGATGCGTGCCGCCGGCATAGGGATCGTTGAGCAAGACAGCGTCGCCCGCCTGCCAATCGGAGCAGCTCTCCTGGGCCGCGCGGACCGAGAGCTCGGCCGAGCCCAGGTGCACCGGGATGTGCGCCGCCTGCGCAATCAACTTGGCGTCGGGGTCAAAGAGAGCGCAGGAATAATCCAGCCGCTCGCGGATGTTGACCGAGGGCGCGGTGCTCCTCAGCAACTCCCCGCACTCCTCACAGAGCGCGGCAAAGAGTTCATGAAAGACGCGCAGGCGAACGGGATCGAACATGGAGCAAGCTCGCGCCTGGATCAGCGGCCGGGAGATTGGAGCTCTACGAGCATGCTCTTTGCGGGCTCATAGCGCCGATACAGCGCCAAGGCCTGTTTGAGCGTTTCGATTCCCCGCTGCTCTTCGCCGGCCTTGACCTGTTTCTCGGCCTGAGCCACGAGCTCGGCGCAGGTCTCCAGCAAATCCTCGATGCGGGCGATCCGGATGGCGATCCGCTCATCGCTGCGTTCTTTCAGTAGCTCGCGGTAGATCTCGAGAGCATCCTCAAAGCGATGATCCACTTCGAGCAAACGCGCATCCTCGACACGCTGCAGCCGCTGCCCCGCAATCAAACCGAGCCGGGCGTCGTTGATGCGCGGCTTCTGCAAGAGCGACAGTTTTTCGGCCTCGGCTAGGGCCTTGGCGGCCTCGCGGAAGCGCCCAGCCGCAAGCTCGACATCGAAGCGCTCGAGCAGCTGCTCCGCTTCGGCTTCGCGACGCATGTGCTGCAAGCGAGTCTCTAGCTCCGCAACCCAAGGCCTCGCCAGAGGGCGCCCAAGCTCAAGCGCCTCCATATAGCCACGCGCGGCCGCCGCGAAGTCCTGGTGCTCTTCGAAATATCCGGCCGCAAGGCGCGCCGCATCGGCACGCTGACGCTCGCCGCTGGCGACCAACGCGCGAGCATCCTCGCGGGTGGGATCTTCGGCCATCGCAATCGCCGCATGGTGCAAGGCCCGCTGCCAGTTGCCGTCGAGCTTTGCCCGCAGCGCCATCCGGTAGCGCAACTCGGCCCGCTCCCGCCGCTCACCGAAGACCCGCCCCACATCGCGATAGCCTCTGATCGCCGCCTGGTTGCCCGGGACCAGCTCCAGCGCCTCGCGGAAGCGCACCAAGGCCTCGTCGAGCTTGCCCGAGCCCAGGGCCTCCTCGCCTTCGACGACTTTCTTTTTGCCCAGCTGCGTGCGCGCCTTCGCTACCCAGCGAGTGGCGCTGGGATTCTCCGGATCGAGGACTCGAACCTGCGCCAACACCGCCAAGGCCCGCTCCTCTTTGTCCTCAAAGACCAGGCTCCGGGCCTGATCGAGCAGGGCCAAGATGCGGGTGTGCTTCCCGAGCTTCTGTAGATCCGGTGAATCCGGATCTAGGGCCAGGGCACGCTGCACCTCGAAGTAGGCCCGAGCATAGTTGGCCCCATCCAGCTCGAAGAGCGCATCTTGGACATGGCCACCGCTGGGCGGGGCACTACAGGCCGCGAGGCTAGCCAAGAGCAGCGGCAGGCTACGGAGCAGGCGGTTCGGGGTCGAGGCTGAGCGGTCGGTCGGCAAGTCTGGCTTCATCGAGGCATTGGCTCCGAGCGAAAGCGGGCGCGAGGGGGCACGCTACCGTGCCCATGCTCGGGGCTCCAGCGCAGTGCCGGAGCTTCGACGCCAGCGGCCGGGCTTTCTTGCGCGCGGGTGACGCGGTGGCCCGGCGCCGCTACAACCCACACAAGCATGGTTGAACGCAAGAATCGCCGTTATCACGACCGCGTCGCCGGGCGCTATGACGCAATGTACGACCGCCCGTACTGGCGCTTCTACCGCGACCTCTCCTGGCGGCACCTCGCCCGCTTCCTCCCAGAGAAGCGGCCGGCCTGGGCCGCCGATCTCGGCTGCGGAACCGGCTACTTCGGGCGCAAGCTGCTCAAGGCGGGCTTCGACGTCATCTTCTTGGACCCCAGCGGCGCAATGCTGGAAAAGGCCCGAGCCAAGGTCGAAGCAGAAGGCAGCCGCGGCCGGCAGTTGCGCTTCGTCCAGGCCGGGCTCGAGGACATGAGCGAAATCGAGGACGAGCTGATTCACTTCGCCACCGGCCAAGGCGACCCGCTCTCCTTCTGCAAGGACCCCAAGCAGGGACTGCGCGAATGCCGCCGCATCCTCAAGCCCGGGGGCGGGCTGGTGCTCTCGGTAGACAGCCGAGTGGCCGGCGTCCGATCCCTCTCCGAGCGCAAGCGCCCGGACGAGATGCTGGAACTCTTGCGCAGCGGGCGCAGCAAGTGGCAGGCGCAGCGCAGCGACGAGAGCTTCGGCATGAAGATGTTCGACCCCGAAGAGTTGGAGAAGCTCCTGGTCAAAGCCGGTTTCGAACCCCTCTCGCGCATCGCCAAAACCTGCCTGGTCCAGCGCCAAAACGAGGGCTGGCTCGAAGACCCAAAACAACGGCGACGCCTGCTGGAAGCCGAGGAGAAGGTGCACGGACTTCCCCATTGGTTCGGGCTCGCCAGCCACTTCCAGGTCGGGGCTCGGCGCTCGTGAGCCTGAGCGCCAGCAACCTGGGTCAGGAGCTGCGTCTGCAGCTGCGCCTGGCCCTGCCCATCGCCTTCATCCAGGTCGGCATGTTGATGATGGGAGTCGTCGACATGCTGGTCTGCGGCCGACTCGAAGACGAGGCGGCACGGCGACTCGCCGTCGGCGCCGTCTCCCTCGGACACAGCTTCACCTTCCTGCCGCTGATGTTCGGCATGGGCATCCTGATGGTGCTCGACCCACTGGTCAGCCAGGCGCTCGGCGCCAGGGACCAAGACGCCGTCGAACGCGCCGTGCACCGCAGCGTGCCGCTGACCCTACTGGTCAGCCTGCCAGCCCTGCTGGCGGTGCTCTTCGCCAGGCCGCTGATGCAGTTCTTCGCCCAGCCCGAAGAGCTCATCCCCATCGCCGTCGACTACGCCTGGAGCATCCTCCCAGGGGTGCCCTTCTTCCTCGGCTTCATCGTCCTGCGTCAGCCCCTGCAGGCTCAGCACCGCCTGCGACCGCTCATCGTCGTCATCCTAATCGCCAACCTGCTCAACCTGGGGCTCAACCTCATCCTGGTGCAGGGCCACCTCGGTGCCCCCGCCCTCGGCGCCCTGGGCTCGGGCATCGCCACCAGCATCGTGCGGGTGGCCCTGTTCCTGCTGCTGGCCTACTTCGCCCGGCATCAGCTGGGCGTGCCGCTCTGGCCCCTGCGCCGCGACGCTCTGTCCCTGCGCTCCGCTCTCGCGCTGTTCTGGCAGGGCCTGCCCATCGGCCTGCAGATGTTGCTGGAAGGTGGCGCCTTCCACGCCATCGCCCTGATGATGGGCTGGTTCGGCAAGAACGTCCTCAGCGCCCACATGGTCACCCTGCAGTACGCCGCCCTGTCCTTCATGCTGCCCTTAGGCATCTCACAGGCGGCGGCCGTTCGCGTCGGATACGAACTCGGCGCCGGCCGCTTCGACCAAATGCGGCGGGCCGCCTGGCTCGCCTGCGCCCTCGGTATGGCGGTGATGTCCGTCGCCGCCATCCTCTTCTGGCTCATCCCAGAAAACCTGGCCTGGTACATGACCCCCGATCAGGCCATCGTCGCCATCGCCGTGCAGCTGCTGCCCATCGCCGCCGCCTTCCAAATCGTCGACGGCCTCCAAGTGGTTGCGACCGGAGCCCTGCGCGGAGCCGGCGATCTCAGAGTTGCCATGCTCCTCCACCTGCTCGGATTCTGGGCCCTGGGCGTGCCCTTCGGCTGGTGGCTGGCCTTCCGCGAGCCCTTCGCCCTCGGCCCCCCTGGCCTCTGGATCGGGCTGGCAGCGGCCATCTTCGCCACCGCCCTATTCATGCTGCTGCGCCTGCGCAGCGTGCTCAATCGCTGCTGCACTCCCACTCGTTGAGCCGCTGCTCCAGCTCCCGGATGCGCCGCCGATAGTCCAAGAGGCGCCGCTCCTCGACGAAGAGCCGCCGCCGCTCCCGAATCGGCAAGGCCGGCTGCCCGGCATAGACCCCTGGCTTGGCGATGCCCTGCATCACCCCGGCGCGAGCCGCCAGGACCACGTCATGGGTAATCTCGATATGACCCGAGACTCCGGTGAGCCCACCGAGTCGGCAGCGATGGCCAATCTTGGTCGAGCCCGCAATCGAGCTGCCGCCGGCCAGGACACAGTCCTCACCGATATCGCAGTTGTGACCGATATGCGCCTGGCTATCGATCTTGGTGCCCCGCCGAACGATGGTGTCGTAGATCGCGCCCCGGTGGACGCTGGTATTGGACCCGATCTCGACATCGTCCTCGAGAATGCAGCGGCCAATCTGCTCGAGCTTGACCCAGCGCTGCTGCGCATCGAGGGCAAAGCCAAAGCCATCCCCACCGATCACCGCGCAGCTATGCACGACGACACGATGGCCCAGCACCGAGCCGTGCATGATCGTCGCATTCGGGTGCAGGAGGCAGTCCTTGCCGAGCTTGGCGTCGCGTCCGACGAAGACCCCGGCTCCGATCACGCTGCCAGCACCGATGCGGACCCCGGCTTCGATGACCGCCCGGGCCTCGACCCGAACCGGCCCTTCGAACTCCACTCCTTCGGCCACCACCGCGGTCGGATGCACTTGCTGCTCGGTCGCGACCGGGCGCGGATGCACGTGAGCGAGGATCCTCGCAAAGGCCAACTCCGGGTTGGGCACGACGAGGAAGCTCTTCGCCTTCAGTGCGGGCTCATCCTCAAGACGCGGCGGCAGCGCAGTGACCAGCACGGCTCCAACATCGCTGGCCAAGAGCTCATTTGGCTGGCGCTGCGGCAGCAGAAAGCCGAGATGTCGCTCTAGGCCTTCGCCAACGGCGTGGATCGGAGCAAAACCCTCGACTTCGAAGTCCTCGCCATACGCGAGCTGGCCATCAACGAGCTGGGCAAACTCGGAGAGCTTCATGGCGCCTCCATGCAGGCAGAAGGGGAACGGAGAGGGGACGAGGGGAGACTCGGAACTCAGGCGACGTCCAATCCGCTCAGCTCGCCACGGCGAATCGCCGCCAAGACTTTCTCGGGACTATCGCTCTCGAGAAGCGACTTGCGCACGCTGCCGTGGCTCAGCAAACGGGCGACCTCGGCGAGTGTCCGGATGTGCAGCAGCTTGCGCGACCGTGGCGTGATCAGTGTGACGATAATCTGCGCCGGTTCGCCCGACACCGAGTCGAAGGGAACCCCGCGCCGGCTGAGCGCAAGCCCGACAACCTCCTGCCCGAGCTCGATCGCAGATGCGTGTGGCACCGCAACTCCGTGCTCAAGGTAGGTGGACATCGATTGCTCACGCTCCGAAAGCAGCGCGAGGATCGAAGACTCCTGGCTCTCGGGCAGCAGCCCAGCGCCGCGGAGATGCGCGCAGATCTGCTCAAGCGCCTGCCACTTGTCAGCCGCCTCAAGATCGAGGAGCACGGCTTCCGGCTTGAGGAGTTCGCTGAGCTTCATGACGCGTGGTGACGACTAGGCTGGGCCCGGGAAGGCCCCCGATAAAAACGAGCGAAACACTTTGCCGCATCCTTGCAGCGGCTGCAAGCAGTCAGGGAGGGTCCCCGTTCCCAAGCAGGGCGTTGAAAACGCCTGCTAGACCCTCAGGTAAGCAACTCAGGTAAGCAAGAAGAGGCTGACCAAAAAGAAGACCGGAGTCAGGAAGAGGAGGCTCCAGCCCATATAGCCCATGAAGGAGGGCATCTTAATACCGCTCTCCTCAACAATCGCCCGGACCATGAAGTTGGGTCCGTTGCCGATATAGGTCATGGCCCCCAGGAAGACGGCGCCGTAGCTGATCGCCCGCATGATCTCGGTGGGGACCACGTATTGGTTCGCCCCCGGATACTTGGCCACGAGTTCGGCGAACTCACCCTCCAGGGCAGTGTGCCCGGGCCCAAAGGCCAGCGCGTGGTGGGTCAGGTGCTCAGGCCACTGCGAGATCCCATCAGCCATCTCGATAAAGGCCACGTAGGTAGGAGCATTATCGAGGAAGCTCGAGAGCCCGCCCGTAACCCAGAAGAACTCCATGGGCATGGTCAGACCGAACTCGGCACCATGCTGGTTCAGCAGGGCAAGCGCGGGAATCATCGTGCTGAAGATGCCCAAGAACACGACGGCAACCTCGATGATCGGCCCGAAATTGAAGCCGTTGTCGATGCGGTTCTGCTTGCGGGTCGTGAACCAGGCCAGCAGCCCCATCAGCAACATGAAGCCCTCCCGCGACGGGAAGGAGAAGAGGTCCGAGGCCGCAACCGAGAACACCACGCCGCCGAGGAAGAGGAAGTTGTGGGCACCACGGACGACGATCGGGCGATCGTGCTCGGCGTCGAGCTTGAGATCCTGCGGGGTCTCGCGCTTGTACTGGATCGAGTCGATGACGAAGTAGACGAGCAGCAAAGCGCCACAGACCAGCAGCCAGCCCGGCCACAGCCCAAAGGTCCAGGTGAAGGGGACGCCGCGCAGGTACCCGAGGAAGAGCGGCGGGTCGCCCAGCGGCGTCAAACAGCCACCGCAGTTGCAGACGATGAAGATGAAGAAGATCGCCGTGTGCAGCTTGTGGTGGCGTTCGCTGTTGGTCCGGAGCACCGCCCGGATCAAGACCATCGCCGCGCCGGTGGTCCCGATGAAGCTCGCCAAGAGGCCGCCGACAGCCAGGAAGGAGGTGTTGACCAGTGGGGTGCCTTTGAGGTTGCCCGTGATCACGATCCCGCCCGAGATCAGGAACAGCGAGCCCAAAAGGCTGATGAAGGACACATATTCCTGCCCTTCATGCAGCATGTGCCCCCATCCGTGTGAGTCGAAATACACAAAGACCAGGGTCGGCACACCCAGGAGTAGGCTGATGATCAGCCGGTGTTTGTCGTTTTCCCACCAGTGATGATTGACCAGCGGAATCACGGCGATGCAGAGGAGCATCAGCACAAAGGGGATGGCCGCATAGATCGGTGGATCCCAATGCTCTCCCCCCGCCATTGAGGCGAGCGGCGCCATCGCCGCAGCCGGAGAGCTAAGTAGCAGCATGGCCGAGAGGCCAATCAGCAGGGAACTCAAGCGCCTTAGGGAAGGAACAAAACTACGCGACATCGAGAGCTTCTCCACAAACAACAGGTTCTCGCCTTGGCAAGGAGCTTAGCGAGGCAGGAGCGGCGCCTTCCAGGATCCAAGATCCTCGAGGCACAGACGCATTCTGCTAGTCAATCAGATCGACACAAATGCCGAGAAGAGTGAAAGCTCCGTTCGTGGAATTCACCTTGCGGCGGGAATAAAAAGGGCCGCTTATGCCTCCAAGGCGGCCGAAACGGGCCCGCTCCCCTCCGAGCGACCGAGCCAGCTGCCCAAGACATCAGGGAGTCGAATGAGCGTGGACGACAGCAAACTGCAGGCCGGAGCCAGCATGGGACGAGCCCTGACATGGGTGTCTTTCCTCGTGCTGACGCTCTTGACCCAGGCCCCATCCCCGGCACAGGCCCCGGCTCCCGTCCCCGCACAGGGTGGCAGCGCCTCGAGTCCGGAAGCTCAGGACAAGGGCCAGGAGCCTCGCATTGGCATTCGTGACGGGAAGGTGATTTTCTCCGTCGACGAAAACCAAGGGGTGCCCCTCAAGGAGTTCATCAAGTTCGCGCAGGGGGTCACCAAAAAGACCTTCGTCGTCGACTGGGAAAACGACCCGGCCGGAGGCGCCGACCAGCCGGCCTCCCGCATCCACCTGATGGGCCGCCTCGAGATCCCGGTGGAGAGCTTCTACGACTTCTTCCAGACCATGCTCTACATCAAGGGCTGGGCCTGCGTGCCGCGCGGAACTGGATCGCAGCAGTTCATCCACATCATCTTCCAGCAGGGTGCCAAGCAGCCCGAGATCAAGAAGGGCGTCCGCTTTGTGCCGGTCGACGAGATCGACCAGTACCGCGACCAGACCGGCACCTTCATCGTGACTTCGGTCCCGATGCAGCACATCAATGCCCAGATGGCCGCCAATACCCTGCGCACCGTCTTTGCTAGTGGCGGATCCATGGAGCAGATGGTCGCCGTCGGCAACTCCAAGAAGCTCATGCTCATGGGCTTCGGCCCTTCGGTCTACACCCAGGTCCAACTGCTCAAGCTGGTCGACATCGAGGAGCCGAATGCCAAGGCCAGCTTCCGGCTCATCCCCCTGCACTACTCCTCGGTCTCCGAGATCGAGCCCATCATCACCGAGCTGATGAACGAACGGGCCAAGACGCCGCAGGCCCAGGCTGCTGGGCAGAACATCCAGAAGCCCGAAGACCTGGTGCCGGTCGTCGTTCGCCAGTATGAGAACGACAACGCCCTCATCGTCTACGCCCACGAGACGCGCATTCGCGAGATCGAGACGATGGTCGCCAAGCTCGACACCAAGACGAATACGATCGAGGGCAACTACCACGTCTACCCGCTCAAGCACACGCTGGCGAAGGAGACCCGCGAGGTCGTGCACAACTTCCTCGACGCCTCCAAAAACGCCCAGCAGCGGGCTGGCAGCGCTCAAGCCGGTGCCGCTGGCGGTAACAGTGGCGGCAAGCGCGAACCCAATCCGATCGTCATCGCCGATGAAAAGAGCAATCGCCTGCTGATCTCAGCCTCCAAGACCGAATACCAACGCATCGCCGAGCTGATCGACAAGGTCGACGTGAGGCAGCCACAGGTGCTCATCGAGGCAGCGCTGATCGAGCTGGCGACGCAGGATGTCGAGAAACTCGGCGTCGAGCTGGGCCTCCTCGATCTCGGCGGCAAGGACTTCACCCGCCCCTTCGCCTTCACCAACTTCGGGAAAACGACCTTCCAGGACACCGACAGCAACGGCCTTCCCGACACCCGCCTGCCGGATTTCGAGAATCCTCCCTCCGGCCTCATCGGCGGCATCATCTCAAGCAGCGACTTTGCCATCCCGGTGGTGCTGAATGCGCTGAAGGGCGACCAAACCGCCAACGTCCTGTCGGTGCCCTCCATCCTCGTCAACAACAACGGAGACGCGGTGGTGTCGAGCAAAGACGCCTTCCCAACCACCCGCAGCCAGGCCGGCAACGTCACCACGCAGACCGACTTCTCTGGCTTCCAAGAGGCGGGCATCGACCTCAAGATCAGCCCAAGCATCTCGGAGGGCAACTACCTCAAGCTCAACATTGAGCTCGAAGTCTCCAAGTTCACTGGCACCTTCAACAGCAACTCAAGCGTCCCACCGCCGAAAACCGTGCGCAAGGTGGTGACCTCGGTGACCATGCCCAGTGGCCACACCATGGTGCTCGGCGGCGTAATCGAGGACCAATCCAGCGAGACCTCGGACGGCATCCCGCTGCTCAAGGACATCCCACTGCTCGGCGTGCTGTTCCGGAACACCGAGAAAACCCAGCGCAAAACCAACCTCTACTTCTTCCTAACTCCCTACATCCTGGACGACCCGGACTTCGCCGACCTGGCCGAGTTGACGCTGCAGCGCAAGCTGGACGCCAGCCGCTACATCGGCGATGAACGGCTCAAGATCATCGACCGCAAGTGGCAGGGCAAGAGCAGCTACTCCCTCGAAGACAGCGAGGCCATCCTCGACGACATCGAGCGACTCGGTGGCTTCGACATTCCCAGCTACGGGCAAGGCAGCATGGAAGCAGGCGCCAGCAAGAGCTCTAGCTCCGGAAGCGACAGAGCCCCCAGAAGCAGCACTGCGCCCAAGGCCGGCGCAGTACCTGGCGACCCGACAGCCTCTCCAAAACAGGAGCAGAAGTGAGCGACACGGCTGTCTCTTCGCGGGTGCACGATCGCCTGAAGCTGGTGATGCTCGAGAAGGCCGGCCTGGCGCCGGACCGGATTGAGGAAGCTCTCAAGGCCGAACGGGAGACCGGGCTCACCCTCGATCGCGTCCTGCCCGCCCGCAACATACTCTCCGAAGAGAAAACTCTCGCCTTCCTGGAGGAGTATCTCGGACTGCGGCGCATCAAGCTGCTACAGGGAATCAATGTCCCCACCGCCTTCGTCAACGAAGTGCCGGTGCAGTTCGCGCGCTCGCACACCCTCATTGCGATCGGCATGAAGAACGGCATCGCCGAGGTGGCTACCTGCGCCCCACTCGACGTCCAGCCACTCGACGACCTCGCTGCCCTGCTGGGCATGGAGACCGAGCCCATCCTGGCCCCACGCCAGGAGATCAACAACCTCATCAACCGCGCCTACCGCCACAAGGCCGACGGGGTCGACGACGCGCTCGACGACATCGAGGAAGAGGACATCATGGGCGTGGCGGCCCAAATCGAGGAATCCGAAGACCTCCTCGACGTCGCCAACAAGGCGCCGATCATCCGCCTGGTCAACATGCTGCTGTTCCAGGCGCTCAAGCTGCGTGCCTCGGACATCCACCTGCAGCCCTTCGCCGACCGCGTCCAAGTGCGCATGCGCATCGACGGCATCCTCTATGACATGGAGGCCATCCCCAAACGCGCCCAGGAGGCCATCACCTCGCGCGTCAAGGTCATGGGCAAGATGGACATCGCCGAGCGCCGCCTGCCACAGGACGGCCGCGCCAGCATCCGCATCGGCGACGGCGACATCGACGTCCGAATCTCGACCATTCCGGTCAACAGCGGCGAGCGCATCGTCTTCCGTATCCTCGACAAAACCGCCAAGGTCTACCGGCTCAACGAGATCGGCCTCTCCGAAGAGAACTTCAGCACGATCTCGCATTACCTGAACTACTCGCACGGGATGATCTTCGTCTGCGGTCCAACCGGCTCGGGCAAAACGACGACGCTCTACGCGGCACTCTCGCACATCAATGGCGTCGAGAAGAACGTCCTGACCATCGAAGACCCGATCGAATACAACCTCGACGGCATCAGCCAGGTCCAGGTCAACACCAAGAAGGGCCTGACCTTCGCTGCTGGTCTGCGCAGCTTCCTGCGCCAAGACCCCGACGTGATGATGGTCGGCGAGGTCCGCGATACCGAGACCGCCGAGATCGCGATTCGCGCGGCCCTGACCGGCCACCTGGTGTTCTCGACCGTGCACACCAACGACTCGGCCGCCACCGTCACCCGCTTGCTCGACATCGGTGTCGAACCCTACCTGGTCTCCAGCTCGCTGCTCCTGGTCATCGCCCAGCGCCTGGTGCGCACGATCTGCCCCAACTGCAAGGAGCTCCTGACGCCAAGCCCAGAGGACGTACGCTGGCTCCAGGACCTCCAGCTCACGCCCGACCACTTCCCCGAAGGCAAGATCTGGTCAGGAAAGGGCTGCGACGACTGCTTCCACTCGGGCTTCCAAGGCCGGACCGCGATCTACGAGGTCATGCCCATCGGCAGCGAGACCCAGAAGCAAATCGTCGACCGTGCCAGCGCCACCGACATCAAGCGGGCCGCCATCGACTCAGGCCTCAAGACCCTGCGCATGGACGGCATGGACAAGCTCCTCAGCGGACTGACCACACATAAGGAAGTCCTCCGGGTCACCCAGCTCGATATCGTCTAAACGGCCTCCGCCCCCACCACGCAACCCCGACAGCATCGATGCCGATCTACCAATACAAGGCGATGACGCCGGACCGAAAGTCCAAGAGCGGCATCATCGATGCGGACAGCCCCAAAGAGGCGCGCTCCGCCCTCCGCAAGGACAAGCTCCTCGTCACCGACATCAAGCTCTCCAAGGGCGGCAAGAGCGGCCAACCAAACTGGCTGAAGAAGGTCCGCGAGCTGCAAGGGGTCAGTGGCCCCGACAAAAAACGCAACGAACAGGTCGCTGCGGTCACCCGCCAGATGGCCTCTCTGCTGATGTCGGGCATCCCGCTGGCCGAATCGCTGCGAGCGGTGATCGAGCAAGCCCCCGACCGCCGCATCGAGAGCGTCTTCCGCGACATCCGCGAAAAGGTCACGACCGGCTTCGGCTTCGGCGACGCCCTGGCCCAGCACCCGGCCTATTTCACCCCGCTGTTCTGCGCCATGGTCCGGGCCGGTGAGGCCTCGGGCGCCCTGGACGCGGTCCTGCTCAAGCTCTCCGAGTTCTTGCAGAAACAAGCGCGGATGCGCAACAAGGTCGGCTCCGCGATGATCTACCCGATCATCATGATGGTCGTCGGCGTCCTCGTCGTCGCGGTGCTCATCACCTTCGTCGTTCCCGAGATCACCCGCATGCTGGAGAGCCGCGGCCAAGATCTCCCCTTCGCGACCCGCTTATTGATGGGCCTGAGCGACTTCATGCAGAACTACTGGTTCTGGCTCGCCCTCGGCATCATCGGCGCGCTGATCTTCTTCAACCAGCTGGTCAGCCGGGGCAGGGGGCAGCTCATATGGCATGGGCTCAAGCTCAAGCTGCCCATCTTCGGCGACCTCTTGGTCAAACAAGCCGTGGCTCGTTTTGCGGCGACCTTCTCGACCCTGCTGCGCTCGGGCGTGCCGGCCCTCCAGGCCATCGAAGTCACCCGCGACACCCTCAACAACCGGGTGCTGATGAACGCCCTCGACGTCGTGCACAAGCACATCCTCGAGGGTGCCGACATCGCCACGCCGATTCGCCGCTCCAAGGTTTTCCCCCCCGTCGTCGGCTACATGATCGCGGTCGGTGAGCAGGCGGGAAACCTCGAGGAGGTCCTGGACCAGATCGCCATGACCTATGACGAAGAGGTCGATGTCGCGACCCAGAAGATGACTGCGGCGCTCGAGCCGCTGATCATCGTCGTCCTGGCCGGTATCGTGGCCTTCGTCATCCTCTCGGTCATCATGCCGCTGATGCAGCTGCAGAAGGTCCGCTGACTGAGCGACGAGGGGGAGCGAGCTGAGAAAGCTGGAAGAGACCCCGCCTCTGGCACGTCCAAGAGGGCACTGCCTGCTAGAGTTCTGGCCACGATGACCGACTGGCTCCAGCCCTTGGCCAGGACAGGTCGAGAACACTAGGATTCGACACGACCTATTCGAACAGACAGTATTCGAGCAGACAGTATTCGAGCAGACAGTATTCGAGCAGCCAATCATCGGGCAGCTCATCAAGCCGAGAGACTACGAGATGCCACAGCCCAAGAAGCGCCTTCGCCCGACACTGAGCCAGCAGCGAGGCTTTACCCTCATCGAGCTGCTCGTCGTCATCGTGATCCTGAGCCTCCTCGCCGTATTCGTTGCCCCGAACGTGCTGCGGAACGTCGACGAGGCGGAAGTGGAGACTACCAAGAACCAGGTAGCCAGCTTCAAGGAGACCTGCAAGATCTTCATCCTGAAGCACCGGCGCATCCCCGAGAACTGGGAGGAGCTCTACCAAAGTGTCGACGGGAAACCGGCCCTCCTCGATCTCGAAGAGGACCCCACCGACGCTTGGGGAAATGTTTACGAACTCCGTGAACACCCTGAAAAGACCAAGCAAGTGCTGATTGTCAGCGCCGGCCCCGACGGCGAGTTCGACACCGAAGACGACATCACCAGCGACAACTTCCGCAAGTACAAGCTTCCGGACGCTGGAGACCAATAGTGCCGCAGCAAAGAGCGCTGATGCCGCAGAGACGAGCAGGGAAACGACAGCAGGGTTTCACCCTGATCGAGTTGCTCGTCGTCATCGCTCTTTTGGGGATCATGGGTCGCATCATCATCCCCCAGCTCGGCGCGAGCGTGCCCTTTGAGGAGATCGACAAGGAGGCCCAGGCGCTCGCCGTAAAGCTCAACTTCCTGCGCTCGGAATCGCGGCTGCGAGCGCGCCCTTTCGGGATGGAAATCGATCTCACCCGTCACCGCTACCGGATGAAAATCCCGGCCGAGTACCAAGTGCAGGACGAGGATCGGAGGAGCGAATACAAGGACCTCCCCGAGACCGAAGATCTGGACTGGGTCTACCTGCCGAAAATGGTGCGCTTCGAATACGTGGATCTCGGCTTTGGCGAAATCGCCAGCACACGCTCCACCACCCTGAGCTTCGATCCTCAGGGCCGCACCCAAGCCAAGGTCATCGTTTTCCGCCATGAAAGCGAGAACGAGCTGCATCGCTCGGTCCTGGTTCCGGCGATCGCCGGAGAGATCCAGGTCGAAAAGGGCAAAAAACCGCTGCCGAAGGCCAACGACTATGACTTCTGAGCGGAGGACTTCTGAGCGGCGGACTTCTAAGCGGGGATTTTCTAAGCGGGGATTTTCTGAGCCGGTATTCCGGGAACCAAGAGTCGAGCCTCGGCGCAGCTTTGCCGGCCAAGGCGGCTTCACCCTGCTGGAGATCCTCGTCGCCTTTGCGATCCTAGCCATCGCCCTGACCTCCATGCTGGGCCTACGCTCAGCAAGTATTAGCCGGGCCATGGAGGGCCGAAACATCCGGGTAGCGACGACGCTGGCTCGCCAGATTCTCTCCGAACTGCGGGCAGGCCAGTTCGACGTATACGAGGTCCAAGGCCAAGAGGAAGCCATCAAGGGCTTCGAAGACTTCAGCTACCGCATCCTCCTGGGCGAGGGCAGCATCGCCCAAGCCGAAGAGAGCGCCTTGGAGCTACAGAGCGAAAACGAGGAGGCCGTGAACAAGCAGAGGGATCGCTTGTCCTGGCTCAATAGCCGTCGCCAGAGCCGGGAGCGCAGCGCCCTCGCCAAGACCCGCGGCGTCTCACGCCAGCAGGTCAAGGACAGCGAAGTCGAAGACAACGAGGTCACCGAACCGAGCAGCTTCGACGAAGACAATTACGAGGAAGTGGCGGTGGCCATCCGCTACCCCTCTCCTAGCAGCTCCAGCGGCTGGGCCGAGCTGATCCTTCGCACCCGGGCCTCGACCTTGGCGCTCTCGGGGCAGCTGCCCGAGGACACGGCAACTAGCTCGACAGCGACTTCGAGCATGGGGAACAAGGCCTCCCGATGAGCAACGCCAAGACCCAAATCACTAGCTGCGGCGGCTTCACCCTGATCGAGGTCCTGATTGCCATCGCGATCACCTCCATGGTCATGACCCTCGTCCTGAGCGTCTTCACCGTCACCCTTGAGTCCCGCGATACGGTCAAAGCCCTGGGCGAGCCGATGACCACCGGGCCGCGCATCCTCGACATGATCGAGGATGACCTGCAAGCGATCTGGACCTTCAACATCAAGGACGGGAATGTCCTGATCGGGGAGAACCGCGACATCGCCGGCGACGAGACCGATCGCTTGCACTTCCTGACCGGGGGCAAAACCGTCTATCCGGTGCGGCAAAGCGACGACAGCTACCGCCCCGCCTACGTCGCCGAGATCAGCTACCTGGTCAAGCCAGCAGAAGGCGGAAAGCTATATGAACTCTGGCGCCGCGAGGATCCTCTCGTAGACGACGACATCAAGACCGGTGGCGGCTACCTGCTCCTGACCAACAGGCTCAGCCGCGAGGGCTTTCGGATCACCTATTTCGAGGAGATCGGCAAGGAGGCCGAAGAGCTCAACGAATGGAACTGTGCCGAGCGCGGACGCCTTCCCCGCCGGATCCGCATCGAGTTCGCCATCGAACGTAGCGGTTCGACCCACGGCGACCTCGACGGCCTAGAGGTCAACGAACTCGGCGGCCGCGTCCTGCGCTACCACCGCGACATCGTGCTCGACAACGACACGGTGATGGCCCTAAGCCCCGGCTACGCCTTGCTGCCCAAGATCCCGACACGGGAGCCCGAACTCGAGACAGCTCAGGCCGGCGGGGGCGCGGCTGCTGGCCCCCCCGGCACCACCCCCAGCGCAGGGCCTGGCACGCCAGCAAGCGACCGAAGCGGAGGCAAAACCACCCGGGCAGCCGGAGACGGCAAGCGGCCCGGAACCCCAGGGCTCCCTGGTGCCGGCGACGTGCCGATACCCGGAGTCGGCGACATCATTCGACGTTTCGGGGGGGCCGGTGGCGGCGGCGGCAAGCGCTGAGTTCGGCTAACCGCAGCAAGTCAGCGGAAGAGCGAGTCTCCGCCCTCCTCAGCCTGCTTAGCCTGCTGCCCCCGCACGAAGCATGCGTAGCAGCGAGGCTCGTAGATATCCCCAGCACCCACCACCACACGCTCCTTCGGCATACCCGCCTTCTTGAAGCTGTAGTAGGCGTCGCTCTTGCAGCGGGCACAGACGGCCGGGCATTTGTGCACCTCTTCCGCCAGGCCGAGCAACTGCGCCACCTCCTCCCAGACCCGAGCTTCCGCGTCCATGTCCAGCGTCGCGACCACTACCTTGCACTTCTGGGCCATCAGCCGTTGCACCGCCTGCACAGCGCCCGGAATCATGAAGAACTCGTCGATGCCGACCACCTGCGGCTCCAGCCGCCGCACGAGTTCGCTCAACTCCTCGCCATGCTCGATGGGGTGGGCCGGAAAGCTCGCCCCGGAATGGGCGCGTAGGTCGTGGGTTTGGTAGCGCAGGTTCGCCTTCGGCTGCACCGCCAAGACCGGTATGTTCTGAAGCTCTGCCCGCACGAGCCGGGAGATCAAAGCCTCGGTCTTCCCGCCCCACATCGGGCCACAGTAAACGATCGGTGAACGCATAGATCTCAGTTATAGGTAGGGAAGAACCGAAGAGGAGCTTTCGGTCTCTGGTGACCGACGCTTTATCGAGAGCCCCTCCATGAGTACGTCCCACAAGAAGCCCATCCCCCTGCCCGCCCAGCAAGTCGCCATCGAGCAGCGCCTGCTCGAACGCATCCGAACCCTCGGTACCGAGCCGCCCCTGCCACAGCGAGTCTTCGTCAACCGAGCTCTGCGCCTGGGCTCAATCGACGTCATCGGCTTCGACCTCGACTGGACCCTAGCCGACTACGACCGACTACCGATGGAGCAGCTGGCCTTCGACCTCACTCGGCGCCGCCTCGTCAATTCGCATGGCTACCCCGAGCTGGTGCTCGATGCCGAATTTCGCCCCGACTTCCCACGGCGTGGCCTCCTGATCGACAAGCAGACCGGCGCCATCGTCAAGATGAACCGCCACCACTACGTCGGGCGTGCCTTCATCGGCCGCCGCAAGCTCCCGGCCCAGGAGCGCAACCGGCTTTTTCGCCGCGAGCCGATCCACCCCGACGACGATCGCTTCTACCGTGCGGATACTCTCTTCGAACTCCCCGAACTCAACCTCTTCGCCGAGTTGGTCGAACTCGCCAGCCACGGAAAGCTCGAGGTCGAGTCCTACGAGCAGCTCTTTCTCGACATCCGCAGCTCCATCGACGAAATCCACCGCGACGGAACCTTAAAGGAGAGGATCCTCGCCAACCTGAGCCACTACCTGCCCAAGGACCCTGACCTGATCCTCTCGCTTGAGCGCCTGCGGCTATCGGGACGCAAGCTCCTGCTCCTGACTAACAGCGAATGGTTCTATACCAAGGCCCTCTGCGAGCACTTGTTCAATGGCGTCCTCTCCTGTGTCCAAGACTGGCGCCAGCTCTTCGACCTCGTGGTCTGCCGGACCCGCAAACCGCTGTTCTTCCGCGAAGAGAACCCCTTCGTCGAGATCGACCAACACGGCAAGAAGCTGGGCGAGTGCCCCGTCCCCAGCTTTGGCAGGGTCTATGAGGGCGGCAACCGCAGCGGGCTCATGAAGCTGCTGAACTGCCCTGGCGAGCGCGTGCTCTACGTCGGCGACCACATCTACGGCGACGTGATGGCCTCCAAGCAACAGGGCACTTGGCGCACGGCCCTGATCGTCCGAGAGCTCGAAGATGAACTCGAAGCCCGTGCCGGCCTGGAGCATGACTATCGCCATCTCGAAACCCTCAAGTACGAAATTGCCGCAATGGGCCATCGCATGGATTCGGTCGGGGACGAGATCGATCTCTACCAAGAGCTGGCGGAGGCCGGCGTAGACTTCGACGCCAAGCAGATCGAAGCTGCCCGACAAGAACACTCGAGCCTGGAAACCCAGCACAAAGCCCTGCGCCTACTGGCGGCATCGCGCCAAGAACGCATCTCCCACAGCTACAACACGCTCTGGGGCTCCCTCTTCAAACAGGGCAGCAACAAGAGCCTCTTCGGCGCCCAGGTCGACGACTTCGCCTGCATCTACACCAGCCGGGTGCGCAACCTCCTGGCCTATGGCTGCGGGCACTACTTCCGAGTCCTCAGGGATCCGATGATGCACGAGACCCAGCTCTGAGCTGCGCAGCACAGCGCCTACCGCAAACGCCCTGGCTTTCGGCATAGATCCAGCCTGGGCAAGATGCCCAGCTCATGATTCCCCAAAGCACCCTCCTCATCCGCGCTGCGAACTTCGCCGCCCAGAAGCACAAGGCGCAACAGCGCAAAGGCAGCGGCGAGCCCTATATCGTCCACCCCCTCGGCGTCGCAACGATCCTGAGCGAAGAAGCGGGGATCAGCGACCCAGCCACTCTCGCGGCGGCGCTGCTGCACGACTGCATCGAAGACACAGACAGCAGTGCCGAGGAACTGCGCCAATACTTCGGCGAAGAAATCACCGAGCTGGTGCTCGAACTCAGCGATGACATGTCACTGCCAAAGGCCACACGCAAGCGCGAACAGATCCGCAAAGCTGGGCAGCTCTCGCCAAAAGCCTGCCTGGTGAAGATGGCCGACAAGCTGCACAACCTGCGCGACATCGAGCGGATCGTGCCCGAGAACTGGAGCCCCGAACGCGTGCGCGGCTACTTCACCTGGTCACACGAGGTCATCAAGCGCCTCAGCCACCAGCATGCGGGGATGGCCCAAGCCCTAGACCGACTCTTCGACAGCCTCGTCCCCGCAGCAAAGAGCGAACGCGCCCTATTGCTGGAGGACTACCTGGAAAGCCTGCATCGCTAGCAGAGCGAGCTACTGTCTGGCGAGGGCGGCGGTACCGGTACCTCACCGCCCCGGTAGCACGCGGCCCTCGAAAAAGCTCCAGGCTCTTCCGAGGGCCGACGCAGAATCTCAGCTCTTCTTCTCGTCGTCGAGCTCCGAGAAGTCAGCGTCCTTGATCTCTTCACCAGCGTCATCGCTGCTCGCGGAGCCCTGGGCACCAGGAGTCGGTCCGGCATCGCCGCCAGCCGCCGTCGGCTGCTCCTGCGCAGCCTGCTGATACAGGATCTCCGCCATCTTGTGCGAAGCCTGGCCCAACTCCTCGATAGCCTTGTCGATGGCGGCCGCATCGTCCCCCTCGAGGGCGCTCTTCAAGGCACTCTTCTTTTCCTCGATCTTGGCCTTGTCCTCATCGGGGATCTTCTCGCCGTGCTCCTTGAGGTTCTTGTCGATCTCGTAGATCAACTGGTCGCCACGGTTCTTCTTCTCGACGAGCTCGCGGCGGGCCTTGTCCTCACCGGAGTGGGCCTCGGCCTCCTTGCGCATCTTCTCGACCTCCTCCTCGCTCAGTCCGGAGTCGGTCTGGATCACGATCTTTTGCTCGGTGCCCGTGCCGAGATCCTTGGCCGAGACATTGAGGATGCCGTTGGCATCGATGTCGAAGGTGACCTCGATCTTCGGCACGCCCCGCGGTGCTGGCGGAATGCCGGAGAGCTGGAAGCGACCGAGGGTCCGGTTGTCCTTGGCGAACTCACGCTCACCTTGCAGCACGTGGATGTCCACGGCCAGCTGGTTGTCGGCAGCCGTCGAGAAGGTCTCCTTCTTCTGGTGCGGAATCGTCGTGTTACGCGGGACAAGCACGGTCGAGACGCCGCCGGTCGACACGTGCCCCAGGGTCTCGATGCCGAGCGAGAGCGGGGTGACGTCGAGCAGAACCATGTCGCCGACGTCCTCACCCGCGAGCTGTCCACCCTGGATCGCAGCGCCGAGTGCCACCACCTCGTCCGGGTTGACCGAGCGATTGGGCTCCTTGCCGAACATCTCCTTCACCAGCCCCTGGACCGCAGGAACGCGAGTCGAGCCACCTACGAGAATGACCTCGTTGATGTCGCTTGGCGCCAGCTTGCTGTCCTTGAGCGCTTGCGAGACCGGGCCACGAACCCGCTCAAGCAGCGCGTCGATCAGCTGCTCGAACTTGGCGCGGCTGAGGTTCAGATTCATGTGCTTGGGGCCACTGGCATCCGCGGTGATGAAGGGCAGGTTGATCTGCGTCTGCACCGCCGAGCTGAGCTCGATCTTGGCCTTTTCTGCGGCGTCCTTGAGGCGCTGCATCGCCATCTGGTCGCCAGAGAGATCGACACCGGTCTCCTTCTTGAACTCAGCGACCATCCAGTGGATCACCGCCTCGTCGAAGTCATCTCCACCGAGCTGGGTGTCACCGTTGGTCGAGAGCACTTCGAAGTAGCCCTTGTCCAGCTCAAGCACCGAGATGTCGAAGGTGCCGCCGCCAAAGTCGAAGACCGCGATCTTCTCGTTCTTCTCGCTCTCGAAGCCATAGGCCAGCGAGGCTGCCGTCGGCTCGTTGATGATGCGCGCGACCTCGAGGCCGGAGATGCGACCGGCGTCGCGGGTGGCCTGGCGCTGCGCATCGTTGAAGTATGCGGGCACAGTAATGACCGCCTTCTCGACCTTGCTACCCAAGTAGGCTTCGGCCGCGTCCTTCAGGTTCTGCAAGACCATCGCCGAGATCTCGGGCGGGGTGTAGGCCTTGCCGCGGACATCGACCTTGACCAGCTCCTCGGCCGCTCCAGTGATTTTGTAGGGGACCATCTTCTCCTCGGCGCCAACCTCGCTGTGCCGACGCCCCATGAAGCGCTTGATCGAGTAGATGGTATTCGAGGGGTTGGTGATCGCTTGCCGTTTGGCAGGGGCGCCGACCAGGCGCTCGCCCGCTTCGGTGAAGGCGACGACCGAGGGCGTCGTGCGCGCGCCTTCGAGGTTGGGGATCACGACGGGCTCGCCGCCTTCGAGGACCGCAACGACCGAGTTGGTGGTGCCGAGGTCGATGCCGATGATCTTGGACATATCTGTCTCCTGGGGCTGGCTGCTTGCGCGCGGCAGGCGTCGGCCAAATCTGAATGAACGCGCCGCCCCCTATCAACAGCCGTGCCAACTGTGCCACGGAGCAGCAAAGCCCCTAGTGCCAGGCACTCGGCAAGCTGTACCTGATCGACTGCTTGGAGAAATCGCGCGGGGCAAGAGCAGCAGATCCGGCGTTCTACGGCTGCGCCACTTCTTTGTGGCGCGGCAAGGGACAGGGGCCAGCGGCCCCCCGCATGCCCAGCCCTCGCGCCATTCTGTCAGCGCCCAGGCAGCGGCTCCGCCAGCTTGTCGGGCAACATGCGCCCACGCAGCACCACGATGAGGTAGAGCAGCAGCAGCAAAACGTTCCCGAGCACAACGATGCTCCAGGCTCCGGCCAGCCCTCCCGGCTGCTGGCTTTGCCACCAGATCCAGAATAGCGGCTGCGCCACGAGGCCGATGGCGACGACATCGAGGAGCATCGGCAGGAAGCTACGTCCGGCACCGTTCATCGCCCCCGCCAGGACGATCGACGCCGCCGCGGCCGGATGCGCAATAGCGGCCACGAGCAAGTACTCGGTGCCAAAGCGCAGCAGCTCTTCGCTGGGAGCATCGAGGAAGAGCCCTAGCAGGAATTCGGGGGCGAGTAGGTAGGCGAGCGCCAAAAAGGCCGCCATCGCAGCCGCCAGCAGCCCGAGGACCAAGGCGATCCGTCGACAGCGGGCACGGTCCTGAGCCCCCATGGCCTGCCCCACCATCGCCGTCGCCGCACTCGCCCAGCCAAGCCCAGCGAAGAGCAAGAAGCTGTCGAGCCGGGTGCAGATGCCGAGGGCCGCGTTGGCCGAGGGCCCGCCGCTCACATTGGCGATCCAAGTCATTGTCAGGATCAGGCTCGCCCGCACGAACATCTGCGCAGATTGCGGCACGCCAAGGCTCATGAGGAAGCGTAAGCGCAGCAGCAATCGACGCGGAAGGGGCAATCCCGGGCGCACCGCCGTCGAGCCACGTAGACAGATCCAGAAGCCGAAGAGAGCTCCGAGCAGCCGCGAAATCACGCTCGCCCAAGCCGCCCCCACCGCCCCAAGCGCCGGGACACCCAGAGCCGGTAGCCCCCATTCCACGAGCAGGGGATCGCCCCAGATCAAGGCATAGTCGAGCCCGATGTTGAGCAAGTTGCTGCCAAAGAGAATGAGCACCGGCCAGAAGGCGTTGCCGATGGCGCGCAGCATCCCGGTCACGTGCATCACCAGATACATGGTGATGGTGCCCAGGCTCATGACTTCGAGGTATTCGATGCCAATGCGCAGCTGCTCGCCCTCGAGGCGCAAGGCCGCACAGATCGGCCCGGCCAGCACATAGAACAGAACACCGAGTAGGACCCCGAGCAGGACCGTCAGCAGCAGGGCGAGGTTGGCCGAGCGGTGGGCCGCATTTCGCTTCCCAGCCCCGATCTGCTGCGAAACCAGGGCCGTTGCTCCAACCGAAAGCCCGTTGCCAAGGATCATCGGGAAAAAGTTGATGGTCCCGGCCGCGTGCACGCCCCCGACCGCATCTTCGCCCAGCTCCCCGACGATCCCGAGGTCGATCAGGTTGAAGGCCGCGTGCGAGGCCATACCCAGGGCCAACGGCAGCCCGAAGCTGAGCGCACGCCGAAAAACAGATCCACGGTTCAGGTCGGCTTCCACCCAAACATGCTTCTCGAAACGCTTCAGACTCTCAAGAGCAAGTTCCTGTGCCCTCCCCCCTCATGAGGCTAGGATGCTGTCGCGAGGAGCAGCCTGCGTCACGGGCCCCTCGCTTGCCTATAAGCATGACTAACTTGGGTACTACCAATGACTTTTCAACTCAAGCCGGGGAACGCCCTAGCCATCCGCATCAATGCCCACCGCAGCGGCTGGGACGGCACCATCTGCGACAACCCCAAGGCATGGAGCTGCCTCGCTGACCCAAGATTCCAGGAGAATTACTGCGCCCGCGGCCTCCGTGACTGCTTCCACATCGACACCTTCTCGCTGCAAGAGCCCAAGGTCGTCATCGAAGAAAACGGCGGCGCCTGGATCTTCGAGAAGCAGCCCGAAGCCTTCGACGACCAGATCCTGATCTTCTGGACCCACGACTTCGAAGAGCCCCGCGGTGTGCGCGAAGGGGGCACACGGCAAGAAATCGCGGTAGGCGCCTACCGTGTCCGCACGGTCGAGGCCGACCGCTCCAGACACCGCACCCACTACCTGGTGCGGCCCTATCCCGGGGCCTGGACCCGCCTCCAGAGGATTCGCGTCCAAACGCCACGCGGCCGCAGCGTCGGCGGCCCCTACGTCAGGCAGCTCGACCGCAACCAGGTGCTACGGCTCTTCGACGGCGTCCGAGCCGAACTCGAAGGCGGAAAGGACCTCTGGTTTTCGCCCGAGGACCAGCAGCGCTTCGAGCGCTTCGACGCAGAGTTGAGCAACTGGCTTGAGATCGCGGCCGAAAAGGCCGCCGCCCGCGCTTCCGAGCAGGCCAGAATGGACCAACCGCAAACGATCTTCGAGACCGGAGTCGGCGAAGGCCCCATGCCCGGCGCCCTCTCCAGCATCTCTCGCATCGTCGACAAGCGCAGCCTGCCGAGCGGAGAACCCGACTTGGCAGCGAGTTCCTTAGCCGAGAGCGCAGCAAGCACTCCCGCTCCCGAGACGGGAACGCTGGTATCGGGGGATCTGAAAGCACTCGCTCCAGGGATCGGGGCTCCGGTCGTTGCGAGCCCGCGCCCGGCACCACGGCTGCCGCGCTGGGATCGCCCGGCCCTGGTCGAGCCCGAGAACCAGCAGTGGATCCGTGACACCCACGGCCGCGAAAACCTCAATGCCCTCCTTCTCGGCTCCAAGACCAAGTCGCTGATCCTGCTGCGCGGAGCCCCCGGTGTTGGCAAGAGCCACCTGGCACTGCGCCTGCTCCACGATCCCGATCGCGAGCGCACGCTGCGGGTGCCGGTCTCGGCGACCTGGCGTGGCCCCGAAGACCTGCTCGGCTACGTGCACCCGGTCGATCACCGATTTGAAGCGACCCCCTTTACCCACTTCCTGATCGAGGCAGAGAAGGCTTGGGAAACCAAGAAGGACAAACGCGCCCGGCTCGTGATCTTCGAAGAGTTCAACCTCAGCAGCCCCGAGCATTGGTTCTCGGACCTGATGGTGATCCTCGAGAACGAAGACCCCAAGGACCGCATCTGGCGCATCCCCGGCCAAGGCCTGCGCGCCTTGCCGAATAAGCGCGAGCTGCTCCTAAGCCCCGCCCTGCACTTCGTCGCCACCATCAATACCGACCACACGGTGCACCCGCTCAGCCCCCGCCTCCTCGACCGCGCCACCGTCGTGACCCTCGAAATGGAGCCGCAGGTCTGCCTGGAGCAGGTGGGACTCGAACTCGAAGAGGATCAGGTCTCCGCCCTCCTCGACCTCGATGATTCGCTGCGCCCCAAGGGTATCGCCTTCTCCGTGCGCTCATCCCTGTCGCTGCAACGCGCCCTCGAAGAAAAGGAAGCCCTCGGCCTCGACTCATGGAGCATCCTCGATCTGGTCCTGCGCCAAGAGCTGCTCGGGCGGGTCCGCCTCCATGCACGCGACCCCTTCGACGAGGATGTGCGCAAGAAGCTCGCACGCTGGAACGAGGACCACGGCAGCCGTCTCCCGCTCTGCTCCGACCTACTGCAAAGCTGGGACGAACTCCTCTCTACCGGCTGCGACATCATTCAGGCCTGAGAGAAGCGAGTAACTCCAGGGATGCGTGACCTTGCTGAGATCCTGCTGAATGACCTTCGAGAAGCCTCCGCCTGGCTTCTCGAAGCGGGCAGCACCGTGTCGCAAGCCTCGCAAAGCTCGCGCGGCCAAGAAAAGCGCCACCCGCTGCTTTCCAAGATCCAGGTCTTCGGCGCCCTGGTCCCGGCCTGCCTACGGGAGAACTCCGAGCTTGTTATCCAGCCAGGAGCCGCCTGGGTGCAGAGCAGAACGCCCCGCCGCGCTCGCGCCTCGCGCCACCCCCGGGACTTCCTGAACATCGGCCACCAACTACTGCCAACCCGCTGGGAGCGCCCCGACCCCCTGGGCGAAAAAGAACCCCGTGGCCACGGGTGGATCCTCCACCTTTGGGAAGCTCTCTGGGCCGAGCTTGAGCAGGCACGCTCCCGCATCGGCACCCAGCTCGCCAGAGCGCTCAAGGCAGTGACGCTGGACCAGATGGCCGACAGCTTCGAGATCGAAATCCACGAGCGCCTGCGCGCCCTCGAAGAACAATTCGAGACCGCCGAGCGCACGCTAGTACGCACCCGCACTCTGGCGCTCCGCAGCAGCCCGACACGTATCACCTCTAGCCCTAGACGCCCTGTCCCCTATCCCGGCGGCACCGCTTGGATGCGCCTTGGCCAGCTCTCTGCGAGGATCCTCAATCCCGCCGCGGAGCTTCCCGACACTCTGCATGCCCTCATCGACGGCCACACCGAAATCGCCGAGCTGCCCTTCCTTTATCAACGCTGGTGTGGACTACAGGCGGTAGAAGCCCTCTCGCGCCTGGGCTGGAAAGCTCGCCGCGACCCGGTCCCAGCCCTCTTCCTCGGCGGGAAAATCGAGTTCTTGCCGCCCGGTGACGCCGGCTTTAACGGCGAGCACTTGACCCTCTGGGTCGAGCCACGCATTCCGCCGACCAGCTCCGAGGAGACTCCGCACGAAAGCGGCCTGAGCTGCAGCGGCTCCCATGCCCTTCGCCCCGACTATCTCTTCGTCTCCGAAGACAGCCACGGGGCCGAGGCCTATATCCTCGACCCCACCTTCACCACGGTCGCGCCCGAGGCCGAGGAGAAGGGCAAGTATCGTTCACGCTTGTCGTTTCGGCAGCCGCACATGCTCGCCGGCGTTCCGACCCGTAAGCCACCGCGTCGTTCCTGGGCGGCCCAGCCCCTGCATCGCAGCGGCAATATGCTCCTCGACCCCGAGGCCAAGCTGGGCATCGTTCCCATGCACCCCATCCAGCGCGATTGGACCGGACTCGAACATTGGCTGCGCGATCTGCTGCCCCAGCCACAAGAAGGCGCGGCAAGGCTCAAGCAGGACTAAAGGCTAAAAGCTGCGCACAGCCATCCGAGACCGGAAGCCGGAGCCTCAGCGCCAGGGCCGGGCCGGCTGCGCCGAGCGAGGCAGGCTCCAGGACTCGCGCCGACCGCGCACCAGCATGGAGGAACTCCTGCCCCCTCGCCTTCCAAGCGGCCGCAAGCGAGGCCCCCAAGCCCCATCCCAAGCAAGCACCCTTGCGTAGAGCATCCTCGCAGCCGTTCCCAGCGGTAGCTCGCTGGTAGCAATCTCCCAGGAATGCGCATCCAGGCCGCAGCGAGTAATCCCGGCGCTGCTATCCAACAGACGTATCCCATTCCAGCGATGCGATCCGGCAGTGAAGGCGAGATCGCCAAGCAGGTAGGGCGCCACCAGCTCGTGCATCCCTCGATAGAGCCAGGACTCCCCAGCAAAGCTCAGCTCCGGCAAGTTCCCTTCGAAGCGCACGGAGGCCCGCAGCGAAAAGGGGGTGAGTGCATGCCGACGCAGAACAATGCGTGATTCCGCCTGGCTAGCCAGCCGGAGTATCCTCTTTGAACCCGGACTCACCGCCGGCTCGCCAGGCTGCCTTAGCCACAGAGCCATGCGCTCTTGTGGCCACTGCATCACCGTGGCGAAAGCTCCGCCATCCCGCCGCGCTACGCTTCGGAGATTTCGCACCCCGAGAGGATCCTGCACCCGTAAGGCTTGGGCTTCCTGCGCCGAAACTTTGAGCAGGCGAGGCCAGGGATGCGGCAGCGATGCCGGTAGTTCGGCCCGCCCCGCCTGCAAACGCAGGGTCGGCGGATCGAAGAGCATTCGCAACTCGTGGGTCAGGGCAACGGGATCGCAGCTGGGTCCAAACTCGTCAGCCAAGAGCACCGCAAGCCGGAATCCCGTGTGCGAACGGGGCGCATTGCGCAACCGCAAGCCGCGGCCAGGAATCCAAAGCGAGCGGTGCTTTGGCCCCTGCCCCAGCTCGTAGATCCAAAGCCGGGGCAGGCCCTTGCGCGTCCCCTCAAGAATCCAGGGAGCACGGCCACGACTCCGCGCCGCCGCAAGCAGCCGGTATCCCGGCAGCGCAAAGCTGCGTTCCACCCGGAGCCCGTTATTGGCCTTGTGGTAGCGCACGCTGATCAGAAAACCGGGCAGATCACCAAGCATGCGCAGCTCTCGCTCTTCGCGCAGGAAGCTGGTCGTCACCCACTCTTTGAGCTCGACGAGGGGCCCAGCTGTCTCCTGGAACTTCTGCTCCTGGCCGACATCGCCAATGCGATGCAGCTCGGCACGCAAGAGTTCCACTCGGGCACCGGCCCGCAAACGTAGCTGCAGCTCACATGGACGCTGCTCGGCGATACTGAACTCGAAACTCTTCTCAACTCGCGCCTTCTTGCCAACCAGGTTGCCCAGCACCGCCGACTCAAGAGCCAGCTCCAGCACCGCCCCCTCGGCTCCGGGCTGCCCCTCGAGGAGCAACTGATAGCGCCCCCTCGGCAGCTCAAGCTCTTGCCGAAGGGTCTCGATGCCGCCACGGCGGAGCGCGCCCGGCCACCTGGGCTCATCCTTGCTCAGAAGCAGGGTCCCCCTGGCCTCTCGCTTGTTCGAACCGGGCTGGAAGTCGCTGTCGTATTCAAGGAGGTAGCCGGGACCTGGGCGTGCACCGAGGATTCGCGAGCGATCGAAGCCCGGCGACAAGACCAGAGCAGAGCGACCGAAATCCCCGCTCCGCTTTGGATCGAACAGCAATCGCCCCCCACCCAGCTCAAGGCGCAGCCAGCGGTTCTCCAAGACCGTCGTCGCCGCTGCTGCTGGGGATTGCGCTCCCAGCGCCGGACTCGGAAGCAGCTGGCCAAGCGCGTCGCGCGCCCCGCCACGGCCCGTGCTGGCCAGGCGGTAGACCGCCGCTTCGGCAAGTGGAGCCGACGCCAAGGAGCAGAGCTGCAGCATCTCGGTGAGCCGCTCAGGGTTTTCCAGATCCAAGACGATGGCGTGCGCGCGATCTCCGAAGAGCCGCACGAAGTCCTTGCACTGCTGCCGCAACCAATCCGGGCTCGCCCCATGCGCGGCAGCGCTGTCCAAACGCAAGAGTCCGTGCACGCCAGGTCGATAGGCCCTTCGCAGCGACGCAGCATCGTGCCCGCTGATCGCTAGGCCAGCAAAGCGACCAGCCTGCGGCTCGATCTGCCCGATCACGGCATCGGACGGCGCTGCCTCGCCCTCGCGGCTCACGACAAAGATGGAAGGCCGCTGCTGCTGCAAGCTTGCCAAAGCCGCCCGCATGGTCCAGCGATCGAAACCGCCAAGCACGAGCCCATCGAAGGCCTCCCGGCCCAGCTTCTCCTCGTCAAAGAACCGGGAAGCGAGGGCGTCCACGAAGGCCAACTGCTCCTCACCTGGCTGCAAGCGCCCACCACCGTCAGGGAGTTCAAGGGCCACTTGCATTCCCTGATCATGGGCAGAGGCGGCGAAGTCGAGGAGAGTTTCCTCCGAGACGTCGTCGGCTTGCACCCGCAAGCCGCTTGCCTTCACCGGATCGAGCAGGCGGTCCAGACCCGTCACCCCCAGGAGCACGAGATCGATGCGGTGCGCAGCCAGGTGCTCAGCAAGCTTGGCTCGATTCCATTGCTGCAAGAGGGCCCCAGGAATAGCAACTCCGAGCTGCCACGGCCGGGACGGCCTCGGGCCTTCAAGATACAGGGGTGGCCGGGCAGGCGCTTTCGGCACCGGCCCCCAGGCATCGATCGCAGGCCGCGGCGGCGCCCCGTCTTCGCGACAGACCGCCAGCTCTCGCCCACGCGTAAGCCAGGCTTGCCCCTTGGCCGCCAGCCATTGCTCAGCAGGTTCCCGATGTGCTTCTCCTTGGGCAGAAACCAGCCCAAAGCTCAGGACCCGGCCCTTGCCGAGCTCCCAGCCGGCAAGGAGACAATCACTCCTAGCTCGCTCGATTCCCCGCTCATCGATCGCGAGAAAGCCGAGGGCCACGCCCCCTCGTAGCTGAAGGTAGTCGAGCGCCAGGTATTCCACCCGCAGCAAGGGAGAGCTATCGAAATAGACCGCCTTTGGCCCAAAGCCGAGCACCTGCTCAGCGATGGGCGCCGGCGCCAAGCCAAATCGTGTCCCGGCCGCATCACTGCGCCCATCCTGGCCTCGGCGCAGGACGCGGCGCTCGACGCTCCCTGGCGCAGTGAGTCCCAGGGCCACCGCCAACTGCACCGCGTGCCCCTCGAGGAGGAGGCTCCCGCCCTGGTTCACATGTTGGCGCAGGCGCAGCAGCCACTCAGCATCTCGCCAGCGTGCCGGCAGCTCGCGGCTGCAGCTGCATAGATGCACGAGGCTGCCCTCGGGCCAACTCGCTTCGGTCGTTTCCGTAGCTTCCGCAGAAGCATCGGCGCCCGAATGATCGGAGGCACATCCACTGAGGCCGAAAAGCACGGCAAGCACGAAGAGCAGCTGGAGCATGCCTCTGTATCGGCTCAGGCAGCCTGCGCCCCTGAGTTTGGGCACGGCAGCGCAGAATCCTCAATCAAGGCCAAGCGCCAGCCGATCGGTAGGGAATGATCTGCTGTCCTTCTCGATCGGCTTTCCTCGCCGGCCTTTTAGCCTTGGCCGCCCTCGTTCTTAGCTGTGAGAGTTCTAACAAATCAGCCCTCGATCCAAACGGCGAGCTCGCCCAGCCTTTCAGCAGTTTGCAGGCGCGGGCCCAAAACGGCGATGCAGGGGCGCAGTATCGTTTGGGCTACTTGAAGGAGCAGGGCCAGGCCTGTGCCGCGAATCTCAAGGAAGCGGCGCACTGGTATCGGTTTGCGGCAGAACAAGGGCACCCCGCTGCCCAATACCGGCTCGGCATGCTCTATTTTGAAGCCCGTGGCGTCGCCCTCGATTTTGTAGAAGCGGAACGCCTGCTCCTTGGAGCCGCGAGCCAATCCTATGCTCCAGCTCAGGACAAACTCGACATCCTCCGGCTGCTCACAGCCCAGAATGCAAAAGACCAGAAAAGGGCCTATCGCCTGCTCCAAGCAGCGGCGCGTGGTGGCAACCGCACAGCCCAACAAACCCTGGGGCGCCTTTATGCAAAGGGCCTAGGACTAGCAGTAGACCCTGAGCAGGCCGCCTTCTGGCATGGCCGCGCCGCAGCCCAGCAAAGCCTCCCAAAGAGCCTCAGGAATAGCGGCTCAGCCCCGGCGGTTATTGCCGGGCCTGGACGCTGAGCCCAAGCAGCGAACAGCGGGCAATCAGGCTAGCTGCCTGCGCTAATCGAAGCGGTCGATAGCCAAGCACTTGGCTATCTCAGGAATAAACGGAATCAAATACTGCCCTGCTTTTCCTGAGTCCGCGCTTCAAAGCCCCTTCGCGCGGCGAGTATGCTTTCGCGCATGCCGAAGATATTTGAAGTGCGTGGACGTGAAGTCCTTGACTCGCGGGGCAACCCAACCATCGAATGCGAAGTCGTTCTGGATTCTGGAATCCGCGGACGCGCAGCAGTGCCGTCAGGCGCTTCCACCGGGGCCCACGAGGCCGTCGAGCTGCGTGATGGCGACGAACGCTTCGGCGGTAAGGGCGTCCTCCGAGCCGTCGATCATGTAAATGGAGAACTCGCCGAGGCCATCCTCGGTATGGACGCCCGAGACCAGGCGGCCATCGACCGTCTCATGTGCTCACTGGACGGTACCCCCAACAAGAAGCGCCTGGGCGCCAACGCCATCCTAGGCATCAGCCTGGCCGTAGCGCACGCCGCCGCCGAGTACTGCCGCATGCCGCTCTACCGCTACATCGGCGGTACCAACGCCTGCCGCCTACCGGTGCCGATGCTCAACATCCTCAACGGTGGTGCGCACGCCGACAACAACGTCGACATCCAGGAGTTCATGATCATGCCCTTCGGGGCAGCGACCTTCTCCGAAGGCCTGCGGATGTCCTGCGAGATCTACCAGTCGCTCAAGGGCGTGCTCAAGGATCGCAAGCTCAGCACTGCCGTCGGCGACGAGGGAGGATTCGCCCCCAACCTAGGCTCCAACGAAGGGGCCATCGAGGTCATCCTCTCCGCCGTCGAGAAGGCTGGCTATACCCCCGGGGACGACATTCAGCTGGCACTCGACGTTGCCGCCACGGAGATCTACGCCGACGGCAAATACAGCCTCGAAGGCGAAGGCCGCAAGCTCAGCGCCAGCGAGATGGTGGATCTCTACGCCGGATGGTGCGAGCGCTACCCGATCTTCTCGATCGAGGACGGACTCGACGAGGACGACTGGGATGGCTGGGTCGAGATGAGTTCCCGCCTCGGCGACAAGGTGCAGCTGGTCGGTGACGACCTCTTTGTCACCAACGTCGAGCGCGTATCCAAGGGCATCGAGCTTCAGGCCGCCAACGCCGTGCTCATTAAGGTCAACCAGATCGGTAGCCTGACCGAGACCCTCGACACGATTTCGATCGCGCGCGAGCTCGCGGCCATGAGCTGCGTCATTTCGCATCGCAGTGGCGAAACCGAAGACACCACCATCGCCGACATCGCAGTCGCGACGGGCGCCGGCCAAATCAAGACCGGAGCCCCCAGCCGCAGCGAGCGCGTTGCCAAGTACAACCGCCTGCTCCGCATCGAAGAGGAGCTGGGTGATGCCGCCCTCTATGGTGGTCCCGAGTCGCTGCTCACCGAGAGCGACGAAGAGTAAGGCGACGTCGGCCCGGAGGCCGCATGCACAAGGCGGGAGGAGCGAAGAGCGAAAAGGGCACGGGGCGGAGCGCTGCTCTTGTCTCGGGCTCGAGTATTCGCGACTGGCTCCCCCGCTGCTTCCAGGCCTTCTTCACCCTGGCGACTCTCTGGCTGCTTTTCGCCGAGTTCACCCCCGCCCTGCAGGACTACATCCAAGCCCGCAGGAGCGAGCGGCAGCAGCTCGAGCACTTGATGATCAGCTTCGACGCAATCGAACGCGAGCAGCAGCAACTCGAGTCCTTGCAGCTTGACCCCCAGCGCATCGAGCAGGAGCTCGACCGCCAAAGCTTGCTGCCGCCAGGGCACCCCGCCCGCCGGGCATGGACCGAACTCAAGTAGGCGGCCCCTCCGCTCAGGAGCAGCGGCGGATCCTCCCAAGCTTTGCTAGCAGGCTCCGATGCGTCCAATCCGCGCCCTCTTCCTGATCAGTCTCAGCGCCGGGCTCCTAAGCGCCTCGGCCCTTCCCCAGGAACGTACAGGCGCTCTGTCCAACAAGAGCTTCGTAGAGACCTGCCCTCCCCCCTTGCAGCGCCGCCTCGATGCTGGTCTCCAGGCACTACGCAAGGGTGACGCTCAAGCTGCGAGCGCTCAGTTGCTGGTCGCACTCCGGGATGATGCCGAGTCCCCCCAGCTCCAGTATGGCGATCGAGAGACGCGGCGATTCCACGATGTTCTTGAGAGTATTCTCTCCAAGTCTCCCCCCAAACTCCGTGCAGGTTTTTGCGCCAGCCTCGAACAGGGAGCTCAGCAAGCCTTGGCACGCGCCTCCCTCGACCCCGAGGCTCTTCGGCGCATCCTCCTCAAGTTCCCCGGCACGAACTCTGCGGCCCAGGCCCGGCTTCGCCTCTGCGACAGCGCTCTCGAACGCGGTCAGATCGCAGCGGCAGCCTATTGGCTGCGCCGGCTGGCTCCGGACTTGCGCAAACCCAGGGCGCAGCTCCTCAGCCAGCTGCTCCATAAGATCAACGGCCCCCACCCTCAGCCCTATGGACTCGGGCGCCTCGACGGCAGCAGCATCGCCCTCGACTGCTCCCCCAAAGAACCCAGCCCTTCCCCTCTCCTGCTCCAGGCACTGCCCTGGCTCGTGCCGGGCCATGTCGGGCAAGTGCTAGGTCAGGACGAGAGCGGAACCTCCTTCCTCGTCGCCCAGACGCCGCTCGACGCCGTATGGATCCACCCCGTAGAAGGCACGGTCCAAAGCCTGCAGTTGCCAGCACGGAGCGGAATCCCCCCTGGACAGGCAGAACGCCCCACGCCCTCGCTCTCAGGGAGCATGCTCTATGTGGTGCACGGCACCGGCGATGCCGATGCCTTGCGTCTACAACGCCGCCTCCGCAGGCGCTTCAGCCGCCAAACCCAACAGCTAGGCAGTGCCCTGCTCGCCATCTCCCTAGGCGAAAAAAACAAGCCGCGCCTACTCTGGAAATGGCGACCGGAGCTTCCTCCTAGCGACAAGCAGCCAAGTACCGCCACCGTGGCCCTACATCCCCACGCCTTGGCCCTACAGAACCGTGTATACGTCCTCTTCAGCTCGCTCGACGAGTCCCTACGGCGGCAGGTCTGGGCCGCCTGCCTCGACGACCACGGAAAACTCCTCTGGCGCCGCTTCCTAGCCCAAGGCGCGCCAGTGACCCGCGACCTCATCGAGAGCCGCCAAGAAGAGCTGGGCTCGGGGCGCCATGTCCCCGCAGCTCCGATCTTCGCCGACGGCATGCTGGTCTTCTCGACCGGCCTTGGAATCGTCTGCGGCCTGGACCCACTACGCGGCGAAATGCACTGGAGCTTCCGCACGGCCCGCATCAGCGCATTGGGAAGCAAACAGGGCCCCTGGCACGAAGGACGCCTCGCCCGCAGCGGGGAGGAGATCTACTTTGCTCCGAGCGATGGCACTTGGCTCTATCGCCTGCGGAGTCGAGCTGGCCAAGAGCTTCGCCTCGCGGCAACTCCCCGCCCACGCCGCAGCATGACCCGCTTGCTCGGCGTCAGCAGAAAGCTGGAGCGCCTCGCCCTGCTGCGGCAAGGCCTGGTCGAGTGCGCCCCGGTGCAAATCCGCAGCGGTCCCTTGGAACTCCGAGGGAAGCGCGAGGATGCTCTCCCCATCCAGCCTGGCGAGTTTTTCCGGAGCTGGGCGATGACCGAGAACAAGCTCTGGCTAGCGACTCAGGCGAGTCTCTACGAACTCGATCTCGAGCGCGACCTCTTCTACAGCCGGCTACTTGAACTCCGCCCCCTGCAAATCGGCGGCATCCACGGCCTCGCTCCGACGAATTCGGGGCTCGTCATCCTCAGCCAGCAGGGCGTCTGGCTTTGGCGCTAGGGCTAGCTACTTCGCCGCCGAAGTCGGCTTCTTCTTGCCATGGCCGCGGGGCATCTTGGGCTTGGGCTGCAGGGGCAGGGTCAAGAGCCAATCACCATTCGCCTGGCGGGCGATATTGGACTGGCTCCGCATGGTGAGCACAGCGGCATCGAGTTCAGGCATGCGCTCGAGAACCTTGACCAGGGTGCCGCCCTGGTCCTCTACGTGGAACTTGCCCACCAGATGCACGACGAGGGGCGAACGCCCCTTTTTCCTTGCCGCCGCCAAGGCATCGACGATGGACTCCGCCATGCAATCGTCCCACAGGCACTGGGCCTGATAGTACTTGTAGAGGTTTTCTTCGCTGACACTCATGTGCCCGGACATGGCCTCCTTGAACTTGGTCCAGCGGAGGTCCTTGGGGGCGGTGCAATGCCGCGGCACCCAGGGGCTCTTGGCGATGGCCTCCCAACCCTCTTTGCGCATCTTGCGAACCATGCTCCGCGGAGCATTGGCGGCAAGGACCGCGAGGCCATGCCTGCGCGCATACTCAACGAAGGGTCGATAGCGCTGAGCATACTGCGGCCAGGGCTTGGCCTTTGCGAGGAAGCTCTTCTCGTCGATCTTGCCCTCCAGGTATTGGTTCAGCGGCTCCTGCACATCCCGGGCAAACATCTCCATGCTCAGGATCATGTCCGGACGGCGCGCGTGCAGCTGCTGAAAGAGCAGGAAGCGCTGCTGGTGGCCGAGGAGGTTGTCGTGCTCCTCCCCAAAGAAGACGAGATCACTCTTGGCCAGCTCGCCGGCCAAGTCCCCGAGGCCCACAACCTTTGGGACGGACTTGGGGCCGGATGCGCAAGAAGCCAAGAAGACGAGAAGGAGAGAGGGCAAAAAACGCATGCTCAGGCTCCGGGGGAAAGGCGGGGTAACTCTCAAGTGCGACGGCAACGCAGGATGCGTGCCTTGCCAGCAAGATCCAAGAGGATCTCCGCTTCGCTGAAGTTCCGGCTCTGGCTGACTCGCGCGCAGAGCGGCTCGATGCTGTCGATACCGGCCTCGAAGAACACGAGGGCGTCATGGGCTAGGCCAGTGACGGCACCTTGGAGCAGGGCCTCATAGGCCGACAGCGGTCGGCCCTCCTCGGCGAAGAGGGCCAGCCCCGGCTCGTAGCGGCGCACCGATTCGGCCAAGAGTTCCGGACGCGCAGGATCGACATAGGGCGGGTTGGCGACGAGAGCGTCGAAGCACTCGCCCTGGGCTGCTTGCCACCATTCCCCCTGCCGCAGGCGAAAACGTCCCGGATCAGCGCCCAGCGCCCGTGCGTTCTTGCGGGCGTATTCGAGGGCTTCCCGGCTCAGGTCCGAACTCAGGACCGAGAGATCCTCTCGCTCCAGCACGAGGGTCAAGCCAATACAGCCCGAGCCGGTACAGGGCTCAAAAACCCGGGCCCCCTGGGGAAGCAGCTCAAGAGCGATGCGCACCAGCTCCTCGGTCTCGGGCCTCGGGATCAGGACCTCGGGCCCTACCAGGAAAGACCGGCCATAGAAGTCCTGGTGGCCGAGAACATAGGCGAGCGGTTCGCCTGCGAGCAGCCGGCTGAGCATGCCACGGAAGCGCTGGCGCTCGGCTCCGCTCATCGGCCGATCGTGCTGCATCAGCAGCTCAAGCCGCCCAAGGCCTAGGACCTCAGCAAGCGCCCAAAGCAAGTCATTGCGCGTTGGCGCGAGTTCCTCGGGACGACGCGCGGCCAGCTCCTCGCTCTGCGCGAGGACCTGGCCGACGGTCCAGAGCGATGCCTTATCGCTCAATCTGTGCTCACCCCGGTCTCAGCGGCGCCGCGACGACGCAACCCGCGCGGCCTTTTGCTCTTTGATCTTCTTGAAACCGCCAAAGATGCTCATCAAGAAGGTGAACTCGACGAGCAGCGAACCCAAGAACACGAACCACTTGCCGGGACCGCTCTCTTGCAAGGCGCGCCCGACCGCTGAACGGTCCTGCCGGAACTTGCCCAAATCATCGCTGAACTCCTTCCAGGAGTTGCAACGAGGATCCTTTTCACGCAGGACCGCGCAGTCCTCAAGCAGCTGCTTGTATTGGTCCTCGGAGAAAGTTCCGTCTTTGGCCTCGTAATACGGCGCCATGATTTTCATCTCGGTCTGGCCGTTGAACTCGCCCTTGGGGAAGGGGCTGATCACGAAGAACACGCTGTAGAAGAAGGGGATGATCGTGAGGAGAATCCACTTCATGCGCACGATGCCGGTGTTGATGGCAGCCCACATGCTCCAACAAACACCCAGCCCGATGAGCAGGAAGAAGCCACCGGCGACGGTCCCGTAGCCACGGTGTGCCCAATCGCCATCGAAGGGCATGAGGCAACCAAGCACGATCATCAGCCCGCCAAAGAAGAAGCGGTAGTATTCCTTCGAGGCGTTGGGGTTGAAGAGAGGCGTGGCCATACCGGAGAAGCTGCGCTCAACAAGCTTCTGCAGCAGCCCGACCGAGTGGGCTTGCAGTTGCTCAGCGTTTGGCGCTTGCGGCACATCGACTTCGGCAGGAGCCTTAGAATCGGAGCTGCTTGGGGTCTCTTCGACGATGGGCTCGAGCTCATCCAACTCGTCGTGCGAATCGTTGCTCATCGGTTCTTCTCGTTCAGGAGTCACAAGGGGTATGGCAGCGACAGGGGCGTTACTACCGATAGCCGGCGAGGCAACGGCAAAGCACCGCTGCGGTTCGAAGCGGAAAGATGCTAGCGGCGAGCCCTTGATACCGGGAGCAGAAACCCCTGCCCACGGCGCCCTGGGTCAAAGATCCCGCAGCTTCTCGTCCTTTTCCAGGCGCAAGAGATCCTCGTGGACCGGCCCGAGATCACCATCGCTGATCTTCTCCAGGCTGTAGTTCTGCCCTGTGCGATGGTCCGTGCAGCGGTTCTGCGGATAGTTGTAGGTCCGAATCCGCTGGCTGCGATCGCCGCTGCCGATCTGGCTCTTACGGACCTCCGCCCGCTCCTTCTGCCGCTGCTGCTGTTCGTGGTCGAAGAGCCGACTTCGCAATAGCTTGAGCGCCTTGGCCTTGTTCTTGTGCTGACTGCGCTCTTCCTGACAGAAGACCACCAGCCCAGAAGGCCGGTGGGTAATGCGCACCGCCGACTCGGTCTTGTTGACGTGCTGACCACCAGGCCCCGACGAGGTTGTGGTCTGGATCTCGAGATCCTGGTCGTCGATGCGCACCTCAAGCTCTTCGACCTGCGGCAGCACCGCAACGGTGGCTGCGGACGTGTGCACCCGCCCCTGGGACTCGGTGACCGGCACACGTTGGACCCTGTGTCCCCCGCTTTCGAAGCGAAGAACCCGGAAGACGTCTTCGCCTTCGACCGAGAACACGGCTTCCTTGTAGCCTCCGAGCTCGCTCTCGCTCATCGAAACCGGCTTCATCTTCCAGCCCATCCGCTCGCTGTAGCGAGCGTAGATGCGCGAGAGATCACGGGCGAAGAGGGCGGCCTCGTCGCCACCCGTCCCCGCTCGCAGCTCGATCATCGCGTTGCGATCGCCTAACTCGTCATCCCCCACCAGGATGCCTTCGAGTTCTTCGCGGCGACGGCTGAGCTCTTCACGCAGCCCAGGCAGCTCTTCTTCGGCCAGCGCAGCGAGTTCCTCGTCACCGCTGGCGGCGAGTTCCTCGTTGTCTGCGATTTGCTCGGCCAAGCTCTCGCAACGATCGCGCAGGGAGACGAGCTTTTCGCAGCGGCCGATCTCACGAAACAGCCGCTTCGCCCGCCCGGCATCCTTCATGGCCTCGGGCGTCTGGGCCTCAGCCTGAAGCTCGGGCAAGCGGGCCTCGAACTCCGCAATCTTGTCGAGCAGGACCGGCCGAAGACCGGTGTCGCTCACTTGCTATCCGCCGTCTCTTCTTGTTTCTGCGCGCTTTGCTTCTGATACCGCGCACGGAACTTGTCGATGCGGCCCGCGGTGTCCACGAACTTCTGGCGGCCCGTGTAGAACGGGTGGCAGGCGCTGCAGATATCGAGCTTGATCTCCTTCACAGTGGAGCGGGTCTCGAACTCGTTGCCACACGCGCACTTGACCTTGCAGAGCTCGTATTTTGGGTGTCCGTCCTTCTTCATCGTTTCGCTCGCAGCAGGTAGGCGCCCAGGGCTCTTATCGGGGCGTGGTTTTGGGAAAGGGCGGAATAGCTTACGTAGAGCAAGAGCCCCGTCAACTCTGAGATCAACGACCTCGCACCCAAGTCAGGAGCGGAGCCAGGGCCTCGGAGCCGGCCCCCTCGACATGCAGCTCGGCCGGGCGCAGCTTCAGCTGCCAGCAGAGGCGCTCCAGCCCCTTCAACAAGCCCTCGCGTTGGACCCCGCCCCAGAACTCCGGCCGCACCGCTTGTATCCAAAGCCGGGAACTCCCCTCGGCGTCAAAGATGAGGGCCACCCGGCTCCCATCTACCCTCAAGAGATGCCCACGCTCGGGTAGTTCGGCAAGGGGCGTCAGCAGCTGCAGCCGCAGTCCCGGCCCCGCTTGGGCGAGATCGAGCACCGGGCTCCTAGGCAAGCATTCCTCTCGGATCTCGATGCTTGGCAGCGGCGGTGGCGCTTCGGGCTCGGAGAGCCTCTCGCTTGTGGGCTCGTGAACGATGGATCGAGTCTTGCCAGCACCGAGCAGCTGCGAGGCCAGGAAGGCCAAGCCCAAGACGATGAAGGCTACGGCCCCGAGCCGCAGGAGTAGCCGCCGCTCTGGGCTCATCGTAGTTCGCCTTCCTTCTGAAACCCGTGCCAGTGAGCGAGCACCGCGGTTAACGGCAGACCGATCACCGTCGCGAGTTCACCGGAGACCAGAGCGGCGAAAGCTCCAGCTGCGGCCTGGATGCCGTAGCCGCCGGCTTTGTCCCGCCATTCACCTGAGTCCAGATAGCTCTCCAGCTCGCCAGGTTCGAAAGAACGAAAACGAACCCGTGCCAGGTGCGCCTCGCTGCGCAGTGCCTGGGCATCGAGGACTCCACCAAGAACCGGTGCCAGAGCAATGGCGGTCCAGACCTCATGCTCCCGTCCTTCGAGTTCGAGGAGGAAGCTCTGAGCCTCCTGGCGATCCCGAGGCTTGCTGAAGCAGCGGCCGGCGAGCGCCACCACGGTGTCACTCGCCAGCAAGAGGCCATCAGAGCCGTCGAGCTGAGCGCCGAGAGCTTTCTCTCGGGCTAGGTGCAGAGCTCGTTCAGCAGGGCTGAAACCGGCCGGCACGCGGTCCTCGTGCTCGGACCCCGGCTGCAGCAATCGCAGAGGGATACCAGCCTCCTGCAAGAGAGCGCGCCGCCGAGGTGACTGGGAAGCAAGCAGGACCTGCACGGGCAACTAACGCCCTGCTTCGAAGCTGTTCGCCATGGCACTAGACCTTACGGTTGACGCACATCTGCACGAGGCAGCAGCTCTTGCAGTTCGGCCGTACCGAAGTGCAAATCTCTTCGCCCAGTTCGATCATGTTGACCTGGACCGACAGCAGATCATTGCCCTTGAAGGCCTTCATCAAGTTGGCGCCAAGTGTCTTGGGCGAGTTGGAACGCCCGAGAACACCACTACGCTGCCCGACTCGGGCCCAGGAGTAGTGGAAGATCACGCCTTCGAAGTCCTGGATCGCAAGCCCGAGGTAATGGGTCAGAGCAGGACCGAGTGACTGGTAGCGCGACAGCAGTTCGAGTCTGTCGTCGGGCGTGCAGTCGCGCAGGTGCTCAAGCGTGACCTCGTTCATGTCTTGGTAGACGTCCCCCACGAAGTGCAGCACTCGTTCGCAGCGGTCGTAGAGCTCGGGAATGTTCAGATCTTCCAAGAACTCGCAGAACTCGTAGGGCTCGCTGATCCGGAACTCATTCCAATCGGCGAAGTTGGTCACGCAGCGCTTGGTCGCTTCGAGGGCGGCCTTTGCCGACTTCGCACCGAGAGCGAAGATCGCAAAGATGCCCAACTCAACCACCGTGCTGGGACGATTGCGTGCCGAGAGCGGCAGCGCCTTCCCCATGTTCCGGTTGAGCGTGTCGCGAAGATCGTTCGGCTTCGGACCCTTCTTGGGGTCGGGACCGAAGGAGCGCGGAGTGAAAGGCTTGATCCGCGAATAACGCTCGCGAGCAATGCGAACGTCGATCTCCTGAACTTCGACCGGCTGAGAGCGGAGGCGATGGTTCTTTTCCTCCACCTTCTTCTCTTCCGGCTTTGGTTCAGGCTTCGCCTTAGCCGCCTTCTTGCTAGTCGTCTTCTTCGCCTTCTCGGCGGGAGCCGCCACCTTCGCCGTTTTAGCGCTCGCATCGACGACCTTGGTCTCGACGACAGCGCTCTTCTTGCGTACACGTCCCTTTGCCGCAGCCTTCTTGCTGGCTTTAGCTGTGCTCTTCTTACTGGCCTTGGTGGCAGCCTTCTTCACAGCATTCTTCGAGCTGCTCTTGCCCCCCGCCTTGGCCTTCTTCGCCGAACTGGTCGGCTCTTTTTTCGCCGAGCTCTTCTTGGGCTCGGCCTTCGGCGTACTCTTCGCCGCCGATTTTTTGGCCTTCTTCTTTGAGGCCTTGCGCTTACTCGCCAAGAGATCCTCCGGATTCACGGAAGCGAAACGATTGCGTCTGACGCGAGGGGCGTGCGATCTACGCCACGGCCTCCCTCAAGAAGACCGTGGTCTCGCCCGTCCCGACAGAGCCCGGCGAACCGGGCAAAAAAGGGTCAGGACTCGCCGTTACCTTCGGACTCGGCTGCAGCAGCGGCCTTCTTGGCGGCGATGCGTGCCTCGCGCCGCTCCTTCTTGGCCTTGTAGAGGCCGCGGTCGCGAGCTTCTCGCTTGGCCGTGAGTTCGGCCGAAGGCTTACGCTTGCGAGCCTTACGCTTCTTTTCCTTCTTCGGAATCTCGATTCCCGATCGTCGGCACAAGCTGGCGGCGGTCTCGCTCAAGATCGCACCGTTCTTGACCCACTCGATGATGCGCTCGCCATTGAGGCGAAGCTGGTCATCCACACGTGCCGCAACCGGGTCATAGAGGCCGAGGTTTTCAAGGACACGGCCATCACGCGGATTGCGGCTGTCGATGGCGACGAGGCGGAAGCAAGCACGGTTACGTCGACCCGTACGGGTCAGTCGAATCTTGACACTCATTGGGGGGTTCCCTCTTCGGGGCTCTCTCAGTTAGAAATCGGGACGGCGTGCGCACGGCCGTTGATGATCAGCTGGCACGCGCAGCAGACAGGAAACACGCGCCGGTCGAGGAGCCCTCGGACCGGAGACGCTTCGGAATGAGTCATCAAACAGCTCCGGCCCGGGCAGGAGGAAGCTCTCTGAAGCAGAGCTAGGCAAGGAGCTAGGCCCAGAGCGAGTTAGGCCCAGAGTTAGGCCCAGAGCTAGGCAAGGAGTCGTGCTCATCGCCCCTCCTGCGCGAAGAAGGGTCGCCGGGGCGGCATTGCGCCGCCTGGGAAACCGCCACCGGGGAATGCACCCCCGCCGGGCATGCCCTGGCCGGGGCGGAAGCCCTTCTTGGCACCACCGCCGAGTGCGGGCGGCAGTGCGCCTCCCTTACCCAGCTTGCCGAAGAGCTTCTGCATCTGCTTGAACTGCTTGATTAGGCCATGGACGGCCTGCAAATCGTTGCCGCTACCGCGAGCAATGCGGCGACGACGGGGAGTATCGATCTGATCGGGGTTGGCACGCTCATACGGCGTCATCGAGAGGATCATCGCCTCAAGCCGCGCGAAGTGCTTGTCGTCGATCTCGACGTCCTTCAGCGCCTGTCCCATGCCCGGCAACATGCCGAAGACCTTCTTCAGCGGGCCGAGCTTCTTGACCATCTGCATTTGCTTGAGGAAGTCGTCGAAGGTGAAGCGGCCCTTCATCAGCTTCTTGGCCGCCTTCTCCGCTTCCTTCTCGTCAACGACCTCCTGCGCCTTTTCGACCAGGGACACGACGTCGCCCATGCCAAGGATGCGCGAGGCCATGCGCTCAGGATGGAACTCTTCGAGGTCTTCGGTTTTCTCCCCGACACCAGCGAAGAGCACCGGCGCCCCGGTGATCTCCTTGACGCTCATCGCCGCGCCGCCGCGGCTATCGCCATCCAGCTTGGTCAGGATCACCCCGGTCAGTGGCAGGCGCTCGTGGAACTCCTTGGCGGAGTTGACGGCGTCCTGGCCGGTCATCGCATCGCAGACGAGGACCACCGAACTCGGCTTCGCCCTGCCGACGATGTCCTCAAGCTCCTGCATGAGCTTCTCGTCGATGTGCAGGCGCCCGGCAGTGTCAAGGATCACGAAATCGTGTCCCATCTTCGTTGCGTGCTCGACGCCACGCCGGCAGAGCTCGGGAGGCTTGCCCTTGGCCCCCTCGCTGTAGACGTCGATACCGAGCTGCTTGCCCAGGGTCTCCAGCTGATCCACGGCAGCGGGGCGCTGGAGGTCGGCCGCGACGAGCAGCGGCTTCTTCTTCTTGCGCTTGCGGTAGTAGTGGGCGAGCTTGGCGCAGGTCGTGGTCTTGCCCGAGCCCTGGAGCCCGGCCATCATCACGATTGCCGGCCCATTGGAGGGAATCGGAATCGTTGCCGACTCCGGCCCCATCATTTGGCTGAGTTCGTCACTGCAGAGCTTGATGAACTGCTGCGCCGGCTCGACCTTGTCGATCAGCTCCTGACCGATGGCCCGCTCCTTCACGCGAGCAACGAAGCCCTTGGCAACCTTGAAGTGCACGTCCGCCTCAAGCAGGGCCTTACGGACTAGCTTGAGGCCTGCTGCGACATTCTCCTCAGTGAGTTTTTTCTCACCGCGGAAGAGGTCGAAGGCCTTGTTCAGCGCTCCTGTCAGCGAATCGAACATGCGGGCAAGGTCTCGCTAGGCAGCAGCGGGGCGAGAGGGAACCCGGGCAGGGTGCTCCGGGTGGAAAAGGGCGGAGGATGATAGCGAGCCAGGGCAGCCGTCGCAATAAACAGCAAGCGCCGAAGCCAAAGCCTCATGGCCGACTCCGACCCTCGACGCCGTCTCGGCCCCTCGACTGCCCGCTCAGGAAAAAACCTGGTCGACCGACTCAAGGAGCCGCGCGTTGCGGAAGGGCTTCTCGAGAAAGCGCACGTCGTCAAATTCCTCAAGGCACTTCTGGGCTCGGCTCTCCAACATCCCACTCATCAGGATGATCGGCAGCTTCCGGCCAGCCCCCCGCAACTGCAGAATCACCTCTAGTCCGTCCAGCCCGCCTGGCATCGACAAATCCAGCAGCAGGAGTTCGTAGGCTTCGGCCCCTTCGACCAGAAGTTCCAGAGCCTCAGCGCCTGAGGCCACGGTGTCGACCTCGTAGCCGTGCCTTGTCAGACCTAGCGAGGCCACTTCGCGCACGACCTGCTCGTCGTCCACGACGAGGACTCGCCGAGTGCTTCGCTCCGCAGTGCTGGCAGTCTCCTCCTGCTTCCGCTCGCCCGCGAGCTTTCCCGCCATTGGTAGCAAGAGCAGCAGCTCAAGCTCCCCCTGCTCGGCCCCAGAATCAGGCAAGAGCAAGGCGCCGCCATGCTTGCGGGCAATCCCAATCACCGTAGCCAAGGCCAAGCCCGAAGCGGCTCGGCGCTGCGGCCGAATCTTGCTGGTGAAATAGGGGTCCTGCAGCCGTTCCGGCTCGGTCGGCACGACCTGGCGCATGCCGTTGAGCCGTAGCCTCACATAGGGACCAGCCTGGAGTTCGTCGCCAAAGCCGAGCTGGCGCAGATCCTTGCCCGACAGCTCGACCAGTTCGACGCAGACTTGTAGTCGCGCCCGACCGACGCCCGACATGCCCTCGGCGCAAACACTGCGCAAGAGTTCACCGAAAGCCATGGACAGCTGCCCAGGATCGGCCTGCACCGGAAGCGGATCGGGCATGGGGCTGAGATCGATCCGCACCCGCCGGGTCAAGCTCGGATCGAGTTGCTGGATCTGCTCTTCGATCAAAGCCCGCACATCGACAATGCGGCGATCCAGCGGGCGACGTCCGGCATAGGCCTGCAAATGGTGACAAAGCTGGCCGGCACGCTCGGCCATCACTAGCAGGCGATCGAGGTGGACGCAGGCATGATGCTCTCCTTCCAGCTCGGCGCGCGCAAACTCGGCCTGGCCGACAATACCGGTCAGTAGATTCCTGAAGTCATGAGCGACTCCACCCGCGAGAATCGACAGCTGTTCATGGTGTCGAGACTCCAGTAGCCGGCGCTCGACATCGGAGCGATCCTCCTCGGCCCGCCGCCGGAGCAGCTCGGCTCGAAAGCGCTGGGCAAAGATCGGCAGCAGCTTCGACTTTGGCATCGCGGGCATGAGTTCGGACCCGTGTGACAGTCCGAAGATGCCCAGAATCCGGCCCTGCTTGTCTTCGAGCTGGCGGGCCCAAAGCGCCTCGTCGCCGAGCACTGTAAGCCAAGGCTCGCTTGGGTAACGCTCCGCCAGTGAATGGGGAAGGAAGACCTCGCTCTCGCCCCGAAGCTCTTCGAAAGCTGTGCCCCGCCGCAATAGGGAAAACCCGGGGTCCGCATGCCCCCCCCGGATACTCGCCAGCACATGCAGCCCTGCAGGGCCCTCCGGCACCAGCAAGAAGGAGTGGTCGAGATCAAGCCGACTCTGTAGCAGCTGGACGAGATCGCGCAGTATCTCCGAGCTATCGACAGAGCCGATATCGATCAGAGCCTGATGCTCAGCTTCGACGCGAGAACATTCGAGGTAGGCGTGCAGGCGTTCGCAGACCAGGTGCATCACCGCCAAGCAAAGCTCGCCGTGCTCTTCGGAGATCTCCTCGGAAAAGCAAGCGGCCACGATGCCCAGAGCTTGTCCAGCATCGTCGAGCAGCGGGTTGCCGGCATAGGCCCTCAGCTCCAAGCCCTGGAGCAGCTCGTCGTCGGGGAAAAGGCGAGCGAGATCTCCTCGGAAGCAGCAGGGCTCCCCCTGCAAAACATCGGAGCAGGGCGAGCAGTGGAGATCGTATTCAAACTGCGGCATGACCCCGTCGGGCCCAACGGAACCGATGCTCTGCATCCGGCTCCAGTCCTTGCCCGAAGGCGTCGCCAAGAACACGTAATCGGCCCCTAGCGCCACCTTCAAAAGCCGAGGCAGGCGCTCGACGAATACCGGACCTGGAAGCAGGGCCAGCTCCGCCAGATCCAGCTCGGGGTCATCGATAGCTGCACGAGCCAGAGTCGCCCGAGCCTCGATCAGAAGCTCAGGGGACGCGAAGGAATCTCGCATGAAGAGAGCCAGCCACAGGAGAGAGAAAAGTGGAGCCGATGCTACGCCCACTCCCAAGCGCAAGGCCAAGAATCCATAATCGTATTCCGGACACAAACCTGTCAATTCGCGTGACAAAGGGCAAAAAACCTGACCCGAATCCATAACAGGCGAAGGGGACAGCTCTTTCCTCCCTGCGCTGCCCAAGACGCCATCCCCGGCAAAGCCGCGGTCCTCGCCCGCCGTCTCAACGCCCAGGCCGCCTTCGCCGACTAGGCCCGAGGCTCCGTTGAGCTCAGAGTTCGCGAACTTCAGGGCTGGCGATAAGCTCCGAAGCCCCAATGGCATTACTCGGACTCGAAGACCTTTCTCTGCGCTACGGCGACCGCGACATCCTGCGCTCCATCTCCCTCCTGCTTGCCGAGGGCGATCGACTCGGGGTGCTCGGCGCCAACGGCGCCGGGAAATCCACCTTGCTCCGTATCCTTGCCGGCCGCGAAGAGCCGGACTCCGGTCAACGCACGCTCAAAAAGGGCCTTCGCATTGGCTATCTCGAGCAGGTGCCCGAGCTCGATCCAGGGGCCAGTGTCCGGGATGCCGCCCGCGAAGGGCTGGGTGAGCGAGGCAAGGTCCTGCACCAGCTGGACGCCCTGCACCTGGCGATGGCGGAGCCCGACTGCAGCCCCGAAGAACTGCAGCGCCTCCTCGCTCGGCAAAGCCGCCTCGAAGACCGCCTCGACGAACTCGGGGGCCACGAGGTCGAACACCGCGTCGAAGCCATCCTCGACGCCGTCGGCCTTGAGCGCCTAGACGCGACCTGCGGCCAGCTCTCAGGCGGCGAATGTCGCCGGGTCGCCCTCGCCCGCCTACTGATCTCAGAGCCGGACCTGCTCCTCCTCGACGAACCCACCAACCACCTGGATGCCGAGACCATCGCCTGGCTCGAAGAGCATCTGGCCGCGACCAAGGCGGCCCTGGTCCTGATCACCCACGACCGCTACTTCCTCGACCGCATCGTCACCCGGGTGGTCGAGCTCGACCGAGCCCAGCTCCACGAGTCCGAAGGCGGCTACGCCGAGTATCTGCAAGCTCGGGCCGCCCGCCTCGAGCGCGAGCAGAAGAGCGAAGCCACCCGCCAAAACCTCCTGCGCCGAGAGACCGAGTGGATGCGCCGTGGCCCCCCCGCCCGCAGCTCCAAGTCCAAGTCGCGCATCCAGGCCTACCACCAGCTGGCCGACGCCGTCCCCGAGGCCTCGCTTGGCGAGGTCGACTTCGAAATCCCCTGCACCAGCAGGCTGGGCGAACGGGTGCTCGAGCTGGAGGGGGTCAGCAAATCCTACGGCAACAAAGCCATACTCTCCGGGCTCGACCTGGAACTCGGCCGCGGCGAACGCCTGGGCATCGTCGGCCCCAACGGAGCCGGCAAGAGCACCCTGGTGCAGCTATGCATGGGGCTAATCAAGCCCGATGCCGGCAAGGTCAACATTGGCAGCACCGTGAGCTTCTCCTTCCTAGACCAGGCCCGCAGTCAGCTCGACGACAAGCTGACGGTCACCGAAGAGCTCGCTGGCGACGGCGACTCCATCGCCTTCGCCGGACGCAAGATGCGGGTCGAGTCCTACCTTGAGCGCTTCCTCTTCACGCCAGAGACCATCCGCTCCAAGATCGGCCAGCTCTCCGGTGGCGAGCGCAACCGCGTGCTGATCGCCAAACTCCTGGCCATCGGCGGCAACGTCCTGATCCTCGACGAGCCAAGCAACGACCTCGACCTAACGACCCTGCGGGTCCTCGAAGAAGCCTTGATCGCCTTCGAAGGCAGCGCCCTCATCGTCAGCCACGACCGCTGGTTCCTGGATCGAGTGGCTACACGCATCCTCCACATCGGCCACGGCGCCAAGCACCGCTTCCACGCCGGAGACGTCAGCAGCCTGCTCGAAAAACTCGCTGCCGAACACGAAGCCGAGCGGGCCCAGGCCGAAGCCGCCGACAAAAAGCGCAAGGGCCAAGTAACGCCTCCCCGCCCGGCCGCCCGCGCCCGCAAGCGCATCAGCTACAAGGAGCAGCAGGAACTCGAAGCTCTACCCGCCCAAATCGAGGAGTTCGAAACCCGCATCGCCAAGATCGACGAGGAACTCGCCAATCCCGAACTCTACCGCAAAGGCGGCGGCGAGGCCGAAGAACTCGGCCGCGAGCGCAAGCGCCTCGAAGAGCAACTGCAGAGCCAGTACGCCCGCTGGGAAGAACTCGAGGAGCTCGCCGCCGACCCGGGTTAGCGAGTCGATTCCGCCAAAGCACCGTGCCCTCCTTCCCCATCGACCAGTCCCTGCCGGCGATCACCCAGCAAGTGATCCACGATCGCGCCCTGGTGCTCGGGGCCAGCCCAGGTTCGGGTAAGACCACCCGCGTCCCCGCCGCCCTCCTCGATCGCCTCCCCGAGAGCGCCGGCGAAATCTGGGTGCTCGAGCCACGGCGCATCGCCGCGCGTGCTGCCGCGCGCTTCGTCGCCCAGGAGCGAGGCGGCCGACTCGGAGACGAGGTGGGCTTCATCGTTCGCCATGAGCGCAAGCTCTCCAACGCCACACGCCTGGTCTTCGTGACCGAGGGAATCCTCCTCAGGCGCCTGGCCGAAGACCCCGAGCTTCCCGGCATCGCCGCCGTCGTCCTCGACGAGTTTCACGAACGCCACATCGAGACCGATCTCGCCCTGTCCATGCTGCGTGAGGTCCAGCAGACCCTCCGCCCCGACCTCCTACTCCTGGTGATGTCGGCCACCCTGGACAGCAAAGCGCTGACGCGCTTCCTCGAATGCTCCGCCCTGGACATCCCCGGCCAGAGCTTCCCCATCGAGACCAGCTGGGAAGAACGCCGCTACGAGGCGCCCATCGAGCGACGCATCGCCAGCGTCTGCGAGCGCTTCTTAGAGCAGATGCACGAGGCCGACCTGCTGGTCTTCGTGCCGGGCAAGCGCGAGATCGACGCAGCCTGCCGCGCCTGCGCCTCGCTCGCGCGGGCGCGGAACATCGACCTTTTGCCCCTGCACGCTCAGCTGCCAGCGGAGCAGCAGGACCGCGCCATCCGCCGTGGCCCGCGCCGCAAGATCGTCGTCGCCACCAACGTCGCCGAGTCCTCGATCACCGTCGACGGAGTGCGCGCGGTCATCGACAGCGGCCTGGCGCGGGTGCTGCGACGCGATCCGCGCAGCGGCTTCGACAAGCTCTGCACCGAGAACATCTCCCTGGCCTCTGCCGAACAACGCCGCGGCCGGGCCGGCCGCCAGGGCCCCGGGCTCTGCCATCGTCTCTGGACCAAGGGCGAAGAGCGGCGGCGCCCCGAGCACGAGGACCCAGAAATCCGCCGTGTCGAACTCAGCGGCCCGGTGCTCGCGGTGCGCGCCTTCGCCGGGCGCGACCTCAAGAGCTTCGCCTGGTTCGAGCCCCCAGAACCGAGCCGCCTCGCCGAAGCGGAGCAAACACTCCGCATGCTCGCTGCGCTTGCTGACGACGGCAGCCTCAGCCGGCTTGGCCAGAGAATGCAGTCCCTGCCCCTGCCCCCGCGCCATGCCCGCCTGGTCCTCGAAGCCAGGGAACTGGGCTGCAGCTTCGAGGCTGCCGCGGCCGCGGCCCTGCTGGAGAATCGCGACCCCTTTCTCCGTACTGGCCGGGTGCAAGGACCCGCTGACCTAGAAGAGCGCATCGAGATCCTGGCCGAGGCAGCCACCGCCCGCGGCGATAGCGAATACCGCCGCCTGGGCCTGGAGCCCGGAGCCACGCGGAGCATGCTCCAAAGCATTCGCCAGCTCGTCGGAAGCGCCCGCCCTGCCCGCGAGATCAACTCCGAAGCCCTAGCCCGCGCACTACTCGCCGGCTTCCCCGACCAGCTGGCCCGCCGCCGCGAAGAGGATCCACTCAAGGGCGATCTGGTGACCGGGCAGAGCATTCGCATCCGGCCCCATGCCCTCCCCGAAAGCTGCCGACTGTTCCTAGCCCTCGACCTCCAGGACTTCGAGTCGCGGCAAAGCGCCCGCGCCTCGCTGGCCCTCCCCATCGAAACAAGCTGGCTCGACCCAAGGCTGCTCAACACCCAAGAGGAAACTCTCCTGATCGCCAAGGAGGGGCGCGTCCGCCTGCTGCGACGAACTCGCTATCTCGGCCTGAACATCGACGAGACCCTGCTGGGCGATGCTCCGCCAGAACTCGCCCGCCCAGCCCTAGCCGGGCTGCTGGCCAAAGACCCCGGCCGCCTCCTAGCCAAACAAAAGGAATTCAGAGCCCTGCAAGCGCGGGTCAAGTGGCTGCAAGAGCATGCTCCCGATCTCGATCTCCCCGAGCTAAGCGACCAGGCCCTCATCGACTTCGCCCTGCAGCTGCTCAGCTCTAGCCGCCTAGACGAGCTGGCCCAGCTGAATCTCGGCCCGATCTTCTTGGCCCAGCACCCTGGCCTGGCCCAGAGCCTCGAGCGCGAGGCTCCGCGCTACATCCGGCTCCCGAGCGGCCGCGAGGCAAAGATCGACTACAGCGCCCAGGCCGGCCCGACAGTGTCAGCACGCATCCAAGAGCTGCTCGGCTGCAACCAGCTCCCCCGTCTCGCCGGCGGCAAGCTGCCTATCGTCCTCGAGCTTTTGGGGCCGAACTACCGCCCGGTCCAGGTGACCAGCGACCTCGCCGGCTTCTGGACCCGCAGCTACCCCGCGATCCGCAAGGAACTCAAGCGCCGCTACCCCAAACACAGCTGGCCGGAAGAGCCGCTGTCGCACAAAGCCGAGCTACGCCCCCGCAGACGCAGGGACTGAGTGGAAAGAGCAGCCTGTCCCGGCGAAACTCTCGCCATGAAGCTCGCCGCTACGACTTTGCCCTTCGCCCTCCTCCTCCTCGGACCGGCCCTCGCCCAAGCAAGCGCCAAGAACAGCGATGCCGCCCGCGCCCGCATCCTCGCCATCGCTCGCAGCTACGCCACCCACCAGTGGCGAGCCTCACCCAAGCACGTCTTCCACGGTCGCGACCCGGAGGGGGTCCTCGTCAACACCCCTGACCTCGGCTACCGCGAGGGAGGATTCTCTACCGACAACAGCGTCAACGTCGGCGTGCCCTACCAATGGGGCGGGGCGGTGCGGCTGAAGGCTTTCGACGAAGGGCTCAAGAAGGGCAAGTACGCCGGGCACCTACCGGCGAACGGCGAGATCCGTGTCAGCAAGCATGCCGTGGGCGTCGACTGCAGCGGCCTGATCAGCTGCTGTTGGCAGTTGCCGATCCGGCAATCAACACGCACCCTCGGCCAGCTCAGCTACCGACTCAAGAGCTTCGCCGAGCTGCTTCCCGGCGACATCGTTAATCGCTTCGACCGGCACGTAATGCTCTTCGTCGGCTTCGAAGACAAGGCCAAGAGCAAGCTCCGCATCATCGAGGCCACCAGCCCCAAGGTGCGTGAGCGCGTGGTCGAACTCAGTGCCCTCAAGAAGCAGGACTACGTGCCGCTGCGCTACCGGCCGCTGGATTCGCGCTGGCCGCGTCCAAAGCTCGCCAAAAGCAGCATGGAACTCAACAAGCCGGCAGAGACCAAGCAGCTCGCCAACGAAAAGCCGTACACCAAGATCGAGCCCAGCGACTGGATCTTTGCACTGCGCGATTCGAAGCTCGGCGATTGGATCCGCTACGAGATCGTTCCGAGCATCCCCGGTAAGGAGAAGGCGCTGCGCAGCTTCACCTTCGGTCGCAGCAGCGACGCCACGAACACCATCACCCTATGCACAGAGCTCCGCGGCGAACGCCTATACAGCTGCTACCAAGAGAAACCGGACACGCCAGTGGCTCGACGCATCCTGGACTTTTTGAGCATCAATGAGCACTTCGAGGACCTGAAGCTCGACAAAGTCGAGTCGCGACCGAGCAAAACGCTGGTCGCAGGCAAGCTCTTCCAGACCGAGGACATCAAGGTCGAACTAAGCGCCAAGCTGCTCCTGCGCGGCCGCCGGCTAGCGACCGTCATCCGCGGCCATCTGGTCCTGAGTCCCCAACTCCCCCTGCAAGGGGTGCTGAGCGCCCGATTCGGGCTGGTGGTCGACGCCCGCAAGGCCGGTGGCCCGGCAAAGCAGGCCCAGAGGATTCGCTTCCGGCTCCAGGCCTACGGGCGACGCTGAGCCATCGCCCGCAGGGCTTCGATCGTTTCCCGGTCGCCATAGCGCCGCCGGCGCAGAGCCGCAAAGAGATCGGCACTCAGCTCCAGCAAGAGCTGGCGAACAGCAAGCCCGCCGTGCTGGGCGTAGCCGCGTAAAAAGGCCAGCACCCCCCGGATCGGCAGCGGCACCCCGCGCTTGACCAGGTAGCGTCCGGCTCGGACCAAGCTGGCCCGACCGGCTACGTCGGCATAGCTGCCACCGAAGCGGCCGCCTGCCAGGTCGAGCACCGCGATGTCGCCGTCTTCCATCACGATCAGATTGTCGGGGTGCAGGTCTGCGTGGCGAAAACCCAGCGCCTGCATCTGGGCAATCCGCTCCCCGGCTCGGCGCAGCGTCGGCTCCAGCTCAGAGGGCTCTGCCCGGCGCAGCCACTGCAGCAGAGTCGGCCCGGAGCATTCTCCCGTGAGCAGGGCCAAGCGGTAGCCAAGGGCCAGGGCTTCGGCGCGCCCGGCCAGAACCGGGGCCACCCGCAGCCCGCCCGCCGCGAGACGCAAGCCCGCTTGCATCTCCTCTTCGAGCACGCCACTGCCGCGGTAGTAGGCCCCCAAGAGTCGCCCAAGCACCCCTCCATGCCGGTAGGGCCGATAAAAGGCCCCTCGCCCATCCGCCAAGCAGAGGCGAACGCTACCACCGCGGCCGGCAGTGGCAGCCTCGCCCTGTGGCCGAAAGCCGGGAGCGTCAAAGCCCACCGGCAAGCTCGGCGCCTGGGCTTCAGGAACGAAGACTTTGACTCGTCCCTGTTCGAGGCATTCGAGGCGCGACGAGCTCATCCACCTAAACGCGCCTGGAGCAGCTGCTTCAGGTAGCTCATATAGCGGTCAATCGTGTTGCAGCCACCGCGTTCGCTGGTCAACCAGGGATTCATCAGAGTATGCCGGAGCACGAACACGTGGTCGGCCTGCCCATCCTTTTCCGGGAAGCTCGCGAGAGCATCCTCCGGCAAGCCCAGATCAGCGAGGATCCTCGCGGACTGCTCCTGCGCCATGTTCTCGGCCAAGAGCGAGGTATACGAACCAATAAACTGCTTGAGCTGCACCGGCTGCGCCGAGTCGACCTTCATCTCGGCGAAGATCCCGCGCAGGAAGCGGTTCATTTCGACAAGGCTGCGATTGCCCTTGGGGTTGATGGCAAGGCAGATCAGATTGCTGTCGGGCTGGAAGGGGATCGAAATCGTCGCAATACCGGCCATCTCCTCCTTGAGCTGCTTCACCTTGTCGTAGAAGTGCTCGCAGGCGCGGACGGTTCCGGTCAACAGCCGGCCAAAGCCCTCCTGATGCAGGGGCAAGCAGCGATGCACCACATAGACGGCCGCGGCGGAGGCGCCGGACTTGGAGCCCTCAAGGATGTACTGGCCGAGCTTGCGCAGCTTCTCGCGCATCGGCACTTCTTCCTGCGACTCTCCAAGGTCAAAGACATAGGCCGCCTTTTGGGTCAAGAAGTCGACGACCTTGCGGTTGCGAGCAATAAAGGCCCCCGCGGCATAAGGCACGAATCCGAGCTTGTGCGGATCAACGGTAATCGAATCGACCTCCGGCAGCGCCGCAAAGGAGTCGTACACCACCTGACTGGGGAAGTAGCGGAAGTCCCGGCGCATGCCCTCACGCGAGCGGATGCTCCCGTCTGGATTACGGAAGATCGAGGCCAGATAACCGCCCCAGGCAGCATCGACATGCACGCCAAACTCCAGGCCCTTGGCCCGCATATCGCGGCGCAGATTCACCAACTCAGCTATCGGATCGAGGGTGCCAAACTCCGTGGTCCCGAGCACCCCCACCGCTGCCAAAACCGGAATCTGCTGCTCACGGCAGTGCTCCAGCTCCCTGCGAGCATGCTCCACATCGAGGCGCATGTTGCGGTCGACCTCGATGCGCACCAGGTTCTCGGTGCCAAAACCGAGCACCTTCATCGACTTCTCCCAGGAGTAATGCGCCGAACGAGGCACCAGCACTCGCGGTGGCCGCAGCTCAGGATGGGCCTGGAAGAAGCCCGCCATCCCCATGGCCTCGATTCGCGCTTCCCGCACCCTCTTACCAAAGGCAGCGATCTCGGTCGGCTGCGCCTGCTCCCGCAGCTTGTTCGCAAAGCACTGCCGAATCTCGATCGTCGCATCCAAAGAGAGGTTGACCAGCTCCCAATCGCTGTAGTCCTGGAGGGGCTTGGCCAGTGGACCGAGGCAGCCGGTGTCGAGGTCGAGCTCCTTAGCCACCTTCGCCAGCGCCGGCGCATAAAAGCGCAAGGAGCGGAAGTTCCACAGGGCCTCGTAGTTGGCCACCGTGCCGCCGGAGGTCAGGTGCCCCCAGGCACAGGGCTCCTGCTCGTCGTCGACCTGATAACCGAACATCCGCGCCAGCTGCTCACCGACCTCCAACTCCTTCTCGAGAGTAACCGGAGCCACCTCCTCGCTGACGTTATTGGGGTTGTAGAGCAGAGTCAGGATCTTGGCGATAACCCCAGGCAGGAGCAGATCGGTGCTCATATGCCCGACGTAGCGCGGGCTAAAAACCGGCACCGCTCGTTTGAGTTCGGCACTCAGAACCTGCAACTCCTCACGCATGCGAGCGACGAAGTCCAGGAAATCGGGCTCCATTTGCGAAGCCGGCGAAATCGCCGCCCCATCCTCCGGATGGAAGTTCTTGCGCCAATAGGCATGGTCGCGCACGAACTCCATAAGGAGGCTCTCGAAGAGATCTAGGTTCTCGGCCTGTGGGCCAAGAAAAAGCGGGTAGTTGAAGCAACTGTCCACGATCACCGTCTCGGGAGCTGGAAGACTCGAAGCAAAAGGCGGCGGAGTATAGCAGGCGGCTCAGCAAGACCCGCGAGTGACAGAAGGCCGAATTCGCCCCTCCCCTTGCTTGGCTCCGATGAGCCGTGCAAGGCAATAGGCAGGCCCCAGAGGAATAGCGATGCAGCAGCTCCTGAGGCCGACGATCTCTGATCCGCCTGGATCCTCGCCAGGGTTTCTGTCTACAAGCGGCGAATCGCCAGGCGCCTAAGGAAGGGCCGGCTAGGTGCACGGCCCCCACAAACGACGCTCCGCAGGCTTGCTCCTCTGCCAAGGCCGGAGGATGATCCGCCCTGACGATGTCGCGCCGCTACCTCCTCATCCGCCTGACCGCCCTTGGCGACATCATTTTTGCGCTTGAGGCCTTCGCTGCGCTTCGGGCGGCAGATCCCGAGGCGGAGATCGACTGGGTGGTTGAGGATCGCTGGCAAACGATTCTAGGCGCCAGGCCGGATCTAGGCCGGGCCATCATCTACCCGCGCCGGCTCTTGCAGCGAGCCCTACTGCGTCCCTGGCTCTGGCCCAAAGCCGTCCTTGCTCTCTGGGCCCACTGCCGGGAGCTACGTCGTACTCGATATGACGCGCTCCTTGAGCTGCAAGGCAATCTCAAGGGCGGCCTGCACGCGCTGCTAGCCAAAGCGACCCGCAAGATCGGCTTCGCTGGGCCAAGAGCCCGCGAACTCTCCTGGCTCTTCGTGCAGGAACGCGTCGCCGTGGGAAGGCCGCGCCCGCATCGTGTACGCGAAGGACTCCAACTGGTCGAACAGCTGCTCGGCAAACAGGGTCTGCAGCCAAGTCAGCAGCCCCTACTGCCCCGCTCCGAAGCGTCCGCCGCCTACCTCGCCGAGTGGCTGCAGCAGCAGTTCGGCACCACGCCTTCGCAGCTGGTGGTGCTCGCCCCCGGCACCAGTGTCTTTGCCGCCTTCAAGCGCTGGCCCGCCGCGCGCTTTGCCGAACTGGCCAAAGCCCTGCTCGCCGAGGGTCGCCAGGTCGTCATCAGCGCCGGGCCGGGAGAGGAAGCTCTAGCCGAGGCCTGTGGCGCGCTTCGCGGACCAGCCCCCGGTCGCCCGATACTCTTCGCCGGCGGCGAACATGGCCTGCCGGTATTTCTCGAACTCTTACGCCGGGCCCGGATCGTCGTCGCAGCCGACTCGGCGCCGCTGCACCTGGCGCAGGCCACCGGAACCGCCGTCGTCGGGCTCTTTGGCCCCAAGGACCCGAGTGTCTACGGTCCCTGGCGTCAGCCCGCCATCCTCCGCCGCTACCCCGCCGCCTGCGCTCCCTGCGGGCGCCGGGACTGTGCCCTGCCGATCTGTGTTCAGGGCATACCCAGCGAAGCGGTGCTGGAGTCGCTGCGGCAGCTTGCGCCCATGGAGGGCTCAGAGGAATGAGCAGCGATACCTGGGCCGTGCTCGTGCGGCATTGGAAGGAGAACAAGAAGAAGTGCACCCTGCAGCCACTACTCGGGGATCCCCGCTTTCGCTTCGAAACCTGGAAGCGCGAGCGGGAAATCGAAGCCGAGGGCATGCTGCTGCTCGAGCCGGGCGCCCCGGAACTCAGCCCTGCAGATAAGGACCGCCCGATTCTTCTGCTCGATTCGACCTGGCGCTTCCTCCCGGCGATGCGAGAAAGCCTGCGCGGTAGCTTTATCTCCCGCGCCATACCCAGCCAGCTTCGAACCGCCTATCCGCGCAAGGCCGTCCTGTCTGAAGAACCGGACGGCGGCCTCGCCTCGATCGAAGCCTTGTATCTGGCACTGCGGCTGCTGGGCCGACGCGACGACACACTGCTGGCCAGCTACCACTGGCGCCAGGCCTTTCTCGCCCAGGTCGACGCCGCGGGCATCGGGTAACAAACCCGTAGGCCAGAACCCGCGCGCTAAGAAAAAAAACGGGACCGACCAAGGTCGGCCCCGTTCCCTTCCTCTCTCTCCAATGAACTCCGGTCTGCCGAACCGGGCTCACCATTCCTGCCCCTGCCCAAGGGGCGGAATTCCTTATGGGACCGTCACCGTTTCGACCGCAGCCACCGAAATCGAACTCGCCGAGTCCTCGATGATCGCAGTCGTCGTATTTCCGGTCGGATCCCAGATATTCAGGTCATAGTTGCTTCCATCGTAGTTTACGAAGAGGATCCTCGCATCACTCGTGAAGCCACCATAGGTATTCGATGTTCCGGCCGTCGCAATCGCCACGACGTTGCCCGCAGACGCGTCCCAAAGGTAAAGGTCGGCCGAGCCGGCTCCGACGGAGACGACAAAGTCGCCGCCACTCGTCTGCCCTTGGAACTGCTCGCCACTGCCGGCACCAACGTCAACGGCAGCACCCAGCCCAGTCTCTGCCATGATCTTCAGGTCGCCAGCCGTAGCGGCGAAGACGATCTTGTCGTCACTCAGAACCTTCTTGAAGGAACTGTCTGCATGGCCAGTACCGGCAAAGGCAATCGTGCTGCTCTCCGCCGACAGGTCATAGAGATACAGGGAAACGTTGCCGCCCGCGGTGATTTGGTAGACCACGTCGCCGTCGCTCTGAATGCCACAGAACTGCTCATCATTCGCAGTCTTCGAGATGCTCTTGGTCTGCCCCGTGCTCGCCTTCCACACGTAGAGGTCGGTATCGGTGCCATCGGTGGTGGTAAAGACCACATCACCATTACTGCTGGCTCCGGCGTAGGTCTTGCTTTCGGTAAACGCGGTCGCGGTATCCAGGTCAGCCCCGATCTCGACGAAACCGCCCGACCGGCTCCACTTGTAGAGGTCGGTCTCCCCTCCTGCACCGATACGAGTGAGGATGAAGCTCCCGTCCGCCAAGCTCGCAACCACGCTTTCAGCGACGCTCGCATCCGAAACCATCGCGGCCTTGCTCTTGCTGATATCCCAGGACCAGATATCCGCCGGCCCTTGGTTCAGACTGGCCTCGAAAAGCACCCAGTCCTTGGAGTTGATGGTGGGGTGATTCTCCGAACGGGTGTCGTTTCCGCTGCCAATCCCTGAGGTCACACCACGGGTGAAATCGCGCAGCTTGTCGTAGCTGTAGAGGGCGTATTCGTTCGCAGAGCCGCTGCGATAGAAGACCAGATTACCACTGGTTTTCGCCTGGTAGACGTCGTCTTTCGCTGTCTCCGCCAGCACGGTCAGACTCGGAACATTCGGATCGTACAGCCAAAGGTCCTTGTTACCGGACTGCTCCACTTCGAGGACGAAAGCCCCGTCGCTGAGCACCGTCTTCAGGTTCTTGCTCCGCCCGTCATCATGAATCAGCTGACCCGAGAGGTGCCCCGTCTTCGTGTCATAGATCTTGAAGCCCTGGCCGATTTTGACATAGGCGAGCTCGGATGAGGTGACCTTGACCTGAAAGCTGCCGCTCTTCTTCTGGTTCCGGAAGTCGGTCACCTGAAACTCCACCGTATAGGTGCCGAGCGTGTCGAAGCTATGGGAATAGACACTGCCGGTGAAGCTGCCACCGCCACCCGTAACCACATAGGTCGAAGGAGCCGCGCTCACGACATAGCTGCTCATGTCGAGGGTAAACGCAGTCCCACCCGCGCTGTACTGCTGCGGGATTGGCGAAATACGGGGCGCAGCTGCGCCGCCGCCGTCCATACACGAGGTCAGCAATGCGCCCGACGCGAGCACGAGACCCAAAGCTGCAATGGAAAGCTTGTTCACCTTGCTGCCCCTCCTCCGGGGCTAACGACTGCTGAGAGCGCAGGTCCCCAGGGGAGAAGCGGGAGACCGTGGCTCCCCTCTCATCGACAGTTCCGCAAGATGGCTTGAGCCTGCTATGCGGGAAAACTCCGCACTCAGGCCCCGGGCTTGTCCCCATCCGCCACAGCCTCGCCTGCGGCAGCTTCACGCGCCGCAAGCCGTTTCTGACGCTCAGCTACGTCATCACGCCGAATACGGCGCTGCTGGAGAAAGAGAAGAACCACGAGCAAGCCGATACCGAGCGGCAGATAGCGCAGGAATTGGGCCCAAAGCACATGCTCAGGCGGCGCGATCCCGGCAAAGCTGGCGAGAAGTCGCTCGAGCTCCGGCTTGAAGAGCGGCAAAGCCTCGGCCCGACAAACAGCCTTGATGCGGTGGAAGGCCCTTCCTCCAGGGAGGATTTGATAATAGAGCGCCAGCTTCTCGCCGTTATCTCGAAGAACCTGTCCACGCAGGATCGCCGTCGGCAGCTTTGGCTGCTCGGCATCTTGGTCCAGCCAGCGAGTTTCGACCGGCTCCCAGAGCACCTGCCGCTGCCCCGCATTCTTCATGTGATGCCGGGTGAGAGTATCCTTCCAGTGCTGCTGGAAATCCCGATCCTCAAGGTCCTCCATGCGCGGACAATGCAGGCTGCGGGTCGTAATCAGGATGCGCATCTCGCTCCCCGCAGGAACCCAATCGCCAACAGGCAAGAGGTAGGCCCCCTGCAGCCCACTAACGATGGCCTCGCGTTCGTGCGCATAAATCGCCACCCATCGCCCATCGTGCATAGGGGTGCCAGGCTTGGGCGCCTGCTTGCCAATCGCCGAATCGAGGCTCGACGAGTGTCGATGATCGAAGGCGGCCCAACGCTCACCAAGGTCCACGGAGAAATGCCGCCGCGGGTGCTCGTAGCGCCCCCCCGTGACCGGCTGCGGAGGCAAGACCGGGTCCTGAAACAGAAGCAGTCCGAGCAGAGCGACAAGCAAAGGGGTCACCAGGTCCTCCTGAGGAACTCGAGATCGAAGTCGAAACGATTCGCTGACGCCCTCAGAAAGTCGAGAGCGATTCGGAGGAACTCAGAAACGAGGGGCACAAAGACGAGCATCCTCTAGCCAAGTATCGACCTCCAAACGGGGTTTGGAGCACGGAGAGTTGGCCTTGCCCCCTACTCTTCCCCAGCAGAGCGGAGCAATAGCTCTGCTAACGCTAAGGAACTCGCCACTTATTGCGACTCACCAGCAACGGAGAGAGCTGGAAGACCCCAAGTAGGGGAAGGGGATACTTCCGCGTCAGCCTGTTCTGTAGCTGACTAGGGAGAGGCCCCAAGCGAGACGATCAGCAAGAGGGTGAGACGGCTTGTGAAACGCCGCACTCATTACACGGCCTCAAAGAGAAGAAGGCCCCCTCCTCCTCGCCCCCCGATACTCATGCCTGAAAGCCCACCGACCGCCCACTATTGCATATCATTCGCAAAATCCTGAACGAACAAGCTAGGCTTGGAGGCGAATCAAAGATAAAAGAAGTCCCGCGCGCCCAGATCATCGTTACCGACCATCTAAAACTCGCGAGACTTCTTCAGCGATTACGCCAGAGGCGCCGGGCGATCTAGGTTCAGATGCCGAGCAGCGCTTTTCGGATCGCGTTCAGGCTTTCCTTGACCGCCGCCAGTTCCTTCTCTGCGGCTTCGACACGGGCGATTCCGGCATCAATGGGGTTTCCGGCGCTACGCGTTGCGCGAACGGGAGCCTTGGTCGGAGCAGCAACAGGGGCAGCCGCCACCGCCTTCCGAGCCCGACGCCCCTTCTTTTTGCGACGCTTCTTCTTGGCGCCCGTCGCCGGGGAAAGATCGAGCAACTGGCGCGCCGTTCCCCAGGAACGACCGCTGAAAGAGAGACCAAGCTTCTTGGCCGCTTCCAAGGCCTCTTGGTAGCTCGCCTCAGAATCCTGCTCAAGGATCCAATAGGCAAGCTTGGTGGAATCACGCCCGGGGATGTCCATCTGCCCAGGCTTGAAGTTCTTCAGATTGAATCGCGACATACTCGCTGGCCTCCGTTGGAGAAACACAGCCAGGTTCCCTCCTGATTCACACTCTACATCGAGTGGAGTAACCGGCTGCTGAGCTATTCTTATAGGTAATGACGCGTTATTCCTCACGTCAAGAAAGCTCGAAATATCAGGAAAATCTTCCGCTGTCCCGCAGATGAAGATTCGAAGCCGCCACATGGGTTCTTCTCTCTAGCCTCTAAGCAAGCGTCGAAACTCCAATTCTCGCAAAGCTTCCTCTTTCCTTCTCCTTGCCCGTGACCCACCTGAGCGGGGTATCCTAGGATGAGCGGGCGCAGCTCCTCGAATCCCAAAGCGCGCCCCTTCCCCCACCATGAAGGATCTATCCACGACAACCCGGCTCACAGCTTCCCGGCAGCGCTGGCTCGGCCCGCTGGCTGCTGGACTGGTCCTTTCGGTCCTGGGTTTGGTCTTCGGCGCTTGGCCTGCCGAGGCTGCCGAGTTCGGAAACGGCGCAGATCCAGCACCGCTACTCCCGCCGGCTAGGCCCCTTGATTCCGGATTACCGGGAGAACTCAGCGAAGCCCCGAGCATGCGGGATCTACCCGAGGCTGCCCCGATGGCGACAATGCGCCTCAGCGAAAAACCCGCGCTAGGCAATGAAAACTGGGTGGGCACCGGCAGTATTCGCGGTCTCGTCCGCGTCCCCAGCTCCCTTCGCCCGCAGATCACAAGGGTCACCATCGCTGTCGAAGAAGCTATCAATTCAGGAAAGCTACCGGTCGAACCCAGTGCGCCAATTCGGCGTAAGCTGCAGACGGTTCTCTTTCCTGAGGGCAAGAACGAAGCCTACTTCGAAGTCGTCGACCTACCGTTCTCCAAGTATGGCTGGCGGGTAAGCCCCCGGGTCCCTCAGCTAAATGGCTCCGAGGCTTATGTGGTCCTCCGCCCCGAGGAGCCCAACGCCAACGTGCAGCTCAGCGTGAGCCCCGGTATTCCTGTGAGCCTAACCGTTCGCGACCAACATAGGCACCCGCTCGAAAGCATCCCCATCGAACTCCGCCCCAAGGGCCGCCCCTTGGGACGCCCGGTCAAAAAGGGCAAAACGGATGCTTACGGACTCATCGTCCTGAATCGTGTCCTTGCCGGCCCCTACGAACTCCACGTCGGAACCGCCCTCGAACCACTCGCAGCGCCACGCAGGATCGAAATCGCCCGCGAAGGCCATCAGTATGAGCAGGTGGAGCTGCCGCGAGGCGGCCGCTTCGAGGCTCAGATCATCGATGAAATCAGCCTAGGTATCGACGCGGTCCAGGTCGAAATGATCGCTGTCGACAGCAAGATCTACCGCAAATACACCGGTCGCTCGGACAAGAACGGCAAGGTAGCTCTGCCGCATATTCCACCCGGGCGTTACTACGTGCACTTCACGAAGAAGGGTTTCGAACGACTGTTCCGACAGGTTACCGTCCGGCCGAATGGCAACACGCCGCTGCACTGCTTGCTGAAGCGAGAGAGGTAGCAGGGGCTGAAACCGGTAGTTACGTTCGAGCCGCGACAATGCCCACGACCAAGCTTCCGCGGAATCCAGCGGCGAAGACACTCAGACGCCACCTCCTGCTCCTTGCGGTCCCTGCGGCGCTGCACCTGCTCTTGCGCAATGCCTATGGGCTCAACGACCTGTATTTCGTCAAAGAGCTCGGACGCGAGGCTCAGGCAGCGGTCTCCCTGGCTGTCATGGTGCAAATCCTGCTCTCGGCCCTCTTCGAAGGGCTCGGCCTGGGCCTACTCTCGCTCTCAGGCCGAGTGCACGGTGCTGGCGAATCACGACGGGCCAGGAGCATCCTCAAGGTCGCCCTGATATCAGCGCTGGTCCTGGCAGCCTTCGTTGCAATACTCGGGCTGAGCATGCTCTCTGAGTATGTGCATTTCCTGGTGCCAACACCGGCAGGTGGCGCCAGCGATACTCTGCGCCTGGCGGGCGAACGTGCTGCACTCAGCGAATACCTACGCCCCCTCTTTGCCGGCGCCTTCTTCCTTTGCCTCTCCACCCTGGTCGATAGCAGCTTCGTCGCCCGCAAGAACACCCATACTCCCTTCCAGCTGCAGATCTTGGCGATAGGCCTCAACTTCGTGCTCAATTGGCTGCTCATCAGCGGCCGCGGCCCCTTTCCTGCGCTCGGAGTCGCGGGAGCAGCCTATGCGACGGTCATCAGCCGGGCGCTGCCCTCCCTCCTCGGCCTATCGCTATTACTTCACAGCTTGCCCAAGAGCGGGCCCGCCGAGACCCGCAGCCCCCTTGAGCTCGTAGGCAAAATGCTCCGGGTCGGTTCCCCCGTTGCCGCAGCCATCGGGCTTTATTCGCTGGTCTACCAGATCATCTTTGCAACCGCTTTTTCCCACTTTGGAGCCCTGGGCCGCGCCGCCTTCGGCATGGGCTTCCGCCTGGAAGGGCTCGCCTTCTGCACGATCTGGGGACTCGCGATTTCAAGTGGATCCATCGTCAGTAACGCCCTCGGTGCACAAAACCCCGAACTGGCCGAACGCTGCGTGCGCAGTAGTATTCGTTACGTCCTGTTGCTCACACTGCCGCTAGCGCTGCTCTTCCTATTGGCGCCAGATTTCCTCGCCGCCCAGCTCGCCTCGGACCCAGGCGTCCGGCAAGAAACCGTCCGCTACCTGCAGATCATCGCCCTCTCACAGTTCGCTGTCGGACTACAGGGGGTCTACGACCAGTCGATGAGTTCGGCCGGCTACACCCTCCCTGTTTTCGTCTCCACCTCGTTCTGGAACCTGCTGCGCATCCCCATGTGCAAATGGCTGGCCCTGGATGCCGGCTGGGGGCTCTCCGGAATCTGGTGGGCGATCAACTTCAGCAGCTACGGCAAGGCCATCTGCTCTTGGCTGCTGTTTCGAGCCGGACAGTGGAAGAAGGTCGAACTGTGATGCTTGCGGAGCCACAGGTCAGCGGCTAGCTTCCCTGCCCCCATTCTTGGGGCGAGGTAGCTCAGTCGGTTAGAGCGGAGTCTTCATAAGGCTCAGGTCGCCGGTTCAAGTCCGGCCCTCGCTACCACAGAGCGCGACATCCGTCGCCCATACAGGTCTCCAAACACGGCACTTGGAGGCGGAAAGAGCCCGTCCGGCCCACCGGATGGGCTCTTTCTGTTTGGAGACAGCTATTCTGTTTGGAGACGGCTATAGGGCGATACCAGCGCTCTCCATTGCTCAGGCGCGATCTTCGGGCCAGCAGAGCGAACTCGGACGAAGCCTCCCGCCCCCTCCCTCGCCCGAATCTGCCGCGCCAGCTCCCCTGCGCCCTGCTATCCTCGATAAGGAAACGCCTACCGAGCTCAGCGCCAAGAGGTCGCAATGAAGAGCCACAATTTCGCTGCTCTGCTCCTCCTCCCAACCCTTCTTGCTGGAGCACCAGAACTCCTCGCCCAAGGAGCCCCTCCCGGATATCGAAGCTACGACAATGCCCTGGCGCCGATCCGCTTCTACTACCCCATCCGCTACAAGGTCCTGCCCCTGCCCCCGACCGAAAAGGTCCTGATAGCTCGCTATCTCCAACACCGGCCGCCGCAAGAGCTAAGCAAGGCCGAAAAAAAGAACTTCAAGGGGCAAGAACCCCGGGTCTATGCCTTCTTCTTTGAGGCCAAGCCCGTTACCACCCAGGAAGAGAAGAACAATAAGAAGGACAAGGCACCGCGCAGCGTCCGCGAGGCGATGGAGGCACGCAGCTCGGTCGCCAGTTGGGGTGAGTTCAAAAGCAAGCGCCTAAAGGGCTGGCGTGTCGAGCCGGTTCGCAGGAAAGAGATGCACTACGAACTCAGCTTTCCCAGCAAGCTGCCCAAGGAAAAGGCAAAGCGCCGCGGCTATCTGGTGCTGAAACGAAAAGGCCGCAAGGTAATGGGCGTCTTCGGCCACAGCTTCCCAGCGCACTACAAACGCCAGCGCAAAGAAATCATCAAAATGTCCTGGGGGCTCGACCTCTGGAAGGAGCGCAAGCAAAACTACCGCAACGCCCAGCTCGATCGCATGTACCAGGGCAAGGACTACAAGGGCATAGAACGGCGCAAGAAGGTGCGGCGCGAAATGTCCAAAGGCTGGAAGGCCCTCGACACCGAGCACTTCATCCTGGTCTATGACACCAGGGATAAGGGCTTGGTCCACAGGATCGCCCGTGACATCGAAGCTATGCGCAAGGTCTACAAGGAGATCTTCCCGCCAGAGCATCCGATCGACGCGGTAAGCATCGTCCGCATCTGCAAAAACAAGACGGAGTACCACCAGTACGGCGGGCCCAGTGGCAGCGGCGGCTTCTGGCATCCCGGCAACGAGGAGCTGGTCTTCTTCGATTACGACCAGGAGCAGCGCGAAAAAACACAGAAGGAACGGAAGAAGCAGCGCAGACGTCTCACCGACAAGGACAGCCTCCTCGTCCTCTATCACGAAGCTTTTCACCAGTTCATCCACTACTCCATCGGTGAATTCAGCCCGCACGACTGGTTCAACGAGGGCTTTGGTGACTACTTCTCCGGCGCGGTCATTTCCAAGTACAAGAAGACCGTCAAGGTGATCGGGCCCTCACCATGGCGCATCAACTTGGCCAAGAACCAATGCGAGTTCCGTCACGGCTTCGTTCCACTGTCACGCCTACTCAAAGCGGAGCGCGGCGAGTTCTACCATCCTGCCCGCCGCGGCCTTTACTACGCAGCCGCTTGGTCCTTCATTTACTTCCTTCGGAACTCGGACAAAGTCGCAAAGCATCCCAAGTGGTCGAAACTGCTCATGACCTATTTCGAGTCGATCAAGAAGCACTACAAAGCCGAAATCGCCAAGGCCGGCAAGGATCCGAGCCTGAAGGCAAAGCATAGGGCAAGCGCGCTGGCCCGGGTCGCCGCGGTCAAAGACGCCACAGCCGGTATCGACCTGAAGAAACTCGAAAGCGCATGGCGGGAGTACATCGTCAAAATGCACAACCCATGGCGCAGCCAACGAGTCATCCCCAAGAAATACCGCAAGGGTAAGTGATCGCCCCCGCCCTATCGGGGTGCTATCGGCCTCCTACTTCGAAGGCCGATAGCCAACAGTGCCAGCTGCCCGCTGCCTCACCCCCGCTCAGAGATCAACGCGAAGCACCAGCGCTAAGGCGTTGTCGCCGGCAGCACAGCCAGTGAACAGACCATAACCTCCGCCCTCGAGCAGCAACTGTTCGATCATCTCGATCGTGGCACGCAGTCCGGTCGGGCCCTGCGGGTGGCCGTAGACCAGTGGCGAGCCATAGTCGTTCAGCTTCTCGATCGGGATATCGAGCTGCTTGCAGAAGTAGGCATCGTTTACAGCGAAGGGGTTATGGGTCTTGATGACCGCGACGTCCTTCAGCTCGATACCGGCCTGCTTCAGCGCATTCTGCGCCGCAGGAACGACGCTCTTCGGCATGAAACCCTTTTCGACGCGGTGGGCACCAAAGCCAAGCACCTGCACCTTGACGTTCTTATCCCGGCTCAGCTCAGCCGCCCGGTCTTCGGAGCAAAGCACGATTCCAGCGTTTCCATCAGCAGGGTGGGTCTGCGCGGCAAAGGTCACCGTACCCCCCTCCTGCACCGGCTCGAGCTTAGCCAGCCCATCCTTCGTCGTCGGGAAAACCCCCTCGTCTTCGCTAACGATCTGGAGCTTCCGCCCACGCTTCAGCTCAAGCTCCAGCATGTAACGCTTCTGGAACTCGCGCTCCTTCGCCATGCCATCCATGTATTGCTTGTAACGAAGCAGGGCGATCTCATCTTGCTCCTCGCGCGAAATACCCGCCTCTGCGGCGACATTTTCAGCGGTCTGGATCATCGAATTCTTGGCCCACGGGTCGCGGCTGAAGTTGTCCCAGACCCAGTCCTCGGCATCCGGCTTACCGCCAAAGCCATCGGGCCTGGGATACACAAGGTGGGGACCGTTACTGGTGCGATCGGCCGCAATGCCGAGCACACAGTCGTTGAGGCCGACCTCGATTTCCGTCGCCGCCGTGGCGACCAAGCGCGCCGAGGTCGCGCAGGCCTGATGGATCGTCGGCCCAGAAATACCGGGCGCTCCCAGCAAGGCCGCGAGCCAGGGCGCGCCATAAAAACTGCTGTGCTGCGGCACGGTCATGCCGAGCAGAACCTGATCGAAGACATCTGCCCCGATCTCACGCTGCTCCAAGAACTGGCGCGCGGCTCCGGCCGCGAGCTTCAAGGAATGCTGATCGGATAGCTGGCCTTGCCAACGGCAGAAAGGGCTCGACCAGTAGGCACCATAGGGGATGTACGTCTTGCTCAGGGGCATCGCAGACCTCGCTCGACTAGCAGGCTGTAGAGAACACTCGCGGGTGGCAGAGTGCCGGAATCGGCAGACCAGTAGCAGCACAGACCCTCAGCGAATCCTCGGATTCGTCGTGGCCTTGCCGCGCCGATCTGGCCAGAAAGGCGATGCTCTGCAAGCGCGCCACGAGAAAGGCGGGGCCGACAAGAGGCAGCAGCAGCATCGAGCGCAGCAGTTTGGGCCGGTGGAGCAAGCGGGTCAAACCTGAGTGCAGCCCAGTCTCCACTCTCAACCGCGGAAATAGAAAAACATGGCTGCCCCAAGCGCTGCCGCCACCAAAAGCCCTGCGGTCAAAAAGAGCCCTCCGCTACGCCGAAAGGGCTTCAACTGCAGCCACATCAAGAGGCCCGAGATACCCCAAAAGAGCAGAAGGACGCTCATCACATCGACCAAAAAGGCCCAGAACGTGCGCGCGCCCAAGCTGTCGCCATAACCATGCTGAAGGTGGAGCCGAGTCAAAAAGTTGCGGGGCTCGACCTCGTTAAGCGGCTCCCCCAGGCGATGACCTCGGACCCTCGCCTGCCGGCTGTCATAGCGGACGAGCCAGTCCTCACCGCCATACCGCATGGCAAAGCGCAGCTCCGGGGCCTGCCCCCGCACCCGAACCTGCCCGGTGTCGATGCCTTGGCTGGCAAAGAGTCGCTGCAGTTTGAACTCCGATTCGCGTCCATAGAGTTCGAGGAGCAACTCGCTGCTGTCCACATCCAGGTCCATAGAGAAAGGTGCAGCTGGCCGAATCTTCAGATCCGTCACCGGAGGCCGATCGAAGAACTCCGCACGTTTATCCTTGAGATTGACCCGCAATGCATACTCCGTGCCGTTGGCATTCGCATTACCAACAAGACGCCGGCTGAACTGTGGAGCCTGAGACTCAAGGATCTGGAAATCGTCCTCGCGCTGCCCAGATCTCGGGTCGGCAGCCCGCAGCTGTTCAGCCAGAAGCTTGGTGACCTCGTTAGCAAGTTGCTTCGGCGCCGCGATGCGAGAAAAACCCGCAGCCTCGACATCGGCCAGGTCTACCCAATGTGAATCGAGCTTCGAAAAGTGCGTCGGATGGTTGAAAAGCCAACCCGTCAACCCGTAGAGCAGGACGAAGGGCAGGAGCAGCAGCCCCGAATACATATGGACACGCCGAATGAATCGGAGCATCTGGTTTTTGCGCTTCTTACGATTGCGCCTGCGCGTGGCCTGAGATGTGGACTTGGACGTGGTCAAGACGGGCTCCTCTCCATCTGTTAGCGCGCGACTTCTTCAGCAGCCTGTTAGGCTCACGAGGACGATGACCCTGGCCGCTCCTGAGTGTGAGCACAAGCAACGATGAAACTCGATCCACGCCCACCGATGGAGGCCCTCGTAGGTCTCCAAACTTGCTTTGACCGCATCCACGCGGCGGGGGGCCGCTCGATCTGCGTCGGGGGGTTCGTCCGCGACCTAGTACTAGGCCGAGAACCCCTCGATATCGACATCGAAGTCCAAGGGATGACGTATGACCATTTGGTCGACCTGCTCTCGGGCTTTGCCCAAGTGGACACTCGGGGCGCCCGCTTCGGCGTCGCCGTTTGCCTGGGTATCGAGTGGGCTCTTCCCAGACGCGAGCATGCGAACGGCTCAGGCCACCGTGATTTCGAAGTCGAGTTAGTCCCGGACTTACCTTTCAAAGAATCGGTACTTCGGCGCGACTTTACTTGCAATGCCATCGGCATGGAGGCGCGGAGCGGCCTGCTCCTGGATCCTCTCGCCGGTATCGACGACCTTCGCCGTCGACGCCTGCACCCTATTGCTGCTGAGCGGTGGAGCGAAGATCCGCTACGACCATTACGGGCGATGCAGCTGCTGGCACGGCTTGAGTTCTCGGCCTCGGATCGCCTCCTCCACTGCACCCGCGGTATGTCCTTCGCCAGCCTTTCCGCCGAACGTATCGGTACCGAATGGGACAAACTACTGCTGCGCGCTCAGCGGCCCTCGATTGGCCTGCAGTTCTTGCACGACTCTGGGACGCTGCCCCAGTTCCCCGAGATCGCCGCGCTTAGGCAATGCCCGCAGGACCCAAGCTGGCACCCCGAAGGCGATGTTTGGAACCACACGATGATGGTGATCGACGCAGCATCGGGACTCCGTAGCGGCAACGCCCCTGCTGATGAGAGGCTGATGTATTCGGCCCTCTGCCACGATCTCGGTAAGCCCCTGACCACCGTCGAGATGGAAGACGGACGGATTCGCTCGCCGGCTCACGAGCCCAAGGGCGAAGACCCGACCCGGAGCTTCCTCTCCAGACTGGCAAAAACCGCTCCCCTGCAAGAGGCGGTCGTGGCACTGGTCCGCAATCACCTCGCCCCGGTACAGTTCATCACAGCCAATATGCCAGCCAGCCCGAGGGCCTATCGACGCCTAGCTCGAACACTCGACGCCGCTGGCACCACAATCGAAGAACTCGCCCGCCTGGCGCGAGCAGACAGCCTCGGCCGCAGCACCGCCGACGCACTCGCCCGCTCCTTTCCGGCTATCGACCTTTTCCTCGAAAAGGCCAAAGAGTTCGATAGCGCCAGCGCCCCCCCCACGGACGTAGTGTTCGGCCGCCACCTTATCGCGCGAGGACTCACACCCGGGCCCGACTTCAAGAGGATACTCTCGGAGTGCCGTGAGATTCAGGACCAGGAAGGTCTGGAGGATCCGGAACTCATTCTCGACCGAGTGCTCAGCGAGTAGCTTCGGCCTTCTTCAGTGCCGCCAAAGCCAGCCGGTGCATTTTTTTGGCCATCGCCTGTAATGCCGCACGGCGAGACTCTCGGCGTTCATAAGCCTCTCGCTTGCGACCCTCGGGCCCCTCGAGGATGAGCTGGTCCAGGAGCCCGATCAGCGCATCGCGGTCGCCGACTCGAATCAAACACTGGCCCAAGCGCTCGGCATCATCTCCGATATAGCTGTGCAGCAGGTGTAAGCGAGGCAACAGCGCCTCATAACCCGGCTGGACCTTGGGTGAATCGGCAACGAAGGCGGCGGCCGCCGCCTCACGCAGGGTTCGGAACTTCCGGTAGCGCAGAGCCCCTTCCATGATCCGCTGATATAACGACTCGCGTTTCGGTCCCGCCGGGATCGGTGAGCGGAAACTCCTGCTCCCCAGGATCTCGACCGCGTAAGGGATCGAATCGACATCGGGCACATCCAGCCGATCAGGCTGCAACCAGGTCTCGTAGAGGGTAATCCCCAAAAAGGCCTGCCCCGAGAGGTCGGCATAGCAATGACCGAAATAGACACTGAGTCGGCGGTATTCCGGGACCTGGTCACAGTTCCGGAGTAACTCCGCCATAGCGGCATCGCTGCGCGGCACGAATCCTCGCAGCACGTTACGGAAGCGCTCCAAAGGCGAGAGCGGCTCGGCCCGCCGGACCAGGATCCCCTTCTGCCAGTCGTACCAGATCTCCTTGCTGAGCTCGGGAACAAAAACCGCTGGCGGCACCCGCTGGCGCAAACGTCGATACAAGGGGTCGGAACTCCGAAGGATGCGCCGCTTCGGCGCCACGCCCTTGGCCCAAATCTCGGCCGAGTGCACCGGAGGAGGAGTGGCCACCGGCACCTGCTTACTCGGCGGTCCGAACCAATAAATGCTCTGCACCAGCGGATCCGGATCTAGCTCGATGCGGCGCTCTAGGAGGCGCAGTAGCTCCTTCTGAGCAGAAGGGTCCAAGCGCTCGAAGCGCTGGAGCACCGCCGCCTCGTTCGTCTCCTTCGAGTTCGGCTGCTGGCTCGGCTGCGGAGACTGGGCAGGCAGGACTCCGAGCAGGCAGAACAACGCGAATAGGCTCCGTAGGCCCGTTACGAGCCGAGCGCGAGAGGATTCGATCTCGGGAATCATGAGCCAGGAGTATTGCTGAACCATTGGGGACCTGCCCTGAAGGGTTGTCGTGCCGGCGGCGGGCATGCTAACCAGGCTCTTATCGGCTGTCCCAGCCTGGCTAGGCGCGATTTCATCGAGATCCAAGCATCATTCGCTGGCTTCGGCAAGCTCAGCCCCCAAGCCGTCGGCGCCGCCGCGACGATTTGTCCCTTTCCTTCCTCCAGAAGCATGGCGTAGAAGGCCGTTCAATACGGCCTGTGGCGGCAAAGCCCCGTCGACCACTCCCCTTCACTGCCAAAAAGCCTGGACGAATCAGCAAAATCGCCGACGTTTTCTGGCGCCAAAGAGGGCCCGGATCCGGCACTCTGTCACTCGTCGGCCTTTTTCAACAGCCTGCTAGCTCCAGCCATCCAAGAGTCCTGCTGGGCCCAGCCCGAGAGGAGCGCACATGGAAACACTCTGGTTCTGGACCGTCGCCGCTACGGTCGCGCTCTACCTCGCCTTTGGCGGCCTCCACCTGGGGGCCGGCTTGGCCTGGCCCTTCGTCGCCCGCGAGCCCGGCGACGCGGGAATGCTGCGACGAACCCTCCGCCCCTTCTTCGACGGCAGCGAGCTCTGGCTGGTCGCTAGCGCCGTGCTCCTGATCTCCGCCTACCCTCAGTTCCAAGCCGCATCGCAATCGGAGCTGTTCTACCCCCTGGCCTTTCTGCTGGCCCTGCTCCTACTTCGCGGGCTGGCGATCCGCTTGCATCCGGAACGGGGCGCCTCCTCCCTGCTCTGGGGCCGGCTCTTTGTCCTAACGAGCTGCCTACTGGTCTTTGCCTATGGCCTCGCCCTGGGCAATTTCATTCGCGGCTTCCCCCTCGACGCCAACGGCCAGTTCTATCTGCCGATCCTCCACCAAGCCGATTCCGATATCTGCCTGCTACGCCCCTACCCGATCTTCGTCGGCGTATCAGCGCTGATCCTACTCTGGCGGCATGGCTGCATCTGGTTCGCGGCCCGCTGCCAAGGTCCGGCACGCCTCCGCGCCCGGCGCCTAGCGTTATTCAGCACTTGGCCATTACTCGGGCTTTTCCTGGCGCTGACCCTGGCCTCGTTCTTAGCCCAGCCCAACCTCCGCCATAGCTTTATCGAATCACCCGTCGGCGGTGTATTCCCGGCGGCTACGGTCGCCTGCCTGGTCATTTCGATACCGGCACTTCGCTTTGGACACGAGTCGCAAGCCTTCTTCGCCTCGACAACGATGCTGGTCAGCCTTGTGCTCAGCGCAGCCTTTGCTTCCTACCCGTGGATACTTCCCGGCTTCGAAGAAGGAACCGGCGTGCACGTGAGCGCTAGTGCTGCGGCCGAGGCCGAGCTCGGCGACGCACTGCTCTTCGGCTTACCCGGCGTACTGCTGCTGGCGGTCTCACTCTGGGTCTTGCTCGGACGAATGCGGCAAAGTCGCGAAGGAAAGCTCCCCAGCAACGAGCCCCGCTAACGGGCCGCTTTTTCCTCCCGCTCGGCCAGCCCAGCCCCGAGAATCCCCCGGATGACTCAACACAGCCCATCCGTTCTCGTTACTGGAGCATCCTCAGGAATCGGCCGGGCAACGGCCTTGGCCTTCGCTAAGGAAGGTTGGAGCGTCGCTGTCGGCGCCCGCCGACAGGAGCGCATCGCCGCTCTCCTGCCCGAACTCGAAGAGAGCGGCGCCCCCAAGGTCTTCGGCGCCGAACTCGATGTCTGTAACCAAGACGACATCGAGAGCTTCCTCTCTAAACTCGAAAAGAACTTCGGCCCGATCGACTGCCTAGTCAACAACGCCGGTAAGGCCCTCGGCCTCGAAAAGCTCTTCGAAGCCGAGGGCTCGATGTGGCGCGAGATGATCGAGACCAACGTCATGGGCGTGCTCCACATGACCCGCGCCCTGCTACCGGGAATGATGCAACGTAAGCGCGGCCACGTGATCATGGTCGGTAGCGTCGCCGGGCATCACGGCTACGCCGGAGCTTCGGTGTACTGCGCCAGCAAGCGCGCGCTGTGGTCCCTCTGCGAGTCGATGCGCCGAGAGACCTTGGGCCAGGGCATCCGCGTCACGACCGTGGACCCGGGCCTGGTGGATACCGAGTTCAGCCCAGTGCGCTTCGAGGGAGATGAAGAAAAAGCGGCCAAGGTCTACGAAGGGCTTGAGCCCTTGCACGCCGAGGACGTCGCCGAGTGCATTCTCTTCGCCGCCACCCGCAAGGCACACGTCAACCTGGATCGCATCCAAGTCATGCCGACCATCCAGGCCGACCCCTGGCACATCCACCGAGACAAGTAATTCGATCCCCCTAAGACGGATCACCTACTACCGATCACCATGCCTGGCCCAAGCTCACAGACCGTGCCAATGACGCAGCCGTCCCCTGTGGGCTGGGGGCTGAGCCTCCGCGTTGCCCTCCTCGCCTTCCTCGCCTTTTTGCTGCTCCTGCAGCCACAACCGCACGGCGACGGGATTAGCTACATCTGGTATCTGCAAGAAGGGAATCTCCTCGGCCACCACCTGCTGTATTTGCCGGTGATGAAGGGTTTCTGCACCCTGGCCGAGTTCTTCGGAATCTCCACCCGCAGCGCCGCCTTCCTCTTCTCTGCGCTCTGCGGCGGCGCCGCGGTGCTGCTGATGCATCGGCTCTTGGCCAGCTCGCGCGCCCTCTGCCCCGGCGCCCGGCACCCGTGGCTATGGACGCTGATCTTCGCCGCCTGCCCAGCTGTGCTCTTCTACTCGACGACCGTCGAAAACCACGCGCATCATCTCTTCTGGTGCTGCGCCTTCCTCCTCTGCCTTGACCGTGTTCTGGCGAGCGAGGCCGAGCATGGTCGGCGCCTCTGGCTCTGGCCCAGCGCCACCATCCTGCTCTTGGCGGTATACACCAGCCATTCTTCGTCGCTCCTACTCTGGCCCGGCCTGCTGCTCTGCTTACACCTGCGTCAGGGGCGACTGCTGCGGCTGCCGCAGTGGAGCGAGATCTCCCGTTATCTGCTGCTCTTTGGCCCGGTGCTCTTGTTCAAGCTCGCAGAACCTCTGCTCAAGGCGCGCGTCTTCGGAGGCGGCGAGGAACAGCTTAGCGATGCCCACACCCTCTTCGCCCTCGATCTATTGGGCTGGCGCGATCTCAGCACCTGGCTTGAGTATCTCGGGCACGAGGTATTGCTGCCGATCGGCGCCGCCTTAGTCGCCGGCGGCTTCGCCCTTCGCGGCCGCTGGCTCGGTATGGCGGTATCGATACTCCTCCCCTACCTCCTCTTCTTCGGGCACTGGAATATCTACGAATACGGCGCCTATTACCTGGCCCCACTGCCGCTGCTGCTGCTGCTGAGTGCCGCCTCCTCGCGCCCCCAGGGCTTAGGCGCCAAAAGCCGTGCCGTGGTCCTAGTCGTGACCCTCGGCCTCATGGGCTATGGGCTGGGGAATACCCTCAGCTATACCAGCCGCCACCCAGAAGCGGTCTGGAACTGGGCCAAGGATCTTCGGCAACTCGCAGACAGCGAGTCCACCGTCATCGTCTACTACGGCGTGCGCGGCATCACCCTCCTCGCCGACACCGACATCCATGACGTGCAGATGCTCGAAAGCTGGTGGATGCTCATGGCACCGGCCGTCGCCGCCAAGGGACCCGATGTCTTCAAGTCCCATATCTACCGGATCATGCCTGAGCTCTTCGCCTCCTGGACGGCGAAAGGCAAAGGGCCGCTGATCGTCAGCAAGGAGGCCCGCGCTGCGATGCAGCGCGATTGGCCGCCCCTGCTCGCTTGGCTCGAGCAGCACGCCAGCTGGGAGCCCATCAGCAAAGGGATCTTCTCTGGCTTCGTGCTCAAAGCTCGCTGAAGCGCTGCTGGCAGGCCAGGCCGCTCCTCCTCAGCTCTGAACCGCGTCGAAGAGCACAAGCCCGAGGCTGCCGAAGAGCACGGTCGGCAGCCACCCGGCCACGACCGGGTGCAGAGTGCCGCGAGCACCGAGGTTTTGGCTCACCAGATCACTGACCAGATACGCGCCGCAGATCGCTAGCGCCGAGACCATGCGCTCGGCGCGGCTGCCGCGTTCAAAGCGCAGGGCAAAGGGCAGGGCCAGGAGCAGAAGCACGATATTGGCCAGCGGGAAGGTAAAGAAGTGATGGAAGGCAAAGCTGAGCTCGGCGAGTTCGGGCTGGCGTTCGAGGCGCTCCAGGCAATCGCTGTAGCTGAGGTCGAGTAGCTCCCGGCGCTCCTTCAGCTGCTTGCGTATGTCCTCGGGCTCAAAGCCCTTGATTCGGGTAAAGGCCAGCTCCTCGACTTCGGTCTCGCCATATCGTTGGCGCGAACCTCCTTCGAGATACCAGCCGCTGCCTTTGGCTCCGTCCTCGAGATACTTGGCGACCGCAGCCCGTGTAATCAAAGAGGGGCGTTCGAGTTCGCGTTTATCGTAGACCTTGAGCCCTTCGATCCTGTCTTCGTAGACGTTGAAGACGTCTACGAAGGCCGTTAGACGCTCATCGAGCATCATCACCAAGTTGCCATAACTCCGGTCGGTCTGCCCCTTCAGCACCGCCTGCAAATCGTCCTTCACCAGGAGTAGCTTGGGGGTGACCCACTCACGCACGACCCCCATGCCCACGGCAACGAGCAGGGCCCAGACGAAGATCGGCCGAAGGACTCGGAGGATGCTCCGCCCGGTAAAGAGCATGGGCGTGAGTTCCGAAGCCCCCATTAGGCGGCTGACCGCGAACATCGCCGCCAAAACGGTTACAAAGGGAGCGACCTGGAGGAAAACGAAGGGCAGGAAGGAAAGGTAGTACAGCGGGATATTGAGCAGACCGAGCTGGTCATGCCCTGGCGGCAGCTTGGCCAGCCCATCCTGGAACTTGTCGAAGTTCTGCAGCAAATCGAGGAGGACGAAGATGCCGACCAAGAAGCAGAGGCAAATCACCCAGGAGCCGAGCATGGCCCGGGCGACATAGCGGTCCAAGCGATCGAAGGGGGACCTCATACGCGGAAAGCCCTTCGCATCAGGATCCAAATCAAGACCAACATCACCGCGCTTGGCAGCGCCACCGGCCAAAGCTCGCCGCTCAGCCGCGCCAGCCCTGGCGCCAGGTAGAAGCACACGAAGTAGATGGTCAGCGGAATGGCGCTCATCGACAGGGCCGCCATCCGGCCCGAGCGCTTGGAGAGCACGCCGATCGGAAAGGCGACGACAGCGAAGAGCAAGCTCGCAAAGCCCTTAAAGCTGCGCAGCCAGATCATCCAGCGCGAGACTTCGGGATTCTCACTCCCGCCGCGCTCGTATTCGGCGACCAACTGGGCCGTGGGCAAGTCCTTGATGCCCTCCGCCCGCTTCCCCTTCTCCGCAATTTCCCGGACATCAAAGCTGATTCGAATCACGGCATTCTGATCGAGCTTGATCGTCCCGCGCATGGCCTTGCCGTTGTGGACTTCGCCACCGCGGTATCCCTCGGGCCCCTGGAGCTTCAGATAAATAAGCCCCTCCCGCGCCCCCTTCTCCATCCACACCCGCTTGGCAAAACCTTCGAAGGAGTTGCCGTCGCTGCCCTCCGCCTTGATCTGCACGTCGATCCAGCGGCCCTGTTCATCCTGGCGATGCCAGGCCATCACCAGCCGATCCCCCATCTCGATACGGTTATTGCTCGGGCGCAGGTTGGCCACCCACTGCTCCGCGAGCTGCTCGAAGGGGCGGTATTTCTTGTAGTGGGCGTAGGGGATCAGGTTGTGCAGCAGATAAGTATTGAGCCCCGCCGTCAGGGTTCCGACGATCAGCACCGAACCGAGCAGGCGCAAGGGACTCACCCCCGCCATGCGGATCGCGGTGATTTCGTTGTCGCCGGCCGCACGCCCGAAGGTGAATACCGTCGCGATCAAGGTCGAGATCGCGAGGAGGTCGGGAACGATATCAATGGCCCAAAGCAGGGTGACCCAGAGCGCCAACCACATATCCTGCCCCTGTGTGCGCGAAATGCCGCGGGCAAGCAGCGCCAGCAGAGCGACACCGAAGAGCATGAGGAAGGTCATGCCCAGGTTCAGCAGCATCTCACGGAGGTAGTAGCGGTGGAATCGCCACATGGACGGACGGGCTCCCCTTTCTTCACAGCCGGGCGGGAATCCTAGGCCAGTGGGCGGCAAGGGTCCAAACTGCGCTCTCCGTTACCTGGGCCAAGCCCTGGGAGAGGATCAGCTCGGCATCTGTGAGGATCTACTCAGCATGGAGGAGCTGCCCAGCGCAGCGATCCAGCTTCGCGGTCATAGCCTGGAACTGCTGGACATCGGACCGCATCGCGCCTGCTATCGGGTCGAACACAGCGATCCCCCCTTGGTCATCAAGGTCTATGCGCCGCTGGCTCGACTGGAAGGGCTGCGGGCGCGCCTCTCGACGACACGGGCCGCACGTGAGGCAAGGGTGCTCCGCGAAGCCCAGCAACGGGGACTGCCGGTGCCGCAGGCTTTTGGCCATGCGCGCCTAGCCTCTGCTTCGCCACGCCGCTCCGCCCTCTTGATGGCGGATCTCGGGCGGGGAAGCCCCCTCGACCAGCTTTCCCTCACGCCCCAACTCGCCGAGCGTGCCGGCGCCGTACTCGCATCGGCCCATGCCAAGGGCCTGCGGCACGAGGACCTGCACCTGGGCAATCTCTTCCTCAGCGAAAGAGGCGAACTCTTCCTCCTCGACCTCTACAAAGCGCGCTTCGTGGCGGCGCCGCATCGCCCCAGTCATCGCGAGCTGCTGCCGCTCTATCTCTCCCTGCCGTGGCCAGAACAAGCTTCGATCCGGAGCGCCCTCTTCGGCGCCATCGCTGCCGAAGCGAGCCCGCCGGCCTTGGCCGACTGGCTGGAGCAACACCTGGCCAAACGACTTAGGCGCTGCAAGCGGAGCTCAGGCCCCTTCGTCGTGGATGGCGAGCTGCACTACCGGCGAGATACCCTGCCCGCAGGCGGCGCCGCCGAATGGCGCGAGCGCTTCCGCGAAGCTCAGCCCCACAAGCTCGGGCGGCGAGGCGGCGTCTACCGCAGCCAGAGCGGACACTGGGCTAAGGAACGCGACCGACGCCATGCCGAGGCCCTGTGGGAGGCCGCCTTCGCCCTGGACTTGCGCGGGGTCTGCGCGCCGCGCGCCCTGGCCCTGGTCCCCACGACGCCAAAGCGCGCCCTGGTCATCAGCGAGGGCTTGGAGCATGCGCAAGCTCTCGACCAGGCCTGGGCGACCCCAGACTTCGATGCCCCGGCGGCCTCGGCAGCTCTGGCCCAGGGCTATGCCCGCCTGCACTCCACCGGCTGGCGCTTCCGCGACGGACGCGGCGACAACTTCATGGCCCTGCCCGGCGGTGAGATCGCCTTCGTCGACCTCGATGGCGCCGGGGCCGGCCATCGCCCGGCCGAGGACTTGGGCCGGCTCTTCGCCTGGTTCCAGCACCAAGCCCCCAAGCGTGGCGACCAAGCCAAGTGTGTGCGCCGCTTCCTCCGGACGTATCTTATGGCGCGAAAGGCGCACGGCCGGGCTGTCCCGCGCCCACGGGCCTTTGTAAAGAGGATCCTCAAACGAAGCGAGCGATGGCGAAGACGACACCAGACGGCCGACCGATGACGCTGCGGCGGCGCCTGAAGGCGCTGCGCCGGCGTCTGACCGCCTGGCTCGCACGCTTGGCGATCCAGATCGGATCCTTTGCCCCTTTCGGCCTCACTCGCCGCTGCTTACCGCGGCTCATGCGCCTCTTTGCCTTCCTGCTCAAGAACAAGGTCATCCGCCAACTCGAGATCGCCTATGGCCAGGAAATGTCCGCCGAGGCCAAGCGACGCTGCGCCAAGCGCGTGGCGTGGAATCTCGGGCTCTTCCTCGCCGAGATGCTGGCTTCCTGGCGAGGCAAGATTCCGGAGGATTACATCGAACTCGGCGAGTCGCTGGACCGAGTCCGCGAGCTCCTCGACGAGGGAAAGGGGCTCGTCGGCATCACCGGACATATCGGCAACTGGGAACTGCTGGGGACGGTATTCCGCAAAGCGGCCGGCGAGCGTTCGGGCCCAGTGATCGCCAAGCGCCATCCCAACCCTTGGCTCAACGACTTCATCGTGGAGTCGCGGACCCGACTCGGCTTCGAAGTCGTATTCCAGGACCAGGGGCTGAGGCCGCTCTTGCGAGGGCTCAAGCAGGGCAAGCTACTCGGAACGGTGCCGGACCAGGACATCCACCGTATCGCCGGCATATTCGTGCCCTTCTTCGGCCTGGATGCCTATACGACAACGGGACCGGCTTCACTGGCAGTCTTCAGCGGCGCCCCCCTACTCGCCGGCTTCCTCCGCCGTAAGGAGTACGGCCTAGTCCTCGATTTGATGCCAGCCTTACGGCCAGAACCCGGCGCCGAGCGGGAAGCCGAGATCGAACGCCTAACCCGAGCATGGTCGGCGCAGGTCGAAGCCCAGATCCGCAAGCAACCCTCCGACTGGATGTGGTTCCACGAACGCTGGCGCACGACGCCAGAGCGGCTGGCAGCACGGCGCAGGTCGCGCAAACGCGGGTAAGGCGAGGAGACAGGAGGCCAAAGCCCAGCTACCTCCAGCGACCGTTACCCCCGCCGAAATTCTGGGCGTAGTATCTGCCACTGGCCCCGGTCCCGAGATCGCCATGCCCCTTACTCAGCATGTTGCGGTGGTGCCCCGATGACCTGCGCCAGGCATGGACCGACGACAGTGCTCCAGAGTCGATCGCGAGGTTTTCGCCACCGGGGTTGGGGTAACCCTCGAGTCGCATTCGCTCCTGAGGCGTCCTCCGCCCTTGCGTCGGGGAATAATGCGAGAAATACCCCAAGGTCGCCATCTCCTCACAGTGCCCCTGCGCAGCCTTCATGACCCGCAGGTCTACTTTGAGTGGGTGCCGCCCCATCATTTCGCGATACGCATTCGTGTACTGGACCAGCGCCACCTGCTCCCTGCTTATCTTGTTGTCGCGCACCCACTCCTGGAGCTTCTTCTTGTTGTACTCATCGACCTCCTGCCAGTACTCCATGTAGCGCTGGTCACGAGCATCCAAGGCAACATTACGAATCGAAAGCCCCCGGCTCTTGACCAGAAGGTCGGCATCGCTCGCCTTGCCAAGATCGACACCCAGCTCCCTCAGTGTTCTTTGCACCCAATCCAGCAAAGCTAGGCGTTTCTTCAGGGTTCCAGAGACGGTGACGCTAATCCCCTTACCGTCCCAAATGTCTTGTACCGCAGCGCAGCGCCGGTCGACCTCGGCCTGAACTTCAGCGTATTCCTTCGCCTTCTCACCGCTCACAGCTGGCGGCTTGTACGGATAAAAGTATTTCTTGGTGTCGTAAATCAAATCCAGCGCATGCTTCCTGCGCTTATCGAGTTCGCGCCGCAGCTTCTGCAGCTTCTTGAGGCTGCTCTTCACCGGAGCCTTGGCAATCTCGGCCAGGAGCTGCTTGCGCTTCGCAATCAGGTCCTCCCTGGCAAGCTGCACCGCAATCGGCCCACGCTCGAATACGGCTGTCAGAACCTTGTTACGGAGTTTGCCCTCGGGCTGACGCAAGGCCTTGGCCACTTCACGATGGACTAGGCCCTCAAGCTGCCGGCGGAGCTTCTCGGGATAAGGGATAAACGCCCCCTTCTCGAGGACGTAGCCACCTTCGGGCAGAGCTTCGCTACGAGCCTTCGCCAGAATCCGATCAAGGAGTGGCTTAAGACTGCGATCACTCCGCAGAGCGATACGTAGCTGCTTCTCGGCATCTGCCTTACGACCGAGCCGGAAGTAGAGCACCGCCAGCCCGAGCCGTTCCAAGGGCGTCGTAACAGAGATTTCAAAGAGCTGTGTGATCTCCGTGTCACTGAGCGTTTTCCAGCGAACAGCCACCGGCCCTTGCTCGGTCTCGAACTGCAGTTCGTTTTTGTCAGCCCCTACGAGTTTCCCACTACGGCCAAGCCCGGCCGGAACACGCAGGAGCTTGGCAGCTAAGCTGGGCTTAGATAGAGCTCGCTGCAGCGAATCCTTGGCGAAGCCCAGGAAGCGAGCCTCATCGGCTTCGGTTCGATAGAGGCCATAGAGCCGCGGGCTGGAGGACTCGAACAGGGCGGCTAACCCTTCGAAAAGCGCAGCCGCATCCGCATAACGCCTCTCCTCATTGGCAAGGATGGCCGCAGCAACCCGGCTCTCACTGGTCTCCAGTCCAGGTTTCGAAATCCCAGGCTGCAAAACCCCAGGCTGTGAAACTCCGGGCGGCAGGCTCCCGGGTCTCGAAGTCCCGGGCCTCACCGTCACAGACTCAGGCGCCCCACCATCGGCTTCGGATTTGTCGGTTCTTTTCGCAATCCGAGCCTTCGCCTCCGCCGCCTTTCGGGAAGCAATCTTCCGCTCGTAGTATTCCGCTGCATGGTGGACCTTGGCTAAGCGTCCTCTACGCGGGAAGTTCTTGAACTCCTGGCGAGCGAGGGCCAAGGCCTCCTCGTAGCGGCCTTGCTCCCCAAGCCTTTCGAGCCGTGCAAGGATGGCCTTGAGGTCAGCGCTTGCCGCATCCTCCACCTTGGTCAGGAGCCTTTGCAAAGCCCCGGCACGGCTGCCGGCGATCGGAAGCTGCTCCCGCAAGACCACGAGAGCTTTCTCGTAACTGCGCTGGGAGAGGAGCTCCAGGATGTCGCGCTCCAAGCTCAGGTAGGCTGCCGCGCCAAATATCTCTTCGTTACCTTCGCTGACCTGAGGGTCGACGGTCGGCGCAGCTGGCCCGAAATCGTCTTCTTGCGCCAAGCCAGAAGAGTCTGGCTCCTCCTCAAGCTTTGGCCGACGCGCAGCCTCCTTGACCCAGAAATCGAAACGCTCCCTTAGCTGGTAGAGCAAAACCTGCTGCACGTAGGGCTGCTTCTTGAAGCGATTGGCCTGGCCACGCAGCTCCCGAAAAGCCACAGGCCGTGCCATCGTCTGAAGGCATCGAACCATGAGCTCTTCCACCTGCGCGTACGCCGCCCGCCACTTCGGCTCCGCAGCCCGCAGCTTTTCCGCCGCCGCCGGACTCAACTGGCCGTTCTTGACGCCCATTTCCAGCGCCACTTGGGCCATATAGAAGTCGCCCGAACAATAGGCACGGAGCACCTCACGGCGCGGCTCCACCTCCCCACCGCAGCTGTTCAGCGCGAGAAGAAAAAGGAAGAGAAGAAGGGAGGGTCGACAAAGCCGACGAATAGGAAAGGGGGTTGCAGCCACAGATCAGAGCCCTCGGGCTAGCGGGCGAAGCTGGATGAGCAGATAGAGTAGCAGCCCCCCCCGAGGGGTTCGCGAGTACCAACCCGTCCAATATGGGTAACGAAGCCTCTCAAGAGGCGAAACTGAATTCGGCGGCCTCGATTTCCTCATCGCGACAGAGCGCCGCCGCACAGCGGATTTCGTTCTCAAGTTCACGCACGTTCCCCGGCCAGGAATGGGCCAGAAGCGCCTTGCGGGCGCCCTCGCCCAGCCGCAGCTCCGGACGACCCAGGTCAGTGCGGGCCCGATCGAGGAAATGCTCGGCAATCAAGACGATGTCTCCGGCCCGCTCACGCAGGGGCGGCAAATGGAGTTCGAGCACATTGAGTCGGTAGTAGAGGTCCTGGCGGAACTGTTTCTCGGCCACGAGCCGCTGCAGGTTCTTGTTGGTCGCAGCGACCAGCCGCACATCGACCTTGCGCGAACGCTCGCCACCTACCGGACGCAACTCGCCGTCCTGCAAGACCCGCAAGAGCTTGCCCTGCATCAGCAGCGGCATGTCTCCTAGCTCATCGAGGAAGAGGGTTCCCTTATCGGCACTAACGAAGTGCCCAGGGTTGTCCTTGTGCGCGCCGGTAAAGGCGCCCTTGACGTGCCCAAAGAGAATCGACTCAAGCAGAGTTTCGGGAATCGCCGCGCAGTTTTCCGAGAGGAAGCGCTTCTTGCGCCGAGGCCCATAGTCGTGAATCGCCCTGGCAACGAGCTCCTTACCTGTGCCACTTTCGCCGGTCACCAGCACCGGGAATTCACTCGGAACGATTCGATCGAGCAGGGAGAAGAGCTGCTGCATCGCCGGGCTCTCGCCAATGATGCCGTAGCGGCCAGGCGGCTGCTTCGAAGCAGCCGGCTCGGTGTGCTGGCGCGTGATCACCCACTCGTGCAGCTCTGCGACGAGCTGAGAGTACTCCGCAGAGGCGAGTTGCTCGCGTGCTTCGTCCAACATGCCGGTCAGCGCTTGTAGCCGCGCCCGGAACTCGGAATCCACAGCCCCCCTCCTCACTCGTAGCCTTCGACCAGTTCCAAGCCAGCGTATTCGAGCAGCAAGGTCCGCACGCCACCACTCATGAAGAGCACCTGCACCTTGGCCTGCGCCCCCTTGCCGCTGCAGCTGACGATCGTGCCCTCCCCAAAGTTCGGATGCACGACCCGATCTCCCTTACGAAAGTTCCGAGAAGGCGCGCCGGTGTTGGCGTCATAGACCGGCTCCTCCCATGTCGAAGCGTCACTGCCGCTGTAATCGGGCCCGGGATCACAGCCGTCATCCACAGGCGAATCGAACGCGACAGTCCGCCGCCCCTGCTGACTCGCTGGAACAAGATCGCCTTCACTCAGGAAGCGGGACGGCGATTGGCTCCGGAAGCCCCCACCGCCTTCGTAATACTCCCGCAGATCCGCGCGCGAGAGATGCAGCGTCTTACGCGCCCGCGTCGCCGCCACATAAAAGAGTCGGCGCTCTTCCTCGAGAGCATCAGGATCCTCCAGGCTCCGCGCATGCGGGAAGCCCCCTTCTTCGAGGCCGACGACGAATACGTGATCAAACTCAAGGCCCTTGGCCGCATGCACCGTCATCAATTGCAGCGAAGGACCCACGTCATCTTCCGTCCGATCGGTTAGCAGACGCACCTGGCCAAGATAGCCGGCGACGGCCGGCTCCTCGTCCAGATCGACGCCGCTCTCCAATCGCTCGCGATCATAGCTCCGAGCATCGAGCAAGAGTTCGCGGATGTTGTCCTCGCGCTCAGCGTCTTCGTAGGTTCCGGTGCGGCAAAGCCGCTCGATGTAATCGGTCGACTCAAGCACCAGCTGCAGGGTGCGCTCGGCCGAGCGCAGGCTCGGCTCCCAAGCCTCGTCAAGCAAGTTCCCAAGCCCGCGCAAGCCAAGTCGCGCCTTGCCCTTGATCCCGGCGATCTCGCTGCCACGACGCAGGAACTCCACCGGGGCCAGGCCGCTCTCGGCAGCAGCAGCAAAGAAGCGATCAGCGTTGACCTTGCCAATGCCCCGAGTCGGCACGTTGAGGATCCTCTGCAGGGCGATGCGATCGAAGGGATTGGCAAGCACCTGGAGGTAGGCCAGCAAGTCCTTGATCTCGCGGCGATCGAAAAAGCTCAGGTCGCCGACGATCTGGAAGGGAAGGTTGCGGGCCCGAAGCGACTGTTCGAGCGCCCGGGAAAGATGGCGCGCCCGGTAGAAGATGGCGATTTCGCTGGGGTCCTTGCCTTCCTGCAGCAAGCCGGCGACCGATTTCGCCACGGCCGCCGCTTCCTCGCGCCCGGTGCCGTGCACCTCGAAGCGAACCGGCTCCCCCTCGCCCAGCACTGGGCGTAAGGACTTCTCGTAGCGCTGCTGGTTGTGCTCGATCACCCGCTGGGCAAAACCCAGAATCGTCGCGGTCGAGCGGTAGTTCTCTTCCAGCTTGATGACTCGGCAGCCGGGGTACTGCTCAGGAAACTGCAGGATGTTGCTGACGTCGGCCCCGCGGAAGCTGTAGATCGATTGATCCGGATCGCCAACGACACAGAGGTTTTGATGGCTGCTGACCAAGTGGCGCAGCAGACGAAACTGGATCTGGTTGCTGTCCTGGAACTCGTCGACGAGGACGAAGGGAAAGCGCTCCGAATAGACACGCCGTAGGGCCTCGTCCTTCTCGAGCAGGTCGAGGAAGTGCAGCAAGAGGTCGTCGAAGTCCATCGCGTTCATCTCGCGTAGGGCTTCCTGGTACGGCCGATAGATGCGGGAGACGAAGCGTGACAGCGGCACGTAGGGATCGGCCTCGTAGTCTTCCGGATGCACCCCCTCATTCTTGAGTCGCGAAATCTGGAAGCCGATCGCCGACGGGCGGATCTCCTTGGGGGATATATCGAGCTGCACCTGGATCTGCTTGATCAGCTGATCCCGATCCGACACGTCGTAGATGGTGAAGTCGCGACCAAAACCCAGGCGCTCCCCATCGCGGCGCAGGAAGCGAGCACAGGCCGAGTGGAAGGTCGCGAGCCGAATCCGGCTTCCAGGGACCAGCAAGGACACCCGCTCGGCCATCTCGCGGGCAGCCTTATTGGTAAAGGTCATGCCGAGGATGCGCGACTCGGGCACCCCCTTCGAAAGCAGCCAGGCAATCCGGCGGGTTAGAACGCGCGTCTTACCGGAGCCAGCTCCGGCGAGAACGAGCATCGGCCCCTCTTCGTGGGTAATGGCCGCCCGCTGCGCCTCGTTGCATGATTCGAGAAGTCCCTCCATCCGAGGAAGGATAGCGGCGGACGGAGCACAACAAGCCTATCTTTGTTGCAGCCAGAGCAAGTCACTCGCCAGCCATGCCTTGCTTTGCATCGCTGGGGAGCTGGCGACTCAATCGCTGACGCCCTCAAGCCAGTCCTGCCAGTAGCGCGGATCCAGCCCAGGGTCCCGGCGCCGCAGCTCACCCAAGAGCTCTTCGCTCTCCGCCAAGCTCAGCGGGCATTCTTCGAGTTCTTCCCTTGTCGCCCGCCCCACAGCCATCTGGGCCCAGCATTCGAAGATCTGCACGAAGCTCTCGAAGCTCGTCGCGATGGCCACCGGCTCCCAAGTCCCTTCGCCGACGATCGCGGTGTAGACCGGCAACGGCTCCTGCGCCAAATCGATGAAGATCGGGTCGCCGTGCTCGTCGTCTTCGCCAATCACCAGCCAGCTGCGCAGCCAGTCACCCGGGGCCTCACCCCAGAGCGGATGCCCCTGCGGCCCGACGGAAAAGCCCAGTTGCGCATCCGCGAGCTCGGCCACCCCGAAGAGCCGAAGCTCGCGTCCGCCGAGGCAACAGTCTCCTGCAGCCAGGCGGGGCATGGCTTGCTCTAAAGCGGACAGGTAGGGCTCGGAATCGATCTCGTTCAAGACTGCCTTCAAAAGCCAGCAGGCTGTTGAAACCACTCGCGAGAGCTCGCGACGAGGACGAGAACTCGCGACGAGGAGAAGGAAAATAGGAGAAGGAGAAGAGGAGAAGAAGAATAGGAGAGCAGTATGCCGGGCTCAGCCTCCTGCGAGACCTCGCATCGTCCGGGCTCGCTGCACGAGGTCCATCGTACGAGGCCTATCCATACGAAACGAGCCCGCAAAAGCACTGCTTCTGCGGGCTCGATATCTGGCGTACCCGGGAGGAGTCGAACCCCCAACCTCCTGATCCGTAGATTTGAAGTCATCACGCCCGAAACAGCCCAAAACCACCGGATACAGCCACTTTTGAAAACACGGCAACACTACGCGGCAACACCTCATGGCATGATAGACGTTCTCACCGAGGACCAACAACATGACCGAACTCAAGAGCCGCCCGACCAAATCCCGCCGCCCGAAGTGCCCACCTGGTGTCGTCCCCCGCTGGCGAGCAAAGCTCGGTTGGGGCTTCAGAGCAAAACGAATGGTTGAGGGCGAAACGTACTGGGGTAAGGTCAGGAACAGTAAAGAGGAAGCCCTCCAGGACTGGATCAACCTCGGAAATCGTGCAGCGGCCGTCAAGCAGGTCGAGGAGCTGCTGGCCGCGTTCGACCTAGTTACCTCCGGTCTCCTGCCCCGAACGACTGCTGACGCCAAGTCCAAAGGCAGGCAATGGCATGTCGTGCGCCTCGCCCTGGCGGTGAACTTCGACGGTCCGCTATAGACGATTATCGAAACCAGCAGGAAGCTCGACCTCCGGCCGATCATCTGCGGCGCGGCTACCGTGCTTGAGGGGCGAAGCATCGCCTTCAGCCCCGCGAAGACCCGCTGTCCGATTTGATCCGGATCGCCACCGTGGTTCTTTTTTTCGAACGATCTTCTGCTGCTCGCTGTCAGCCAGGTAAGTCCCCACCCCACTTGAGCCCGGCCCCCCCTGCTCGGAACGAAAACCGGCTTGCACCTGGGGCGCATGTTTCCTGACATCTTGCGGTGCCGCTCAGGCACTTCCTGTGGAGCGAAGATCCCGAACGACGGAATCCGAACGGTCTTGCCATTCGTCACTTCCTCGACCAACGCACTCAGGAACTCGGTCATCACGACTGCAACGACACGGGCGTGGTAGCCGGTTTGCTCAGCCGCCGTATCAATACACCGCTGAAGAGGTCGAGCATCCTCGGAACGACTCAGGAAGGTGATCGGGATCATGGCTGCTGTGTCAGAGAAATAGTGTGTTACCCGCCCCCCCCAAGCCCGGATTCTCAAGGGGGGAGGTAGGGATGCTTAGGGCGTGCAGGTCGAGGCATTCATGATAGTGCCCGAGCAATCGAGGGCCTCGGTATAGGCTCACGACTTCCGCACCCTGAAGGAGTCCTCCGAATCACTTACAGCACACGCACCCGCGCCCGCTATCGACAGTTCTCAGACCCATGACAGAACAGTCGGATTGGGCCCAGGAACACAGAGTCCCTATGCCGTGCACGACACCGACGGCCAAACACCAGGGCTGCAAAGTTCACACGGGCGCTCCAGAAACACCCGAAAACCACGGCAGCCCCGGCACTTTTCTCCCCAGCTTCTGGACCGCAAGCACAAGAACAGATAGCACTTCCGCAAGGGAGGGCCGCGCGACTCTACCCGACTTGGAATATCCATCCTCATCGCCGTGCTGCGTTCGCAGCGGACCGCGTCTCAAGGCTCGGGCAAGCAGAGGGCTTATCGCAGGCCTTAACTAGCCCACGCACAAACCGACAAAGCTGTCCATCGGAAGCAAAGCAGCGAAGAGCTTTCTCTCAACTCGTCCGGGCGTCCCGGTGAGCACCCACTACCACTCTCAATTCTGGGCAACCCAGCTCACCCTAAAGGGGCCCGTAGGCACCCTCGGGCAGCTCTCGCGGTCGATCTCGAACGCCCGGGTAGACCTCAACCCACACCAAGTGGACGCAGCCCTGTTCGCCGTGCGCTCCCCCCTCTCCAAGGGCGCGGTGCTCGCCGACGAAGTCGGGCTTGGGAAAACCATCGAGGCCGGGCTGGTCATCGCCCAACGCTGGGCCGAACGCCGCCGTCGCATCCTGATCATCGTCCCAGCTACCCTGCGCAAGCAGTGGGCTGCCGAGATCAACGAGAAGTTCCACATTCCCACAACTGTCCTTGAAACCGCGCTCTTCAAACGCCTCAAGCACACTGGCTCCCTGAACCCCTTTGAGCAAGACGACCTTGTCGTCATCTGCTCCTACCACTTCGCCGCCAACAAGGCCGCCTACGTCGCGCGAGTGCCCTGGGATCTCGTAGTGATCGACGAGGCACACCGGCTACGCAATGTCTACAAGACTGGCAACAAGATGGCGCGCACGCTGCGCGAAGTGCTGGCCAGCCCGAGCAAGCTGCTGCTGACCGCGACTCCGCTACAGAACAGCCTGATGGAGCTGTTCGGTCTCGTCAGCTTCATAGATGAGCACGTCTTCGGAGACGAGCCGTCATTCCGCGAGCAGTTCCTGCGAGCCAGGGCCGAGGAGACCCGCAACCTGGAGCTTCGTCGACGCCTTACAGCGATCTGCCACCGCACGCTGCGACGACAGGTGCTCGAATACATCCGCTTCACCAGGCGTATCCCGATCACCTGGGATTTCTACCCCACAAGCGATGAGCAGCAGCTCTACCAAGAGGTCTCTGCCTACCTCCAGCGCGAAACACTGTTCGCGCTGCCGTCCGCACAGCGCAAGCTGATGACCATGGTCCTGCGCAAGCTGCTCGCCTCCTCAAGCTTCGCCATCGCAGGAACGCTCCGCTCCCTCCTCCTACGGCTGGAAGCACAGCTCGCGGGTGCCCGAGACGCAGGCGAGGCCGGAGCAGAATCGGACTTCGACGCCTTCGAAGAAACCCGAGAGGAATGGGGCGATGAGGGCACAGCGCCCCCCCACTCCAGCTCAGACATCGAACTGCTACAAGACGAGATCGACTCTTTGAGGGGCTACCTGGCACTCGCAGAGAGCATTGAACACAACGCCAAGGGTGCCGCACTCCTCGACGCTCTAGTCGCAGCCTTCGAGCAGACAACAAAGCTCGGCGGAGCGCGCAAGGCCGTCGTCTTCACCGAGTCACAGCGCACCCAGGCCTATCTCTTTGACTTGCTAGAACGCTCAGGCTTCCAAGGCGAGGTCGTGATCCTGAACGGCAGCAACGCCGACGATCGTTCCAAGTCGATCTACAAGGCCTGGCGAGCCCGCCACGAAGGCGAGGACATGGTGAGTGGCAGCCGCCCTGTCGATGTGAAGGCGGCGATCACCGAAGAGTTCCGAGAGCGAGCCTCGATCCTAGTAGCTACCGAAGCCGCTGCCGAGGGCGTCAACTTCCAGTTCTGCTCCCTAGTCGTGAACTACGACTTGCCTTGGAACCCCCAGCGCATCGAGCAGCGCATCGGCCGCTGCCACCGCTACGGCCAGAAGCACGACGTGGTCGTCGTCAACTTCCTGAACCGCAGGAACGCGGCCGACCAACGGGTCTACGAGCTTCTCGACGAGAAGCTGCACCTCTTCGACGGCGTGTTTGGATCCAGCGATCAGGTCCTCGGTGCTCTGGAATCCGGCGTGGATATCGAGCGCCGAATCGCAGCGATCTATCAGGAATGCCGCAGCGAAGAAGAGATCGCGGCGGCGTTCACCTCCCTGCAGAGCGAACTGGAAGAGCAGATCCAAGATCGGCTCGAGCAGACGCGGCAAGCTGTCCTCGACAACTTCGACGAGGAGGTCCACGAGCGACTTCGCGTCCATCGCGACGAGGCGCGTGCGGCACTCGACGACCGGGAACGCAAGCTTCTCGCATTGACCGAGGCCGAGCTTACTGACGAAGCGGTGTTCGAGCGCGGAGCACCACGCTTCACCTACCAGCCCCGCAAGGCGGCGCTTGCCGCCCCAGGCATCTACAACCTCGATTGGCGAGACGCTGAAGAGCGTGGCGACCACTTCTATCGCAGCGACCACCCACTGGCACAGGCACTCATCGAGCGGGCGATGGCACGAGAGCTACCCTGCCGAGAACTGCTCTTCGACTATGCCGCCTATGGAGCCCAGATCGCGATTCTTGAGCAGCGCCTGGGGCAGTCAGGCTGGTTACGCGTCGACCGCCTTCGAGTGGATTCCGTCGCGGAGGAAGAGCATCTACTCGTGGCCGCCCTCTGCGACTCACCGGACACGGAGACAGCCGACCCGGACCCCTTACCCGGCGACTGGGGAGAGAGACTTCTCTCCGTCCCGGCAAAGACCTGCGGCGAGGTGAATCCTCCTGCGGCGGCGAAAGCGGCACTAGAGCAACTCCTTGCCCAAGAACAGGCCCTACGACTGGACGAACTGGCTGCCCGCAACAGTCAGCACTTCGAGGAAGAAGCCGAGAAGATCGACAACTGGGCCGAGGACTTGAAGCTCACCTTGGAGCGTGACTTGAAGGAATTGGATGCCGAGATCCGAGCAGCGCGCAAGGAATCGAAGGCCCAAGTCACCCTCGCCCTAAAGCTCCAAGCGCAGAAACAAATCAAGAAACTAGAGCAGCGCCGCAACCAACAACGACGCCAGCTCTTCGAAGCCCAAGACGAGATCGACGAGCGGCGAGGGCAGCTCATCGAGGAGATCGAGAAGCAGCTACAGACCGAGGCGACCCGAGACATGATGTTCACGATTCGCTGGGTGCTTCCAGAAGCGGTAGGAGCCGCGCAACGCTGATGGCCAAGAAACGACAGAAGCTCGAACTGACCTGGGTAGGCAAGGACGAACGCCTTCTCCTAGAGCCGCGCATTCTCCTTGAGGACCCAGAGTTGTCCTACCACGCGGCGAAGCGGGTCAGCGACGACGACCAGTTCGACAACATGTTGATCCACGGGGATAACCTGCTTGCGCTGAAGGCGCTTGAGGGAGAACTCTCGGCTAGCGTAAACTGTGTCTTCATAGATCCCCCCTACAACACCGGATCCGCTTTTTCACACTACGACGACGGCCTTGAACACTCTATTTGGCTCTCTCTGATTCGAGACCGTTTGGAGATTCTGTGGCAACTATTAACTACCGATGGATCTATTTGGATATCGATCGATGACAACGAGTGTCACTATCTAAAGGTCCTTTGTGACGAGCTCTTCGGACGTAGCAAGTTCATCGCTTCAATCATATGGGAGAAGGACGCCGGCAGGAAAAACGACACCGACATATCGGCGTCGCACGATTACATCCTGGTCTACGCAAAAAACGGAAAATCCTGGAAGAAGACCAGGAACTTACTGGAGCATACCGTCAACCAGAAGAAGCGATACCGCAACCCTGACAGCGATCCTAGAGGCCCTTGGCGACAAGGCGCTGACGGCACTGCCAAGAGTGGCAGTGAGAGCCTCAGGTATCCGATCACGCTTCCGTCTGGCCGAGTCGTAACGCCACCGTCAGGGAACTACTGGCGCTTCAGCCGGGACACATTCGAAATCGCGCGCAAGGAGAACCGCGTCTATTTTGGAAAGAACGGCGATCGGCTTCCGGTGATCAAGAAATACCTGAGCGATATCCAAGGTGGTGTTGTTCCAAAAACTTGGTGGCCATCGAGTGAGGTCGGCTCGAATCAGGAGGCCCGAAGAGATCACCTGCGTAAGCTCATGCCCGATGTAGAGCCGTTTTCTACCCCAAAGCCGGAGAGGCTCCTCAGACGTATCCTGCACATCGCCACAAATCCCGGGGACCTGGTCCTGGATTCATTCGCTGGCTCAGGCACGACAGGGGCCGTCGCCCATAAGATGAGAAGAAGATGGGTGATGGTCGAAATCGGCAATCAATGCGAGTCACACTTGCTTCCTCGACTCAGAATGGTCATTAACGCTGCGGACCCATACGGAATCACAGGAGAAGTCAGCTGGCAGGGAGGCGGCGGCTTCCGCTTCTACCGCCTAGCTCCCTCGCTACTCGAACAAGACAAATGGGGAAACTGGGTCGTCAGCAAGTCCTACAACCCCGCCATGCTCGCGGAAGCCGTATGCAAGCTGGAAGGCTTCCACTACGCCCCCGACCCAGAGACCTTCTGGCTGCACGGCCACTCCACCGAAACCGACTTCATCTACGTCACCACCCAGAACCTGAGCCGGGACCAACTCCAATTCATCAGCGACGAAGTCGGTCCAAATCGCACGCTGCTCATCTGCTGCGGGTCCTTCCGCGTGAAGCGCGGTGCTTTCGACAACCTCACGCTGAAGAAGATCCCGCAGGCCGTGCTCCATCGTTGTGAATGGGGCAAGGATGACTACAGCCTCAACGTCAAAGCACTCCCTCCCGCTGAAGCCGCCGGAGACTCCGATCTGGCCACCCACGATTCGGGCAACGACAGCGGCAATGGAAGCAAGACGAAGAAGGACTCTCGCAAGAGAGCAAAGCGAGGGATGCAGCAGCTCCCGTTATTCGAGGGGCCCAGCAGGAAGAGGGATAAGCAATGAGCCGCACGGTTCACACGATCAATAGTCGCCTCAGCCTGCGCCAACCTCAACGGGAGTCGCTTGAGATCCTGCATCGCGTAATGGAGCTGGCTAACCCTCGCGAGCTGCGCGACACCGAAAAGCTGCTCCAGCTTGTCCAAAACGAGTTCCATGGCGTCGAGGACTTCGAGCGATCATTCCCAAGCCTCTGCTTCGCCCTCGCTACCGGCGTAGGCAAGACCCGGCTCATGGGGGCATTCATCGCCTACTTACACCGCGAGCACGGGGTCCAAAACTTCTTCGTCCTGGCACCCAACCTCACGATCTACAAGAAGCTCCTGGACGACTTCTCGCCAACGAACCCGAAGTATGTCTTCCCGGGGATCGCGGAGTTCGCGACACGTCCTCCACTGATCGTGACAGGGGATAACTTTCGTGAGCAAACGCAGATCGACAAGATCACCTCGCGGCGAGACCTCATCACCCCCGTCGACGTGGTCGTCAACATTTTCAATATCGCGAAGTTCAACACGCGATCGAAGGAGGCCCGCAAGACCTGGAGCTTCTCGGAGTTCCTCGGCCAGTCCTACTTCGATCACCTCGCAGCACAGGACGATCTGGTCCTGATCATGGATGAGGCGCACCGCTACCGCGCCGACACGTCCATGAAGTCGCTGGAGGCCCTGCAGCCGATGCTGGGTCTAGAACTAACCGCGACCCCGCAGATCGAGGCCGGCAAGAAGTCCACCCCGTTCCGCAACGTGATCTACAACTACCCCCTCGCGAACGCGATGCGGGACGGCTTCGTGAAGGAGCCCGCTGTCGCAACACGGCTCGACTTCAAGGCCTCGGACATGAGTCCAGAGCAACTGGAACAGCTAAAGCTGGAAGACGGAGTCCGCGTCCACGAAGCGACCAAGGTGGAACTGGACCTATACGCTCGCCAGAACGGACTCCCCATCGTCAAACCGTTCATGCTCGTGATCGCAACGGATACGGAACACGCGAAGCGGCTCGTCACCAGCATCGAAGACGATTCGTTCTTCGGCGGACGCTACAAGGGCCGCGTGATCCAGGTCCACTCGGGACAGAGGGGTGCGGAGAAGGACGAAAACATCGAACGCCTGCTGGCTGTCGAGCGGGCCAACGAGCCAACGGAGATCGTGATCCACGTCAACATGCTCAAGGAAGGCTGGGACGTCACCAACCTCTACACGATCGTCCCCCTCCGCAAGGCCGACTCACGCACCCTCGTGGAGCAGTCCATCGGGAGAGGCCTCCGCCTGCCCTACGGCAAGCGCACCGGCGTGGCCGAAGTCGATCGGCTGACCATCATCGCCCACGACAAGTTCCAAGACATCGTCGATGAGGCCAAGGGAGGCGGCTACTCGTTCAGCGTGGTGAACGTCGGCGAGGACATACCCGAGACACCGAAGCAGTCGGTCGTCGTTGATCCGGTCGTAGACACTCTCCTCGGCGGCGGGCAGGCAACAGAACCCCAGACACCAGAGGACACGACATCCCCTGATCCAAGCCCCCCCGCCGCAACCATGCCCGCCGCGTTCGTAGAGCCAGAGGAACAGGCGGTCGCCAAATGCACCCTGAAAGCCATCCGCAAGATGACGCGAAGCGCGAAGATCGTCCCGAGCCCGGCCGCCCTTCAAGGCGAAGAGACGCAACAGGAACTCGTGAAGGAGGTGACAAAGCAACTCGGCTCCGAGGCACCAAGCCTCTACCCACAGATCGACGAAGCCAAGCTCACGAGCGTCGTCAGCGAAGCCACAGCCCTCTACCTCAAGCACACGATCGCAATCCCACGCGTGATCGTCTTGCCCACCGGAAAGGTAGAAGCCGGGTTCAATGAGTTCGAGCTTGACCTCAGCGCCCTACGACTCCAGCCCGTACCTGAGGAGATCCTGGTCATGGAATTGACGACGGACGAGCAGCAGATCATCGGCGGCCTGGAGGGCGGTGTCGGACTAGAAGAGCGCCTCGAGGACTACGTGGTCCGGGGCCTGATCGACTTCGACGACGTCAACTACGACGAGCAATCAGACCTGATCTACGGCCTTGCGAATCAAGTCGTCACGCATCTGCAAAGCTATCTGGATGAGGAGAAGGAGCTGCGCAACGTCCTGATCTACCACCAGAAGCCGATCGCAAACCTGGTCCACGAACAGATGCAGGAGCACAGTTGGGAGCGAGCGACGTCCTACGAGGCTACCGTCAGCTCAGGATTCACCGAGATAGCGGCCCAGGCATTCGGGGCGGACGGCAACGAAAAGGAACGGCCGTTCGACAAACCGATCAAGCACGCCCAAGACATCCGCAAGATGATCTTCGGCGGCTTCCAACGCTGCCTATACCCGAGGCAGAAGTTCGACTCCGACCCCGAGCGCCGTTTCGCCGTAATCCTCGAACGTGATAACTCCGTCCTGCGCTGGTTCAAACCCGGTCGCAAGGCCGTACAGATCCGCTACTCGCACGACCACGACTACGAACCCGACTTCGTCATAGAGACAGCCGACGCGAAGCTCCTGGCGGAAACCAAGCGCGCAGACCAACTCCAAGACCCCACGGTCTTGGCAAAGGCGGAGGCTGCAGCGACTTGGTGCAGACATGCCACCGAACATGAACTGAAACACGACGGGAAGCCCTGGCGCTACTTACTAATCCCTCACGATGCCGTCGCCGAGAACATGACCCTGAAGGGTCTAGTGGCAGCCCATGAATTCCTTGAGACGCAGGGAGAGAGCCAATGACCAAGGTAGTGAATTTCAAGCAGGCCCTAGAGGAGTCCGGCCACCGAAAGCGCCATCTGTTGCTCGGAAACGGATTCAGCATGGCCTGCAACAAAGAAGTTTTCGCCTACAGCCAGCTGCTGAAGAATGCCGATTTTGACGGGCTCTCGCCCAACGCGCATAAGTGCTTCGAAGTGCTCGAAACGCAGGACTTCGAGACTGTCATGTCTGCTCTCCGCACCACCACGAAGCTGGTCAAGCTCTACGGCTCCGACAAGTCCGTAACCAAGACAATGCAGGAGGATGCCACAGCGCTGCGCGAAGTCCTCGTGCAAGCGATATCCTCGAGCCACCCCGCTCGCCCGACGGACGTGTCCAAAGATTCATACGCTGCCTGCCGCAGTTTTATGGACAAGTTCGATCGGATCTACAGCCTGAACTACGACCTTCTTCTCTACTGGGCGGTGATGCAGGATGACTCCGCGGTAAGGAAGGGGGGCCGAAACGACGGATTCAGCAGCGACTCCGACACGAATCCTTGGGTTGTGTGGGACCAACTGAACCACAACCACAACCAAAATCTCTTCTACCTCCACGGGGCGCTGCACATCTATGACGCCGGACACGAGGTCCAGAAATGCACATGGTCTCGGACAAAAATCGCGCTGATCGACCAGATCCGCGAGGCAATGAAGGAAGACAAGTTCCCTATCTTCGTCGCTGAGGGCGAGTCGGAAGCCAAACTCGCTAGGATCATGCATCATGGCTATCTGCACAGATCTCTTCGGAGCTTTAGCAATATCACTGGCTGCTTGTTCATCTACGGGCACTCGCTGGCCGAGAGCGACGAACACATCCTCAACCGAATTGAGCAGGGTAAAGTGAAGGATGTCTGGGTCTCGATCTACGGCGACCCCACGACCCAAGCCAACTTACGAGTCATCGAGCGTGCGCAACGTATGGAAAGAGCCAGGGGGCGGACAGCACCCTTGAAGGTCCACTTCTTCAGCGCTGAGACGGCCAAAGTCTGGGGGTGACTTGCACAGCAGGACTCCGAAATACATCCCTGAGCTAAGCCCCGGCCCGCTGTGAACACAGTATCCCTGCGCACCACGTATCAAGTGTGAGGAGATCTTCAGTATGGGCGAATCAGGGCAGTCAACTACCGCTTGCCGTGGCGCTTTAAGATCGCAGCAACGGTCCCCGGCTTCCATTTCCCCCCATGCCGGGTAGGCACCAATTCCTCGTTCAGCGTTTCTGCGATAGCTCGCAACGATCGCCTTGGCTGTCCGCGCGGCTTGCGCGAGAGCGCTAACAGGCGTTTCAACGCAGCTTCTTCGCCTGGCAGCTCTCCGCATGGAGCCACACCTTCTCAGCGTCCCTGCTCGCGGCGAACTCGTTCTCGGGTCGCACGCATCTTGCCGACCAGGGCCGTGCGTTCGAACTGTGCTACAGCCCCAAGCACTTGTCGGATCAAAGTCGCTGTGGGATTGGAATCATCCCCGGCTGTCAGATCCGTGCCATTCTCGACTTCGACGACTCGCACGCCCTGCTTCCGGAACTCGCGGAGAATCAGCTCGCTAGCGATCAACTCCCGAGCCACCCGATGGGCCTTCTCGACGAGGACCAGCTCGACACCATTCGTGGCCACCGTATCGAACAAGCCGGTCAGGCCCGGTCGCTCGCCAAGCGGCAACGTGCCGCTCACACCCTCGTCCCGGAACTCGGCCACGATCTGGACCCCCGCTTTTTCGCGTAGGTTGCGACCCGCTGGCGCTGCCTGGGGATGCCATCTCCCTCCACTAGCCCGAGAGACGAGAGACGCAGATAAGAAACGGCGAGTTCTGGCTTCATGACGCGTAACTAGCGGTGGCACAGAATGAAAGTGGCCAAAGCTGTCAATGATTCTCAAGAAGCGGCGACACAAGGCTCATCAGGAATAACACGGAACAGTCGGGAACAGTCGGGACGGCTAGTGGAGTCACCCTCCCCGATACCGTCGCTGACGTGCGTCGAAGGCATCCTCGCCTCCTTCGAGGACCCGCCGAGCGTGCATCGCCACTTTCTGATTCTCGAAGCCACCCACCGCTTCGACGTAGGACCGCTCCGCGTCAGCGCCAAGTGCGATAACAAGCTCTGCGTCTCCAAGGACAGGGATGTTCGCGTTGTGTGTCGCAATGATGACCTGCCTCGACTGGCAGACATCGGAAAGCACACTCACAACGTCCTCATAGATGTGCTGATTGTCGAGATCGTCTTCTGGTTGGTCGATGATGAGTGGCTCGCTGCCACTCAACAGCACAAGCGCAAGCAAAGCCGTGGCCCGCTGACCAGGCGAAACAGACTCCACGGGCCTCCAAACCACGGTCTCTTCACTCCCAAGATTAACCTCCGCGGAGATCGCATCGTGGGACTCCAGCTCTTCCAGCTCTCGGAGTAGGGATCCATCGAGCTTGTTCACGACCTTGGTCGCGGTCGAAGACGAGCATCCGAGTTTCATTAGCTCTTGAGCCCCACCTAGTACAGCATCGGCAATCTGGCCGACAGGATGCTCGGCAATACGCCCAATCTGGGTCGAGGCGACATTATCTCCAGCCAAGGCGCGCTTGAACCAATCGACGACCGGAGATCGATCAGCCAAGGGGCGCACGATCAACCGCACCCGCCCAGCCAACCGTTCACTGAGTCGCTTCGCAGCCTGCTCGACAAGTCCCGATTTCTTGCGACCAACCTCGGCGACCCGCTCCAAGGTCTGCCGCCGCCACTCCATCAACCGGTTCATCTCCTTCCGCTTCTCTGGAAGAGACTTCTGGCTCAACTCCATTTCGGTCACGCGACTCTGAATCTTCGCTAGCTCCGCACCATCAGCGACCCCAACATCTGCAAGGGCCGCTGCAAGCGTTTTTTGGGCAGCCGATACGTGATTGTCCCAGCGCGTTTTCATTCCCGCCAACCGCTGCTGGGCGTTCGAAACACACTTTTTGAGATGCTGCGTCGCCGAATCAACCTCTTGAGACAAATCCTCTAGCACTTCCTCGATCTCCTTAGGAAGCTCATCGCGCAACGGAGCCCTCGGAGGAGGCAGCTCCTGCCGCACTGCTTCGACAAGCCCTTCGATGCGATTAGGCCATTCAAAAGCCTTGCGCGCCTCAAGGTTGTCTCCATTCAGAGATTTTGCATCCACAAGAAGCTGATCAGCACCCGACTTCTTGGCCTGATCAAGCTTCTCCCGGAAGTCAGCTAGATCAGATTCGGTGGATTCCATTCCCTGGAGAACCTTCTCAAGCTGCTCAATCTCCGTCCTGTGGTCAAGAAGGTCCGCCCGTAGCTGAAGCTCTTCATTCGCTACTTTGGACCAGTCCTCGCCGCAGGTCGATAAGACGAAGTCGCGTAGGATGGACGATTCGTCGCCGAGCTGCTGGAGTTCACGCTGCCCGAAAACCTTGGCCTGAAAACGCCGCCCGACATCAACGTTTGTGTCCTCGCCGTCGTACATCAGCTGGGCTTTGGACTCATCCCCCACTCGGACAGCTTCGTAGCCTTGCCCCTCGTTATCAACGACACCAATCCGAACCTCTGCGTTCGCACTAAAGTTCCTCTTTCGATTGTCGACCAAATCACGCGAAGCAGGTGGATGAGATTCGATCCCGTAGCGGAGAATCTCGATCAATGCGCTCTTACCAGTCCCCTTCCCACCAATGATCGCGTTCAGCCCGGGGGCGAGCGAAGTGTTTAGCTCGTTGTGGAACCCGCCTGCAATCCGTACAGAAGAGAAGCGAGGCCAACTGGGGTGCGGATCCTCCAAGAACTTCACGCCGCTGACATCTTTCCACTCATCACGCAACGAGGCAGGGAAGCGTATCCTAGTTTCTGGCATAAGGAATGCCTGCCGAAGCCCTTCGAGGTCGGGCGTCGGTCCCATCTTAAAGTAGCAAGCGCGCTCTCCAACTGACTCGAACGAACGAGTATCTCCTGAAACAAACCAGGATGTCGGTTGCTCTCCAAAGTCCGTAGCTGGGCTCCGAAGCACTTGATGCCTCTTGTTCCCGACAACGTCGAACCCGGCGATAACCTGCTTCCTGATGACCTTTGTTCGGTTCGTACAGATCCCCTTGCCGAAGAACCCCATGTCTTTCGAGGTCGAGTGAGGAGCAAGGACGATCCCCCGGTGCTCCAACGCACGCAGTGCTACGTCCAAGACCTGTCCCTTCGTCACCGGATTAGGATCACCGTTCCGCGCATACCGGCTAGCACCCGGCTCCCAACAGGTGCTCAAGAAATCTTTCGCCAACTGAAAGCCATCGTCGGTTGGGTCCCAGATGACGAGCAGATGGCACCGATTCACACTCACCTCGACGCCCGGGAAGACGAAAACACCATTCGCATCACCCTCTTCCTTCAAACAAGGATACCAGTCCACTCGGTTATGGTCGGTAACCGCGAATCCAGCGAGCCCCTTCTCCTTGCAAGTCTCGATGAGCTTGCGTGCGAACTGGGGGTTCGGGTCACGACCACCCCAGTCGCCGTAGGACTGCTGGGGGTCTCCTGGCGTATGAAGCTGAAGATCGCAGAGGTAGAAGCGGGAGTAGGTCATTCGCGCACAGGTGTAGTGAGCCCTCCAGGTGAGAGGCTCGTGCATCTTGGCTCGCTACCCTCCTGGGGGGTGTAGCCGGTCAGCGGCTCGCCCCACGGATTCGCTCATCGCGAGCAAATCCCCCGTCTTCACGGCTCCGGCAACAACGCGGCAACAGCCTGCACGCTCGAACCCGGACTTTCTCGGCGACTCTGGCCTTCTCCCCAGAAAGCAAGCAAGGCCGTAACTCCTTGCGGAGTCACGGCCTGTGTCTGGCGTACCCGGGAGGAGTCGAACCCCCAACCTCCTGATCCGTAGTCAGGTGCTCTATCCAATTGAGCTACGGGTACTTGATCAAGGGCGGGGAAGCTTACGTGCGCCCCCGCCTTGGTCAAGACTCTGAATCACGAAAAGCATTGGCTCGACGCTGCAGGACCATCGCCGACTGGAAGGCATGTAGGAGCTGAGCGCTGGGAACAAGGTTCTCGTGCGGTCGATCGAAGAGCCAGCTCGTCAAATAGCCCTCGATGTAATCAAGGAAGTGCTCGACCAGGATCTGAGGAACATCATCGTGCCCAGCGTCGCCCACCAGGATGGGGAAGTACAGCGAGCGTAAACGCCGCTCGTAGGACTCGCCTTCGCGACCCTCGAGCACCGAGTCGAACCACTGGCGCATCGCATGCCGACGCAGGTTGCTGAGGGAAGGGCGAGTTGGCCGCTGGGCTTCATCGGAGCGACGCCGAGGAGCCAAGCCCTCGAGTTCCCTTCCGACCTCACGTGCCCGCGCGGCAACATCTCCGAGCTCCACGTAGAAGGACCAGTCGAGGGCTTGGGCCAGACGCGCAAGTTGCTGGCGTTCCTCCTCGTTCAGTTGCGGCGCGGAGACGATGCGGCCTTGACGCCCGCTCGTGATCGGCCCTCTGACGAGCTCCTTCTCCCGAGCAGTTTTGGGGCTGCTTCCGAGCGCCTGTTTCGGCTGGCTGAGAGAATCCTGAACGCGGCTACGCCGACGTGTCGTAGACTCGAGAGTGCTCATCGAGCTGCTCCTGATTGCATCGCTGGGGATCGCCGCACCGTGCAGTGGCGCGGCGGGGTTACCCAGGGCTCATCGACAGAAAGCGCAGCAGCACTTGAGCAGAAGCTTCGATAACAACGGCGACTAACTGCAGCGCCGATCAGCTCAAATCGCTCCACTCCGTGCAATACCCCGCATCGAACTCGCGGCAAACCCGAGGTCGAACCTCGTAGATAGAGCAGCGAGGACTTCCATCAGGGCCGGGTTTAAGAAAGCCGCAATGCCCATCGGTCTCGCCTGCCTTACCGAGATCCGGCTCACTGACATGCCGGAAAACCGTCCGGTAATAGCCGGAAAGATCCTTATCGCGTTCGAAATACTTCGCGTAGGTCTCTGCGTCGTCTTCTTCTCCCAAAAACTCGACGATGCGCCGGCGCTCGGCCTCGGTCATGTGGATACGCCAGTCATAACAGCAGTCGGAAAGCTTGCAGCGCATGCAGCGGTCGGCATCGTATTCCGGGTCCGGGAAGAGCATTCTCTCATGGAGTTCCTCCACGATCTTGCGCACCTCATCCCGAAGCGGCAGCCAGCGAGCCTTTTCGAGGGAAACCGTCCGCGATAGCTCGAGTCGATCCTCCGGTTCCTCCTCCTCCTCGTCGTCGGCATCCATCGACTCATAATCCGACCAGTCGGGGAAGCTGCTCTTCACCGTGATCTCTTCTTCGTCGAGATCGATGGAGATCGAATCGACGTGGCGCATCAGTCGCTCACACGCACGAATCAAGCGCATGAGTGCCTTCTCGAGTCGGCCGCCGCTCTCATAGTCCCAGGAGCGGGTCCAGTGCAGGTTTGCCACACCATGCGCGGAGGCGCTATCGGGAAAGGTGCTCGTCCACTCGACCTCGGTCGCTTGCACGTCGATATCAATGGTCGAGAAGTGCCGGTAGATGTCCTCGAGTGAGGTATCGCCGGCCATCTTGCCAAGCACGCGATCCTGAATCGTTGAGAGACGCTGCTCGAACCTGCGCTGGAGTTCCTTTGCGCTGCGTTTCTTGGCCACCCTGTTCTCGGACCCACCCTTGCCTGGTTTTTTCTTGCCCATGCGCTCTCCCCGTCTTGGTAGGCGAGGATGCTACGCCGGCTTGCGGTAGAAGGCGAACGCCTCGCGGCCAGCACGTTGCTTCGTCGGACGCGTCGGGAGCATTCGCCCTTCGAAGAGCATTCCCGCCTGAGTCATCAAGTCGGTGAGTTCCTCCTCATCGATGCGGTAGGGCGGCCCGCCTTCGCGATCCCAAAGGGGGAAGAGAAGGGCCGCCCAAACTCCACCTGGCCGCAAGCAAGAGGCAACGAACTGCACGTAGTCTCCCCGCCGCTCTGGCTCGATCGCGCAGTAGCAGGTCAGCTCGTAGATGCCATCAAAGGCGGCGGCGAAGTCGCTCAGCTCTCGCTGCGGCACCGCAAAGAGGTCCGCGACGTGGAAGCGAGCCATCTCCTCAAGTCCCCGCTCTTTGGCCGCCGCTCGGGCCAAGTCGACGGCCAAGGGCGCGACATCGATCGCGTCGACCTCATAGCCAATCGCCGCCAAATGCAGAGCACAGTGACCGCGGCCAGCCCCCGGCACGAGGATGCGTCCTCCGGGCGGGACGGGGAAACGCCCCTCCTCAAGCAGGCCCAGCAAGGGCATGGCCGGTGCCCCGATATCCCAAGGGGTGCGTCCGTCGACATAGCGTTGATTCCAGTTCATGCGTCGCCTCGTCGATCAGCGTACACTCTGAGCCCTACCGGCTTCATTGCTATACGAGAAGGCCCCATGCAGCTTCGACTCCGCCGCTTCCTTCGCCTTGCCCCGCTGATCCTAGCGCTCCTCTCTGCCTGTGATTCGGTCCCGATCACCGGTCGCAGTCGCTTCCGCGCCGCCGTCAGCATCGATCAAGAAATCGCCCTGGGACTCGATGCCTACCCCAAAATCACCGGCGAGCACAAAGAAATCACCCACGGCCCTCAGTTCGACATGGTGCAGCGAGTCATGAAGCGCATCGTGCCCTTTGCCAGCCCGCTGGTGCAGCAGTACCACGGCAAGAACTTCGCCTGGGAGTGCAAACTCCTCGACGCCAAGATCGTCAACGCCTGGTGTCTGCCAGGCGGCAAAATGGCCTTCTACACCGGCATACTTCCGATCTGTCAGGATGAGGCCGGAATCGCGGTGGTGATGAGCCACGAAATCGCCCACGCGATCGCCAGCCATTCCGCCGAACGCATGTCGACCACCATGCTGGTCAAGGCCGGACTCGCAGGCACCTCCTTGGCCCTCGGCGATAAGCCCGAAGACCAGGCCCGCAACGAATTGATACTCGGAGCCCTCGGCCTCGGGGCCCAGTTCGGCTTGATGCTGCCGTACTCACGCAAACATGAGTCCGAGGCCGACGAGATCGGACTGCACCTGCTGGTGCAGGCGGGCTACGACCCCTACGCCGCGGTCCGGCTCTGGGATCGCATGGCCAAGCTCGGCTCCGGCGGCCCGGAGTGGATGTCGACCCACCCCGCATCAAAAAACCGATCCCGCCGCCTCGCCGAACTCATCCCCAGCGTGCTGAAAAAATACGGCAAGAGCAGGCCCAAGCCCTGAGCAGGCGGGAGAGTAGGCCTGCGGCCGCAAGGCGAGATCACAAGGCACCCTACCCCAAGCTGCGGAGCTAGATCTGCGCACTCCGGCGACTGGTCCGGCTGGCGAGATCCTGTCAGGCTCGATCTCTTCCCTTTCTTGGAGTTCTCACCCCGATGCGAAGCTCGATTCCCATTCTCGTAGCACTGCTATTGGCGCCACTCGCCAGCGCCCAATACTCCGGTCGCCTGGTCGGCTATAGCCAGATTCCAGGCAGCAAGTCCGGAGCCATCCATGCCCAAGATATCTTGAAGCGCTGCCCCCCAGCCTTCTCGCTCTGCAGGGGCGTCCTCAGTAGCCCGCTGACAATCAAGCTCCCCATCGGCGGCAGCGCCTGGGACAGCCGCAGCGGCCTGCTCTGGGCCTGCGATGACATGTTCCTTGCCGCATATTCGATCAAGACTTGCTCGCAGAAATGCAGATTCAAGTCCTTCACGATGGACAGCAAGGCGGTCCCGAGCGGCCTCGCCATTGCCGAGCACAAACGTCAGCTCTGGATGCTCGAAACGCGTCCGGGATACCTCGGGCTCCGACCCTGGTCGCTCAACGGCTGCAAAGCGGTCCCCACCCGTGGCGGCTGCAGCTTCCGCCTACCCAACAAGAGCATGGTCTCTGGCGGCCTCGCCTACGACGAAGGGCGCGACTTGCTCTACTACACCGTCTCCGAGCCGCAGCCGCTGAACTGGGTGCACACCCTCTTCGTCGCCAAGGCCGGGTTTGGCTCTGCCTGTCGGCCCATCTGCAAGTATCCGCTCAAGCACTGCAGCCTAGTGAAGCGCGCTATCACCGGGCTGACCTTCGATCCCTGGACACAGCAACTCTTCGCTACCGATGGGCAAAACACCCGAACCCTACGGGTGGTGGATCCTCTCAAGTGCCGATTCGTCGACCTCGGCTGCTGCAAGAAGGGCATGCCACAGCAAGATTGGCTCGGGCTGGCCTGGCAACCGGCCTTCGCCATGACCCGATTCGGCAAGGGCTGCTCAAAGAAGCCCTGCGCGAACTGCCCTTCGCCCCTGCACGGTATGGGCCCCGGCTCCCCATCGATCGGCAACACCGATTTCACCCTCACCCTTCGCTCCGGCCCCACCGGGAGCTACGGAATCTTCCTGCTCTCCCCCGGAAGCTGCACCAAGGGGCTCGCCGTGCCCTTCCTTTGCACCGCGATCTATCCGGCCACCTCACCCGCGCCGCTAGTTCTCAACATCGGGGCCCTGCAAGGGTATAGCAGCTGCGATGGCGCTCTGGATCTACGCCTGCCCCTGCCCCCCGACTCGAAGCTCTGCGGCGCCAAGCTCTGCTCCCAGTGGCTCATGCTCTGTGCCGGCCCAGGCTTCGCAGTCAGCAACGCCTTACAGTGGCAGATCACCGGCGGCTAAGCCGCCGCTGAGTTCCGAGGGGCCGTCTTATGGCCCCTTCGGGGCTCCCGCAGAATCCCCGAGAGCCTCCCCAAGAGCCTCCCCGAGAGCCTCCCCGAGCAGAAGGCTGGCAGAAGGCTGCAGGAGACCTGCTCGCCTGGCCTGCCAAGGAAAAAGGCAGACATGGAAAGGCTCACTGCAGGCCAACTCCGCCCCCGGCGTCACCTCGACGCCGGGCCCCTTCGATCATCCGTGTACGCTTGATTTGGACTTCTTGCCAAGCACTCGGCGCGCAGCCCTAAGCATGATCGGTGGGACAAAATCACGCAGCCCAATCTTCGGGCCGGTCTTTTCCCGCTCCAGCACTTCGCCTGGCCGAGTCCGGAACACGGTCGAGTGTTCAGCAGCCTCTTCATTCTCCGGCCGACCATTCGTGTAATAATACAAAGCTAGCGATTTCCGGCTCATACCCTCAGGGCAGTTGAGCGGATCTGGGTGGCCGTGCCATGAATGTTCGGTGGTACTGAACACCGCGATGCGATTGAAGATGGGTAAAACCTTCTTCGCGCATCTCTTGACATCACGATCCCAAAGCTCGAAGTGGCCGCCGTATTCTTCCTCCCAGTCTTTGTTCAGATACAAGAGTAAATTCAAACGGCGATCTAACTTGTATTGCTGATGCTTGTTGAAGTCCGCATGCAAGCCCAATTTGCCACCGCGCTCGATTTGGTGCAGGCCGCCGCCCAAAAGCATCGGGTCCGAAATCAGGTTATCGATCCCGGTCAATACCTGAAGGAACTCAAGAAATACCTGGGAGTTCATTTCCCAGATGAGCCGACGTGTGGCTGGCCCCAGGAGCTTCTCGTTGCTGGACGCCAGCTTCCGCTCACGCGAGTTCTTGAATTCTTGCCACTCGTACGATGCGGGGCTAGGAAACTCATCCAGCACTTGATCGACAATGGGCTCGGGAAAAAAGTTATCGATCACGATATGCGGGAAAGGATCGCCGCCACGATAGGTCTCACGCAAATCGTAAGCCCGCTCAAGGAGCGCCTCTGGCTTAACCGAGTATTCTGACACCGTTCACCACCAAGGGGCTGCCGATATAGGACATGCAATGGGATGTCCCTGCGACTATTGCATGACCACTAGAATCCGTCAACAACAGTTGGCATTAGGGCAGCTCACCGGAGCCTTAGCCGCTGAGCGCGCAATACGTGATCGCGTCAGGGCGGGCCGGATCCGTACCCAAGTCTGTACAAAGATGCGGCACCCGCCCTGATAAAGATTGGGCGGGTGCCGCGTCTTCGCTACGGAGAGTCGATCAGAGGATCGGCGCGCAACGGGTGACGAGGGTGTTGACGATATCGTCGGCCTCATACATAGCCTTGCCGTCAACAATCAGGCAGGGAGCTTGCTCTTTGCCGCCCTGGCTGGCGAGCTCGGCCATGGCGCTCGGGTCCTCGCTCACGTTCTTGACGGTGATCGAGCCCAAGTGCAGGTTCGTGACGCAGTTCAGCGCCTTCAGCGAGTGACCGCAGCTGCTCTTGATGTAGAGGGTGCCGCTGGGGCCTTCCTGAGCCGTGGGCAGCGAGCCCGCTGCCGAGCCCTTGTTGACCTCTTCGCACTTCGCAGCGAGTTCGCTGATGTCGCGCTCGCCACCGGGGCCGACGGCCTCCAGGAAGCGGACCACGCCTTCCTTGTCGATGATGACGGTCGCACGGTCGGTGATGCCGGCATCCTTTAAGTAGAGGCCGAAGCTGTCAGCGACGGCGCCCTTGGGCTGGAAGTCAGCGAGCAGAGGGAACGAAACGCCCCCAAGGCTGCTGCCCCAGTTACCGTGGCAAAACATGCTGTCGACAGAGATACCCAAGACCTGGGTATCGGCCGCGCGGAAGCGAGGAAGGAGTTCCTCGGTCGCGGGCACTTCCTTGCTTCAGGTAGGCGTGAAGTCGAGGGGGTAGAACAAGAGCATGACATTGCTCTTGCCCAGGTACTTGGCAAGCTCCACCTCACGACCGAACTGGTCCTTGAGCGTGAAGTTCGGCGCTTTGTCACCGACGTTGGTCATTGGGGTCTCCTAGTCCAGATTTCTGGAGCGGGGGTTTCTGAGCCAACAGCTTCGGGCTCGGCGCCGCGGAATCCAAGACTCGCTGTCAATAAGCCTGATTGTCCTGCCCTATCGCCGAGGCTTGGTCTGGTCCTCCGCAGCCTCGCAGCGAGCGCCTCTGCTGGCGCGGCGCTCAAACTCCCTTGCGCAGCCGCTTATCCAGCCAGCGATACCAGAAGCTCCCTTCTGCCATCTTGCGCGTCGAACGCGCCCCCCAAAACTGCGCCAGGTTCTGCGAGTAGCCGAGGGGGAGGCACTTGGCCCACCACCACAGCCGTCCAAAGAAACCGAGCCCTGGGTCGTTCTTAATCACCCGGAACAGCATCTTGCTGGCATGCCAGCTGCAGATCCGCAGGTCCTTCCAGGTCTTGATCGTATGCACACCGAAGAGCTGATGCAGGTTTTGATGGTCGGCGTAGACGCGCTTGAACTCATACCAAATCGAGTTGTTGTGGCTGTGGATGACCTTGGCCTTCGGCTGGAACACGACCTTGTGGCCGGCCAAAACCGCCCGCATGCCCCAGTCGAGGTCCTCGCCGAACTTGCGCTCGCGGAAGGGGATCTCCTGTAGCACCGACTTGCGCACCGAGGAGGAGACGTTGTCGAAAGCGACCCGCGATAGCTTCTCCAGCGGCTCAAGCGCCTCCCACTCCTCCATGCCCTCAATGCATTGGACCCGAGGCTCCTCCTTGGCAGCCTCCCAGTTGGACAGGCGATCCTTGATGAAGGGATTCGCATCCGGCCTCGGCAGCTGCCGGGCGTAGGCCCCCATGACTGCCGGATCCTCAAAGCAGTCGACAAGGGCCTGCATCCAATGCTCATCCGCCGGCCAAGCGTCCTGGGTCGCCAGCAAGATGATCTCGCCCTTACACAGCTCGGAGCCGGCGTTTCGCGTCAACCCGTGGTTGAACTCCGTATTCGGGATACGGAAGAGTCGCACCGGCTGCCCCTGTAGGAACTCGACGGTGCCATCCTTCGATCCCGAGTCGATCACCACGATTTCGTAGGGACGGTCCAGCTTCTGCTTGGCCATCCGCGCAAAGATCTCCGGAAACTCGGGCCCAGCATTCCAGGTCGGAACAAACAACGAAACCTGCGGTTCCTCGGAGAGCGTTCCCTTCGTCTCGATCGATTCCACGGTCAGACTTTCTGTGCAGGAGGCAACGACGGCAGCCGCGGTAGGGCAGCGGCTCGGGCTGCCCCACCGCGGCCCGCGGGGGAAGAGGCAGAAAAGTATGCCCCGCTCCTCCCAGCAGGCCCGAGGAGAATCGAGCAAATGTCCAAAGCAGCGCTGGCCCCCCCATGCAGGCCGGCGCCAGCGCTGCTTGCAGTTCTCCTCGCAACACTCCGGCTCAGGATTGCCTAGCTAGCACCGTGCGAGTTCAGCCCCGGCCTGCTAGGCTCCCCGGCCCACGCGGAAGTGGCGGAATTGGCAGACGCGCGAGATTTAGGTTCTCGTGGGGAGACCCGTGGGGGTTCGAGTCCCCCCTTCCGCACCAGTTCTCTCTTCAGTCCATCGCAGCCTAGCTGAAGACCAGCAGCAGAACGGAAGCAGCAGCCCGGTTCATCCAGCAGCATGACTGAGCCCCCCGCTCTCCGTAGCTAGCAACCCTGCGGTATCAACGGCCTGGACGCAGCCTCCGCGCCGTCTCCGACGGCCCCCCCTCCCGGCCAGAACATGACCGAGCCTCGCTCCAACGATCGCTACCGCCGCCAAATCCGAGTCGGCAGCTTTGGCGCCCAAGGACAGGAGCGCCTCTGTGCGGCTCGTGTCGGAATCGTCGGCCAGGGCGCCCTCGGCAGCCGCATGGCCGAGGAGCTCGGCCGAGCCGGTGTCGGCTACCTGCGCCTCATCGATCGCGACTGGGTCGAAGTCAGCAACCTACATCGCCAGCACCTCTTCGATGACGAGGATGCTCGCCGCGAAGAGCCCAAGGCCCTCGCTGCCGCCACGCGACTCGCCGCGATCAACCCGACGATCGAGGTCGAAGCCCAGGTTTGCGATCTCAGCGCCCACAATGTCGACGAGTTGCTCCGAGATCTCGACCTACTCATCGACGGGACCGACAACTTCCAGACCCGCTACCTGATCAACGACTGGTGCCGCCGCGAGCACAAGCCGTGGATCTACGGTGCCTGCATCGCTAGCGAAGCCATGGCGGCGGCCTTCGTGCCCGAGGGCCCCTGCCTACGCTGCAGCTTCCCGGCCCCCCCGCCCAGCGAGGCAGTACAAACCTGCGAGAGCGCCGGAGTCCTGCCCCAGGCCCCCGGCCAGGTCACTGTATGGCAGACAGCATTGGCCATGCGACTGCTTAGCGCCAAAGAGGATGCTCCGGAGAAGACGCCCCATAGCATCCTCTTCCGCGCCGATCTCTGGAAGCTTGAGAGCCAGGCATTAAAGCTCCCCAGGCAGCCCTCGGCGAGCTGCCCCTGCTGCGCCAGGAAGGAGTATCCGGCACTGGATACCGCGCAAGTCCCCGAGGCGAGTTCGCTCTGTGGTCGCAACGCCGTCCAGCTCTCCGCCCCCAGCGGCCCAGCCCCGAGCCTCGACGCCCTCGAGAGCAAGCTCGCAGGGTCCGGCAGGATCCAGCGCAGCAAGGCCCTGCTCCGCCTCGACATTCCCGAAGGCCGCATCACCGTCTTCCGCGGTGGCCGAGCCATCGTGCAGGGCACCGAGGATCCAGGAAGGGCGCGAGCTCTCTATGACCGCTACCTCGGCAGCTAAGGCGGCGATGCCCCGACACGTCCACCTCGACAACGCTTCGACGACCTGGCCCAAGCCAGCGGCCGTCGCCAGGGCGATGCAGGACTGGTTCGAGCGCTTGGGCGTCGACGCTTCGCGTGGCGGCAGTCCGCGAAGGGACGAAGTCCGCAAGAAGGTCCGCCGACTCCGCAGCAGGCTCGCCGAGCTCTGCGGCACGCCTGCGAGCCTGGTGATCCTCGGATCCGGCGCCACCGAGATGCTCAACCTCGCCATCCAGGGCCTGCTCGCAGACGGCGACAGGGTCTGGTGCAGCAGCCTTGAGCACAATGCGGTGATCCGCCAGCTGGTGCGGCTTCGCGACGAAGGGCGCATCCAGCTGCGCAGGATCGGAACAGGCCGCGTCGAGGACCGCCTTCTACTCGAAGAACTGAGTAAAGAGGATGCTCCCAAGCTCCTCGTCCTCAACCACGCTTCGAACGTCACAGGCGAGCTGCAAGAGCCCATCAGCGCCATCAAGGCCCTGCGTCAGGCCGGCACCCGGGTCATCCTGGACTGTGCCCAGAGCGCCGGTCGTATCGAGCTATCCCGCATCCCCGCCGATGCCTATGTCCTCCCCGGACACAAGGCCCTGATGGGCCCCCCTGGCGTCGGCGCCCTCTGCCTACGCCAAGAGCTAGGGCTGCGTGCCTGGAAGCTCGGCGGCACCGGCAGCGGTCGCGAAGAGATGCCGCGAGGGACACCTGGCGGCTACGAAGCCGGCACCCCCAACAGCCCTGGTTATCTCGGGTGGCTGGCAGGCATCGAATGGACCCTGGAGCAGGGACAGGACGCCCTGCTCGCGCACGAACGCCGGCTCATCGCCAAGCTCCAGGGAGAATTGGCCCCACTGATCGAGGCAGGGCGCGTAAGGATCTGCGGCGGCGAAAGCAGCGGCCTGGGAATCGTCAACCTCTTCTGCGATGAGTTCGGATCGCAGGAACTCGCCCTGCTGCTAGACCTGAAATAAGCGCAAAAAAGCACTGAGGCCCGCACTCGCTGCGCTATGCATGTGTTTACCAACAAAACGCATCGCCAGGAGGGGGCCTCAGGT
>PDSF01000068.1 GCA_002748355.1 Planctomycetota bacterium | reverse complement strand
CGAACTCCTGCCTGATCCACTCCTGGGCTTGGCGGGATTTTTCAATGTAATACGGGCGCACTACTTCGTTGCTGAGCTTGAGGATCTCGCCACTCCTGATAAGTGGCTCCATGAGTGCCTGGCCGACGTTGCCGTTGGCGAGGCCGACGATGGCGTTCATGGATGAAATGGCGGCAGCGATTTTTTCGTGGGCGATGACGATGCCGGTGCGCGTGCCGGGCAGGCCGATTTTTGACAGGCTGAGGGTCAGGACAATGTTTTCATTCCACACGGGGGTGGCCCCGGTGAAGATGATGTTGGGGAAGGGTGCGCCGTAGGCGTTGTCGATGATGAGGGGGATGCCGTGCTCCTGCGCGAGTGCCGAGAGCCGGGAAATCTCGTTGTCGGTGAGGACGTTTCCGGTGGGGTTAGTCGGGCGGGAGACGCAGATGGCAGCGATGTCGTCACCGATTTCCAGGTTGTCGAAATCGACGCGGTATTTGAAGCCGTGGTCACCGATTTCTTCGATCAGTGGCTTGCAGGCGCGGAAGATGTCCTCGCCCACTGGCTGGTTGGCGTAGCCGATGTATTCGGGCACCAGCGGGAACAGGATTTTTTTCCGCGTGCCATTGTGGAACTGCCCGGCAAGGGCGTTGAAGAGGAAGAAAAATGCCGTCTGTCCGCCGGCGGTGACGGCGATGTTTTTGGCGGAGATGTCCCAGCCGAAACGCTCCCGGAACATGGTGGCGGCGGCTTCGAGGAACTTCGGGTTGCCGCGCGGCGGGTCGTAGTTGGAGAGGACTTTTTCCAGCCTGCCGGGCTCGGCCATGATTTCCTCAAGGCGCCTGCGCCAGAGGGCGTTGACCTCGGGAATATGGGCCGGCTGGCCGCCACCGAGCATCCGAGTGTCCGGCCCGCTCAGCGCCATGGCGTTGCCGAGGTCGTCCATCAGCTCCTCGATGCCGCTGCCGGAGCATAGCCGCCGGCCAAACCCGGAGAGTTCAAATTCTGATGCTTGTTTGCACATGGTTGCTGCCGCGCCGTTGATCCGCGCGTGGTGCCAGTGCTAGCACCGGTGCGGCGGTTTAGCCATCCTGATTTCCAGATAGTGGAAAAAACGACCCCCGCCCTGGAGGGTGGAGGCCGTGGAAGGTGTGCTGTTTTTCCCGCTTACTCGGCAGGTTTGCTAGGGTCGATCACTTCTGGAGGCTCAATGCCGGGGATTTCCGGCTCGGGAGCCACGGGGGGATCGACGGATGGGGCTTCTGCTGCCGGGGTTCCCGGTACTTCCGGTTCTGGAGCCACACCGGGAGTGACGGGGACTTCACCTGTACCCGGCGTTACCGGAACCTCGTTGGGAGAGCGTTTCTCTCCGAGCATGACAGAGGGCACGTAGCCGACTTCCCCGCTGTCCACCACCTCCACCTTGACGTAGGAGCCCTTGCTTGAGATCACCTTTACGTCGGTGTAGTCTGGCAGGGTCTTGGCTGGCTGGTCGTTCCCTTTCGGGAAAGTGGAAAAGAAGGCGGTTTTGGGGGAAACGGTCTGCAGGAAAGTGCCGGGGGTGAAGTTCGGCCCGTAAGGATCCTCCTCAACGGTGGATGTCCTGCCCGGAGGGTCAAGCGGATTGGAGCCGTCGCTGCTGCTTAGCGGCTGGTTGATGGAGCTGCAGCTCACCAGCAGGGCAGCGGCGGACGCGAGTGACGGGATGACGAGGAGGTAACGGTGTTTCATACGGGCGGGATGATGCACCCGGTGGCGCGGGAGGTCAACGGATTTTCAGATATTCCTTGGCGGCGTGGAGCCAGTGGCGCGGGGTGGCGATTCCTTCGTCGATCAACCGGGTGGGTAGCATCGCGGTGTGCTGTGGCCGTTTTTCCCGGAAAAACGTGGCGTCCCGCATGGATGTGGCGACCAGTTTTCCGCCGTCTGGCAGCATGCCGCGCTGGCGTGCGAGCTGGCAGATTTTTTCCGCGTAGCTGTGCCAGCTTTCCGGATCGCCGGCATTGCAGAGGTGGTAGATGCCGGATTTTTCTCGCTCCAGCAGGAATTCCACCCAGCCGACGATGTCGTGGGTGTAGGTGGGGACAGAAAACTTGTCGGCGATCAGGCACTGCCGCTCCCCCGAGGAGGCGCGGTCCAGCACGTTGTCAAAATGGGACGGGCGTCCGGGCGGCACCGGGCCGAACAGCCAGGAGACGCGGCAGACCAGTGCGGCGGGGCAGGCGGCCAT
>PDSF01000065.1 GCA_002748355.1 Planctomycetota bacterium | reverse complement strand
TCTCGCTTCTAGAGCGGCTGCCAGCATCTGCCCTGCACCTTCCCGGCAGAGCTCGGTAAGGACGTCTTGGGAGGAACCTGGACCGGAGAAAACGGGGGGCTTACTTTGCATGAGCGTGGCGTACCTGCCCTTCGTGGGCTTCTTGGAAGTGTTGACAACTGCCAAGGTACGCCGCGCGTCTCCTCGTTCATCCACAACTTCTGGTCATAGCTCTGACTCAGGTGACGGCTGAAATCGGTGGGCTACCTGTTGGGCTCTCGACTGAGGGAATTCACATCGGGGTCACAATTGAGTGGCCATGGAACTGGTTCTAATGGTTAAGGCCACTCCAGTGCGGCTGAGGTTTGTGGTTGTTGCATCGCTCATCTTGGGGCTTTGCTCTTGCCATTCGTTTGCGATCGTGAGGATGGACCTGGATGTCCGCAATGAGGGGAGAACAACTCAAGTGGGCGTTTGGATCTCCGACCAGGGGCCGTGGCCTGCAATCGGTTGGGCGGGTAGGGCGTCTGGCGCAGTTCTGTTGTATCCATTGAACATCATTAGCAGCACGCTGCGTGGCGTGTCTGCCCCGTTTGACAGCGCCTATGAAATTGAATATGGCCCTGTGGGGTTCGTAGTGGGGGTCTTTGTGCCGGGGTTTACACTGGTGGGGAGCTTCATGAGCGGTACCCCGCGTCCATTAACTGTCAGCGATGCGGAGTATGAGATTCTCGCGACGAACGCGGAGTTGGATGTCGAAAAGGCGGTGCGGATTCTGTGCCGCTCATCTGCGGTCGACATAGAGAGGGTTGTATTTATTGAGGTGGGTGGGAAACGGTATCCGGTCCTAGATTAGGTCACTTGGGGCGTTCATGCCTGCTTAAGTGATTGGCGAGTCTGCCCCACATTGCTCATCAAGTCCCTTCTGACCAAGTGGATCGAGTGGCGCGATGCTCCGCGCAGGCACACGAGCGTTATCGCGAGCGCTTCCGCTCGATTATGTTGAGCGCGGTCCCCGTCTCGGGGCTCTGGCTCCGCAGGCGCTCGTTCACCGATGCGGTTCCCGGAACAGTTACGGATGAGTTGCGCGTGGGTGGCTTTGCAAGCTGTTGTAGCGTAGCGCCTTATGGGGTGTGCCTTCAGCTTGGGAAGCCGGAAGCCCACGGATGAGTCAGGCTGTCAAGGTCCGCCCTATCGGAGCCACCGCAGTTCGGCCAAATGGAGCCACCTTATGAGGCCTGGAGCGGTTTGTAGAAGTGCGCTCTGGGGATGCCGCAGATCTGTAAGCGTTGCTTGACGCCCACCTGGATTCCGAGCGCCGAATGCGGACGCTGTGGGCATGAGATGAAGCCTGGAGGAAATGAGGGCGATTCTGGCCATCCGGGATCGGATGGGCCTGAGCTGGTCGGAGCTTTCTGAGCGAAGTGGCGTGAATAGGTCGACGCTTGCTTCCTGGGGCTGGAAGCTGCGCTCTGAAAAGCCACCTCGACCGTCTTTTGCTGAAGTCGAGCTACAGCCCGAGCCTTCCGTCTCCAGCCTTCTGCTACGTCTCTGCGACGTCGAGATCGAACTGATGCCAGGCAAAGGCCGAGAGTGCTGGCCCGGGCGCTGGAGGTCCTTCTGCATTGCTAACGCTCCCTGCTTCGATCCGCATCCTCATCGCCTGCGAGCCAATCGACTTCCGCAAGGCGCACGACGGTTTGCTTGCTATCGTGCGCGCTCAGTTCGAAGAGGATCCGTTTGCTGGCAGCGTCTTTGTCTTCCTGGGCAGGAAGCGTAACCGCGTAAAGATCCTGCACTGGGACCACGACGGATTCTGCTTGCAATACAAGCGACTGGAAAAAGATCGGTATCCTATCGCGCTCAAGGCCAAGCTCGAGAAATCGATGCACACGGTCGAGGTCTACAAGAGCATGCTCTTCGGTAGATCTTCGGAGAAGCGGCGTCCCTCCCCCGGCAAGACCAACCCGAATCAAGGGCAGCTCTTCAGCGCGGACTTGCTCCAAGAGGCCAAAAGGACTGCTGAGCAGAAGGTGCCTGTGGCCTTATCACTCCTCAATCGCGTAAACCGAAGAAGAAGGGCGGCAGGCGTAAGAAGTTCCCTGAGCATCTCCCCCGTGCGCGCACAACCTATGAGTTGCCCGAAGAGAAGCGAGTCTGCAGCTTCGGATCTCCACTGCACAAGATCGGCGAAGACGTCCGCAAGGAGCTAGAGCGCATCGAGCTGAGCCTCGCTCACGAAATCCCTGCGTGTAATACGGCTGCCGGAGCTGCGGCGAGAAGGTCGTCACGGCCCCTGGACCCGATCGAGTCATCGACAGAGGTTTTCGACAAGGGCATTCTCGGTAATAGCTTCCTCTACCACGTGATCGGTGGCTACTGCCCCGGCACGGCCCTGGTCTCGGCGGCCACGCTGAAGGGAGACGGGGCCGCCACACGAGGATGAGAAGCCGAAGAAGCCGGTGGTCAAACCACTGGGCAAGGTGAAGCGCAAGGCAGGCGGCTGCGGCTGAGCGTCCGTCGGCAACAGGCGCGACCTAATGACCGCTAGCTAATGCCCCACGAGAGGCAGCCGCGAGAGGCGGCCGCGGCCCGCAAGCACGCGACAGCTTCAAAACTCTGCCAGCTCCCCCGCCAAGGCCGCGCGCAGGCGCTCGGCCAGCGTCGCATCCAGGGTCAGGGTTCCCTCGCCTCCCTGGTAACTCGCCCTGGGACCATAGAAGCGGAGGCGTAGCTGGCCGTCCGCAGCAGCCGCCGCAGCAGCCTCCGCAGGACCAACTGCCGGATCCGGCGCAGCGGCGTCCAGCTCGAAGCCGCCCTTGGGATGCGTCCACGGCAGCGAAGCGCTCGCCAGCGCAGCGGCCAAGCTGCGCCGCTCCTTCAGCGAGAGGCGAACAGCAAAGGCATCGGCATCGGGCCCAAGTCGCATCCACTGCAGCAGGGCGCCGTGACTCTCGAAGAGCAAGAAGAGCTCGGCGCTGATTCGAACGGATCCCTTGGCCGTCATGCCCAGCTCCTATGCCAAAAGCCTCGCCCCCACAACGCGGAGCCGCAGCCGAGCCTCACAGCTTCACGTCCTTACACCCTGCCTTCTCCTCGTCGCTGGCCCCGACAAGCCGCAGCCGAGCCCCACTCACTTCCTCGCCTCAGCACGCAGGGCCCCCGACGGCAGCCGCCAAATACGGGTGCCCGGACTCCGATGCTCAAAGCGCAGCAGCTCTCGAAAGATGGGCGGCTCGTTGGCCGCCACCGTCTGGTAGCGCCCGAGGCGGAAGCTCCCCGCCGGCACCCGCAGCGCCTCCTGGCTCGGCGCCCCGAGTTCCACTTGCAGCTGCACCGCGTCGCTCCGTTGCTCCAGCAGCCAGAGCCCTTGCCCCTCCTCACCCAGCTCGATCCTGAGCGGCAAAATCTCCAAGGCCAGGCGCAGCTCCTGGTCGCGAGTCCCGAACTCGAAGTCGCGCGCAAGGTGGAGAACGACAGCGCCGCCAAGCTCAGCCGCCACCCGCAAGCGGGCCCGGCGATGGCGCTTCGCCGGCAGCTCAAAGTCCGCGGCCAGCATGCGCGGCAGCGGAGCAGGCAGGGGCTCGCCCCCCTCCAACTCAACCTCGACCGGCACCGACGGCATACCCTGCCAAGCCAAACGCACCCGCAAGAGCGGTGCCCGCGGCTCGCGCAGATCCAGCACGACAAAGCGCGGCTGACCCGGCTCTAGGAGCAATTCGCGCCGCTGCCGTGGAAGCTGCCCAGCGCCACCGGGCCCCCCCACGGGCCATCCCGGCAAAAACCCCAAGCTCGCCTTGCCAGCGCCCGGAGCGACAGCGCCTCGAAGATCGAAGTAGCCAAGTCCGTCGACCCTGGCCCCTTCGGAGTCCGCGAGCTTGCTCCCGCGGTCAGCGCCCTCAGCCTCGCGGCCAACACGCTCAGCCCCGGCCGCAGCCGCCCCCCGCAGCACCACAACACCGATCGGTTGCTCACGAAGCCGGCGCTGCTCGGGCGGCAGCAGCACGATGCCGTGAGCCCGAACCAGAGCCTGCTGCCCAGCCCGCGCAGCCTCCCGGGGGCCAGCAGCCGAAGCCCCCCGGCCCGGCCCCAGCTGCGCCGTCGGCGCCCAGTCGACCAAGAGCGCCAGCACGCCAAAGAAGGCCAGCAGAATCAGGAGTAGCAGTGCTTGAACAGTTCCTCGATGCATGAGGCTCGCGAGCTTAGCCAAGGGCGGCAGCGACTGCTCGCGACAGCTGCACGGCTTGGTTACTGTCCTAAGCCTCTAGTTCTTCAGCACAGTCCCGCTTGTAGATGACCAAGAGTTTCCACGTCGCTCTTCTCGGCTCCAAGTTCATGGGCAAGGCACACGCCAACGCCTGGACGCAGGCGCCGAAGTTCTTCGAGCTGCCCCTCCACCCCAAGCTCGCCGCCGTCGCCGCCCGCGATGCCAAGAGCCTGGCCAGCTTCGCCAAACGCTGGCAAATCCCCCAGCAGAGCTGCGACTGGAAGCAGCTCTGCGCCGACGAGAGCATCCACCTCGTCGACATCGCCACGCCCAACGCCCTGCACCCCGAGCAGGCCTGGGCGGCACTCGAGCACGGCAAGCACCTCGCCTGCGAGAAACCTCTCGCAGGCGACCTGAACTCGGCGCGTTCGATGCGGGACGCGGCCGCCGCCCGGCCCGAGCAAAAGAGCTTCGTCTGGTTCAACTACCGGCGCTGCCCGGCCATCGGCCTCGCCTACCAACTCCTGCGCGCCGGACGCCTGGGCAAAGTGCTGCAGATCCGCGCCCGCTACCTCCAGGACTGGGGCGGTCCCGAGACCGAACGCAGCTGGCGCTTCGAAAAGAAGCACGCTGGCTCAGGCGCCCTCGGCGACCTCGCCGCCCACGCCGTCGACCTGGCCCGCTTCCTCACCGGCGACGAGGTCAGCGAAGTTAGCGGGAGCATCCTCCACACGGAGTATGAGCAGCGCCCCGACCCGGCCAAGCCGGGCTCCACCGCACTCAGCGATGTCGACGACGTCGCCCTCTTCCTGGCCAAGTTCGAAGGCGGCGCCGTCGCCAGCTTCGAGGCCACCCGCCTCGCCGCCGGCTACCAGAACGCCAACCAGATCGAAATCCACGGCAGCAAGGGCTCGCTACGCTGGGACTTCGAGGACATGAACCTGCTCTGGCACTACGACGGCGAAGCTCCGGCCGCCGAGGCCGGCTGGCGCCGCATCATCGCCACCAAGGCCCAGGCCCACCCCTACGTGCAAAACTGGTGGCCCGACGCCCACCTCCTCGGCTACGAGCACGGCTTCGTCAACATGGCCGCCGACATCTGCCGAGTGCTCGCCGGCGAGCCCGAAGAGCTTCCTCTCCCCGATTTCGCGGATGCCTACGAAACGCAGCGCGTGCTCGAGGCCGCCGCACATGCCGCCAGCGAGCGCTGCGCCATTCCCCTGCGTCAGATCCACTGAGCTGAAGGAGCTAACCGATGCCACGCCCCGTCGCCCTCTTCACCGGCCAGTGGGCCGATCTCCCCTTCGAAGCCCTCTGCGCCAAGGTCAAGGAACTCGGCTACGACGCCTTGGAACTGGCTTGCTGGGGTGAGCACTTCGACGTGCAGCGCTGCCTCGAAGAGGATGGCTACGTCAAGAGCCGCTGGGATGTCCTCGAGCATCACGGGCTCGGCTGCTACGCCATCAGCAACCACCTGGTGGGCCAGGCGGTCTGCGACCTGATCGACGAGCGCCACAAGGTAATCCTGCCGCCGCGGATCTGGGGTGAAGGCAAGCCCGAAGCGGTGCGCCAGCGCGCCGCCGCCGAAATGATCGCCACCGCCAAGGCCGCCAAGCTCTTCTTCGATGCCGCGCCGAGCCAGGTAGCCGCGCGCCTGGAGGAGAGCGGCCGCTACGTGGTCAACGGCTTCACCGGCAGCAGCATCTGGCATCTGCTCTATTCCTTCCCGCCGGTCACCCCGGAGATGATCGAGGCGGGCTTCTCCGACTTCGCCGCGCGCTGGCTCCCCATCCTCGACCGCTACGAGGAGCTGGGCGTCTACTTTGCCCTCGAAGTCCACCCCACCGAGATCGCCTTCGACCTGGTGACCGCCGACCGCGCCATCGAAGCCGTCCAAGGGCATCCCCACTTCGGCTTCAACTTCGACCCCTCCCACTTCGGCTATCAAAACGTCGACTACCTCGGCTTCCTGCGCTACTTCGGCGACCGCATCTTCAACGTCCACGTCAAGGACGCCTGGTGGAGCGAGCAGCCGACCCCGATCGGAGTCTTCGGTGGCCACAGCGACTTTGGCGCCGACGGGCGCAGCTGGGATTTCCGTTCGCCCGGGCGCGGCCGCATCGACTTCGAAGGCCTGATCCGCATCCTCAACCACATCGGCTACGAGGGCCCACTCTCGGTCGAGTGGGAGGATCCTGCCATGGACCGCGAAGCGGGGGCACGCGAGGCCGCAGCTTTCGTGCGCAAGCTCGATTTCCCGCGCTCCAACATCGCCTTCGACAGTGCTTTCAGTGAGTAACGGCCTTCAGTGAGTAACGGCCTTCAGTGAGTAGATCCTAATGAGCAACAGCAACGTGCCATCCCTGTCCCGAAAGCTGAACTTCCAGCTCTCGCTGATGATGTTTCTCCAGTACGCGATCTGGGGCGCCTGGCTACCACTGCTCTGGCCGTATCTCAAAAGCAACCTGGGCTTCACCGGCAACGAGATCGGCCACATGTTCGCGATCGGCGCTGTCGGCGCCATCTTCGCCCCACTGATCGGTGGCCAGATCGCTGACCGCTACTTCTCGACCGAGAAGTACTTGGGAGTCGCCCACCTACTCGGAGCCCTCCTGGTTTGGCAGCTGCCCCATCTTAGCGGCTACTGGAGCTTCCTCCTCTTCAGCTTCCTCTACTCCTTGGTCTACTCGCCGACCCTGCCCCTGACCAACTCCCTCTCCTTCCATCATCTGCCCGATCGTGACCGCGATTTTGGCAAGGTGCGGCTCTGGGGCACCCTCGGCTGGATCGTCGTCGGCATCGGCATCGGCCAGTGGCTGCTCGCCAGCTGGACTCCCAATGCCCAGGAGCCGGCCCCTGGCGTCAGCATCGAGAGGATCCTCAACAATCCGGAAGAAGGCAGCAAGGCAGCGATCGCGGCCAATCCCAAGCAACTCGGTGCCATCCTGAATCCAGCCCTGATCGCCAAGAGCCGTAGCTCGACCCTAGAAGCCCTGCTCAAGGCGCGAGAGCTAGCCATCCCCACCCGCTCTGTCGGCGAAGGTAGCGAAGCCCGCCAGGCCCTCGACGAGAACAAGGCCAAGCTCGCCCTGGCCCTACCCGAGGCTGAGCTGCAGAAGGAGCTGGCGAAAGGCCTCGGCAAGAGCATCCAGGGCGCGGCACAGCACAAGGGCATGGGCGACGCCTTCCGGCTCTCGGCCATCCTCGGCCTGCTCATGGGCCTTTGGTGCTTCTTCTTCCTGCCCAAGACGCCCCCGAGCCGCGAAGAGAAGGAAAGCGCCATCGGCCGCGCCCTGCGCGAGATCAAGCTGCAACCGCTGCTCACCCTCTTCCTGCTAGCGGTGCCGGTCTCCTGCATCCACCAGTTCTACTTCGTGCACACCGCCGGCTTCCTCGGCAGCTACCAGCTCGAAGCAGCCTCGACCATCAACCAGCTCTTCGGCGTCGGCGGCGGCGGGCTGATGACCATCGGACAGATGATGGAGATCCTCGTCCTCGGTCTGATCCCGCTGGTCGCCAAGAAGCTCTCCCGCAAGAGCCTGCTGGCCATCGGCCTCATGGCCTACGCCGCGCGCATGGCCCTCTTCGCCTACGTCGACCTCATCCCGCTGCCGGTCATCGCCACCCTCATCCTCGGCGTCGCCCTGCACGGCTTCTGCTTCGGTTGCTTCATCTTCGTCTCCTTCATGATCGTCGACGAAGAGAGCACCGGCGACGTGCGCGCCAGCGCCCAAAGCCTCTACAACCTGGTCATCATCGGCATCGGCATCATCGTCGGCTCGATGATCGCCGGCTCCGTCGCCGAATGGGCCAAGACCGCCTCCGGCGCCACCGACTACCGCGCCCTCTTCAGCGTCCCGATGTGGGCCGCCCTGGCCTGCCTCCTCATCCTGCTCCTGGCCTACCCCAAGGCCAGCAAGCAACGGCAGTAGTCGCCCTAGAACGCGGAAGCAGGCCATGCTCCCTAGCCAGGGCCTGCTTCCGCTGCTGGTCTTGGGCAACTGGGAGCGGAGCCGCCTCTTCGGGAGAGCTTCTTCTCAGGACTTTGAGATAAGGGAGAAAACACCCGGAGAGCAAGCTCTCCAAATGCAAGACCTAAACCCAAGGGCATCAAGGGGACTAACGAGATTGCAGAAGGGCAACAAGGCGATCCTACGAGAGAGACTTCCACTGCTGTTTTCTTGTACAGGCCGCGCTTGCATGGGCACTTGGAGAGCCTATCTTCCTGCACAGCCGAGGCTTGCCAAGAGCTTGCGACCGGGAGGATCCACCCACTGGGGACTCACGCGGCCAAGAACTCTGCCGATTTCGTTCGGTCGAGACCAAGGGCATAGCCGGGCATGACATTCCCCTGATCCCGCTGGACACTCCCCCCAACGATTCCCCTAGTCCGGCGGGGTCTTTTTGTACCGGGAGCCTTCTCGGACCGAGGCCAGGCTCAGGCATCAAAGGGATCGGTCATCAGGTAGCTCGTCGCCTGCAAGCTGCTCTTGTAGACCTGCAAGAGTTCTTGGACATCGCGGCGGGTGATCTTCCCCTGGCGCAGCGCCTGCTCGGCTGAACGCCGCAGCCCCGCGACCAAGAGCTCCGGGTCGTACTGCACGTAGCGCAGAATCTCGTCAACGGTGTCGCCGTCCACCACGGCCCCGACCTCTAGCTCGGTCCCACGCCCGGCACGAGTGCCGGCTCCGCTCTTGAGGTGAACGACGTTGGTATCCCCGAAGAGGTTGTGCAGGTCGCCGAGGACCTCCTGGTAGGCGCCGACCAAGAAGAAGCCGACGTAGTAAGGATCCTCTCCGAGCTCATGCAGCGGCAGGGTGCGCTGTTCCCCGGCCTCACCGACAAAGCGATCCAGCTTGCCGTCACTGTCGCAGGTCAAATCCGCAATGATCCCGCGCAGCTCAGGCTCCTCGTCCAAACGCTGGATCGGCACGACCGGGAAGAGCTGCTCGACAGCCCAGGAATCCGGCACCGACTGGAAGATCGAGAAGTTGCCGTAGTAGATCGAAGGCTGGCCATCACGAAGCGCCGCCAAGTCATCGTGCAGCTCCTCTTCGTCACCGAGCCGTGCCAGCACCCGGAAGCAAATCGCCCAGTAGGCCTGTTCGCACCAGGCCTTGGCGGCGAGATCCAGATAGCCAAGGCGGAAGAGCTGCTGCGCCTCCTCCTTCAGCTGCAAGGCCCGATGGTAGCTAGCCAGCTCCGGTTCGGTCTCGACCTCTTCCCAGGTCTCCTGCAAAGAGCGCAGCACCTGGTGCTCACTCTCCGAGCCGTCGGCTTCGGGCATCTGCTCGGGCAACTGGCTATGGCCGAGCATCTCAAAGACCAGCACCGAGTGATGCGCCACCAGGGCCCGCCCCGACTCGCTGACGATGCAGGGATGCGCATGCCCCGAGCGCTCACAGGCCTCGTAGATGGCACCGACCACGTCACTGGCGTATTCGTCCAGCGAGTAGTTCATCGAACTCATCGAGTTGGTCTGGGTGCCGTCGTAGTCGACGCCGAGCCCACCACCGACGTCGAAGTAGCCCATCGCCGCCCCGTGCTTGACCAGCTCGCAGTAGATCTGGCTGGCTTCGCGCAGGGCGCTCTTCAGCGCCTGGATCTCGGTGATCTGCGAACCGATGTGGAAGTGCAAAAGCTGCAAGCAGTCCTGCATGCCACGCGGGCGCAAGCTCTCCAGCACCCGAAGGATCTCGTAGGCCGAGAGCCCAAACTTGCTGAGATCGCCAGTCGACTCGTTCCACTTGCCGGCGCCGCGCGTCGAGAGCCGGGCGCGCACGCCCAGCTGCGGACGCACCTCCAGCTCCGCCGCCAACTGCAGCACCAGGTCCAGCTCCGAGTAGCGATCCAAGACCAGGAGCACCCGCCGCCCCAACTTGGTGGCGAGCAAAGCCATCCGCAGATACTCACGATCCTTGAAGCCGTTGCAGACGATCAGCGCATCCTCAGCCAGCGCCGTGCCCAGTGCGATCAAGAGCTCGGGCTTGCTACCAACCTCCAACCCAAGGCCAAAGCGATGGCCAAACTGCACAATCTCCTCGACCACGTGCCGCTGCTGATTGACCTTGATCGGAAACACCCCGCGGTAGCTCCCGCGGTATTCCCAGTCCTCGATCGCCTGGGCAAAGGCCCCGTTCACGCATTCGATGCGGTCATCAAGGATGTCGCCAAAGCGCAGCAGCAGCGGCGTCTCGTAGCCCCGTTCGACCAAGCCGCGCACCAGCTGGTGCAGGTCAAAGCTCGGCCCCCGATCGCCCCGCGGCCGCACCTGCAAGCGCCCCTTCTTGCCAGCGCGGAAGTAGCCGCGCCCCCACTGCGGAATCTGGTAGAGCTCTTCGGAGCGGTTCACGCTCCATGGGCGGGAGGCGCTCGTGTCAGCAGCAGTCTGCGGGGTATCGGTCAATCCTCTGGCCTCGCTGGGAGAAGTGGGGCGCAGAAGATAGCGAAGGCAGGCCACTCACCGCGATAGGGCAATCAGCCCGGTTTTCGAAAGCGAGGCGCTCCGGCACAGGCGCTCCCGGCCCAGGCCGGAGCCTTTTCCCAGAACTACGAAGCCGCCGAACTCTCACCCAAGCGCCCACCCAGCGCCGCAGAAGCCAGCAACACCCCAAGCACGATGCCCAGCAGCGCCGCAAAGGCGACCCGCAACCAATCCGGAAGCAAGAAGGTCACCGTGTGCGCCGGAATCCAAAACAAGGGGATGGTCTTCTTCAGCACGAAGCCCCACATCAGCTTCCAATCGATCTCCTCAAAGTAACGCCCAATCGCCGGCACAGTGCCCAAGCAGCGGAGCAGCGAGCCACCACAGGCCTCGATGTGAGCATCACTAAGCTTGTGCGTAAGCATCAGCACCGGGCCGAAACTAAGGTTCATCGCCGCGCTAATCGCAAAGGCCGCAAGCAGCCCTTCAGCACTCAAACCCGGCCGCGGCCCAGCCGGAGCAGCAATCGAAAAGCTCGCCAAAAGCGCCGGCGTCCCAGCAGCAAAGATCCGAAACGCGCAGTAGATCGCAACGCCCAAAGCCCCCCAAGCAAGCGCCCTGGGCAGCAAACCAAACCCCGGCTGCAACCAGCGCTTCGTCCGAATCCGCAGCGCCAAACACTCCCCAAAGCTCGCCAGCACAGCAAACTTGGCAAAGCTCGAAAGCAGCGGCCAGCTACGAGTCCAGTCCTCAAAGCCCCCCACCAGCCCCGGCACCAGAGCAAAAGACAAAACAACAGCCAAAAGCACAACGAGGACAGGCAGGTCAGTTCGGCGCATGCGAAGCAAATCAGCAAGAGGCTTGGAAAGCCGCGCACGCTAGCCTGCTAGCCCCTTCCGCCCCAAGCGGCAATATCCCAGCTCCCCCAGAACCAGCACAAAAACACCCAAGGCGAAGCAAAGCCGAGGAGCAAAAAGATGCACAAGCAAGTTTGGCTAGCAACAGCCGGAATCCACGGCTTCCTCGGAGTCGCCGCCGGAGCCTTCGGCGCCCACGGACTCGAAGGACGCCTGGGCCCTAGCCCTCTTCGGCTGCGCCATCCTAGCCATGCACGGCTGCGAAAAACTCGCCCGCCGCGCCGGCCTAGCCTTCAACCTCGGCATCCTCCTCTTCAGCGGCAGCCTCTACACAATGGCCCTCACAGGCATAAAACCCCTCGGCGCCATCACCCCCTTCGGCGGCACCGCCATGCTCATCGGCTGGGCCCTCCTCTGCTGGGCAAGCCTCCGCAACCAAGCCCCAGCCCAGCCAGGAGCATCCTCCTAAGCCACAGCCGGCGAGCGCGATCTTCGCCGTCAGTTGAAGAAGCGTGACCATGCCGAACTTGTCCGGCTCGGCGAAGACCCATCCTCGATCCAGTAGCGACCCGGTCGGCATCATCCGCCCGCCTGCCGTACGGCAGGCGTCATCGGGGACAGCCTGTCTCCGCAGGAAGTCGGAGCAAGCCGACACCCAACAAACGCTCGTATTCGCGATATGACGGTTCAACGGTGATCGGCATGGGCTGCATTACCATGTCGTTGCCGTGGAGAGGCGGCATATACCGTCTCTCCACACTTCTTCTCCCCGCTGGCCTACCCGCGCAAGCGCAGCGGCCGCCGCCACCATGAGCCCGTGAAGCTGGCGCTCGCTTCTTGACTGAGCTTCGTGAGATCGTGGGGTCGAGCCTCCCGCGTGCCAGCCTCAACGAGCGTGGCGTGCGTGCTCCAATTTGTGTGGCGCAGGACACGCCCGTCTCGCCGCGCTTCGTTGCCTTCGCTTGGCGATACCACCGTGCTCCCGCTTCTTCGTTTCCAGCCGCGGGTGGAGCGCCGTGGCTGGACCTGGGCTTTGGTCAGCGGTCCCCCGACCGCGAGCTTCGAGCGGAGAC
>PDSF01000049.1 GCA_002748355.1 Planctomycetota bacterium | reverse complement strand
AGAGCTGGTGAAGCGTGATCCGCATCCTAGGCAACCGACCTTGCTCTCTGCGGAGTTAAAAGGGCGAATGCTGTGGCTTGGTGAGCGATGCAGGCTAGCGAATAACCTGGATCACAAATCTCTCCGCGAAGAACCGAGCCGCGGTCAAGGCACTGGGCCGTAGCCGTGAGAACGCATCTACTTAGCGCATGGCAGCAATCGAGTTATCGACCTTAAAACGCTGCAACAACTTTCTGAGCACAGAAGCCTGAGCAGAGAGCTCCTCACTAGTCGCCGCATTCTCTTCGGCGGTTGCGGTGTTGCCATGAACGCTATCATCGATCCGCTTGAGGTGATCATTGATCTGAACAATACCTTCAGATTGATCTGTAGCCGCCCCTGCGATATCGCTGATCAACTGACTCACCTTTGTAGTGCTGTTGGAAATACCCTCCAAGGCAGAGGCCGTTTCCTCAGCAATCTGGGCTCCGCACGCCGCTTTCTTCACAGAACTTTCGATTAGTTGAGTGGTCTCCTGAGCTGCCGCGGCACAACGGCCAGCCAAATTGCGTACCTCCTCAGCAACAACAGCAAACCCCTTGCCATGCACCCCAGCCCGGCTCGCCTCGACAGCGGCGTTAAGAGCTAGAAGATTGGTCTGAGAGGCAATGTCGTCAATGACCCTAATGACCTTGCTAATATCCTGCGAGGCATCATTGATCTCCTTCATGGCCTCAATCATTACGCCCATCTTCCGGTTACCTTCCTCAGCAGACTCAGAGGCAACATCTGAGAGCTTATTAGCCTCGAGAGCATTAGCGGCGGTGCTCCTCGTCTGCTCTCCAATGCTAACCAAAGAGTCACCTATCATCTCCAGAGCTGAAGCCGACGCTGTTGCGCTGCGAGACAAGTTCTGGCTAGAGTCGGCAAGCTCCTGGCTTCCTGAGGTAATCTGCCCCCCTGCTTCCTGTATCTTATAGAAGATATTCTTGAGCGACTGGGACATCTCCATCAAACTGTGTCCTACAACATCGTCCTCAGAGATAGGTACGATATCAGCGGTAAGATCGCCATCAGCAATCCTCCTAGCATCCTCCGCATAACCAATCATGTTATTAGATAAAATATCTATTGATCGCGATAGATCACCTATCTCATCTTGGCTTTCGTAGACACACCCAGAAGCCATCTTCCCGCGCTCAAGATCCGAAGACACCTGGTTGAGCATCCTCATCGGGCCAACGATCCCGCGAATAATGATCATGGAAACCGGGAGAACGATAACAACAAACAACCCACCCAGTAGGGACAAAACCCAGACCATGACCGACGACCCGGCTTCATTCATGCACGCACTCAGATGAGATGAACGATCCATGATATCGTCAACATAAACCCCAGTTCCAATCCAGAGATCCGTCCCAGGTATCATGCGCGAATAGGCCAACTTCGGCCGCTCCTCATTGCTCGGAGGCTTGGGCCATTCATATCGAACAAACCCTCCACCGCTCACAGCGTTCCGAGTCAGCTCCTGCACGAAATGCAGCCCGGAACTATCTTGGAGATGATTGAGATTCTTGCCCTCCAAGGATCTCTTGATCGGCAAGGACTTGTTGACCCCATTCTTATCGTAGATGAAGAAGTACCCCGACTTATTGTCCAGGAACCTAACAGGGGTATTCATCTTTCGCAGGACGTCAGCGATCTCCTCCTGATCCTCTAAGCCCTTCACCGCAGCGCTGCAGGTCAACGCCATCGCATCAACCGTGGACTTAAGCAAGATCTCGTAGTCCTTCGCAAGCTCCTCGTTCGTTATATCCGTAGCCTTGCGAACAATAGCACTCGAAGAGTATATCCCCCCGAAGATCGCTATCGCTGTGAAAGCGCAAACGGAAACGGTAAACATGATGACCAACAGCCATATTTTCGAACCTATTTTTAGGTTTCTCATCGCTGCCTCCTCACAGGCTTTTCACACGAAAGCGCCTGAGCTATTGAAAGAGATGGGTCGCGTGATCATGACCACGCATTTGCGCAAGGACATCGGCTTCTGTTGTTGCTGATATGGGCCGTGGGCATCGGCGTGCGCCCCGAGGCTTCCGATCCACCGGGTAAACCCAAGGCTCGGCACAGAACGGCAGCAAGCAGGCAAGGCTCAGCGGAGCTATGTAACGCGGTCTAGCCCCTTCGGGCTGGAAACCAGCGTCTCTGGACTGATTTCTCACCTTCGATGCTCTTGTCTTTGAGGTCCACGGCACGTCTAGGATCGATAGTGCCCTGCCCGAGTATCAAGGCTTCGTATCGCGGGGGGGGCGTTACTGACTAAGCTTTCCCTCCACATATCGTTCGATCCCTAGGCGAGGCTTGAGAAAACCAAGGGTAAGAAACCCAGACGAATCAACAGAAACGTGGTGGAGTCATGGGCACCGAAGACGCCCCAGGAGGAAGCTGCCCTGGGCACCGAAGACTGCCTTATCTCTCTTCTCGACATGAAGCTTGTCTGCGCCTAACACCACAGGCTTGGGTGGCACTCATGCCTTAGCCGGCTGCAGAAAAAGGACGGGGAGTGACGGAGAGCCGAGAATCGACTCGCTTATCTACCCTCTGGGCTCCCCTTTCCCTGCCCTCGCAAGAATAGCTTCGATTGATCCCCCCTCGCTAACGAGCAGCGAGGGGTAGCAAGGAAAAAGGAAAGATCACCACCCAGGCTTGCTAGACTGCAGAAGCTTCGCAGCAAGCTCGGACTGATCGGAAGCCTCAGGCGTAGAGAAGAACGCATCCACCGAGGAACCACGATCCCCTAGGGACATCAAATCCTGGGAATCCAAATGGAAATATGAGAGCATTTCCGTCAAAGATCGGGCCTGATCCCGCAGCAGATTGGTCGCCGAGGCGATTTCCTCAGCATTGGCGGCATTGATTTGGATGACAGAATCGACTTCTGACAAGCCGGCATTAACTTCCTTTATTCCGCACGCCTGATCCCTGCTAGCCTTGGTAATGCCCCGAACCAGATCCGAGGCTTTCTCCACACGAGTAGTGATCCCTTCAAGGGCCGCCGCTGTTTCGCCAGAAATGCGAGAGCCTACCTGGACCTTCTCTAAAGAGCCTTCGATGAGCTTGGCGGTCTCCCGCGCTGCCTTGGCGCTGCGAGCGGCCAAGTTACGCACCTCCTCGGCCACTACCGCGAACCCCTTTCCGTGCCTCCCCGCCCGTGCAGCTTCGACAGCAGCATTCAAAGCCAGCAGGTTTGTTTGGAAAGCGATGTCATCAATCACCCTAATGATCTTGGATATTTCTTCGCTACTATGGCTGATATCATCCATGGCCTCAGTCATCTGAGCCATTAGCTTAGCTCCATCACACCCGGCAGCTGTGGCCTCGTCAGTCAACTGATCGGCCTGTACCGCATCGTCTACGTTCTGATTGACCTTCAAAGTCAGGTCTTCCAGGCTCGCTGTAATCTGCTGCAAAGAGGCAGCCTGCTCCACAGCCCCTTCCGACAGCTTTACGCTGTGATCTGAGATTTCCGAGGACCCCTGCCCCACCTGTAGCGCACTATGATTCACGCCACCGAGAACCTCATTCAACTTGGCGTGCATTTTCTGGGTCGCGTTTCCGAAGACATCCTTCGGGCCTGTTACCTCAATGGAGGCGGTAAGATTTCCTTCCGCAATGGCTTCGGCTTCCTCAGCTTTTTTCGCCAGAGCATCAGCCATCTGATCCAAGGATCGAGCGAGATGCCCGGTTTCATCCTTGCTGGTGCTTTTCAGCCGCTTGCTCAGATCACCGGCGGAAACCGCCTCAGCCAAGCTCACCGCATCTAGCAGGGGCAGGGTCAAACGGCGAGCCAAGAACCAAGATCCAGCTCCAATCAAAGGAAGCAGGAGCAGCATCGCGATCGAAAGCATGAGGATAAGATTGTTTTCCTCTGCCCAGACCACATCTCGAACCTCGACCAAGGATTCATCGATCTTATCTAAGTAAAGACCACCACAAACAACCCAGCCAAGCTCAGGAACTTCCTGGGCGTAGCTCAGCTTGCCAACGACCTCATCCGTTGCTGGATTTTTGTAGTAGTATCGGACGAAGCCTCCGCCATTCCGCCCTACATCGATGAGCTTCTTACGGAAGGGAACACCATCCACATCGACCCTTGATAGATCAACGGCCTTGCCCTTTAGCTCTGGCTTAACTCCGTGGAAAGCAAACTTCCATCCACCCTTGCCATCGGATTCATAGGCAAAGAAATACCCACTTCCTTCCGCGTAACGCATGCTCGAGGCCAGCTGAGAGGCCACCTTCCTGGGAGAATCAGGAACAGCCTTGGCCACGGAGCCAATGGCGGCTGTCGCCACTAACACCTGGTCCTTTACATAAGCTTCTCTTTCTGCGATGAGATCAGACTCAAAGGTCTCTTCAGCTCGGACGAAGGCCTCACCAATATTCCACATGGCCAAAATGCCAAGCCCACTGGCGAACAGGAAGAGTCCAGCGAGGCTGACCAGAGTAACCTTGTATTGAAATCTCATTGGAACCGTTCTCTCTGAACGCGCCCTGGTCCACATACCACTTTTTCATCAGGGGCTCACAAATTCACATCTCCCCTCAGAACATCCGTTTTCTCAGGTCGCCTGGAAGCTCACACTTGGTCAACCTTAGGATCGTACAATCCCAAGAATGCCATAACTTGTTCTGTAGTATTCAAAATCCCGGTACTTGCCCAACAACAATACCAGCATGCATGCCAACCCACCCTTGATACTGGTATTGCGCTGACCAGGATTTCTATGAGGGCAAGATAGCCCTCCACCATTTCCGCGAGGATGCTGGCGGAGGTCGCATGCCTAGCTCGCAACCCATCGGCATGCTGATAGCCAGGAGTCAAGGAAAGCCAGGTCAACGCCATAAGCCATTGGGGGAAAACGAGTTAAGAACCCCGCGCCAGTAGGATTGCTCCAGCAGGATTAAGTTGTTTTTTCAGATACACGGGAGAACAACCGGTGTCGGAGCTAGGCAGGTCTCGGGCACTCGATCTCGCCCACTACCAGTTCGGGTAGCCCGTTCGCGTTTTCGCATCACCGGGGTTCGGCCGCGGCAAGGCTCACAATCGCTCCCGAACGATACGGCCACGCTGTAGGGCTAGTGCCGAATCGAGGAAACCCTGGCTTCCCCTTGCTCCGGGGACGAAGCTCCAAACCTCGTATTCGCTGACCGGGCGTGGGAACAGGAAACGTGCATCGCTGGCGTGCAAGCCGTCCCCAGCCAAGACCTCGACCCGAAAGCCGAGTCCCGGTCTCTGGGTATGCTGCCCAGGCTTCATCTCCACATAGGGGAAGAGACGCCGTATGGGGGAGATACCCGCCAATGCCAGCTGCGAGCGAAGAACGAGACTCCTCTCCCCCTCCTTGATGATCGAGGGAGTCCGCCCGGGCACTCCGCCCGCCTCCTGATGCGAGAGAATCCTCACGCTAAGCGTTGGGTCATCAAAAAGCACGCGCAGCTGCGCCTCAAGGAACTGAGAATTGAGCAAGTCAGCAGGAAAGTTGACGAAGAGCAGCCGACTTCCTTTCGCCGGGCGCAGTTGACTCCGCTCCAGCGCCTTCGCCAACGCCAGCGGCGGCCGCTCTTTCTTGCTGAGATAGTGGTTCTTCGACCAAAGCTGATAGCTCTGGTGGCCCGTCCAGGACAGAACTACGGCCAGCAAAACCCAGCGGAGCACGGGTTTCTGCTGCCTCCGCAGCAGAAACCCGGCCATGGCCGCGATTGCAAAGGAGGGCAGCAACAAATAGCGCTCGCTGACGTATACAAACGAGGTCGGCAGCCAAGTCCCTAAGAGGAAGAGCAATAGCCAAGGTAAGCGCCGTTCTCTGGCCAAGAGACAAATCACAGCAAGGAACAAGGTCAGCGCCGTCCAGGTCTTGCCCGAATCGAAGCCCCAATACTGCAAGTCGTCGTAGCGAAGAAACGGCGGGGTCGTGACCGCGAAGGCGAGGTTCTGCACATAGGCCTGCAGCTGCGTCCACAGGTGCTCTAAGAACTGCCCCCCAAACGGCGAGATGAAGTAAGGATAGGAAGCGCCCCCCACGCTCCTCCCATCGAGGGCAAGCGACCTAAGCCCGAGCCACAGGATCACGGCGGCGACATAACAAGCCAGCCAAGGCAGCGCCTTCCGAGCCAGCTGCTTCCAGCCCTCCCCTTCACCCCGATCCACCCAGTCCAGCACCAGGAGCAAGAGCGGCAGCCCGATACTGAGTTCCTTCGTTATCAGGGCGAGGAAGAAGGACGCGGCTCCGGCAAAACGCCAGCTTCCCCCGATCAAATGCAGGCGAAAGGCGAGCAAAAAGAACAGCGCCGCAATCGTGTCGGTGCGCCCGGCGACATACCAAATCACCTCGCCATGCGCGAAGAAACCGGTAAAGAGCAAGGCCCCCAAGAGCGTTTCCAGCCTACGCCCCAGCAGTCGCGTCAATAGCGACCCCGCCACCAAGCAAACGCCGAGATAAAACAGCAAGTTGCTGAAACAGAGCCCAAAGGCAATATCCGCATCGCCCCAGATCCCGTGATCGAGCCAATAGCTGGCCAGCACCATAGGCCGCCAAAAACGCACGGGGTCGCGATCCGCAATCCACCACAGGTGATCCCAACGGTTCTCGACAATGCTTCTCTCAAGCAAGCTGCGAGCACTGCCGTCCCCCGCCTCTAATAACCACAGATAGCGATAGTCGTCGGGTTCAAGCTGTGGGTAGGCCAAGACTGGCCAGCAGGTCAGGGCAACGAGGGCGAAGATCGACAGCGCCAGGATCCAAGGGAAGTAACGCTGAAAACGCTCGCTCCACCGAGAGGATACCCCAGGCATCACACCCTCCGCCGCAGCAGACCAAGCATCGATGCCACAGAGGCCGCGAACACCGGTGCTGCGAGCAATCGCTGCATCGGATCAGGCTGGGCTGCCATCGCCGGACCAAAAAGCCAGAGAACCAGCAGCGAAGCAAAGAGCACATCCTGCCCACAGAGCCGCGAGCGGTACCAGAGCAAGGAACCGCTGCGCAGAGCGAGAAGCAGGATGCCCGGCAACGACAGCCAGGCGAGGAGAACTTCGCCGCTGCTCGCTAGCTCGATACCGAAAGACGCTGGCGTCAGGACCTGCTCCGTCCCCAGCTTCTCCCAGATCCAAAGCAGCATCACCACGACGAGGAACCAGGCCAGTGCCCAGATTCCGCCACGGCGGATCCAGGCCCAGGGTCGCAGCGCAAAGCCAGAAATGGGCACCCGGCGCGAGACTCGCAGCCCGGCAACGCCCAGGAAGAGTAACGACAAGAGGAACAGCGAGCTGACCACGAGCAAGATCCAGACGACGCTCTGCCAGGCTGTCGAGGCCAGGCCGAGGGCAATCCCACTGCCGAGCATCGCGAGGATGCGGATCAGCAGCGCCGTGAACGATTCAGCACGTCGCCGGTAGACGGTCGGCAAGGCGATCGCCTGCAGAAAGAGCAAGGACAACCACGAGAACATCGCTGCCGAAAGCCAGGGGCTGGCAAGGGAGCCAAGCCCTTGCAGCACCGGATGCGCAGCCAACAGCAAAAGCGCCAGCGCCGCTGGCAGCCGCCCGCAGGCGCTGGACACGAAGAAGGCGAGACCTATAGACAAGAGCAGCCACAAGACCCCCACAGCGACACGACGCCGCAGCCAGGCCTGGCCGCTCACTCCCTTCACCTCGCCAAAAAGCGAGAAGAAAGACGGCGCCAGCCCCTCCTCCCCGACATCTACCGTAGCAGTCGCCAGCACCGGACGCGTCGGCGCTGAAGCCATGGCAACAAGGGGCGGCAAGAGCAGCAGGGCCAGCCAGAGAGAAAGCTCAAGGAAGCTACGCAAGAGAAGGGCCCGGGCAGGAGCGCCTGCGACGATAGGGGAGGAGAAACGTGACTCAGGGCTTCAAGGCGATGCAGTCGATCTCGACCCGCGCTCCCTTGGGCAAACCGGCAACCTGGACGCAGGCGCGGGCGGGCCGCGAGTCGCCAAAGCGTTCGGAATAGATCTCGTTGACGGTAGCAAAATCCCCCATGTCAGTCAGGAACACCGTCGTGCGCACGACATCGGCAAAATCGCAGCCAGCGGCGCTCAGCACCTCGCCCATGTTGACGAGGACTTGGCGAGTTTCCTCTTCGACACTCCCGTTCTTCATCTCCATCGTTACCGGATCGAGGGGGATCTGTCCGGAACAGAAGACCAGGTTGCCAGCGGCAATCGCCTGACTGTAAGGACCGATGGCGGCGGGGGCAGATTCGGTATGGATGGTGCTACGCATAATCGTGAAAAAGCAGAAGGAAAACGAAAGGGTCAGGTACAGATCAGATAAGGCTCGGAAAGAGCAGCAGCGCAAGACGTAGTGAGACTTAGCGCAACGCCGGAAACTTATCGCTCGCCGCACGCAGCACGGCCTCCGGCAAGAAGCTGCTGGTATCTCCACCCGCCGCCAGCAGCTCCTTAATAATCGTCGAGGAGTGAAAGGCATGCTCGCTAGCGGTCACGAAAAAGACCGTATCGAGATCTGGATATAAGGTCCGATTCGCAACGGCCATCGGCATCTCATAATCGAGGTCACGTCCACCTCGCACCCCGCGCACAACGACATCGTGGCCATTGCTGCGACAGTACTCGACGAGAAGGCCCTCGAAGCTCTCGATTCGCAAGCCCTCACGCTCGCCCAGCGCCTCGCGGAGCAGCTGAACCCGCTCCTCGCAGGTAAAGACGGGTGACTTGGCCGAATTGGCACCGACCGCGATGGTCAGCGAGCCGAAGACAGCGAGCGCTCGCTCGGCAATATCGAGGTGGCCCAGATGCGGCGGATCAAAGGAGCCAGGAAAGACGGGGGAGCGAAGCTGAGGCATGCCCAGGATTAGAACGCAGCGGCCAGCTAGACGCGACGTTCCTGAGAAAAACCGCTCCGCCCGACTGACCAGTCCTCGGCCTAGTTCCCTCCTGACTTCTTAGCTGGGGCCTTCTTCCCCCCCGGCTTCTTTCCGCCTTCGCCGCCAGCATCACCCTTTTCGGGTTTTTCCTGCTCTTTCTCCCAGGTACTCAATCGTTCCAGGCGACTACGGATGGAGGCTTCCGCGAAAGGGTCCTTGGTGATGTCCTGGAAGCTTGCTCCGTTCGTAGGCTTCATCACGAACTCAGCTTCACTCAACTCGGGCTTGAGATCCAGGCGGATCAGCTCGACCCGGTAGAGTTCCTCGCCCGCCAGGCTGTGCACCATGCGCCGGAGCAGCATGTTCTTCTGGTCGACGTACAGGTCCACGCGATCCGGGCGGCCGCGGCCGAGCATCGAAGCATCGTGCCCTTCGCTCTTGAGCTTGCCGACGACGTGCTCACAACTCGCCTCGCCGATCTTGATTGGCTGGGAGAGGCTCAACTGGTAGGCACCCGAGAGGCCTTCGAGCAGCGGCGCGCCGAGGAAGGACCCGAGCTGGCTGGTGCCAGTAAAGCGGCCAGCCTGAGAGTCACCCAGCACGCGCTCGGCCTTGGTCAGACGGGCGAGCAGCTCGCGAGGCACGTGCAGCCAGCGCTGGCCACTTATCTCATTGGCCTCATGGATGAAAGCCCCGCTGCCATTGCGCACGACCGCAATCTTGGTCAGCCCGCCCGGCCCCTGGGCTTCGGTGCTCATCTTGGCAAAGACCTGCAGCTTCCCGTCCTTCGCCTTCTTGCGGAGCAGCGAAAAGCGCACGCGCGCCTTCATATGGATCTTCTTCCCGCCCTCGAAGCGCTCGGTCATATCCACGATCTGTCGCATCTCGATCTCAGCGCTAATGCGATCAAAGCGGGCCTCGGCGGCTTCCATGCGCGCAAGGAGATCGGCAACGCTCTTTGCTGGAGCCGGCTTGGCCGGAGCCTGGCCTTGTGCAGAGCCCGGAACAGCGGCAACTGTCCCTAAGAAGAGACAGCCGAGTAGCTGCAGAGGTCGGGCAAATGAGTGGGCTGCTTGGCGGGTCATCCGAGTCTTCCGATGCGAGTCAACAAGGGGGGGGTAGCTGGGCCAGATCTCTGCGCTCCGAGACCCATCTGGCCCGATGAACCCGGAGAAAGTGGGCAACCATGACGCTTGCCGGCAAATAGGCTAGCAGGCCATCCAGGAATCATGAGGATAAGCCCCGGCGGGCCCTGCCCTTTCCTGACCATCCTCGCCGCTTCGTTCATGGATTTCCTCCTCCTCGCCTTCCTATACGTGCTCTTGGCCGTGCTCGGCCTGCACGGTCTGTACCGCCTGACCCAAATCGCCGCAGCGTACTCAGGCCAGCCCCCCAAAGAGCCAGGACGACCTGAGGGAGAGCTAGCTGCCCTCACCCTCCAGCTCCCGATCTACAACGAACGCTACGTCGCAACGCGCCTGCTCCAGTCCTGCGCCGCACTGCGCTGGCCACGCGAGCGACTTCAGATCCAAGTGCTGGACGACTCCGACGATGTAAGCAGCTCGGTCATTGCGGACGAAGTCGCGGCGCTGCAGGAGCAAGGTATCGACATCGTTCAGATTCGGCGCGGCGAACGCCACGGCTACAAAGCAGGAGCCCTCGCCGCCGGCCTGCACGGAGCTCTGGACTTCCCCCCGGCGCGCGGCGAATTCATCGCCATCCTCGATGCAGACTTTGTGCCCGAACCCGATTTCCTTGAGCGCTGCGCAGCATCACTGCTCCAAGACGAAGGACTCGGTGTGGTCCAGGCACGCTGGGGCCATCTCAATCGAGAGCATTCTCTGCTAACCCGCATCGAGGCTCTCTTCCTCGACGCACACTTCGGGATCGAGCACCAAGCACGGCAGGCAACGAACCAATTCCTAGGCTTCAACGGCACTGCCGGGGTCTGGCGGCGCCAAGCCATCGAAGACGCCGGCGGTTGGAGCCACGACACGCTTACCGAAGATCTCGACATCTCGTATCGCGCACAGTTGGCCGGATGGAGGATCCTCTACCTGCACGATCTCGTGGCTCCGGCCGAACTGCCCGCAGAAATGAACGCCTTCAAAAGCCAGCAATTCCGCTGGGCCAAGGGCTCGATCGAATGCGCGCGCAAGCTACTGCGCATGGTCTGGACGGCCCCCGGACTCCGCGAAAGCACCCGTCTTGAGGCATGCTGCCACCTCCTGAGCAACGCGACCTACCCGGTCGTCCTCCTGCTCTCCCTTCTCGCCCTTCCCATCACAGGACTCGCGAGTGCCGGCCGCATGGCCTGGCCGCTCCGCTTCGAAGGCTTGGTATTCGGGATGGCCCTGCTACCGGTACTCCTGCAGTTCCTCTTAGGCCAGCTACGCGTCGGCCGCAGCCTGCGGCAGAGCTTGCCGCTACTCTTGCCGGCAGTGGCTTTGGGAATAGGCCTCTCCCTCGGCCAAAGCCGGGCGGTCCTAGAAGCTGCCTTCGGTAAACGCAGCGGCTTCGTGCGAACCCCCAAATACAAACTCACCGAGCGAACGGACTCTTGGCTCGGCAAGAGCTACCTCAGCAAGGGAAGGCTCCAGTCCTGCTGCGAAATCGCCCTCGGTCTCGCCTGCACCTGCGCCAGCGGCCTCTCCCTACTCCACAGCGCCTATGCCCTTGCAGCCATGATGCTGCTCTTCGCCGCCGGTTATTGCTGGGTCGGCTGGGCCTCGCTACTACCGAGTCTCTTCGAACACTCGCGCGCCAAACGGGCCAGCAAGAGCCCATCGCCCTAGGAGTATTCTCCCTCTTATTCATGAGCCCTGGAGCACGCGGCAGCGAGAGCAAAATCCAGCGAAACCAAAGCCCAGATCGGTCATTACCCTTCTGTGCATGCTCTGGATGATCTCTCTCGATCCCTGCGCAGTGGCTTGGCCGCGCTCGCAGGACGACTCCTCGCCGAGTTCGGCCCGGTGCTGGTCTTCGCCCTGCTCCTTCTTGCCTGCCTTGGACTAGCGAATCGGCCACCCTGGCGTCGTCTCTTCTTGGCAGCATGCCTGGGAGCCGCCTGTGCCATGTCCCTGCCCCCCCTGCCATACCTTCGCGGTGCAGGGCCTTACCTTCGCGGTGCAGGGCCATACCTTCGCGATGCAGGGCCTTACCTTCGCGGCGCAGGCTCAAGCTGCTTCGTCGACTTCTCCGGCAGCGTAGCGCGAGAACTGCGTGAAGAGGCGCACGGTCGCCGCTCTCTCTTGCTGCGCATCGGCGGCGCCCGCATCCCCCTGCAGATCCGCGACCGAGGCCCAATACCCAGCCTGTGCCTCGGCGATATCGTCCACGGCCGCGCCATGCTGCAGCGCGCGAGCTCCGGCAGCCCCCGGCTTGCGAGCTACCTCTCGCTGATTCGGATCGAGGCTTCGGCTTCACTGCTGCGCCGAGCCCGCCACTCCCTGCTCGCCGCGATTCGGGCACGCTGGCGCTCGCTGCTACGCCCCGATCACGAGTCTCTCGTCGCCCTGCTGGTGCTCGGCCAGCGCCAGGGCTTCGATCCCTATGTGCGCCGACGACACCAAGTGCTCGGACTCGCCCATCTACTGGCGATCAGCGGCCTGCACACCGTCTTCGTCGCCGGCCTGCTCCTGCTGCTGCTACGCGCCCTACCCCTCGGGTCTCGGCTTTGGCCCTGGCTCGGGCTCTGCCTCTTGGGCTACGCCTGGCTCACCGGCTTCCGCGCCCCGGTCGTGCGGGCAGCCATCGCGACCACCATGTGGCTCGCGGGCCGCGAGGAAGGTCTGCGCTTCGACCTCGGCGGCGCCCTGTCCTTGGGGCTCTGGGTGACGCTCCTCCTCTTCCCTGCCGAGTTCGGATCCATCAGCTTCTGCCTGAGCTACCTCGCCGTCGCCTCCCTCGCTGCCATCCCCCCCCTCTTCGCCCACCTGCGCCCACAGGGCGGCTGGCGCCGCTGGCTCTTTGACGCTTGGCTGCTGTCCTTCGCCGCGCAGGCAGGCACGTCGGCCCTGGGCCTGCACTACTTCGGCATCCTTTCGCCTTGGGGAGCCATCATGACCCCCTTCCTGCTACCGCTCATCCTGGGCATCCTCGCCCTGGCCTTGCTGGCCTTGCCGGCGGGCCTGCTCCTGCCGGGCCTGGAGAGGATGCTCTTGATGATCCTCGATCAGCTCTGCGCCCTAGACCTGAGCCTTGTCGAAAAACTCGAACAGCTCCCCGGCGTGCCGATCATCGCCGCGACGATGCAGGGCAGCGGGGTGGCGATGTTCATGCTCGGAGCAGGGCTAGCCCTGGCGCTGCTCCTGCGCTCACGCTGGACATGGCTCGCTACCTGCCTCCTTTCCTGCCTGCCCTACTTCATTCCGATAGCGAGCAGCATGGCTCCGCGCTTCCTCTTGCTCCCGGTCGGCCACGGCCTCGCCGGCTTGGCCCATGGCAGCTTCGGCACCGTGCTCTTCGACTGCGGCGACTCCTTTGGTGGACGCAATGCCTCCCGCCAAGTCCTGAGCGCACTCGACGAGCTGGGAGAGCGAAAGCTCGACATCCTCATCGTGAGTCACGGCGACATCGATCACTACTCCGGCTTCGAACGCCTGCTCGACACGGTCCGGATCGGCCAGGTCATCGTCCCCGAATGTCCGGAGCTGGATGCCCTAGTTCGCCGGGCTCGCCTGCGGCGGATTCCGGTGCAGGTCGTGCCGAGTGGCGGCCTCTACGAGCCGCGCCCGGGGCTGCGCCTGCTACTTCCCCTCCCCGAAGGCGAACTCGAGGGCGGCAACGAGTCCGCCCTGGCCCTGGAGTTGAAGCTATCTCCTGGCTGCAGAGTCCTGGTCTGTGGTGACCAGGAAGCCGCTGCCGCTCGGAAGCTGGCAAAGCTGGCCCAAAAGCCCGAACTCTTGGTTCTCCCCCACCACGGCGAGCTGCACATGGGGCTGGTCGACCTGCTCCGGAGCCTTGAGCCGCGGGTGCTTTGGTCCTCGTCAGGAAAACGCGGCCCCAGCTCAGAAAGCTGGTTGGAGGCGGGTTTTGCTCCCCCGATTCCCTACTCCACCGCCCGGGATGGCCGCTTGAGTTTGAAGGTGGATGCGGCTGGCTACCGCATCGCCAGCGAATACGGCCGCAGACTGCCGCCTCGTAATAAAACCTGTGCCCCGCCAGCAGGCGCTTTCGGCTCCGCAGCCCGGGCAGCGGCTGCGGAGCAGCTAGGGAATCGCTAGGCCCCGGCCTAGTTCCTAGCCAGACTCTTCGCAGGCTTGCGTGCGAACGGAGCCGCAAAGCGCGACACTCCAAGGCTGATCGACGAGCCTGGCCGAGTATCTCGCAGACACCGAGTCCGAACTCATGCCTTCGAGCCCGCAGCTCAGTTACGAAGAACGGCTGGCGATCGCCCGCTACCTACTCTTTCTCTCCAGACGCTGACCCCCAAACTCTCGCCGCTATGGAGATCAAACTCCTCACCGACATCGTCATCATTTTTGCCCTGGCGATCGCGGTCCTCTTCGTCTGTCACAAGCTGCGCGTGCCGGCGATCCTCGGCTTTTTGGTCACCGGTGCACTTGCCGGGCCCCATGGCTTCGCCTGGATCACGGCCATACACGAGGTCGACAAGCTCGCGGAGGTCGGCGTCGTCCTGCTGATGTTCACCATCGGCATTGAAATGTCCTTCGAGCACCTCCTGCGGATGCGCAAGCAGGTCTTCTTCTGCGGCAGTCTGCAGGTCCTAGTCACCCTGATGAGCGGCTGGCTGCTCTCTTGGCTGCTGGGGCTCGAAGCTCGGGACGCCCTGTTTTTGGGCATGCTCTTCTCGCTGTCCAGCACAGCAATCGTCCTGCAGCTACTGCAGAAGCGAGGTGAGATCGACAGCCCGCATGGCAATACCACCCTGGGCATCCTGATCTTCCAGGACTTGGCCATCGTGCCGATGATCCTCCTCACCCCCTTGCTCGGGAGCAAAACCGGAGGTGGCCAAGAGAGCTTCCTCTTGTTTGCTGCCCAGGCCATTGGGATCCTCGCCGGCATCTTCGCCTTAGCCAAGTGGGTCATCCCGCACGTCCTGCACGCGGTCGCCCGCACCAAGGATCGCGAGTTCTTCTTGTTGGTGATCGTCTCGATCTGCATGGGCATTGCCTGGATGACCTCGACCGCAGGCTTGTCCCTGGCGCTAGGCGCCTTCCTCGCTGGACTCATCCTCTCCGAGTCCGACTACAGCCACTCGGCACTCGGGCACATCCTGCCCTTCCGCGACGTCTTCACCAGCTTCTTCTTCGTATCGGTGGGGATGCTCTTTGACTACCAGCTGTTGCTGGACTCGCCACTCTTGGCGCTCGGCGTCGCCTCCAGCGTCGCCATCGGCAAGGCGCTCATCGCCGCGGCCGCGGTACGCCTACTCGGCTTCGCTCCGCGCACCGCGGTAATCACGGGATTGTCCCTGGCGCAGGTGGGAGAATTCTCCTTCATCCTCTCCAGCATCGGGCTCGAAGCAGGCCTGCTCCAAGGCCGCTACCAGCTCTTCCTCGGCGCCTCGGTGCTAAGCATGGCCGCAACCCCCTTCCTGATGAAGATCGCGCCACGGCTGGCCGACCTGCTCACCGGTAAGCAAAAGGCACCAGCGGGGCCGGCAAGCAAGCTCAACGAGCACCTGGTGATCATCGGCTTTGGCGTCAATGGTAGGAACCTCGCCCGCGCTGCTCGCTCCGCCGAGATCCCCTACGTCATCCTTGAGATGTCGCCGGATACCGTTCGCTCAGAGCGCGCCCTCGGCGAACCCATCTTTCACGGAGACGCAACCCAGAGTTCGGTGCTCGAACACGCCGCCATCCAGCGGGCCAAGACTGTGGTGGTCGCCATCAATGACCCAGCTGCCACCCGGCGCATCACCCTCAGCGTGCATCAACACAATCCAAGCGCCCAGCTGCTGGTGCGCACCCGCTACCTGGCGGAGATGCAGGCGCTGCAGCAGCTCGGCGCGACCGAGGTGATTCCCGAGGAGTTCGAAACCTCCATCGAGATCTTCGCCCGGGTGCTTTCCAGCTACCTCGTCCCACAACAAGAGATCGAAGCTCTCGTCGCCCAGGTCCGAGGCGATGGCTATCGAATGCTGCGCAGCAGCTCTTGGGAGGAGGCCGGCCGCATCCAGCTTGAGAGCCATCTGCGTGACCTGGAGATCCACGCCCTGCTCGTCGAGGCAGGCAGCGAGCTAGAAGGCAAGACCCTCCGAAACCTGCGCCTGCGCGAAGACTTCGGCATCAGCGTCATCGCCTTGCAACAGGATGGGCACACCCAGGGCAACCCTAGCCCGGATACGACACTCAACGCCGGAACCGTGGCCTTCTTCCTGGCCTCCCGCGAGCAGTTCGCCCAGGTCGGCAAGCGCTTTCGAGCACAAGACAAAGCCACGGACGAGTCGGAATAGTTCCTGTCTGGAATACTCGCCGCAGCCGTATCCCATTCGCGCCAGCAGGGCCTGACAACAGGCCGACGACGCCATCAACGAAAGGAGGCCCAGGGCAGGAACTCTCCTGCTCTGGGCCTCGCCTCAGGTCATCGATCAAATCGAACTACTTCACGACCTTGCCAGGGTGGCCACCCTTCTTCAACGCGGCCAGGATCTTCTCCGTCGTGATCAGCTTCTTGTTGAAACTCACCTTCATCGGCTCCGAATCATTGGGCTTCAGCTTGATGTTCTCAGCCGAGATCCCCAGAGGCTTGAGGACGCTGCACACGGCAGCGACACAGTCCGGTCAGGTAACGGCATCATCAAGACGGAAGGCAACAGTCACCATCTCTGCACCCACCACCTCTGCACCCTGCGCCTCTGCACCCTGCGCTAGGGCCTTGCTCTGCTCGTCCTTCTTCGCCTGGGACGTAGCGCCTTGTTCACCACAGGCTGCGAGCGGCAATAGACCGGCCAAAGCCAGCGTCATTATCCACTTCATGTGTTCTCCTTTTCCAGCTGGCTGACTTGGATGCCAGCGCAACAAACATAGCCCCATGCCCCGCCATTCCATAGCTCAGCCTTAAGATGCTGTGGAAACAGGCCAGGAGATAAGGCCAGAAGCCCGCAGCGAAAACGCGGGGTTTATGGATCCTATTTGATCAACGAGTTGCCAGATACTCGGCAAGCCCAGATTCGCCCAGCTGCGCAGCAGCTTCCTCCCAAGTCAACGCCACTTGGCGACGCCCTGCCTCAACAATACGCACGATACTCAGCGCCACCTCAGCCGTCTGACCTGGCTCCTGCGCTGCCGTCCATGCCATCGCGTCGTAGAGCACGGCATTGCACTCGGCGAAACTCGGCGGATCGCCGAGCCCTTGGGCACGAAAGACATCCGCAACATGACTCTCGATCAAGAAGGTCGCCCGCCCAACGAGCTTCAGGTTGCTCGGACTCACGTTGGTCATCGTATTGCCAACAACGCGTCCCAGCCGCGCCATCGTGCAAGTCGAGTGGGCGTTGAGCAGTACCTTGAGCCCAATGTGCTGGCGCACTTCGAGAGGATCCTCATCAAAGGGCAGCGCCAGCGCCAGACCAGGAGCCTCGCTGAGCTCCCCGGCTCCCGCCAGCTGCACGTGGAGCACGAAGGTCTCCGCGCCCCCGGCCTCGGCACGATCTAGGAAGCGCCGCTGCACCGTTCCCGGCTCGGAGAGTCGGCGCTGCTCTTCCCCAACCGTGACCACCACCGCGAGGTCGCCTTCGCCAAGACCAGCCTTCGCCGGGGCCCCCAGCGAGAAGTCGTATTTGGCTTCTTGCTCGTCTCCCGCACGCGCCAAACTCTCAAGCGCAGCCTTCCGCAAGTAGGGATCACTCACTCCCTCTCGCAAGGGCTGCTCATAATAGCTGCGCGACAAGCCACGGAATCCCCGTCCGAGGAAGCTCCGCCAAGCGGCCGCCGCATCCTCGCCCTCGGTGCAGACCTTGACCCAGGAGCGCCGCGGCTGCAGCTGCGCCTCGTCGAGAGCATACAAACGGAAGGTTGGGCTCCGTTCCGTGCAGTCGGTGAAGACGGTCACTAGCGCCGCGCTAGCGCAGTAATCAGCGAAGCGCCCATCCTGGTAGGCCTTCGCCTCAAGCCGAGTCAAAGGCTCCAGCTCCGCCACCACCTCCAGCGTCGCCTGGTGCAGCTGAGCAAAGTCGAGCAGTCGCGCCGAAGCGCTACGAGCCGGACCAAAGCCAAGAGCAGCCATCCCCGCATCGCCAAGCTCGGGGCGCAGCACCTCGTCCATGGCCTGTTCGAGGAGCACACCCAAGAGGTAGGTCTCACTGGTCGTGGCCTGCATCCGCGTCGAGCCAGCCAACGCCTGTGGCCCAGTCGCCAAGCAGAGCTTGGTGATCCCTGGCTCGTCCAGCACGCGCACGCTGCGCTCGAAGGGCCGCAGCACGTCATCGGGGTTGTTGTAGATGAAAAAGAGCCGCTGGCGTGCCCCGTCAGAGTCCGCGCCCCATGCCTCGCGAGCCGCCAGCACCGTGCCGATCACCGACGAGGTCTCCCCGCCTTCGGTCACGCAGACCACGACATCGCCCGGCTCAATCCCGTGATCGGCTAGCTGCAAGGCCCCGAGCAACTGCAAGTCCTCAAAGCCCTCAAGGGAGGCGACGAGAGCACGATCGGCGCCGGTCATCTCGCCTACGAGCTGGCCCTCCGGCGCCCGTGGCAGCAGAGCCGCCACACGCTCCCAAACGCTGCTCGCGCGCGCGCGCCGCCAGAACGGCCGCCAAAAGCTCGACTCCATTTGCTTGGCGAGCCGGCCGGTCGCACCACAGCCGTAGAAATACATCCTTCGGCCTTCGCGTATCGCCGCAGCAAAGGCAGCAACGAGTCGCTCCAGCCCTTCCGGCTCCGCCGCCAGAGCCTCGAAGCGCTGCACGATGTCGGCATCGACGCTCAGAACCTGGGTCAATGCCCGGCGCAGATCGTCCCGTGCGTCGTAGCCCAGCTGCATCGTTGCCGGGTGTCGTTGCTCAGTGAGCAGAGTGAAGAGGTGGAACTGGCCTTTGTTCTGGATGTAGTCCAGGGACTCTTCTGTGGCCTGCAGCCCCAAAATCTCCAGGATCGAACTCATCGTCGTCCCCTTTGCTGGCAGAGTGGCAAGGAAGCCCAAGAGCCTGCCGCCTGTACGTGCGCGGAGCCAGCATCACTCACGAGGAGGCGTGCTGGCTCCCGCAAACACAAGCGCGAGAGAGCCCGGCGAAAAACGCCGGGCAGCCCTCAGCAATAGCACGGTCTCAGCAAGAGAGAGCCGTGCTCACGTGATCAAAGATCCTGCGGGCGGACGGTGGCGCGCTTGTTGGCCATGGCGCGCTCAACGGCCTTGGCCAGAGTCTCGCGCACGTGAACATCGAGTGCCTCGTAGAAGTCTCCAGCGGTCTTGCAGTCCATGCCGCTGATAGCGTCCTTCGTGCGGCTCTTGCTGATGATCATCGCGACCGGAGCGGCCTTCTTGACGCCACGACGGGCGGCCTTCTTCTTCGAAGCCTTCTTTGCGGCCTTCTTCTTGCGTGCAGCCATGATTATTCCTGTTCAGGTGGTTTCAGTTGGAAGTTCGAGCGGCAGCCCCCGCTCCCCTTTGGGAAAGCCGCGGAGCCCAATGGCCACTCACTGACCCCACTTTCGTGGAAACCAGCCGGACCCTAGACCCCGGTCCTCCCTTGCCCTGGAGACCGCTCCTCGACGCCTCGCCCATCTCCAGCCACTTTCGGTAGCAACATCGCTTGAGGGCGAACTGTTACTGGGAACCCGAAAACCGCCGAATTCGTGAGCGAATCGCCAAGGTGAAGGCTGTTCGCAAGGCGTAGGTATGGCGATTTCCCAGCGGGAGTCAAACGCAAAATCCCGATACGGAAGCGAATTCGAGACCGCATCGCCATTTCGTCACAAGCTCAAGCTGCTTTGCCTCAGATCGTGACCCGCCACCCTGCTTCGTCGATACTGGCCAACTCATGAATCGTCGACAGCTATTGATCCTCACCAGCCTCTTCGTGGCCTTCCTCTTGGGTGGGACCTACTACGCGCTCACGCGCTCAGGCTTCACCCGGACTCTCGTCATCGATCTACTCGCGAAGGTGCTGCGAGGCGTCGAGATCGAGAGCGCCACGATGGACCCATTTGGCGGCACCGTTCGTATCGAAGACGTTCGCGTACGCGGCAAGCCCTCCGATGGTGACACGACAAAAGAGGCGCACGATGTCCTCCGAGCCGAGCAGGTCGTCGTCGGTGTTTCGATGAATCCCCTCACCGGTGTCGGCGAACTTCGCACCGTCACGATCGAGCGCCCAGTACTCGATCTCCGCCTAGGTGAGAACGAAGCCATCGACCTCAGCTCCCTATTGGCGCAAACCGGTCAGGACCCCAAAAAACTCGATGCGGAGACCTTCCCGTCCCTCGAAATCCGTGACATGACCCTGCGTCTCCACCTGACCGACAAGGACCCCAACCCGCTGATCATCAAGGGCATTCAGCTCAAGGTGCAACGTGAGGAAGGGGACAATCGCCGGGTGGCAATCATCGGACAAGCCAAGAACCCCTTCGGGGGCACGATTCGAATCCGTGGCTCCGGAGATATCGAACACGAGGAGTTTCGCCTTTTGAGTGAGGGCGAAGCCTTCCATGTCGGCCGCAAGCAACTGTCGCGTTTTGGCTCGAAAGTCCTCGCCTTTGTTGATAAGCACCAAATCTCAGGACGCATCAAGCCGACCATCTGGATGAGCTACCCCTCCGCCAGCGGCGGCATCGCCGTCGGCGCCCACGCGCAGTTCGAGCAGATGAGCTTCCTCCCGCCGGCCTATCGCTTCAAGCTCGAGCAGATGCGTGGCCGGGCAGCCCTTTCGCCGGACAACGGCGGAACCTTGATCCTCGAAGCCTCGCGTGACGGAACCGATGGCAAGCTCGCTGGCCGCCTCAAGATGATCAAGCTCGACGCAGAAATGGAGTTCGAGCTCAACGTCCAAGGTGAGCAGCTTCTGCTTACACCGGCCTATCGCGAGGCCATGAACCCTGAGCTGCCGCATATCAGCAGAATCTGGGATGCATTCGAACCCGACCAGGGGCGTTTCGACCTGAAGATGTATCTCTTCGCCGGAGCCGGGGTGCCACACGCAGACGAAATCATCGAACTCGACATCGGACTTGCCGGCCTCTCCGCACGCTACCTCGGCTTGCCTCCAAGCGGCGCTGGCGAGCGAGGCCTCAGCTTTCCGCTAGCTCTCGAGGACCTAGCTGCCCAGCTCAAACTGCGGGAAGGACGCCTGACGGTCACCGAGCTGCACGCGCGTGGCCCCAAGGGTGGCCGGATCAGCGGGAACATCGACATGGATTTGGACAGCAACCAGATCGACGTAGAGCTGAACGGTACCTCACTGGCGAGCAGCGCCAACTTTCGTCATGCCTTCGGCAAGGCCGTCCCCGGGGGGACCAAGATCTGGGACCAGTTCCAGCCGCAAGGACGCTTCGACGTCGACTTCCGCGGGCGGATCGCGCCGCAGCCCCAGGGCTTCGACTTCATAGCCAAGGTCCGGCCCGATGCGGCACGCGCGCAATGGACACGCTTCCCGGTGCCACTGGAACAAGTGACGGGAGAAATCGTCGCCCGCCCGGAGTCGATTGACTTTGCCTTAGGTGCACTGCGCAAGCCCGAAAGCCCGATTAAGCTGCGCGGCCATGTGGACCTAAGCCACCAAGAACAAGGCGAGACCGACACGGCCGAACTCCCCTGGGAAGTGCACGTCACCGCCAAAGACCTCGATTTGGACCTCGAGCTGCGTGACGCACTCGCGACGTTAAAGCCGCCGCTACGGAAGCGCTGGGAGATGTTCATGCCCGAAGGGCGCTGCGACGTCGACTTCCTCGCCTGGAAAGCCAGCGCTGAGAATCTCGACTTCGACCTCCGCGCAGACCTCAAAAACGTCAGCGCGCGTTTCTCTGCTTTCCCAGCGCCGATGCACAACATCGACGGCCCCATCATGCTGCAAGGCACTCCGGAGGGAACCCGTGTCGACGTGCTCGGCCTGCGCGGCACCAGTCTCGGTGCCCGCCTGCTCTTCCACGGATCCCTCTTCACTCCTATCGGCAGAGAGGAAGAGCTTCCACTCACTGACCTGACGACGATCGCACAAGGCGCCGTCCTGGCCGACGAACTCGGCGAACTGTTAATTGCCCAGAAGATGACGACGCAGCGGCTCTGGGAGATGGCCGAGGCTTCCGGCCGCATCGATGCCGTGCATCGAGTACGCCGGGTCGAAGCGAACAAGCAGTTTGAACAAGAGCTCGAGCTGGATCTGCGAAAGGTGAGAGTCGACGCGAGGATACTCCCTGACTCACTAACGGGAATCTCTGGCAAGGTCAGGATCGACAAGAATCGAATCGCCCACCTCGACTTGCTGCGCGGCTTTCTGGGGGAGAGCGAGGTCCGCTGCTACAACGGCAGGATCGAACATGGCCCCGAAGACACGCGGATTCAACTCACACTGGCTGCCAATGATTATCCGGTAGACCAGCGACTCGCCCGCCTGCTCGACGGTCGCCCTAAGCAGTCCTACCTCGCCCTCAACGCCATTGGCCGTATCGGCTTCGAAGGACTCTCGCTACGGATGCGCATCCCTCACGAGCCACCAGCAGGCGTCGAGGGGCTCGGGCTCCAGGTCTGGGTCGACGACGCCAACGTGCTATTGCGCGACCTGTCCTTCGATGCGGGGGTTGCCTTCTCCGGAATGCGAGGCAGCGTCCAGCTAACCAAAGGGCAGTTCGGCCCCGATGGCGCCCTGTTCCAAGGCAAGTTCAGCAAAATCGCCTTCGATACCCTCGGGCAAACCTTCGAAGACGCACAGGGCGACTTCAAAATGACGGACCTGGGCTTTGAAATTCCACGCGGTCGCGTGCGCCTGCATCGCGGCTCGCTAGGTGGCTTCGGCATACCAGGACCAGATGGCACCCCCCCACCCATCTTCCGCTACCAGTTTGAGAAGCAAGATGCGGAAGGACAGAGAGTCTCGCCGCCAAAGGTCTTCGCCAACTTCGACTTCCAAAACCTCTCGATCAGCTCACTGGTCGAGAAATACGACCTCAGCTACCGCTATCGAGGCCGTGTCGGCGGACGACTCGCTCTCGAAATGCAGCCCGAGGACCGAACCAGCCTCATGCTCCGCGGCAAGCTCGGCATCGATGATGCCGAGCTGGGCAGCGTCCCGATCTTCCAGAGCATCTACGCATTCTTGCAGCCCGAACGCCGCCCACGCTTCGACAACCTCGCCCTGGCTTTCGAGACCAAGGACCGGGCCTTCCAAGTGAAGCACTTCCGGATGGGCTCGCCGTTGATCAAGATCGACGGCCGCGGGCAAATCAGCTACGACGGCTATGTGCGCTTACAGCTCGACTTCCCAGACCTCTTCCCCGAAGCCGACAGCGCCTTCATCCTGCCAGGCATCTACAAGGTGTTATCCAACGCCCTGCTCTCCTTCGATATCTATGGCTATTTCGGTATGACCCGCACCGGCCCGAGGTTCCTCCTAGAAGGCAAACCAAAAAACGCTCCGCTTGGCCCGCTACCGGTCAAAGCCCCCCGCATCCCCGAGATTTACAAATAGCCCCCATGCTTTACCCCATCGTAATGGCCGGAGGTGCCGGCACTCGTTTCTGGCCACTCAGCCGCTCCGCCAAGCCCAAGCAACTCCTTGCGATCGTCGGAGAGGAAGCTCTCCTGCGCCAGACCTGGCGTCGACTCGCATCGATACCAGGTGCCGGGCAGGTACGAATCGCAACACGGGCTGACCTCGTTGCCCCCATCGCCGAATGCGTCCCCGAGCTCGGAGCCACCGCCTGCATCGTCGAGCCCGAGCCGCGCGATACAGCCCCCTGCGTGGCCCTAGCGAGCGCACATATTCTCGCTACGGCCGGCGAAGAAGCAGAGATGGCCTTCCTGCCTGCCGATCAGTGGATCGAACCCGCCGAGCGCCTACAGGCAGCACTTCAGCTAGCCGCGAACAACGCCAAAGAACGCCAGCGCCTCGTAACCCTCGGGATCAAGCCGACACGGCCCGAGACCGGCTTTGGCTACATCCATAGCGAAGCGCCCTTCGAGCAGAGCGATGGTTTTCCGATCGCCCAAGTCGCTAGTTTCGTCGAAAAGCCCGATGAGGCGAAGGCCCGCAAGTTCGTCGAAGACCCCGCCTTTCTGTGGAATAGCGGCATCTTCGTCTGGCAGCTAAAAACTCTGCTCCGCGAACTCGAAGAGCATGCTCCCGAATTCGCGGCAGGGGTGCGCGACATGGCCGAGGCCATCCGCGAAAAAGACCCAGAAGCCTGCGACGCTCGCTTCCGCCAGCTCCCCAAGATCTCTCTCGACTACGCACTGTTCGAGAAGACCGACCAGGTGGACGTCGTCCACGTCGACTTCACCTGGGACGACGTCGGCGGCTTCGCCTCCGTCGCGAGCTATGTCGACGCAGACCAGGAGGGCAATCGCCTGCGCAGTCGAGGATGCTCCAAAGTCACGCTTGAGGGCTCGCGAAACAACCTCGTGCTCTCCGAAGGCGAAGATGCGCGGCTCCTGGCCCTGGTCGGCTGCGAGGACCTCGTTGTCGTCGACACCAAAGACGCGACCTTGATCTGCCCCAAGGCCAAACTCGGCGAACTCAAGAAGCTCGTCACCGATCTCGGAACGCGAGGGCTCGACGAGTGGAGCTAACCCGATTCCTGGCCCTCGATGTCGGAGAGCGGCGCACAGGCGTCGCTGCGACCGACTGGACCGGCACCATCGTCGTCCCACTGGAGACCATCCACCACCAAGGCATGGCCGAGCTACCAGAGCTACTCGCGCCCCTACTCAAGGAGCGCGAGACCCAGGTGCTCGTCGTCGGTGTGCCCCTGCACGGCGATGGCAGCGCTGGGCCCCAAGCGCAGAAGGTGCTGAAGCTCGCCGAGGAGCTGCAAAAGCGCTTCCCGCAAGTGGAGCATCGTCAGGTCGACGAGAGCCACAGCTCTGACGTGGCACACCAGCAGATGAAGAGTGCTGGCATGAAGGCAGCCCGCCGCCGCCGCCACGCCGACGCACTCGCCGCCGTGGAGATATTGCGCCGCGCGACGGGGCTGTAGTCACCCCAGAGGGCCCCCTTCAAAGAGGTCGCGCGGCAGCAGGGCCGCCCCTGCGCTACTCCTTCACCTTGAAGGAGTTCAAGAAGTCGAGATTGCTCTCGGTCTTCATCAGCCGGTCGATCAGCAGCGGCATGGCGTCGAGCGAGTGCATCTTCGCCAGGACCCGGCGCAGGGTGTAGACGCGGTCGATGACGGCGTTGGGGAGCAAAAGCTCTTCCTTTCGGGTACCGGAGAGTTCGATGTCGATCGCGGGGTAGATGCGGCGCTCGGCGAGCTGGCGCGAGAGCACGAGCTCCATATTGCCGGTGCCCTTGAACTCTTCGAAGATCACCTGGTCCATGCGGCTGCCGGTCTCGACCAGCGCCGTGCCCAGGATGGTCAGGGAGCCACCGTGCTCGACCTTGCGCGCGGAACCGAAGAACTTCTTCGGCTTCTCCAGCACCTTGGCGCCGAGACCACCGGAGAGGATGCCGCCGCCACCGCGGTTTTCGCTGTTGTAGGCGCGAGCCAGTCGAGTAATCGAGTCGAGGACAATGACGACATCGGTGCCGACCTCGACCAAGCGGTGGGCGCGCTGCAGGGTTATTTCTGCCGCCTGCACGTGGTTCTTCGGCCCTTCATCAAGAGTGGAGACGATGACTTCGCCGTTCTCCACTGTGCGCCGCCAGCCGGTCGCCTCTTCGGGGCGCTCGTCAATGAGCAGCACGATGAGGTGGCAGTCAGGGTAGTGCTCGTTGATCGCCTTGCTGATCTTCTGCAGCAACACGGTCTTGCCCGAGCGCGGAGGCGCGACGATCAGGCCACGCTGCCCCTTGCCGATGGGAGCGAGGAGGTCGATCACCCGCAGGCTTACATCACCGTCATCCCCCTGGCCCGGCTCGAGAACGAGCTGCGGCTCAGGGTCGACGACGATCAGCTTGCCAAAGGGATCGAGCGCCCGGCGCTCGTCTGGGCTCAAGCCGTCGACTTTCTCGACCTCGCAGAGCAGAGGTTTCTGCCCCGGCTTTTTTGGCTCGCCAACTGGCCCTTCGACCATAGATCCCGCCTGCAGCGCGTGCATCTTGATCAGGCCCGGCGGGACGTAAATGTCGCCATCGCCAGGAAGGAAGTTGTTCTCCTCCGAGCGCAGGGTCCCACTGCCGTCATTGGCAATGTCGAGGACGCCGCCCCCCGGTTCGGTCGGACCGGTCGGGGTCGGGATGTAATCAGGGTTCGGCTTGCGTCTACGACGTGAGCGCCGACGCTTCTTGCCCGACTTTTTCTTTGTCTGTTGGTTCAAGATCCAACCACTCCTGCGGCCTCGAAACCGACCCCCGGTCGCAGAGCAAGTCTCTGCCGTGGAACCTCACCGGGAGCCACTCACGTGGCGCGCTAAAGGTTGTCGTGCGGAGCGCTGACGCGGCACCGCGACGAGTTAGGCGCATTGGGCTGGGCTGATGACCCCTTCATGCAACCGGAAAAACGGCGATTGCGCGGCAACCCAGACAATCTAGACCCCAGACAAGCTGGGTCAGAGAAAGCTGCTGCCTCCTGAGTTCTTAACGCCTCTTGCAGTGCTTGTAGACCTTGCGGTCAAAGATGCTGCAGGTCAAAAGACATGCAGGTCAAAACCACTGCCCGAATCGCGAAGATGAGTGCCGCCCCGAAAGAGGAGCCGGCAGACACAGGGGCGAGCCAAAGGGTCGGCTGAAGGATCATCGGGCCATGCCCGTGGTGGACTATGTTCGGCTAGCAGCCAGAGCGACTAAACCAAACACCCCACCATCCGCCTCATGCGAATGAGCCATTGTTAGCACATCGAGAAGGGGGGCGCTATGCGGATTTCCCTGACATTTCTCAATGGCCCTGAAACTCGCCTCGCCCGGAGAACTCGCCGAAGCTGTTCAGCTACGCCACCCTAGAGGCCGATCTGGGACCGGAAGCGGAGACTGGATAAGATCCCGCCGCGGTTCGCACCCCTGCGTCCCGCAAACCCCGACCACGCCGAGAGATCTGAGGCATTTCATGTTGGACCCGATGCGCGCGGCACCCCGCCTGGACGACGAAGACGAGAAGAACGAGAAGGACGGGAAGAAGGACAGCAGCTACCTGCTCGAAAAAAACCTCTTCGATGCCCGCACCATCATCGTCAGCGGCCCCATCGACGACAAACTCTGCACCGCCACCGTCGCCAAGCTCCTGTCCCTGGAGGACAAGGACCCCGAGGCCGCGATTACGATCTTTGTGAATTCTCCCGGCGGCTCTGCCGATGCGGGCTTCGCGATGTACGACATGATTCGCTTCGTGAAGTGCCCGGTTCGCTGCGTCGTCAACGGCCTCTGTGCCTCCGCCGCCGTGCTGGTTTTTCTGGCGGCCCCCAAGGGCCAACGCTTCTCGCTGCCGAGCAGCCGCTTCCTGCTGCATCAGCCATCGACAGGCGCTCAGGGCACGGCCTCCGACCTCGAAATCACCGCGCAGCAGATCGTCAAAATGCGCGAGCGTTACAACCAAATCGTCGCCGATGCCGCCGACTGCCCCGCAGAAAAGGTGCTGGAAGACGTCAACCGCGACTTCTGGCTAGATGCCAGCGAAGCCAAGCAATATGGCATCGTTGACCGCGTCTTGAACGACCGCAGCGAAATCGACTAAGGGCCCCGCCCCCAAGCAGCCAGCTGCGAACGCCGCCCGCTTCGCAGCGTTGCTCGCCGCTCCAGACCTCCCCGGCAGCGGCGATCCTCGTATGCAGTCACTCCCTTTCCTCCTCAGCGCTCTGCTTTTCGCCCTGCTCCCGGCCCCTCAGGCCAAGGATCGAAAGGCCCCCGAGCCATCGCCCAGCCTTCGCGTCCTGGTTCGCGACCAGGACGGGGCTCGCCTCGCAAATGCCACCATCGAGGCCCTGGCCCATCATGACCGCGCCCTGAGCAGCCTCGGGCGCGGCCTACCCCTCGTAGCCGAACTGGACCCGCAACTCGGGAAGCCCCCGCGCCCGGCTCGCAGCGATGCTCACGGACTCGCTCGCCTTCAACTCAGCAAGGGCAGGCTCTACCGCATTTGGGCCCGATCTGCCGACGGCCGCCAAGTCTCGGCGATACGCTCGCAGCTGCTCCCCGATCCTCGCGGACGGCGCCTGCAAGCTCTGACCCTGATGCCAGCGAGCCGCTTAGTGCTGCGGCTGCCGCGGCGACACTTCCGCTACACCCTCCATGCCCTCGACCGCGATGTCGGCGAGGAGTTCCTCTTCCGTGCCGGGCAGGCCCGGGAAGAGCTCGACTTTGGCGCAGTACCGGCCGGCCCCTACCGCTTGCGCATCGTCGACGAACGGACCTATGCAACGGAGCTCCGCATTTGGCTTCGCCCTGGCAAAGAGCAGCGACTTCAGCCAAAGCTCAACCCTCCAGCCCAGGTCCACGTGAAGATTCAAGCGGAGCGAGCTCCTCATCTGCTGCGGATCTCTCTGCCCCCGCTCCTGGAACCGCCGGCCCCCGCCTCTCTCGGAGCATCGCGCGCGGTGCCTGCTCTCGCGCTCGTCCTGCGCCTGGGCCTCCACCTCGACTCGGGACTAAGGATCGACCGTGAGCTCGGGCCCTTCGCCAGCGGCAGGGTCTATGAACTCCAGGCCAAAGTCCCCAGCGCTCGCCGTGTCCATCTGCTTCTGCCTGGCAAACTCGAGGGCCTGGCCGTCTTTGCTTGGCGCGAACGGGGCCGCCTCTCATGGCGTAGCGAAAGCCTCCGAGTTTCGAGCGAAAAAAGCCAAGAGCTGCAGATCCAAGGCTTACCCGAACAGGATCTTCTGATGATGTTTTGGGGCCGTGGAGCGGCTCGCCTCGTGACCCGGGTCCCGGCGCACAGAGAGGAAACGATCACCCTGCTGCCTCGAGAGTCCTGCCCCTCCCTGACTCTAAGCGTCATTCGTGATGACGGCCGGCCAGCGGCTGCGGCCAGGCTACTGCTCTACCCGCTCCGCCTCGACGGCGCAGAGCAGCTCTCCGAACTACATCCGCCCATCCTCGCCTACGCAGACGGCCATGGGCGCATCCATGTGCCGAGCCTTTGGCCGGGTGAATGGCAGATGCGACTTGAGAGCAAGCTCTTCGTCCCCGAAGAGCGGCTGCTGCGCATCCAAGGCAGCAAAGCCCTCACGCGCCATATCGAACTCCAGCGCGGCATGCGCTTACACGGCATCGTCCGCAGCCGATCGGGAAATCCAGCCGCAGGAGTCTCGCTAACCCTGCGCAACCAGACCCTCGGCGGCAGCAATTACGTCCGAGAGATCAGTAGCGAATCGGACGGGAGCTTCGAGTTCGCCGGGCTGGCTCCGGGCTTCTATGCCGTGGAAGCTAGGTTGCTTCGCGGGAGCGAGGCTTACCTGGCACGAAAGCAGGGGCTACGCCCTGGTCCACAAAAGCTGGAGCTACGCCTACGAAACGAGGATCCTCCCCTGCCTGGGCAACGATGGAAATGAGCCAGTGCCAGGCAGGGTCCCTGCCTGCCGACAAAGCAGACACTCGGAACCCGCCCGGCACAGGAGCTGCATCAACCCAGCAGCTGAGCTGCGATCCGCCGCCTGTGCCCTTGATCCCGGTGCTCCCACAGGTAGATCGCCTGCCAGGTCCCCAGCGCCGGGCGGCCTCCCATGACCGGCAGCGAAAGGGTCGTGCTGGTCAGCGCCGATCGCAGGTGCGCCGGCATATCGTCCGGCCCCTCCGCCGTATGCAGGTAGCGCGGATCGTTATGCGGCGCGAGACGATCCAGGTAGTTCTGTAGATCGACCAAAACCTGAGGATCGGCATTCTCCTGGATAACCAGCGAGGCCGAGGTATGCCGAACCAGCAGGGTCAATAGACCCTGTTCGACTCCGCAGTCCCGTACCCAAGCGCAAAGCTCGTCACTTATGTCGACGGCGCCGGGACCCCGCGTTGCGATAACGAACTCGCGCAGGTGCTGCTGCATATGGATCTCTCTACTCTAGGAACTCCGCCTTAGAAAAGGCCCAGCAACGGGAACTTCTGCCCAAGCACCTTGCTGTGGTCAACCTTCCAATACTTTTCGATAATCGTCGCGTAGACCGAACGGAAGTCGACGGTGTATTGGATGTTTGCCCGGTTATATGGCTTGCTCACCTTCGACCAGTCCGGGTAGGGACTATGCACACCACCCTTGACCTGGGGTCCGACGAGGTACGAGATACCCGCAGCGCCGTGGTCAGAGCCTAGATTGGCATTTTCTCCGGCACGCCGGCCGAACTCGCTGCAGACGTAAACGACCGCACGCTTCTCCTGACCGGCACGCTTGAGTTCATCGAAGAAGGCGTCAATCCCCTGTGCCATGGCCCCAAGCAAGTCCGCATGATTGCCCTGCTCGGGACTACCGTTAGCCACCTGGTTCGCGTGCGTGTCGAAACCTCCGAGACTGAAGAGATAAACCTGCGTCTTAAGTCCACTAATGATGTAGCGGGCACAGTACTGCAGGTAGCGAGTGACATGCCGATCACGACGGTTGGCGCTCGGCCACAGCGAGGACTTAGGCGACCAGTTTGCCCCGGTAGCTTGGATCAAATTCGCATCCGCCGGAGCCGAGGCAACGGCCTTGGTTGTGAAGTCCAGTTCTGCTCCCGCCCCCGCGCGAAGCACCTTTGCGTTCGACTCAAGCAGCGCCGCCTCGACCTGGTCGTCAACTGGCGTAGCAGGATCGAACCGGAACTTAAAGGCAGAGGGCTTGGTAAAGGTCGGCACCGGACGCCCCACGAACATGCGGTTGAGCCGGCTCTCGAAGTCGATGGCCGGAATCGCATAAGAGCCGGTGTAGCCATGCTTCAAATACTCCGCCAGCCAACCGCGGTAGGCCGTCGCCGCCTTTGGATCGAAGGCTGCAACAATGTCTAGCGAACGAAAGTGGGAGTAGTTGGGGTTCGGGTAACCGACGCCCGGCAGCATGGCGACTTCACCCGCGTCGAAGCGCTTCTTCAGCGGCGCCAGCGCCGGGTGCAGGTAGAGGTCCGAGTTGGCCTTCAGCTGGATCGCCTTCGACACCGGGATCGCGAGCTGGCTCCGAGCCGCCCGGAAAGTCGAGTGCTTGGCTGGGAACAGGTTGTTCCAGGCATCGTTGCCACCTCGCAGCTGGAAGACGATCAGGATCTGATCCTCCGGTGCAGCGGCGGCAAGCTGCTTTTTGCCAAGTAGATTCAGATTCGGCAGCGTCAAGCCAGCGCCTAGGCCACCAGCGAGACTGCTCTTGAGGAAAGAACGACGAGTCGAGTGAGGGGTCATGATCCCTGCCTCCTCTTCAGTTCATCTGCGCTTCGGGAAGCGCAAGGATCAGGTGACATAAGCCAGTGACTTTCTCCGGCACGTGCTGCTTAGCGTTCCAACTTCGAGTCCCAGTGTCGGTGCGCGTCATATATGCGACGAGATTGCTCCGCACCATCTTGGGCACATCACTGTCAACAAGCAGTTCGAGGTAAAAGTCGACGATCTTATCCGGCGTATCGAGATTGTGCTTTTTCACCTCAGCCCAAGGATCCATCGGCGGCAGGTGGGAGCGCGAGCTCGGGAGGTAGCGGAGCCGACTGTAGCCCTGACGGATGAACTCCATCGCAAAGTTGCTGCGATTGATAACCGTCTGCGAGTTAATCCACGCCGCGCCCTCTTCGAGGCCGTCGGGGTCCGAATAGTCGTAGAGCTGCAAACCCATTCCCCCGACCAGTTGGCTCAAATAGCCATAGTCAACGGCACTGGAGTTCATTTGCCGCATGGCCCCAATAACGAACTCCGGCGGGCTCTTCACCAGCTTGCGGTAGGCGTGGCTGGAGAAGAATGCCTTGGACCGAAGGATGATCTCCATCAGTGCCCGAATGTCATAGCCGTCCTTGCGCCAGCGGGCCGCCAACTCGTCGACGAGCTTCTGGCTCGGACGCAAGTAAACGAAGTACTCCCAGATCTTCTTGACCATGTACTTTGCTGTCGCCGGCTGAGCCAAAATGGCGTCGATCACATCAATGCCGTCCTGGCGCCCATCCTTCGGGTTGTAGATGGTCTTACCAAGGACCTGCTTCTGGCCAAAGTCGTGGTAACGCGGCTGGAAAACGGAACGGTCGAGAATGCAGTACCACCCAGAAAAACAGCGGGCCGCCTCCTGAATGTCCTTCTCCGTGTAACCGCTACCAACCCCCATCGAGAAGAGTTCGATAATCTCGCGGGCGTAGTTCTCGTTAGGCTTTCTCGCACGGCTCAAGCGGTTGTCGAGCCAGTAAAGCATCGCCGGGTCAGCACTAACTTCGATCAACAAGTCTCGGAAGTTGCCCAGCCCCTCACGCCTGAACAGGTTGATCTGCCGCGTCATCAGCTCGGGATAGCGCACCTTGCTGATGCCAGTGGCGAAGTGGTCGTGCCAGAAGAGTGCCATCTTCTCCTGTAACTGCCACTTGCTGTTGGCCATCAAATAAAGCCAGGCCGCAACCGATTCCTTCCGACTCGACAGGTTGATCAACTCGCCGTGCGGCAGCTGGAAGATACCCGCAACCGGAATGACCTCCCCCGGCATCAGCAGCACGATGTCGATCGCCAGCTTGTGCCCAATCTTGACGAGACTATCGATGTCCTTCCCAGGCGCCGAGAAACCCGCACGCCGCATCAGATGGCGAGCCTTCCTCGCGTCCCACCGATCCTGGGCACTCGGCTGCCAAGGACTCAGATCCTCATGCGCACTCGCCAAGGGTCGGCCACCAGAACCGGGAAGCACGGGGCCCGGCACAACCACGTGTCGAGCCGAACTTACGCGAGAGGCGCGGGCTACGCCTGTAAGCGGATTCATAGGGAAAAACCTCGGACAGAGTTCACGGAAGAAAGAGAGGTCAGCAGCCGGGCAACAAGACCTCAGAGAAACGAGGGCAGAAGCACTTGAGCTTGACAGACGAAGGGGAAAGAGACTGCTGACTCCAAAGAGGCAGCTGCCAGGTCTCGAGAGGCCTACGCGGCTCCTCGGTGGCACTGATCAAGTTTTTCAGATCTTGGCGCAGTTTCCTTCCTGCCCTCGCAAGCTCTTTGTCACACCCTGGACAAAGGAACTCCGAAACCTGACTCCTGAGGCGGGTATACCCCGCAACTCTCGCCCAGGCAGGCACTCGCAGACAGGGAGCAACCCGATAGCCCAGGCAGCTACGGCCCGGATCTGTACAAAGAAGCGGGCAAAGGTCTCCGAAGAGCACTCTGCCCGCTAGCACCGTTGGAGATGGGAGCCGAGGCTAAGCGCCTGGATCGACGCTACCCAGGGCTCTCTATCAGAGGTCCTTAACCTCCTCGACCATCTCGGTGAGAGCCTTCTTCGCATCAGAGAAGAGCATCAGGCAGTTATCCGCCTCGAAGAGTGGGTTCTTGATCCCCGCATAGCCAGGACTGAGCGAACGTTTGATCACGACCACTGTCTGGGCCTGGATCACGTCCAGGATTGGCATGCCAGCAATCGGACTTTGGGGGTCGGTGCGAGCCACAGGGTTCACGACATCATTCGCGCCGGTAACGATGACCAGGTCTGTCTGCTTAAAGTCGGCGTTGATCTGGTCCATCTCGAAGAGCTGCTCGACCGGCACATCAGCCTCGGCAAGGAGGACGTTCATGTGACCGGGCATGCGCCCAGCAACAGGATGGATCGCATAGCGAACTTCGACGCCGGCCTTGATCAGCTCATCAGCCAACTCACGGGTCACGTGCTGGGCCTGGGCAACGGCGAGGCCATAACCCGGCACAATCACGACACTCGTTGCGTCGGCGCAGAGCATCGCGACTTCTTCAGGGCTGGTCTCTTTGACATTCGTGTAGTCGCGAGCATCCTCCGCCTGGCTGTCGTCGCCGATGCCGCCGATCAGCACGTTGCCGAGCGAGCGGTTCATCGCCTTGCACATGATCTTGGTCAAGATCAGGCCCGAGGCACCGACAAGTGCACCGCCGGTAATCAGCATGAAGTTACCGATCACAAAGCCCGAAGCCGCCGCGGCGATACCGGAATAACTGTTGAGCAGGGCCACCACCACCGGCATGTCGGCACCGCCAATCGGCAGAGTTAGGTACCAGCCAAGCAGGCCGCCGGTAATCGCGATGATGATCATCGGAATCCACAGACCAGCGCCAGTGCCGCCGAAAACGGACCAGAAGACCATGCCGAGGGAGACCACACCGAGGGCGATATGGAACTGGTTTCGCTTAGCGCCCTGCAGTGGGTGCAGCATCTTCTTGCCGCCCAGCTTGAAGTAGGCGACAAAGCTGCCGACCAGGGTCAGCATGCCAATAAAGACGGTGGCAGGCATGATCCAGCCAGACAGCCCGGCCTGGGAAAGCGTCAATCCAACATTCCGGGCTCCAGCGAATCGCCCTATCCCAGCAATATCGGCGATCCCAGCGAACTTGGCTGCCGCCGCGAAAGCCACGAAGGCCGAGGCCACACCGCCAAAGCCATTGAAGGCCGCGACGAGTTCTGGCATGGCCGTCATCGGCACGCTCACCGCCAGGTAACCACCAATGGCGCTGCCGATGGCCAGGCCAAGCAGCAGCATCCACCAACTGATCCCGGTCGTCTGAATAATCGCCGCGATCATGGCGAGGGCCATGCCTAGCGCGGCAAGGCGCAGGGAACTGCGTGCGGTTTTGACCCGAGTCAGGCCCTTCATACCAATGATGAAGAAGGCGCTGCCCAGGATGTAGAGGTAGATGTACCAACCCATGGTCTCTGCTCCTTGCGCCTTAGTTTCTCTTCTTCTTGGAGCCGAACATCGCGAGCATGCGGTCGGTGACCAGGAAGCCACCCACCACGTTGATCGCGGCAAAAATCAGCGCGAGCATGCCGAGCCAATGTCCGATGCCAGGCATCCCCGCCCCCAGCGCGGTGATGGCACCTACGATGGTGATGCCGGAGATCGCGTTCGAGCCCGACATCAATGGCGTATGCAGGGTCGCCGGAACTTTGGTGATGATCTCGAAACCGAGGAACGAGGCCAGCACGAACATGAAGATGAGAATGGCTTCCATGGTGCTTCCTCTCAGCCGATGGCTTCCTTAGTGGCCTCGTGCTTGATCTCACCATCCTTGGTGATGCAGCAAGCCTTGACGATTTCGTCTTCCCAATCCGGGTCCCAGCTTTGCTCACGCAGCATGAGCTTGAGTAGGGAAAAGATATTGCGTGCGAACATCTGGCTCGCATCGCGCGGCAACTGCGCCGGCAGGTTGCTCGGGCCGATGATTTTGACGCCGTTGTCTTCGACGGTTTCGCCGACGACGCTGCCTTCGACGTTGCCGCCCATCGGCGCTGCCAGGTCGACGATCACGCCACCCGCGCGCATGTCCTTACGCATCTCGGTCGTGATCAGCTTCGGAGCGGGGCGCCCGGGAATCAGCGCCGTCGTAACCACGAGGCTAGCCGCCGCAATGTGCTCAGAGAGGATTCTCCGCTGCTCCTGCAGCGACTCCTCGCTCGACTCCTTGGCGTACCCACCGCTGTCCTCGGAGCTGTCCTGCTTGACGGTCTCGACGAACTTGGCGCCGAGGCTCTCGACCTGCTCCTTGACCTCGGGACGGATGTCATTGGCTTCGACCTGGGCGCCGAGGCGGCGTGCCGTCGCAATCGCCTGCAAACCCGCTACACCAGCGCCGAGGATCAGCACCTTGGCCGGACGAATCGTGCCCGCCGCGGTCATGAACTGCGGCATGAAGCTGGGCATCTCCAGCGCGCCAAGCAGCACCGCCACATAGCCAGCGACCGTCGCCTGACTGGAGAGCACGTCCATGCTCTGAGCTCGCGAGATACGCGGGATCACATCCATCGCGAAGAGCGTGACCTGGGCGTCCCGGCAGGCCTTGACCTGATCAGGACAGAGCTGCGGCTGCATACCGCAAACCAGGCTCGCGCCCTGCTTCATCGAGCTGCACTGCTCTGGGGCTGGAGGGCGGATCCCCAGGACAAGGTCGGCCTCGCCCCACTTAGCCTCGCCGAGCTCGGCGCCTGCTTCGCGGTAATCGGCGTCGGGGAAGCCAGCGGGCTCTCCCGCTCCGCTCTCGACCGAGACGGTCGCACCCGCCTTGATCAGGCCCTTGACGGTCTCGGGAGTGGCGGCGACTCGCGTCTCACCGGCCTCTCCCTCACGAGGGATGAACACAAGAACCATGGAGCACCTTTGTCCTGGCTACGAAAGGAACTCGTGGCTGCGCACGAACGGCTCTCTCCACAAGGCCACCCGGCAAGACCGCGAGCGAAACTACTGGAACGATCACGAATGCCCCCTGACAGGGCAATGGCTTTCATCAAACTTCCTTCTGAATCGGGCCCTTGTCCGAACAGATCTTTGAACTCACGCTCAGTGCAGCAGGATGGCCAGGCGCCTGCGGACCTGGCGCACCAAGGTTTCCTGTTCGGCATGCACGACGAAGAGCGCCACGATGGCCTTGCGTGCCAGCTCCTCGGCCAGGGCGGGATCCTCGCTAATGCTCTCCAGGAGTTGGTCCAGGCAGCGCTCGAGCGCCCCTTGCGTCCACGAGGCATGCGCCGCCTGCAGCGCCGCTGCCGCCGGTCCTTCGCTGGGCAGGTCGCCACAGAAGAAGGCCGCCGCCTCCACGAGCCGCTCGGCATCGCGAAACTCGTCCTCGTCCTCCTCCATCTCCCCAAGTGCCTCCACCTGCGCCCTGAAGCCCGCGACATCCGCCTGCTTCAGCGCCTGCTTCGCCAGCGGCAACGGCTCATTCAGGATCTCGGCGTCGAGAATCGAATCGGCAGCGCCAAAGACGGCTCCGTAATCTTCGCAGAAGGCCCGTAGCTGGTCCTCGGGGAGGGCGCCAGCAAAGGCATCCACCGGCTTGCCATCCTTGATCGCGACCACGAAGGGGACGCTCTGCACCCGAAAGGCCTGGGCCAAGCGCGGCTCCTTCTCGGTATCGACCTTGGCGACCCTCAACGTGCCATGCCCCTCTTCGGCTAGGCGCTCCAGTATCGGCGCCAAGGTCCGGCAGGGGGCACACCAAGAGGCCCAAAAGTCCACGAGCACAAGGCCGTCGCGGCTCGCATCCACCACCTTCTCGGCGAAGTCGAGCTCGCTCACGTCATAGACATAGCTTTTCGCATTCATGCCGCGCATTGTGCGGCCGCTGCCCTGGGATTCCACGCATCAGCCGCTCTTGCCGGAGGAAGGCGGTCCACACGGCCTCGCCAGGGCTGCCGCCGCGCCGCTAGCCAAAGAAGGTGTGGGCGAAAAGCATGTAGAGGCCGATTGCGAGTAGGAGCACTCCGGTCCCCAGCTTCGACCAGCGAGCCAAAGCCTGCGCTTGCGTGAAGCGCTTGCCGAGCTGCTCCGAGCTAAACGCGATCACCAGGACAAAGGCCACGATGGGCAGCGCGGTGCCGACACCGTAGAGCGAAGGCAGGAGCAGCACCGACCCTTCGGCCACGGCGAGGGGGATCAGCTGCATGAAGAACAGCGCCGCCGAGACCGGGCAGAAGGCCAGCGCAAAGAGCAGCCCAAGAGCAAAAGCCCCCAGCAACCCCAAGGCCCGCACGCGCTTGCCAAAGCCCTCGCTGACGCTGACGCCGGCCCCAAAGCTGAAGGGCAGCAGGTCGAGCAGGATAACGCCGGTCATCAGCAGCAGAGGCCCCACAAACGGCTGCATATTCTGCTGCAGGAAGCGCGAGACACTATGCGAACGCAATAAGCTCGCCGTGATCAGCGCCGCGATCCCCACATAGGCGACAACTCGGCCAAGGGTGTAGGCCAAGCCGGCCCAAGCCGTACGGCCCGGCGAGCCGGCCTCCCGGCTCAAGAAGGAGATCGCCGCAATATTCGTCGTCAGGGGACAAGGGCTGATCGCGGTCAAAAGCCCCCACCACATCGCTAAGAGCAGCGGCTGAAGATACTCGATCATTTGCCGTCCCGCTGAACCGCCGCCTTCGGCAAGAAAGCGCGGATCTGCTGGCGCAAATACTCGCGAAACGCCGTCTCGTCGCGGTAAAGCATCCAAACTTTGCTCAGGTTTTCGAAGCGCCGCTCCGGGCCCTGGGCCTGGACCACGACAGTCGCCGCATCCATCTGGAACTCATCCCAGTAGTGCTCGTGTTCCGGCTCGTCGACATTGCGAATGCGAAAGTCCAACAGGCCACTAGCGATTTCGCCAGCGAAGTCCTCAGCCATGGTCTTTTTGGTCAAGGCCTGGATTCGATCGCAGGTCGCACAGTGCTCATTGCTGTGGAGGTAATAGACGACGGCATGGCAGCTTTTCTCCGGCTCGCCCGGCACGGCTGTTTCCTGCTGCGAACTCGGCGCTGTGGCCCGCTTCGCCACGCGCTGCCCCGCGACCACCAGGCCAATGACCCCGAGAGCGAGCAGCGCGGAACCGAGCAGCTGCTTGCCCTTCATGAAGAGCTTCCTCCAGAAGCCAGGGCATCACTCAGAATCTGGCTCAGTTCCTTCGTCGAAGGCACTCGCCCGGCGAGGAGCACCTTGTCATCCACCGCGAGCGCGGGGGTGAGCATCGCGCCGAGCGCGACAATGTCCTCGATCTCTTTCACCTTAACCAGCTCGGCGTCGCTGCCGAGGCCGTCCAGCACCTCCCGCGCCCGCTGAGCGAGTTTTTCGCACTTGGCGCAACCGGTGCCCAAAATCTGCACGCGACTCATCAGCTTCCTCCTACTGCGATCATGCTGCCAAAGATCTTGCCGGCGATTGTCGCGAGCACCACGACGTAAAAGGCAAAGACCAGGGTCTTGCGGGTGCCGAGCACGCCTCGGATCACCAGCAAGCTCGGCAAGGCCGGATAACGCGGCGATCAGGTTGGCAGCGAGCGAGTTTCCTCCCACAGACTCGGTAATCCAAGACCGCGGAATCAATCCCTCGGCACTCGGAGTCCCAAAAACAATGCCGGAAACGAGCACCCCCACAAAGAGCAAGGGCAGGATCTGCTTAGCCAGAGTCCAGGTTTGATCGAGCCACTCCTCGCCCTGATCCCGCTTCCATATAAGAAACGAAAGGAGGGCTACGCCCAGAGCAGAGAGCGCCAGGATCCACTTGTAGGGCGCGATATCGGCAAAAAAGGCGGTATCGCTCTGCGTCGGCCAAGTCGCAAATACCAAGCAGCCAGTAAGCCCGCCCAGCAGCAGGAAATTGGCCAGAGCACCGCCCGCGCTCTCCTGCACGGGAATCTCCTGCGCAACGGCCTCCGCGCGACGCTCGGCATCCTTACGAAAGCTCAGCTGCATCAGGACACCGATCACCACTCCAAAGCCAATGGCAAAGGCCGCCCGCGCCAGCCCAAACTCCGCCCCGAGGATCCTCGCAGTCAAGAGGATCGCCAGCACGTTGATCGCTGGCCCGGAATAAAGGAACGCCGTCGCTGGACCAAGCCCCGCACCCATCCGATAGATGCCAGCGAATAGGGGCAGGATCGTGCATGAGCAGACAGCCAACACCGCCCCCGAAACCGAGGCTACGGCATAGGCCAGCACGAGCTTGGCCCGCGCCCCGAGGTATCGCATCACCCCGGCCTGGCTCAGGAAGACCCCAATGGCCCCGGCGATGAAGAGCGCCGGCACCAGGCAAAGCAGCACGTGCTCACGGGCGTATTCCTGGAGCAAGAGCCCGGCCTGGCTGAGGGGCTGCTTCTCTCCCAAGGACTCAATCAGCCAGCCCGTGGGCAAGAAATAGGCACCGAGAAAGACGAGGACGAAGAGCAGAAGGATCAGGAGTTCTCGTCGCATCACCGGCTCGCTGAAAAACCACGGGAACTGTTTCTAGCAGGCTCCTGCCAGTCAAACATCCAGATCGCCACTGGGCCCCCCGGTTCTCGCCGATTTTTCACCAAGGCCCCGAGCAGCGGCGCGAAGCAACTCAGCAGCTGGCCGGAAAAGTTCGATAGCAAGGGAGATGAAACCCCAATCCCCCCTGCGATCGCGCCACCGCCTGCAGCTGGCCTTCGACGCCGGCCACCTCAACGAACGTGGCACCGATGTGGCCTTGTGGGACTACGCCCACTACGCCGAGACCCTGCTCGGCCACCGCAGCCGCATCCTCTGCCCCGCGAACTCCGACCTCAGCGCCTTCGACAAGTTCCGCCGGCGTTTCTCGGTCTTCCTTTATGACGACCCGCGTGATTGCCAGGCGGCCTTGCGGGATGTCGACGTCTACTACCGAATCGTGCACGGCGCCGACTTCGGCGAGGAGCTGCTCCGCCCGCCTGAGGGCCGGCTGGTCCTGCACGCGGTCTTCGAAGCTTCGGCGCCACGCGGCGACGTCTATGCGGCCGTCTCCGATTGGGTCGCATGCCATCGCGGCACCGAAGGCCTGGAGATCCCGGTTGTGCCCCACATGATCAGCCTGCCCCAGGTCGCCGGAGATCTCCGCAGCGAGCTGGGCATCCCCCCAGAGGCTGTAGTGCTCGGCCGGCACGGCGGGCCCATGACCTTCGACCTGCCCTTTGTGCACGTCGAAGTCGCAGCCGCGGTGCAGCGACGCCCAGAACTCCACTTCGTGTTTCTCAACACAGCTCCCTTCTGTCCCCCGCACCCACGCATCCACCATCTCCCCACCACCACGGATCTCGAGCGCAAGGTTCGCTTCATCCAGAGCTGCGACGGGATGCTGCACGGACGCAGCGATGGCGAGAGCTTCGGTCTCTCCGTCGGTGAGTTCTCGGTCCTGAACAAACCGGTGATCACTTGGCTCGGCGGCAGCGACCGCCACCACATCGACGTGCTCGGTAGCAAGGGGATCTACTATCGCGACGGCGCCGAACTGGCCACCATACTCGACAAGTTCGAGGCCAAGCCCGGCATATACGACGCCTTCTCCGAGCGCTTTTCGCCCAGCGCCGTCATGCAGCGCTTCGCCGAAGTGTTCCTCGCCGAAACGCCCGCCAAGCGGATCGCTACCCCTTGCTCTCGCTAAGAATCGGCTAGCCCGTATTCGCGGAGCACATCCAGAGGCCAAGCCTGGCCACTCTGCAGGTCTGCGAGGATCCTCCGCAACATCGCCGGGGCCACCAGCTTCCCGTCTTCGCAGGCCAATAGCTCCGAGGCGGAACACCAGAGTAGCTGGTCGATATCCTCGCCCGGACGCAGCTGCCCCCCTAGCTCCTCAGCCAGGAAGACAAAGCGAAGCGCATGGACCCCGGAGGACAAGATCCCGGTGTAGACCCCGAGTAGCCTCTGGGGATCGACCTCTAAGCCTGTCTCCTCACGCGCCTCGCGCCGAGCACAGTCGACCAAGCTCTCTCCCGGCTCCAGGTGTCCACCAGGAAGATTGAGTAGTCCAAAGTTGTCGGGGCGCCCCTCGACAACGCAGAGGATGCTCGATTCCCGTGCAACGATAACGCTGGTGAACTGGCGGATATCCAAGGATCAGTCCTGGTCTCTTAGGCAGCCGTTGCAGCCATCGCGCCAGGGCCCTGCTCTGCCAGGACCCTGAACGGTTCAGCCACAGGCCTGCTCATGCCAAAGCTGCTAGTGCCCAACGGGATCGACCCCACCCTTGTTCGCAGCCAAATCGTCCGCAGCCAAATCCCTGAGCCGCACCCTCGCGTCCACCACGTAGCTTGAGCCCCCCTCACGATCGACGATGAAGGGATTGACGTCCATCTCTTCGATCTGCGGGAGCTCCCGTGCTAGCTGGTCCAGGCGCAGGACGCATTCTTCCACCAACTTGCGATCGATGGCCGGCTCGCCGCGATAGGCGCCCAGCAGCGGCGCAGCCCGCAGGGCATCGAGCATCCTCCCCGGCTGCAAGTCGTGCAGTGGCCCCACGCGCACGACGACGTCGCGCAGCACTTCGACATGGGTTCCTCCGAAGCCCACCGCGATCAGCGGCCCCAGGCCCTCGGTCCGTTTGAAGCCCAAGAGCAACTCACGATGACCCTGGGCCATGCCCTGCACTTCAAAGCGTAGGTCCTTGCAGCGCCGCCCCAGCTTCTTGCGCATCTCCCCGGCCGCTTTCAGCACGGCATCACCGGAGTCAAGGCCGACGACGACCCCGCCCATGTCCGACTTGTGCACAAGCTTGCTCGACATCGCCTTCAGCACCACGGGATAGCCCAGCTCGAAAGCCTTCTCCGCAGCCTCGGCCACCGTCCCCACCTCGTGGGAAGGGATGGTCGGGAAGCCGTAGGCTCGCAGCAGTCGCTGCACCAGCGAGGTAGTCAGCCACTCGCCACCGACCTTGGCATGCTCGGCAAAGACCCGGTCGACCTCCTTGCGATCGACATCCCAGACCTTGAACTCGCCCACCGGCATCCGCGTCAGCTCGGTATAGCTCGACATCGCAGCCAAGGTGATGGCGGCCTCCTCGGGGAAACGGAACACCGGCACGCCATTGGCCTTCAAGTGCGAGACTGCCTCTTCCTCGCCGCGCTTACCCATCACGCACGCGAGCACCGGCTTCCCCGAACCCTTGGTCTCGTCAACGATCGCCTCGGCGACCTTGCTGGCATCGATCATCGTCGGCGAAACGAAGAGCACGAGCAGCGAATCGACCGACTTATCGCGCATAACAATGCGCAAAACCTTGCGATACCTATCGCCATCCGCAGAGGCGATCAGGTCCACGGGATTGGTACTCGTTGCCTCGGGAGGCATCACCGCATCGAGCCGCTTCCGCGTCGCCTCGCTCAGTTCGGTAAGTTCGAAACCTGCTCCGGAAAACGCATCCGTCGCCAGAATGCCGGGACCACCGGCATTGGTGACAACGGCAATGCGGCGCCCCTGCGGTAGCGGCTGATCGAGCAGAGCCTCGGCATAATCGAACATCTCACGCATCGAATTCGCCCGCAGCACGCCACACTGCGACAAGAAGGTATCGATCGCTCGATCCTCTCCAGCAACGCTCCCCGTATGCGAACCCGCGGCCCTGGCACCCGCCGTCGAGCGTCCACTCTTCACCGCGATGATGGGCTTTTTACCGCGTAGTCGTTCGGCCACCGCCTTAAAGCGCTGTGGATCACCGAAGGCCTCCATGTAGAGCAGGATCAGCTCGACGCCATCGTCGGCCTCCCAATACTCCATCAGATCCGCCACGCCGACGTCGGCATGATTACCAATGCTCGCGAACATGTGGATGCCGAGCCCGCGATTACTCGCGTCGGCAAGGATCGCTTCGCCAAGCGCGCCCGACTGCGACACGAAGGCAATGCGCCCAGGTATCGGGGTTGACGCCGCGAAACTCGCGTTCATCGACGTCTGCAGTTCGGTATTGACGATGCCCATGCAGTTCGGGCCAATAATGCGCATGCCATAACGCTTGGCGATAGCCTGTAGCTCCGCCTCGCGTCCCAGCCCCTCTCCACCGATCTCACGAAAGCCCGCCGTAATCACGACGAGGCCTCGAACGCCCTTTTTGCCGCAGGCCTCGGCCGCCGAGTTGACCGCAGATGCCGGCACCACGAGCAAGGCCATATCGACCTCGCCCGGGACCTCTTCGATCGAGGCATAACAACGGATCGACAGGACGCTCTCAGCCTGGGGATTGATCGGGCAGACCGGCCCAGAAAAGCCACCCTGTACTAACTTGGCCACGATTTCGTGCCCAATCGAGCCTTTGCGCCTTGAGGCTCCCACGACGGCAATTGAGCGCGGCCGGAACAGTCCATCCAGCGCATGCGCCGGGTCGAGGACAGGGGGAGCTGGCGACTTTTTCGCAGAGGAGGACTTGCCCTTGCTTCGCTTCTTCACGGCCTTCTTACGCGTAGCCATCGTATTAGATTCCCCTCGGGACGCCCCGATCAGCGCACAAAAACCAGCGCAGAAGCAAACGCAGGGACCGGTGCCCTGGCCCCTGCGCTTTGCCGCACGGCCTCAATAGGCCGTGCCCAGTTCACGCGTGCAGTTCACATCACGTAAGGATCAGAAGCTCACGCCGACAGTCAGGAAGAACCGATGATCATTGCGCTTATTACCGGAAGCCGGCTCGCTATTGTGATCGAACTCCCAGGTAAACGCAGCAGTAAAGCCGCCACCAAGCGAACTCGAGAGGCGGTTACGCATCTTCACGATGTGATCGTTGCCATCTTCGAGGCTTGGTAGCCACTCGGCATCGAGATTGTAATTCAAGTTATCGAGCAGCTGCCGCACATAGCTAACAGCGACGCGAACCGAAGCGGAATCATCCGGACCAGCGCCCCGGTAGTCCTCGTAACGCCAGGCAAGACCAGCCTCTGCCGACAACCTTGCCACAGGCGTATCGAAGAACTGATAACCGAGACCAACACTAGGCTGGAAGCGAAGCTCAAGGCCCTGCTCCCGGTCGTTCTCGGCCGAAACGCGGGCAAAGCCGTAGAGCTGCTCATTGAAGAACTTGTCGTACTGCACAGCGCCAGCGAGACGACGCTGGGTGATATTGCGCTGCTTCGTCGTCATGTTCTTCTCTTCGTTGTAGAGCCAAGACGCTTCTCCACTGAGGCGATCCTGCCCTTGCAAACGATAGAGACCATTGGCGGCGAGAACGATTTGAGTGACCTCGCTATTGCCGAATGACTGGGAGGCACCCAGCGCAGCACTGGCTTCCCAGGGGCGCGGCGCTTCCTCCGGGCTAATCGCGCTGATGCCGAAGAAGTCTTCCGGGCCGGCAGCATCGAACTTGATTTGGCTCTTCTTGCCGTCCTTGAGCACGACTTCGTGCACCTCGTCGGTCGTCAGAGACTTGACCTTCCCTTGCGGGATCAAGATTTTCCCGCCTGCTTCGGATTCGAAGTTCAGCTGGCCATTGGCCATGCCAATCAGCTTGCCGCTGAAGCTCTCACCGGTCGTTGTTTCGAGTTTGTCAGCCGGCTCCTTGGCAACAGGAGCAAGCAGGGCGACTAAAACGGATAGAGAAAGAAGTGTTTGCATGGACGAGAAATTAGCGCCAAGCGGCCTCAAAGTCTCGTCAACGTCTACGCGGAACCTCTCCCGGCAGCGGCGGCAGGGCCAGGAGGCGAGCGCCGTGAACCTGGAACACCGGCTCCAGCCTCAATCCCTCGCCCGCAGCCTTCAGCACCCGTCGCATCTGGACGAAGAGCCCAGCGTCGACCACGTGCGTGACCCCCGCAGCCCGTAGCTCCTCACCGAGCTTGGCCGGGTCCTTGGGATCGGGCATCGGCTCACAAGGACGGCCGGTCAAAAAGGACACGAACCGCGGCTTGCGATGGGCCAGCACCGCATCCTTTGGCAAGCAACTGCGGGCGCCCCGGAGCAGCAGCAAAAACCGCCCATAGGCCCGGACGTAGCGATCAGCTTGAGCCGTCCGCGGCAAGCCCCAAGATTCCTCCCACTGCTCGAAGGCCAGAGAGCCAAGCTCCTCCCGCAGCAGCGGCGGCGGATCAACCACCCTGCTGCTATGCCGACTCTTCAAGACCAGAGCCGTCTGGTGCAGATGCAGCAGCGCAAAGCCCGCGACCGCGATAGCGGGAATCTGGCGTAGCCAGCCGGCTTGATGGAGCCCGTGCAGGAGGAGGCAGATCAAGCGCAACCCGGACAGCAAATAGAGGGCGATCAGCGGGAATAGCGGCAGCAGGTAGCGGCCGGTCCGCTCCGGAGCCAGGACGCAGAGCGCGAAGCCAGCAAGAAACAGCCATTCGATAGTGCGAGCCCGGCGCAACTCATAGCCAAAACCAGCCAAGATGATGGCCAGCGGCAGGAGAGGCAGCCAGGGAGAACGAGCAAGATCCCAATGGCTGATCGCCAGATGCCCTATCCCTTGGCCCTGGAACAGCAGACCGTCCCAAAGAAAGCCCGGCAGCCCACTCAGCCCTCCAGAGCGAAAGGCTAGCTCATCGGCATAACTCCAGGTCCCGCCGCCAAACAGCTTCCCGTAGAGGATCCACCCCGCCACCAGCAGTAGGGCCACGAGACCCGATACCCAATCAGGCCGACGAAGCGGCCGCCGGACAAAGGGCAGAACCAGCAGCGCCGCCAGCCCTGCCGTGCGCACGAAAAAAGCGAGGGCTGCCCAAAGCAACATGATCCCCCGCCGAGGCCTGGCTCGCTCACTTTCCAAAAGGAAGGCCAGGAGTAGGCAGGTAAAGGCCATCTCCGATTGGATGCGGACGCTCTGCATGACCCAGCCCACAGCCGTTCCAAGGAAGAACGGAACCAGCAGCGCCAAGCGCGGCGGCAGCCGCCGCAGAGCCAGGCGGTACGAGAGCCAGAGTGCGAGTCCAGCGCAGAAGAGGATCAGCGACTTGTGCAGCAAGAACGCATGGGCGCCGAAGAGCGCGACACCCGGCAGCAGCAGGAGCGAGAAGCCCGGCGGGTAGTGGGTGTGCAGCGGGGCAGCAAGAAGGTGCGTGTCACGGTAGCCACAACCCTGCAGCAGGGACTCGCTCAGCATCAGATACTGGGCGCTATCGCCCCCCATCTCCCCCAGCGCCGGAGACATCAAGGCCAGCCCGAGGAGGATCGAGAAAATAATCAGAAGCAGGGGGAGCCAGCGCGAGTTCATCTCACCTTGCTATCGACGCGAAGGAGTCGCTGCTTGATCCCACAAGATCCGCACTGGCACATAGCGGAAATGGGCCAGGCCCGGCGCTACCGTGTTTGCCTCAATTCGCCAAACAGCCCCTTTGGTGAAACTGTCCCGGAGCGCTTGCATGCCTCAGAAAACCCGCCGGAAGAGCTCGAAGCCGACCCGCAAGTCCCGTCGCCGCCTCGGAGTATGGCTCGTCGGTGCCCGCGGCGGCCTGGCCACGACTCTGATCGCCGGAGCACGGGCCTACGCACGTGGCCTCACCAGTGCGGCAGGACTCTTGACCGAGACCCCGCCTTTCGGGCCGCTGGACCTGGTCGCTGTAGACCAGCTCGTCTTCGGCGGCCACGACATCCGTAGCTGCTCGACCAAGGACTGCGCCGACGAGATCCGCCGCGATTCCGGCTCGATCTCCCCGGAGTTCATCAAGGCCCTGAGCCGCGACTTCGCAGGCTTCGACGCCGAAGTCCGCACCGGCAGCGCTCGCGAAGCCGGCAAAGCCATCCGCGCCATCGCCGACAAAGAACATCAAGAGGATACTCGCAGCCTCCGGGAGATCACCGACTCGCTGCGTGCCGACCTGCGTTCCTTCAAAGAGCGCAAGAAGCTAGACACCCTGATCGTCGTCAACCTCGCCTCGACCGAGCCGCCACTGCGCAGTGCTCGCGCCCACAGCAAGCTAGCCCTCTTCGAGAAGGCTCTCGACAAGGATCAGAAGCGCCTAGTCCGCCCCTCGACCCTCTACGCCTATGCGGCAGCGAAAGAAGCCTGCCCCTTCCTGCACTTCACTCCGAGCGACGCGACTCTGATCCCAGCGATCTGTGAGCTGTTCCAAAACCAAGGCCTGCCCTACATGGGCCGCGACGGCAAGACCGGCGAAACCCTGGTCAAGAGCGCCCTAGCCCCCATGTTCAAGTATCGCAACCTGCAGGTGATGAGCTGGCAGGGCTACAACATGCTCGGAGATCGCGACGGGAGGATCCTCGACTCGGACGAGAACAAGGCCTCCAAGGTCCAAACCAAGGATTCTCTGCTTGAGAGCATCCTCGGCTACGCCCCGCACACCAAGGTCGAGATCGACTTCGTGCCGTCCCTGGGTGACCGCAAGACGGCATGGGACTTCGTCCACTTTGCCGGATTCCTCGACCACCAGATGAGCCTACAGTTCACCTGGCAGGGCGTGGACGCGGTGCTGGCGGCGCCACTGGTCATCGACATGGTGCGCCTCAGCGAGCTTGCCTTGCGCCACGGAGAAACCGGCCCGATGCTGCACCTAGCCGCGTTCTTCAAGCGTCCACATGCCTGTGACCAAGACGACCTTCACGCACAGTGGCACATGCTCGAAGAGTACCTCAAGCAGAAGCTGAGCCAGAGCTGACCCGGGCCAATCCTGTACGCACTGATTCCTAGGGGAAAGCTGCCGGCAGCCAATGCCCATGGCCCTGGGCCTTGTCGAAACTCCCTCCATGAGCGAACTCTTCCACCGAGTCCCAGACCCGCTTCGCGCCCACGGCGCCTGGGTCTATCTCGGACTTTCGGTGCTCGCCGGGCTCGTGCTGGCACTGCCGCACCACCCCGTCTCCTCGCTCGCTGTCGGCGGCATCGCGGTCGCTGGCTTCATCCTTGCGGGAGCCCTCGCACGCAAGAGGCACAAGCAGCGTCGACTCCTGATCTCAGGCATCCTGCTCCTAGCATCCACCCTGCTCCTGTTCAGCAGGCCGATCGAGCCGCGGGTCCTGGCCTATGCCGTGCCGGCGACCCTGCTCTTGCTGGTGACCGCCATGCTCGCCCGCCGCAAGGGCTTCTTCGCTCCCAGCACTCTCGCCTGCGGCGTCATGCTCCTCGCCCTTGCTGCTCCGGCTTGTGCCCGCGCGGGCGGAGCCCCACGGGTGCCGAGCCTCCTCCTCCTCGCACTCCTGGCTCCCATGTTCGCTTGGCGCTGCTTCCATGTCCGCACCGGCATGCTACGAGGCAAGATCTCGCCCAAGATCGGACTCAGACGCGTCGGCATGCGTGAAGCCGCCGTCGGCCTGGCCTGGACTACCCTATCCCTCGCAGCCCTACACGCCTGGACTTAGCGATAGACCTCCGGCAGCCAAGCAGGGCTATCGCCGAGGCAGGACTCGATCTCCGAGGCTTTGCCGCAACTCCGCCGGCAGCTGCTCAAGCTCGAAGCGGGCATATTCGTCCCGGCCGAGCATCACAAACAAGGCAAAGAGGTCGAGGTGCAGACGCGTGAAGTCCGGCTTCTCTGCAAGCCAGGCCCGATGCATCCGCACAGCGGCCTCGGCATCGGCGACCAGCTCAGCCCGCGGATCGTTGTCACTGAAATACGGGGCGAGCCAATCCGGCCAGGGAGCGAGGCGCAGCGGCGACCAGCCATCGATCGTGCGCAGGGCTCTCAGCAAGCGATCATCCATGCGCCCGATCGCGCAGCAGTGCCGCCGCGCCCCGCGCGAGCGCATACTCAGGGTCAAGGGCGCGGCCTCTGCCAGCGGAGCGTTCTCCAGCCAGGTCGGAACGGCAAAGGCATGGGCTCGAATCAGGTCCCGGTACAGCCGATCGACCCGGTGCCCTGGCAACTCTCGCAGGGCAACACGATCGAAGAGCAAGGGCAGCTTGCCCGGCGCGGCCCGGCGCAAGCGCAGGCTCCAAAGGCGCTCGCCGCCAGGCTTGGGCTCCAGCCACAGCTCGCAACGGCTGGCGGTCCCGTCCTCCCGCCCCAGCCCGAGGAAGAGCGAGAAATCTGCCGGCGCCTGAACTCGCGGCGGCGGCGCAGTGCTGCCACAGGCAGCGAGCAAAGCGAGGTGAAGGGCCAAAAAGACCTGGCCAGTTTTTCGCCGCCATCCCCGCGGCCATCGCGCTGCCGTCATCTCTAGCATACGGCTACCCTCTCTGGGCCCGGAGCGATCTCGGTAAGGGTCGTTTCGCTGTGAATCGGGGACATCGACCTGGCCTGGCAGGCTGTTGAAAAAGGCCGGCGCGGGCCGCCCTGACCACGTTTCGGACGAGTCACGGCGCAAGCTGGAGCCCTTCGGGCGCTACGGCAAGCAGAGTCTGGGATCCCCCCTCAGCTCACCACATCGCCGAACCTCCCGAAAAGTTGATCGCCTGCCCGGTCATCCCGGAGGACTCACTCGACAGCAGCCAAAGCACAAGCCCGGCAATCTCGTCGGGCTGGAGTATCCTCCCGAGGGGCACCTGCGCCAGCGCCGTGGCGCGAGCCTCCTCGTAGCTGACGCCTACATCCTCGGCCAACCTCTCCATGCCTGCCCGCGCCATCTCGGTCTCTACCCAACCCGGGCAGATGGCGTTGACGGTGATGTTTCGCGGGGCCAGCTCCAGAGCCAGGGCCTTGGTGAAGCCGATGATCCCGTGCTTGGCGGTGCAGTAGCCGGTGTAGCCGGGCACACCGAACTTGCCGAGCACCGAACTCATGTTGACCACGCGGCCGCCTTCGGGCATCGCGCGCAGCGCCGCACGGGTCAAAAAGAAGCTCCCATCGAGGTTGACCGCAAGCAGCTCGGACCAGCGATCCTCTCCCTCTGTCGAGCAAGCGTTCGGGCCGCCGAGCCCGGCATTGTTGACAACGGCATCGATGCGCCCGCCATGGGCCTCCGCAAGCTCGGCAAGCGCCGTGTCGACGGCAGCGGCATCGGTGATGTCGAGCACCCGATACTCAAGCGGGTGGCCGGCTGCCGCCGAGAGTTCGGCCGTCTCGGCAAGGGTTTGCTGGCGGCGCCCGAGTATCGTCACGCTGGCGCCTTCCGCCGCGAGACGCAGCGCGATGCCGCGGCCGATGCCGCTGCCACCACCGCTGACGAGAATGAATTGTTTCTGCAGTCCGTCGCTCATCTCTCTTCCTCTTTCCAGCCTGGCTTCGCTGCGATCACTCGCCGCTACCATGGGCCGCGATAGCTCCTATCGCGACCCCGTTCTCGCCCTTGCCCGCGGGCGCCAGCCCAAAGCCAGTTGGCCGGGCTAGCTGCGATCGCTGGCACAGATCCTGCCTGCAGCCCCGCCTTCGCCCCTGCGGACAAGGCCCTGCCCTAGGATCTCTCAGCCCAAGCGCCCGAGGCTGCGCTGACAGCATGGCAGCCCAGCCTCTCAGAGAGGCGGACAGTTTGGCAAGGCGGCGAGCACTCCGGCTGGGCTCCAGCACTGAAGGGCCTATGCCCCAAGACCTTGTATCCTCCTGCCGAGTACGGCACGCCCCTTGCTAGACGCGCGCGCTCCACGAGTTCCAGTACCTGCCATGAGCCAGCGCCGCATCCTCATTGCCGACGACGACGACGCCCTGCGTGAAACGCTGGGCGAGATCCTCGCGCGCCTGGGCTTTCAAGTCCTGGAGGCTGGCGACGGAGCAGAAGCCCTGGAACTGATGCGGACGCAGCACCCCGAACTCTCGATCCTGGACCTGCACATGCCGCGCATGACCGGCATTCAGGTGCTCGAAGTCTGGCGCCGCGAACTGCTGCAGCGCAATAGCTCCGAAGAGCGCGGGATCCCCGAGCAGCTCCCAAACGCCCTGCCCTGCATCTTGGTCTCCGCAGAGGCGAGCCCCGAAGAACAATGCGACGCGCTGGGCCTCGGAGCTTTCCGCTTCCTGGAGAAGCCCTTCTCCGTCGACCAGATCCTCGGCTCCCTCTGGGAGCTCTACCGCTCCATCCCGGACATGCAGATCGAAGGGCTGGCGTGGAGCGCCGTTCGCAGAGGCGACGGTAGCGCCGAGGTCAGCCTGAGCCTCGTCGGCCCGCTGCCGCACGACGGCGACATGCTGCCGCAGCCCCTGCGCTTCTATCTCCCCATCAATCTGCTCCCCATCCTCGACATCCAGCTCGAGCCCTCCATTGGCCCCCGCGCGCGTCGCGAGAGACCAGCACCCGGGCACTGGAACTAAGACCTTCCGGGCCGCCTCGGCGCGCCCAACGACCCTCATTCATCCCAGAAAACGTGGCTTTGTAGGAGACAAGTAATGGCCAAGACCAAAACCCCGACGATCGTTCCCCTCGGCGACCGCATCCTCGTCCAGCGCCTAGAGGCGGAGGAAGTGACCAAGGGCGGCATCGTCCTCCCCGACAGCGCGAAAGAGAAGCCCAAGGAGGGCAAGGTCATTGCCGTCGGCAAGGGCCGTCTCCTCGACAGCGGTGAGCGCGCTGAGTTCTCGGTCAAGAAGAACGACCGCGTCATCTTCAGCAGCTACGCAGGCACCGAGGTCAAGTTCGAGGGCGAGGACTACTTGATCCTTACCGAAGACGAGATCCTCGCGATCGTCGACTGACGAACCCCCTGATCGCACGAACGACATAACAAGCAGAGAGAGAATTATGGCAGTCAAGAAGATCGCGTACGACCAGGAAGCACGTGAGCGCATTCGCGAAGGCATCCGCAAGCTAGCCCGCGCCGTCAAGGTCACGCTCGGCCCCCGTGGCCGCAACGTCGTCATCGAGAAGTCCTTCGGCTCCCCCACCGTCACCAAGGACGGTGTGACCGTCGCCAAGGAGATCGAGCTTGAGGACAAGTATGAGAACATGGGCGCCCAGCTGGTGAAGGAAGTCTCGACCAAGACCTCCAACGTCGCCGGCGACGGCACCACGACCGCGACCGTCCTCGCCGAGTCCATCTACGAGGAAGGCCTGCGCAACGTCACCGCCGGCGCCAACCCCATCGCCCTGAAGCGCGGCATGGAGAAGGCCGTCGAAGCAGTGGTCGAGCAGATCCACAAGCAGGCCAAGCCGATCAAGGACAAGTCCGAGATCGCTCAGGTCGCGACCATCGCCTCGAACAACGACGAAGAGATCGGCGGCATGATCGCCGAGGCCTTCGAGAAGGTCGGTAAGGACGGCGTCATCACGGTCGAGGAAGGCAAGTCCCTCGACACCGCCGTCGAGTGGGTCGAAGGCATGCAGTTCGACAAGGGCTACCTGAGCCCGCACTTCACGACCAACGCCGAGCGCATGGAAGCAGTGCTCGAGCACCCCTACGTCCTAATCCATGAGAAGAAGCTCTCGACGATCAAGGACATGCTGCCCCTGCTCGAGTCCGTCGCCAAGAGCAGCCGCCCGCTGCTCATCGTCGCCGAGGACATCGAGGGTGAGGCACTCGCGACCCTCGTCGTCAATAAGCTCCGCGGAACCTTCAACGCCTGCGCCATCAAGGCCCCCGGCTTTGGCGATCGCCGCAAGGCCATGCTCGAAGACCTGGGCGTCCTGACCGGCGGCACTGCGATCTTCGAAGAACTCGGCATCAAGCTCGAGGGCTTGCAGCTCAGCGACCTCGGCCAGGCCAAGAAGGTCATCGTCACCAAGGACAACACGACCATCATCGAGGGCGAAGGCAAGAACAAGGACATCCAGGCGCGCATCGCCACGATCAAGGCCGAGATCGACAACACCAAGTCGGACTACGATCGCGAAAAGCTCCAGGAACGTCTGGCCAAGCTCTCCGGCGGCGTCGCCCAGATCCACGTCGGCGCGGCGACCGAGTCCGAGATGAAGGAGAAGAAGGCCCGCGTCGAGGATGCTCTGCATGCCACGCGCGCGGCGGTCGAGGAAGGCGTCCTTCCCGGCGGCGGCACGACCCTGCTGCGTAGCCAGAGCGTCATGAAGGCGCTGGAGCTGAGCGGTGACGAAGGCCTCGGCCGGGACATCATCGTCCGCGCCGTCGAGGCGCCGCTGCGCACGATCGCCCAGAACGCCGGCGTCGACGGCAACGTGATCGTCCAGAAGGTCAAGGAGACCGAGGGCCTGAGCAAGGGCTACAACGCCAACACCGGCGAAATGGTCGACCTGGTCAAGGCCGGCGTCATCGATCCGGCCAAGGTGACCCGCACGGCTCTACAGAACGCCGTGTCCGTCTCCAGCCTGCTCCTCACCACCGACGCCCTCGTCATGGAAGTGCCGGTCAAGGCTCCTCCGATGCCGGCCGGCGGTGGCGACATGGGTGGCATGGGCGGTATGGGTGGAATGGGCGGTATGGGTGGCATGGGCTTCTAGGCCCGGCCTCCAGTCCCTAGCACCCGGCCCATGCCGACCGCTTCCGATCCCTAGCAGGGCGTTGAACCTGGCCTGCGACAACTGAGCTGCGAGCCAGGATTCACCGACCAACACAGGCGGGGCCCAGACGCATAAGCGCCTGGGCCCCGCTTTCCTACTGAGAACGACCAAGGCTGCAGAGGCTGCCGAAGCCCCAGGCTTTGGTGACTGCGCCAGGCAGCATCTACCAACGGGGGCCCAAAGCAGCGGCCTCCTGGCGCGCTAGCTTGGGCCCGAAGCCAAGGTCAGGGATCTTGCCCCCTATCGCCGACTACTCGATCGGCTGCATCTTGGCCGTGAAGGCGCGCAGGAAGGGAGCTTCCTCGGTGATCTTGAAGCCCTTCAAGCTGTCCTTGCGCTTCACGATCTCGCGGAAGCACTCGATGATCCAGTCGAAGTGGCTCTGGGTGTAGACGCGCCTGGGGAAGGTCATGCGCACGAGTTCCAGCGAGGAAGTGCTGGTCTTTCCGGTGGCGGGATCGGTCTTGCCGAACATCAGAGTTCCGATCTCGACCGGGCGGATACCGCCCTCTTCGTAGAGTTCGCAACAGAGCCTCTGGCCCGGGAGTTCGTGGGCCGGGATCTGCGGCAGGAAGGCCTTGGCATCAAGGTAGACCGCATGGATGCCAGCAGGCCGCACCGAGGGGACCCCGAGCTCCTGAAGGTGATCGGCGAGATAGCAGGCGCTCGCATGCCGGTAGGTCAGATAATCCATGTCGGTGACTTCGCGAAGGCCCTGAGCCAGCGCCGCCATGTCACGCCCGGAAAGGCCGCCGTAGGTCGGGAAGCCCTCGGTCAGGATGAGCATATTGCGCGCTTGCGTCGCCAAGTCGTCATCGTTCATCACCAAGAGGCCGCCGATATTGACCAGCCCGTCCTTCTTGGCCGAGACCCAGCAGCCATCAGCATGGCTGAACATCTCGCGGGCAATCTCACGCAGGTCCTTGTCGGCGTAGCCCTCTTCCCGCGTCTTGATGAAGTACGCGTTCTCGGCAAAGCGCGCCGAGTCGAGGAAGAAGGGGATACCGAACTCGCGGTACAACTCGCCGGTGGCCTTGATATTGGCCATCGAAACCGGCTGCCCACCCAGGGTGTTGTTGGTAATCGTCAGCAGGCCGATCGGAATCTGCTCACGCGGGGTCTTCTCCAGCAGCTCCCGCAGGGCTTCCAAGTTCATGTTGCCCTTGAAGGGGATCTCACGCCCCGGCTCCAAGGCGCCATCCGCGGGCAAGTCCACCGCATTGGTGCCGGTGAACTCGATATTCGCGCGCGTGGTGTCGAAGTGCGAGTTGTTAGGGATGGTCTTGCCTTCCGCGCCCATGAGCCCAAAGAGGATTCTCTCAGCAGCCCGTCCCTGGTGCACCGGAATCACGTGCTTGAAGCCCGTCAGCTCCTGCACGACCTCTTCGAGTTCGAAGTACGAGCTGCTGCCGGCATAGGCCTCGTCTCCCGACATCAGCGCCGCCCACTGCTTGGTGGACATCGCGCCCGTGCCCGAGTCGGTGAGCAGGTCGATCAACACGTCACGGGCCTTGAGTGTGAACATGTTGTAGTTCGCCTCTCGCAGTGCCTTCTCGCGGTATTCCCGCGTCGTCATCTGGATCGGCTCGATGGTACGAATACGAAATGGCTCGATGATCGTCTTCATGACACTCCTTTTGCCGCGATTCTGCGCCATCGGGGCCCCCCCTCGCTACTGGTCTTGTTCCGAAGCGATCTGCGCCGAAAGGCGGGGGCGACGGGAGCTATAGCCAAGTACAGGGCGCCCAAGCCAATCACGGGTACCCGAAACGCCGGCCAGAGCAGCCAATAACCCCGGCTAATGCGCCGGAAGCACGATTTGGCCGCGGACATGGCCGTTCTCAGGCACAAGCTCGACGATAAGCCCAAAGCCTCGGGCCTTGGCCAAGAGCCGCAGTCGCCCCTGCTTGAGCGGATCATCGCCCGCCACGAAGCCCTCGCTGACCTCGGGAAGGAAGGGGCTGGGCGCAGCCCCCCCAGCATGCCACTCACCCGAGAAGCCCTCGCGCCAAGACGCCGCCTCGCTGGGGAGGAGCAGACCAAGGCGTATCGGCTGACTCAGCGTAAGGTCCAAGTCGAGCTGGAGCTGCCGACTCAAGCGCCCCGGAACCCTGAGGGGAGCAACCCGCAAGACCTTGAACTCCGGCTTGGCGCTGGCATCGGCCAAGTCCCCAAGCTGGAGCATGGCTCGTAGCGACTCCGGAGCCGTCTCTTTCCCCATGCTCCAGACACTCGGTGGGGCCCCAAAGAGACCGAGATCCTCCCAGCTGCTGACAACAAAGCCCCGGCGGGTATAGCGCAGGGTCGGCAGCCAGCCCTCGAAGCGAAACTCCTCGGGCAAGAAGATCTGCTCTCCGGTGTCAAAGAGATACAGGCTGCGAACCAGCGGCCACTGCGCCGGCGGCACCGCGGAGGCAAAGTGCGGCCGGAGATAACTGGGCAAGTTCACCACGAGCCACGGGAAGCCCGGCTGCAGCCCTTGGATCGCCCGAGCAAGACTCTGCCGGTCCTGCTCATAGGCTCGATTCAGCTCCGTCAACGAGCTCCGCGCGTTTACCGCAAAGAGGAAGCTCAGGAGCAAAAAGCCCAGCCGAAGAAACCTGGGTGCCCGCCCTCGTTCCGCGAAGCCAAAGAGCCCCGGCACAGCCACAGCTGAGGCTAACAGCAGGAGCCACCAGAAGGCGAAATGGCGGCCCTCGCGCAGACCGGCAAAGACGTCCACGGGCCGGAAAAGCCGCTGCTGTGAGAGAAAGCTCCCAAGGCCCAGCGCCAGCACGAGAGCCAAGAGCAGCCAGGCCCAGTGCAGTCCCAGACCGTCCCCCTCTTCGCGAGGCGAAAAGAAGCCGCCCATCAAAAGCACCAGGCTCGGCGTGAGACTCGCCGCGGCCAGCGGCGGCAATAAGCCCAGAGCCAGGGCAAAAGCGAGGAGCAGAACCCAGCTCCCTCGCATTCTCCGCCGCAGGAAACATGCGAGCGGAAAGAACAGCAGCCCAGATAGCCCCAGGGCTCCGTTTTCGACGGGGAGAAACCACAAGAGCAGGGAGTAGAGCGCCAAGCTGGGGGCCAGTGCGGCCAAGGACAGCTTGCGGCGCAGGAGGGCATCGAAACCCAGGTAGACCAGGCCAGCGGCATAAACACCGAGCAGGATCCCCAGCTGCCATCCCCGCGACAACTCAAAGAAGCCCAGCGCATTCAGAAAAGGATCGAGCCCCAGCCCCGTCCACGGCGGCAGCGCCTGGCTCGAGCGGTCCACGACGAGGAGCTGCAGCTCCATCGGGCTCGGTTCGAAGCGTGCGAGGATCCGCCAGGTCGCCCCGAGAATCAGCAGCGGCAGGACAAAGCTCAGGAGCGTGCGCAGCAGCTGCCGCTCCGAGCCAGTACCAGGGATCTCGACGTCATGAGCCATGGCGAGAACCTTAGCAGGCCAGCCCAGGGGTCGCGCGGATGCCGCTTACTTCTGCCTGCTTCCATATGCAGGACCCCGCGCCGACACGCTTGCAGATCCCCCACAAGGACCGAAGAGTAGATAGGACTCTGACGGGATGTTGAAAGAACCACCGATTGCTCATGCGCCACAGCTATCTCCTCCCCAGCATCTTGCTTCTCGCCGTCTCCACCAGCATCGGCGGGCAGAGCCCAGGCCAAAGGCAAGCGCGCTACCTGGATCAGGAACGAAGCAGGCGCGTGGCTCATTACCGAAAGATCTCGACAGCCAAGCTCAGCGGCACAGCCCAATATCGATGCCGCATTGTTCCAGAACAAAACCGCATCGAGATTCGTTATCACGTCCAGATCGAAGAACCCGGCAACCTGGTCTTGGTGATTCCGGCCTGGAATCCTGGCAGTTATACGATTCGCAACTACGGCAAACAGATAATGGAGCTGAAGCTCGGCTCCCGTGCTCTTGAGCGAGTTCAGCCCGGAGTCTGGATCGCCCGTAAGATCCCATCCGGCCCCCTCGAACTCAGCTACTCGGTCCCAGCGAAGAACTTTGCCGAACGCAGCTTCCGGCGCCGCCCTCGTGGCGCCGACGGCAAACCAAAGCCGCGCAGCCAAGGGGCCTACAGCTATCAAATCAACGGCGCCAAGCTCTTGGTCCACGAGTTCTCGCATGTCCACCTGCCATGCGAGATCGAGTTCGAAGTGCCTAAGAGCTGGGATATCGCCACCGGCATGTGCGGGGCTGCCGGGACTCTCCATGGCTATATCGAGCCAGGGCGCTGGCACTTCGTCGCCCGCGACTACGACATCCTTATCGATTGCCCGCTCAAGCTCGGGCTCTTCGAGAGCTTCAGCTTCAAGTTGCGCGGTGTGCCCTTCGAAGTCGCCATCGCTGGCGCGAGCCCTAGCTGGGGCGACCGCCAGGCTTTTGCCCGGCGTCTGCGCCGCATCTCGAATTACTATGTCGAACTCTTCGGCGGGTTACCCTTCGACCGCTACGTCTACCTGTGCACGATCCCGGGCGGCGGTGGTCTTGAGCACCTGAACTCCACGACCGTTGGCCTGATCAGCAGCGCTGGCAGCCGGCCGGGCCGAATGAATCCTGGAGACTCGCTGATCGCCCACGAGTTCTTCCACGCCTGGAACGTAAAACGCCTGCGGCCAGTCGCACTCGGCCCCTTCGACTACACCGGCCCCAACCGAAGCAGCGCGCTGTGGTTCTGCGAAGGCGTCACCAGTTATTACGCGGCGCTCGGCCTGGTTCGTACGCAGCTGATCAAACCCGATGACTATTGGCGTCATATCGCCCGGCGTTATAGCTCACTGCGTAATCAAGCGGTGCGGCGCAGGATCAGTGTCGCCGACTCCTCGTGGAAGGTATGGGACGGTCGATACTGGGGGGCGCGCGACCGCATCGATTACTACCTCAAAGGTGAATGCCTGGGCCTGCTGCTAGACATCGAGTTACGTCACGCCAGTTCGAATCGCTATAGCTTTGACGACGTCTTGCGGCGTCTCTACGCGCAAGTGCAGCGTCAGCAGCACGGATATGCCGAAGAGGATATTCGCCGCAGTTTCGAGCATTTCGCGGGCCGTAGCTTTGAGGGGTTTTTCGGACGCTACGTCTACGGAACCGACGATCTACCCGTCATCGAAACTCTGCGCCGCGCTGGCCTGGACGCCACATGGAGCAAACCCAACGGTCGCTCACGCCTCACGATCAGTTTGCGCCCGGGAGCAAGTTCACTTGCCCGGAGAATCCGCCACGGACTCATGACCGGCACTACCAACGCCGAGCAGATTCCTCACTAATGGGAATGCAAAAATGGAAGGCGGCACCGCCAAGTTTCTCGGAAGCCTCGTACCAGATATCTCCCCCCATCGCTCGCAGCATCTGGCGACAGAGGGGTAGGCCAAGCCCCGTGCCCTTTGGCTTGTTCAGCATGTCGTCGGCATTGACCTGCTTGAACTTCTGGAAGATCCGCTCACGTTGTTCCTCCGGAACACCGGGTCCGTCATCTTCTAGAACGAACTGCAAATGCGCGGTCTCATCCTGGCGGAATACCCGCAAGCTGACCTGGCCGTTCGTCCCGATGAACTTCACGGCATTACCGAACAAGTTGGTCAAGACCTGCTGCAAACGATCATGATCGACCCAAATCGCCGGCAGGAGTTCCGGGCAATCGATCTGTAGCGAAACCTGGTTCTCTTCGAAGATGGGACCGAAGACGGCGGCAACGGTTTCGACCAGCGGACCGACATCAATCGGCTCGAACTGGAACTCCATCTCACCGGCTTCCATTTTGGCCAAGTCGAGCACTTCGTTGACGAGGCGAGTCAAACGCTCGGCCTCGATATTGACGATGCCGAGGAACTCCTTCCAGGTCTGCTCATCCTCGGGCGTCATGTGCAGGAGGATCTCTGCATAACTTCGAATCGAGGTCAGCGGTGTACGGAGTTCGTGTGAGATCGAGGATAAGAACTCGTCTTTCATTCGCTGCGCTTGCTGGGCATCGGTCACATCGTGGATCAGCACAACGCAGCCTGACTGCAGCGCTCCGAGAGATACGTCTACCTCCACGGCATCGCTCCGAAGTGGCGCAAAAGTCAATTCACAGATCTTGGCGCCAAGCTCTACCCCAGAAACTCTCTCAAAGTCGCTTCCTACCGTGATGCGCTCGAACATCTCACCAACAAGCCGCGCCGCCTCCTTCGTCGGTAGACAGGCCAAGAACTCCTGGCCGATGGCACCCTCATTGAGATGAAGGATGGCCCGTGCCGATCGATTGGCAATCAGCACGTCACCGACCGGATCCACGACAACTACGCCTTCGGCCATCGAATACAGCACATCGAGCAGCCTGGCATGAGCCAGCTCAAGCCCCAGCACGTCGGCGCGGGCGCTCCTCGCTTCATATTCAAGACGGCCGGCGAACTCTCGAAGTTGCTCAGATAACTGCGGAAGTGATCGTCTCCTTAGGTGCAGCCGCGATCTTGTCTCGAGTTTGCAATCGAATCCGTGAGTGGCGAGCAGTTGCTCAATCCTAGAGAGTTCACGGCGAACGACCTGCCGCCACCAAAGGAAGGACAGAGCGAGCAGGAGCAAAGCCCCGATTCCCCAGAGCCAGGCTTCGCCCGTATGCCCCCCCTCCCCCATGGTCACCGGCAAAGCTAGCAGCCAAGACCGTAAAGCTGGGGCCCCTGTCAACCCCACAGCCGGTCGTAGGTGCTCTAGCGAGTGCATGCGCTGGGCTTCTCGTGCAGGAATATCGAGCTGCGTAACTCCACCGCTATAGGAGTCACGCATCACCGTCGAAGTTCTTGAATGCCAATCACCTGATCGGTCGCACCGATCACTTTCTTGCGTCGAGTCCGACCTTCAAGACCTGAGGCCGTATCCGTCGATAGGGCTGCCAGTGGTCCGCCGGGGACCGAAACGCCTGCAAACGGAGTCATGGCACCCATGAGAGTCACGCTGCTCAGCGCCCTGTTGTGCGTCCTCACCTCCTCCGCCTCTGCCCAGGAGAGCGAGAGACCGATCGCCGCTGGCGAACTCACTCCTGCTTCTGCACAGATCTGGGTTCGCCTCCAAGGCCTGACCAGCCTGCGCGCTGCCCTAAATACACATGTAGCCGGCAAAGCCCTTGAGAGCTGGCGAAAGGGCAAGGGTGGACTCGCTCGCAAATGGACCCTGGTGGAAACTGCGCTTTGTAGCTTTCTTGAGCAGAGCGGCCTCGACCCCAAACTCTTGAGCGAGGGCCTGGATCAGGGCGCCGTCTTGGCCCTGTACAGCACGCCAAAGGGCAGAGGCTTCAGCGGCCACATCCACCTCTCCAGCAAGGCAGAAGAACTCCTTGCGACACTGCAGGGCCAGCTGCAACAGCAAAAGAGCGAGGGTAAGGAGCAGGGCACAGCAAGCTGGGGCCTGAGCTTGCCCCTCGGCTTCCCCGGAAAAATATGGCTACGGCGACACGAAGGGCGCCTCTTTTTTGCCAGCAGCACCGCTCTCCTTGAGCAACTGAGCCAGCTGCAAGCAGGCCACGGCGAATCGCTGGCCAGCGACCCGGCCTTCCGCAATAGCTTCGGGGAAAGGCCTCGCAACGAAACGGGCACCTGGGCGCAGGCCTTCGTTCGCGGTCAGGTCCTCGGCCAGATTCCCAGTGAAGAAGCCTGGTGGACGGTGCTCTCCAAGCTCGGCCTATGCGATATCCCTGGCCTCGCCTGGACAAGCACCTGGAAGGAAGACCGTTTCCACGATCGCATCGGCTTGGCCCTAGCGGATGAAAGCGGCGCTCCCTTCCACTTCTTGTCGGAGGAAGCTCTATCCGAAGACATGGCACATCTCGTGCCCAAGCTCGCCGAACGCTACCTAGCGCTGCGCATCCTTCCCCAAGAGCTGCTTCAGCGCCTCGGAGACAGCGAATGCAAGCTTCCTGGAGGATTCACCATCCAGGAACTCGTCCAGCAACTGCAGACGAAACATGCGATCAGCTCGCGCGAAGAGCTCCTCGCACTACTTGGTAATGAGCTCCTCTTGATCGGTGATCCAGCATTGGGGAAAGCCGACATGATTGCGGTCTCCCTGATCGACAGCTTCCGAACGCAAAAGATGCTGGAGAAGCTCACTGGAGCCATCCCGCCCGAAGGCGAAACCCCACTGTTCACCCTTCTTGGCAAAAGCGAGCAGAACTATTTTGCTGCGGTGCACGGCGATCACCTCCTGCTCACCAGCAAGAAGGAGCTCATGGACGCTTGGCTCAGCGACCTGCGTAACGGGCAGGTCCTCAGTGCCGCAGATCCACAGGCCTGGGATCCGAGATGCGGGCCCCTCTCCGGCCAAGAAAGCGGCCGCTGCCTACTGCTCGCCGCTGATCCCCAGCGGAAGCTCGGCCTGGCCGAACTCGCAGCTCAGGCATCGACCTGGAACTTCGCGCTGAGCCACGGCAAGAAGCGACTTGAGCTCTCATGCGAAAGCGCCACGGGCCCCATCGTCGCCCTTGGCCTAGGGATGGCTCGCGAACTACCGGTCCTGCTCCACCACCGCACCGCTAGCAACGAAGCTTTGGCCCGCGAACTCACCCAGCAACTAGGCAAGGCCCAGCAGGCCTGGCTCACGCTCAAAGCTGCGAGCGGCGATGAAACCAAGAAGGGACCGGCCACCGTCAAGCAACTCGTCGATGCCGGTCTATTCCCGGCAAAAGCCGCTGAGCTGGACGAGCACGACATTCTCACCCGCAGCGGCTACCGCTATCACTTCACCCTTCAGACAGGCAGCGGCTCATCCTGGATCGCTCTCGCCTGGCCCCAGCAGCCCGGAATAACCGGACGCACCTGCTTCGCCCACACCCAAGAAGGACTGACCCTGCGTCATCCCTGGGTCGCCGGACTCGACGAAGCCCAAGGCCCTTCACTGGGGCAGATCTACAGCGGCACGCCCTTCGCTTCGAAGCCAAGGAGCGGCTGGAGGCAGGGAAGTTCCATGGCTTTGCCCGAAGTCACCGCCACAGCCGACATCCAGCAAGCCAAGCCCAAGGACAAGAGCGTCAAGAAAGAGGAGCTTGCTCTCGACAAGTACCTGAGGCTCGTCGACGCCTACGCCGAGAGCAAGGAACGAGAAGAGCTACGCCTCCTTCTCGCCGACAAGAACCCAGCGGTCCAAGCGCGTGCAGCACACCGACTCGGCGAGCTGGGCGACCAAGAGAGTGTCCCATTGCTGGCGAGGCTTGCCCGCGAGAGTTCTGACGCCGAGCTGCGACGACGCGCGACCTGGTCCCTGTCTCGAATGCGTGACCCGCGCACGGCCGCGACCCTGCTCAGCTTGCTCGCGGACGAGGACGCCAAGGTTCGTGTGTTTGCCGTTCAAGGCCTGAGCACCGGCCAGGCTCCCGGCATCGATGAAGCTCTGGTCGACTTGGCCCAGACCTACCCCCAAGACGAAGCTGGTGAACGTAGCCTCGCCGTCCTCGTCCTCGGCGACCGGAAGCAAAGTAAGGTGCTACCCGAACTCTCGACGCTCCAGCCGTCGGGGGAACGTTTCGCCAACGCCTTGACCAGCACCTTCCAACGGCTAACACCCGAACTCAAGCCCAAGGAAGAAGCGCGGGTCCTGATTCTCGCCCTCAACTCGCCTATCGAGCGGCTGCGTCTTTATGCCATCGAACGGCTGGCCGAAGCCGGTTACACCTCTGCTATTCCCGCGCTCATCGCACGCCAGCAGGAAGAAAGCGGACCTCTTGCTCTCCGCATAGAGGAAGCTCTCAACCATCTCCAGCCTGAAAGCGGCATCGACATCGAAGCCATAGGCGAAAAAGTCCGTGCCGAGGCAAAAGTCCTTTGGGCACGTTTTCAGAAGCAGCCCAAAGACAAGCAGCTCGTTATCGCACTGACTCCGCTGCTGCTGCTGATCAGCTTGACCTTGCTAGGCCTGTTCCGTCGCCGCCGGAAGGCAAGGAGGCGGGGAAGCAGCAGCGAAGCGATCCGCGACCTGGTGGCACCGTCGGACGACCTGATTCAGATGGATGAGGAAGAGGAGATGCCCGGCGGAAGCGAGATCGATGAGGTCCCCAGCCTCATCGACTTCGAAACGACGGAGCAGACTCCGCTCGCCACCAGAGAGGCTGAAGAACTAAACGAGCGCTTCCACTAGCAGGGCCTCGCAAACGGCCCTCCAGTGACAGAGGAGCGGCTCGGAAGCAGGGAGGTCTTTGTCATCCCGCGCCGAAAGGTGCGGGATCCAGCCGCGCCACGCTGCTAGCGTCGAGAAGAGACCTCCGACGCCGTCCCGAGCGAGAGCAGCGATGAGCCCCAGACTCCCGAGCCACGTCCGCACCCAAAGCCCCGAGTTCAAGGAAAACACCGCCCACCACGCGGCCCTGGCTCAGGATCTCCAAGCCCATCTCGAACGAGTGCGGCAGGGAGGGTCGCTCAAATCTGTCGAGCGCCATCACTCCCGCGGCAAGCTCCTGCCTCGCGAACGCATCGACCACATCATCGATCCGGGCAGCCCCTTCCTCGAACTCAGCCCCTTGGCGGCGCACGGGCTCTACGAAGACGCCGCGCCCTCGGCCAGCATCGTGACTGGCATCGGCCGAGTGCATGACCGCGAAGTGATGTTCGTCGCCAACGATGCCACCGTGAAGGGCGGAACCTACTTCCCAATGACGGTCAAGAAGCACGTTCGTGCCCAGGAGATCGCCCTCGAGAACCGCCTACCCTGCATCTACCTCGTCGACTCAGGCGGTGCCTTCCTGCCCCTACAAGATGAGGTCTTCCCCGACCGAGACCACTTCGGACGCATCTTCTACAACCAGGCGCGGATGAGCGCCGAGAGGATCCCCCAGATCGCGGTCGTGCTCGGCTCCTGCACCGCCGGCGGCGCCTACGTCCCGGCGATGAGCGATGAATCCATCATCGTCAAAGGCAATGGCACGATCTTCCTCGGAGGCCCACCACTGGTGCGCGCCGCCACCGGAGAGGTCGTTTCGGCTGAAGACCTCGGCGGCGGCGATCTCCACGCCCGGCGCTCTGGTGTCGTCGACCACCTGGCAGAAGATGAAGAGCAAGCTCTCCGCATGGCCCGCGACGCGGTCCAACACCTAGGCTCCCGCAAGGAGCTCCCGATCGCCGTACAGGAGCCAGAGGATCCTCACTACGACCCAGCAGAGATCTACGGCGTCCTACCGAAGGACAACCGCACGCCCTACGACGTACGCGAACTCATCGCCCGAATGGTGGATGGCTCGCGCTTCCACGAGTTCAAAGCTCTCTACGGCACGACGCTTGTCACCGGCTTCGCCCACCTACACGGCTACCCAGTCGGCATCCTTGCCAATAACGGCATCCTCTTCAGCGAAAGCGCGGTCAAGGCGGCGCACTTCATCGAACTCTGCACCCAGCGCCACATCCCCCTGCTCTTCCTACAAAACATCACCGGCTTCATGGTCGGATCGAAGTATGAAGCTGGGGGCATCGCCAAGGACGGCGCCAAGATGGTCCAGGCCGTTGCCACTGCCAAGGTCCCCAAGTTCACCGTTCTCGTCGGCGGCAGCTTCGGAGCCGGTAACTACGGTATGTGCGGCCGTGCCTACAGCCCCCGCCTCCTCTTCATGTGGCCAAACGCCCGCATCTCTGTCATGGGCGGCGAACAGGCAGCTGGCGTACTCAGCCAGGTCAAGACCGACCAGCTCGGAGCCGAGGGCAAAGAACTCAGCGCCGAGGACAGGGCAAAGATCGAAACCCCGATCCTCGAGAAGTACGAGCGCGAGGGGCACCCGTACTACTCCACCGCCCGCCTCTGGGACGACGGTGTCCTCGACCCCCTCGACACTCGCCGCGTCCTGGCACTTGGGATCTCAGCCTCCCTCAACGCAGGTATCGAGAACTACCGAGCTCCGGTCTTCCGGATGTAGCTGCTTCCGGGTCTAGCTCGCCCTGGATCTCGTCCAGCTCCTCGCCAGTTCTGTCAAATTCTCAAGACAGGAAAGAAGCCGCCAAGGCCCGCCCCAGGGGGCTAGCGGGTCGCGAACGCCTTAGCTCAAAGCTGCCAAGCCAAGGACGCTTACGCCCAATCGTATACTGGGGCGGTGCAAGCCAGCTCCCACCCTGCCCCCCCTAACAAATGCAATGCTCCCAGCTAAGCCCTTGCTCTAAGGGGAGATCTTAGGATTTTCGCACCCTTGCCATACGGGGTAGCGTCTGGCGCGTCGACGGATAAGCCGCCGTGCTTCTCTCCGCTACCCAGACATCTCTCAGATTTGGAGCAAGGAATGCCCCCAATGATCCCCAGGCTAGCCCTCTCTCTGCTGGCCCTCAGCGCCACTCTCTGCGCCCAGGACCTCGTCCCCATCCCCAACTCCCAGAGCAGCGGCCGCTCGGTCAACATGATCCCCTTCGGCGGTCTTGAGTCACTCGGTGAGTACCGCAACCAGCGCTATCAGACCCTCATCCCCGCCGCCCGACTTGGCAGGAGCAAGCGAGCGATCCGCGAGATCGGCTTTGCCCCCGAGGGCAAGGGTCGGCACATCTTCGACCGCATCACGGTCCGGCTTTCTCAGACCAAGAGCCCAAAGCTCGCAACGAGCTTCGCCAGCAACCTGGGCAAGAGCTCTCAGCTCTGCTTGAGTGCCCGCGAGTATCACTGGCATCACAATAAGGGCCTGTGGAGCAGCATCGGCCTGGAGCGGCCCTTTAGCTTCGATCCGGCCGCAGGGAACCTGGTCATCGATATCGAAGTTCGCGGCGCGCGAGGCACCGGCACCCTGTCGGAAGTTGGCTTCTTCCGTGCTGACAACGTTCAGCGCGTCTACGCCCTGGCTGACAAAAAGAATGTCACCCCCAGTAGCGGCTCGTTCAGCACTGCCGGACTCATGGTGCAAATCGCCTTCGACCTGGCCACAACCGGCGCCTTCGGCGATGGCTGCCTAGGCTCCAACAAGAAAAAACCGAGCCACAGTTTCGTCGGCGTCCCCAAGCTCGGCAGCCGGATCCAGGCACGTCTCGACGACACCTTGGTGGGAGTGCCAGCAATGATGCTGCTCGGCGCCAGCATCGATTCGAGCATCCTCCCCGCGCCACTTCCGAATACCAATGGATGCAAGCTCTACACCATGCCCTTGACCATAACCCCAGTAACAACAACACCGGGCGGGACGAGCCTAGCAATCGCCATCCCCATGGACCGGAGCCTCGGCGGCCTGCGCTTCTACACGCAGTTTCTGTCCTTCGACAAAGCAGCAAACAGCACTTGGCTGGTCAGCAGCAACTACGTCCGCGTCTTGGTAGGTAGTTAAAGCTGTGTTCAAGCTCGAAAACCCAGGTCAGCAAGCCTCAGCCCGCAAGGGGCTGAGGCGAAGCGCCATCTCCTTCCTCGGCGCCATCCTCTGCGGGATGATCGGGGGCGGCGCCGTCATCGCCACTCAGCAGAACCCACTCCGTTGGAACGAGCAGCACAGCAGCAAAAGCCTCAGCGTCGAGGCTGCTGTTCTCGCCCTGCACGACCCCTTCGCCAGCGAAACTCAGCTCAGCAGCGCCCAGACCATCGTTCGCGCCGCTTTTAGTGAAAGCCTGCCACAACTCTTACTCCAACGTGCAGAAGGCGGAGTGCTCGGCAGCGAAGCCGCAGTGGTGATCAACGCTCTGGCTACTCCGCAAAGCAAGCGCGTCCCCACTTTGCTTGAGCGCGACGAGATCGGTCTACGTTATGCAGAAGCCCAGCTCCTCCTCCAACGTAAATACGGCTCCGTCGGGGCCAGACGCCTTGCAATCCAGCGCATCGGCGAAACCTTGCTCGATACGATGCAGGGGCTCGAACGAATCCAAGAACTAGGAGGGGAATCAGGCAAGATGGCGCAAATCCATCTGGCCTGGTTCCGTAGCTTTCTCGCCCTCCCCATTCCTTGGTCCAGCAAGGATCGATCATACGGCCGCTAGCCAAAACGGCTCCCCGCTAACAACGCGATGGCTGGGCAGTTTTCAAGGCACCAAGCGCATCGTGAAGAAGGGCGACAAGCTTGTAATCAAGTTCAAGAACAAAGATCTCGCCGGGCGCACCACGATCATCCTGATCGACAACGGCCTCGGTGACGAGCGCTACATCAAGGTCAAGGTCAACCAGAATGGAGAAGCCACGGCAGTATTCCAAATCCCCAGCAGCTGGTTCGTGCTGAAGCTGAATCATCCCAGCGCAGCCGAACACGCGATTACGATTGCGCCCTAAAGGCTGACGAAAAGGACCCGCGAGTAGCAGAACGCAGGATCTGCCACCTTTATCGCGATAAAGGTGGCTAGCCGCAGGACTACTTCAGCACCGCGATCAGCGCCTCAAGCAAGAAGCGCAGCTCCTCCTCCAATACGATCAGCGGTGGCGCCAGCCGAATCGTCGAGCCCTGGGTGTCTTTACAAAGAACCCCGCGTTTCATGAGCTGCTCGACGTACGTGCGCGCCTTCCCGGCCTCCGGCTCGAGATCGATACCAAGCCAGAGACCAGAACCGCGCACGGCCCGGACCTTGGACAAGTTCTGCTCACGCAGTTCACGCAGTAGCCAGCCGCCGAGTTGATCCGAGCGCTCACAAAGCCCCTCGTCGATGAGCACGTCGAGGGCCGCAATGGACACAGCACAGGCCAGCGGGTTGCCGCCATAAGTGCTCCCGTGCGTGCCAGGGGAAAAGACCTGCATCACCGCGTCATCGGCGAGGAAAGCCGAGACCGGATAAAGACCGCCGGAAAGGGCCTTGCCGACGGTAACGGCATCGGCGCGCACCCCCATCTTTTGGTGGGCAAAGAGTGCCCCGGCTCGGCCGAGCCCCGACTGGATTTCGTCGCAGATCAGCAGTGCGTCCCACTGGTCGCAGAGCGAACGCAGCCCCGGCAAAAAGTCCTCGGGCGGCACGATCACTCCTGCCTCCCCCTGAATCGGCTCAACGAGTATCGCAGCAACGCCGTCGTGCATGGCTGCCCGCACTTCTTCTAGATCGCCATAGGGGAGCAAGCGGAAGCCCGGCGCATATGGGCCAAAATATTCGTGCGTCGTATCGTCATCGGAGAAGCCGACGATGGTCGTGGTCCGGCCGTGGAAGTTGGAGCCAAAGACAATAATCTCAGCCTTGCCCTCGGGCACGCCCTTGTGCTCGTAACCCCATTTGCGCGCAGCCTTGATCGCAGTCTCCACCGCCTCGGCACCGCTATTCATCAGCAGCGCCTTGTCAAAACCGCTCAGCTCGCAGAGCTTGCGGCATAGCGGCCCGAAGCGGTCTTGGCGAAAAGCCCGAGACACCAGGCTGAGCCGCTGCGCCTGCTCGATGAGCGCCTCGACGATCCGAGGGTGCTGGTGCCCCTGGTTGAGAGCCGAATAAGCCGAGAGGCAATCGAGATAACGATTGTCGTCGACGTCCCAAACCCAGGCGCCACTGCCCCGGCTCAGCACGACATCGAGAGGAGCATAATTGTGAGCGCTATAGCGCGCTTCGAGTTCAAGGTAATCTTGGGTATTCATCTTATTGTTGCCAGTCATTGTTGATTTCCCTCTTAGTCCCGACCGGCTGAAGTTCAGTCGTAGAGCAAAAAACGCTTCCTGCGAGCAAGGAAGCTCTCGAGCTCGGCAGCCCACAACTCCTGGATCTTTTCCGGGTCCTGCGCAGCCAACACTGCTTCGTAGGTCGCAGCGTCTGCCAATAGTCTTTGGTAACGCTCGGCCTTCCAGTCCTCGGGATGAAGCTGGCGCAGGAGCACGGCGATCTCGATGCCGGTGCGCAGCGGCCTAAAACGGGCCCGATCGGTAACGAGAATGGCAATACCGTTGCACAAGCGACCAGCAAACTTGCTGCTCTTTGGCTGGAAAAGCAGCGGCTGGAAGACAACCCCCGGTAGCCTCCTCGCCATCAATCGATCCGCCAGACTGCGCCCATCAAGCCAAGGTGCGCCAATGCGCTCGAAAGGAGTATCCGTACCCCTCCCCACCGAGAGGTTGGTGAACTCAAGTAGGCCGATACCCGGATAAAGCAGGGCCTCGTGCATATTCCGCATATTGGGGCTGGGGTTGACCCAGTAGAGTCCGGTCTCTTCGAAATACATCGAACGCTTCCAACCGCGAAGCGCGACCACCTGCAGATCCAGATCGAGGTCTTTTTCTTTGCGCAGCATCAGCGCCAACTCGGCGCAAGTCATGCCGTGGCGCACGGGGAGGGTCCAGGCCCCGACGAAGGATTCCTTACCCTGGTCCAGCACCGGACCCTCGACCAGTTCGCCGCCAATAGGATTCGGTCGATCGAGGACGACGAAGCGCAACCCGTGCTCTGCCGCGCTTTCCATCGCCAAGGCCATGGTCGAGATATAGGTGTAGAAGCGAGTGCCGATATCCTGGATGTCAAAGACCAGAGTATCGAGGCCCTTCAGGTGCTCGGCGCTTGGCTTACGCGACTGGGGATCCTTTCCATACAAACTGAAAACCGGCAAACCGGTCTTGGCATCTTTGCCGCTGGGCACTTCGGGCTGGTCGAACTCGCCGCGGATACCATGTTCGGGGCCAAAGAGGGCGACGAGCTGGAAGCGCTTGCTCCCATAGAACAAGTCGACGTTCTGCCGTCCTTCCCGGTCAATGCCGGTGTGGTTGGTGATCAGACCGACCTTGCGCCCTTCCAGGCGACGAAAGTCCTCGTCGACGAGGACGTCGAGGCCAGAGCGGACCAGGCTCTTTGCCGCCTTGTTCTGGGTGAGCAAAGGCGCCGCGAGCGCAAGCAAAAGGCCGAGAGACAGGAGCTGGATTTTCATCCCGGCAGGGTAGCGGCCAGAGGCAGCAAGCTCGATGGGCCGTCTCGAAAGCCGCGTTTTGTGCCTGGCAACCTGCCTGCTAAGCTGCTCCGCCCTCTTTTCGCACGAAAGGCTACAGGTGACGGAAATGCAGCGACTCCCCTCACTCGCGATCGGCTTCCTAGCCCTAACCCTGAGCGCCGCCCTGCCCGGACAACAGCAAGCCAAGCTGGTCGAGGCGGCCCCCGTGCTCCGGCAACAACTGCGGCCCAGCTTCGAGGTCCTCGGCGAAGTGCGGGCAGCACGAAGCCTTCTCCTCGGCACCGAGATCGCCGGTCTCATCAAGAAGCTGGAAATCGAAGAGGGCGATGCCGTCGAGGGCGATGCCGTGCTCGTCGAGCTCGAAACCACGATCAAGGAGATCTCGCTCCGGGCAGCCGAGGCAAAGCTCAGGACCGCCAAGGCGCAGCTCGAGGAATACCGCCGCGGCAGCCGCAAGGAAGACATCGCCCAGGCCCGGGCCAAGCTCGCCCGCGGCAAGGCCCGCTGCATCCAGGCCGAGGACGAGCTGCAGCGCATCAGCAAGCTGCTGCGGGACAAGATCGCTAGCCAGCGTGAGCACACCCAGGCACAGGCAGAGGCTGACAGCCGACGCGCCGAGCTGCATGCAGCCCAGGCAGAACTCGAGCGAGTAGAAGCCGGCCCGCGCAGCGAAGTCCTTGCTCGGGCCGAGGCTCGGGTCCAGGAAGTCCAGGCCGAGGCCGAACGACTCCGAACCGAGATCGAAATGGCCCAAGTCAAAGCGCCCTTCGCCGGAGTCGTCCTGGAGAAGCTCGTCGAGCGGGGCAGCTACGTTAACGTCGGCAGTCCTCTGTGCCGATTCGTGCAGCTGGATCCACTCGAGTTGACGATCGCGGTTCCCGAGCGTCTCTTTGCCAAGATGCCCCGGAAGCTCCCGTTCGAGGTCCGCTTCGATGCCTTCCCCGGCAAGAGCTTCCAAGGGAGGATCCACCGCATCATCCCGAGCGCCGATCGCCTGGCACGGACCATCCCCGTCCGCCTGCGCATCCCCAACCCCGAGAGGAAGCTCTTTCCGGGCATGGTAGCGCGCGCCTTCGTCCCCACCCCGACGAAGGGCGAGGTCCTGACCGTGCCCTGGGACGCCATCGTCCGCTCGCCGCGGGGTCGTTTCGTCTACGCCATCCTGGGGGGAAAAGCGCAGCCCATCCCTGTTCAGCTAGGAGTCCGCGCTGGCAACGTCGTCGAAGTCCGTGGCCAACTCCAGCCCAAACAGCTCGTCGTAACTCGCGGTAACGAGGTCTTGCGCCCAGGAGACCCGGTGCGGATCAAGCCTTCGCCGAAAACCCCGCAGCCCGGCTCAGGCTTGAGGAACAAGTAAGCGATGGACCCAATCCGTTTCGTCGTCGCCAGACCGGTCACGGTTCTCGTCGGCGTCTTTCTGCTGGTCCTCTTCGGCGGTCTCTCGATCGCTCGCTTGCCCATCCAACTGACACCTGATGTCGACATACCGCTGATCACGGTCACGACTCATTGGGAGGGCGCTGCTCCGCAAGAAATCGAAAGCGAGATCCTCGAGGAACAAGAGGAGCGATTGAAAAGTGTCCCCGGCCTGCGCCAGATGATCAGCACGGCGGTCGAGGGAGGAGGGACCGTCACTCTCGAATTCGATGTCGGCACCGACATTGCGAGGAAGCTCTTCGAGGTTGACGAGAAGCTCCAACAAGTCCCCAGCTACCCGGAGAACGTCGACAAGCCCTCGATCACCAGCGGTGAGACCAAGGGCTCGAACGCCATCGCCTGGTTCATCCTCGAGGTCACTCCCGACTCACCGGTCGATCCGGCCGAGCTCCCCTACTACCGCACCCTCATCGTCGAAGAGGTCCAGCCGATTATGGGCCGCTCCCAAGGCATCGCCGGGATCGGCTTGTATGGCGGTGTCGAACGAGAAGTCCAAATCAGGGTCGACCCATTCAAGCTCGCCGCGCGCCAGATCACTCCCTCCCAGCTGCGCACGGCCATCCGCACGACGAATCTCGACCTCAGCGGCGGCAGCATCGACAGCGGGAAGTTCAGCGCTCTTGTGCGCACGAGCGGAAAGTACAAGACCCTCGCGGAAATCCGCGAGACCGTCATCGTAAAGCGGAAGGGGCAGCCAGTTTTCCTGGGTGATGTCGCTTCCGTCGATTACGGCCACAAAGACGCTCAAGCCGTCGTCCGCAATATGAGCAAGCCGGCGATCGCAATGAGCGCCACCAAACAGAGCGGGACCAACCTGATCTCCGTCATGGAGGACCTGCAACGCAACGTCGACTTCATCAATAAGGAAGTGCTAAGGCCCAAGGGAATCCAGCTACGCCAGGTCTACGACCAAACCGAATACGTCTTCAGCGCGATAGGCCTGGTAACCCAAAACCTCTGGGTCGGCGGCCTGCTGGCGATGGGGGTTCTACTCCTCTTCTTGCGCAGCCTACGCAGCACCCTGGTCATCGCCGTCGCCATCCCCACCAGCGTGATCGGAGCCTTCCTCGGACTCGAGGCCATGGGGCGCAACCTCAACGTCGTCAGCCTCGCCGGCCTGGCCTTTGCCGTCGGCATGGTCGTCGACAACTCGATCGTCGTATTGGAGAACATCTACCGGCACCGGCAGATGGGCAAGGGGGCCTTCGAGGCCGCCTACGACGGAGCCACCGAAGTCTGGGGAGCCGTTGTCGCCTCGACGCTGACGACTCTCGCCGTCTTCTTGCCGGTCATCTTCGTCCAGGAGGAGGCGGGTCAGCTCTTCCGTGATATCGCCATCGCGATCAGCTCTGCCGTCGCAACCTCCCTGGCCATTTCGGTGCTCTTCATCCCGATGGCCAGCGCCCGCCTCTCGCCGACGCAGCGACGAAACAAAGAAGGCCGAAAACGCAGGTTCTCGCCCCTTCGCTGGCTCATCGGCTTGGGTGAACGCTTCACCAAGCAAGTGTCACGCAGCGTCGCCTGGATCAACAGCCACGTCGCACTGCAGCTGGGCACCGTCCTCGGAATCACCTTCAGCTCACTGCTGCTCGCCTGGCTCTTATTGCCGCCAGCAACCTATCTCCCCGATGGCAATCGCAACCTCGTGCTTGGCTTCCTGATTCCACCGCCGGGCTACAACAGCAACGAGTTCCTATCGATAGCCGAGCAAGTCGAATCGACCTTGGAACCCTTTTACGTCGAAAAGGCCGACGAGCTGCCGCCCGAGCTACGGCGCCCCGCATGGTTCCGCGGTAACGGCGAGATACCAGGCATCTCGCAGTTCTTCTTCGTGACCTTCAACAACACGGCATTCATGGGCGCAAAGAGCCCTGATGCCAGCAACGTCCCCCCCTTGGCCCAGCTGCTTATGTACGCGGGGAACTCCATTGCTGGCACCAGGGCCTTTGCCTTGCAAAGCTCCCTTTTTTCTCCTGGCCTCAGCTCCGGTAACAGCATCGACCTCGAGATCACTGGCCCTGATCTCGACGTAATCAATAGGACCGCGGGGATGGTTTTGGGCCGGTGTGCGGGACTCTTCGGTCCAAGGTCCACTCGCCCTGAGCCCACGACCTTCGGCCTGGAGTCTCCCGAATATCGAATCATCCTCGACCAAGCCCGTGCCCGAGATCTAGGCCTCAACGTGCAGGAACTCGGCTTCTTCGTTCGGGCGATGAGCGATGGCGCGATCATCAGCGATTACCGGACCGAAGGCCTGACCCTCGATGTCAAGCTCATGCCGCCCCAAGCCCAAAGCGAGATTGCCGAGAGCTTGGACCAGCTCCCCATCTGGACAGATCTGGGGCGGACGGTGCCCATCTCGGCAGTCGCCCGAGTCGAAGAAACCACCGCACCAACAACGATCCGCCGACTTGAAGAGCAGCGCGCCGTCAGGCTCACCATCACGGCTCCACCGAAGATGCCGCTCTCCGTGGCGATGGCCAAACTGCAGGAAGAGATCCTCAGTCCCATGCGCGAAGCCGGCCAGGTCCCAGCATCGGTCAAGTTCCGACTCGCGGGCAATGCCGACAAGCTCGCCGCCACCGGCGCCGCACTGCAGTGGAACTTGATCCTGGCCATCCTGATCACCTTCCTGCTGCTTTCTGCACTCTTTGAGAGCTTCCTCTATCCGATCGTGATCATGCTCTCCGTGCCCCTCGCCGGCGTCGGCGGAGTCGTCGGCCTCGACCTCACTAGCTGGTGGACAGGGCAGCAGCTCGACATCCTGACCATGCTCGGCTTCGTGATCCTGATCGGCACGGTGGTCAACAACGCGATCCTGATCGTGCATCAAGCGCTGCAGAACATCCGCAACGAAGGCATGTCCCTCGACGACGCGATTCAGGACTCGGTGCGCACCCGAGTGCGGCCCATCTTCATGTCCACCTCGACCTCGGTGCTCGGAATGATGCCGCTCGTGCTTTTCCCCGGTGCCGGCAGCGAGCTCTATCGCGGCCTGGGGAGCGTGGTTGTCGGCGGCCTCATCGCTTCGACACTGCTGACCCTCGTCCTGGTGCCAACCCTCTTCCACCTGTTCTACTCGGCACAAGAACGAGGCTTCGCCTGGCTCGGCTCCCGCAGCTCTGCTTCCCAGTCCTAGCAGGCCGCCAGACAGAGCGTGCGGGGAGAAAGCACCGTCCGCTCGCCAGGGACTTGAGCCCATACCGAGTTTCTTTGGCCCTCCGTCCCTGTAGGCAAGTTCTCGCTCCGGACGAGCGCTCGCCTACAGGGACGGAGTTCCTGAGCGCAACTTTCCTCCGAAGCAATGCGACAGAGCCGAAGAGCAGCTCGGGTGGAGGCCAAGGAGGTAGTGGTGCACATCCCCTTCTCGATCAGCGATCAACAACGGGCAGCTCAGCTATCCGGACCCATCGCTTCGCCAAACAAGGCCGACCCAAGGGCTCTCGCGCCCGAAGGCGAGGCTACAGAAAGCGCCTCGGGTAAGGGCTTCACGACCCTGGACGAGGCAGAGATCTCCCCGGAGGGGCGAGAGGCCTCGCGACACGAGGTCGAACCCAAGCCAGAATCCGAACAGGGATTCCCTCGCGAAGACGCTAAAGCCAAGCTGGCGAAGGTCGACTCCGATACGCGAGCCGCGGATGCCCTCGAAGAGCAAACGGCAGAAGCAGAGCGGAGAACCAAAACCTTCTCCGATGGCCCGTCCGAAACGGAAGCAAGTCGTGAAGAAGCCCGCGAAACCAAGGTCGTTCAAGAGCCCACAACCAAGCTCCGTAAAGGTCAGAGCCCCGAGGAAACCCTAAACATCGCCCGGCGCGTCTTCCGTGAAGCCTTGAGCCCCGACGAGCCAAACGAAAGCCCCAACATCCCACTCGCCAATCAAGCAAGCTCGCAGATCCGGGAGGGTGTTCGCGAGGGCATCCAAGCAGCGATGGACAAGATGCGACCTCACCAGGACCTCGCCTGAGCGCCCAGGCAGCGCAGCGGTGTCTTTGCTGACGCCAGGCTCCGGCAGGCAGAAAAGAGGCCCCCCGCGCCCAAGGCCGTTCGGACGCGGGGGACGGAGTCGAGTGAGAGGGTGATTTCGAAGCCACTCCCTGGGTGCTTGAGTCACCCAGAGATCCCTGCTCAGAAAGCACTACGGAAGCGGGAGCCGGCGGGGCCGAATCCTTTGCAGAATTCTGGCCGAGCCATTTGCGTCGCGACGTTCAAGCCAAGGACAAGGAAATCACTGCAGAACTCGCCGGATAGCAGCGCCCAGCACTCCCAACTCGCCAAGCAAGCCCCGGTGAGGCTCCAAGATCCTCGCCAAGCGCTTCTGCTACAACGTCTGGGCTGGTCCAGCATCGCGGCTATCCTCAGCGCTTTCTCGCGCCCGACTGATCCGGGAGCACGGACTGGGTATTTTCGTAGCAGCGTGACATCCCAGCAGCATGACGAAGAAGGCTTCCAAGATGATTCGAACCCGGTCCCTCCTTGTCGCCAGCTTCCTCGTCGGCGCCGTTGCTGGCGCCGTACTGCTCCCCCGCGCCAGCCTCAAACCCGCGCTAGCTTCCAAGCCGGCCCCATCCCCACTGCTTCGGAGCGAAACCGCCAAGACCCAACAGCGCGGGCGCATGAGCACCGAACGCACAGGCCCCGAAATCAACACCCGCGTCACCCCGGTCGTGCGCGCAGTGCAGGTAGCCGGCCCCTCGGTCGTCAACATCCAAGTCGGGGAGCTGCGACAGCTCCGGGACGGTAAGCCGGTCTTCGTGAAACGAGGCGAAGCCTCCGGGGTCATCGTCGAGGAGGAAGGTCTCGTCATTTCGAACTGGCACGTCGTCCGCGACCACGTCCGTCCGAACTTCTACTGCCGCATCAGTCTCCGCAATGGAGAGGTCTACGAAGGCCGCGTCCTTAGCAGCTCGCACGAGAACGACCTAGCCCTGCTCGTGATCGAGCCCAAGGACGGCAAAGAGCGCCGCTTCCCCCCCATTCAACTAGGCAACAGCGACCAGCTCATGGTCGGCGAAACCGTGGTCGCCATCGGCAACCCACACGGTCAGGTCAACACCGTCACCGCCGGCGTGCTCTCCGCAACCCACCGTTCCCTGCGCATTCATCCGCGAGGAGAACCCGAGCCCATCGTCTTCGAAGGCCTGCTTCAGACCGACGCTGCCATCAATCCCGGCAACTCCGGCGGAGCTCTCCTCGACATCACCGGACGCCTCATCGGAATCAATACGCTGACCCAAAAGGCCTCGGAGAACATCGGTTTCGCCATCCCAGTCAACCGAGTCAAAGAGGTCTTCCAGTCCAACCTGCTTCGCTACGACAGCATCGACCGCTTTTGGACCGGACTGCGCGTCGAGGAGCACAGTAAAGGCGTGCGCATCGCCAACGTCACCCAAGGTGGCCCTGCTTGGCGCGCAGGTCTCCGCCACGGCGATCGCATCACCAGCATCGGGGGCAAGGCGCTCGCGGGGCTGCAGGACTTCGGCCGAGCGCTGATCCGCAGAGAAGCCGGCGACAAAATCCCCCTCGAAATCCTGCGCGGCCAGACCAAGCACCAGCTCACCCTCGTCCCTTGGGGGCGTACCAACTCCCGGATCTACATGCGCGCCGGCATGCTGGTCGAGGCCCTGCGCACCAACCGCAACAAGGCCCTGCTCAAGTCCGCACACGAAACCTTTTACGGCCGCAACCATTACTGGCCGGCCCTACTGACCCCCCTGCGCGTCACCATGTTGCAGCGCGGCGGCCCCGCCGAACAACTCGGCCTCCAGGAGGGAGACCTGATCCTCGGGGTCAAGCAACGACACTCCTGGACCGGATTCGAAGGGCGCAAACCCTTAACTGGCGGAGAAAGCGAGTTCGTAGAGATCCTCGATCTTTATCGCGGACAGAGCCTCCCGCTCCTTGTCTACAGGCCAGGGAAACCGCTGCAGAGCGGGCCGCTCGACGTGCGCTAGAAGGCAGCATTACCTACAAGTCCGCGTGCGGCAGAGAGCCGAACTCGACGCCGCATGGCCCGCAGAATACGTAAGTGAATCCACTGACTCGCCGAAGCTTTATAACGCCAAGGAAAACCCCAAAACGCTGTGCGCCGCCGCACGACGTTATCAGCAGCCAGCTTAGCGTCGCAGCGCCCTGAGCCCCGGTCGCAACCAATCCAGTCGCAGCAATAACGCCGCCTCGCTCGCCGCATCCCACTGGCCCGAGGGGAGCTTGCGACAGAGCAAACGCTCCAGCCGCCGCGCCCGGGAGGCGAAACGCCGATCCCGTCGCAAGACCCCCTCGAGGACCCAAGCGGCGCATGCGAGGTTCCTCCTCTTGCCAGAGGCTGCGGTGATCAACCCCCGCTCGGTCGCCGCGTAATGCGTCGCAAATCCAGCCCCATCCTTGGGCAGCTTGGCAATCGCCTCTACCAACTGCCCACGAAGCTCCCCCGCGCCCTCTACTCCCAGCTCCGAGAGCCGGTCAAGGGCCGGTAGCACCAGCCCGCACCAAAGCCAAAGCTCCAGTTCCCAGTCCTGCCCGCGTCGCACTCCACGAAAGTCGAAAAGCCTCAGCTCCTCGTCCCAGCGCTCCCGCAGAGCGACAAGCAGCAGCTTCACGCCCCGGCGCCACGCCGCCCGATCCGCGACGCGCAAGCCGGTCGCGAGCTGGCGCAAGGGCCATGCGACATCCCGCAGATACCAGGCCGTTCCGGCCCGGCCGCTCGCAAACTCGCAGAGATCATCGAGGACTTCGAAGATGCGCTCTAGCAGCAAGCGTTCGGCCCCGGCGAGCCCATGCAGCAGGGCTCCTTCGACAAAGACGTGCCCGGCCGCAGCACGCCCCCGTCCATGCTCGGCTCCGTGCACGGCCGGCAGCCTCAGCCCCTGCTCGCCCAGACTCGAAGCCGGCAGCAAGTCCCGGCCGAGCAGATGCAAGCACGCGTCTCTTGCCCGAGCATGCAGCATCGTATCCTGCGCTTCCTGGGCGAAGAGTTCGAGACCCAGCCCCAGATCGAACTCCCCGTGGGTCCAGATCTCATCATCCTCGGTCGGCCGTCGATGGTCTCCACGATGCAGAGGATCCTCTTCGACTGGCAAATGCTGCACAAGAGCACGCAGATCGCGAGCGACCTTGCGCAGCGCACGCAGCTCCTGCACCGTCCTGCGCATACAGCCAAAGCCGAGTAGATCCCGCAACGGCGACGGTGACCACACCCGCAAGCTCGGATCCACACGCAGCGGATCAGCGCTGCTCAGCAGCGTCCGCACCACGGCGTCGCCCGGTCGTAGCCCAAGGCCCGCGAGAGGAATCTCCCTACATGGCCGTGCCTGCTCCGGCCGCGCCCCGACCAGCCAGAGCTGGCGGCTTCCCCATTGCACGGGCAAGGCCGCGGGTATCTCGTCTCCCTCTTCATCAAACTCCAGCAAGAGCCGCAACTCGCACTCCCCCGAGGGCCAGAGATAGGCGTCGCCCAAGACGCGCAGGTCCTGCAGCCGCGCCTGCAGGCGCAGGCGCGGACAGAGCTGCCCCTCGGCTCGCTCGAAGACATGGGTGCTGGCCCCGATCCTGATCTGCGGCAAGGCACGCTGCCCCCTTAACCCCGGCCGACGCTTTGCACGGCGCAGCTCGGGCTTGCCCAAGCGAAAGCCTCCCTTTGGCACGTAGCCGCGAAACTCTCGGAGCGGGCCCACCGCAGCATGGAGCAGGGGCACAAGCTCCCCAAAGCCCAGGACCCGGCCTTGTTGGTAGACGAGCACCGAGCCCAGCCCTTTGCCGGGTATGCAGAAGCGCGCCGGCCCTGCCGAGCGTGACTGGAATCTGGCCTGAGCGAGTAAGCCCGATGTCGAAAGCAGCAGCAGGGCGAACAGGCCGCAGGCAAAGTGGCGAAGCCACGAAGCTTGTCCTTGCACCTTTTTCCTCCGGGGACAGGATCGTTCCGCCCAAGCAATCGTTTCCCTCTTCCTCAAGAATTCCTGAGCGCAAACGGCAGCCCCTCAAACAAGGCCTGCCCCCACCACCAAGCGGAGATCCGAGGCCATGTCCGACGTCCGAGTCATCGTCCCTCTCGCCGAAGGCGTCGAAGAGATGGAAGCTGTGATCGTGATCGATGTCCTTCGCCGCGCTGGCGCCGAGGTGGCGGCGCTCGGCCTGGACCAAGGCGAGTTCGTGACAGCAAGCCGCGGCGTCCGCCTCGGCGTCGATGGCAAGCTCAGCGGCGACGAGGACGCCAGCGCCATCGTCCTCCCCGGTGGCGCCGGCGCCGCCGAACGACTCGCCGCCGACGAGCGGGTCAAAGCCCTGCTGCGCCGCTTCGAGCAGGACGACAAATGGATCGGCGCTATCTGCGCCGCCCCCATCGTCCTCGTCGCCGCGGGCGTCGGCGCCGGCAAGACCATGACCAGCCACCCCTCCGTGCGCGACATTGTCGAACCCTTCGCCGGCCCTTACGTCGAAGACTCGGTCGCCTTGGACCCCAAAATCCTCAGCTCCCGCGGCCCAGGAACGAGCTTCGACTTCGCCCTAAACCTCGTCGGCCTGCTCTTCGGCGTCGAAAAAGCCAGCGAAGTGCGCACCCCAATGGTCTTCTGCTAACCCGGCGATACTCATCGAAATGGGCCGAGAGCAACGACTCAGCAACCAGCTCGAAACCTGCCGCGCTGGAATACAATATCGCGGGCAAACTTAGGGACCCCGGAGCGCTTCCATCGATCTCCCCATGATGGCCTCGGATGGCAGAGATCGTCAGGAAGCACCCTTCTACCGCTACCCTACTCCTACCCTACTCCTACCCGCTTTTTTAGCATTCGGAAGACGGTCCCTTCCCCTTCAGCTCCGAGCTAGCTTCAAGGCTGGTTAAGACTACTGTCGAGAGCAATAGACAGTTGGCACAGAAATCAGCTGTAAGCAACAGGACTATGCCGGACCAACACCTAGCCGCCGAATTCCAACAGACCGCAGCACTCCACCGTACTCGTGTCGCGCTCGCCTGGTCAAACGGCTCCGTCTATAGGACCTGGACTTATCAAGACCTCGCAGGCCAGGTCGGGCAGCTGGCCCACACCCTTGACAGCGAGGGAGTGCAGCGGGGCGACATCGTTGGCCTCGTCGCGAACCGGCACCCCGAGGTGGTCACCGCAATGCTGGCGCTCTGGGAACTCGGCGCGGCATTCGTGCCAATCAGCCCCAAGGACCCTCCCGCGCGTCGAGCCAAGATGCTTGAGATCTCGGGCGCGATCGGCCACTTGACCTTTGATCCGAGACCACAGCTCCAACGCATCGAAGCACGGCCAAGCAGCACCACACAAACGGCACCAAGGACCGGCGGAGAGCAGCTTGCCTACGCAATGTTCACGTCCGGCTCCTCCGGCACCCCAAAGGCCGTCGCCGTCCCACACCGCGCCATCCTCCGCCTGGTCTCCGAGCAGGACTATCTGCCGTTTGGGCCGGAACTGAGCTTCCTCCAAGCCGCCCCGATGAGCTTCGACGCGTCGGTTCTAGAACTCTGGGGCCCACTCCTGCACGGCGGACGCTGCGTCCTCTATCCCGAGCATGATCTGCCGACCGCGCGTGGGCTACGACAGATCATCGAATCCCAGCAGATCAATACCGCCTGGCTGACAGCCTCGCTCTTCAACAGCGTCATCGACGATGACGCCAGCTGCCTCTCAGGCCTCCGCTATCTCCTAGTCGGTGGCGAGGCGCTATCTCCAAGCCACGTCCGGCGGGCGCTCGCAGCCCTCCCCGAGACCCAGCTCATCAATGGCTACGGCCCCACCGAGAACACAACCTTCACGACTTGCTACCCCATCCCCCGCGGCTTTTCTGAGAACGAAAAGAGGGTCCCGATCGGATGGCCGCTGCGGGGGACCTCAGTGCGCGTCGTCGATAGCTCGCTGCAGCCGGTCGGCCGCGGGGAGGAGGGTGAGCTGCTGGTCATGGGCCAAGGACTGGCTCACGGCTATCTCGGAGCCCCGGACCGCGACAACGAACGCTTCGTAACAACGGAAGATGACAGCGGGGAGCTGGTCCGCGCATACCGGACCGGAGACCTTGTCTTCGAGCGACCCGACGGGGCCTTCGAGTTTGTCGGACGCATCGACGAACAAGTTAAGATCGCAGGCTTCCGCATCGAACCAAGTGAATGCGAAGCCGTAATCGCCACCGCTCCGGACGTGCAACACTGCAAGGTGATCTGCCGCGAGGACCCGGCGAAGCGGCTTCGGCTGATCGCCTACCTTGTCTGCCCAGAGTTCGCCCTGGCACGCGCGCGCCAACTGGCGGCCGAACGACTACCGCAGCAGCTCCTACCCCACAACTGGGTGAGGCTCGAAGCGATGCCTCACACCAGCAACGGCAAGCTCGATGTCGACCGCTTGCCGTCTCCTTGGTGCAAGGCGCCCCGTCACGAGCTTCCTGCGGCATCCCCAGGGCTCCGAACCGTACTACGTTGCTGGTCTGAGGTCCTTGGCGAGGCTCCGGCGGGCGTAGACCTAGGGCTCTTCGAAACCGGCGGCCGGTCGATTGATGCGCTGCGTCTACAAACCTGCCTGGAGCAGGCCTGTGGGCGAGAGCTTGAACCAACCTTTGTTTTCGAGTTCGTCACCGTGCGCAGACAAGCCGAAGAATTACTCTCCCGCGGCGTTCAATTCGAAGCCGACACCACAGCTCCTGCACCACAACCGGGACAATCAAGTTGAGCCACGACAACAAGAAGCTGCCGAAGCATGCAATCGCGCTGGTGGGGATGGCGGGCCGGTTTCCCGGCGCGCGGGACGTCGACACACTCTGGCAAAACATGCTTAACGCTCGCGAAGGCGCGAAGGCAATCCCAGCAGAGGAACTCGACCCGTCGATCCCCGAAGAGCTACGACAAGATCCGGCCTACGTCCCCTTCCGCGGTGTGATGCCCGACTTCGACCGCTTCGACGCGGCATTCTTCGGGATAAGCCCGATGGAAGCCCAGGTCATGGATCCGCAACAGCGGGTGCTACTGGAGTTGGCCTACGCCGCACTTGAGGATAGCGGGCACTGCGGCGGCGGCAGCACCGACAGCCGCGTCGGAATCTACCTCGGCGCCAACTGGAACCGATACCGGCGCCACTGCCTGGACTCCCGGCCAGACGTCGTCGAAAGCTTCGGGGACTTCGCGACCTCGCTCGCCAACGAGCCAGACTTCCTGGCGACTCGAATTTCGCACAAGCTCGACCTCCACGGCCCTAGTGCAACCTTGAGTTCTGCCTGCTCAACCTCGCTCGTCGCCATCGTCGAAGCAGCGAAGGCCCTGCTCAACGGTTCCTGCGACCTCGTGCTTGCTGGCGGCGCTTCGATCACGGTGCCTACCATGGCCGGCTACCGCTACGAGGCCGGCGGCATGCTCTCCCGTGACGGTCACTGCAAGCCCTTCGACGCCGACGGCACCGGCACGACTTTCAGCGACGGCGCCGCCGTCGTCGTCTTACGCCGACTCGAGGACGCGCTACGCGACGGAGACCAAATCCACGCAGTCATGCGCGGCTTCGCGGTCAATAACGACGGTGGGGACAAGGTCAGCTTCTCGGCCCCCAGCCTTGGCGGCCAAGCCGAGGTCCTGCGCGCCGCCTACGAGCACGCAGAGGTCTCCCCCTCGACCATCGGGTACATCGAAACACACGGTACGGCAACTCCGATGGGAGATCCCATCGAGGTCGCGGCACTCGCCCGGGTCTTCGAGGGCTGCGAGACGGCCTGCGCACTCGGCTCGGTGAAGAGCGGAGTCGGCCACCTAGTGCATGCTGCAGGAGTCACGGGCTTCCTTATGGGAGCACTGGCCGTCAAGCACGGGGTGATCCCTGCAACCCTCCACTTCCAGACCCCGAACCCTCGCCTGCAGCTGGAACGCACACCGTTCTACGTCTCGCCGACCGCACGACGATGGCCCGAACAGGACTATCCCAGGCGCGCCGGGGTCAGCTCCTTCGGCGTCGGCGGGACCAACGCCCACGTCGTCCTAGAGCAGCCACCCGCAGCACATTCGACGGCAAGCACCACGGGCACAGCAGCCGAGCTTCTCTGCTTCTCCGCGAAAACTCCGGCCGCGCTCGGAGAACTCATCACGGCAGCTCGTGCGCAGCTCGCGCAGCAAATAGGCGAGCCAGGAACCCTCCGAAACGCAGCGTTCACTCTCCGAGCCGGACGCAAACAACTGCCGCAGCGCGCAGCCTTCGTGCTCACGGCGGACGAGGCCGCTGGCGAGTGGCCCCAAGCATGCGCCGAGCAGGTCGCAGAACACAGCCGCTCGCTGTATTTCACCTTCCCCGGCCTGGGTGTGGAACGAGCAGGGATGGCGGCCGCGCTCTATGAAGCCGACCCGAACTTCCGCGCCGAGATCGATCGCTGCCTAACGATCGTGCGCGAGCTCGGGGGAGGGAATATCGAGGACGCACTTTTGTGTCCAAGCGCCGAGGCCGATATCCGCGACCTACGGATCGCGAAGCCGGCGCTATTCATATTCGAATACGCGCTCGCGCGTTCACTCGAAGCGCAGGGACTGCAAGCGGATGCCCTGCTCGGCTGCAGCCTCGGAGAGTTCACAGCTGGCACCTGCGCCGGCATCTTCTCCCTGCGCGACGCCATCCAACTGCTACTAGCTTTGGGAGCACAATCCGAAGCGGCCCTAGAGGGTCGACTCGTCACCGCCTACTGCACAGAGGCAGAACTCAACGAAATCGCCCACGATGGCGTAAGCATCGCGGCTGTGCACGCCCGGGATGTACTCGCCTTAGCCGGCACCCCAGACGCTGTCGACAAGCTCGTAGCTCAACTACAACAGGCCGGTATCCGGGTCGAATCTCTGAACGGAGACCATCCCTTCCATTCCCCCTTGATGTCGGCCTGCGCCGAGGCGCTCGAAGGGGAGATCAAACAGCTCGAACTCCGCGCGCCAAGTCGTCGCCTGATTTCTGCTTCGCTCGGCAAAGTGTTGACCGACGTTGAGGCCACCGACCCAGGCTACTGGGCGCGCATCATCTCAGAGCCCATTCGCTTCTCCGACGCCCTGGACAGTCTCTCCGCCCTCAACGACGGCGTCTTGCTCGAAGTAGGCCCTGGCGGCTCTCTCAGCGCCCTCGCAATGCTCCACCCGGTCGCAGCCAGCCGCAGCCCAATCGCCACCTTGCCGAACTCGGGCTTTGGCAATGCCTTCGCTGAGACACTGCAAGCCGTCGCTAAAGCTTGGGCACACGGCGTGGAGTTCGCGAAGCCCGCAGCGGCGCACCAGGATGCGCAACGCATCTCGCTGCCCACCTATCCCTTCGCCAGGACCCGACACTGGGTCGAGCCCGGAGAACGGCGACCAACAGAAGCAAGTCAAAGCGACGATCCCCTCGCTGGCGAAGCTTCCAGTAGCTCCAAGAGCCCGTCCGATATACCCGATCGACTCAGAGACGTTATCGAACAGGCTTCGGGCATCGAACTCTGCGTGGACTCCGACGAAGCTTGGGCAGCGCTGGACTTCGATTCCCTCGACCTCACGCAGCTGGCCATCGCCCTGCGCCGGGAGTTCGAATGCGAAGTGACCTTCCGCGACCTGATGGAGCGGCACAGCTCACCTCGGGCGCTGAGCACCTGGCTAGGCGCGAATACAGCGGCTTCGACCGAAACAAGCAGCGAAGACTCTCCCGAGCCCGAGCCGAACGAGCAGCCAAACGATGAGCCGACGGAAGGCGGCATGCCGTCACGTTCCGGGCCGAGCACCAAGATCGAGCGGTCGACGGACACGCTCGACGGCTTGAGCCCCGAGCAACGAGACTTCCTCGCGGACTTCTTCCGTGACTACGCAACTCGCACAGCCGGCTCCAAGGCCTCGGTGCAGGCAAACCGCGAAAAACTGGCGGATCCGCGGGTGGTCTCAGGCTTCGATCCGGCGTGGAAGGAGATTGTTTATCCCATCGTCACAGAACGATCGCGCGGCTCTCGACTCTGGGATATCGACGGCAACGAATACGTAGACTTCACCAATGGCTACGGCTCGGTTTTCTTTGGCCACTCGCCCGACTTCGTTACTGAGGCCGTTCGAGAACAGCTGGACAAGGGAATCGAGATCGGTCCCCTGTCGGCACTCACCGGCGAGGTCGCACAGCTACTCTGCGAACTGACAGGTAACGAGCGCATCACTTTCGCCAATACCGGCTCCGAAGCCGTCATGGCAGCACTCCGAATCGCCCGCACCGTGACCGGACGCGACAAGGTCGTCATGTTCGAAGGTGCCTACCACGGCGTGAACGACCAGGTCGTCGTGCGCCCCGGCCCCGGCGGCCGCGGTATGCCGGGCGCCCCTGGGATCCCGCGCAGCCATGTCGGCGAAGTGATCGTCCTCCCCTACGGTGAAGACGCCAGCTTGGCACAAATCGAGAAACTCGGATCTCAGCTCGCGGGCGTCCTCGTCGAACCTGTGCAGAGCCGGCGGCCGTCCCTGCAACCGAAGGAGTTCCTCCACAAGTTGCGCCTCATCACCAAGGAGCAGGATAGCGCGCTCATCTTCGACGAAGTCGTCACCGGCTTCCGCACCCACCCCGGCGGCATCCGCGCCCTCTACGGCATCGACGCGGATATGAGCACCTACGGCAAGGTCCTCGGCGGCGGCTACCCAATCGGCATCGTCGCGGGGAGTCATCGCTTCCTCGACACTTTGGACGGCGGGGCGTGGCAGTTCGGCGACGACAGCATCCCTGAAGTCGGGGTTACCTTCTTCGCCGGAACTTTCGTCCGCCACCCCATCGCCCTAGCTGCGACACGCGCGGTGCTCCGCCGCCTACGTGCAGCGGGGCCGGAGCTTCAGGCCGAGCGTGGGCAGCGGATGACCCGATTGACGGAAACGATCAACGCCGAAATGCAGCGCCTGAATGCACCGGTGCAAGTCGAGTCCTTCTACTCTGTGGCCTACATGCGCGTGGCAAACGGCCAACGGTGGTCAAGTTTGATCTACGCGGGCTTACGCCATCGCGGTTTCCACATCTGGGAGGGCTTCCCCTTCTTCCTGACCACCAGCCACAGCGAAGCCGAGCTGGACAGCTTCGTCCAAGCCTTGTCCGAGGTCGTGAGCCAACTGATGCAGGTTGGCCTACTCCAGTCGGAGGCGGCGCCCACACCTGAAAAAGGCCCAGCGGCGCCGGTTCCAGGAGCGCGGCTAGGTCGGCGCCCAGACGGCACGGTAGCATGGTTCGTCCCTGACGAAGAGCAGCCAGGCCGGTACCGCGAGCTTCCGGAGCAAGATCCTCCCCTCTGAGATGAACGGCCCCACCGAAATGCCCCCTTCTGAATACGACCCATTCGCAGGCGCCCCCATCTCGAAGCTTGCTCCGACGACGGAGGAGCAGCGCGAGATCCTGGCAGCAGCCGCACTCAGCGACAACGCCAACTGCGCCTACAACGAGGCCGTAGTCATCTCTCTGCTGGGTTCGGTGGACCCCGAGCGGCTAGAGCGAGCACTGCAGCAGGTGGTCGCGCGACACGACGCACTGCGAACGACCTTCTCTGCAGACCTCGACAAGCAATGCATCAATGATCTCGCAGCTATCGCCTTAGAGCGCATCGAAGTATCAGGGGAAACAGGAGAACTGCGCCGAGAGGCCATGCAGCAGTGGCAGACGACGCTGATGCAGACGCCAATGTCGCTGAGCCACGGCCCACTATTCCGGGCGTTCTGGATCGACATAGATGCCGATCACGCGCAGTTACTGCTGCTGGCACACCACGCGGTTTGTGATGGCTGGTCCTTCCATGTCATCCTCGAAGAACTGCAGAAGTTCTACGAACGTGAGGACGAGAGCATTCTCCCAGCAGCGCCATCGTTTGCCGACTACGCGGAAGAACGGCAAGCATCCGAAACCGTGTCCGACTCGGCGTCGTGGTGGCGCGCTACGCTCGGTGATCCACCTCCGGCCCCACTTGAACTGCCAACCGATCGCGCACGCAACGCGACTCGAAGCTTCCAGGCGGGCTTCACCTCCCATCGCTTCGACGCCAAACAACTCTCGCGAATCGAGGCTCTGGCTTCCCAAACGCGATCGAGCACGGTCTCTGTCCTTATCGCAGGCGTAGCCACCTTGCTCTACCGCTTGACCGAGCACAGCGACCTAACGATCGGCATGCCTGTGGCACGCCAGGGGATCGAAAACCGCCCACAGCTCGTCGGCCACTGCGTCCAGCTGCTCCCTCTCCGCCTTTCCATCGACAGCACCGCCCCCTTCTCGCACCTGGTGACCGACGCTCGTTCAGCGATTCTAGACGCGACCGAGCACTACGATTTCGGATTCGGAGAACTGGTTCGAGACCTGGGGCTCAGTGGCGACCCGGCGCGGGTGCCTCTGGTTCCAGTGGTCGTCAACGTCGACCAAGCCCTAGAGGAAGTCCGAATCGGCAACGCTGTAGGCACCGTTCGTGCTGTACCACGCGCCGCCGACGCATTCGAACTATTCCTAAACGTGGCGCCAGACAGTGATGGCATGACCATCGAAGCCACCTTCCAACATGCGCTGTTCGACCGGGCCATCATTGACGCTTGGTTGCAGGGCCTTGAGCAGTTGCTCCTGGCGGCAGCTGAGCACCCGACCGACGCGATCGCGGCACTCCGCTTGTGTCCGGAACCGGCACCGAATGAGAAGGAGCGGGCAGGACACGCCGCAGAGAAGCCGCTCGGCACGTGGCTGACGGGCTTGCTCGCCCACGCCTCGGAGACTCCGGACAAAATCGCAGTCGAAGGTAACGGCGAGCAACTGAGCTACCGAGAGCTGCTGTCGCGAGCGCGCGGCCTCGCAGCCGAACTCCTACGAGTGGGTATCCAGCCAGGCGACATCGTCGGGGTAGCCACCCCGCGAAGCCCGCAGCTCCTCGTCAGCATCACCGCGATACACCTCGCCGGAGCGGCCCATCTCCCGCTCGACCCCAGCTTCCCCCCGTCTCGCCTGCGTTTCATGTTGGAGGATTCTCGCACTGTAGCCATCGTCGACGGAGACGAACTCAGTGAAGAAGCTCTGACCGAAGGAATCGTCTGCATCGCCTCGAGTGCAACGGCAACGCCAGTAGAGCTACCAGAGATCGCAGCCGAACAGGTAGCCTTCCTGATCTACACATCTGGCTCGACCGGAACACCCAAAGGCGTCCGAATCCCGCACCGGGCACTGGACAACCTTCTACGAAGCATCGGGAAGCGACCGGGCCTACGGCCGGACGACGCGCTGCTGGCCATCACCACGATCTCCTTCGACATCTCGATGCATGAGCTGCTCGGACCGCTGGTCAACGGTGCACGGCTCGTAGTCGCCACGAGCGTAGAAGCAGAAGACCCTGCGGCACTCGACCGACTGCTTCGCGAGCACGAGATCACCGTCCTGCAATCCACGCCCGCGACCTGGAGGATGCTCCTCGACTTCGGCTGGACGGGCAATAGCTCCTTACGGGCGCTGTGCACCGGAGAGCGCCTTCCCGAAAGTCTGGCCGCCGACCTGCTGCCGCGAGTCGCCTCGCTCTGGAACCTCTACGGCCCCACCGAAACCACCATCTGGTCCACCGTCGCCGAGGTCTCGGAAGCGGAGACCGCGGCCCGCGTGGGAACGCCCATCGATCAGACCCAGATCCTCATCCTGGATAAGGCCGGCAACTCGTTGCCAGCGGGATTCCCCGGAGAAATCTGCATTTCTGGAGCAGGCCTTGCCCTGGGCTACCACAATCGTGCCCAGCTGACAGCCGAGCGCTTCGTCGATCACCTAGTGCACGGCCGCTACTACCGGACTGGCGACCTTGGTCGGCTACGCCCCGACGGCAGCCTGGAGTACCTCGGCCGATCTGACGATCAAGTCAAGCTCCGAGGCTACCGCATCGAGCTCGGCGAGATCGAGTCGATGCTGTTATCCCACCCGGACGTAGCAGAAGCTGCTGTCGTCGTTGCCGGAGATCAGGCCCAAGGGCAGCGGCTAGTCGCACACATCGCAGCGAGCAAAGATCTCAGTTCTGACGAGATCATCCAGCACCTGAAGGTGTCCCTGCCACGCTACATGCTGCCGCACGAGGTCGTGCAAAGAGACCGACTCCCGCGGCTGCCAAATGGCAAGCTCGACCGGAACACGCTGCGCTCCGCATCCTCAACCCCCGTCGTGGACCTAAACGCGGGCGGCGACGCCGCAGCACTCTCGGACGAGGCGCAACTCGTCGCAGAGCTGATGGGCAAGCTATTGGGAACCGGTCCCCTCGGTGCGAACGTCGACTTCTTTGCAGCAGGCGGGCACTCACTGCTAGCGGCGCGTTTGGTCACCGAGCTGAACCGGGCCATGAATAGCTCATTGACCATGAGGAGCGTCTTCGAATCGCCAACGCCGCAGGCGCTGAGCCTCACTTTGCACGAGGCAAGCTCGAACAAGGTCGCGTCGATCCCGGTAGAGCGCCGTCCAGAGCAAGCCCGCGCTCCAGTGACCAAGCTCCAGGACCGCATCTGGTACATGCAGCAGATGCTGAAGGGACAGCCGCACTACAACCAGCCTTCCGGACACCGACTCCGCGGCCCATTCGACCTGGAGGCAATGCAGCGGGCACTGCGGGAGGTCGTCCAGCGGCAGGCTGCACTTCGCACCGTTTTTGAGCGGGTAGCCGGCGTGCTGGAGATGGTCGTGCACCCAAGTGCCAGCGGCGAACTATTGAGCCTGGAGGACCTCTCGTCGCTGCCCGAGCCAGCCCGCAGCGTCACCCTGAATCAGAAGCTGAAGGACGCGATCGCGCGTCCCTTTGACCTCGCTCAGGGACCACTGTTCGTAGCCAAGCTCTACCGGCTCGCAGCAGATGAGCACCTGCTGTTCTTCATGCCTCACCACATCATCTGGGACGGCTGGTCGCTCGACGTCTTTTACCAAGAGATGGCGGCCATCTATGCGGCATACAGCGAGGGTCGAGAGCACCAGCTGCCGGCGCTGCCGTACAGCTACGGCGACTTCACCAGCTGGCACTGCAAGGTGCAGGCAAGTCCCGAGCTGCGTGCCGAAAGTGCCGCCTGGCGCTCGCGCCTTGAGGACTTCGGCGCAGTATCGCCACTGCCAATGGACCAGGACCGGACATCCGCCATGTCCGGAAGCGGTTCCACGGAGTGGATCTCGATTGGGCCTGAACAGACCAAGGCCCTTCATGAATTCGCGAGCGCAAACAGCTGCACCATGTTTCACGTGCTGCTGGCCGCCTACACGACACTTCTCTACGACTACTCCAGTTACCAGCGACTGCTCATAGCAACTCCACTGCGCGGCCGCGAGGCGCCGGGTTCCGAGAGCCTGATGGGCTGCTGCAATAGCCTCCTGCCGCTGCCTTTCACCATCGCAGCTGACGACAGCTTCCTAGACCTCCTCCAGCAGGTCCGGGAAACCGCCACCGCCGGGCTCGACCATTCGAACGTTATGCTCGAGGACGTCGCCTTGCGCGAGGACCAACAGAAGACCACCCTCTACCATGCGCTGTTCTCCTTCCAAGACACCCGAGAGCGAGTGCGCCGCTGGGGCAAACTCCACCACGAGGCCGTGCACCTATCCCAGGACGGCGCCACCGAAGACCTCGGGCTCTGGTTCATGGAAGGCATCGACGGCTTACTCGGTGGACTGACCTTCAACAGCGACACCTTCCACATGTCAACGATCGAGTGGCTCCGGAACGGCATGCTCGAGGTCCTGACGAACGCCGTCCAAGACCCCAGCCGCCTGCTCGCATCCTTGTGCTCCACCGCGCCACAGGCTTCGGCAGCAAGGCCCAGCCCCAACAATGCCCCCCAGGCAAAGCCCAGCGATAGCGAACTCCGGGATCTCCCGAAAGCAGCCGGGCACTCTGCCTACCTACTGGCTGCCATCTGGAAGCGCCTACTCAAGGTCCCAAGCGTCGACCTCCTCGACAACTTCTTCGAACTCGGCGGAGACTCCCTACTAGCCATCCGCAGCATTTCGGAGTTCGAAGAGGCGACGGGCACCTTGATTGACCTGGGCGCCTTCTTAGGCAACCCAACGATCGCCGGTGTCTCGGAGCACATCGCCGCTGGCGCCAAGAAGAAGAGTTCGGCAGTGGTCCCACTCCAGCACCTCGGCGACGGAGCTCCCGTCTACTGCTTACTCGGCGTCGGAGTCTACCTTCACTTCGCGGCAAGCCTGGGCGAGGAACAGCCGGTCTTCGGTGTCTATACTGCGGAGGAAAACGTACTCTCCGACAAGCTCGACACCCTCCAGAGCAGCGCCATTGACCGACTCGCAAAGGCCTATGTCGACATCTTGCAGCGCGAAATTCCCGGACGCAGGCTGCAGCTGGCAGGGCTATCCCTAGGCGGCATCATCGCGATGGAAGTCGCCCGCCTCATGAGCGAGCAAGGCTACATCGTAGAACGTGTGGTGCTCTTCGATACGATCCTCCCCAACGGCTACCGCAAGAAGTGGTGGAAGTATCTCTGCAAAGCTCCACTCGCCTTACTACGACAACTGCGGACCAGGAAAGCAGCTGACAAAGCGGTCGCGACCCGCGACAGCGAAAAGCAAGGCATCTTCCTCGACATGATCAGCCAGGAACTCCCCAAGTGGGCCCGGAGCTACCGTGCACCGCAGCTCCCCGTCTACCTGTGCCGGGCAACAGACGAAAACAACTGGGGCAGTAATTCTCTCCACTTCGAGCACGACTACGGCTGGAAAGCGCTGATTGGCGATCACTTGGAAATCGTACTCACCGAAGGGGACCACACCAGCCTACTTCGGCCACCAAACATCGAAGCGCTCACCAATAACCTGCGGACCCGAATCGCAAGCAGCGAACCGCGCTAATTCAAAGTGATGGCACAAGCCGGAGTTCAAAACCGGAAGCTCTTGGCCGTGGCTTCGGAGAGCTTGAAGACCGTTCCGAGGCAGGCGCTCCTGCTCCCGGAGCCCTTCATGCGACGATGCCGGAGGCTCACGGCCCTCAAGCATCGACTCGATCGGGTTCGTCGTCCGGGCCTGCCTCCAGTGCTCGGCGGGGAAGTCGTGGAAGACTAAGAGTTCGCGATTCACAGCTTTGGGGTTTTTCACGCTGTAGCTGCCCACGAAGAAGTCGAAGGCTTTGCGAGCATCCTCTCGGATCTCAACCATCCAGATGTCCCGCACCTGGCTCTCTGCTGAAGCCTGTTTGTGCCCCAACATCTTGCTGAGGATCTTGCCCGTCTTGTGCACCCAGCATCGCCGAGGCCTCGTGCTTGGAAACACCTGGCCTAGAAGCTTGTGCCGCAGTTCTCCAGAATGGCTCCCATCGTCTTCCGGAGCGGGATTCTGGGGCACCAGCTCGGATTGATTTCGAGCCGAGGCCACGGGCGTCGCCGCGGAGCTCTGGCTGAGACCGCGGGAGAGAGGCGCCTCTGGAGCGCTAGCCCCCCGCAAGCCCGCCAAAGCAGCTCCTTCTTCGGAAAGCTCGCTCTATCTGCCCGGTGGTGAATGTGGCGCAGACTCTTAGCCCTCGATCTTGATGCGGCACTCCTTGGAGGCGCTCATAACCCAGCCTGACGGAGACGACTGTCTCAGATTGAGGACGGCCCACTGCACCGTGAGCCTGAGGCCACGCAGCCTGGGATCCTCGGGCAGGGGGAAGGGCACAGAGACGTGCAGGCCACAGGGGCCCTTCTTCTGCTCGTTGGCGGGCACCGGAGTGAGGACGAGTAGGTTCTCGAGACGAGGATAAAGGAGGATCCTCTCCTTGCACGGCATGCCAATGGCTAGGCCCTCCCTGTATCCAGCTCCGAACCCCAGAATGAGGAAGGGAACAGGCTTGTAAGCAGCGGGCTTGGGCGCCTGGTCCAAGGTCAAGCGGAACTCCCGATTGCCGAGCTTTGGGCGGCCGCCACTCGTACCTACGAGCATGGGGCAGGGCTTGGGTAAGGCGGTATCACAGGGAAAGCGTGCCCTTGAGGGTATCGAATGGTCCGGTAACTCGGGCTGCTGGGTCTCGTCGACGCTCAGCTCTTCACGGCTGAATCGGATCAGCTCGCCCTTGCCCTCGATCAGGAGACCTGCGCCGCGCCGGAACACTGCGTGGAGGACACCATTGACCCTGGAGATCTTGAGCTCAGCAAACCTAAGCGACTCTGCCAGCTGCGGCCCCTCGCCCTCGCCTGCCCCAAAGAGCTTTGGATCCTGCTCCAGTCGGGCCGAGCGCACGCACATAAGCCTGTCGAAGACGATGTGCTGGAAACGATCCTCGCTCGGCTCCTCCAGCTTGAGGAGGGTCGCTCCCGAGGGATTCTGCAGGAGGAGGCCTCGGTGCCGGTCCCTGCGGATTACGATCCCCCCCTCACAGCTGAGCCTGGTAACGGCAGCCTTATTGAGAGAGCTAATCTCTGTTACGTGGTCCCGCACGAACTGCACAGGATCCTCCTGGGGGATCAGATCCACGAGGAAGCGTGCGTTGTGCTTGACGCCGGCGCTGGCCAGGATGAGAGACGGGAGATCCAGTTGACTAAGGCGACGCCTAGGGCTGGTAGCGCGTTCCATGTCAGCGGCGTTGCTCAGGACGAATAGGCCACGCTCCCGCATTTTCTGGATCGTGGCGTTGCGACTTCCCATGAACTGGTGGTCAGGGAAGATCACGAGGGCAGTGTCCTTCCCGAGGCCCATCGAGTCGAGCTGCCTGAGCAGCTGGCCGATCCAGTGATCCACAGCCGAGGCCATGAACTCTAGATGGTTGGCTTGCTCAGGGAGTCGGCCGCGCATCCTCTCGTCGTAGACGCCATCAGGGAAGTGCGTGGAGATCGTCGAGGCAACGATGCAGAACGGCTTGCCCGACCGCGCGCGCTCGTCGACAAGCCCACGGAGTTGCTCGAAGAGATCCTTGTCGTGCAGGCCCCAACTCTGCGCGTTCCCGGCACGAGCCCCCCTCCCCTTGTGAACGTCGAAACCCAGGGCGGTCGCCAGGTCACCGGTGCCCGCAAACTCCGCAAGCCCACTCAGGTAATCAACCGTGTATCCCGCCCTGCGCAGGATGTCCGGGACGGTCGTGAGGCGACAGTCCTTGGTCTCCTTAAAGTTCGTCAGCGGCCCCCTGCCAAAGAACGCAGGCACACCGGTCATGGCCAGGTAGAGCGAAGCCACCGTGAAGCCGCCTCCAGGACAAGACTCCAGGTCGCAGTAGCGGCCTTTGGCCCGGATCGCACGCAACTGCGGGGTCAGATGCTCCAAGGGCGGGAGTAGGTAACCGCGTTCGAAGGACTCCAAGGAGAGGACGATGAGGTTCTTGCCCGGCTGCGCCTCGATACTGTCCGGGAGCACGTAGTCGTCGGGGTCGATGCCGAGCCGTGCCAGGGCTGCCGCGATCGTCACTGTCTCGGCGGTCTGGATGCGCCAGGTGATCCAGAGCTGGCTCAGGATGCCGCCGCCCTGGAGCATGAAGCCGACACTAACAAGGGACAGGATCGGAAGCACATAGACCCGCTTGCGGAGCCTGCGGAGCATACGCCCCGCAAGGTGCAACGCTGCCCAGCCGATCAGCAGCGCGCTGGCGCTCAGCACTCCCTCGAAGACGAAAGAGCCGACGACCGAGAGAGCATCCCCTGGGTACTGCAGGTGGAAGTAGAAGCGATAGTCGGCCACTTCGCCAAGCAGGAGCACAGCCAGACATTGCATGGCCAGCAGCAGCGCCAGCAAACCCGAGAAGACGATCGACAGCTTCTTACTCCGCGTGCAGGCGAGTAAAGCCGCGAAGAGGCTGAACAAGCTCGCAAGTTGGAGGATTGCCATGGTCTCGTGGTTTTGGGATTCGATTCTTAGGGGGAAGACACCCTTCCGGAGAACGGTGGAGTATCCTCTTAGGAAAGAGCTTCGAGTTTGCGCTGCCCAATCCAAGCCTGCAGAGCTTCGGGGGACATCACAGCGGGATCACCCAGCTGAGCGGGATCGGCCTCTTCGAGTTCCCGCGGCAGATGATGAATCAGTGCCTCGAGATCCGCCGCGCTGTGAATCTCCTCGTCGAGCACGCGGCCCATCGCCTCGTTATGAGCCACACCCCGCTCACGCAGTGCCCGCAGCAGCCCCCGCAATAAGGTCTCCCAAGTGGTCATCGGCCCCTGCGTGATCGAAGCGGATTCCGCAAACGAATCGATGAACGCGAAGGGCACCGTTTCGAAGGGCTCGTCCTCGGCGATTGCTGCGAGGATCCAATCGGTATCGAAGGAGAAGTCAAAGACAGTGGGCTTTGCGAGGATTCTCTCTAGGACTTCACGTGAATACAGCTTGAAGGCAGCCTGTGTATCCAGGATGCCCCGCGAGAAAATCTCACAGCCAAGCATGCGCTGCATGTGCCGAAGCACCTTGATGCCGATACCCCAGCGCCCCTCCTGCTTGACCAGCACCGCATCGGGATGCTTGCGGTTGCCGAGCACCACCTTGATGCCTCGCGAAACATACGGTTCAAGCAGGAGCCCCAGCTGTCCAAGATGCACGGAGTTATCGGCATCGGTATAGACGAGCACGTCCACGGCATCAGCCAAAGCCTGCTGCGCCCCAAGAAGCACCGCTCCCCCCTTCCGACTGTCTTCGGCACTAGCCAGAGCCCGCAGCGCTCCTTCCTTGGCCGGCAGGTGCTCAGCCAGGTGCAGGATCCGGGCCCGCGATCCGAGGACGTGCTCCGCAGCGATCTCGGCAGCAATCTTCCCGCTGCAGTGCGGACAGCCGTCATCGACTGCGTAGAGCGTCCAATCCACCGGAGTCCCAGAGCACACCCAATCCAGTTGTTCGAGCTTGACCCGAAGAGAATCCTCGCCATTGGAATTGTCATCGCTCTTGGGCAGCAGTCGCCGCTGCTCGCCCCACATCGCAAAGACAACGCCAACACGCAGCGGCTGGTCGATGCGGAGCATCGCCCGCCGCGACTCCGCAAGCTTCGCGGCGATCCTGAACTCAAGGGGCGCGCTCTCTTCGCGAGCCGCTTGCTGCACTTCGCTCAATAACGCCCCAGGAAGCGCGAGCATGGCCTCTGTCAAATCCGCCAAGCTCTGGCGATCGGCCTCCTCGGTCAGATCGAAACGACTCTTCGCCTGATTGAAGAGCTTCGAAACGGGATTCGCCTTATCCACCTGTTCACCTCCACACCGCAACGCGGCGAAAAGCGTCCCAGCGTAGCGGCAGAAGCAGCTCAGCTCAGCCAATCCCGGAAGTCCTCGTACTCGAAGCGTCGCAGACGAAGCTCCGCATCCGTCGGTCGCAGCCAGTCTCTGGTGAGCACTGCCGCTCACCCCCTATCAGCCAGCTCACGCCCCACAGCAGCACGAGAGCAATCGCCTCGCTCCACCAGCATGAGGGACTTCCATTCCTAGCCCTGTGCGAGCCCAGACCGGCAGCTCCAGCACCGGCGAGCACGGCGCCCCAAGCGAGGGGCCCGGTGAAGCCGATGACCATCCCGGCGAGGATGAGCAGCGCGTCTACCGCTCGAGGGAAACGCCCCAACTCGGCAGCGACATGTCGAGTTCGCACTAGGTGCCGGTCCTTCAGTGCTGGAGCATCCTCATGCTGGGCACCTTGCCAGAAACAGCGCTCATCGGTCGAGGAAGACGCCGCGGCCGGCGAGGCGCTTGGCCTTGTCGCCCTGTGTCGCTTTCTGCTCGATACTCCAGCTCCGGGTCAGCTTGTTGCCGATCTCCTTCGCGAGCTTGAGCTGGGGGTAGCGATCCTGCTTGCCACCATCGTCGACAAAGATGGCCACGGACTGATGCTTGCGGTCGGCGTCCTGCGGATGCCCGGCACGACCGAAGCTGCGCCCGCCACTCTGCTGGTAGCTGTCCCTGCCACCAAGGTCGAAGAAGGTCGCCACGGAGCTAATCGTCGCGCAGCCGAGCGAGAGCCCCTTGGTCTCGTATCGATCGTTGCCGGCGCGGTCGAGGAAGCCGGCGACGCTCAGGTCCCAGTTGCCAGCAAGGGAGGCGGCACTGCTGTTCTTCCAAACGTCATCACCGCCGTCATCGATAACGAAACCGAGCCCGAAGTGGGCGCCGGTGGCGATGCCGTAGCGCGAAGCCTCGACCAGGTCATGACCACCAAAGTCGCGAACAATGCCGCAGCCAAAGAAGTAACCGCAACCGAAGCCAAACTCCCCCACCCTGACCTCGTCATTGCCGCCACCGTCGACGACGATGCCGAAGCCGCCATTCGCCAGCGTGCGGAAGCCGATGGACACCCCATGCGAGAGGCCATTAAAGGCGCCCTTGGTTCCGTAGCTGGAGCCATAGCCGCCGGTAGCCGTGCGCTTGTCATTCCCCCTGAGATCGACGAGCTGGCCAACAGATAGGGGCCAGGCGAAACCGAAGCTGGCGAGCTTGGCCCTTTGCTCGTCGTTGCCGGCACGATCGAGCAGCAGGCCGTAGCCAAAGAGCCCGGCGCCACCGAGATAAGCGTCGCCCTCGTAGGCGTCGTCGCCGGCCGCGTCGATGAGCATGCCAATGCCTGCGACGCTGCAGCCCTGCGCCGCGCGGGTGGCGATGTAGCGGTCGCTGCCTGCGAGATCGAAGAGCAGGGAGCAGCCGTAGAGGCCACAGCCCTGGGCAAAGTGCTCTTCGCCCAAGTAGAGGTCGTTGCCGCTCAGATCGAGGGTGACGTTGATGCGCTGCTTCGGGCCGCTCCGGGTAGCCGCGGCCGACCACTGGTCATCACCGCCGAGGTCTAAGGCGAAGGCCAGCGGTCCGGAATAGACCGTCTTGCTGGCGCCGCCCACGACGACGTAGCCAGCCTTGCTCTTCTGCGCCCAAAGCAGGCTGCCGCTGACACCGGGAACCTTGGGATCCCGCATCTTGTGCTTGATCGCATCCCGGCGCAGCGCATTGCGCACAGCTGGCTGGCGCAGCGCCAGCAGGCGCAGCTGAGCCTGGAAGAGCTTCCTCCAAGCGATGCGCTGCACATGCTGCCACACGTCCTTATTGGACGGACGCTGGTGCACGTAGATGTGCTTGACGAAATCGTCGAGGAGCTGCTTCGTCGCGACGACGAGTTGTTCATGCTCCGCCTCGGGAATAGCGGCGAAGGCCGCCTCAACGATCGCGGCGGTCTCTTCGAGGTAGGGAATCAAGTCGGCCAGCGTCTTGGGAGCAACGAAGTCGGCCGGCTCAAACTCGGCCCCAAGGAGATCCGCAGCGCCAGCGAGGAGTCCAAGCTCCTTGCCCTCGTCGGCGTGCTGCCTCAGCTCCGCCGTCAAACTCTCGGCGAAGCCGAGGCCGCGCAGCGGCTTGGCGAAGAGCTCTTTGGTCCGCGCAAGATATCCCTGCCCCGAGACCTTCTCGGCGTAGCGGAGATAGTCCTTCTCCAGACGACGCAGACTCTCGGTCGCACCGTGCTCGGCAAGGAGGGCCTCCATCCCAGCTTCGGAGTGAATGGGCGGCTCAGACTGGGCAGGAAGGATCGCAGCGCAGCCGAGCAGAAAGAGAGAGGAGATCCAGGGCCTAGGCATGCGGACAGCATGCCACGCCCCTTACCCCAATACCTTGTCAATCGACCCGGGACCACCAGCAGGCGTTCCAATATGCGTACGACGATGCGAAGGGAAATGCTCTCAAGAAACGGGAGCCGCTTCCCTTCCCATCGGGCCCGAAAACTGATTCCCGATGACCCTCGCCGATAAAGGTCCTGAGGCCCTCGAAGAAAAGGTAAGCGTTGCTTGACGCCCCCTTGGCTTTCCAGTGTGTAACTTTCGGTATCAGATCACGGCCGAAGGAAGCCCAGCGCCCAGGCCAGGAGTTCTCTGCCCTAGCCTGGCAGCAGTTCGATCTCGACGTCGCCGAGACGGAGCAGAAGGGTGGAGACGGAGGACTCGGGCTCAGGCGGTAGCTCGACTTCAGCAAAAGACGGTCGAGACGGTTCTCCAGAGCGCAGCTTCCGGCCCCAGCAAGCAAGCGTCGATCTGTTCACGCCAGTTCGCTTACGAAAGCTCCGACCAGCTCAGGCTCATCCGATTTCGGATGGCCAGGATCGCCCTCATTTCTTCAAAGCTACGTTTCATATCTGCAGCGTCCGCAATAGGCGCTCAGAAACCAGGTGGGCGTCAAGCAACGCTCACAACAAGTCGGGGGGGGGCACGCGGTGCTGTTCACCGGGCACACCCTCCAGGGTGAGCGGATCGCTACTTGCGCTTCTGCCACCACGGCTTGCGGCTCGCCGCGTTGCGTCCTCGCACCCCAGCGCAACGCTGCCAATGGGCTCAGCTGCGCCTGCGCCCTG